>LADR01000059.1 GCA_000961655.1 Desulfatitalea sp. BRH_c12
GACGGCGGCGGTTCGATCCGCATTCCGGCCGCCTGCTGCGGCCTGTTTGGTCTCAAACCGACGCGCGGGCGCATTCCGGTCGGACCCGATACCGGCGAAGGCTGGGGCGGGATGAGCAGCGATCATGTGATCACCCGTTCGGTCAGAGACAGCGCTGCTCTGCTTGATGTTGCGGCCGGTCCTTCCCTGGGCGATCCCTACTGGGCGCCGCCAGCTTCCGGGCCCTTCCTGCAGGAGGTGGGACGACCGCCGGGGACGCTGCGTATTGCCTTCTGCACGGCCGCGCCGGGTGGGATGCCCGTGCACCCCGAGTGCGTCGCCGCGGTGCACAGCGCCATCGCGTTGTGTGCCGACCTGGGGCACACTCTGGTTGAGGCCTATCCCGCATATGATGTCGAAGCGCTCCAGAGTGCCGCCGTGAGCGTGATCGACGCCAATTCCTATGCGATGGTCGCAGCGCGCGCCGCTGCCCTGGGGCGCGACATTCAACCGGACGAATTGGAATACGTCACCTGGCGCTCGGCCCAGGCAGGCAAGCGCCGCAGTGCCCTGGATTACCTGAGTGCGATACACACCGTTCACGCCACCGGCCGACAGGTCGCACGCTTTTTCGAAAACTACGATGTCCTGTTGAGCCCGGTACTGCTGCAGCCGCCCGTGCCGTTGGGTTACCTGGATACCCATTCAACGGATGTGCGCGACTACGTGTCTCACCTGTTCTCTTTTTTTGGATTTACCAGTCTCTTCAACGCCACCGGTCAGCCCTCGATGTCGGTACCGCTCTACTGGACGGCCGACAACCTGCCGGTGGGCCTGCTTTTTTCAGCACGGTTCGGCGCTGAAGCCACCCTGCTGCGATTGGCGTCCCAACTGGAAGCGGCCCGGCCCTGGAAAGACCGCAGGCCTTCAAACACAGACCTTTAAACGAAACCAGAAAAAGATAATGGTAGCACATTGCCCCGTGAACGAGGACTATTCGAATGGCAGATTGTCGACTTTTTACGAGATCATCAAATTGAATTTGACAAACGATAGAATCTTTCGCTTAACATATCGTGCCCGATCAATCCGGTCGGCCGATGGTGAAGGATGGCTACTGTTTTACTGAAAGGTTTTCTGGAAATGACTATCGATGCGCAATGGATAGACACCCTGGTCGCCGCATTTATCGAAACATCGCCGAAGAACACGCTTTGCAACCCTGCCGGTGAAAAAGCCTTCGACCGGCCACTGGTCGGTTTCGCCAAAGGCGACGACCCGCTCTTTGAGGCGTACAAGGACCATGTCGGGCCTTTTTGTATGACCCCTTGGGAGATCTTCGCGCTCACCTTCGGGGATACCGGCGTACGCCCCGAACAACTCACGGTGATCAGCTACATCCTGCCGCAGACCGACGCTACAAAGACGGATAACCGCAAGGAAAAGATCTATCCGTCGGAGCGTTGGGCCCGGGCGCGCATTTTCGGCGAAGAGGTCAATGTCGCTCTGCGCCAACATATTGTGGCTTCCCTCAAAGAAGAAGGGTGCCGGGCGGTGGCACCGCTGCTGACACCGCAATTCAGCCGGCGCATTTCACCCAAATATGGCTTCTCCTCGACCTGGTCCGAACGCCATGTGGCTTACGCCGCCGGTCTGGGCACCTTCGGCTTGTGCGACGGAATGATTACGCCGGTCGGCAAAGCCATGCGCACAGGTTCGGTAGTGGCCGAGCTGCGTATACCGCCGAGCCCGCGGCCTTATGCCGATCACCGCGCCGGTTGCTTGTACTACAGCCGGGGTATCTGTAAAAAGTGCATCGCGCGCTGCCCGGTGGGCGCGATCAGCGAAACGGGTAAAGACAAGGCGCTTTGCTTCACACACGTGCGCAAGACCCGTGACTACGTGAAAACGCATTACGGCTTCGAAGGCTACGGCTGCGGGTTGTGTCAAACGGGGGTACCGTGCGAGTCGGGAGTTCCGGGGGCCGGTAGCCCGTTGTGATGAAATAATGCGGGGGAGATGGTGCATCGGCGGTTCCGGGGCGCGGTATTCTTCCGGTCCTGATTGAAAATTTCGAGCGGCTGCGTGTAGAAACGGATCACATGGCAACGCATCACGGTCACACGTCAAACGGACAAAGGCCAATGGGGGCCAACGGAAACGCAAAAGGAGTCATTTATGACAGAACGCACGTTATGTTTTGACCACATCCATCTGTTCAGTCCCGACCCGTTGGCTGCCGCTCAATGGTACGTGGACCATCTGGGCGGTACCCTTTCTGCTTCGGTGACGGTGCGCGGGGCGCCCCAAGTCGTGTTGGACTTCGAAGGCGCCATGCTGATTATCCGCGGTCGGCGCGCTGGGGAAGACCCTGTGTTTCGCCAAGGGCTGCAATGGGGCATCGATCATTTCGGCTTCACTGTGCGCGGCGATCTGGATGCCTACTGCAACGCTCTGAAGCAAAAAGGGGTGGTTTTTACGGTTGATCCGATGGACTTCGGACCGTCTTTGCGCATCGCTTTCCTGCAGGCGCCCGATGGGGTCACCATCGAGCTGCTGCAAAGAAAGGGATGATACACCACAGCAAGATTGCATTTGGGGAGGGGTTCCATGAAGGCCGTCAAACGTATCGCACTGGTGGCTCATGATGAACGGAAAAAGGATCTGCTTGCGTGGGTCCAGCATCACGCCGACACCCTGGTCCGGCATACATTGTATGCTACCGGCACCACGGGCAAGGTCATTGAGGCGCATTGCGATTTGGCGATCCATCGGCTGAAAAGCGGACCGCTGGGCGGTGACCAGCAGTTGGGGGCCATGATCGCCAATGAAGAGCTGGACGTGCTGATTTTCTTCTGGGACCCGATGACTGCTCAGCCTCACGATGTGGATGTCAAGGCCCTGCTGCGCATGTCGGTGCTCTATGACGTGGCCGTGGCATGCAACCGGGCGACCGCCGATTTTCTGATTTCCAGCGCGCTCTTCCAAACCCATTATGAACCAGTGCGCAAAGATTTCAGCGCGTTGATCAAATAGTTCTTCAGTCAACACGTTTGGCCGCATCCAAAGTTTTTCTTACCAGGAAAGCCAGATCACTGACGGAGAGCGGTTTCATCGCCAAGGCCTTCACTCCGATGGCGGCCACCGTATTCTCGGAAATCCTATCACTGAAGCCGGTACACAGGATGATCGGCAGATCTTTTCGGGTCTGCAGCAATTGCACCGCCAGTTTGTCGCCGGTCATTTTGGGCATGGTCATGTCGCTGATCACCAGGTCGAACGCCCAAGGGGCTTTTTTGAAGATTTCCAGTGCCGCAAGGCTGTTGTTGCTGGTCACCACTTTATACCCCAGCATTTGTAATGACAGTTGGCCGACATCCGTAATGACGGACTCGTCATCCACCAGCAAAATGGATTCGTTGCCCTTCGGCAGGGCTGGTTTGGTCAATGTCTCCATGGATTGGAACTTTTCTATGGACGGGATGAAGACATTGAACAGTGTACCACCGCCGGGTTGACTGGATACATGGATAGCACCGCCATAGCGCTGCACGATCCCGTGGACCACTGACAGGCCGAGGCCAGTGCCCTTGCCCTTTTGCTTGGTCGTGAAGTACGGTTCGAAAATTTTTTCTCGGATCTGAGGCGGAATGCCCGGCCCCGTGTCCTGAATGCTCAGTTTCAGGTAACGCCCCGGACTAAGCTCCGAAGGCAGGTGACTATCCCTGGAGGTCAGGACAACCTGTTGCAAACCCACGGTCAGAAGACCGCCATTTTCTTCCATGGCCTGGGCGGCGTTGGTGCACAAATTCATCACGATCTGGTGAATCTGGATGGCATCGGCCAGCACGTTGTCCACATCGGCGGCAATCTGCTGGGAGATCTCGATGGTGGTCGGCAGGGAAGATCGCAGCAACTTGAGGGCTTCTTTGATCAATGGCCCGACTTGCAGGGGCTTGAGATTGTGTTTGTCCTGGCGGCTGAAGGTCAGAATCTGGCTGACCAGATCTTTGGCCCGCATGCCGGCCGCCAGGATCTGTTCCATATTTCGCGATAACCGATCATCGTCTTTGACCTGGCGCAGGGTCAACTCCGCATAACCGATCACTGCCGACAGGATATTGTTGAAGTCGTGCGCAATCCCCCCGGCCAGCGTACCGATGGCTTCCATTTTCTGCGATTGGGTCAGGGCGGCCTGCAGGCGCCTGGCCTCTTCTTCGGCGTGCTTGCGCTCGGTGATATCCATCAAGACGCCATAGTACACATTGTCTTTTTCTTTGTGGGGCAGGGAATTGACCGAGATCCACATCACTTCGCCATCGGGTTTGATAAAAGGTCCTTCGTAGCGCCAAGGACGGATTTCATCGACGGCACTGCGGATAGACTCTAGAAAGTGCCCTTTCTGATCATCCGGTATGTGCTTGCAGAATTGAGTGAAAAAATTTTCGGCGGTCACTTCCAGGCCGAGAATCTGGGACACTTTTTCACTGATGAAGGTCATTGTATAGGCGTGGCCAGGCGAGGCCTCTAATCGGTAGAAGATACCTGGAACATTGTCGGTGATGTTCTTGAGCAGTCTTTCACTATCGCGGATCTTCTGTTCGTTGAGATAGGCTGCGGTGACATCCCGGAATACCAGCACCACACCGGCGATAGCGCCGTCCGCCTGACGGATAGGCGCGCCGCTGTCGGCAATCTGGTATTCACGGCCGTCTCGGGCGATGAGCACGGTGTGATTGGCCAATCCGACAATTTTGCCTTCGGCAAGTACTTTTTTCGCAGGGTTGGCGACGATGTGCCGGGTTTGGCTGTTGACGATATGAAAGACTTCCGACAGCGGCCGGCCGATCGCTTGGGGGGCCGTCCAGCCCGTCAATTGTTCAGCCACCGGATTCATGGCGGTGACGAACGCATTGGCATCCGTAGCAATCACAGCGTCACCGATGGCATTCAAGGTGATGCGCAGGTTGTTCTCATTGTCGATCAACTGGCGTTCCCGCGCACGGATAGTATCGGCCATTTGGCGCAGGCTGTCACCCAGATGCGCGAATTCTATGGTTTTGGATGGCGGCCATTTCAGGTCGTAAAAACCGCGGGCGATGGATTGCGCCTGGTCTGCATACACCCCAAAGAGATTGGTCAGCTTTCCTGCTTGAAAGGTTGCCAGCCCGATGGCAAACAACAGCGCGGTGATCAAGCCAAGACCGATCACCCCGAAGGTGGATCGGATCGGTTGAAAAGCCACACTTTGAGGCTGGGCGACCAATATCTTCCAGCCGAGTTGATCGACCGATACGACCGTTCCGATCAGGCTGCGACCGTCCATTTCGAAGTGACGTGAGGCGGATATGTCGTTGCTGACCGGAGTTGGCAATGTTTTGGGATCGAGTTGCTGGCCACCCATCACCCGCTGGGAGTCGGCAACGATCCTTCCGCGCCGGTCCAGAATCATCATGAAAGATCCTGTGGCCGCGGGCAGGTTGCTGACAATGGTCGACAGCCGGTCGACGGTAATTTCGCCGATCAGCGTATGTCCAACGAGGGGAATGGCCACGGCGACGGCCATTCGGCTGCTGGCGGTCGATAGAAATGTTTCTGACCATACGGTGGTTTTCTTTTGTCGGGCGAGCGCCGGAAAGCCCCGGCCGGAAATGTCCATACCTATCAGGTCTTCGCGCTTGGCGCGCCGTTCGCGCGCCAGACCCGCGCTGCTGATCGACTGATTCCTGGAATCGGCAATGTAGATGGTCTCAAACAGGTCACCGTCCGCGCAGTGGGCATCCAGCAAAGCAGTCCATTCCGTCGCCGGGCGGTTCGCCCGGAGCTGAATATAGTCTGCCAGAATTCTCAGCTGGCGTTCGCCACCCAGCAGATGTGCCTCGACTTGTCCGGCAATGGCGCGCGCAAGCGCTTGATGACGGACACTGATATCGTCGCGCATCTGGGGTAGTAGAATCAGCCAGGCCAAGATGGCCACAATCACCAACTGAACTGTGATGACCAACCCATAGTGCAGTGACAAAAAGCTGCGCAAAGGAATGCGTCTTGGCATACGATTACTCCACAAAAAAGAATTGCCCGTCCCGGACAGTGCTGATGGATACCTGTGGTTTTTGCACATCACCAAAGCTGTCGAAACTAAAATCGCCTTGCAGCCCCTCGAAATGCTTCAGTTCGAGAATGACCTCTTGCGCATAGAGATCCGTGGTGGCTGTCGTCCGGAAAAAGTAGTCGTCTTTGGCGGAAAGCGTTTCCGCTGTGGCGGTAGGACTCATAAGAAGCATTTTTGTGTTGATTGGCCAGGCGGCCTCACGGCATCGGCCATATCGCTGGTCATGGGGCCGAGGATGGCGACCACGCCTTCGCGGATCAACTCCTGGAGCGCCTGGCGGGCGACCTCGGCGTTCTGGCGGTCGTCTCTGATGATCAATTGCACCCTATGGCCGGCCACGCCGCCGGCCCGGTTGCATTGGGCGATGGCCAACTGGGCGGCATCCCGTCCGGAAATACCCAAATCGGCAACGCGGCCTGATGTCCCGGCCAGGAACCCGATGCGGATAGGGAATTCCGCTTTGCATCCCCACATGATTGGGCTGAGAAGGAGCGCTGCTCCAAGCAACCGGAAGATCTGTTTCGCAAGGTTTGCGCTTGGCATACAAACGGCCCTTTCCCCGTTCAGTCGGCAATGGATGCGAGAAGATCGGATACGGCCCTGTATCTCAGCAGTTACCTTTTAATATGAGGCTCATCGCTGTCGGGGGTCAAGCAAAATTACAGTTCAGGGGGATGATCGTGGTGCGCAGGTGACCTGCCGGGCAACCCATTGATTGCCAGTCGGGACGGGTGCTGATGTGCAGGCGCAAAGCCAACGTGGCCGGTCCTTTTATGGCACGGGGGCATTCTTGCGGGCACGCCGGCTCATTTGAATGACAATAGCACTGTTCCCGTATCCACTGCGTCACCAGGAGCGACACCTATTTCGGCGACCTCGCCATCGACCGGTGAGGCAACGGACGTTTCCATCTTCATGGATTCGATGGTCAGCAGTTCCTGGCCTTTGAATACGCGGACACCGGGTTGGGTTTTGATCTCTACGATCAGACCCGGCATGGGACACCTGAGTAGATTATCCGTCGCCTTGGGAACCGGCTTCGGCATAAACTGCGCCAATTGCCACTCTTTGGGGGTGTAGATTTCAAACGTCTGAATATTGCCGCAAAAGGCGGTTTCGATGAAGTTGCCGCTGTATCTGAGCCGAAAATGATGGGGTTGATCATTGATGACCAATTTCAATCTGCGCCGGTAATACTCCATGGGCGGCGTGATGACCTCATAACGGACATCGTTTACCTGGACGCGCCATTCGTTTTCACGGATCTGCCGTTCGATAGCGATGGCGAAAATGAAACCGTCGCTCTTGGCAATGTAAGCAGGCGGTATTCTGGGTGCGCTTGTGCGGCCCACGCGGGCGCGCATCGGCAGGAGGCTGTTTTGAATCAGGTTATCGCGCAGATGATGGATCAGGGTGGCCGCGATAGCCATGAAGTGAATATTTTTCTCCGGCGGGGCCACCCGTTTTGTCTGCTCCGTTAGGTGCTCAGCGATGAAGTTGGTGGAGAGTTGGCCGGAGATAAAGGCTGGATGCGTGATTACCTGGTTGGCGAAATCCACGTTGGTCTTGATGCCTTCGATATGGTAGCCATTGAGCGCGCGTACCATCTTCAGGCGGGCCTGCTCGCGATCTTTGCCCCAGGTAATGACCTTGGCCAGCATCGGGTCGTAGAAAACGTGCACGGTGCTGCCGGCATCGACGCCACTGTCCACGCGGATGCGGCTGCCGCGCGGTTCGGCATAGCGCGTGATCAATCCCACGGATGGCACAAAGCCTCGGTCGGTATCTTCGGCGCAGACGCGTGCCTCGATAGCCCAGCCGTTCAATTCGATGTGTTCCTGCTTCAGCGGCAGTGGTTCTCCGTCGGCCACGCGCAACTGCAGTTCCACCAGATCAAGGCCGGTGACCATCTCGGTGACCGGATGCTCGACTTGCAGGCGGGTGTTCATCTCCAGAAAGTAGAACTGGCCATCCTTGTCGAAGATAAACTCGACAGTACCGGCGTTGATGTATCCGGACCGCTGGGCCAGCGCACAGGCCATTTGGCCCATTTTGGCGCGGGTGGGCTCGTCCAGGGCCATGGAGGGCGACTCTTCGATGATTTTCTGGTAGCGCCGCTGAATCGAGCATTCGCGCTCCCCCAAATAGATCACATGCCCGTGGCTGTCGGCCATCACCTGAATTTCGATATGGCGTGGTGCCTCGATATAGCGCTCGATGAAGATGGCGTCGTCGCCGAAAGCCTTGCGGGTTTCCTGCTGGCACATTTTCAGGGCCGAGGCCAAGTCTTCAGGTCGATAGACCGTGCGCATTCCTTTACCACCGCCGCCGGCGGCCGGTTTGAGCAAAATGGGGTAACCGACCTCGGCGGCCACCTCCGCTGCATCCTCGTAGCTGACCAGCGCCTTAATGTGACCGGGCACAGTGGGCACCCCGGCTGCCGCCGCCAGCTGCTTGGCGGCGATCTTGTCGCCCAGCATGGCAATAACCGGGCCGGGCGGGCCGACAAAAGCAAGCCCAGCCTTCGCGGCCGCATCGGCAAAGGCCGCGTTTTCCGATAGAAAACCGTATCCTGGATGAATGGCCTGGCAGCCGCTATCGCGTGCGATTTGCAGAATCTTGGTCTGATTCAGATAGGATTCCGCTGGGCGCGCGCCGCCCAAAAGCACCGCTTCGTCGGCCTGGACCACGTGCAGGCTGCGGAAATCGGGCTCTGAATAAACCGCCACTGTCCCGACGCCCATGCGTTTACAGGTTCCAATGATGCGGACGGCAATCTCGCCGCGATTGGCAATCAGAATTTTCGTGAACATGGTTTTTCCTCACAAAGGGATGTTGCCGTGTTTTCGATCGGGCCGCGCACTTTTCTTGCTTTCCAGGAACTGAAGTGTGCGGATCAGCCGGTGGCGGGTCTCGCTCGGAAAAATAACATCGTCGATATAGCCGCGTTTGGCGGCCAGAAAAGGGTTTACGTAACGTTTGCGGTACTGCTCCATCTTTTCATGCAACACGGCTTCGGGGTCGGCCGCGCTGTCGATCTCTTTGCGGTAGATCACTTCCGAAGCGCCGCGCGGGCCCAGCACGGCAATTTCGGCAGTGGGCCAGGCGTAGTTGATATCGCAGTGGATGTGTTTGGAGTTCATCACCAGGTAGGCCCCGCCGTAAGCTTTGCGGACGATAACGGTCATACGCGGCACCGTGGCTTCGGTAAACGCGTAGAGCAGTTTGGCCCCATGCCGGATGATCCCGCCGTGCTCCTGTTCCGGGCCGGGCATGAAGCCGGGCACATCCACCAGGCAGATCAGGGGAATATTGAAGGCGTCACAGAAGCGCACGAACCGGGCCGCTTTGAAAGCGGCGTTGTTGTCGAGCACACCGGCCAGTATGGCCGGCTGATTGGCGACCAGCCCGATGGTCTGCCCGCCCAGGCGGCCCAGGCCGCAAATGATGTTACGCGCAAAATTCGATTGGACCTCGAGAAACTCCGCGCCATCCAGGATGCTGTAGATCAGCACGTTCATGTCGTAACTCTGATTGGGATTGGGCGGTACCAGGTAATCCAGGGTGGGATCGGTGCGCTCGGGCGGATCGTTGAGATCGAGGAAAGGGGGTTTCTGACGATTGTTCGATGGCAGGTAGTTGATCAACTGGCGCACTCCGCGCAGGCAAAGGATGTCATTGGGATAGACGAAGTGGGCCACACCGCTGCGTTCGGCATGAACATCGGCACCGCCGAGTTCTTCGGCGCTGATTTCCTTGTGGATAACCGTCTTGACCACGTTGGGTCCAGTCACGAACATGTTGGAGGTGTGCGCCACCATGAAGACGAAGTCGGTGATCGACGGGCTGTAGACCGCGCCGCCGGCACAGGGACCCATGATGCAGGAGATCTGCGGGATCACGCCGCTGGCATTGACGTTGCGATGGAAGATTTCGCCATAGGCCGCCAACGCGTCGACGCCTTCCTGGATGCGCGCTCCCCCTGAATCGTTCAGGCCGATAATGGGGGAGCCTACCTGACTGGCCAGGTCCATCACTTTACAGATTTTTTGAGAATGGCCTTCGCCCAGAGATCCGCCGATCACCGTGAAATCCTGACTGAATACGAACACTTCGCGACCGTTGATCAGCCCGTGGCCGGTGATCACACCGTCGCCGGGAAAACGGGTATCCCGATTGGTGATGTCGCCGCGGCCGACCTTGAGCATGTCGAGTTCCTCGAACGAGCCCTCGTCCAGGAGCAGATCGATGCGTTCGCGTGCGGTGAGTTTACCGCGCCGGTGCTGGGCCTCGACACGTTGTGCACCGCCGCCCAGAGCGGCCTGCTCGCGCATTCTGGATAATTCCAATATGTTGCTGTGCATGATCTCAACCATGTCGGTTCCTTCCTGTCAGGTCGTTCGGGATCAGCCCATGGGATGATCCCGGCGTTGCGATGGAACGCATGTCACGCAGATGGTTCACTGGATGTTTGACTGGAGCGGTCTAAAGCGTTTCCGAAGAGTTGCAGGCGCATGGCAGGCAGTCAGAGAGGCATACTAAGAAGATGGTTTCGAGCGGTGGTTCTGAATTGAGCTGATGATGCATGTTACTGGATGATTCGCTGCTTTTCAAATCGTTTTTAGATCCCGCTGCAATTTTCAGCGTTCCCGATGCAGGTCTGGTATCAGGATGTGATTGCTTGGTCAGCCATGCCCGTCAATGCGGGCCAAGCCACGGGTGCCTGTCGATGATGGATCAAAGCCCAAGCGCGGTCGGTTCTAAGTGTTCTGACCGGGCGCAACCACCTGCAGCAGCATGAAGCAATGGGCGAACCGGCCGCTTTCGGGAATGAAGCACAGCAGACGCTGTCCGGGCGATAACTGGCCGCTGGCAAAAAGGTCGGCCAGAATGATGAAGATCGCGGCGCTGCCGGTGTTGCCCTTGGTGGTTAAGTTGGTGAACCATTTGTCATAGGGAATTTCGAAGCCGACCGCGCGCATGCCTTCATAAAAACGCGGCCGGAAAAAGGCCGACGAATAGTGGGGCAGAAACCAGTCCACCGCATCCGGAGTAAGCTTATGCTTGCTGGTCGCCGCCGCCAGTGCACGACCCATCGTGGGCACGATATGTTTGTCCAGGATCTTGATGTCCTGTCGGACATTGTAAAGATATTGTTTCTGTTCTTCGGGAATGGCTTCCATCTGGCGCCAGCCGGTCATGCCGCCGCCATCTTTTTTGACGCCGCCGCCGTACATGCAGGTTTCCAGCTCACCGGAAAAAGCGTAGTGTTCGATCCATTCAACGCGCAAAGACAGGCGATCGGCCGACGGCGTATCGGATAGATAAACCGCTCCGGCCCCGTCCGAGAGCATCCAGCGTAAAAAATCGGCGTCGAAAAGACGTATGGGATTTTTTTCCAGGTCAGCATTCGGGGCGCCGTCCATCGTGAAAAAGGCTGAGCGCATATAGGAGGAGGCCAGTTCGCTGCCGGTCGCCACCGCGTTTCGGCTGCAGCCCGCGGCAACATTGAGATAGGCGAATTTCATGGCCGTCATGCCGGACAGGCAGATGCCGCTGGTAGTGACGGCTTCGCAGGGTGGCAGGCTGAGTTCTCCCATAACCATCAGGGCGTGTCCAGGAAAGTGCAGGTCGGGACTGGTGGTGCCGCAGCACAGGCATTCGATGTCATCGGTTTTAAAACCGGCATGAGGCCGCAGGCGCCGGATAGCCTCCGCAGTCAACTGGGCGTTGGTGTGCGTCAGGTGGCCGGTCGTGGGATCGATGGCGTAATGCCGCTGTTGGATCTGATTGTTGCGCAGCACGATTTTCTTGGTGCGTGATGGCAAGTTGTTCACTTTACCCAACACCGTTTCGATGTTCTGGTTGTCCACTGGCTGATTGGGCATAAAGGCGGCAACGTCCGTAATGTATACACTCATATGGCACTCTTCCTTATAGAACGCGGATTGGTGTGGTTGCTTCCGGCCGACCCGGCGGGCGGCTTGTGCACTGCCGAGGCAGGCGGGCAATGGCCGCACAGCCCTGCATTGTAACTGTTCTTTTCAAAGTAAGTCACCAGACTTCTGATCTTATCGTGCTTGAGATGCTGCAGTACGAAGGTGACCATTGTTGCCAGAGGAGCAATGAGAAAAATCGCGGTGAACAGATATCCGATGAACAAGCGTAACCGCGGTTTGCGGGCAGGGGCTTTCGCACCGCCCTGTCGGCCGATAAACTTTGCCCAGACGGCAAATATTTTGGAAATACGCTGCTCGAAAAGGATGTAAGACGGTACAACGCGCACAGCCCCCCGGGGGATCAGTTCGGATTGCACGTCGTCCCAGCGGTCGTTGTGCAAGGCGTTCAACAAGATGGGGCCGAAACGAGCCGCGTTAACGATATCGTCATCAGATATGCCCGCCTTGGGGAAAATTTTCAGGAATGGATCTTTGCGGCCGGTCAGCATCCAGGCGGTAATTGAAATGACGCCCAGCAGGTTAGGGGCGTTATCCTGGAGCACGATGTTCCCGGCGAGCCTTCCCTGGTGCCCAACGATGGCCGCCTTGACCTTTTCGTGGGCCTGCAACCACATGTTGCGGCATCCGATGATCGTCGTTACCGGGCGGTTGCGCATGACGCGTGCGGCTTCGGGGCTTTGCAGGAAAGCGGCGATCGGGATGCTTGGAGACAGGTACCATACCTGGTAAGCTAAAATGATGCCATCATAATGGGCGTCGGGATCGAATTGCAGTGGTTCGAGCGGGCAGCCTCGCTGCTGCAAGGATTCAGGAAAAACGTCTGTAAATTCAAGGGCTGTCCAGGGAAAAGGATAGGGGGTGCGCGGGCGCAACTGCTCAAACACCAGTTGAACCTGCCCACTGTCCGCGAGGGGTTTTAGCACCGAATCGACAATTCGGGTCAGTTGCCCGGTTTGGGAATAGTAAACGACCAGCAGTTTCTTCATTGTATGTCCAGTTTTCAGCAGGCGAACCAGGCGAAGCCACTGTCGAGCTCTATCCAGTCCTGTCCAATATTAAGTGGCAAAGTTACGCATTCGGGCGTATGCAGGAGCGAAAGGGGCTTCATTTTAACCGCATCATCCGCTCTGCAGAACCCCGCTCAAATAGCGAATATGCGCCTAAAAGTCAACGCTGTGAAATGGCACCCGCAGGGTAACGCATTTTGAAATTCAACTCTTTAAGCCTTCTCACCCCCATTTTTCGAAAAAGCTGCCGTTCACCGCAGGTGCGGACCTGAGGGGAGGTGCCCCCCCCGCGGCACTTAACCCGTTCGCCCCTACGAGTAGATAGGTCGGTAGGGACGGCCAGTCGCCCCTACCGACCATACGACCGTTCCTAATGCAACCAGTCCCGCTAAAGGCGCTTACTTGGTGGAATTGACAGCGGCAATATAATCGGCGACGATTTTGCCCATGTCGTTGAGCATGGAATGATCGGTCGATCCGCCACTATAGGTGGCGCCCCAGGCGTTGTTGGCTGTGGATAACTTCTCCTGGCGTACCACCTTGCCTGTTGCACCGTCGATTAATTCCAGGTCGAGCGCAACATTGGAACTGCCGGCAAACACGCCTCCCCATATGCGTGCGGCACTACTGACTATTCGCATTTCGGTGACCGTGGCCTTGAGCAGGAGGGCCTTGGCATCGGCTTTGCCCGCTTTGGCCATGCCAATTTCACTGAAGCTGTTTTTCATGCTCAGTGCGGTCATCATGCTATGTTGCACATCCCCGGCCGCTGCCGGATAATCCTTGGCGATTTCAGGCGTGCTGCTGAAAGCATAACACATCAGTTTGGTGTAGCTTTTGGGTAATTTGACGGCAACGGGCGCAGCGGCTTTTTCCTCAGCGGTATCCGTTTCAGAATTGGCCTGCTGCCCGGCGCACGCATTCAATGCAATCGCAAGCAGTGCCATGCAAGCATAAAACATCAGGGCCCTTAGTCCAACGGGGTGTTTCATCGGTACAACCTCCTTTTTCAACGGGAACGGGTAAAATGCTACTGAATTCGACAGTCTCGTGATAATATCGGCCAACGAAAAAATAAAAAAAGTTTTTTCTGGTTATCCACTTCGGTCAAGTAAGATACGGCGTGGGGTGACGTAGGTGCCAATCCCGAATACACTTTGCCAATAGTCACTGGAGCGAACTGGATAACCAAAAGTTTTTTTTAGTGTGCGGATTCGGCCGTGCTCGTTTCTTATGGTGATCATCAGGCGGCAGGGGGCCCCCAGGGGCTTTTCTGTCGCGATCCATACCATGATTTTCGTGTCGGGGTGCTTTGATCCATCTTTTCCATGTTGTCTGCTATTGAACCGTCCGTATTTTGAATTAGGTTTGTAGAGATTGGCCTTCATCATGCGCAGGTATGCATAGCCGCTTAAATGGCAAAATGACTTTGCGCAACATATAAGATGTCGGCGTGCGCCGTTGGTTTATGTCAGAGTCAGTCACTTCCGCGTCCGTTACACCTGTCCACAAAACGCAAGAAAAAAGATACTCTTGAAGAAAGAGGGCACCCAATGCAGAATGAAAATTCCGGCAGACCTTGGAGGGGAAGGGTTCTCGTCATTTTGCTCCTGCTGGTCGGCGCGATTGGATTGATCGTACTGCTCAGCATGCTGGCAATTGATTATCTTGTAGATGTCTATTGGTTCGAATCGCTTGGTTACGGATTTTACTACTTGCAGCGTAAGCTTTACCGCTATGCGGTATTTGCCGGTGTTGTCGCCCTTTTCTTTGCAATCTTCTTTTTGAATTTGCGTATTGCCGGACGACTCCTCGCGTCGCCGGAACAAACCGCTACCGCAGTGGAAGGACGGCCACAGCGCCAGCGATTGCTCGACCGTTTCCGTACAGGAGCGACCCTGCTCTATGGAGGGATTGCCCTGGTGCTCGGCATCCTGGTGGCCTTGCCGGCGTTTCATTCGTGGGAGAAATTCCTGTTTTTTATTTTCGGTCCTTCTTCCGGCGTGGCGGACCCTTTCTTTGGCCGTGACATCTCCTTTTATCTTTTCAGGTACCCGGTTTACACCCTTTTGCAAGAATGGTTGCTTATCGCATTCGCCGTGCTGTTGGCCTGCGTTGTGATCATTTATGCGATGGACAGCGGTTTTTTAACGAACTATCGGCGGCTGTCCAAGGGCGCCCGCTACCATCTGGGCGCCCTGGTCATGATCCTGATTCTGATCGTAATCTGGGATTTTGCCTTGCAACGTTACGCCCTGGTCTATGACAGCAGCAATCTGCCGACCTTCTCAGGGCCCGGCTATGTCCAGATGTATGTCACCTTGCCACTGATCTGGGCGACGATGATTCTGCTGGCGGCGGTGCCCCTTTCTTTATTGGTCATCTTATACACGGGCCGTGGAAAATGGGTGACGATTGGTCTGGCCGCCGGCCTCGGCCTGGTGTTGCTGTTGCGCGGCACCGATTTCCCGCATCGTATTGTTGCCGATTACGTGGTCAAACCCAACCAATTGTCCAAAGAGGCCCGTTACATAGCCCGCAACATTGAAGCCACTTTGGATGCCTATCGTTTAAACGATGTCGAAATGCGCGACTTTATACATGAACGGTTCCCCACGGACGCCCCTGCGCTTGAGGTCCAGGATATGCTGCGCAATATACCGGTTTGGGATGAAGAAACGCTTGAAGCCGTTTTCCAGCAGCTACAGGAGTTGCGTGCGTATTACATTTTCCCACCGGTCAGCGTTGCACGCTATTCGGTGGACGATAGGTATCATCAGGTGTTCCTGGCGCCACGCGAAATCGATTATGACAACCTGCCGGGCTCGGCGCAGAATTGGACTAATCGGCGTCTGACCTATACGCATGGCTACGGAACAGTCATGGTTCCCGCCAGCCAGGACGGCGGCAGTCCTATGACCTGGTTTGTGCGCGGCGTGCCGCCCGTTGCGGAGTATGGGCTTGAAACGAGCCAGCCGCGCGTTTATTTCGGCCTCGGTGCCTATGATTATGTTATCGCGCCCAATAGTTCGGGAGAATTGGATTATCCGCAAGGCAACGACAATGTGATGTACACCTACGAAGGCAATACCGGCGGTGTACCGATTGGCTCGCTATTTAAAAAATTCATATTCGCCTATTACTTCAAGGATAAAAATATCTTTTTCACCACCAAGACCACCCGCGAGAGCAAGATTTTATATCGGCGGAATATCTTGGAACGCGTTCGCCACCTGCTACCCTACCTCCGGTTGGACGAGACGCCCTATGCGGTACAAACCCCTTCGGGGATCTACTGGTTTATCGACGCGTACACGACTTCGACCTATTATCCGGCGGCGGCGCCGTTTCTGACGCCGGATACCGATTACAACTACATTCGCAATTCAGTCAAAATTGTCGTCAATGCCTTTGATGGCAGCGTTGATTTTTACGTGTATGATGAAAATGATCCGATTATTCAGGCTTACCAGCGGATGTATCCTGGATTTTTCAAGAACAAAGAGGACATGCCGCAGGAGTTGGCCGCCCATGTGCGTTATCCCAAAGACATTTTCAACGTCCAGATGCGCATCTATGCACGCTATCACCAGACCGATCCGAGTGTTTTCTACCAGCAGGAGGATTTATGGACTTTCGCCGACACGATCATCGATGATCGCGTGGTGCCATTTCAGCCTTACTACTTGACGCTGAACCTGATTGAGGAACAAAGACCCGATTTTCTGCTCTTGCTGCCGATGATGCCCAGGGGGCGCAACAACCTGAGCGCTTTGGCCTTGGCTGGATCCGATCCGCCCCATTATGGCCGGATCGTGATTTACAACTTCCCGAAAGGCGAATTGGTTTACGGTCCGGAGCAGATCAACGCCATCATCAACCAGGACCCTGAAATTGCCGAGATGTTCACCCTGTGGGACCAGTCCGGATCTTCAGTGCGGCGCGGCAAAATGATTATTTTGCCGTTCGAAAATTCGGTTCTGTTCATCCAACCGGTCTATCTGATCGCCCGATCCGCAATCAAAATTCCGGAACTGCAGCGCCTGATCATGAGTGAGGGCCAGGTGGCCGTGATTGAGTCTTCCCTGGATGCAGCGTATGCCAAGCTTCAGGAGCGCATCGATGCGGAAAGACAACAACTGCGCAGGCGTTATCCCGGCAGGGCGCCTGCAGATCAAGTGCCCCAAGCGCCCGAGCAGCCCACCGGCCCTGCCGAATCGGATTCGGCACCGGCTGAACCGCCGAAAGAACCGAACGAAGAACCGGAGGACCGGCGCGATGGCCCGCGTCAGGAACCAGGCGGGCTGAATGAACGGCCGGCAGACGCGCCCGAGCGCGCACCTGCCTCCGACGAAGAACAATAACACTTAGAATGGAAGAAAAAGATGCAAAACAATCAAACCGGTACCATTAAAAAGGGGCGGGTACATGGGTATGCCCGATCCATGCGAACGATAGCAGATTTCTGGTCGCGCTATGTCGTGTGGATCCAGGCGATTTACTACTTGGTAATGGGTCTTTGGCCACTTCTCAATATCATGACCTTTCAGGAGGTTACCGGTCCCAAAACCGATCTGTGGCTGGTCAAAACGGTGGGGTTGTTGCTTATCGTTGTCGCTCTGGTGTTGATCCTGGCAGCCTACCGGCAACGCATTCACCTGGAAGTTGCGGTTCTGGCGCTCGGCAGCGCCCTGGTGTTGATCATGGTCGAGTTGGTATATGTCTTTATTGGTACGATATCACCCATATACTTGCTCGACACACTGTTCGAAGCATTGCTGATCGTGGGTTGGTTCAGGCGTGGAGAGCATTGGATGCGCAACGAAAACACTTGACTTTTCTTTGTGGACTGTTGTAGCTACCCACCAGCTTGTGGCCCGTTGGGCCTTGATAGGGAAGACGGTGTGAATCCGTCGCGGACCCGCCGCCGTAACCGAGGACGAACGCCGATAGTATGTCACTGTCCGCAAGGATGGGAAGACGCGGCAAGTAGAACGATTCGGAAGCCGGAAGACCTGCTTGCTTGCGATTTGTTCTTTACTCCTCGTGGTATGGGAGTCTAGATATTTTCAGGGATTAAAAACGGTATCCCCGGACCTGCCCGCAGGTCCGGGGATTTTTTTTGCCCAAATGCATATTAAAGGTGGCCCGATGTCTTTCGAACACGGTGGCTACATTCGTGAGTTGGCCGAAACGGCCGGATGTGAAACAGAGCAGCTTTTGGATTTCAGCGCCAATATCAACCCTCTGGGCCCGCCGGAAAAGTTGCGCAGCGTCATCGCCAGACGCTTGGCTGAAGTGGCGCATTACCCCGATCCGCATAGCAGGAACTTGTGCGAAGCGATTGCCGCGCACTTTCGGATTTCTTCCGCGCAGGTGGTGCCCGGTAATGGCTCAACGGAGTTGCTCTATGCGCTGCCGCGCGTGCTGAACGGTCGCCGCGCAGTGATTCCCGTCCCCAGCTACCTCGATTATGCCACTGCAGTAGAACGCGCCGGACTGGAAGTGCGCTTTTTGCCCCTGGACGAGCGCAATGCCTTTAAAATCGACTGGACCGTCGTCAGCAGTCACTTGCAGGGGCAGGATATGGTGATTGCCGGGCAGCCTTGCAACCCCGTCGGAACCCTGTTCGATATCGACAGCCTGCTGGCCTGTGCGGCGCGGCATCCTGCGACCTTTTTTGTCATCGATGAAGCCTTTGCCGATTTTATCCAAGAGTATCGGAGCGTCATTGCGTATCAACGGCCGAATATCATTGTTCTGCGCTCCATGACCAAGTTCTACGGTTTGCCCGGCATTCGCCTGGGATACTTGCTTGCCCCGGCGGTCATTGCGCGGCAACTGCGCGAATGGTTGCCGCCCTGGTCGGTGGGAACACTGGCCCAGGCTGTCGGAGAAGCTGTCCTGGCACAGGACGCCTACGCGGGTCGCACGCATTCGGAACTGTGTGAAGGCAAAGCCACGCTTTATCGCGCTTTGTCCGAAATGATCGGCATCAAAGTATATCCTTCCTCGGCCAACTTTTTTCTGGCGCGCTTGGAGCGCTCCGATATGGATGCCCGCGATTTGGCCCGGCGTCTGTTATCCGAACGCATCGCCATACGGGTGTGCGATAACTATCGCGGCCTGGATCGCAGGTACTTTCGCGTGGCCGTGCGCACCCGCGCTGACAACGAGCGGTTGGTTGATGCCATGACCCGTTTACTGGGTACCGCTGCGGGATGCAAAGCCACAGCGGTCCGGCGGCGCACGCCAGCGATCATGCTGCAGGGCGTATCTTCCAATGCCGGCAAAAGTGTGTTGAGTGCCGCGTTGGGCCGCATTCTGCTGCAGGACGGCTATGATGCGGCGCCCTTTAAGGCGCAGAATATGTCGCTCAATTCGTTCGTGACCCGCGATGGCTGCGAGATGGGGCGCGCCCAGGTGGTGCAGGCCCAAGCCTGTCGGCGAGATCCGGACGTGCGCATGAATCCGGTGTTGCTCAAGCCCACAGCCGACAACGGCTCACAGGTGATTGTGATGGGCAAGGCCGTCGGCCACATGACTGTGGCGCAATATATCGATTTCAAACCCCGGGCGTTTGCGGCTGCGCGTCAGGCTTACGACGCGCTGGCGGCCGAAACGGAGGCGATCGTGATCGAGGGCGCCGGCAGTCCCGCCGAGGTCAACCTCAAGCGCCACGACATTGTCAACATGGCCATGGCGCATCATTCAGGGGCACCGGTGCTGCTCGTCGGGGATATCGACCGGGGCGGTGTATTTGCGTCATTCGTAGGCACTTTCGAACTTCTTTGCGAAGTGGATCGCCGAACCATCGCCGGTTTTGTGATCAACCGGTTTCGCGGCCAACCGGATCTGCTGCACGACGCCCTTGCCTATACCGCCAATTATACGGGCGTGCCTACCTACGGGGTGGTGCCGTTTATATCCGAATTGGGCATTCCCGAAGAAGATTCGGTCAGCTTCAAATGCGGCGCCACGCTCGCTCGGCCGGTAGCAGCCGACAATGCCGTCTCGATTGCCGTCATCGATCTGCCGCATATCGCCAACTTCACCGATATCGATCCGCTGCGGTTGGAGCCGGACGTCGATCTGCGGGTGGTGCGCCGGAGCGAGGAACTGGGCAGACCGGATGCGGTCATCGTGCCGGGCAGTAAAAACGTGCTGGATGACCTGGCGCACCTGCGCCGCATCGGTCTGGCCGAAAGGCTGAGCGCATTGGCCCACGACGGAAAAACGCTGCTGATCGGTATTTGCGGCGGCCTGCAAATGTTTGGGGAGACGATTGCTGATCCGCATGCGATCGAATCGGCCCGCGGCGTGCAACCGGGTCTTGGGCTGCTGGCCGGTGCCACTGTACTGGCACCTGAGAAAGTGTTGCGCCTGACCACTGCCCGGCATACCCCTTCGGGTCTATCGATCAAAGGCTATGAGATTCATCATGGCCACACCGCAGCGCCTGGATCGCGTGTGGCGTTTGTCCGCGACGACGGTGAGGCGGTCGGATTCTTTTCGGAAAATGGCCGCGTGATCGGCACCTATCTGCATGGGGTGTTCGACGATGATGCCTTCCGGCGCTGGTTTGTCGACGATCTGCGCCGCCGGCGCGGCCTGACACCGTTGCTGCACATCCAGGCATTTTTTGATATAGAACCGGCCCTGGACCGCCTGGCCGCTACCGTGCGCGCACATTTGGATGTTGGCCGGATTTACAGGAAGATGGGGCTGAAATGATCGATCCGCTTTTGCAGATCTGGTTGGCGCTGGCTTTAGACGGTTGTATCGGCGATCCGCGCAGATGGCCGCATCCGGTACGCCTGATCGGGCGCTGGGCCGCGCTATTGGAGCGACCGGCGCGGCGTATGATCCGATCTGCGAAGGCGGCGGGCCTGATTACTGCGGCGATGGTGGTGTGTAGCAGCGGGTTGGCCGCGGCCGCCCTGCTACATGGCGCGGCTGTGATTTCGCCTATGGTGCACGATATACTCGCGATCGTTCTTCTTTACACCTGTTTTGCGGCCCGCGATTTGGCCGATCACAGCCGTGAGGTGCAATCGCTCCTGGCAACCGGCGACTTGGCGGCCGCACGGCAGAGCACGGCCAGAATGGTCGGTCGCGATACCCGGACGCTGGACGAGAACGGCATCGTGCGGGCCACCGTTGAAAGTGTGGCCGAAAACACGGTGGATGGTGTCATCGCGCCGCTTTTCTTTGCTTTTCTCTTTGGACCGGTGGGGGCCGTCGTCTTCAAAGCCGTCAGCACTCTGGATTCGCTCTTTGGCTACAGGAACGAACGTTATCGCCTTTTCGGCTGGGCGTCGGCGCGCCTGGATGATCTTGCCAATTATGTTCCCGCACGTTTGGCGATCATACCGATCACCCTGGCCGCCGCCGGTTGTGGCCGCAGTGCCGCAAAAATATGGCGCATCTTCCGGCGCGACAGCCGGAAGCATGCCAGCCCCAACGCCGGCTACCCTGAAGCTGCCTTTGCCGCCGCACTCGCTGTGCAGTTGGGGGGACCGGTCCTGCGCGGTGGCAAACTGGAGACCATGCCATTGATGGGCGATCCAGGGCAGCCGTTACATCGAAGCCATATCGGGCAGGCCAATGCCGTATTGGCGTTGGCGACCTTGTGGACGGCCATCCTTTTGACCGTTTGTCAGATCGTTTGGAATTCGCTTGAAGGGGTATCTTGATTTTTTGCTATGATGTTTACTACAAAGCGGCTTGAATGAACGCATGGCTGATTGGAAATGGTGAAAACTTCTCCCTCTCGAACATTCCCAACTAAAACACCGCGCCTTAAAAGTTCCTCCGGGCGGTCGGCCCCGGATAGTTCGGTCGAACTGGATCGTTTGGAATTTTTTCGTCATGGCATGGCCCTCGTGCCTTCCGATACGGACCCGTATCCGGCTGTCGCTTATGAAGTCGCGGCATGCAAAGGAGCAGTCGCTCAACGCTTTTGTTCATGCAGCTCATCAAAAAAAACGACCTGCAACCACCTGAAGATGCTCTCCAAAACCGGCGATACATTTCTGAAGATACATGGCAGTGACAATGCGACCGAGCTTTTCAAGGCGAGCCACTGGCACACCCTGGCGACGCTTCTGGCGGAAAACTGCCGGGAGACACTTGAAACGATTCAACTGATGACCATCGGCCCCAAGGCGCAAGGTAATGGATTGGTCGTGACCGGCCGGTCGGGAGCACCACTGGTTCTATATCTTTCGGAGGGCCCGGATCTGGGGCGTTTTGTCGACCGCTGCGCATTGTCCGGCGATGATGCGCTCGTGCCCCGGCGTGCCGATATACTGGCGCATCTGACACAAATGACGCTGTCGGGTGACGAAAGGATGCTTCGCGACAAAGGGCTCAAAACCGCCCGCCAGACTTTCGAAGGCAATTTCTGGTACCGTTTCGCCTATCACGGGTTCAGAGAGTGGGGGCGCCACGGTTGTGTGCTGCATCCGGTCATCGAGGAGGGCAGTGGCGATTTTATGCTCAGCGGTCGGGATGCTGATCAAAAAACACTTTTCTACCTGCCTGTGCCGCGGTTAAAGGTGAAGCGGTTGCTGGCGGCTTTGGGCGGGGCCATGTCCAATGCACATGGGCTGCATGTTCAACCCCTGTCGCTGGATGCTGTGTTTGACGTCCACTTTACCAAAAACCTGGATCTGGAGATCACTCCCTTGCTACGGATGATCCAGCAAAACGGCCAACACCGTTTTTTTAAACGTGAAGATATCGAGCGCTTCCGATATGGTGATCTCTACTACATTAAAGAGGTCGGCTTGCTGGTCGAAGATCACTATCCGGCGCCACCGCCTGAATTCGTCGATTCGGTACAAACCGTCATTGCCCGCAGCCGCGTGCCTCAATTTCTGGCCGAACACCGAGTGGATTTGCAACAGCAGATGTTTTTGCTGGACACAACTGTTCAGGAACGCAAGATCATGACGGTCTTCACGGACATCGAAATTACCGCCGAAGCTGCGGAACGCAACTGGTGTTGGCTCTCGGTCCTCTATGGAGACGGCAACCAACGCATCTCGCTGGCGGCGATTTTACGTGCCAAAAAGGAAAAACAACGCTTCGTCGCCACTGAAAAGGGCTGGGTCGACTGCGACGCTCCCGCCTTTGATGCCCTTAACGACTTGGTCTCACGGTCGGACGCAATACTCCGGGTAGATCGGGACACCGGGATCAAGTTGTCGCAGGCGGACCTTCTTCGTCTGAGCGCCATGGAGGGGAAGCTCAGCCTGGGAGGCGATAATGAGGCCACCGCACGCTTGCGCAGTTTGTTGGCGCTGCAGCCTCGTACCTGCCCACCGGCCGCGCAAGGCTTGCTTTCTACATTGCGTTCTTATCAGGAGAGTGGGGTGCAGTGGTTGTGGTTTCTGTACGAAAATGGTTTGAGCGGCCTGTTGTGCGACGACATGGGGTTGGGCAAAACGCATCAGATCATGGCTTTTTTATTAGGATTGCGCGAGGGGGAACACACGTCGAAACCGTTTCTAGTTGTTTGTCCCACCTCGGTCATCAGTCATTGGCAGCAGAAAATCGCCCATCATGCACCCGGCCTCGGTGTGCAGGTCTATTACGGCGGCGGGCGTGACCTGACGCAAGCGCTCACTGCAGCTGATGTGATCGTTACTTCCTATGGTCTGTTGCGTCGCGACATCGCGGCGCTTCTTCCGGTGGCATTCGGGGTGGTCGTATTCGACGAAATTCACGCCATCAAGAATGCCGATACGGCTACCTACAAGGCAGCTCAAGACCTGCGGGCCGACATGAAGATCGGACTGACCGGCACGCCCATCCAAAACAATTTGTCTGAAATCAAATCGTTGATGGATATCGCCATGCCGGGATATCTTGGTCCCGATGACCGCTTCACCTATCGGTTCAGTGCCGTTAAGGACCCGCACAGCGATGGCGCCGCGCGGCAGTTCTTGCATCGGCTGATATTTCCCTTCACGTTGCGGCGGTTAAAAAAAAGTGTGCTGCATGAGTTGCCAGACAAGATCGAAGACAACCGGACCTGTCAGCTCAGCGACGATCAAGTCAAGTTGTATCGCGACGCCATCGCGCGCAGGGGGGTTGAGCTGCACAGGGCGTTGGCGAATGAAAATGAACCTGTGCCGTACATGCACATTTTTGCCCTGCTCAATTTGCTTAAACAGATTTGCAATCATCCGGCTCAGGTAGAAAAAGATGTCCGGCGATACGATCAATATGCATCCGGAAAATGGGATCTGTTCACCGAACTTCTGGCGGAGAGTCTGGACAGCGGCCAAAAAGTGGTCGTTTATAGCCAATATGCCATCATGATCGAGATCATCTCGCATTACCTGGCAGAACAGCAGGTGGATTTCGTCACCCTGACCGGCGCCAGCCGCAAGCGCGGTGATATCGTCGACCGGTTCAACGGCGACCCGCTGTGCCGTGTTTTTGTCGGCAGCCTGAAAGCCGGTGGTGAGGGCATTGACCTTGTGGCCGCCTCAGTGGTCATTCACTATGATCGCTGGTGGAATGCGGCCCGTGAAGACCAAGCCACCGACCGGGTTCATCGTATCGGCCAGACGCGCGGTGTGCAAGTGTTCAAGCTGATCACGGAGGGCACGTTGGAAGAAAAAATTGCCGCCATGATCTCACGTAAACGCGAGCTGATGGAAAGCATCGTCCAGGAAGATGACCCATCTCTGGTCAAAACCTTTTCGCGGGACGAATTGCTCGCTTTGATCGCACCCTTGGAAGATGTCTGAGAAAAGGTCATACAAGAACCGACCCTGTGCATCCAAACGGCCATTCAACGACGGTCTACTATAACCTCGCGTATTTTTTGCAACATATCCCTGAAATGATAGGGTTTTTGGATAAAACCCGCTGCCCGGCGCAGAATGTCGTCCCTGTTGGGGCTGTCCATGGTATAACCGCTTGAAATCAACACCTTGGCTTGGGGATTTATTTTGAGGATTTCAGAGAGGCACTGCTTGCCGCCCATGCCGGGCATGATCAGGTCCAGCAGGACCATTGCGATATGCGTGGCGTTCTGACGGTACACAGAAAGACCTTCCTCGCCGCTGGCGGCAGTAAGCACCGTATACCCGTTGGGGGTCAAAATTTCCAGGGCCAGGTCTCTTAAATAGTGTTCATCGTCGATGACCAGGACAGTTTCGTTCAGACCCTGTTCAATGGGTTTTTCAGGCGTTGCAAGTTCTGACGCGACGGTGATGTCAATGGCCGGCAGATAGATCGAGAAGGTGGTTCCCATATCCGGTGTGCTTTGACATACGATGTGGCCGCGGTGGTTTTTGATAATGCCGTAGGCCATTGATAAGCC
This sequence comes from Desulfatitalea sp. BRH_c12, assembly GCA_000961655.1. Lineage (GTDB taxonomy): Bacteria > Desulfobacterota > Desulfobacteria > Desulfobacterales > Desulfosarcinaceae > Desulfatitalea. The sequence goes on from LADR01000059.1 coordinate 25,402, forward strand.
AAGCCCCGTACCTTGACCGATCTTTTTGGTTGTGAAAAAAGGATCGAAAATTCTTTCAATGATTTCCTCGGACATACCGTGGCCGGTGTCGCTCATGCAAATTTGAACATAGGGTCCGCTGCCGTTGTTCGAATGGATTTTGCGGAAGATATCGTCCGGGATCACATTGGCGGTCGCAATGGTCAGACATCCCCCTTCCGGCATGGCATCCCTGGCATTGAGGCCGATATTGAGAAGTACCTGCTCCAGTTGGCCGGGGTCAGCGACCACCGTGAAAACCGATTCCGTGAGACGCAATTCGATGTGGATCATTTTGGGAATGGTGCGATTGAGAAGCTTTTCTACCTGCCGGACCACCTGGTTGATATCCAACGGTCGGGAATTGATCTCCATCTTGCGTGCGAATGCCAACAACTGGCGCGTCAGATCGGCAGCGCGTTGAGCGGCTTTTTCGATTTCTTTCAATTTACCGAATTCCGCATCCTGGCTGTCTTTGTCTATTAGCAGGATTTGGGTGTAGCCCATGATGGCCTGCAGCAGGTTGTTGAAGTCATGCGATATGCCCCCGGCCAAGGTGCCTATGGCTTCCATCTTCTGAGATTGCAGCAGTTGGGCTTCAAGCTGCCGAACGGCGGTCAGATCGCGCGAAAAGCCGCACAAACCATAAATACCACCATCATTGCCGGTTAACGGCACTCTGATACTGTGGAACGTTTTGGGGATGCCGTCGATCCAATGCACCTCTTCTTCTTCGACGATTTCACCCTGAATAACCCGTTCTTCGGTCTTGCTCGTCATCATCCCGACCTTGTCGCCGAAAAGCTCAGCGTCCGTGCGGCCCAAGAATCGCGCCGCGTCGATGCCGTACAAGCGTTGCATGACCGGGTTGACAAGGGTGTATGTCAGGTTTTTTTCTTTCAGGAAAATAGCATCCTGAGCGGTTTCGAAAATGGTACGAAAGCGTTTTTCGCTCTCGCGCAATTTCTCTTCGGCCAATCGTTTTTCTTCCCTGATCTGTAAGGTTTCGAAGATACGTTCGAGCAGATTGAACAATTCTATTGGCCGTACGGGCTTTTGCAGGTAATGAAAAGCCCCTTTGTCCAGGGCGGTGATCGCCGAATCAACATCGGCAAAAGCCGTCATCAGAGCGCACATGCAATCGGGGCTGAACTGTTTGAGCTTACATAGAAGGTTCGCCCCGGAATCGTCAGGCAGTTTCAAATCCAGCAAGGCCACGCGGGGTTTCTTTACGGATGCCAGCAGCAGGGCCTCGGCGCAGTTAGCCGCTGTATAGATAAGATATCCCTCGTCGCTCAGGATATCTTGCAAGTTGTCTCTCAGAGCGTCGTCGTCATCAACGATCATAATCGTTTTGTGCATCAGAACGCCTCCAGCGCAGTTGACAGTTCCGAGGATGCGCATGCAATACGGTTCATCGCGCAATTCAAGCAGTTTTTGACGTTCATGTGCAATGCAGACAAATGGTCATCCTTGTGCCCTCTCCAAGCTTGCTTTCCAAAGATACTTCTCCGCCATGTTCGCTGACAATTTTTTTCACGTTGGCCAGCCCGATGCCTGTTCCGCGGGCGCGCGTAGTAAACAGCGGTTCGAAAGCCTTTTCCAATGTTTCCGCATTCATGCCCACGCCGTTGTCCAGAATTGCGATGATCACGTGGTCCGTTTGCATTTTGGCGTGGATCGAAATGGCTGGGTCATACTGGCGGGAGGCCTCCTTGGCGAGTCGTTGCTGAGCCTTGATGGCCTGTATGGCATTATCGATGACGTTGATGAAAACCCGCCGCATTTTTTCAGGATCATGCGGGACAGCGGAAAAGTCTCCGGACTGTTCCAGGCCGATTGGAATGGTATTGTCTTCACACAATTGCTCGATGACCTGTTTTAATAGCGGTCTGATATCTTCCCTGACAAGAGATACATTACGTCCACGTGTATATTCCAGCAATTCGGATACAATGGCATCACACAGGGTCACCTGCTCATCGATACGTTTAAAGTGTTTGGGCACTTTATCATCTTTGTCCCCGATATGTCTTTGCAGATAAAAGTTGGAAGACCGGATCACACCCAGGGGATTACGCAATTCGTGACTGACGGTGGCGGTGAGTTGGCCGAGTACGGACAGTTTTTCGCTTTTGATAAGTTCTTGTTGCGCGGCCTTCAGTTCCGCGGTGCGCGATTGCACCATCTCTTCCAGATGTTGCCGATACTGATCCAGTTCACGCTCGGCAAGTTTTCGCGCGCTAATGTCGACGGTCATGCTCAAAATGCAATCATCTCCTTTATATCGGATAGGGGCCGCTGAAAACAGGGTTTCCAGAAGGCCGCCATCTTTCGCTTTGAAGCAAACTTCCATGCCATTGACCTGGCCATCGCGTCGCAAGATCTCCAGCATGCGTTTGCGATCGGATGGATCGATGAGTTTTTCCAAGTCAAAGGTCGTGCGCCCGATGGTTTCCGCGCGACTGAAGCCGGTCTGCCGGCAAAAGGCTGAATTGACCTGTCTGAATTGCGAATCCGAAATGCGGGTGATCACGACAGCGTAGGGCGCCGATTCGAGAATCGTGCGATAGCTTTCCTCGCTTTCAGCCAAGGCCTGTTGAACCATCTTGAGGGGCGTGATGAGGGTTACTATGAAAAGGTAGCAGGGATTACCTTTGAACTGAATGGGTCTGGCAGATACCAGGTTGTCGGAGACCGTGCCCGATTTGTCGCGGAATTGCATTTCAAGGCCGCGCACCACACCATGCCGCAGCGCTGCCTCAAGGCGTTTGCGATCGGTGGGCGCGACAAACAGATTCACTTCGGTGGGGGTGCGGCCGGTGACCTCTTCGGAGCGATATCCGGTCAGATCGCAAAAGGCCCGATTGACTTCCACGTAACGTCCATCCTCGATTCGGTTGACAGTGATCGTATCAGGCGACATATCCATCACTGTGCGATAACTCTCTTCGCTATCGCGCAACGCCATTTCCATCTGCATCAACTCGGTGCGATCGCGTGATATTCCGAAAAAACCTATCGGTTCAGAGGCGGTATTGCGCATGAGGGACACCGACATTTCATGGATATGCATACGGCCGGCCTTGTCGATGATCTCGCATTCGAATATTTTTGTGGGTTGACCCGTTAAGAAAACGGTATTGAAAACCTGGCGCGTTTTCAGGATGGTTTTTTCGGACATATAATCGCGGTAGTTCATGCCGATCACCTCGCTGTGCGAGCGGCCCAGATTTTTACACGTGGCGGCATTGGCGAAGGTGAAGCTGCCCGTCAAGTCAAGTTCATAATAGCATTCTTCCATGTTCGTCAGAATACTGGTATGCTTGCGCTTGCTCTCGTGCAGGGCTTTTTCGGTCTCTTTTTGTTGCGTGCGATCAATCGTGAGCGTGCGAAATCCCGTTGGCTTACCGGATTCATCGCGTATCAGTGAAACGGAAGCATCCGATATCCTGCATGAGCCATCCTTGGCGAACATTGTGTGCCCATGAATTCGCCGGGGCAAGCCTGTGCGGTATACTTCTTGGTAAACAGTGTTGCTTAACTCAGTGGTTTCGGGTGGAGAATAGGCGCGGGAGTTCACGCCGATCAGTTCATCTCGGGAATACCCCAACCTGCGGCATGCGGACGGATTGACAAAGGTGAAGTTACCTTTCAGGTCGGTTTCCGAGTAGCCTTCCTCAAGGGTTTCGATGATATGGCGATGCTTCTCTTCGCTTTGACGAAGCTCCTTTTCGAATTTTTTCTTTTCCGTAATATCGCGGGCGATTCCGGAAAAGCCCACCGTTTCACCGGCCGGGCCGTGCAGCAGGGCTACAGCGGCTTCGGCGCTGGCCAGCGTGCCATCTTTGCGGATGATGTCGTATGCGAACCGTTGGGATGGAATTCCGCTTTTGTACACGTCGTGGAAGATGGCTCGCACGCGCCGGGCGTCCTCGCCGGACATGAGGGCGCGGAAGTCGAGTTGTCTCAGTTCATCCGGCGAGCGGCCATGAAACTGGCAGACGTAATCATTGAAAAAGGTAAGTTTGCCTGACAGATCTGTCTCGAAGTAGCTCTCGCCCATCCGCTCCAGAAGGATTTCACATTGGGTTGAATGGATGCGGTTCTGCAAAGCGTGCGGTGTTTGAGATGATGAATGGCCGGATTGGGCGGCAAGGGGTGGATCGTCGACAGGATCTGAAGTCGGGTTGGCGTTCATCAATGCGTTCCTTTTCAGGGCCCAAAGAAAGATCGTGCAGGTCATCGTAACACAGTACTGATCGAATGAAGCTATCGCACATGGCACTTAACCCAAACAATTCATGTATGTCAAAGCCCCGGGTGACTGTCAAACCGATATTCATTATCTGAACATCTTGTGCGCGGCAATGGGAATTGCCGACAAGACGTTTTACTCTGTCAATCGTCCACTCTGTTGTACGAACATGTCAGTAGTCGAGCGACAAGGTGAACAAGGCGCCTACATCGTCGCCGAAATATGGGTCTTGGCTGAAGATGCCTGACAATCTGGCTTCGAGTTTGTCGTCCAGAAACCTGAACCCCGCGTTCATGCCGGCGTGCAGGGCGACATCTTGCCCCAGTACCGGTTGGTCGTAGTCGAGGTAAAGCATGTCCGCACCGAGAAAACTGTGGCTAAGGCCCAGAGGGTTGCGCCAATGCAAATTACAGCGCAAGAGAGAATAACTGTTCTGTTGCGTTTCACCCTGCATACGGCCTATCTCAATATTCAGTCGGCTTCCGCCGGTAGATCTCAGGTTGAACAACCCTGCATAATACAAGGCTTTTTCATCCCGCAGGTCATAGTCATACTGACGTGCACGCACGCCAATTTGAAGAGGCCGCGCGGCTTGCCAGAGCACATCGGTGCCGGCGATATTCACGATTTCCTCATTAGCGCCCAGAAAACCGAAAAGACGATTTTCCATGCTGTGTTTGTCGAATTGGTCCTCGGTTTGAAAGTACCGGTAGAAAGGTCTGAGTTGCACCTTTTTATAGCGAAGCTGGGCCGAATAGCTGTGCTCGCGCCAACCCTGACCGTCGATGCTGTAGCTGGAGAGTCCGTTTACCGTGAGCCATGACCCCAGGCGGAAAGTCATGTCTGCGCCGGCGTTTTCATGCCGGTTTTCTTCGTTGTCCTTTACTTTTTGGTAAGACAGGCCAATTTCATAAAGTGCCCTGGGGTGGGTGGCAATGCGGGCGCCATAAATCAAGTCGCCTTGCCGGCCATTGCTCGCCGCCGTGGAGGAAGGCAAGCCTCCAAAGGCCGTTGCGGAAAGTCCGCGCCCCAGACCGGTGGACACCTTCAATCCATCGACACGATCCTTGGTAACACCAGCCCTTATCTGTTGGCGTCCCAGCGTCAATCGCATCCTGTTGTAAGGTTGCGCCGATTTGAGGTGATTGAACATCGCGTTACTATCAGGCAGATTCTGATTGAATTCATCCTCTTCGAGCTCCAGCCCGACCCAGCCATGTTGGTGCAAAAACAGGTCGTCGACTTGGGAATAGCCCGACATCACCGCTGAAAAATCCCGTTTTAAAAAAAGTTCTTTTTCTTCGCCGGCGTTGCTTTCGGCGGGGTGTGGGGCAAAGGCATGCAAGAAATTTTTTCCGGTGCTTTGCCGGCCGGCACAAAAGACGTGCGAACAGAGACAAAGCTGGATCAAAAACGTAACGCAAACCCAAATGAACATGGAACGATGGAAAGGGTGGAACAAAAGCAAACACCTCCTGGATCAGTTTTCAGGACTTACAGCAATAGATGTGCCATGAGAAAAAGGTTTGGGATGTGGGCGATTATTACCGGCAAAAGTCGGTTTGTTTGGGTCCACGGCACGAACCGATTGTCGGAAGGAGGGTCAGATCGTGGGGGCAAATTTTCAGGGCAGGTTTGTAGATGCGGGAAAATTTTGAAACTCAATGCGAATATTGGCCCATTTGGGTCATGCATTCGCTCTCAATTATTTTAAGCTTAATTCAACTTTCGGGTTCCACCCGCCCGGCTCACCTCACTACGTGCCAATCCCGAAATTTGAGCTTAATTTACAAACAGGGCTATCAAGAGATACGGGCGTGGGGTGACCTATAAAAGCCCCGGTTCACCTCCTCCATGCCAAAAGTGGTACCTTTATCAAAAGTTGTAGTTGTAGGGTGGGCATTGCCCACCACTATTGTCCGCAAACAACATCATCGGTTTCTGACACTGATACCGCCCAAGCGATTGGATGACACCGGATCGAACATGGCGATGAAACGTTGTACGGACCATCGCAGAGGCGATCAACATAAGACAAATGGTGGGCGATGCCCAACCTACCTGACTTCGCTGTCAATAATTTGGCTTGACGCAATTTTTCGGGTTCCACCCGACCGATCGCCTCGCTTTGTGCCATTTTAGAAAGTTGCGTTACGAGGTATGGCGGCGATACAGCAGGAGCGCGCTGTTGTCCGGCACGGTTTCGAAAAGGGCTTGCAGCACGGCGACATAGGCCGGCTGCGTGGCAGCGGGAAGGCCATTGATCGACTGAATCCGGACACTGCGCAGAGGCATGAATGCCCGCGTCAGCAGGTGATCCAGAAAACGAAAATAGTCGCCAAGCCGCGGATGATCCGCTGGCACGCGAATGTCCAGACGTCGTCCAAATTGATGGGAAATGATGACCGTTGCAGCACCGTGATAGACCAAGTGGACACCGGGCAGCCTTTTAGGCAAAGCGTTTTGCAGCGCCGTGATACCCAGTCCGCAGACAGAGGCCGGATCCATGGCGTTGAGCCAGTAGACAGCATCGTCGGGCAACGGATGTTGAAGGAGGCGCAGTGCCTTGGGAGAGATGAATTGAAGCCCCACGATGCTATCGAAGAAATGGCCGGCCAGCACTTCGCCCGAAAGCTCCATGAGGCGCAACGAGCGAAACAGTGCGGCCCATCGCAGCACGGGTAACTCGCGGACCAGCAGTTCGCGGAAGAGGATCCCGTAGCGGTCTAACAGCAGGCGCACGCGTTCTTTGCGGCGCTCCTCGCGTTCGATAAGATCATTGGTCACAGCGGGCACGGGGTATTCTATGCGGAACCAGTTGCCGATAGAAGGACGCGCGCCGCGCCATCGGTCAAACATGGCGCGGCTCTGCCGTTGGACGCTGCGGGCTGGCCGGGCAGTCGCATGTTCGGGCATTTTGAACCCGGTTTGAATGCCGCGGCGCAGGGCGGAAAGCGTATCGTTGCTCACCGTCCCCTGCCAGACTGCTTTCCACAGGCGTTCGTTCAGGGCTGTCGCAGACGATTCGGACATGTGTTCAAGGACTGAAAACGGATAGCGGCCGTTGCCCTCTGGGAAAAAATCAGACAAACCGGTTTGGTTGCTGATCTTTTGAGAGATTGGATCGGATTCAGGGGCCACTTTTCCAGACGATTCTTCATCGCCGATCAAATCAAATTCTTCCTCAAAACAGAAGAGAATTTTATGTCCATTGTTCCCAATCCAGCGCAAAGTGCTGCCCTGCATCAGACGGTCGAACCATTCTGGCCGATAGCCGGACAGACGCGCCGGAAGAATTTCCGTTTCCCATGCGGCGGCCGATGCCGGTAAACAGAGCAACTGGTTCAAACGCAAGGGCAGATCTTCTTCTGTTTGATCTGAGTGGCCTATACCTTGGTAAGATGCCAGAAAAAGTGGCAGGCGCTCGACAGGCAGAGCTTCAACGGTGGGTGCGAAGCTCTTGCGGGATAGCCGTAGCAGACTTTCGAAGTTTTCCTGATCACACAAGTCATCCGTGCCGCTGTCTTTGATCAGCTGGCCAACGACGATGGTTTGTGCCGCGGCCAGATTTTCAATGGCCGGACTCAGGCGGGGCAGGGGGATGCCGAGTTCTCCTGAGATCGTCTCCACCGATCGTGGTCCATAAAAGCGCAGCCATTCACCGATCAACTCGGCCGAAACCGCGCGTGAGCGCCGCTTGGGCAATGGCGGGATGGGAACGGGTTTACCATCGAGAAGCGCTAATGACGGTCGGGCGGATGCATCGCCGTAAAAGTTTTCCAGGACGCGCGGTAGCAGCTCGCGGGCGACCACGAGCTTTGACTGCGGATGCATCGCGGTTCTTAGAAGGACGACTTTCGTTGAAACAGGACCCACCAAGTCTTTTTCAACCAGCGCATGATCGCGAACCGCTGCCTGCAGCAATGTCTGCCATTCCGACCAAGGCAGGGCGATGCGCTCTTTGATCCAATCGAGTAGTTCTTCGGGCGCATCGGGTGCGTAACCGGCGGCGAGGCGCTGGCGTTTTTCTTCGAAACGCTGGACCAGGTCTGCATCGATGTTCGGCCGCAAGCCAGGGTCCAGGGTGACTTCGTGCAGCAGATCGGGGCGTAAACGGCCGCCTTGCTCCGGTGCCGGGTGATCTTCCTGGTACATGTGATAGTTGACTTGTTGCCAGGTGGCGGCACGCGCCATGGGGCTCGGAAAAGGTGTGCGGACGTAGCTGCGGGTGATGATCCCGTTTTCCAACTCCTGCAGCAGCAGGCGCAGCTGGGGCAGATCAAATTCGTCTTGCAGGCAGGTGCGCCATGTTTCGACCAGGATTGGAAAATCAGAGTAGGGTACCACAGCCGTCAAAAGTTTTTGGGCCCGCAGGCGCGTCAACCACAGCGGCATGCGCTGATTGATCTGCCGGCGCGGCAGCAGCAGGGCGCGTCCGGCGCATTCGCGGAAGCGTGCCCCGAAAAAACCGGTCTGGGCCAGTCTACGGTGCAGCAGGGCGTGCACTGTTTCCGCATGGACCAGGTTGAACAGGTCTTCGCCGCGCTGGTCCGGGGGCAGAAGAAAAGTGATCGTGTCGTTGGTGCAGAAAATCTGCGGTGTCGATCCGAAATGTTCAATCCAGGCTGCCTCAAACGCCACGGCCAATGGACGATTCACGCGGCCGCCCCACAAGGTGTGGCAAATCAGCTGGCGTCCGGCCGCGCGACCCGCACCCAGCGTCGTCTCTTCCAGAAGCAGGTGGTGCCGGTGCGGCAAAGCGGCGCCGGTATGGGTACGCTGATGCGCCAGATCTTCAAGCAAGCGGCGCGCATCGACGCTATTCAGCGCGAAAAACTGTTCCAATTCAGACAGAAAGGCAGCGTCGTGCAGGCCCCCTTCGGCACGTTCTAAAAACTGCCCGATTTTTTCAGCCACGTGGTTTCCGCGCTGGTTCTGTTCGGCGCGCCAGAAAGGCGGGACCGGTTTACCCGGCGCTGCAGGCAGCACGCGCACATCGCTGTGGGTGATCCGGCGGATACGCCAGTTTTGGGCGCCCAGGGTGAATTCTTGTCCGACACGCGCTTCCCAGACAAATTCTTCATCCAGGTCTCCGATTTTAGCGCTGGTATGGGCGTGACGCAGGGCGTAATAGCCCCGGTCGGGTATGACGCCGCCTGAGGCATAAAGGGCCTGCAGGGCCCCCTTGCGTGCAGTGAGGCGCCGGTCGAGGCGGTCATGGGAGATTTTGGGTTGCAGTTCGCGGATGCGGCTGTCTTCAAATCGGCCTTCGAGCATGTCGATGACCAGGTCGAACTGGCGTCGCGTCAGATCGTGATAGGGTGCCGCCGTACGGATGACATTATACAGATCGTCAGGGTGCCAGGCCTCGAAGGCCAGCATGGATACCAGCACCTGGGCGAGCACATCCAGTGGCGCGCGCAACGCGAAGGCGGGTTCGATATCGCCTTCGATAATGGCCCGGGCAGTAACGATGGCAGCGATCTTGTCGGCGATGTGGGACGGCAGAAAAGTGCCCCGACTGGTTTGGCCCACGCCATGACCGGCGCGTCCCACGCGCTGGACTGCTTCGGACACCGACCATGGCGTCTGCACCAGGATAACCTCGTCCAGGGCGCCGACATCGATGCCCAGTTCCAGCGAGCCAGTGGCCACGATGGCCTTGAGGCGGCCGTGTTTGAGGTTGTTTTCGACCTCCGCGCGAATCTCTTTGGACAGTGAACCGTGATGCGCGTAAGCGATCAGTTCGCCATGGCCGCGATTGATCATGAAGGTGAGTTTTTCGCACAGGCGCCGGCTATTTGCGAAGACCAGGGTCGAACGATTTGTGTGCAGGTGTGTACGGATGTGTTCGGCAAAGGCATTCCAGAAGTCGTTGGGATCACGCGGACTTTCGGGCTCATCGAGCAGTCGGACGGTCAGGTCGTATTTTTTGGTTGCTCGAGGGGCCAGTACGCAGACCGGACGTGCTTCGAAAACAGGCGCTGAGCGATGGCCGGTTTGTCGAAACCCACCTACGAAAGAAGCCGCGGCAGCAAGCGGTTGGATGGTGGCGGACAGGGCGATACGCTGGAACTCGCCGCTCAAAAGGACCAGGCGCTCTATCGCCGTGATCAGGTGCGTCCCACGCCGGGTCGATAGTATTGCATGGATTTCGTCGAGGATGACGGTCTGCAGACTTCCCAGGATGGCGCGTCCGCTGGCTGAACTGAGCAGCAGGTTGAGGCTTTCCGGTGTGGTAATCAGAATTTCCGGTGGGCGGCGCACCATGCGACGGCGCTCGGAGGCAGGTGTATCCCCGCTGCGGGTCTGAACGCGTATTTCGGGAAAGCGGCGCCCGCGCCGCGTAAAAAGTTCCTGCAATTCGGCCAGAGGCGCCAGTACATTGCGTTGAATGTCATTGTTGAGCGCCTTGAGGGGCGAAACATACACAACGCGCGTGCACCCGGTTTGCCAGCGGGCGGTGATCCACTGATCGAGGGCCCACAAGAAAGCGGCCATGGTTTTGCCGCTGCCGGTCGGTGCCGTCAGCAGGAGGTGCGTGCCCCTGGAAATCGTCTGCCAGGCACGGGTTTGAATATCAGTGGGGGCCCCATGACGCTCACGAAACCATTCCGCTACGAGCGGGTCGAATAGAGATAAGGAATCTGCGCTCATGCGCAAGGTTTAACACCGAACCGTGGGTGCGGCAAGCCCGAGTGGCGTTTGGGACGTCTGAAGTTTCCCCTTTCTTCTTTTTTTTATCTATGACCATACTTGATGCGTTTACAACGCAATTTATATTCAATGAAACGGAATTCGGAGGGGAAAATGGATCTTAAAACATTGCAGGATACGCCGCCATGGGAATGGCCTCCCGAGACAGAACAATTCTTGCTGGACTTGCTGGGCGACCATACCGCTGATGCGGCCGATCGAAAAGCGGCGGCCGAATTGGCCGGCGACTATAGTGTTATCAGCGATGCCCTTGCGCTGGGATTGTTGACGGTTGTCCGCGATGAGCGGGAATCCTCGGATCTGCGCAGCACAGCCGTGATCGCACTGGGCCCGGCATTGGAACATGCCGACATGATGGGTTTCGAGGACGAAGACGATGTGCTCATATCAGAACGGCTGTTTCACACATTGCAGGATACCTTGCAAAAACTGTATATGCAGGCGGACCTTCCCAAAGAGCTGCGCCAGCGGATTTTGGAGGCATCCGTGCGTGCGCCGCAAAAATGGCACCATGAGGTGGTACGTAGCGCTTATGGCAGCAATGACCCGGCCTGGCGGCTGACAGCTGTCTTCTGCATGGGATATATTGGCGGGTTCGATTCTCAGATTATCGAGGCGCTGCAAAACCCTGATCCCTTGGTGCACTACCATGCGGTCTGCGCCGCCGGCAATTGGGAAGTCGATGAAGCCTGGCCGCACATTTCCGAATTGGTTCGTTCCGATCGCACCGACAAGGATTTGCGCATCGCCGCTATCGGTGCCGTTGCTGCCATCCGTCCCGAAGAGGCCGGCGGCCTGTTCAATGATCTTATCGAATCAGAAGATGAAGAGCTTGTCGAGGCTGTCTTTGAAGCGTTGGCTCTCGCAGGCGGCCTGGAAGAATTCGATGACGACGATGAGGACGACGATGAGGACGACTGACTTCTTTGGGTAAGCCAACTTTTTACTGTTTCAGATATTCCAACAGCGCTCCCATCGCGCTGACAGTGTCCAATTTGGCCAGACCGCGCCGCAGTTGGATCACTTCGCGGTATTCAGCGCCATCCAGCAGCAACTCTTCTTTACGGGTGCCGGACTGTTTGATGTCGATTGCGGGCCATAGGCGATGCTCGGCACACTTGCGGTTCAAGACCAGATCCATGTTGCCCGTGCCTTTAAACTCCTGGTAGATGATGTCGTCCATGCGGCTGCCGGTGTCGATCAGGATGGTGGCGATGATGGTGAGGGATCCGCCGTTTTCCAGATTGCGGGCGGCGCCGAAAAGCTGGCGCGGAATGTCCAATGCGTTGGCTGCAAGTCCGCCCGACATCGTCCGGCCATAGCTTTGCGTTTCCGTGTTGAAGGCCCGTGCCATCCGCGTGAGTGAATCGATGAAGACCACGGCATCACGCCCGGCTTCGGCATTGCGGATGGCGGTGTTCATGGCCAGGCGCGTCATGCGCATATGCTGCGCGATGCTCTGGTCAGCGGAGGAAGAAAGCACATGGGCACCTTGCACCCCTCTTTTGAAATCGGTGACCTCTTCGGGTCTTTCATCCACCAATAAAATAAATACGGTCGCATCCGTGTGATTTCCGGCAATGGCATTGGCCATATGGCGCAAAATGGTCGTTTTGCCGGTTTTGGGCGGTGCGATGATCAATCCGCGCTGGCCCCGTCCAATAGGTACGATTTTGTCCAGCGCCTTGCCCATTGTGTCATCCTTGCTCCGGGTGAGAATTAAACGCTGGTCGGGATTGATGCTGGTCTGACTTTGCAGCGGAACGACGGCGGCAAACTTTTCAAGCGGCTGATGATCGATAGCTCGGAGGGACTGAAGTTTCAGGTTGGCGTTCTTCGCCTTGCCCTGCACTGCATCGCCTTCGATCAGCACGCCTTCGCGAAGATCATACTCACTGATAAGCGCTGCGGATACGAAGGTATCCTCCAGGCCGGGTTGAAGGTTATTGTCGATGCTGCGCAGAAAACCATACCCTTTGTCCAGTATTTCCAAATGGCCTTTGACTGATTTCAATATCTTTTCTCCGTGTTTAGGACCTAAACAATCGTCATAAAAGGATGTAAAAACGTGTGCCAATGCAAATGGCACACGCGATAGACCCATGTCCTGCGCGCACCTGATGCCTTGCGCAGTCTCATGGCTGACGGGGCGCGATCACACTCGGGATCACATCTTCCGTGCCAATCCGGAAAGTTGACTTTAATGTAATACGCATTTTTATGGATGACGAGCCAGACTGCCAGTATAGACTTGGCGCCATACGCAAATCTGAGGGTTTGCTGAAGTGACCTTTGGGAGGTTTGGAATGTTCAGGCACCGAACAGTCCTCCCGCTGATCCTTTTTCGCCCTGAAGCCTTTCTGATGCACTGCTCACGGGCGGCGCATCAACGTCTTAAGCAGCAAACTGCCTGGCCCCTTATCCAAATCTTCCAGTGCAAACATCAATGCCAGTTCCAGCAGGGCCGATTTGTTCTCGATGGGCGTGCCGGTCAGTTTCATCTGATGAAAGTGGCGGTTGAACCGATCAATCAGCTCTTCGGATAGATAAAAGCCCGCCTTTTTTTTGGGTGCCGTCTTTGCGGTAAAAGGGCGGCGGGTAGCGGCCGAGATCGGATCAGGGCCATCGTCGTCAAAAAAATCTGGGAACTTGCTGTGATCGGACCCCATCATCGATCAGCCTCCTGGTCAGTTTGTGGTAATCTTGCGCGCCGCTGGCACGTCGATCAAATTCAAAGATTGTTCGCCCGCCGGCTGGGGCTTCGGATAGGCGGACATTGTACCGAATGGGATGACATATCTGTTTGGTGAAGAGGCGTTTGAGTTTGCGGTACAATTCAGCGCTCTGCCGGGTCCGGGTGTCGAACAAGGTCGGCAAAACGTATTGCAGACAGAGGCGACCGTTGAGTTTTTGGGCGGATATCAGATAACTGAAAAAGGTTTTCAAACCCTCGATTGCCGGGGCCTGCAACGCGACAGGACAAAGCACCTCCTCGACCGCCATCAGGATATTGACGCTGAGGATGTCCCAGCCAGGAGCGCAATCGAAAATCAGAAAATCGAGCGTGTTGTCTTTGGGGACGAGCGATTTGCTCAGCAACGCATGTCTTCTTTCGCGCGGCTGCTCTCCCAGCCAATTCTTGAGCTCTACCAGATTGATGCCGCCGGCCAATATCCACAGGTTCTCGCGGGCTGGATGAATAGCTTGTTTTTTCAGAATGCTCTCGCCCTTTGCGTTGCGCCCGGTGATGAACTCATACAAACCATAAGCAGGTGTAACGCCGAGAAATTTGGCTACCTGATCCTGCGTGTCGCAGTCCACCAGCAACACCCGCTGGCCTTGCATGGCCAGATCGTGAGCCAGGTTGACCGCCGTTGTTGTTTTGCCCACCCCGCCTTTGGCCATTGCCACGGCAATTTTTCGCATGCCCGATCTTTCCGTTGCAGGTCATTCTTTTAGATGAGAATAGGAGAACATCTGAATTCTTCTATAGCTTCACTATACGACATTGTTCGTTGGAGCAACCCTAAACCGGTATAGGGTGGCATAAGAAGGTTACGTTGTCATTTTTAGAACCTTTGACAAAGCATGCACGTAAAAGCGTGCAACATGGGGAGGTGCGCATATCAAATCGTCGGGTTCCAAACGCCGGTGAGCCGGGCGGGTGGTCCGCGCCACACGCCATTTCGCTCAAGTGAGGCTAAAGGTGTGCGTAGGGTCGGGCCGCAAACTCGCTGGCGCTCAAACAGTGCGGCCCGAACACCCTACGCACCACCTTAAGCCTCACTAAATCTCATGGCTGACAGTGGCGCGGACCACCCGCCCGGCTCACCTC
>LADR01000004.1 GCA_000961655.1 Desulfatitalea sp. BRH_c12
CCACTCCTGTAGGGGCGACCGGCGGTCGCCCGCGCGCACCCCAAAAAAATCGTTTGCCAACACCCGCTCCGCGACCTACCGGGCCACGCTCAACAACCGTTCACAAACCCGATTTTTCACCCGCACCGGGCGACCGCCGGTCGCCCCTACAGCGGGCATCGTGCCTATAAGCATGATGCCATAAGCCTCGTGACCTCGTGACCAGTTCCACGCCCAACACCCGTTCACAGACCTGAATTTTTTTCGCCCCACAGGGCGGTAAAACCGGTGATCATGGCTATAATGTTTATCGAACAAGGAGGCACCTATGGTCCAGGGCAAGGCCGACAGGGCCCACCCAATGAATGCGCCTGCCGGAACACGCCCAACGGCGGTGACACCCCCATCCCCCGCGAACGCGCCGGTGGTGCAGGCCCGCAACCTGACCCGCATCTACCAGGTCGGGGCGGTGCAGGTCACCGGGCTCGACGGCATCGACCTGGCGATCCCCGCCGGCCGGCTGGTGGTCCTCAAGGGCGAGAGCGGCTCGGGCAAGTCCACCCTTTTATCGCTGTTGGGTGGGCTGGACCGCCTCTCCTCGGGCGAGCTAGTTGTGGCCGGCCAAGACCTGAGCCGCGGCGGCGAAGAGGACCTGACCCATTTCCGGCGCCACGTCGTGGGCATGATCTTTCAATCCTTCAACCTGTTGCCCACCTTGAATGTGCTCGAAAACGTCTGCCTGCCGGCGCTGTTGGCCGGCAGCGCGTACACCGCCGTGCGCCGCCGCGCCCGGGAATTGCTGGAATGGCTCGGCCTGGGTGAGCGGCTGAACCATCTGCCGCGACAACTCTCCGGCGGCGAAATGCAGCGCACCGCCATCGCCCGCGCCCTGATCAACGATCCGGCCCTCGTGCTCGCCGACGAACCGACGGGCAACCTGGACAGCCAGAATGCCGGCAAGGTCATGGCCTTGCTGGCCGATCTGAACCGCACCTTCAAACGCACCGTCGTCATCGCCACGCACAGCCATCTGGCAGACCCCTATGCCGCCATGCTGCTGACGTTGCGCGACGGCCGCCTGGCAGCATGACCGGCAGCAGCGCGCACCCGCTGATACTATATCTGCGCCTGTTCGCCTGGTTCAGTCTGCGGCATCTGCGCAGCCACATGGGCCGGGCCCTGGCCGTGCTTCTGGGCATCGCGCTGGGCGCGGCGGTCTTTACCAGCGTGCGCCTGGCCGTGCACGCCACGGTCGGCTCCTTTGCGCGCAGCATGGACCTGATCGCCGGCGCCGCGGATCTGACCCTCGTGCAGCCCGGCGGCCGGGTGCCGGATGCGTTGGTGGGGCCCTTGCTGCGCCATCCGGCCGTGCAGGCCGCATCCCCTGTGCTGACCACCTACGTGCGGCCCTCCGACCAGGACGAACCGTTTTTGCTGATCGGATCGGATCCCATCCTCGATCGCAATGTGCGCGCCTGGACAGCACCGGTCGGCGACGCCACCGCCGGCTTTGCATGGGCCGCCCTGATGAGCACGCCCTATACGCTCGTGGTCGGCGAACAACTGGCCGCGCAGTTCGGCTGGCAGGCTGACCAGCGCATCACCCTGATCCATTCACAACGCACAGCACCGTTCACTGTGCTGGCCATCATGGATTCGTCCGGACTGGGGCTGATCGAAGGCGGCCGTATCGCCCTGTGCGACATCGCTACCTTCCAGGAGCTCACCGGCTTCATGGGGCTGGCTGACCGCATCGATCTGATCCTGACGCCCGGCGCCACCCAAGACCAGATCGCCTCCCTGCAAGACCTGCTGCCCGCCGGCGTGGTCCTGCGCGCACCGTCCGAGCGCAAAGAGAGCGGCCTGGGCATGATTCGGGCCTATCAATTCAGCCTCACGTTTCTGAGCTTCATCTCGCTGTTTGTGGGCATGTTCCTGGTGTACAGCCTGGTAGCGCTCAATGCGGCCGTCCGCCGGCGTGAACTGGCGGTGCTGCGCGCGACCGGCGCCTCGCGCCGTATGTTGTTCGGCCTCTTCATCGGTGAAGGCGCTTTTCTTGGCTTGTGCGGCTGGCTGCTGGCCCTGCCGGTCAGCAGCGTGCTGGTCAAATTCCTGCTGGCCGGCGTGAGCCGCACCGTCTCCACGCTCTTTGTGCGCGTTCAGGTGGATACAGTCGTCCTGAGCCCCTGGGAGGTGCTGCTGTCGTTGGCCGTCACCCTGGCCGTGGCCATGCTGGCCGCCCTGCAGCCCGCCCGCGAAGCCATGCAGGTGGCCCCGCGCGAAGCCTTGGACATTGCGCCGATGGCCGCGCTTGCGCCCCGTCTGATCCGCAGCATGGCCCTTACGGGCCTTGTCATGCTGGCGCTGGTCTATCCGGTGTCGCGCCTGCCCAGCCTGCCGGCCGTTTCCCTGCCGGGCTACCTGGCCGCCTTGCTGCTGTTCATCGGCTTCGCCCTGCCGGCACCCTGGACACTGCGGATGCTCGGCCGCCTGCTGTCGGCGCCGCTCGCCCGTCTGGGCGGCCAACCCGCTTTTCTGGCCGCCCGCTATCTCAAACAAAGCGGTGTGCAGACCGCTATTTCGGTGAGCGCCCTGATCACGGCCGTGGCCTTGTTCACCGCCCTGGTGATCATGATTCACAGCTTCCGCGGCACCGTGGCCCTGTGGATCGGGCAAAGCATTGCCGGCGACCTGTACGTGCGGCCCAAACTGGCTGAGCTCAACAATTTTCGCGACCCCCTGGCGCCCCGTGTCAAGGCCGCGATCAAGAACCTGACCACACCCGTGACGCTCGTGCCCATGCGCCGAATGGATTTGCGCATCAACGACCATGAGCATATCTTCGAGGCCATGGACTATGCCGCCTATACCACGCGCAGCCGCTTCATCTGGATGGGCGGCGACCGGCAGCGCATCGAAGCCGACCTGATCGCCGGCCGAGGCGTGGCCGTCTCGGAGGTCTTTGCCAACAGCACCGGGCTGCAACCCGGCGACCGCTATCGGGTACGCATCCGCGATCAAGTGCTCGACCAACCGATCCTGGGGGTGTTCCGCGATTACCGCACCCAGGGCGGCGCGGTCTACTATTCACGCCACCACTACCGGCAACGCTTTGACGATGACGACTGGAACGCCGTGCAGATCAATTTCAGCGCACCGCCCCCAGCTCGGGCGGATGCGCTGGCCCGCGTACGCACCGAACTGCTCGCCTGCTGCGGCGATGCGATCGAAATGGTCGAAGGTGCCTATCTGCGCCGCGCCGTGCTGCGCATTTTCGACGAAACATTTGCCATCACCACCGTTCTCTTGCTGATCGCACTCGTGGTGGCCGCTTTGGGCATCGCCACGGCCCTGGCCGTCCAAGTGCTTCAGCGCGCTCGTGAGCTCAATACCCTGCGGGCCGTGGGCGGCAGCGCGACCCAACTGCGCCGCATGATTCTGTGGGAAGCCGGCCTGATCGTCACCGCCGGCCAGGCCGCCGGCTTGATCTGCGGGTTTCTGCTCGCTTACCTGCTGATCTTCGTGGTCAACCTGCAGTCATTCGGCTGGACCTTTATCTACCGTGTCGACTGGCCCGCGCTGCTGTTCGCCCTGCCGCTGATTTTCATCGCTGCCCTGCTGGCCGCCCTGCCAGCCGTCCGCCTGGCCCTGAGCGGCACGCCGGCCGTGCTGCTGCGATAGATAAGGGTGAACTCACTTGATCGAATGGCGTGTGGCGCGGACCACCTGACCGGCTCACCGGCGTTTGGAATCCGAAAGTTGCGTTGCCACTGATCACCCCATATCATTTCCTTGGGCGGACTTGTCTAATGCTTAAAATAGAGGCCATCATGCCCACTTTAAAAAGTAGTCTTCTTATAATGATCCTGCTCGCCGCCGCCGCTTCGGCCGGCTCGCACGTCGACGATTATGCCCAGGTCACCGGCCCGTGCAATCTCTCCTTTCCAGCCGACCACGGACCGCATGCGGACTATCGCACCGAATGGTGGTACTACACCGGCAATCTGACCGGGGCCGACCAGCGCCGCTACGGATTTCAACTCACCTTTTTCCGCACCCGGCTCAAACCCCCCAGCGCACGCCGCGACTGGCCCGAACCCGCGTCCCCCTGGCGCTCCGACCAGATCTACCTGGCCCATGCGGCCGTGAGCGACCTGTCCGGCCGGCGCCATCTGCAGGACGAAAGAATGACCCGCCCGGTCCTTGACCTGGCCGGGGCCGAACATGCGCAGGGCGCCTGGAAAATTCACCTGGGAACCTGGCAAACGCGCATCGCTCCCGACCTGCATCAACTGCAAGCCGATACGAAAGACTTCACTTTATTCCTCGACCTTGTGCCCGGCAAACCGCCCGTGCTGCATGGTGCGGCCGGCTACAGCCGCAAGGGTCAAACCGCAGAACGGGCCAGCTGCTATTACTCTTTCACCCGCCTGCAGGCCGCGGGCGAGCTCACCCTGGACGGCACGCGCCACAAGGTGACCGGCACGGCCTGGATGGACCACGAGTTCAGCACCGCCCCCCTGCAACCCGGCATCACCGGCTGGGACTGGTTCAGCCTGCAGCTATCCGACCAGACCGAGATCATGATCTTCCTGCTGCGCCAACCCGACGGCAGTCTCAATCCGGCCACCAGCGGCACCTACGTGCCGCCCACCGGGGACCCCCAACACCTGCGCGAAAAAGACCTGCAGGTCACGCCCACCGACTTCTGGACCAGCCCGCACAGCGGTGCGCGCTATCCCATCGGATGGCGCATCGTCATCGATGCCTTGCACTGTGACCTGACCGTGACCGCCAACCTGCCCGACCAGGAAATGCGCACCCCGCGCAGCACCGATGTCGTGTATTGGGAAGGCAGCGTGCGCGCGCAAGGCAGCAAAGAAGGCCAAAAAGTCGAAGGCCTCGGCTATGTGGAGCTGACCGGCTATGCACGACCCTTCGAGGCGCCGATGTGATGGGTGTTCACCTTCCAACCTTCATGCGTCGCGCGGGCGACCGCCGGTCGCCCCTACAGGTGGGACCCCCTGCGATGCCAGGGCAACAAGGGTTCGCGTCAATGCTTATGATCACGAGGCGTATGCGCACGCTGCGTATGGGCACGCTGCCCGCTATAGGGGCGACCGGCGGTCTCCCGCGCAGGTGAATCCCCTGCGATACGGTGCGTGCGCTGCCTGCCATCGCACGGCATGATAAAGCACCGCCACCCTTAGAATACGCAGAGCGCCTGATTCCTTCCCTCGGCCACCGGCATTATGGTGACTGTACTTCAAACCAAATCCAAACCCATGGAGGACACAGACGATGCATCGCGATGATGACGAAAAAACAACTTCGATTTGGACCCAAACCGCTCCCCCGCCAGCGCCATATGCTTCCCTGACCGAGGATACGCATTGCGCCGTCTGCATTGTCGGCGCGGGCATTGCCGGCATGACCACAGCGTACCTGCTGGCGCGTGAAGGCAGATCGGTCGTGGTGCTGGACGACGGTCCGATCGGCGGCGGCATGACGCAGCGCACCACCGCGCATCTCTCCAATGCCATCGACGATCATTACTTCGAAATCGAACGCCTGCATGGGCAAAAAGGGTCGCAACTGGCCGCCCAGAGCCACTCGGCCGCCATCGACCGCATCGAAGCCATCGTTGCGGAAGAAAACATCGACTGCGATTTCGAACGGGTCGATGGCTATCTCTTCGTGCCCCAGGGGGACTCTAAAGAAATACTTGACCGTGAACTGGAAGCCGCCCATCGTGCCGGACTGAACGCGGTAGCCAAAGTCGAACGCGCGCCGATCACTTCTTTCGACACGGGCTGGTGCCTGCGTTTTCCGCGCCTGGCCCAATTTCATCCCCTGAAGTATTTGGCCGGCCTGGCCCGTGCCATTGACGGCAATGGCGGACGGATCTATACCCACACCCACGCCGATAAGGTGAAAGGCGGCCGGCAGGCGCACGTCCAAACGAGCGATGGCCACACGGTCAGCGCGGATGCCATCGTCATCGCAACCAACTCCCCCATCAACGACATTGTCACCATGCACACCAAACAGGCGCCCTACACGACCTATGTCATCGGTGCACGCATCCCGGCGGGCGCCGTCACCACCGGTCTCTACTGGGATACGGCTGATCCATATCACTACGTGCGACTTCAGCGTATCTCTCCGGATCACGGCGAAGCGTACGACGTGCTCATCGTCGGCGGCGAAGACCATAAAACCGGTCAGGCCGACGATGGCCTGGCACGGCACGCCGCCCTGGAGGCTTGGGCACGCTTGCGCTTTCCGATGATCGAAGAGATCGTGTTCAGCTGGTCCGGCCAGGTCCTGGAACCCGTGGACGGACTGGCCTTCATCGGCCGCAATCCCAGCGGCCCCAATAACGTCTATATCGCCACAGGCGATTCAGGCATGGGCATGACCCACGGCACCATCGCCGGCATGCTGATCACCGATCTGATCATGGAACGCCCCAATGCGTGGGCCGATCTCTACGATCCGGCACGCAAAACCCTGAGCGCTCTTTTTACCTACATGGAAGAGAACATCAACGTGGCCAAACAGTATGCGGCCGGGTTTGCTACCGGCGGCGAAGTAGACTCCCCTGAAGAGATCGCCCCCGGCGAAGGCGCCATCCTGCGCAGCGGCCTCACCAAAATCGCTGCCTACCGCGACGAACAAGGCCGACTGCACCAACGCTCCGCCCTCTGCCAACACCTGATGTGCATCGTCCAATGGAACAGCCTGGAGAAAACCTGGGACTGCCCCTGCCACGGCTCGCGCTTCGACCGCTACGGCGACGTCATCACCGGCCCGGCCAACAGCGCGCTCAAGGATGTGAAGGGGGAGTAGTGCCATCGTTACCGGTTTGTCCTTTTCATGACCGTGTTTATGTTTGAGCATCATAAAGGTGGTTGCGACATCAACGCGGGTTGTCCGAAGGTGCGAACCAGCCATAAACAGCCATGAGGAGGCATCATGAAAATCTTGACCGTTTATTATTCGATGTATGGCCACACGCTGGAAATGGCCCAAGCGGTTCATCGCGGTGTGCAAAAGGTCGGTGGGGTCGAGGCGGTTTTGCGCAGGGTCGCGGAGTTCGATGTGGTCAACAAGGTTATCGATGGCAATGAATTTGCCGGCCAGGTCCGTGACAAGCAGAAGGATATCCCCGTTTGCAGCCTGGATGAATTAGGGGAGGCCGATGGGTACATTTTCGGTTCACCGACGCGCTATGGCAATATGGCGGCCCAGATGAAACAGTTGTTCGACAGCACGGCCGGCTTGTGGACCAAAGGTGTATTTGAGGGCAAACCCGCCGGCCTGTTTACATCCACGGCATCGACGCACGGCGGGCAGGAAACGACCTTGCTGACCATGATGCCGCCGTTGCTCCACTTGGGGATGATTATTGTCGGGGTGCCGTATTCCACCAGCGGCATGCTGCATACGGAGGCGCGCGGCGGGACACCTTATGGCGCATCGACGATCGCCGGATCGAGTGGTGAACTGACACCGCATGCCAGCGATCTTCAGATCGCTTCATTCTTGGGCGAACGTGTCGCGACGATTACCAAGCGCCTGCGCGGATAAATCAGCTATTCGCCCAAGCAGGTAGTTGGTCGGCGCTCATGCGCACAGGCCGGTCCCCACGGGGTTGCTGCTATCCTGGCCGCCAGGGCGCTTCGGACCAACGCAAACCCGATCCGCTCCTGTTCGAGCCGCACCTGGCGGCCCAGACAGTCATGGCGCAAATCGTCATAAAGCGCTTTTTCGGCACTGTTCAATCTATACAGCTCGCGCGTTTCGGGGCGCGGCTCCACACCCCAATGCTGCTGATGGGCCAGCAGGGTCGACCGGTCCATCAGAAAAGACTCACAGTGCGGGAAGTGCGCGCGCAGTTGGTCGAGGATGGCGAATCCGTGCGTATCGATATCGCCCCAGTAGTACATCGCGCGCGCATGCAGCCAGGCGGCCTGGGACAGCATGTCGAACCCGTAGCCGGCGCCGAAGATCACCATGCCGCCGGCAATTGCGGGAAAAGCCAAAAAGTTGATCTCGTTTTCGGTAATGAAGACCTTTTGGGCGGGCAGCGCCAGACGGGCGAAGGTGTCGTGCGTAACGGTGATGTCCTGGTCGGTGCCGGTGGCAAACTGCGCCGCATCGGGGTCCAGCAGCCGGAAACGCACGCGCACCGGTTTGTCGCGAAAGCCGTAACGGCGGCAGAAACCGCCCAAGCCGCCCGCCGCGATATCGATCGCCGCCGGCGGCAGGGTCAGATCGAACAGCTCGGCCAGAACACCGCGATGCGCCTCGATGAACTTGCTGTGCACCCCGGGTATATCCACCTGGCGCAGGTAGATGCCGGGGCGGGGATGATCCTGCAGCCAGGCGACGATCTCCAGCAGACGCGGCCAGTCGTCCGCTATTTCAAGGGCGCGCAGCGGCCGCCTATGCAGCCAGCTGATCACGTCCGGCTGCCGCGCGCCGGTGATCACCGCCAGCGCCGCCAACCGCTCGCCCTCGCGGCGCTTGCCGATCAGGTTGAGGGCATCTTCCCGGGTATCGACCCAGATCTCGGCGGGAATGGCGTTGGCGCCCAAAACGCGGTGATTCACCGTACGCCGAACCACCCGGTAGTACTTCGCTTCGCGATCGAGAGCGGCGATCCAGTCGCGCACCGCGACGAATTCGCGGGCCAGTTCCATGGACGTCGGCCCCTTAAGGATCATGCGCCGCGGAAAAAGCGCTTCGGCCCCGATCACGCTGGCCGGCAGCGCACCCTTGTTCCACAATTTCATTACCTGGGCGCGCAGGTCGGCTGGCGTGGTCCAGGTCATGACTGCTGCCTTTGCTTTTCCTGGCGATACTCTTCGATGGTCAGATTGCGCAGAAAAGAGGCCCGCCCGCCTTCGTTGTGCACAAAGCCCACGCCGGCAACGAAGGGCTCGATGATGTGGATCTTCTGCAAGGGGGTGACGATCAGCAGTTGCAGGTTCAACTGCGCGAACAGGCGCAACCCGTATTGGGCCGAGTCGTCCGAGCCGCGGCCGAACGCTTCGTCAATAACCACGAAGCGGAAGGTGCGCGAACGCACTTCACCCCACTCCAGGCCGAACTGATAGGCCAGACTGGCCGCCAGCACGGTGTAGGCCAACTTCTCTTTTTGCCCGCCGGATTTACCGCCCGAATCGGCATAATGCTCATACTCGCCGTGGTCCTCGCGCCAGCGCTCGCTGGCGGCGAAGACAAACCAGTTGCGCACGTCGGTCACTTTGGCCGTCCAGCGCCGGTCCTGGTCCGACTGCCCTTCGCGGCCGCGAAAGCGTTCGATGATGCGGCGCACCTGCAGAAACTTTGCTTCGGAGTACTGGCTGTCGTCCGAGCCGGTCAGGGCGCCTTCGGTGCAGGCGCGCAGCTCGCTTTGAAAATCGCGGATGTCGGCATCGCCGGCTGTCTGGGCTTCGAGCACGATGTAGCGGCCGGGGTTGTAGTCGATCTGGGTGAGCGATCCATTGATGCGCGCGATGCGCTCCTTGATTGTCTCGCGCTCGCGCGCCAGTTGCGATTGGAAATTGGCCACTTCGCGGATCGTGTTTTCGTTGAGCAGTTCCTTGAAACGGGCCTCGAAGCGCGGCAGATCGTCGCTGCGCAACTGGTCCAGCATGCTGCGGTACTCACCGGCAGCCTCGACCGACACGTCCACCTCCTGGGTTTCCAAAAAATAGGTCGTGCTGAATGAGCGCATGGCATCGATGATCTTGTCGCGCAGGCGCACGCGCTTTTTATCTTCGGCGTCGATTTTGGACTGCAGCCAGTTGCGCATATCGTGTTCGCGGTTGTCGCACGACTCGACCGTGAGCTGATGTTCGCCCAATGCTTCGCCGCGCAGGGTCGCAAGTTGCGCGAAATGATTCGCATGCTCCGGGGCGGCATCGTCCAGCAACGCCACGGTCTGCTCCCGCAGGGCCGCGACATCGCTTTGCTTCTGCGCGGTCCGGGAGCGCCGGTCGCGGTGCTCCTCGAGTTGCCGCTCGTTTTCCGCAAGCGCCTCGGCCAACTCCGCAAGCTGCCCGGCCAGTGTTTGCAGAATATCGGAAGCGGTCTCAAGGCCGCGCTTTTCTTCTTCCAGAGCGGCCACCGCCACAGCCAGCGGGCGCCAGTCCTGATCGCGGAAATCGCGATATTCGCCTATCATGGAAAGTATCTGCAAGCGTGCCGCGACTGTTTTGCGTGCCGTTTCCAATGCCGCGATGCGGCCGCCGATCTCGCCCAACCGGGTTTCCAGGTGCCGCGACTTGTCTTCGAGCGCGGCGATTTTGGCCGCATTGCGCCACCCCAACACATAGCGGCCGCGGTCGTCGATGCGGTGGCGGTCATCCTTCTCGTGGCGTTCGCCCGGGGCTTTAATCTGCCCGGCGGCCGTTATGGCACGGGTCTCACGACGGAATTGCGCCTGCGTGGCGCAGCACGCCACATCGAAACGATGGGCGATTTCGCGCTCCAGCCAGTCATAATTGGCCGAATCCGGTTTCAGAGCGATTTTACGCACCAACGAATCCGGATGCAACGCGGGCCGGGTGGCCCGCTGCGCCGAGCGCACCCGGAAGTACACCAGGCGTCCTTTGAGGTGCGTACGATCGACCCACTCGGCGACGTCGGCATAATGCGCGTCCGGCACCAGCAGCGACAGGCCAAAATTACGCAACAGCCGTTCGATCGCGCCTTCCCAGTCACGCTCTTCTTCGCGTACCTGAATCAGCTCTCCGGCAAACGGCATCTCTTCTTCGGGCAGGTTCAGCGCCGTGCACACGGCACGGCGCATGGCCACCTGCCGCTCGTCGATATTGCTGCGCCGCGCTTTGAGGCTGTCGATTTCAAGGCGCAACTGCGCATGCTCACGGCGCCCCTCGGCAAAAGCGACGCCGGCCTCATTGAGTTCATTCTGCGTGCGTGCCTCGCCCTGTTCGGCCTCCTCGCGCAGCGCCACGCATTGACGGCCCTGACGCGAAAATTCTTCTTCCGTTTCAGCGGGCTGCAGCGCGAGCGCGAGCGCCAGTTCGGCATAACGTTCAGATTTTTGACGCCGGCGGCGTTGATCTTCTTGCATGGCACGGATCTCTTCGCCGATGCGCGCAATGCGGTCGCCGCCGTTTTCCGCGATGGTAAGGCGCAGCTCACGCTCTTTGCTTTGCAGCGCGCGCCGCTGCTCGTCCAGGCGTTCGACCTGGATATGGTGGCGAGCGAACTCCTCGCCCAATGAGGTCAAGCGCCGATCGAGCATCGACAGCTTCAAACCGGCGAACCAGGGCCGCAGGGCTTCGCGGCAGTCGCGCAGCTGCCCGATGGCCGCCACCAGCTCGGCATGCCGGTCACAATCCGCCACCAGCGGATCGAGCAGCGCCACCTGGTTCTTGGCCTTGAGCACAGCTGCGTGAGCGCGGTTCAGATCGTCGAAATGCGCGATCAGGGCAGCGATCCGCGGGCCCACCTCGAATGGTTCAAGCATATGGGTGCGCACAAAATCGGTCAGGTTGCCGACCGATTTCAACGACACGGTCTGATTGAAAAGCTCCAAGGCCTGCTCGTTCTCGATGCCGAAACGCCGCCGGAACCAAGCTCCATAAGGCGGGAAGCTGTCAAACAGCGTTACGCCCGCCCCCCGCAGCCGTTTGCGCAGCTGACCGATCTCGCTGCCGAAATGCGCAAAATCACCCGCGATGGTCAGATCGCGCTCGCAGGCAGCATAAAAACGCGCTGGTTGCCCCTGGACATCCTTGAGCCAGAATACCTGGGCCAATGTGACGGTTTTGAGGTAGCCCTCATTGTGAAAGACACCCAAGACCACGGCATAACTGTTGCTGTCACGCAATGCGACCGGCTTGGCGCTGCCGCCGATTTCGCTGCGTTCGGATTTGAAATGGCCCAGCACGTACGAACGTAACGTGCGTTCGCGGGCCTCGGCGCCGGCCGCCTTGTTGTAAGCCAGACGCTGGGGCTGCACCAGCAAAGTGGTGAGGGCATCGACCAGGGTGCTTTTGCCCGAGCCGATGTCGCCGGTGAGCAGCACGTTCTTGCCTTCCAGCAGCAGCGTCCAGACCCGACCGTCGAAAGTGCCCCAATTGTAAACCTCCAGGCGCTGCAGACGAAAGCCGGCCAAACGGTCGTCGCCGACGAAATCGAGTTCAAGGATCTCAGCCATCGTTCTCTCTCTCTCCAGTGCCCCTGACAAAAACGCACGCCAGCAAGACACTGGTACAGGTACCATAAGAGGGTTACGTTGTCATAATTTTAACAAAAGCATGCACGGTAAAAGCCAGCAACATGGGGCGGTGAGCATATCCAATCGACAGAATGCCTCCCTTAACACTTTAAACTTTACACTTTACACTTCGCCAACAGCCGCTTGAGCGAACTGCATAACCAGAAAACGTTATTACGCCTCCGATGGCGCCAGCTGCCGCCGGTAGAATGTAGGGTGGGCACTGCCCACCACTTTTCCTGATCCCGCCCAAGCAATGGGATAGACACCGGATCGAACATTGCGATGAAGCGTTGAATACGGCCAATCACAGAGACGATCAGCATAAGACCATGGTGGGCGGTGCCCACCCTACCTGGTACATAACCAGTTTTCATCATTTTAACAAAAGCATGCACGGTAAAAGCCAGCAACATGGGGCGGTGAGCATATCCAATCGACAGAATGCCTCCCTTAACACTTTAAACTTTACACTTTACACTTCGCCAACAGCCGCTTGAGCGAACTGCATAACCAGAAA
>LADR01000091.1 GCA_000961655.1 Desulfatitalea sp. BRH_c12
TAGCGCCAGATGTTGTAAGCCAGCATCACCAGTTGAAAGAAGGCATAATTGTTCTTGAACTTGGCCGATGGAACAGCCTCCAGTCCTTCTCGCTTGGCTTCACCGACGAGGTTCTCCACATCGGCGCGCTTATCATACTGGGCAATAATTTCGTGAGCGCTGCCGTTAAGGCTGGTGCAAAATATCCGATAGGTGTAGCGGTCGTCTTCAAAAAGCGCACACTGAATCGGCTGGTTCGCACCGGAAGTTTCGGTTTCTTTTGGTATGCGCATGGCCACAAACCGGCACGGCTTCTCCCAACCCAACGGCTGATAAACGCAGCTGTTGAACTCAATATCTTGGCGCTGCCGGCCACGATACCAGGCAGCGGGATCAAAAGGCGGGTTGCCTCTTTTATTGGCGATGATAAAATCAAATCCGCAGGCACGCGCGGCCGCAATGCTTTCCCAACTGAAAAATTCTCCATCGGCCCTGAGCAGCACCTGTCTGACACACCCAGGCAGGTTGGCCTTGATTTTAAGGATAAAGTCAGCTGTTTGTTTGCCGGAGATCGTTTCGCCCTTGCGCAGCTTGCCGAGCATGTTCTCGCGGGTTTGGGCGATAAAGCAAAGGACCGGCCGATAACCTTTTTTGCCGCGATGTTTGGTATTGTGCCCCTTGCGACCGCCTTGTTGGTTCCCATAGAGGGTTTCAACGGTCGTATCGATATCGATATGGATCCGGTAGTAGTTCAGCCCGAGCTGTTTCCAGACCCTTTCGCGCAGGGCGCTCATGACCTTAATCAACGACAGGCCTTGATTGATGCCCATGTGGTCAACGTAACGCCAGAAGGTGCTGGCAACCGGAAGCCGTGCAAGCCGAAAAAAACCGCACAGCATGGCGTCCAGTCGGATATAAGTAAAATGCCATATCCGGTTAAAGCCTATAAACAGTAGCATCAAAATCCCAATAACCATTTTATAGTGACCCAGCTTGGGATTGCGAGCTGGGGCCTGATAAGCGGAGTTAAAAATTTGTGCAATCGAGCAGATCTAAAAATTTGATCATCGCCAAGAGTCCGCCAAATGGGCTCAATTGTTCGCTGCACGTCTCGTATAGGGTTGAAGCATTGATTTTACTGGCTCTGGCCACGATTTTCAATAGGTCCTTTGGTATTGCGGTTTTGCCGAAAATTTGATTTTGTGGATTTTACCATCTGGGTACCTCCTGCTTATAATGGGTTGGCTTCGTAACCCCCATCATAGCAAAGGTTCCCAGGTGGTTTCCACCTTCTGTCAGATTTCAGGTGCAAAATTCAAGTATTATGCAAATCGTAGAAATATGGGAGGCCCCTATGCTCCCCCAGGAATCATTTCGTCGCAGTAGCTGGTGGGCGTTTGTCTATTTCTTTAAGTCGGTTCTCGATCATAGCATCCCAGCCTGTGCCTTTCGTTAAAGTCAGCAAATCCGAAAGGATTTCTTTTTCAGAGGGTTCGGGCACTCTACCGAATTCGAACTTTCCAGGTACGATAAAAGCTTTGCGGGTTACCTTGGCGGTAAAAGAGCCGGTATAGGTGATTTCACCGGCTTTGACTTCGGTCAACAATTGATCAACAATTTTCTTTCCAAGAGAAATCTTATAAGTGGTGCGGCCGCCCCGCCCGCCGGTCCAGTGGGAAAGGTAATAATGGCCTGGGGTAAGGTTGATGAATATGAAGTTGCCTTTTTTATCGATGTAAGCATAAGGGGGCTTTGCAAAAGGTGTGACATAGACCTTGTCCAACTCATAGATGATCAAATCCCATATGCCAGGGGCCTGAATGTTGCCGATTATGGCGCCATGTCCGGATAAAGCCGGTCCTGGCATGCGGTGCCCGGCGCATCCTGATATTACCAGCACTGAAATGAGTAGAATTATAGACAGCAGAATTCTTTTCATAAATCACCTCCCATTGGAGCTTCCACTTTTCACGTAACTGCTTACGATCTGCTTGGAACATCAAAGGCACTTATCTATAAGCCTCAACCAAGATTGCCGTCAACGGGCACATCGTCAATGAAAACGGCAATCTGGAGGAAGCAAAAAGCTTCATCAAGTTTCCGTTATATAGTGCTTCTAATTGGTAAATGGGTCATGGGCAGGCCTGATCCCCTTTTCTCTTTTATAGCATGTCCATTTATCTCATAAATTGGGTTGAATAATAAATCGATCCTTTGTAAAGCGCTGCCATTCGGAGTTTTTTAGATAGAGTTAAAAAGTTAAGGGCGCCCCTACTGCCCCCTAGTTCCATTTTTTGGGGCGACTACTCATTAAAATTGACAACGTCACACCCGATGCGTACAAACTCATCCTCCTGAAACCGTAATACGATATGATCCCCACCTTTAGATTTATCTTCTGTGATAAGCCAGTCCATGTTTGAATCGCCTGGGTTTTTGTATCCTATCTCTTCAAGCTGTTTTATATTTCCAGATAGAAGGCCATTGCTAATCTCAAGGTAAAAAAGATTAGAGAATACAAATACAGTTCTGCTTGGTAAAACGATGCCCTGAGGAGCAGGATACTTGTTACGGCAAAAAACAATCGTCAATAGACTACTTGCCATCGAGTAAAATATTTCACTAAGGATATAAAGATTGTGGAGATCTATGAATTTATAACCTTTCCATATTTCCACACCATGTTCGACTCTGAAATTTCGTTTCATATATGCTTACCTATTTTGGCGTTCGAGATACCTGCGAACGGTTCTGATATCTTGCTGTGTTGCAGGTCTGTAATTCGCCTTCTTTGTGCTTGTGTTATACGCTGGTTGAAGATCTTCCGGTGCCTGAAAATTTCTTTGAGAGATCTTTGTGTGTGGCGTTTCGATTCCAGCATGAGGAGCACCAGTAAGGTCAACGTCCATTTGGGCCTTCTCTGAACGTAACGTTACGCGGTTTCTGTTCTGATTAAGTGGAATAAGATCATCTGCCTGCTGTGCGAAACCCTTTGTGTTCTTTGGGGCGATTTTCCTTCCAGTATCTGCGGCATTGCCTATCTGCCGGGCAACATCAGCTCCTTTATCCGCAAGTCTTCCAACTTTGATTGCCGTTCCGGCACCACCAGGAACAAAAGGAACGACGGCAGCACCAATATCAAGAATTAAGCCACCAGCATCAATGGCTGCCGACCCCCAATTTCCTTCAGCCAAGTTGGAAGCCAATGAACATGCGCCCATGGCAACATTGGCTAAATCCCATAGGGTCTCGAATGCTTCTCCATCCCGGTCCACATACTTCAGCGGATTGTTATTGGCATAGCTGAAGGAAGCTAATCGGCCGGTGTGAAAGACTCCCCCGCCCCGTTTCCCATCTAAATACCGATCTATAATCGGATCCGCACTCTGCCACACGCTCGTCCTCGGATCATAGTACCGTGCCCCAAAATAGTAAAGCCCGGTTTCGCGGTCCAGCTCCTTGGCGGTGAACAGGTAAGGAACTCTCCAGCGGTTGGAGACCTCCTCGACCCAGGTCTCCCCGAACGGAAAATACTCCAGGTGCTGGTACACTTGGCCGCTTAAGTCGGTGACATAGGCGATCGAGCCCAGATGATCGGAGTGATAGTAAAACACGTCCGGCTCGTAAACGATCGTGCCGTTGCCGGGAGACTGGCCGCCCGAGCCGCCGCCGTTGTTGCCGGCAGGGCCGTTGCCCTGGCTGTTGGAGTTGGGATTGTCCACCTGGCCGGGGGGCAGTCCCTGTGACGGGGTGGTGACGTTTTCCTGGCCCTTGACCAGCTTGGTGGCCACCCGCGTTGCGCCCACAAAGATGTGCTTGGAGCCCCCTTCGCGGTTGGCGACGCTGAAAAACTGGTTCAGGTAGACGGTCTCGCCCTGGGGGCCGGTTTTAAAGACGCGTTCGCCGGCGTCGTTGTACTTGTAGGTTAAAAGCTGGCCGTTGTCTTCGATCGCGTGGATGCGGTTTTCCTCGTCCCAGGTGATTATCCTTCGCGTGTTGCCCTGGTCGCTGACCCAGCCGGTCTGGTTGCCGTTTAGATCGTAGGTGAAGCTGCGGCCGCCGATGTGGGTGGGCGCATGCGGCTTGCCGCCGGTGTAGGCGTAGGCAAAATCGTAGGAGGTCTTGTGCTGGCGGATCCAGTCGCCTTCGTCGCTTATGCGCAGGTGGTTCTGGGTCTTTTTGGTGATGTTGTGGATGTCGTCGTAGGCCATCGAAAGGCTGTAGGTATGCTCGTTGCCCGGACGCGTCCAGCGGCCGGATGAGGCGGTGAGCCGGTACAGCTCGTCATAACCGAAGCTGAACTGCGTGATGCCGCCAAAGGCGTTGTCGCCGGGGGCGGCCGCGGCGTTGGACAGTGCCAGGATGTTGCCCACATCGTCATAGCGGTAGGTCAGATCCATGAAATCGCTACCGGCGGCGTTGGCTTTTAACCCGGACAGGCGCCGATTGAGCGGGTCGTAGCGGTAGGTCGTCACGGCGTTGTTGCCCTGCTGCACGGCCAGGCGCTGCTCGAACTTGTCGTAGGTGACGGCCTTGACGTAGGGGTAGCTGTAGCTGCCCTTTTTGCCGGCCACCGATTGGACTTGGCCGCCGCTGTCGTAGGCGTAGGTGAGCTTTTCGCCGTCGGGGTAGATCAGCTCGCGCAGCCGGTTGTAGGTGTCGCAGGTGTACTCGGTGATGTAGATCTCAGGGGCGTTGCGGCTGTTGCCCTTGGTCGCCGAGGTGACGGTCTTGATGGTCTTGACGGTTTCGCCCAGCGGGCCGTCTATTGACAGGACGGTTACAGCATCATGGTTGTAGCGGATGCGTTAAATTTTCAAAGAACGCTTTGCTGTTTTTGAATCGGATTAGATAATTTTATGCAAATCGTAGAAATATGGGAGGCCCGTATGCTCCTCAAGGAATCATTTCGTCGCAGAAGCTGGTGGACGTTTGTCTATTTCCTTAAGACGAGCCTCGATCATAGCGTCCCAGCCTGTGCCTTTCGTTAGAGTCAGCAAATCCGAAAGGATCTCTTTTTCAGAGGGTTCGGACACTCTATCGAATTCGAACTTTCCAGGTACGATGAAAGCTTTGCGGGTTACCTTGGCGGTAAA
The DNA here is from genome assembly GCA_000961655.1 of Desulfatitalea sp. BRH_c12. Taxonomy (GTDB): domain Bacteria; phylum Desulfobacterota; class Desulfobacteria; order Desulfobacterales; family Desulfosarcinaceae; genus Desulfatitalea. Next base: position 5,076 of record LADR01000091.1, read on the forward strand.
GGAGCCGGTATAGGCGATTTCACCGGCTTTGACTTCGGTCAACAATTGATCGACAATTTCCTTTCCAAGAGAAATCTTATAAGTGGTGCGGCCGCCCCGCCCGCCGGTCCAGTGGGAAAGGTAATATTGGCCTGGGGTAAGATTGATGAATATGAAATTGCCTTTTTTATCGATGTAAGCATAAGGAGGCTTTGCAAAAGGTGTGACATAGACTTTGTCCAACTCATAGAGGATCAAATCCCAAATGTCAGGGGCCTGAATGTTGCCGATTATGGCACCATGCTGGGATGAAACCGGCCCCGCTATGCGTTGGCCGGCGCATCCAGATACTCCCAGAATCAAAATAAGTAGAACTGTCAACAGCAACAGAGAAGAAGCTCTATTCATAATCACCTCCTATTGGAGCGTCCACATCTCACTAAGATGCCTCTATATTCTTGAATCAGAAGAACCGCCCGTTCAACCTTCGCCTAATTCACAATTCGAATGTTGTCCTCTTTAAATGGAGCAAGGTGGGGTTTGGTTTTTCTTCATATGTCTATTTTTTGTGTCCTTTCCAGGTCTGAGGCAAAACCTATCTGCTTTACGACAACGCCCTTATTCGCAGGCCTCCAACCATCTTTGGTTGTCGTTCCCGCACTGCCGGGTTCATCGTCGATGAAAACGGCTGCCTTAGGAAGAAAAGGTCTTTATCAAACTGCCGTTTGTAGAGACGTTAAGAATAAATGAGTCAAGGGCAGGCCTGACCCTTACTTTCTTATGCAGGTGGGAAAAGAGGGACGCTTTCTCCCATAAAAGTTATTGGATCGGTACGATGATTCGGTGCTGACCCTCTTGTGCTTTCACACCGGCAACAAGCTGCAAGTACCACCCGCGGAAAGAAAGAAATTACCTTTCTGAACCGCCGTCAACCGCGGATTCTGTCAAATGTAAAGACGTGAGAACATCCCGGTTACTACCTATCATGGTCTTTGGCTATTTATATATCTATGGACGTCCCCACCTCCGCGTTATATCTATCCGATAATGCCAGATCAAATTTTCGATTGACTTTTATATAGGATGTCCCCACCTCCGTCCCCGGAGAAGGAGACTGAATCACTTTGGCATTTGTGATCTTCATCGCTTCTTAATGCAAAATAGAAGCAAATCCAAAACTATAAAGCGCGTTCCCAAGCACTTACCTACACAAAATGCCTCAATGCCTCCACAAGTACACCATCACTTAATGTTGAATTGCTTCAGTAGTAAAATCAACTTCCTTTTTGTGTCAGCGTATGATCCATAGTTTGTCGATACCGCGACAAAAAAATAGACCGAAGGTAAAAATGATAATTTTTTTTTAACCTCAGGAAAATGGTCATGGACGACGGAATTCCGTAGACTGTAGTTCGGATAATTTCAGCTGAATCAATTTCAGTATTAGAAAATGGACCAACTATCACAAGTGTTTTCTGATCTTTGATAATAATTTTCGATATGGAATGAGTATATACTTTTAGTGTCGCCAAGCAAAAACAAAGAAGTATTATTTCCTTTATGTAAATATCAATACCAAAATCATTCAAAGCCTGATTAATAAGAATTAATCCAAAAAGAAGCAGTAAAAAGATAATGTTTGCAAAGCCTACCCTTATCACTGGAACATCACTGCTGCTAATAGCTAATCCTTCTTGTTCAAAGTCGGCAGACATCTTTTAAATCCCCTATGTTTTATAAAGATTGTCCAGATAGGGTTGAAATTTTTCTTGTATATCCTTTGGAAGATCTTTCAGACTATATTTGCCTTCGTACCAAGTATAGGTCAACATTCCTGAAACCCCTGCGCCTGCTCCAACTGCAAGGCCTCCCGCAACACCCATAGCACCATTTCCAAAAGGACCTGATCCAGAAACTTGACCTGACGCACCTTTGACTGCGGCGGCAAATGCCGAAACTTCTAAACCCCAGCCAGTTATATCTTGAGGGGTGTCCATATCAAGTACACCAATCTGAGCAGTCGCCGCTCCTCCAAATCCAAGACCAACTCCACCGGCTGCAAATGTGTATCCGTGCACGTCCCCAGTATCAGGGTCAAGAGCGAGTATTGATCCTCCTTCTCCACTAAGGACCGCCAAACCGCCGCCTCCAGATATTGTAAGGCTAATATAGGTTTCTAGCCCAAATGGATCTATAAAGTTCACCGGATTATTTTGGACATAAGCATATAAGCTCAGATTGCCGGCTGCAAATACACCTCCCATTCCGGGCAAATCAAAACTTACGTTCCAGTTTCCCAAACTCGGTAGTACAAGCTCAACTTTTTTGTCGGATCCGGGCAGATAATCTTCTATAATCGGATCCGCACTCTGCCACACGCTCGTCCTCGGATCATAGTACCGCGCCCCAAAATAGTAAAGCCCGGTCTCACGATCCAGCTCCTTGGCCGTGAACAGGTAAGGCACCCGCCAGCGATTGGAGACCTCCTCGACCCAGGTTTCGCCGAAGGGGAAGTACTCGAGGTGCTGGTAGACCTGGCCGGTGAGGTCGGTGACGTAGGCGGTCGAGCCCAAATGATCCGGATGGTAGTAGAACACGTCGGGCTCGAAGATGACCATGGCGTTGCCGGGCGAGCCGCCGCCCGAGCCGCCGCCGTTGTTGCCGGACGGCCCGTTGCCGTTGCCGTTGCCGCCGCCGTTTTTAAGATGGCCCGGCGGGATGCCGTTGCCCGGC
>LADR01000065.1 GCA_000961655.1 Desulfatitalea sp. BRH_c12
CGATGGAACGTTGAATACGGCCAATCACAGAGGCGATCGACTTAAGACAAATGGTGGGCAATGCCCACCCTACATGGCTCCCTTTATCAACAGCATGCACGTAAAAGCGCGCATCATGGTGGACGATACCATATCAGATCGGACAGGATCCTTCCCTTTACACGCAACACTTCGCCAACAGTAGGGTGGGCATTGCCCACCACCGCGCTGTTACAACATCAACGGTATCTGACACTGATCCCGCCCAAGCGATGGGATAGACATCTGAGCGAACCTGTCGATGGAACGTTGAATACGGCCAATCACAGAGGCGATCGACTTAAGACAAATGGTGGGCAATGCCCACCCTACATGGCTCCCTTTATCAACAGCATGCACGTAAAAGCGCGCATCATGGTGGACGATACCATATCAGATCGGACAGGATCCTTCCCTTTACACGCAACACTTCGCCAACAGTAGGGTGGGCATTGCCCACCACCGCGCTGTTACAACATCAACGGTATCTGACACTGATCCCGCCCAAGCGATGGGATAGACATCTGAGCGAACCTGTCGATGGAACGTTGAATACGGCCAATCACAGAGGCGATCGACTTAAGACAAATGGTGGGCAATGCCCACCCTACATGGCTGTATTCACTGCAATCCTGTGGCCGTTCTCTTTGAAATGAAAAAGGATGCTTTGGCGCGAGTCGCGTATCCGCGCAATTCGCCGGCCTTCCAAAGATGAACCCTTTAGCTTTAAAAAGATCGGCATAAAGTTCATGCGTACCAACATTTATTTTACCGTTACCGTGGATACCGAAGCCGATGATGCCTGGCGGGTCCAGGATCATATCGGCATGCGTAACCTATCTGTCATACCCCGCTTTCAGGCGCTGTGCGACGCCTACGATATTGTGCCGACCTATATGCTCACGTATGAATGCACCGCGCGCGAAGAGGCCTTGAGGGTTCTCAAGCCCATTTCGGATCAGGGCCGGTGCGAACTGGGGTACCATTTTCACAGTTGGACTACGCCGCCGCTCGAGCAGCCTTCTCCTGAAGGGGTCGATCTGAAGTGGCGCTATGCTTACCAATACGAACTTCCTGATAGCTTGTTTCAGGAGAAAGCGGAGTGTCTGCTCAAAGCTATTGAGGGTTCTTACGGGGTTCGACCCACGTCGCACAGGGCCGGCAGATGGGGCATCGATCAGCGCACGGTGGACTGGCTGATCGAGCACCACTTCATAGTGGATACCTCCGTGGTCCCTTTGTGGGATCTTTCAAAACTTCGTGGCCGGCGTTCAGGAGGACCCTCCTTTTGCGCTTCTCCGCGAACCCTGTTTATATGGCCGCATAGCATCATGGACATCGCGGGACCGCAATCCATCATGGAGGTTCCGGTGACCGTCCACCAATCGACGCATTTACTGCCAGCTTTGCTGGCGGCATACATTCAAAATGGGTGGGCCGGCCAAAGAACGGCAGCGCGGATTTATCAAAAGCTGATCGGCGGCAATGGTCTCCTGCGTCCCAATCCGGCCTATGTGGACGGGTACATGTTGAAGATTATTCGCAGCCATCTCCAAAGTCAGCCCACGATCATCAATATGATGATTCACTCTTCCGAACTGATGCTGGGGCAAAGTCCGTTTACGCGAACCCGCGAAGATCTTGAAAAGCTCTGGCATGGCTTGCGGGACGCTTTTGTTTTTGTTCACCGGAACAATCTCAAAAGCCTTGGTATCACCGCATCCGCCCGGATGCTGGAAGAAATGGTGACCATCTATGAAAGTCCTGATTTTACACCCGGATTTGAGAGACGCCGGAGGCGTGGCGGGATACTACAGGAAACTCGACGGCAAATTTTCGATCACAGTCGGGCACCTCATTATCGGAACACGGCCGGGTGAGCGCGGTGGTGTTGACACAGTGCGTCGCATGCTCAGTGATGTGCGCCTTTTCATCAGGAAAATACGCAAAGAAAACTATACCCTGGTGCATGTCAACCCTTCCCTGGATCCCAAGTCGCTGCTTCGGGATGGATTGTTTTTGATCATTGCAGGTCTCTGCCACAAGCGAACGCTTGTTTTCATAAGAGGCTGGAAAGACCGTTATGAAAATCTGATCCACAGGCACTGGCGCTGGCTTTTTCGAGGCGTGTTCGGCCGTGCGGATGCCTTCATCGTTCTTTCCCAGGCCTTTAAGCGTACGTTGGCTTCCTGGATTACCAATAAGCCGGTATACAGTGCGTTCACCGCCTTGGACGACGAGGCCTTAGCCGGGTTCGATATGCGCAGCGCCCTTGAAGCGCGTCTGAGCGCTCCCCGTTGGCGGGTGCTGTTCATATCGCGTCTGATCAAGGAGAAAGGGCTTTATGAAACCATCGACGCCGTGGGGATGGTGTCGCGGCATCTTCCGGGCGTGGACCTGCTCGTTGCCGGAGACGGCCCCGAACTCGCGCCTGCCAGGCAATATGTTCACCGGGCCGGTATACCCAACGTGCGCTTTTTAGGATATGTCCGAGGTGAAGAAAAGGCGTGGGTGCTGCGTCATGCGCATCTTTTGTGCTTTCCAACCTATGATGAGGGCATGCCCAACACGGTGATCGAATGCATGGGGTTCGGCCTGCCGGTGATCACGCGTCCGGTCGGTGGGCTGGTGGATTTTTTCCAAGATGGCATTCACGGGTATGTAACCGACAGCAAGGAACCAGCGGTTTTTGCCGGCTTGATCCGGAGGATTGTGGAAGATAAAGCACTATACCGCAAAATGGCTTTGGCCAATTATGCTTTTGCACAAAAAAACTTCAAACCTTGCCAGGCGGCACGTCGTCTGGAAAGCATTTACGAAGCGGTCTCTAATGGCAATCACCGGCTGTAAGTCTGCAACGATTCCAAGAGAGGATGGGTAATCGCTTCTTCGGCATGTTGCTGACGAGCGGCAGGCTTTTCGGAGCCGGCATGAAAACGGAAAGCAAAACGGCTGACCCGGCGGGCGGCTAATAGAACGGCGGGGTGCATTATGGCCCGTCCATATCCGAAGGTATGGACGGGCTTTTTTTCAGGCCGGCCGGTTATTGGACAACTTTCAAGGAAGGCGGGGGTAAAAGCGTTTTTACGGCTTCACCAGCGTAGAAGCTGTTGATATATTCTTCTATATTCGTGTACCCGTCGTTATTGCGGTCGCTATTGGCATCGCCACTGTAATTGGGATTCAATCCCCTGGAGGCTTCCCAGCTGTCCGGCATCCCGTCTCCGTCCGAATCGACCGGCGGTGTGCCCGCTGCCAAAACCGGCCAGCCGCCGACATCGGATACTTTGTCGATTCTGCGGCCCGTGCCGTTTCTGGTTTCTTTGATCACGCGGGCATCCACGGGATCCGGGTTTGCCGGGTTGGCACCGGCATTCGCGAGCACCCAGTCAAATACGGTGCTCGCGCTTTTAACGGGAACACCCGAAGAAGTAAAGGGGCTGCTGTTCACGAGGAAAGAGGGGGTGTCGCACAGGCTTCCGGACGTGTAACTGTTGCCGATATTGTCTTTGGCATAGACGCGCGTGCCGGCTACCGTGTAATTGCGCATCGAGATGGGAAACGCATTGGAGATATAACTTGGTCCCCTCTTGAAATGGTTGCCGACAACCACGATGTTTTGCGGTTTGGAGCCGCCGCCGATGTCGAGATCCCATTTGCCGCGGTTGTAAACCACGTTGTTGATCACTTCCGTATTGCTTCCCTGCAGACGTGGATTGCGTTCATTGTTATGGGCGAAAAGGTTTCCGAAAAAGGTCACATTGGAGATGTCCGGGCCGATGATGGCCCCCATCGAATGCGGTCCTTTGGGATGAATGGAGTTGTAGAGCGCTTCGGATATGATCGTATTGCTGATGGTGATATCGCGGATACCGCCGTGCCAGGTAGAAATATTTTCGTCCACCGCCCAACTGATCGAGCAATGATCGATCATGATCTTGCTGACGTCGCCATTCATGTTATCGATGTACAACGCGTCCCGGTTGTCCAATGCGGCGCCGACCGGATCATCGCCGACGCGGATGCGCATTCCGCGTATGATCACGTTGTGCGTCACGATGCAGATACCTGCGCCACGCAGGCTGATGCCGCCGCCCGGGGCGGTCTGGCCGGCAATGGTCAGGTAGGGATTGCGAATATTGATGTTGCTGGTCAATCGAATGGTTCCACCGGTGCGGAAAACAATGATGCGCGGGCCGGAAGCCTCGCAGGCCGCCCGAAAACTGCCGCTACCGCTGTTGTTGAGATTGGTGACTGCGATTACCTTGCCGCCCCGGCCTCCCTGGGAGCTGGCCCCGAATCCTGTCGCCCCCGGAAAGGCCGCGGCCCCAGCCGCAGAGACCAGCGGCGACAGACCGAAAAGCAGAAACAATACAGATACCCATACGCTGATGTAAAATCGATGCATAACACTTCCCTTTGGATCGGACATTATCGCAAAATAATGTCACTCTTGGTTTGAACAACAACTTTCGCTTCCGAAATTATTCAGGAACGAAGTCAACGCTTTTAGTGATGATGCGATTGTCGATTCAGGTGCCATCCTCCCTTGCACCCGGAATTTCCAGGCGTTTTTGGACTATCCGCAGAATCAAACAAAACGCAAAGACGATCGCAGTGCCTTGTGAATTCAGGCGCTGCCGTAAAAATTTTGTGTTTGGCCAATGCCCAAGCGCGTATTCGGCGTTTGGCCTGCCTCAAAGCCCGTTTTTAGAAGACGCGGCAAAGTATATGCAATCAGGATGCCATGGCAGAGAGAGCGTCAGGCGCAGCGGCCCTTTGATGTCCAGCTACCGTAAGCACCTCATATCTGGAATAAAAGCGCAAGGTGGCGAGTTTGCCTAAAGGATGGTTGCTGTCTGTTCGTTTCGGATCGTGATACGATAATTGCAAGTAGGCCTCAAAAGAGATACTCATGGGAAAAATTTGGTTCACGGAAAGGGCATTTATGAACGCAAACTGGATGACGACAGCGATTCAGGCCGCGCATCTGGCCGGACGCCGAATCCTGGAGATATATGCGACCGATTTTGATGTTGAACAAAAATCGGATCATTCCCCGGTGACCCTTGCCGACAAGCAGGCCCATGGCATTATACAATCGGCTTTGATGCCCTTGGGTTTGCCGGTCTTGAGCGAAGAGGGACGTGACATCGCCCACGAGCAAAGAAAAAGCTGGGAGCTGTTCTGGTTGGTCGATCCACTGGACGGGACCAAGGAGTTCATCAAGCGCAATGGCGAATTCACTGTCAATATCGCTTTGATGGCGGGCGATGCCCCCGTAGCCGGCGTGATCTATGTGCCGGTGCGCGATTGTCTCTATTTCGGCGAAAAAGGCATGGGCGCCTTCAAGCTTAACAAAGCGCATCCGTTTATCGCAAGTTGGGAATCGGATGCCGTCCGGCCCGAAACACTGCTTGAAACGTTGCTGGTGGTTGCGGTTCGTCTTCCGAACCAGACCTCATCCGGGGATTGCCGGATCGTCGGCAGCCGCTCGCATTCATCCCAGGCCATGCAAGACTATATGGCCCGCCTGCAAGCAGAAAAAAAAGCGGTGGCATTCATGTCGGCGGGCAGTTCTCTGAAATTCTGCCTGGTGGCCGAAGGGGCCGCGGATCTGTATCCGAGGCTGGCACCGACCATGGAGTGGGATACCGCCGCCGGGCACGCCATTGCCGAAGCGGCCGGCGCCCGTGTCCTGCAATTCGAAAGTGGGGAACCCCTGCATTACAACAAGGCGTCGTTGCTGAACCCCTGGTTTGTGGTCGACCGGGTGGGTTCAGCCGGGCTGCCGGACAAGAAGAACGGCCTCGGCGATCTGCCGGCTTAGCGCCGCCCATAGTCGGCTTTGCGCAGCCACCAGGTCGGAATAGTCGCTGCCGCCCGCCTTTTCTTGCAGATCGACCGTCCACGTCCGTGATTCTCCTCCGGCGCGCCGGTCGGTGAGTGTCACGGCTGTGACCAGGCGGACAAGCCCATCGGAAAAGCCTTCAAAACGATAAATCTGCAGGCTCACGAGTATCTCGGGTTGGAAACCTACATCCCACGGTTGCCGCGCAATTCGCACGGACCCGGTCAGGACCATCAGGTTTTCGGCCAGAACGCGTGGCAACGTTTCGCTCAAAGGGCCTGCCCATCGATGAAATTCATCGATGCGTAAGGCGTTGGGCGTCGTGCGCATGACCAGTTGCGGGCGGTCCAGATAATCGGGCAACATCACCGCGCCAATGCCAATGGCCGGCGCCGCCGCCGATGGCATTGGCGTCGTCTGTGCGGTCAGCGCATCAAGCGTATAGTAGGCCACGCCCGAAGAGGCCGAGCGGCACCCGGAGAGCACCGCAAGCGTTAAGATCACGGCGACCCAGCCGCGCATAGAAGGTGCTGATATCATGGTTGGGGGGCTCCTTTTCCAAAGACCAGGGCTTCCGGATGGCGTTGCAGGTAGTCGGCCAGCACGCTGACCGCACGGCCTGCTTTGGCCAGTTCACGCATCATTTGTTGGATATCGTAGCCCAGGGGGGCATTGCCGCTGACCATGCCTTCGGCTGCGGACAAGGTTTTTTCGGTCTGCTCCAGGGTTTGGCGCAACTGGTCGATTGCGCTGTTGATCTGCGGTCCGGTGTCCTTGTTGAGCGTTGTGGTGAACTGTTGCAACTGCGTCAGGCTTCGGTTCAAGGCTGTCATGGAAGATTTCAGATCATCGGAGCCGACCAAGCGGTTGATCTGCCTGAGACTGTCGCGCAATTCCGTGCCGATCTGCTCCATGGGCAGTTTTTCCAGCCGATTGACAAAACTGGCGATGCCTGCGGTAATCTCCTGAGTGGCGCCGGGAACAGTTGGTATCACGGTATACGGGCCGTGTTGGGAGACCTTTTGGATAGGCGCGTCCGGCTGCATGTTCAGGTTGATGTAGAGCAAACCGGTCAGCAGCACGCCGGTGCGCAACTGGGCGCGCAACCCTTTTTGGACGAGTTTGACGATCAAGGCTTCCTGGTCGGCTTTACCGTTTTCCCGGACGCTGATGCGTTCGGTTTCGATGGCCATCAAGACTGGAATGCGGAAATTGACCTTTTTTTCATCGAACTCAAGGCGCACATCCACCACTTCACCGACTTTGATCCCCCGGAACTCAATGGGTGCCCCCTTGTTCAATCCATGCACCGTCTCGTCGAAATAGGCCACGAAATAGGATTTGCGGGTATACACCGGTTCATCGATCTCATCCTTGTTGTTGTACAAAACAAACGACTGGCCATCCGAGGCGGGATCACCGGGCTCCAGATCGGTGGGCGTTTGAAAGGCGATACCGCCGATCAGCAGCGCCAGGACAGACTCGGTGTTGACCTTGACCCCTTCGGCATCCACGGAAACATCCAGGCCGCTGGCGATCCAGAAGCGCGTATTCTGGCGCACCCGATTGTTGTGAGGCGCTTGTATGAAGATTTGAATGAGTACGGCCGAGCCATCGGTGGTCATTTCATAACCGACCACCTGACCCACTTTGATCTGGCGATAGTAGATCGGTGAGCCGATATCCAGTGACCCCAATTGTTCCGAACGCAACATGAAGTAGCTGCCGGGGGTGTCCATGCTGACGGCGGGTGGCGTTTCCAGGCCCGTGTAGCTGTCGGAAGGCTTGCCTGGTTGGCCCGGATCCATGCCGATGTAGACGCCTGAAAAAAGGGTGCTCAAACCAGACACTTCGCCGCCGGCCACCCTTGCCCGGACCACCCAGAAGCGGGTGTTCTCAGTCAGATAATGGTCGATGTCCTTGACCATGGCCGCCGTGACGATCACGTGCGACAAATCCTCGCTCAAGTGAATCGATTCGACTTGCCCGACTTCCACATCCTTGTATTTGATCTTGGTTTTGCCGGCCGTGAGGCCTTCGGCCGATTTAAAGGTGATGGTAATGGTCGGCCCGGCCTGGACAATCGCCTGGACGGCCAGCCAGGCACCGACCAAGGCCGCCACCAGCGGAATAAGCCACACCAGTCCGAGCCGTCTGGAGTGGCGGACCACTGCCTGGGGGATTTCATCGAAACTGTGTTCGGATGTTTCGGTCATCTTTGATTCTCCATCTCATCCCAGATCAAGCGTGGATCGAAACTTCTGACCGCGAACATGGTAATCACCACGACGGCACCGAAGTAAAAGGCGCCCCAACCGGCCTCTACGGAGGCCAGTACGCCCAGGTTCATAAGGGCGACCATCACGGTCACCACGTAAATATCCACCATCGACCACCGGCCGATGGACTCGATGATGCGGTAAAAACGCGTGCGTTCCTCGCGGCGGCTGGTCGCGTGCTGTTTGACGGAAATCAGCAGATACGCCAGCACGATCAGCTTGAGGGCGGGGACAACGATGCTGGCCACGAAAATAATGATGGCGATATGCCAGCTGCCGGTGGTCATAAAGTAAATAACGCCGCTTAGAATGGTATCCGACTGTGTTTTTCCTAGATAGGTCGTGTGCATGATCGGCAGTACGTTGGCAGGCACGTACAAAATGATCGCGGTGATCAACAATACCAGGGAAAGGGTCATGCTGTCGGGCTTGCGCCAATGCAGCGGTGCGCCGCAGCGCGGACAGTGCGCATGCCCCTTTGGGTCGGCAATCATCCGTGCGAGCAAACGGCAATCGTGACAAGCCATAAGGCCGGCGCGGGCGGCCGTGGGTGCCGCCGTCCCAGATTTTAGTGATCGACCGTTAATTGTTCCCATACAATATCCGGATTGAGGGATGCACTTGTCGCGGCCACGACAAAGATCAGAATCAGAAAAGCATACAGCGCCAACCCGGGAACAAGGGTGGCCATGTCGGCCAGCTTGACGATGGATACCAGGATGCCCAGCAAAAAGACCTCGGTCATGCCCCAGGGTTGCAGGTTGCGGATGACCCTAAAAATCGGCGCCATGCCCCAGGGCTTGCGATTGTATTTCAAGGGCAGAAGAATATAGGTCAATCCGACCAGTTCCAACAAGGGAAAAAAAATGCCGGTTGCCAGCACCAGCAGCGCCAGCACGGGCATCCCCTGATGGTACAGCGCGATGATGCCGCTGATCAGGGTGGTTTCCTGCTCCTGGCCTTCGTAGGTAAGGGTCAGAAAAGGATACACGTTGGCGACGATGAATAGGATGACACCGCAGATGGCCATTGCCAAGGTGCGGTCCAGGCTGTTGCGCCGCGTGCGATACAATAAAGCACCGCATCGCGAACAGGTGGCCACGCCGTTGGGCGGTAAAGGCCGCCGGCGGTGCAGCAGGTCGCATTCAAGGCAGGCTATGTACGCATCCGGATTCATACATTCTAAACTGGGGCTAAGCCTGGTTGATTGTCAAATAAAAAACTGCCCCGCTTGGGCGGTAAGTTCTCAGGCATTCTTATCGCCGCGCATCCGATAACGCTGTTGTGCATTAAGGGCCGTCTTGCGCAAACGGATCGACTGGGGAGTGACTTCCACCATTTCGTCTTCTCGGATGAAATGGATGGCCCACTCCAGAGTCATGGGCTTTACCGGCGCCAGGATGACATTTTCATCATGGCCGGAGGCGCGCATATTGGTCAGTTTTTTCTCCTTGCACGGATTGGCGTTCAGGTCGGTGGCGCGGTTGTGTTCACCAAAGATCATGCCCTCGTAAACCGGCTCTCCAGGGCGTATGAACAGCAGGCCGCGCGGCTCCAGGTTGAACAGGGCGTAGGCCACGGCCGCGCCTTGGCGGTCTGAAACGATCGATCCTGAAAAGCGGCTGGGAAAGTCGCCCCGATAGGTGTCATACCCGGCAAAATAGGAGTTGAGCAGGCCGGTGCCCTTGGTGTCGGTCAAAAACTCGTCGCGATAGCCAATCAAACCGCGCGATGGGGTGCTGAATTCGATGCGCACCCGGCCGCTGCCGTGATTGATCAAGTTGGTCATCTGGGCCTTGCGCGAGGACAATTTTTCGGTCACCACGCCCAGGAAAGGCTCGTCGCAGTCAACGAACAGCCGTTCCATGGGTTCCATTTTTACGCCGTCCTGCATTTTATAGATGACTTCCGGGCGACTCACGGTCAGTTCAAAGCCCTCCCGGCGCATGGTTTCGATGAATATGGCCAATTGAAATTCGCCCCGGCCTTTGACCAGAAATATTTCGCGGTTATCGGTCTCTTCCACCTGAATGGCGACATTGCGCAGGGTTTCCTTGAACAAGCGCTCGCGCAAGTTGCGCGATTGCGAAAACCGTCCTTCACGGCCCGCAAAAGGCGAGGTGTTGACGGTAAAGCGCATGGCAACAGTGGGTTCGTCCACGCGGATACGTTTGAGTGCCTTCGTGCTGCCGCGCGTGCTGATGGTGTCGCCGATGCGCACCTCGTCGATGCCGGCCAGAACAATGATTTCGCCCGGATCGGCCGCTTCCACCTCTTTGAGGGTGGGGCCTTCGTAGGTTTGCAGACAGGCCACCTTGAGCGGCCGTTGGACCCCATCCACCCCGATGCATACCAGGGCGTCCTTGTTGTGCGCCCGGCCGTTGGCGACTTTACCCACGGCCAGACGGCCGAGGTAGTCGGAATAGCCCAGATCCGACACCAGCATTTGAAAAGGCTCTTCCGGTTGATGAGTCGGGGCGGGAATTCTTTCCAGGATCAGGTCCAGGAGCGGGTCCAGGTTTTTTCCGCGTTCTGCGAGAGTGGTCTGCGCAATGCCGTCACGCCCGATGGCGAACATGTAGGGGAAATCCAACTGCGCCTCGTTGGCGTCCAGATCGATGAACAGATCGTACACCTGATCGAGCACCTCCGCCGCGCGGGCATCCTTGCGGTCGATCTTGTTGATGACCACAATCACCTGCAGGCCGGCTGCCAGGGTTTTTTCCAGTACAAAGCGTGTTTGCGGCAGCGGCCCCTCAGAGGCATCCACCAGCAGGAGGGCGCCGTTGGCCATGGAGAGGGCGCGTTCCACTTCGCCGCCGAAATCGGCATGGCCAGGTGTGTCGATGATATTGATTTTGACCCCATGCCAATGCACGGAACAGTTCTTGGCGGCGATGGTGATCCCGCGTTCGCGTTCCAGGTCCATGTTGTCCATGAGCCGTTCATTGACTGCCTGGCCTTCGCGGAAAAGGCCGCTTTGTCGGAACATGGCATCCACCAGCGTGGTTTTGCCATGGTCAACATGGGCGATAATGGCCACATTGCGAATATTTTCGTTTGGGATACGGGTATTGCTCATCCTGCTATAAACTCCTTCAGCCCAACAATGGGCATTTTTAATCAATGGATTAAAAACAGTAAGCGGAAAATTTTAGGTATCAAGCTGGGGAATTGAAGGGAAAACTCTCCGATATGGTCATTTTGGTTATTCTCGCTCAATGCCGGATCAGGCTAACGGCGGCGGGAAACGTCCACATATAGAGCTATTAAACCGAAAAGTCCACATTTTTGTTATCTGGTTATGCACTTCGCTCCAGTAATACACAGGTATGAGGTGTCATAAGAAGTTAGGTTGTGATTTTTAGAACCTTTAATAAAAGCATGCACGTAAAAGCGGTAGGTGAGCATGTCAAATCGACAGAATGCCTCCCTTTACACTTTAAACTTTACACTTAACACTTCGCCCATAATCACTGGAGTTTCTTCGGCCGCATTTCACTTAAAAGGGCCAAAAATGCGGGATCAGAACAGTGCCTGCGATGACCACCATCAGATTGAGCGGAATGCCCAGCTTGAAATAGTCGCTGAACCGATAGCCGCCTGGGCCGTAGACGAGCAAATTGGTCTGGTATCCAATTGGCGACGCAAAGCAGGCACTGGCCCCAATACAAACGGCGACGATGAAGGGCTTGGGATGTACACCCAGTCCCAGTGCGGTTGAAATTGCAATGGGCAGCAGCAAAACAGCTGTGGCATTGTTGCTCAGCACGTGGGTGCAGATGCTGGTCAACAAGAGGATGCCTCCCAGCACCATGGCGGGCGACCAGCCCTGCAACATCCCGAGAAAAAGCTCGGCATAATAGCGACTGGCACCGGTTTTTTCCATGGCTGCACCCAATGCGATCGTTCCCACGATCAACAGCAGGACATTGCTCTGCAAGGCCCGGTACGCTTCGCGCAGGGGCAGACAGCCCGTGAGAACCATCAGGCATAAGGCGGCCAGGGCGCAGACCATGATATCGGCCAGTCCGCTGGTGGCGGCGATCACCATGGCGGCGAAAATCATGCCGGCCAGAGGCGCCTTGCGGGTGTGTACGATCTGATGATGCACATCTTCCACAACAATCCAGTCGCTGCGCCCACGGAATTTATCGACGCGGTCGGGTCGGCACCACACGAGCAAAATATCCCCGATGCGCAAGCGAATGTCCTTAATCTGTTTTTCGCTGTAATGCAGACCACTGCGTTCGATGGCCACAATATGCAGATCTTCGTCATTGGCGAGATCCGTCTCGCGCAAGGTCTGACCGAGCAATCGGGATTGCGGCGGAATGATCAGTTCGATGATCAAGGATTCGCCCGGAGTGTTGAAATTGAGGCCCTTTTCGGTCGCAGGCAGGTTCACCTCCTTGCCTTGCAGCAGGTGGGTCAACTCGTTGGGCGAGGCTTTGACCAGCAGCAGATCGTCCGGCGCAATCCGCACCGCATCACGGCAAGGGTGAAATATGTGGGAGGAGCGGATCAGTTCCAGAAACTCGAACCCTGGATATTTAGCCCTCAGATCGTTGCAGGGGTCCATGCCGATCCATGCGCTGCCGCGCGGAACGATCAGTTCGGCCAGGTAGCGGCGTTGGGCCTGGTTCTCCAACTCGCACGTCGGATGGACCAGTTCGGGCATCAGGCGCGGTGCCGCGATAATGATAAAAAGGATGCCCGCCACGGCCAGCGGCACGCCCACGCTGGACAATTCGAACATGCTCAACGGTGCGTAGCCGTAGCTGGCCGAAATGTTGCTGGCGATGATGTTGGTGGAGGTGCCGATGAGCGTGCAGGTGCCGGCCAGAATGGACGCATAGGAGATCGGGATCAGGTATTTGGATGGGCTGACGCCCAGACCGCAACCCATCCCCAGGATGACGGGAATAAAGATCACCACCACAGGGGTGTTGTTGATAAAAGCGGATGCCACCGAGACGATCAGGAGCACGACCAGCAGCGCCAACCAGGTGCGGCCGCGGGTGACGGCGATCACTTTTTGTCCGATGAAACCGACGATGCCGGTGCGGATCATGCCTTGGCTGATCAGGAACATGGCAGCCACGGTGATTACGGCCGGGTTGGCGAAACCGGCGACCGCCTGCTCCGGGGTGAGAATGCGCGTCACAATCAAGGCCACCATGATCCCGATGGCGGTCAGATCAATCGGAATCCGTTCGCTCATCAAAAGATACAGCGTGACCGCCAGGAGGACGGAAACAACGGCTATTTCCATCTGCTTCTTCCTTCTCCTGCTCAGCTTCCAGAATTCAGTCGTTCACGCAACGGAGTGCCGGCGGGTTGAACCTGTCGGGTCATCGTTGGCAATGCCCGATCGACCTTACAGCCGAACCAGGTCATAGGTCCGGGATCCCAAGCCCAGGTGTTGGGCATAATCGAGTTGAATGGCCCAGTCCACGTTGGGGTAAAGCCCTTTGAATTTGTCGCCGCCGGCTTCGGTATTGACCGACAACCGGCAGTTGCTCAAGGCCGGCTCGGCATTGACCAGATCCACCGACGCCTGGTCGAGGGCGACCGGATCGCGTGAAGCCACCACGCCGATGTTTTTGACGATCGGTGCATCGTTGGCCGGGTAACAATCGCAGGCGGGCGATACATCGGTGATGAAATTGACGAACAACGATTTGCCGGCTTTTTGGCGGAGCAGGGCGGCGCTGTACTCCACCATGCTTTCCAGAAAACGCGGGATTTCCCGATCCCATTTGATCTCGATGGCTTCGTTGGAACAGATCAGGATACACTCGCCGCAGCCGATGCAGCGCTCGTCATCGATGGTGGCTTTATCATTGTTGAGCGCCAGGGCATGCTGCGAGCAATGTTCCACGCACTCGCCGCAGCCGATGCAGTGCTCGGCGTTGACCTGCGGCGAGACGGTCGAATGCATGGCAAGCTTGCCTTTGCGCGACGCGCTGCCCATACCCACATTTTTGAGGGCCCCGCCGAAACCCGACAGCTCATGGCCCTTGAAGTGGGCCACCGATATAAAAACGTCGGCCTCGACGATCTCCTTGCCGATGTAGGCGCTTTCAAAATGCTTGCCGTAAACCGGCAGCGCCACCTCGCTTTTGCCGCGCAGCCCGTCGGCAATGACCAATGGGGCGTCGACCACCGCATAGGCGAACCCGTTTTGAATGGCGGTGGTCAAATGATGGGGCGCATCGCTGCGCGTGCCGGCGTAAAGCGTATTGGCGTCGGTCAGAAAAGGCACGCCTCCGCTTTTCTTTATGGTTTTTAAGATGGAACGCATGTAAATGGGTCGTATGAAAGCAGCATTGCCCAGTTCACCAAAATGGATTTTAACGGCGACCAGGTCGCGTTGTTTGATCACCTCCGGAAGGCCTGCGGTTTCGATCAAGTTTTCGAGTTTGGCCATGATGTTGGTTTGCACGTCGGCCCGAAAGTCGATAAAGTATACTTTGCTGGACATGAGTCGCCTCCCGGCATGTTGGTTGGGCAAAGGTTGATGCGGACGTTTTGTTTCCCGGCAAAAGAGATGTTTCACCCTAACGACAGATCGGTCTTTCGTCAAGGTGCGGTATCGCTCTGCGAGGAGGTAATCCATGCCTAAGGACGCGCGCGGCGACATCCTTCAAAATCTATACGCGTTATACGATCGCTTTTGTGCCGAGTTTGCGGCAGCGTGCCACAAAGGGTGCGCGCATTGCTGCACGGCCAACGTGACCTTGACGACCCTTGAAGCATCGTTGATTATTGATTACTGGTCCTGCCCGGGACAGCCGGGGGCGCCGCTGGACGCTTTGCGGGCGACTGTTGCGCGGCCGCATTTTCAACCCATCCTGACGATCAATCAAGTGGCGGAATACTGTGTCCGAGGCCTGGACATCCCCGATGAGGCTGCCGATCCGTCGGCAGGCCCCTGTCCGCTGCTCAAGGATCGTCTCTGTTCAATTTATTCCGTGCGGCCCTTCGGGTGTCGCGCCATGCACTCGCAGAGCGACTGCGCAGGCGAGGGGGCAGCCGAAATGCCGGAATGGCTGCTTGCCGCCAACAATCTCATGCTGCAATATGTCGAAGGCCTCGACGCCCAAGGGGTGACCGGCAACTTGAGCGCCCTGCTGCTGTTGCTGTCTCAGCCGCAGCCCGCGGCGGCCCCCGCTGGAATGCCGGCCAACCGATCCATCCCGGTCCTCATGATCCCGCCTGATCTGCGCCAGCGCCTGGACCCGTTGCTTCGCGGCATTCAGAGGATGTTTCGTTCGCCCTGTTAGCCGTGCCCGCTTTTAGCAAGATATCACACAAGTATGGTTATGCAGTTCGCTCAAGTGAACTATTGGCGAAGTGTTAAGTGCAAAGTTTAAAGTGTAAGGGAGGCATTCTGTCGATTTGATATGCTCACCTCAAGACGTGCCGATCCCGAGAGTTGAGGTAACCTTCTTATGCCATATATGTGTTTTACTGGAGCGAACTGGATAACAAAAACAGAAAAATGGACACATCAACGGTGGGCCAACAGGCCAAACGGCAAACGTCATTGGGGGTCGATGCGCTCGATGTAATAGAGGGTGGCGCCTACGGGGGCGAAGGCCAGCAGCACCAGATTAAGGCCGGGAACCAGGAAAAGAATGCCGAAACCCAGGTGAAAACCGAGATGACTGCGCAAAAATGCAAAGCGCTGACCGAACGGCACCATCCGCCGCGCCGGTACCAGATCGGTGTTGTCCCAGGCCAGAAAAAGCCCTGCGGCCAGTGACGCGACAATCGTCAGTACAGGGCCTGCCGGAGTAAACCACCCGAGGATCAGCAACAGCAAAGAGATGGTCACCGGCAGGATGGCGCGCGGAATCTCCTGGCGCAGCAGATGGAAAAAGTAGGTGAACCATGGCAGCGTGTTGGCGGTGCGTACCTTTCCGGAAGACAGGCGTTCGGTGATCTGGGACATGATGTCCATGATGACGATGCTGAACAGGAGCTGGGCCAGCACGAAGCCCATCACAGCCGACAACGCCACAAGGACCAGGGCCACCACCCATGACACCAGATGCCACAGCCAGACAACCCACATGCTTTCGGGCCGTTGCCACAGCAGCGCCAGAATCTCCTGGTACTTCATCAGGATAATTGTCGCGGCGGCCACGGCAATCACCGCCATGATCAAAAATCGCAACAGGCCCAGCAGCAGCAGCCGCGTAGAGCCCAACCCCATTTTCACGCCCCGGATATTATAAGCGATGCCCTGGAAAAAACCCTTCATATATTCTCTATTCTCCTTCAATTTTCGGGTTCCAAACGCCGGTGATCCGGGCGGGTGGTCCGCGCCACACCCCGTTGCGCTCGAGTGAGGCTAAAGGTGTGCGCAGGGTCGGGCGCGAACTCGCTGGCGCTCAAAATTCTCATTTGTTTTGATCTTTGTCGATTCATTTTTACTTTATTCGCTGGAAATAGAATTTACCATAGAGATCTTTGAGATCACAGGGTCAAACAAATTTTCGGGTTTGGTACGGACCACCCGCCCGGCTCACCTCACTGCGTGCCAATCCCGAAAGTTGAGATATAAAGGAGGTAAATTATGTTGGATAAACAGTATCCTTTATTCGTGGGCAATCGCCCGGAACGGCCCAATGCCGATCTGGCTGTCATCGACAAGTACACGGGCGAGGTGGCGACGCACGTGCCGCTGGCCGATCGCGCCACGATCGATCGCGCGATCGCGCTGGCGCAACAGGCCGCGCCTGCCATGGCCGCCCTGAAACCGTTCGAGCGCCAGCGCATTTTACAGCATTGCGTCGATGCCTTCACGCAACGCCGTGACGAGCTGGCTATGACCCTGTGCATCGAGGCCGGCAAACCCATTGCCGATGCCGAAGGAGAAGTGGCGCGCCTGATCGACACCTTTCGCGTGGCCGCCGGCGAAGCCCTTCGCATCGAGGGCCGGACCATACCCTTGGAAATCGGACCCAAATCGGCCGGATACCGCGGCATGACCCAGCGTGTGCCGCTGGGGCCATGCGTCTTCATCAGCCCATTCAATTTCCCTTTGAACCTGGTGGCCCACAAAATAGCGCCGGCCATTGCGGCCGGCTGCCCTTTTGTGCTCAAGCCGGCCAGTGCCACACCGCTGGGAGCCCTGATCATCGGCGAGGTATTGGCGGCTGCCGACCTGCCAGCGGGCGCTTTTTCCATAGTGCCGTGCCCGCGTGACGGCGCCGACCAGTTGATTACGGACGATCGTCTCAAGCTGCTCAGCTTCACCGGTTCGGACGCCGTTGGCTGGCGCCTCAAAGCCCAAGCCGGCAAAAAAAAGGTGATCCTGGAACTCGGCGGCAATGCGGCCTGCATCGTGGATGAAACAGCCGATCTGGAGGATGTGGTGCAACGTCTGGTGTTTGGGGCCTTTTATCAATCCGGCCAAAGCTGCATCAGTGTGCAGCGCATTCTGATCCATGCCGCGGTGTACGAAGACCTGCGCGCGCGACTGGTTGAAAAGGTCAAAGCACTGCGTGTCGGAGATCCCAAGGATCGCCGGACCTTCATCGGCCCGCTGATTGCCGAAAAAGAGGCGGTGCGTCTGCAGGAGTGGATTGACACGGCTGTTTCCGTCGGCGGACGGGTGTTGTGCGGCAACGAACGCCAGGGGGCCGTGCTTTCCGCCACGCTGCTGGAGAACGTGCCCGCCGACCAGAAAATCTGCCGGGAGGAAGCCTTCGGCCCGGTGGCGGTACTGTCTGAATTCGATGACTTCGACAGTGCTCTGCGGCAAGTCAATGATACGCGTTACGGCCTGCAAGCCGGCGTTTTTACGCGGGATCTGTATCGTGCCCAAATGGCCTGGGATCGGCTGGAGGTCGGCGCCGTGATCGTGGGAGACGTGCCTTCCTGGCGCGTGGACCACATGCCCTACGGCGGTGTGAAGGATTCCGGCCTGGGGCGCGAGGGTTTGCGCTACGCCATCGAAGACATGACCGAAATCCGTCTGCTGGTGGTCCGCACACCATCGACCCAATAGGCTGCAAGCATAGCGGCAAAGCGCAACACTGCCAACCGGGTTCAGCTCTTGTGCCCGGGATCCTGCGTGACAGTCCCGGCCACCTCCGGATCCTTGAAAATGCGCGCCGCGCGATCGATGTCGTCCGGGCAGAAAACCAACAGGCAGCGTTGGTCGGGGTCTGGCGCTGAACCGTAGACGTAATGGATGTTGATACCTTCCCGTCCCAGTCGACCGGCCACTTTGGCCAGTTCACCGGGCCGGTTGGCAAACGCAATGGCAATCACCGGCAGGATGTCGAACAGATACTCATGCTGCGATAAAAGGTCGATGGCCTGATTGATCATGCCGTTGCAGGGCAACAGGCGGATCAGGGCAAAATCAGCCGAATCCTTGCTCATGGAGTCGTAGCTGGCCGCCGAGGCGATCCGCTTGAGCGATTTTCCGCGCCCTTTGAATAGCTCCCGCACATAATTGGAAGCGTCCTGAATGGTGATGGCATCGATGTTGATGCCTGCCTGGGCAAAGAGCGCGGTCAATTTGCCGAGCTCGCCGGGGGCGTTCTTCAGAAAAAGAGAGATCTCGGTACGAACCATGGTAACTCCTGGCCGGCTGCGCCGGCGTTGAAAGTGAAATAAGTCACTGGCGCGAAGTGGATAACCTTTATTTTTTGCGCTGGTCTTTGAAGATGTGATTTGAAATCACGACCCGCTGAATCTCCGAAGTGCCCTCGTAAATTGTAAACACGCGCGCATCGCGATAATAGCGTTCCACTGGGTAATCCTTGGTATAGCCATAACCGCCGTGCAGCTGGATGGCTTGCGCGGTGACGCGGTTCACCATTTCCGATGCATACAGCTTGGCCATGGCCGCCTGCATGGTGAAATTTTCCCCGCGATCTTTCATCGCGGCGGCCGCCAGCATCAACTGGCGGGCGGCTGCGATATCGACCGCCATATCGGCAACCATCCAGCGCAATCCCTGGAACTTGGCGATGCTCTGCCCGAACTGCGTTCTTTTCTGAGTATACTTGACCGTGGCATCAAGGGCCGCCTGGGCCACGCCCACGCTCTGGGCCGCAATGCCGATGCGGCCGCTGTCCAGGCCCTGCATGGCGATCTGAAATCCCTGGCCCTCCGCGCCCAGGCGCTGCTCTGCGGGCACCCGGCAATTTTCGAAAATCAGGTCTGTGGTGTCCGAGGCCCGCAAACCCAATTTATCTTCCACATGGCCCACCTGGAAGCCGGGTGTGCCTTTTTGGACCACGAAAGCGGAGATGCCTTTATGGCGTTTGGCTTCATCCGTCTTGGCGGTGACGATGACCGTCTGGGCGTTTTTGCCGGACGTGATGAAGCGCTTGGTGCCGTTGAGGATGTAGCTGTCGCCATCACGTTCGGCCGTGGTCGTCTGGCTGACCGGGTCCGAGCCGGCGTCCGGCTCGGTCAATCCAAAGGCGCCGATGACCTCCCCGTTGGCCAGGGGCACCAGAAAACGCTGCTTTTGCTCGGGCGTGCCAAAGTGAAGCAGGCTTTCGCAGACAATTGAATTCTGGACCGACATCACCACTGCAGTGGCGGCGCAGGCATAGGCGATTTCCGACAAGGCGGACACGTAACTAATCGCATCGGCGCCGCTGCCGCCGTATTCGAGGGGCACCATCATGCCCATCAACCCCAGCTCGCCCATTTGTTTGAGCACATCGCCGGGAAACGATTTGGTACGGTCCCTATCGGCAGCCCCGGCAGCCACTACCCGGCGCGCGAACTCCCGGACCATGCTTTGAATCATGAGCTGTTCTTCGGTCAGTTTCGGCATCACGGCTCCTGTGAATAGATGGCATCAGGGATTGTAGACCACGACCAGCAGCTCGGCGTCCTCGTCGGCGGTGTTGCGCATGTGGTGCTGAACGCCGGAATTGAAATGCAGGGATTGGCCCGTTTCCAGGCGATTGACATGTTCGCCGACGGTTACTTCGATATGACCTTTGAGCACGTAGACGAACTCTTCACCTTCATGTTGATACCCCACGCCCTGGTGCTCCTGCAAGGCCTTGATCTGGATACGAAAGGCTTTCAGGTGCTTGTGCTCGGCGCCGGGTGTCAACGTGGTGTAGGCGTAATTCTGAGTGCGCTTGGCGTAGGCATCCGCGCGCTGATCGCGGGCGGTTTGCTGATCTTTCAGAAGATCGCCCGAATCGATATTCAAGGCACGTGAAAGTTGTAACAGGGTGCCGACAGGCGGCATCTCGTCACCGCTCTCAACCTGCTTAAGATAGTCGATGCTGTAACCGGTTTCATTGGCCAATTGCTCCAGGGTCAATTTTTTGCGGGTGCGGAAAGACTTGATGCGTTGACCGATGGGGACAGGAACTTTGGGCTTCTTCGGCATGCGGGCTCCTTTGGTCGGGGGTATCCATTCACCGAAAATCAGAATATCTGTAAAAACAGGTCTACCATAATCCAGAGATCGTCGCTGAATCAAGCCCCAATTCAAAAATAAATTTATTTTTGTGAATGCGGTTCATATCTATCCTGGACCCCGGGGTCATTCAATTGGCTGGTTCGCGGAAAAGGGTGCTTAAATGCGCGAGCGCGGCGCGCACGCGGTCAAGGACAGGAGCCCACTGGCCGCCTTGGGCCTGGCGGAACAAGCGCATGGTGGGGTACCACGGGCTGTGATCGATGCCCTCCATCCAACGCCAATCCGGATCGTGCTGCAACAGAGTCCAGGTTCGAATGCCGAGCGCCCCTGCAAGATGGGCGGCCATGGTATCGACCGAGATCATCAAGTCCATGGCCCCCATTGCCCTGGCCACATCCAGCAGATCGTCGGATTCGATCACATGTCCGATCGTTTCGCGCATGTCGTTCAAGCCGGGCCCATGCTGGAATATATACCAGTTCACGCTGGGCAATGACGTTAAAGGGCCTATCAGGTGGAAAGGCACCGAACGGCGCTCATCCCAATCACCGGACTGCCATACGAGGCCGACCCTGAGACGGTGGTCCCTGGGGAACGCGGCCGGGAGAACATGCAGATAGGGCACCTGGGCGGGAGTGGAAGCCAGTGTCGTGCGGAACACATGGGGCAGTTCCATGATTTCGACATCCAAATCGCGATCGACCGGCGGTGGGTCGTCCTGCAAGGGAAGCAGGCGGTCGATTCCGCGGGCGGTTTGCAAAAGGTTAAGGAGCGCTGGCTGGGCCCATACCGTTGTGTGGGCGGCGACACGTCTGACCATGGGCATGTAGCGGATGAACTGGATGGTGTCCCCCAGACCGTGCAGGCAGCGCCCCAGGACCCTTTTGCCAGCCAGCGGTGTGCCGTCCCAAAAGTACTGCAGGTGAGGCGGCAGATGCCGGCTCGAGGTTCCCGCCCGCTCACGTAAAACCGCGTCGCTGATACGCCAGGCCCGTTCGAAGCGGCCCTTTTTCATATGGATGACCCAGGGGTCCATCGCCGCGCATTCAGAAATTAAAGTCCTTTCCCCGAAAAGAAAACGACTTTTTCGCCCAAAAAGTTGATATTAATGTTTTTCTTGTCGCCGCCCCATGTGCAGTTCTTCATCCCGACCGCAGCATCACATTCATCCGGTGCGCCAAGAAATTCGGTCACCTCGGCATACCGCATGCCTATTTTCAACTTGGTATAATTCTCTTGACTGAGTTTACTGCCGCACCCCATGACTATCCATGCGGCTGCCAGCAAAAGACCGATCCACGTGTATTTGATTTTCTTGAATGCGAGGTCCATATCCGCTCCCGTAACGCAGCAGTGACGGCAGAGGGCTGCATGCCTCAATGCACACTGTACTGCAAGATTCGAATGAAGCAATACGGGCGATGCCGGCAAATGGTTGATTTGTCCGAACACCGCCCGTCCAAGTGCATCGCTAGTGAAAAGCGTCTGAAGGGTGGTTTCGTCTCATAGCGGCGTTCGTCCGCTACGTGTACTCATAGAACCCCCGGCCGGTCTTTCTTCCCAGCCAACCGGCTTCCACATATTTGCGCAGCAAGGGGCACGGCCGGTATTTGGGGTCTTTGAAACCGTCGTACAATGTTTCCATAATGGCCAGGCAGGTATCCAGGCCGATCAGGTCGGCCAGGGCCAGTGGCCCCATGGGATGGTTCATGCCCAGTTGCATGACGGTATCGATGGCTTCGCGGCTGCCCACGCTCTGATACAAGGCGAAAATCGCTTCGTTGATCATGGGCATGAGAATGCGGTTGGCGATAAAGCCGGGATAGTCATTGGCCTCGGCGGGTGTTTTGCCGAATTTTTCGGAAAGCTGCCAGGTGATCTGAAACGTCTCCTCGGAGGTGGCCAGACCGCGGATCACCTCGACCAGTTTCATCAGGGGCACCGGGTTCATGAAGTGCATGCCGATCACTTTATCCGGGCGTCGGGTCTGAGCGGCGATGCGGCCGATCGGAATGGAAGAGGTGTTGGAGCTCAAAATGACTTCCGGCCGGCAGATCTTGTCCAGGTTCTGGAAAATCTGGAATTTCAAATTCTCTTTTTCCGTGGCGGCTTCGACCACGAAGTCCGCGTCGGCCATATCCGCGATATCCGTGCTGGTCTTGATGCGTCCGAGAACGGCCTCTTTCTGCTCGGGGGTCAGTTTACCTTTTTCAATACCGCGGTCGAAGAATTTACCAATCGTGCGCAGCCCGTTCTGGACAAACTCCTCTTTGATGTCATTCATGATGACATCCAACCCGCTCATGGCCGCCACCTGGGCGATGCCGTTACCCATCTGGCCGGAGCCAATCACGCCGAACTTCTTAATTTCCATCGATGCACTCCTTTACCGTTACCCGTTTAAGAACCGCCAACCAATGCATTTTCAAAAACACGGTGGTCCGCGCCACCATCTATCGTTTGACAATCAGCGCCACTGCTTCCCCGCCGCCCAAGCACAGCGAGGCGAGACCGGTGCGGCTGTTACGGCGGATCATTTCGTGGAGCAGGGTGACCAGTACGCGGCAGCCGCTGGCGCCGATCGGATGACCCAGGGCCACGCTGCCGCCATTGACGTTGGTCTTGTCGGGGTCGATTTTCAATTCCTGCAAAACAGCGCAGGTCGATCCGGCAAAAGCTTCGTTGATTTCGAAGAGATCGACCTGGTCCAGCGAGAGCCCTTCCTTGGCCAGGCATTTGGGAATGGCCAGAATGGGTGCCACCAGCACGTATTTCATGTCGATGCCGGCGGAGGCTTGCGCACCGACCGTGGCCATGATGGTGCATCCGAGGGCTTCGGCTTTTTCGCGCGACATCACCACCACGGCGGCCGCCCCGTCGCTGATCACCGAGGCATTGCCGGCGGTGGTCACACCGCCTTTCTTAAAGGCACCCGGCATTTTGGCCAGGGCCTCCAGACTGGTCGGGCGCGGGCACTCGTCCTGAGCGAAAAGTTTGGGCTCGCCTTTGCGCTGGGGTACCGGCACGGGCATAATTTCGTCTGTGAAGCGGCCGTCGGCGATCGCCTGAAGGGCGCGTTGATAGGAACGATCCGTGTAGTAATCCTGGGCCTCGCGCGAAATGGCGTATTTATCCGAGCACAGCTCGTTGGAGATGCCCATGTGAAAATCGTTGACAATGTCCCACAAACCATCGTGCACCATGTGGTCCTGCAACTGACCCGGTCCCATGCGGTAGCCAAAGCGGGCCTTTTCCAGGTAATAGGGCGCCATGCTCATGGTTTCCATGCCGCCGGCGACCACCACCTCGGCATCGCCGACCTGAATGGCCTGCGCGGCCAGCATCACGGCTTTCAGCGCCGAGCCGCAGACTTTGTTGATCGTGACGCATTCGGTCTCCGATGGCATGCCGGCTTTGGTTGCGGCCTGTTTGGCCGGATTTTGTCCGTATCCGCAGGGCAGCACGTGGCCCATGATCACTTCATTGACGCTGACGGCATCGATTCCCGCTCGCTTCACGGCTTCGGCGATGATCAGTCCGCCCAATTCGGTAGCGCCCATGGTGCCCAGGCTGCCGTTGAAACTTCCCAGGGGTGTGCGTACCGCACTGACAATAACAGCTTCGCGCATAACTGGTTCTCCTTTTCGGATGGTCGCTTGCGGATGGTTCGAAGTATCGCACCCGCCGGTTGGTGTTTTCAAGGTACAAGGCCTTATTACGAACCAGACGGTTGCAATGCAAGCCTCTTTTTAAGGCTCTATCAACCCGTTCTGGATGGCATAGCGTGACAATTCGGCATTATTGCGCAGGTTGAGCTTTTTCAACAATCGAAAACGGTAGGTGTCCACGGTTTTAATGCTGATGTTGTAAGCTTCGGCGATTTCGCGGTTGGTGTGGCCCAACGCCAGGCGGCGCAGCACTTGCAATTCGCGTGTGGACAAATCGTCCAAGCCGGTGCCGCCACGGCTGCCTCTGGACACCCGCAGCGCCAGCGACTCTGTCGCATCATCGGTCAGGTAACGCGAGCCGCCGAGGACTTTGCGAATGGCTGTGACCAGCTGTTCCGGCGCGGATTGTTTGGTGATGTAGCCCATGGCGCCGGCTTCGATGGCCCTGACCACATATTGGTTTTCCGCATGCATGGTCAGCACGATGATCGGCAAGGCCGGATACTCAGGGTGGATGCGGGTGATCACCTCCAGGCCATCGACATGCGGCATGGAAAGATCGATAACGGCGACATCCGGATGCCGCTCACGGATGAGGCGAATGGCTTCGTTGCCGTCGGCCGCTTCGGCCACCACCTCCATGTCGCCGCTTTCTTCGACCAGCCGGCGCAGGCCGGCGCGCACGATACCATGGTCGTCGGCCAAAAGGACTCTGATCACAGCTTACCTCCAATGGGTTGCAGCGGTACGGTGAGCGCAACCTGGGTACCGCTGCCGGGCTGCGATGCAACTGTGAGCGTGCCGTCCACCAGCATGGCCCGCTCGCGCATGCCGGCCAGACCCAGCATCCTTGTTTCGGAAAGGGTTTGCGGATTAAATCCGCGTCCATCATCCCAGACGGTCAGCACCAGGGTCTCGCGGTCCAAGCGCAAACTCACTTCAGCACGGGAGGCCAGGGCATGGCGGGCGACATTGGTCAAGGCCTCCTGGGCGATTCGGTAAGCGGCCGTTGCGATGGTGCCTTCCACGATCGGTATCGTATCATGGGTGAAGATACAGGCAATTTCCGCGCGACGCTCGAATTCGGTCGTGTACCACTCCAGGGCATCGACCAAACCCAGATCGTCCAGAACCCCAGGCCGCAGCCGAATGGCCATGGCCCGGACCTCGTCGATCGTGGTGTCCACCAGGGCGCACACCGCACCGGCCCGAGCCGCGGCCAGGTCGTCGTTTTCCTTAAGGCGGTTCTGCAGCCAGACGGCATCCATGCGCAAGGCCGTGAGCAGTTGCCCAAGTTCATCGTGCAGCTCGCGGGCAATGGCCGCGCGTTCGTTTTCCTGGTTGGCCATAATGGAGGCGGACAGCCGTCGCAATTGCTCCTGCGCGTTTTTCAAGGCAGTGATGTCGGACGCAATACCGCAGACACCGAGAATGATGCCGGATTCATCGTAAATTGGAAATTTGACGGACAGAAACATTTGAAATCCGTCACCGGAGGGAATTTTCTCTTCGACGTGCAGCGATAACCCCTCGGACAAAACCTTTTGATCATTGGCACACATCTGGTCGGCCACGTGCGGCGGCAGCAGGTCGGCATCGCTTTTTCCGCGCACGGTTTCGGCGGGCACACCGAAGAGTTTTTCGAAGCGGGAGTTGACCAGCAGATAGCGGCCCTGTGCATCTTTCATGTAAATCACGGCCGGTGTGTACTTGAGGATGGCGGTGATTTCACTGGTGCGCTCGCGTACCTGGCGCTCCAGCTCCTTGGAGTAGCGGCTAAGCTCTTCTTTGGCGATGTGCAGGGCCGCCGTGGCCCGGTTGCGTTCGGTCACATCAATGGAAACTGCCAAGGAGCGCTGGATCGTGCCGCCCGCATCCCGGTCGGCAATGGCCGAAAGCAATACGTCGATGGTGTCGCTGTTTTTTTTGAGCAGGCGGTAAGGGATGTCCTTGACGTAACCACGGCTGAAAAATTGCGGAATTCCGATGCTCAGGGCATACTGCCGGGATTCGGGAGAGAGAAAGTCAGCCAGCGGGCGTCCCAGCACTTCGTCGCGGCCGTATCCCATCGTTTCTACCCAGAAATCACTGACACTGAGCAGGTTGCCCTGAATATCGATGGAATGCAGCATGGCCGGCGTGTGATGGTACAGCGAGCGGTAGCGGGTTTCGCTCTGGCGCAGGGCTTGTTCGGCATTGCGGCGGCGCAGGATGTCGCGGTTGGCTTTCTGGTAGAGCACGAAAACCGCCAAGCCGATCAGGATCGTCAGCAAGGCGGCCGCGGGCCGTACGATGCTCAGCAAGGGACCCGAGATGGTCTGGGCGATCATGTGGGTGTTGCGCAGGTAAAGGATCTGCCACTGTGGAAACCGGTCGACCGGAGCGCTGTGAAGCAAATAGCGCCGGCCTTGGGCGTCAAGCACTTGGCCCTTGCTGTTTTTATGAAAGCCGATCCAGTTCAGGGGACCGGAACCGAACTGGCGTGTCTGGCGGATCTGTTCGATCGTTTCGGCGGGCAGCGGCCAAACGAGTTGAAAGAGCCATTCGGGCCGATTGGACATAAAGATGACCCCTGATGGATCGGTAACAAAAACCATGTCTTCCGAAGGCAGACCCAGTTCGATACCGCTTTTTTCAACGGAGGATTTGATCACGGCAACACCTGCCGGACGATTTTCCGGGGTCGTGAGCACAGGGTAGCTTTGATAAATTCCCCGCTCTTCCGAGGTGATGCCCAATGCCAGATAGGCGCCGTGCAGTCCCTCCAGGGCCTGCTTAAAATAGGGGCGGAAGGCGAAGCTTTGGTTGACGAAGCTGTCGGGCGCATGGCGGTTGCTGGAGGCAATCGTGAGGCCATGGGCGTTCATCAGATAGCACACATCGGCGCTCAGAGAGGCTGCGAAATGGTCGAGCATCCGGTTGGCGTCTTCATGGGCCGCGGGCGATGGCGACAAGAGGGCTGTGCGCAGCTCAGCCATGCCGGCCAGCGTGACCACCGTATTGTGATGCTCGGACAGCAATGAGCCGATGCTGTTGTGAATCAGCTCGGTTTTGGCGGCAGCCTGGCGTTCGGCTTCCTGAAAAGCGGCTTGGCGCAGGGCGGAGTAATAAAGAATGCCACCGGCTGAGACCGAGAGGAAAGTCAATAACGACAATATGATCAGAATGTGGCGCAGACCCATCAGGTAACCTGTGTTGACCGCTGGCCCGTCTGCCCGGCCCGTGTAGAAACATTATCCGGGTGTCCGCACGTTGTCACTCTGCAGGGGCGAACCATTGTGTTCGCCCGGTGCAAGCGACAGCAATCCGTATTCGCACCGTGTGCGGTCTTCTCAAACGGGCAAACAGACCAACGCCCTCTCACATATCCAGCTTGAAAAATTGTTCAGGCTCTTCCACGCTTCCCGGCTTGGGCGTATAGCGCTCGGGCACGGTATTTTCCTTGAAACATTCAAAAACGGTTTCCTTGGATTCCGGGATGGGCAGAAGACCGGTTTTGGCATCGATTTTGGCGAAAACCACGCCCTCGGGCACCTGGAATATGCGCACCGGTTCGTTTTTCAAAGCTTCCTGCATGAAGCCGAGGAAAATGGGCGCGGCAGCGCGCGCGCCTGTCTCGCCCTCGCCCAGGGAACGTTCCTGGTCGAAGCCGACCCACACGCCGGTGATCAAATCCGGCGTATAACCGACAAACCAGGCATCGAAAAGGTTGTTTGTGGTGCCGGTCTTGGCCGCGACCGGCCGGCGCAGGGCCCGTAGGCGTTGTCCGGTGCCGAACTTGACGACGCCTTCAAGCAGGCTGGTCATGATATAGGCGGTGCTTTCGTCAATCACCTTCTGCCGCGTCGGATTCATCTCTTCCAGAATGTTTCCTTCACGGTCTTCGATTTTCGTGATGAACGCCGGTTCCACCAGATACCCTTGGTTGGCGAAAACCGAATAGGCCTTGACGATTTCCTGCAAAGACACGCCCGAGGCACCCAGGGCCAACGACAAGGTGCGCGTCAAATCGGATTCGATGCCCATTTTGTGCGCATAATCGATAGCATAATCGATCCCGATATCCTGAAGAATTTTGATGGTCACCACGTTGCGGGATTGCGCCAGGGCATCGCGCAGCAAAGTGGGGCCATGAAATGTTTTTCCATAGTTTTTGGGCTTCCAGGTGGTATCGTTGCTTTCATCCGCAAACACGACCGGGGCGTCGATAATTACGGTGGCCGGGGTATAGCCCTTGTCGAGGGCGGCTGCGTAAATGATGGGCTTAAATGCGGACCCCGGTTGCCGACGCGATTGTGTCGCACGGTTGAACTGGCTCTCTAAAAAATCCCGGCCGCCGACCATGACCTTGACCAGGCCGGTCCCCGCTTCGATGCACATCAAGGCGCCCTGCGCTTCGGGTGTCTGATCCAGGAACAGGGTCCAGTCGTTGGTTTTTTCATCTTTTTCAGCCAACGCTACCAGGATCACGTCGCCGACGGTCACGGCCTGACCCGGCCGGCGCAGATTGGCCAACGCCCCATCTTCATTCGGATTGAACTTGCGCGCCCAGCGCATCGTATCCATCTGAATGAGGCCCTGTTCATCGCCCATGCGGACGCTTACCGTCCCCTTCTTGTCGTCCACGGCAGTGACCACCCCCTGGACGCTATCGCCTTGCGCCGGCGGCTTGCTGGTAAAGGTTTGCCGCTGCTCCTCCAAAAAAAAATCGATTTGATCGCCGGATAAGTGTTGCAAGGGTCCCCGGTATCCCTGGCGGTGATCCAACTCCTTTAGTCCCTTTTGAATCTCCGCGACGGCCGCTTTTTGCATTTCGATATTGACCGCCGTGTGTATTTTTAAACCGTCGGTGTACAGAGCCTCTTCGCCATATTTTTTTTCCACATAGCGGCGGACATGTTCCGTATAAATCGGCACCTCTTCCATGTAGTAGTTGCGGCGCGGCTGAATGTCCAGCGGCATGCTGATCGCTTCGGAGGCTTCAGTCTGGCTGATGAATCCCTCATCGACCATGCGGGTGAGCACATAGATCTGGCGTTGTTTGGCCCGTTCCGGAAAGTGAAACGGTGAATACCGGCTGGGCGCTTGGGGCAACCCGGCCAATATCGCGCACTCGGACAAGTTCAGCTCGCTGACCGATTTGCCGAAATAGTTTTCCGCCGCGGCTTCCACTCCATACGCACCATGACCCAGATAGATCTGGTTCAAATACAGATAAAGGATTTCGTCTTTAGAAAAATCCTTATCGATCTGGTATGCCAGGATGGCTTCCTTGATTTTGCGATCGTAGCTGCGTTCGGGGGTCAACAGGAAGCTTTTGGTGACCTGCTGCGTGATGGTGCTGCCCCCCTGAACGATCGTCCCGGCCACGAGGTTTTTTGAGAACGCCCTCAGGATACTGACATAATCGATGCCCCCATGCGTATAGTAGCGGGCGTCCTCGGCGGCGATGAAAGCCTCGCGGAGTTTTAGCGGTATCTGGTCCAGCGGCACGACGATCCGGCGCTCTTTGTAAAATTCTGCGATTTTGCGATTATCGTCGGAGTAGACCGTGGTGATGATCGAAGGGCGGTAATCCTTGAGTGAGCTGATTTGGGGCAGATCACGGCTCAAGTAGTAAAAAAGACCCGCGGTGATGCCGGCGGCCAGCAGCACCACGGACAGCGTCAGCCACA
The DNA here is from genome assembly GCA_000961655.1 of Desulfatitalea sp. BRH_c12. Taxonomy (GTDB): domain Bacteria; phylum Desulfobacterota; class Desulfobacteria; order Desulfobacterales; family Desulfosarcinaceae; genus Desulfatitalea. The sequence continues at coordinate 29,916 of LADR01000065.1, forward strand.
AAGACCACTTGATGATCCGAGGCCACCTGCTGCGTTGTTGTTTGAGCGCGCGCTTCTTCAGGATTTGCGAGTTTGTAACGGGTTTTGCCATAGTTCCCAACCAAAGCCGGCTAGGCCGGAATGTAAGGTGTAACGTTTAAAATTAAGTGCACGCGGCGCGCGTGTCTGCGCTGCCCACAAAGAGTCGTCAATTTTATCTAATCCATCTCAACCTTTCTCGAGACGGCACGCTTTTGCGTGAATATGATGCGGTTTTCATCCCGGTTTTGGGGATGATGTTTTCATCAGCACCATAAAACCTATCAAAAACAGATCACGACAGCAAGAGAGGGTTCGTTGCGCCAGGGCAATCGCATGTAAACCTTGGCACACAGCGTGCTATTATGAGTTCTTTGCTTGGCTCCATATCGTGCTGAAATCCGGTGATCCGGGTGGGTGGTCCGCGCCACCCGGATCACCTCTTCCGTGCTAACCCCCGAAAAGGTTTTGCCGCGCAAGGGGCGGTGATAATCCCCGCCACGCAGATCTTCCGACACAGGCGGCGGGCTCGAGCGCGGGTCTATATCCCTGGGCCATCGAGAAATTATTTGACGTCATGGGCAAGAATCGTTAAGGGAATGAGTTTCTACAAAGTTCGCTGGCAAAGAGGAGCGATAAATGAAAGCGACACTTGATTTCGATAAATTGAATGGATTGGTCCCGGCCGTCGTGCAGGACCATGTGACCGGCGAAGTGTTGATGGTCGGTTTTATGAATCCCGAAGCATGGGAAACGACCCTGCGCACCGGCAAAGCGACCTTTTACAGCCGGACCCGTCAAACGCTGTGGACCAAAGGCTTGACCTCGGGCAATGTCCAACTGGTCAAGGAGATCCGGATCGACTGCGACGACGACACCGTCGTGCTCAAAGTCGCCCAGGTCGGCGGCGCGGCCTGCCACACCGGACATCGCAGCTGTTTTTACAAACGCGTGGACAATGACCGTAACATCGAAGTGGTCGGCCAGCCGATCTTCGATCCAAAGGAGGTTTACAAGAAATGAGTTTACCGTTGAAGTTGGGCATACCCAAGGGGAGCCTGCAAAATGCCACGATTGCATTGTTCAAGCGTTCGGGGTGGTCGATCGATGTCAATGGCCGCAGCTATTTTCCCGAAATAGACGATGATGAAGTGGAGTGCGCCATCTGCCGTGCGCAGGAGATGTCCCGCTACGTGGAAAACGGCACCCTGGATGCCGGCCTGACCGGCAAAGACTGGATTGCCGAGAACACGTCCGATGTGCATGTGGTCGAAGACCTGGTGTACTCCAAAGTCAGTTCGCGCCCGGCGCGCTGGGTTCTGGCGGTCCCTTTCGATTCGGACATCAAGAAACTGGAAGACCTGCGGGGTAAAAAAATCGCCACCGAACTGGTCGCCTTTACCAAGCGGTTCTTTGCCGAACGCAATATCGACGTGACGGTCGAATTTTCATGGGGCGCGACCGAAGCCAAAGTGGTCTCCGGGCTGGCCGACGCCATCGTGGAGGTCACCGAAACAGGCAGCACGATCAAGGCCCACGGCTTGCGCATCATCTACGATCTGATGCAGACCAACACGCAGCTGATCGCCAACCACGAGGCCTGGAAGGACCCGGCCAAGCGGGAAAAGATCGAACAGATCGCCCTTTTGCTGCAGGGGGCTTTGCGCGGCGAGAAGCTGGTCGGTTTGAAGATGAACGTTTCCAAAGAGAACCTGGAGGCGGTGGTGGGCTTGCTGCCGAGCCTGAATGCCCCCACGGTTTCCCCGCTGTACCAATCCAAATGGTTCGCAGTGGAAAGCGTGATCAACACCCATGTCGTGCGTGAACTGATTCCCAGGTTGCTCAAAGCCGGTGCTGAAGGAATCATCGAATATCCTTTGAATAAAGTAGTGTAGGAAACCGCGGCTTGGCAGTCTCGTAAACAGGCATCTCGAATGGATTACGACTGTTTACGAGATCATCCGGCTTAGTGAGGGAAAATTCAAAAATGACAACCCGCCGTTGCGAACAGATGACGTCGTTTATCGTCATGGATGTCCTGGAAAAAGCCTGCGAAATGGCCTGCCAGGGCATCGACGTGATTCATCTGGAGGTCGGCGAACCCGATTTCGATGCGCCGGCCTGCGTCACCGAGGCTGTCACCGGCGCGCTCAAGGCCGGCTTCACCCACTATACCCACAGTTTGGGAATTCGCGAACTGCGTGAAGCCATCAGTGCCTATTACCTGGACACCTACCAGGTCGCGGTCGACCCGGACCGGATTGTCGTGACCTCGGGCAGCTCTCCGGCGATCTTCATGGCCTGTGCGGTTTTGCTGGAGGCGGGCGATGAAGCGATTCTGCCGGATCCATACTATGCCTGCTATCCTAATTTTATCAATTTCGTCCAAGGCCGCTGCGTGACCGTGCCCGTTTACGAAGATGATGGTTTCCAATACCGCCCGGAGGCGATTGCGGAGAAGCTGACCGCGCGGACCAAGGTCATCTTCGTCAATTCGCCCGCCAATCCGACCGGCACATTATTATCGTCCGAACGCATGCAAACCATTGCCAATATGGGGCCTTATGTGCTTTCGGACGAGATTTACCATGGATTGGTCTATGAGGGCCGGGCGCATTCCATCCTGGAATTCACCGACAAGGCTTTCGTGGTCAACGGGTTTTCTAAATTATTCGCCATGACCGGTCTGCGTTTGGGGTACATGATCGCGCCTCCGCAATTCATGCGATCGATTCAGAAAATGCATCAAAACTTTTTCATTTCAGCCAATGCCGCGGTTCAGAAGGCCGGTATCGCGGCACTTACCCAATCCCAGGCGGACGTCGCGCGCATGACCGCGATTTATGACGAGCGGCGGCGTTACATGATCCAGCGCCTGCGGCAGCTCGGCTTCCGGATTGCCGTCGAACCCACCGGCGCATTTTATGTGTTCGTCAATGCCCGCCACTTGTCCAACGATTCGTATGCCCTGGCTTTCGATATCCTGGAAAATGCCCATGTCGGGGTCACCCCCGGGATCGACTTCGGTCCGAACGGCGAAGGTTATCTGCGTTTTTCCTATGCCAATTCCATTGAAAATATCAAAGAGGGGCTCGACAGGCTCGAGAGATATCTCCGCCTGCGCGTTAAATCCATCTGATGGCCTCGCGTTCGCTTGATTGAATCATATTTTTGCTTTTCGCCCAAAGGGAATGCAAAGTTTTTCCATGCGCTTTCTGAGCGTGGGCGGCTTGATGTCAAGCAGCCGGGCCGCCCCATGTTCTCCTTCCACACGACCGCCGCACAGCTGAAGAACCTGCTGAATGTGACGGGCCATGACGCTGTCCAGGGCCAGTGATTCAGACGATCGGAGCGTCACCGGAACCGGGCTTCCCACTGTTTTTCCCATGAGCCTGGTCCCAATCTCTTTGAAGTAAAGCCGGCTGCCCTGATTGAGAATCAAGGAGCGCTCAACGGCATTCTCCAACTCCCGCACGTTGCCGGGCCAATGGTAGGCCATCAGGCGATCGATGGCATCCGCGGCTGGGATGGGCACGGTCACACGCTTCATTTCACGCGATTTTTTTAATATAAAATGTTGCACCAGGGCCGGGATATCTCTTTTGCGCTCTCTGAGCGGGGGGATGGCAATGGGGAAAACCCTGAGCCGGAAATACAAATCCTGTCTGAATTTTCCCATGGCCATCATTTCCTCCAGGTTCCTGTGGGTCGCTGCAATGATCCGGATATCCACCTTGATGGCGTGGGTTCCGCCGATGCGGTCGATCTCTTTCTCCTGGAGCACGCGCAGCAGTCTCACTTGCGCCTCGGCCGGCAGCTCTCCGATTTCATCGAGAAACAGCGTTCCCCCATGGGCGCGCTCGATACGGCCGCGTTTTTGCGACATCGCACCGGTGAACGCCCCTTTTTCATATCCGAACAGTTCGCTGTCCAACAGCGTTTCGGGGATGGCCCCGCAGTTCACCGCAATGAATGGTTTGTCTCTGCGGGTGGAGAATTTATGGATGGCATTGGCGATCACCTCTTTGCCTGAACCGGTCTCTCCGAGCAATAATACCGGACTGTCCAGCGGCGCCACTTGGCGCACCAGTTCCATCACCCCCTTCAAACCAAAGTCCGCACCGACAACATCTTCGCCGGACAACCGGCGCAGTTCGTCCTGCAGGTAGCGGTTGTCATCTGCCAGATGGTCCCTGAGTGTCACAAGCTCCCGGTACCTGAGAAAATTGGTCAACGCCACAGCGCAGGGTTCGTTGAGCAGGCTCAAGAGCTGGACATGGTCAGCAGTGAACGTTTCCTTGCCATTGTTGAAAACGGAAAAGACCCCCAGCATTTTCTTTTCCAGCACCAGATCCATGATCACCGACGATAGATCAAGGGCATTGAATTTTTCAGCAACCGGGCGTGTCACCGGGTTATCCCTGAGTCGGTCGAACACGCGGACGCGAATAGAGCGCTGGGCCTCTATTTGTCGACGGGCTTTTTGGGAAAGCGGGGTTTTAAGGGACATGGCCTCGCCGGAAGCCAGCGTCGCATGGGCCACCGTTTCCACAATACCAAGGTCCCGGTGGTAGAAGTGCAAACTCATTTGGCCGGCCGGCATGAAATTGCGTATATACAGCAGGCTTTGCCACAAGGCCTTTTCAATCTCGAGGCTGCCGCAGATTCTCATGGTAAATTCACGGAAAAAATCTTTCTCATCCACCGCCATTATTCCTCCCGACGTAAGTCAAACGAGCTCCCTTTTCACCCCACATCGTTATGCGGTTCGCTTTCGAAGAAAAAGTGGAGAGTAGAAAGGTCCCCACGTCTAATCAGATGTTCGAGCCATTTTGAAAACTGTATTATGTTACAGATTCTGAATCAACTTGAAAATAATACAGTTTTTCCTTTGCTATAGGACAGAAATTATCGATCATTTGGGGTAAGGGTCCGTAACATTAGTCATAAAACTTATGGCATGGTTCATGTACATATAACGGCAGTCAATCAAAGAGGTTGCACATGGAATGGCTGGAAATCATAAAATTGCGGACGGGCGGGGCCGGTGACCGGGTCATCGATACCGAGTACCTGCAGCAGTTGAAGATGCGTTTGACAGCGCCTGCCCTGGTGAGCGCCAGAGTGTGTGCCAATGTCTCCATACCCAACGACCTGGTGATCATCCTGACATGGCTCAACGGGATTCCCGCACCCTGGGGAAGCGATCTGGCGGGTCGCCTCACCCAGGAGCTTAAACAGTACGGACTGGTGGATTACTCCGCCTGGTCGGACATGGCGTGACGGTCGGCAAAACGATTGGCACGGAAGAGGCGATCCGGGGGTTGGACCCCGGACTAAACAAGAAAACGGAGTAAAATCATCATGGCACAAGTCCTTGTAGACCGAAGAGATGTGGATTTTGTTCTTCACGAACAGTTAAAGATCGAAAAGATCAGCGAGCACGAGAAGTTTGCAGAGTTCACCCGCAAGACGGTGGACCTCATCCTTTCCGAAGCGCGCAACCTGGCCATCAAAGAAATGCTTCCTACGCTCAAACTGAGCGACGAGCAAGGATGCACCTTTGAAAAGGGCCAGGTAAAGGTTCCGGACTCGTTTCACAAGCTTTACCACCTTTTCAGGGAGGGCGAATGGATCGCCATGTGCGACACGCCTGAATTCGGCGGACAAGGAATGCCCACCACGGTGGCGATGGCTGCGATGAACTATTTCAATGCCGCCAATTTTCCTTTCACGCTGAATGCCATTCTTACCCACGGGGCCGGTAAATTGGTCGAAAAGTTCGGCACGGACGCGCAAAAAAAAGTTTTCCTCAAAAAAATGTACACCGGACAATGGGGCGGCACCATGCTGCTCACGGAACCGGAAGCCGGTTCGGATGTGGGCGCCCTGACCACCACGGCTGTCAAAAACGATGACGGCACCTATTCGATCAGCGGCAACAAGATTTTTATCTCCAGCGGTGACAGCGACCTGGTGGAAAACACCATCCATCCCGTCCTGGCACGGATTGAAGGCGCACCGGCCGGCACTTCGGGCATTTCCCTGTTTCTCGTGCCCAAGATACGGGTCAACGACGATGGCAGTCTGGGCGCAGCGAACGATGTCGTCTGCACCGGAATCGAAGAGAAAATGGGGCTGCATGGCAGCGCCACCTGTTCACTGACCCTCGGCGGAAAAGGGCAGTGCCGGGGGACCTTGCTGGGCGAGGTCAACAAAGGCATGCGCGCCATGTTCGTCATGATGAACGATGCGCGCCTGAACGTTGGGGCGCAGGCTATGGGGTGCGCATCGGCCTCCTTTATGAATGCGCTGAATTATGCCCGGGAAAGAGTTCAGGGAAGAAATCTGCAGGCCACGGGCAAAGACGCGCCCGGGGTGCCGATCATCCAGCACCCGGACGTGCGTCGCATGCTGTTGACCATGAAGGCCTACACCGAGGGGATCCGCAGCATCTTGTACTATACCGGCTATTGCGAAGACATGATCCGCATCAGCGCTGACGCCGGTGAAAAAGCCCGTTATCAGGGACTGATCGATGTGTTGATCCCCATTGCCAAAGGATATGCCTCGGACCGGGCTTTTGACGTCTGCAACATGGGGGTGCAGCTCTACGGCGGCTATGGCTACACCAAGGAATATCCCCAGGAGCAGCTTCTCCGGGATTGCAAGATCACGCACATCTACGAGGGCACCAACGGCATTCAGGCAATGGATCTTCTGGGAAGAAAATTGGGTCTGAACGGGGGCCAGGCGTTCAAAGATCTTCTGGACGAAATGACCCGCTGCGTCAGCGGCACCCAGGCAACCGGCGGCCTGGAAGGGGCGGCCTCTTCCCTGGCGCACGCGATCGGCATACTCAGTGAGGTGGCCCAGCACCTGGAAGCGGCGTCCAGGTCCGCGAAGATGATGGACGCCTTTGCCGCCGCCTATCCATTTATGGACGTCACCGGCGATACGATTCTGGCCTGGATGTTGTTGTGGCGGGCCTCTGTCGCCGCCCGCAAGCTGGAAGACGGTGCAAAGAAATCCGATGTGCCCTTTTATGAAGGTCAGATCAAGAGCGCCCGGTTTTTTATTAACGCCATGCTGCCTGTCACGGTCGGAAAAATGAGTGCGATTCTTACGGACGAGGGAACGGTCATGGACATCTCCGATGAGGCCTTCGGAGGAAAGTAACCGGCATCGCCGGTTTAGAGGGAAAAGGAGCTTATCATGAAAGAAGTTGTCATTGTGTCAGCCTGCAGAACAGCTATCGGAACGTTTGGCGGGACCTTAAAGGATATGAACGGTGCGGCCATTGCCAGTGTTGCTATGAAAGAGGCTGTGAAACGCGCCGGGATCGACCCGGTCATTATCGATGACGTGCGCTTCGGATGCTGCCTGGAACATCACGACACCCTTAACGTCAGTCGCGTGGCCGCGCTGCTGGCCGGGATACCGGACAGCGTGACCGCCGTCACCATCAATCGGGTATGCATCTCCGGTATGGAAGCGGCCCTTTCCGGTATGGCCATGATCCAGGCCGGCATGGCGGATGTTATCCTTGCGGGCGGCGTCGAACATATGTCCGGTGTGCCGTATTCTGTTCCCAATGCCCGGTGGGGATGCCGGCTTCAGGATCAAGTATTTGTCGATGCCATGATTCACGCGCTCGAATGCGGTTCCCGGATCATCCCGTTTGCCGCGGACGCCCCTGTCGACACGCAGGAAGCGCCGGCGCGTCATTTTCTGGGCAAACCTTACATCATGGGCCACACGGCCGAGTTTGTGGCCCAGCTTCTGAATATCAGCCGGGAAGAGATGGACGAGGTGGCGCTCAGAAGCCATAACAACGCCGAAAGAGCGACTCGGGACGGTTCTTTCAAGGAAGAGATCGTGCCGGTCGAGGTGCCCCAGCGGAAAAAAGCGCCCCTGATTTTCGATAAAGACGAACATTTTCGAGCGGGCATCACCTTGAAAGATTTGCAGGGCCTGCCGGCGGCCTTTATCCCCAAAACCGGCAAAGTCACGGCCGGCAATGCCAGTGGCCTCAATGACGGCGCATCGGCCATGGTGATCATGTCGGCGGAAAAAGCCAAAGAATTGAATCTTGCCCCCCTTGCCAGGATCAAAGCGATCGGAAAGGGCGCCTGCCATCCTGCCGTGATGGGACTCTCCCCCGTTCCGGCCGTAAAAGACCTGCTGAAACGAAGCGGTCTGGCGATCGCCGATTTTGAAATGGTCGAGGTCAACGAGGCCTTTGCGGCGCAGTACATCGGCTGTGAAAAAGAGCTCGGCCTGAAGCGGGAGATCACCAATGTCAACGGATCGGGCATTGGCTTGGGACACCCCGTCGGATCGACCGGCGCCAGAATCATGGTCACGCTGATGCATGCCATGAAAAAACAGGGTAAAACCCTGGGCTTGGCCACTCTTTGCGGCGGCGGCGGGGTTTCGATGGCCTGTGCCTTGGAGATGATTTAAGAAAGCAACCCGCACATAGCGATCTGTAAAGAAAGGAATTTTATGGAAATCCAGAAAGTTGGCGTTGCAGGCTGCGGACTGATGGGCGGTGGCATTGTACAAACATGCGCACAGGCAGGCTACCAGGTGGTTGCCTTGGAAGCTGAAGAGGCGTTTCTGAAAAAGGGACTTGGCGCGATTGAAGCCAATCTCTCCAAAGCCGTGGCCAAGGAAAAAATCCAACAGGGAGATATGGATGCGACATTGAGCCGTATCCAGGGAACCACAGCGCTCAAGGACCTTGCCGGTTGCGACATCATCGTGGAGGCAATCATTGAAGATCTGGACGTGAAGAAAAAACTCTTTTGCGACCTCGATGCGCTCTGCCCGGCACACACCATCTTTGCCTCCAATACCTCCTCGATTCCGATCATCGCGATGGCCGCGGCCACCCAGCGGCCGGATCGGTTTGTCGGACTTCACTTTTTCAATCCCGTGCCTGTAATGAAACTTGTGGAAGTGATCTCCACGATCCGTTCGAGCAAGGAGACCGCCCGTCAGGCGACAGTCTTCACCGAGTCACTGGGAAAGAGTGCGATCCAGGCCAAAGACCGGGCCGGTTTTATCGTCAACCTGCTGCTCGTACCGTATCTTTTGGACGCCATCCGGGCGCTTGAAATGGGACTGGCCACCAAGGAGGACATCGACACCGGCATGATGCTCGGGTGCGGTTATCCCATGGGACCGCTCACATTGCTCGATTTTGTCGGGTTGGATACGATTTACGCCATCACCAAGATCCTCTTCGAGGAGTTTAAAGATCCGAAGTACGCCTCGCCCCCGCTGCTCAAGCAGATGGTCACGGCCGGTTTTTACGGCAAGAAAAGTGGCAAAGGGTTTTATGATTACAGCGCGGCGTAGGCATCCGTATGTCAACCTGCCGCGACACTGTCCATGCTGGGAGCGCCCGGAAAGACGCGGGCGCTCCCGCAAACAGCCCCAGCGTTAAAGAAAAGTGGGCGGATTGGGCTCACTGGACCATATGGCTGATGCGGCGCAGACCACCCACCCGGAGCACCTCCGCCGTGCCAATCCCGAAATGGGTAACCGCACTTGCTATTATAACAAGGCCCATAGAATCCGATTTGCGCAGTGCGTCCACCTGTAGGGGCGACCGGCGGTCGCCCGCGGCAGCAAAAGATAAGTCGCTCCCCCGATGTGCGCGCCCCCGTGGATCCGCACGTTCGTGCCCGAGCCGGAAATGCCTTCAAATGCCCTCTATTTTTCTTTTCTGGGGATCCACTTCGGTCAAGTATGCGGGCGTGGGGTGACGTAGGTAAAACCCCGGCGCTCCGGGTGGGTGGTCCGTGCCAATCCCGAATACACTTCGCCCATAATCACTGGAGCGAACTGCATAACCCAATAATGTCTTTACCTTGCACCGTGCGATACAGGCGTAGAGGATTGACATTTGCGCCCTACTCATATAGGTCCATCGTGAGACGGTGAGACAGTCGTTCACTCTGCATGCCAACTGCTGAGTGGACGAAGATCTCGCGCCTGCAGGCGAATGCCTGATGTTGTCGATAGCAGTGATGGTGCCGATGTCCGATAGTACACTTGTCCATACGCTGGCCAGCCAGGAAAACCTGATCCGGATTCTGGATAATCTGAAAGAAGGCATCATTGCCCACGATCTTCAACGGCGCATTTTTTTCTTCAATGCCGAAGCCGAGCGGATCACCGGTTTTCGGCGCGGCGAGGTGCTGGGGCGCGATTGTCACGATGTCTTCGGCGCCCCTTTTTGTGGCCAGCACTGTTCATTCTGCAGCGGCGCCCCGATTGTTCAGGAACATATCGCGTATCCGCTCAATATCGTCACCAAGAATGGCGAACCGCGGCGGATCGAGTTCAAGGCCACCATGATGCGCGGCGATCAAGGTGATTGGGCCGGGGTTTTGGCGGCCTTCAGCGATGTGACCGAACTGGCCGAATTGCAGCGGCGCAGCGGCGACATGAACCGTTTTGCCAATATTATTGGCGGCGATCCACGGATGCGCAACGTTTACCAGCAGATCGTCGATGTGGCCCATTATGATTTTCCGGTGCACCTTTTCGGCGAAACCGGGACGGGCAAAGATTTGGTCGCCAATGCGATTCACAACGAAAGCCGCCGCGGCGGGGCGCCGTTTGTGCCGATCAATTGCGGGGCGCTGCCCGAAGGATTGATCGAGAGCGAGCTGTTCGGCCATGTCAAAGGCGCTTTTTCAGGGGCCATCCGCGACAAAAAAGGCCGTTTCGAGCTGGCGGATGGTGGCACCCTGTTCCTGGACGAGATTGGCGATTTGCCCAAGCCCTTGCAGGTCAAGCTGTTGCGTTTTCTGCAGGAGGGCACATTGGAGAAAGTCGGCGGCGAGCGGAGCATTTCGGTCAATGTCAGGGTGATCAGCGCCACCAACAAGGACTTGCGCAAAGAGGTGCAGCGCAACGCCTTTCGTGAAGACCTGTATTATCGCCTCAATGTGATTCCGATTCATATTCCCGCCTTGCGCGATCGGGCCACGGATATTCCTCTGCTGGTCGCCCATTTTTTGCAGCAAATCGCCGATCGCAGCCGCCAGGCGGTGCCGAGGGTTTCCGATGCGGCCATGTCCCTGCTGATGGACTATCCTTGGCCCGGCAATGTGCGGGAGTTGCAGAATGCGATTCAGTTCGCGATTGTGAAATGCAATAAAAAGATCATCACGCCCGCTGATTTTCCGATGGAATTGCGCCGGTTGGCCGGTATGCCGGTGCGGGTTGACCGCCTTAGAAGGCTGGACGCCGAGGCCGTGCGGGACGCGCTGGTCAAAACCGGCGGCAATAAAGCCGGTGCGGCGCGTATGCTGGGCGTGGGACGGGCGACGCTGTATCGTTTTCTAGGGGATCATTCGGATATTGCGGCGTCGGCATCCAATTAAAATATGCCTGCATCTTTGCGTTGGAAGAGAATCACGGGTCATGAATAACAAAGGGCGCCTTGCGGCGCCCTTTGTACGTATGGCGAAGTGATCAAGCAGCGTCGATGGCGCGCCGATCCTGCATATCCATCAGGACACGCTCGCGGCCCTTATCCAAGCCCAGCGCGGCGCGTTTTTTGTCAATGTGTGCAATCATCAGGCGGGCGATGTCATGGGGATGCACCGCAAAACCCCATTTACCGAAGCCCATGCTCTCATACTCTTCAAAAAGATGTTTGTGGAATTTGGTGCCTTCGACAATCGGGAAGGTGACCCCGAAAACGGTGTACACCCCAGACGCCACAAAGTACTGCCCAATACAGATCGCTTTTTCACTCATGTATTCAGGCGCGCACCCGGCCACCGGCAGATCGGCAATGCTGTCGCCCAGACCGCCGGTTCGCACCATCTCCGAAGCGGCGATAAGGATGCGGCTGTTGTCGACACACGAGCCGAGGCCCAGCACCGGCGGCATGCCAACGGTTTCGCAGACCTCCTTCAGGCCCGGCCCCGCAAGGTGAGCGGCTTCGGGGGTGGTCAGTCCGGCTTTGGCCAAGGCGATCTGGGCACAGCCGGTCTGAAGGACCAGAACGTCATTCTTGATCAGCTCTTTGACCAACTCCACGTGCACCCAGTCCTGTTTGATGCGTGCATTGGTGCACCCGACCACGCCGGCCACGCCACGAATGCGGCCATTGATAATGTTGTCGTTCAACGGAGTGTAAGAGCCGCGGAAAGAACCGCCCAGCATGTAGTTGATGTACTCGTGTGAAAAGCCGTGGACGCCGGTGTTGACGTTGCGCGGAATTTCGACTTTGGCGGTGCGGTTTTTGAAACGTGAAATGGCCTTGATCACGATCTCGTCCGTGCTTTTCTTGGGATCGTGATCGTGGAACTCGATATGCATGGCCCCTTCGATTTTGCAGCGCGGGTTGGTGGTGATCAAGTGCGTGCCATAGCATTGAGCGACTTTAACCAAACCCTGTTTGATGCATTGGACATCCACGGCCATGGCGTCGACAGCACCGGTGATAAGGATGGCTTCGGTCGACATGAAGCTGCCGGCGTGCGGAATGCCATGACGCACCAGCACTTCGGCGCCCGAGCAGCACATTCCGGCCAAGTTGATGCCTTTTGCGCCGGCCGCCTTCGCAGCCGCGATCAAGGTGGGTTCGTGGACCGATTCGATCATCGACTCAAACAGATTGGGCTCATGGCCATGGATGATGATATTGACCTGATCTTCCTTGAGCACGCCCATATTGACTTCGACACTGACCGGAGAAGGGGTGCCGAACAGAATGTCGGAGATTTCGGTGGCCACCATCGAGCCGCCCCATCCGTCGGCCAGGGCCGTGCGGCTGATCTGCCGGGTGATGTTGGTGTAATCCTGGTCGACACCCATGTGGGTGCGATGCATCAGATCCATGATTTCGCGCATCGCCCCGCGTGGCACAACTCCCTGTTTTCGCCAGGTTTCCAGTGTCTTGGGCGGAACGCGCTTGGCAAACGGGATTTCGCCATCCACCGCGGTGTAGGTGCGCTCCAGCGCCTCATACAGATCGATGGCGATTTCCTTGGTGGAACGTCCTTCGGTTTCGATGCCAATGGATTGCGCGACCGATTCCAGCTTTTGAACATCCTTGATGACGTAATCTTTAATATTGCCGTTGACCACTTCGCGGAACAGATCGAGCATGCTCATGCCATGGTCGGTGTGCGCGGCGCCGCCGGCAGCGACCATACGGGCAAAATTGCGGGCCATGATCGTGTCGATGGTTGCGCCGCAGACACCCACTTTGCCATAAGGGTCCTTGGCATTCAGGCGGCAGGGCCCCATGAAGCAATGTTTGCAACAGGCCGAATCGGCACCGATCGGGCATGCCTTCATGTTCACGGCGCGATCAAAGGCCGTTTCCACGCCATCACGCCGTCCTTTGGCGATCATTTGTTGGGTGGCGTCACAGGTGGTCAGGTCCCCCACCGGGACTTCTATTTTCTCTGCAACGATTTTTTTCTTGATGTCCATAAAGCCTCCTTATCAGGAATGATTACTAATATTTTTAAGATAGATCGTGCCTGTCTGTCAACATGTTTTCAGAGGCGCACTCAATTTAATCCTCGCCGGCGATCCGGAAAATGATACCCATATAACGCAACTGCCGGGTACCAACACCGGGGCCCCTCTTCAGTGCTGAATTCAGAATGTTGGGGGGTCTTTGTCCGCTCGGCGTTTGCAATCTCGACACACCTGTATTATTGAGAATGAAAGGCCCGCCCTTCCGACCGTGTTACCTGAAGAGTGGACCGCATACCTTACCTGCTGATGAAAGGACAGGACATATGACCGACGATCCGGTGAAAGTGTATAGTCTGAGCACATGCAGCCATTGCAAATCCACCAAGCGTTTACTCAACGAGTGCACAGTGAAATACGAGTTTGTAGATGTGGATCTGCTCGAAGGCGATGAGCGCAGAGCGATCCTGGAAGATGTCAAAAAGTTCAATCCGAAATGCTCCTTTCCCACGATCATCATCGGTGAAAAAGTCATCGTGGGATACAAGGAAAACGAAATCAAGGAGGCCCTGGGATTGTGATGGATGTACCCCAGCTTTACGAAAAGCTAAAAAAGATTCAGGAGCCCAAGGGCTATTACTTCAGCAATGACATGGAGCGCGTCACCGAGTTGCTGGAAGGCCTCTTGCGCAACAAAGAACGCTATGGCTACATGGTGTGCCCCTGCCGATTGGCTGCCGGCGACCGTGAGGCAGACAAGGACATCATTTGTCCCTGCGTGTACCGCGAACCGGACGTCAAGGCGTTTGGCAGTTGCTATTGCAATCTGTACGTGTCCAAAGCCTGGAATGATCGAACGATTCCGCATGAATACGTTCCGGAACGACGTCCGCCGGAGAAAATGGGTTTCTGATAGCCACGCCATTCCCACTGAACGGGTACTTTGTTGCGCACCTCGCAAGATTGGGGCTCAAGGGGGAGAACCGTTCCCCCTTGGTGCGTATGTTCTTTACTGACGCTGTGGTCCCATCACTGCACGACTGTGAGTTTTTCCGCCAGTGCTTTTCCATAATCCTGACATGCCTTAATGCCCTCCGGTGAGTCAATGATGTGTTCTTTCAGGTTGAGCGCCCCCAGATCGACCATGTCCATCTTGTAGACGTGCTGCATGGTGTCGTAAATCATCGGCCCGGATTCGCCACTGTGCGTGTAGGAGCAAAATGCGGCTCCCATTTTGCCGGTTAAATTGGCTTTCTGGGCCAGGAACAGGAAGTTCTTCATGCCGGTGGTCATATCACGGTGGTACGTGGGGCATCCGAATACAAAGCCATCATAGCCACTCAGTTCGCTCTCGCTGCTGATGTCGGCAATTTTGCGGATTTCGGTCTGCAATCCGGTCATTCGAATGCCCTCAGCGATGAAGTTGGCCATTTTCTCCGTCATACCGGTCCTGCTGATATACGCGACAAGAATCTTACTCATAAATGTTTCTCCCTTTGGATGGATGGTGAATGGAGAGACCAAATGACTGCTCCATACCGTGTGGGCTATCAATAAGTATGCCATCGTCTGTGCGCGGTCCAAAAGCCGGTGAGCTTCGCCGGGCGCATTTCATCAGGTGCGGTTAACCGCGGGGGCTCCGCGCGCAACCTGAAAAAGCAAAACTGGTTATCATCTTCGGTCAAGCGAGATACGGTTAGGGGTGACGTAGAAAAACCCCCGGTGATCCGGGTGGGTGGTCCGCGCCACCCACCCGGATCACCTCCTGCGTGCCAATCCCGAAAACGTTAATAGTCACTGAGCGAACTGGATAACCAAAAAGTCAAAATGACGAGACGGCTATGCCAAGTGTATCAGACGTTGTGCATCGTGAGACACAGCTGTCTCAGGTGAGTCGCACATTGGGAGACGGCATTCTTTTGAATACGCCGAGGATGCCGGCCCCTGGCGGATCGTGCAGGAGGTTCGAGGCGGTTTTAATATGGGCAAACCGAAATCGACCGGTTCGTCACCCGAACTTATCGTAGGCGACCATTTCCGGTTCCACGCCCAGGTCATACAGCATGCTTTCCACGGCGGCGATCATGGGCGGTGGGCCGCAAAGATAATATTCAATTTCAGTCGGGTCGGGGTGCTTGGCCAGATAGGTGTCCCTGGCCACCTGATGGATGAAGCCGACCGGCCCCTGCCAGTTGTCCTCGGGCAGTGGATCAGACAAGGCGACACAGTAGGTGAAGTGGGCGAATTTATTTTCGAGAGCCTGAAACTCTTCATGGTAAAACATCTCTTGGCGCGAGCGCGCGCCGTACCAGAAGCTGATGCGTCGGTGGGTGTTATCGGCCAGCAGTTGCTGGCGCACATGGCTGCGTAGCGGTGCCATGCCTGCGCCGCCGCCGATAAAGCACATTTCGCGCTCGGTCGGCCGGGCGAAAAAGTCACCATAAGGACCGCTGATGGTGATGCGGTCGCCCGGTTTGAGATTGAAGACATAGGAGGAGCCAACGCCGGGGGGCACATCCTTTTTGCCGGGCGGCGGCGTGGCAATGCGAATCGTGAATTTGAGCGTATCGGTTTCGATGGGTGGGTTGGCAAGAGAGTAAGCCCGGTTGACCGGCTGGTCCGATTTGGCTTTGAGGGTCAGCAGATTGAATTCTTTCCAGGCGGCCTTGTACTTTTCGGCCACGCTGAAGTCCCTGAAATCAGCTGCATATTCAGGGATGTCGATCTGGATATAGGCCCCGGCTTTAAAGTGAATGGTCTCGCCCGGATCAAGTTTGAGAACCAGTTCCTTGATGAAGGTGGCCACATTGTCGTTGGATACCACGGTGGCATGATATTTCTGGATGCTGAAGATGTCGTCGGGAATGCGGATGGCCATGTCCTGCTTGACCTTGACTTGGCAGGCCAAACGGATTTGCGCGGCGCGCTCCTTGCGGCTGACCAGCGCGAGTTCGGTGGGCAGGATGTCGCCGCCGCCGTCGAGTACCTTGCATTTGCAAGTCCCGCAGGTTCCTTTGCCGCCGCAGGCGCTGGGCAGATAGATCTGGTTATCGACAAGGGCGCCCAGCAGGGTTTTGCCGGCCGGGGTCGTGACTGCTTTGGCGTCATCCCCGTTGATCACGATGCGTCGGTCGCCTTTGACGGTCAGACGCGCCTCTACCAGCAGCAGGATGCCCACGAGCGTCAGGACGACGCTTAAAAACACAGCCAGACTGATCAGGAATATCATCGGCATACGCAGGTGCTCTTTTCTATGCGGTTGGGGTCCTTAAGGTTGTCATCCTATTTTGGTCGTCCAATTCGCTCAAACGCCAGTCGGCGAAGCGTCAAGTGTAAAGGTCGACGTTACAGCGTAATGCCCGAAAAGAGCATGAACGCCATGGCCATCAGGCCGGTTACGATCATGCGGATGCCAAATCCCTGCAGGCCGGTGGGGATGTCGGCATAGCGCAGTTTTTGCATTATGGTGGCCATGGCCACGATAGCCATCAGCCAGCCGACCCCCGATCCGAATCCATACACCACGGTTTCGACGAAAGTGTAGCGGCGTTCGACCATGAACAGGGCCGCGCCTAAAATAGCGCAGTTCACGGTGATGAGCGGTAGAAAAACCCCTAACGCATTGTAAAGCCCCTGTGAATAACGGTCGATGACCATTTCGACCACCTGCACAATGCCAGCGACCGTAGCGATAAACAGCACCAGCTTCAAAAAGCTCAGGTCGATCTGGGGCAGTCCGGCCCACGCCAGGGCGCCGGGCGCCAGCAGGTAATGGTACAGCAGCCAGTTGACCGGTGTGGTGATGGTCATGACAAAGGTGACCGCCAACCCCAATCCCAAGGATGTGCGCAGGTTGTTGGAAACCGACAGATACGAGCACATGCCTAAAAAGTAGGCCAGCAAAATGTTTCCGACAAAAACGGAGTTGACGAACAAACTGATCAGGTTTTCCATTTTATTTGTCCTTCAACAGAGCATGTTCGAGCCACACAAACAGACCGATCATAATGAAAGCGCCCGGAGCCAGCAGCAGCAGCCCCATGTTGTGATAGCCGGCCTGGTAGAAGCTTTCCGGGATAACCGGATAGCCGAACAGTTTGCCGGAACCCAGCAACTCCCGAAAAAAGGCCACGCCGCATAAGATGGCGCCATAGCCGATGCCATTGGCCAGGCCGTCCGCGAAACTGCGCCCGGGCGAATTGCTCATGGCAAATGTTTCCGCGCGGCCCATCACGATGCAGTTGGTGATGATCAATCCGACAAAAACCGACAGTTGTTTGCTGATGTCGTACATAAAGGCGCGCAGGAACTCATCGGCAAGGATCACCAGGGTGGCGATGACGGCCACTTCCACGATGATGCGGATATTGCGCGGAATATGATTGCGCAAAAGCGAAATGATCAGGTTTGAGAAGGCGACGACCAGGGTCAGCGCGATGCCCATGACCAGCGCCGTCCTCAGCTGGACCGTAACGGCCAGGGCCGAACAGATTCCCAGGATCTGCTTGGATATGGGATTGGATTGCCAAAGCGCTTCGGAAATGGCTTTGTACGTGAAACTTTTGCTGAGCATGCCCATTGCAGTCCGAACTCCCTTTGCTGAATTATCCTTAAAACGCCTGGCCGTAGCTTGGCGACTTGCCAATGATTCGATTCTCTGTGAGGTTCCTTCCTTAACGAAGCGGCCCCTTGACGGCGGCATTCACCTGCAGGGGCGACAGGCGGTCTCCCGTTGCGGCTATAACCCCACGTCCTTCTGACGGAACTGAACCGCTATCGGTTCATAGGCCTCGAGGATTTCTTGCATGCCTTCACTTAGAAATTTACCGGTCAATGTGGCGCCGCTGATGCCATCCACATAGTTGCTGCGGATGTCGGAAGGCATGCGATCGTCCACACTGCCTTTGGCGATGCGGACCGATACGAAATCACCTCCGGCGTTGACAATCTTTTTGCCTGCGAAATTCTTGCGAAACCAGCGGCTCTCTATCTCTCCGCCAAGTCCGGGCGTCTCCTGATGCTGGTATACCGTGAAGCCGCGAATGGTACTGCCGTCGTTTTCGATGGCCAGATACCCGTGGATGGTACCCCACAAGCCCCTGCTGTCGATGGGCACAACATACGCCTGTACTGTATCGTTTTTAGAAAAGATGTACAGCGGCAGCGCGCGGGGGCCGCGCAAATTTTCAGCGACGCTGCGCCCGCTCTCGTCGACCCAGACGCTGCGCACATTGTGACGATACAGCTGTTGTGTCTCGGCTGCCGATATGGTTTGCGCGTCATCGATGATGCCAAAGGCTTTGAGAATGTTTTTTTGGCGGTCCACTTCCATGTTTTGCTGCTGGCGCGCCTTGAGCCCAGTGCTGGCGGCCGTGAGCAGAAGGCTGCAGACCACGCATAAAAGGGTTGCAAAAAGCAGTGATTTCATTCTGTTGGGCATTTTACACCGATTCCGGGGTTGCCGGTGTTGAAAAGTAAAAGTGGAAACCATACTGACGAATGCGATGCCACCTTACACATTGGGTATTCTCTGGCGAATGCGCGTCGCGACCACCAGTTGATCGAGCAGCGGGGCAAAGACATTCAAGAACAATATGGCCAGCATGATCCCTTCGGGAAACGCCGGATTGAACACCCGTATCAGTACCGTCAGAATGCCGATCAGCAATCCATAGATCCAGCGCGCCGCATGGGTATGCGGGGCGGATACCGGATCGGTGGCCATGAAGACGATACCGAAGGCGGCCCCGCCGATCACCAGATGGTAAAATGGATTAAGGCTCAAGTAGGGCAGGGCGGTCGGTCCCGAGAATAACATGAGCAGGTATCCGGCAGCCAGCACACCCAAGGTGCCGCCGAGAATGATGCGATAACTGGCGATCCCCAGCAGGATCAATCCCATGGCGCCGATCAGGCACAGCAAGGCGGAGGAGGCGCCGATGCTGTCGGGATAAAAGCCCAAAAAAAGGGTCCGCCAATCATACCCGGCGGCAGCCAAGGTCTCTTCCACGGTGCCGGCGGTCGATGCAACCGAGGCGATCACCAGCGGTGTCGCGGCCGTGACAGCATCGACAGCTTGCGATCCGGCGTTCAGGACAGCCGTCCAGACGGCATCTCCCGACATCTGGATGGGATAGGCGAAGTATAAAAAGGCCCGCCCGGTCAGGGCCGGATTGAGGAAGTTGCGTCCGGTGCCGCCGAACACCTCCTTGCCGATGACAACGCCGAAAGAGATGCCCAACGCAGCCTGCCACCAGGGTGTGGTCGGTGGCAATGTCAGCGGAAAGAGCATGGCGGTGACAAAAACCCCTTCGCTGATCGGGTGCTTGCGAACGGCGGCAAAGACGATTTCCCACCCGAACCCGAAAACATAGGAGATGATCACCAGCGGCAAAACCGTTTGGGCACCATACAGGAACATGGGCCAGAACGAGGGCGGTTGGCCGCTGGCTTTGAACGCCTGCAAACCGACATTGTACATGCCGAAAAAGAGACACGGCAACAACATGACAATCACCAGCATCATGTAGCGCTGAAGGGTGATGCTGTCGCGCGCATGTGGCGCGAAGGCCGTTACTTGGTCCGTGCCGAAGAAAACCCTTTCCATTGCTTCGAAGAAGGAATCCAGTCGTGCCAGCCGGCCGCCGGGACGGAAATGCTTTTTCTGACTGTGAAAAAAATGTCGTATCGGATTCATGGTCCCATCATCATCGTGGCGAAAGGGTTATTCGGATCTTTTCATTTGTTCGCGGGCATAAGACGCCTTGGCATTGCCGAAAATACGGCTCAACTCGATTTTGGACGGACACACGTACGAACATAGTCCGCAATCCACGCAGTCCAGCAGTCCAAGCTGGAGATACTCTTCCACTTCCTCGACGGCGATGGCCTTGAACACCATATGGGGCAGCAGATCCACCGGGCAGACATCGGCACAGTGCATACAGGCAATGCAGGCGCGGGCATCGCCATGCAGATTACAGTCGTACAGCAGTGGTGCGGGGTTGAGTTTGGAAAGGAAGATGCGCGAATAACTGGGTTTGCGGAAACCGGGCGTGAACAGGGCCAGAAATTCAGCCTGCCCGCCCGCAGGCACCAGGTTCAAAGCGGTTTCGTACAGCCCCATGAAATCTTCCTGCGAAGCGGTGTGTCCGCGCAGCATGCCGCCCACGATCCAGCGCGCGGGCTGGATTATTTGGCTTGGATCGGCCAAGTGGGACAGTGGGGTTCCCAGGCGTGTCAGAAAATGTCCGGGTGCGGGCGCGGCGCTGCCGCCGACGGTCATAACCCGTTGGGTGGGATAGCGGCCGTCGCGCAACAGTTCGGCCAGTAGCATCAGATCCTGCCCGGCAACGTACCAGGCACGATTCTCGGAGGCTTGGGTCTTGATACTGTACAAGACGGCGCCCGGGTCGTCACTGGGGTAGGCCCCCTCGACGGTATGGGTCAGCCAGTCGCGGCCGCGCGCGATCAGGGCGTGATCGGCGGCATCGGCGAAAACAACCAGCTTGCCGCCGCATAATTTGGATAGAACCTTCAACCCAAACGCGAACAGATCTTCCCGGCCGTGAAGATAGACATCGGCCGCGGGCGAGAACGGTTCTTTGGCATCCAGTCCCACCAAGATAAGCGGCGGACTGTTTTCGGGTGCGGGCAGATCGCGAAAGGGCAACTCTCGAAAGACCCACCACAGGCCGCCGTCCAGAATGCGAGCGACCAGAGCCTTGCGATCGATCGTCGCCAGGGCGTCGTTGGAAAGGGCCTCGAACCCGACACGCGGCTCTTGTCCAGATTGCCGTTCGATAATGATGGCCTGGATTGTGCGGCGCGGACCGAACCGTATGCGGCGCACCGTGCCGCCCGCTGGGGACAGGAACTTGAAGCGCGGTTCGCGTTTGTCCTCGAACAAGACCGACCCGATGCGCACAGGATCTCCTTCGGCAACATGCAGGCGCGGTTTTATATGCGGAATCTTGTCCGGTAAAGCCGCCAGTTGTTCCGGGTCGGGGAGGCACTTCAGTGTGGTCGAGGGACGTCCGGCAATGTTGAACCGATAACCTCTTTTTACAATCACATTATCCATAGGTGCTCTGTTTCTCATTCAGATCATTGGCACAACAAGGCGTCGCAATCGTCGATTCAAGCCCTTTTCATACCTTTTGAAGCTTAAAACCGTTCAATCGTTCCGGTTCCGATTGGATTCAATTGTTTCTAATGTCTTCAGGAGCGGACTGCCGCACCTTTGGGATGACAGCTCGGTTAGCACTTTTAAGTTTTATTTTCAACTGACGCATGATAATCATTCCTAATTATGGTGTGCCTTAAAGGCATGAAACGGAACACAGGCTGCCCCTTGCGTACCCGGATCACAATGCTCATTTTCTAAAAGTAGTGTTCTTAGGAAATGCCGGTTTTTCTTTTGCACTTTTGCAGTTTGCATGCCAGTAAACCGCCGTCGGAGACATACCCGGGGTTCGGATGCGCTTTATAAAGTCGATTGACTGATTCACCCACGGGCCTGCAAGGCTGGCGCTGCCGGGCGGCCGCGTATGCGGATCACTCGAGCGCCGCGGTCGTACTTAATCCGTTTTATCGATGAAGACTAAAGGAGGCACTGATGGAAGATGATTGCAAACCGGCACTTAATACCGGTTTACGCGGTGTGACCGTTGCCAGCACCAAAGTCAGCGACGTGATTGGTGATCTGGGCAAATTGATCTACCGCGGCTATTTGGTATCCGACTTGGCCAACAAAGCGAGTTTTGAAGAGATCGTGCATCTGTTGCTGTTTGAGAAGTTGCCCAGCCACAGCGAACTGGATGATATGAAAGCACGCCTGGTGGCCGAACGGGACATCCCGCCCGCCATCATAGATGCGCTCAAGACGCGACCGGCGGATGCCCTGCCAATGGATATTTTGCAGGCAGCCGCGGCCATGCTGGCCAATCATGACAAGGACGTAAACGATCCTTCGCACGATTCGGTGATGCGCATGGCCATCCGTTTGATTGCCAAGCTGCCTACCGTTTTGGCTGCCTGGGAGAGAATCCGCAATGGCAAGGCGCCGATTGCACCGGACCCGGAGTTGGATCATGCGGCCAATTTTCTTTACATGTTGTTCGGCGAAAGACCTACCCCCGAACTGGTTCATTTCTTCGATGTCACCCTGCTCCTGCATGCCGAGCATTCGTTCAATGCATCGACTTTCGCCGCGCGGGAAGTCGCTTCAACACGGGCCCATATTTATGCGGCGGTATCGGCCGCCATCGGGTCGCTCTCAGGAGAGCTGCACGGCGGCGCCAATGTACGCGTCATGCGCATGCTGCTGGAAATCGGCAGTCCCGAAAACGCTGAAACCTATGTTGAACAGATCCTGAGTGAGGGCAAAAAAATCATGGGCTTAGGGCATGCGGTGTATAAAACTGATGATCCGCGGGCGCATATCCTGGCGCCGATGTCCAAGCGGGCCGGCGAATTGGCCGGCGATACACGCTGGTACGAGATCTCCAGGATTCTGGAAGAAAAGGGGAAAAAGGCTTTTAAGGAGCGCAAGGGCACCGATATTTTCGTGAACGTCGATTTTTACAGTGCTTCTCTTTACTACTCCATGGGGATACCGGTGGACCTGTATTCGCCCCTGTTTGCCATAGCGCGGGTGGCCGGCTGGACTGCGCATGTTCTTGAAGAGCAGTTTGCGGGGGCGGCGCCCAAACCCATGCTCTACCGGCCCGAATCCAGATACATTGGCGAATACTGCGGACCGGCCGAATGCAGTTTCGTTCCAATTGAAAAACGCTGATGTGACGTTGCCCACGCCCAGGGCGTGGGCAACGCACGCATATTACACAGCTGGTCAGGAAAAATAAGGTGCAGGATCTGAATCGAACGGACAAAGTGCGTATGACGCAACAGCGGCGCGTCATACTTGAGGCGTTGCGCAGGGACAACATTCATCCGACCGCTGATGCGATCTATGAAATGGTACGCAGGCGCCTGCCGCGCATCAGCCTGGGAACCGTCTATCGAAATCTCGAAATTCTGACGGCGCTAGGCGAAATCCAAACCCTTGAAATGAGCGGCAGTCAGAAGCGCTACGACGGCATTGCCCAAAAACACTATCATATCAGGTGCGTGCACTGCGGGCGCGTGGATGATGCCCCGATTGCGCCCTTGAACCGACTTGAAGACGAACTTTACGGTGCTACCGTGTATACGATCATGGGCCACCATCTCGAATTCGTGGGTTTGTGCCCTGAATGCTCTCAAAACGAAGAGGCGCAGCGCTTTGCCGAGCGGCACCTGTCCATGCCTTCGGAATCTCCATAATTATTGATAATGACTCAACTGTTGTTCAGTTCTTTGCGGAGCCACTCTTTCACAATGCCTTCAACTGCATACACGCCCTTCAGTTGTCCGTTTTCTTTTACGAATGCCTTCTTGATGGCCGCCGGCATTTCAATCTGGGCTAACTCCTTGGCACCTTCGGAATTGCGCCGGATCAGATAGATGATCGGCGATTCTTTCCATGTGCTGACGGCGAAATAGCAGGTTTCGTCATTCTTTGATCGAATCACATAGTTTCCGCGCGACCAGTTGTTTCCCCATTCCAGGTACAGGCGCACGGCTTCTTCCGGCGTCATCTCCCAGTCGATGGCGTTCAACAGGTCGGGATCTTGCTTAAGTTTCTCGAGAGTGCTCATATCATGTCCCTTCTGATTCTTTACATCTTTAATAGTAGGTGTGCCCAGGGGGTTGTGCAAGTAGTATGCCTCGCAACCGGCGCCCCCGGAGGGTGAGGGCTACCCGCCTCGCTGGCCAGACATATAGAAAGCCAAGGGGTAAAGGATATGTATCGAGAGACAGATGTGTATCGAGGCGCTCGCTTGTGTTGTGAGACAGATTGCAATCGCTGAAAACATGCGTTGACGCGGGTGACATCCTCTGATTGAATATCAGTCTACGCTACGGCTGAGGCCGATCCGGGCTTTTACGCTGATATGCCGGCACTGTTATGGGGCGCTCGTCTACACGCAACCGGGATGTTTTACTTGGCATGGCTTTTGAAACGGGAACGTTGACTATTGGGTCAAGTCCTCTTTCATCGGAGACAATTGCGTGCTGAAAGCGTGTGATCAGAACATCCAGAAAATGCTCCTGCTGACGCAGGAGATGATGCGTCTGGCGGATCAAGGCGACGCCGACCGCGAAGACACCGGCTGCGGCATTCTTTACGGAATGTTGCGCGATTCGGCATACAAGCTGTCGCGAATGGCGGAAGAAGAGAAAAAAAGACACCAGGAAAAAGGGTGGTGGCCAGCCGACGGACCGCAATGTCCGGGCGCCTCGGGCGCCCCCACAAGATAATTCAATGAGACAATCAACAAGCTCTTAACCCAAGGAGGAATCGAAGTGGCATCATTGGAAGGAACGCAAACCGCAAAGAATCTGTTGGCCTCTTTCGCAGGAGAATCACAAGCGCGCAACCGGTACACCTATTTCGCAGGCAAGGCCCGCAAAGAGGGATTCGTTCAGATTGCCGATATTTTCGAAGAAACCGCCAACCAGGAGAAGGAGCATGCCAAACGCTTTTTCAATTTTCTGGAGGGCGGTGATCTTCAGATCGTGGCCGCTTTTCCGGCCGGCATCATTGCCAGCACGCTGGACAACCTGAAATCGTCGGCTGACGGCGAACGTCACGAACACATCGAAATGTACCCTGAATTTGCAAAGATAGCCCGCCAAGAAGGGTTTGAAGCCATGGCAATGGTTTGGGAAGCTGTTTGCGTGGCGGAAAAGCAGCATGAAAAGCGTTTTCGTGATCTGGCGGCCAACATCGCCGCGGGAGCGGTTTTCAAACGCGCCCAACCGGTCGCATGGCGCTGTCGCAATTGCGGGTACGTGCACGAAGGCCAGGAAGCACCTCAGATGTGTCCGGCCTGCGCGCATCCTCAGGCCCATTTTGAATTGCTCGGAGAAAACTGGTAGATAGTATTAAAACCCTAAACACGAAGGAGGCATCAATGACCCAGAGATTGGAAGTGTACAAGTGTAATTTGTGCGGCAATATCGTCGAAGTGCTTCATGCCGGCCCCGGAGAATTGGTCTGCTGCGGGGCACCCATGGTCTGTATGCAAGAAAATACGGTCGACGCGGCCAAGGAAAAGCATGTACCGGTCATCGAGAAAATCGAGGGCGGGGTAAAGGTGAAAGTGGGCAGTGCCGCCCACCCCATGGAAGAAAAGCACTATATCGAATGGATCGAGATTGTTGCCGATGGCAAAGTGTATCGCCAATTTCTGAAGCCGGGCCAGGCACCCGAAGCGATCTTCATGGTCGCGGCGGACAACGTGACCGCCCGGGAGTATTGCAACATTCATGGTCATTGGAAGTCCTGATTCCCCTTGCAGGCAAACGATCGTTCTTTAGATGAGAAGAACATTCAACCGTCGGGGCGAATCACCGTTCGCCCCGACGGCAAACATTTGATTACAGAAGAGGTGATCCATGGCAAACTGGAAATGTGCGAATTGCGGCTACGAAATGGAAGCGGAAAAACCGCCGGAGCGCTGTCCTTCTTGTAAACAGGCATGCGAATTTCTGGATAATACCTGCTACACACCTGACTGCCAGGGTGGTGGCAAAGATCCCCGCATCAAATAAACAACCGGTTGGCTTCGATCCATTTCCCACGGTCCCACGGGGAAAAGCGTTGGGGTAAATCTATATCACCCCGTAAATTGCATAAAGCCATCATTGTCTGAGGAGGGTTTGATGGATCCCGTTTTTTTATCGCGACTGCAATTTGCCGCCGCCACCATGTTCCATTTTTTGTTCGTGCCGCTGACGCTCGGCCTTTCCGTCCTGGTCGCTTACATGGAAACCCGCTACGCGCGCAGCGGTGATGAAACCTATCTGCGCATGACCAAATTCTGGGGTAAGCTTTTTTTGATCAACTTCGCCTTGGGCGTGGTAACCGGGATCACCCTGGAATTTCAATTCGGCACCAACTGGTCGCGATACTCGGCCTTTGTCGGCGACATCTTCGGCTCACTGCTCGCCATCGAGGCAACCGTCGCCTTCTTTCTGGAGTCGATTCTGATCGGTGTTTGGGTTTTCGGATGGAAAAAACTCTCCCGCAAAGCGCATGCGGCTGTCATGTGGCTGGTCGCCGGTGCCGGAAACATTTCAGCTCTGTGGATTCTGATCGCCAATGGCTGGATGCAGCAGCCGGTCGGCTATGTGCTGCGCAACGGACGCGCCGAGCTCAACGACTTTGCCGCCGTGGCCTTGAATAAGTTCGCACTGCTGGAATTCTTCCATACGGTGCCGGCAGCATTCATCCTGGGCAGTTTCTTCGTGATGGGCATCAGCGCCTATCATCTGCTGAAAAAACAGAATATCGATTTTTTCACCCGCTCTTTTCGGATAGCCTTGGTATTGGGTTTCATCTCTTCCGTATGGGTCATTATCGAAGGCGATCAGCATGCTATCCACGTCACCCAGGTGCAACCGACCAAACTGGCCGCCATGGAAGCCCACTGGGAAACCAGCCGGGAGGCGCCCATGTTCCTGCTCACGCTGCCCGATGAAGCCAATGAGCGCAACTACTTTGAGTTCGGCCGTTTGCCCGGGCTGCTCAGTTTTCTGGGCTATCACGACGTCAATGCCGAGGTACGCGGCTTAAAAGATTTTGCGCGCGACGAGCGCCCGCCGGTATTGCTCACCTTTATAGCCTTTCGGACCATGGTGATTTTGGGGACGCTTTTCCCGTTGCTGACCCTGATCGGGTGGTTTTTACGACACCGGCTGATCGAAAACCGTTGGTATCTGATGATCATGGTGGCCGCCATACCCCTGCCTTACCTTGCCATTCAGGCCGGATGGGTCGTCGCGGAAGTCGGGCGCCAGCCGTGGATTGTCTACGGGCTGCTCAAGACCGCTCAGGCCGCGTCACCCGTGACCGGTGGCCAGGTGCTGTCTTCGCTGATCGCATTCATTCTGGTGTATGGCCTTTTAGGTCTGACGGGTTTTTTCCTCATTGCCCAAACAGCGATCAAGGGGCCAAAGGCTGTCCAGCCTGATGCACCCGAGATCCTGCGCGTGAGCGCACCCTGACGACCGAGATAACCCATACCAAATTACGGGGGCATGTATGGAACTGCAAGCAACATGGTTTTTTATCTGGGGATTATTGTGGGCGATCTTCTTCATGACGGATGGCTTCGATTTTGGTATCGGCGCACTCTATCCTTTCCTGGGCAAGCGCGAGCAGGACAAACGCATGATGATCAATGCCATGGGGCCGCTGTGGGACGGTAACGAAGTGTGGCTGATCACTGCCGGCGGGGTGACGTTCGCGGCGTTTCCCCTGGTCTATGCCGTTATGTTCTCTTCGCTGTACACCGCCTTGATGCTGATCTTGTTTGCCTTGATTCTGCGGGGTGTTTCCTTCGAATTTCGCGGCAAAGTGGATCACCCGGCCTGGCGCAACGTGTGGGACGTCTGTATTTTTATCGGCAGCACCACGCCGGCGCTGCTGTTCGGGGTGGCCTTTGCAAATATCTTCAAAGGATTGCCGTTGGACCAGGCGCATTTGTTCCAGGGCAATCTGCTGACGCTGCTTAACCCCTATGGGCTGTTGGGTGGGGTCCTTTTCATGCTTTTTTTTCTGGTGCACGGCGCTTTGTGGTTGGCGATCCGCACCTCTGAAGATCTGCACGAGCGGGCGGTCCGCGCTGCCGGCAGATTGTGGTTGCCCTTGCTGCTGACGGCGGTGGCCTTTCTGGCCTACAGTGCGGTGGCCACCGATCTGTATGCCAACTACCTTGAACGGCCCTATTTGTTCGTCGTCATTTTAGCGGCTGTGTCCGGTCTGGTCGGAATCAAATGGTTCCTGGCCAAAAAACAGTATTTCCGCGCATGGTTGGCCTCCGCCCTGGCCATTGCAGGCGCCACCTTTTTTGGCATCGTGGGCCTTTTCCCCAATATGCTGCTGTCCAGCATCAACGCCGATTACAGCCTGACGGCGCTGAACGCCTCCTCCAGCCCGATGACGTTGAAAATCATGCTGGTGGTCGTATTGTTGTTCGTACCGCTTGTGCTGGCCTACCAGATCTGGGCTTACCATCTCTTTCACACCAAGTTGGGGCAAGAGGATCTGGCCTTGGAGGATGCCTACTGAGAAGTGTTAAGTTTCGGGTTCCAAACGCCGGTGATCCGGGCGTGTTGTCCGCGCCACACGCCATTTCGCTCAAGTGAGACTGAAGGTGTGCGTAGGGCCGGGCCGCAAACTAAGCTGGCGCTCAAACAGTGCGGCCCAAAACACCCTACGCACACCGTTGTAGGGGCGACCGGCGGTCGCCGCAGAAAGCTCATGGCTGACTGTGGCGCGGACAACCCCCAGGCTCACCTCACTACGTGCCAAGCCCGAAAGTTGAGGTGTAAGGTGAGGGCAAATAGCCTTCCAGATCCGAAGTGGCAATGCACGCAATTGCCAAGCCAGCCATGGCTTCGCCGGGCATGAGTTGATCCGGTTTGGGAAAGATGCTAGAAAGAAATAGCGGACATAACCAGCAAGGAGAGATGATGCGCCCCATTTTTTTTGCCGTGCTAATCGTTCTGGTCACGATGACAGGATCGCTCGCTTTTGCCCAGGAAAACAAGGGGGCCGATCAGATGCGGCTGGAAGGCGGTGGGCAGGGCAGTGTGCCTTTTCCGCACCACCGTCATCAAACCGCGCTGGGAGACTGCCTGGTCTGCCACTCTTTCTTTGATCAGGAAAAAGGTGCCATCGCCGATGCCATTGCCGATGGGCGACTGGTCAAAAAGCAGGTCATGAACAAACTGTGCATCCAATGCCACCGTCGCCAGAAGCAGGACGGCAACCCCGGCGGTCCATTGACCTGCACCCAATGCCACAAGAAGGAGTCGTAACACCCATGTTCGCACTAGGCCTCCAAGGCAGCCCGCGTAAAAAGGGCAATACCGACATTCTGCTCGCCGAGTTCATGCAGGCGCTCGCGCAACTGGGCGTGGAGACCCGCACCATAGAGGTCTGCCAACAGCATATAGAGGCTTGCAAGGAGTATACGGTTTGTGAAAAAAAAGGGTACTGCCCGATCGATGACGATATGAGCCGCGAGATTTACGGGTTGATACGCCGGGCCGATATCGTCGTTGCTGCGTCACCGGTCTTCTTCTATAATGTTACCGCACAGCTCAAGGCCCTCATCGATCGTTGTCAGACGCTCTGGGCGCGCAAGTACAAACTCAAACTCAACGATCCTGGTCATCGCACGCGGCGCGGTTTCGTTCTGGCCGTCGGGGCCACCTCCGGCAAGCAGCTCTTCGACGGCATTCACCTGACCGCCAAGTATTTCTTTGATGGTATTTCCGCGCAACCATCCGGCCATCTGATATACCGGCGCATGGAAGGCCGGGGACAAATCAAAACCCACCCGACGTTGCAGGTGGAAGTGGTCCAGGCGGTTCGGGAATTGACCGACGGTTTGCTGCAACGCCCTAAAATCCTTTTCGCTTGCCGTGAAAATGCCTGTCGTAGCCAGATGGCGGCAGCTTTTGCCCGCCTGTACGCCGGCGACCGGCTGGATGTGATCAGTGCGGGCAGCCAACCGGCGGCCCAAGTCAATCCTGTGATGGTGGATGCCATGCAGGAAAAAGGTATCGACATGGGATTTCTTGCCACAACCGCCTTGGAAACCGCCATAGCGGTCCATGCGCCGGCGACGATCATTACCATGGGGTGCGGCGAACAATGCCCTGTTGTGCCCGGAGCCAGGATCGAAGTGTGGGATTTGCCCGACCCGGCCGGTCAATCCATCGATTTCATGCGCGGGGTACGCGATGATATCGAAGCAAGAATCAAAACGCTGATTGACGCTTATGCATAATTGGAGGCGCCCTTTGTATTTCAGTCACTGTTAAAATACAAAGGGCGTCTTCAATCCAACCCACCCCAACCAAGAAGGAGAAACAGATGGACCGATATGTTTGTACAGTTTGCGGGTATGTGTACGACCCTGCGCAGGGCGATCCGGACAATGGCGTGAAACTTGGCACCAAATTCGAAGATGTGCCCGAAGATTGGGAGTGCCCGGTCTGCGGTGCACCTAAATCCGATTTTGAAAAAGAGTAAAGAACAGTAGCTGGAACCGGATGCCCTTTTTGCCAAAGCGAAAAGGGCATTGTTATTCGAGCGGCAATGCAATCTCGTTCATCGCGCGGCAGCGCCAGGTTTAGTGTCTGGCTTCATTCAATCAAAATGGCATCTCATGCGGGGTGGGCGTGAGAGGCCTAAAGGCTGAGTCGGGTCTGTTTCCGGTGGTGCTTTCGCGTATTTCGTGTATATCGTGG
The DNA here is from genome assembly GCA_000961655.1 of Desulfatitalea sp. BRH_c12. Lineage (GTDB taxonomy): Bacteria > Desulfobacterota > Desulfobacteria > Desulfobacterales > Desulfosarcinaceae > Desulfatitalea. Next base: position 60,768 of record LADR01000065.1, read on the forward strand.
TATCGCAACCGCGACCTAAACGAAATGCCCAAAACCAGTGGCACCTGAATCACACGGCAAGGCCCCCACTGGACAGATATTTACAGTAAAAAGAGGAAGTACGCATGAAACCAATACAAATTGCCAATGGTATTTACGACGTGGGTGTCAATGACTGGAACATCGATGATTTCCATGGCTATTCCACGCCTATGGGAAGCAGCTACAATGCCTTTTTGATTGTGGATGAAAAGGTGACCCTCATTGATGCCGTGAAAAGGGAATTTGCCGATCAGTTGATCGCCAAGATAGAGCAAATTGTCGATCCGCGCAAAATCGACTACGTGATCAGCAATCATACCGAAATGGATCATTCCGGCGGATTGGCGCGGGTCATGCACCGCATCGGTGAAGAAAAGCCTGTTTATTGCTCCAAACTGGGGGCCAAGAACCTGCCGTTGCATTTTGCCCGCAAACTGAACTATCAGCCGGTGACCGATGGGCAGACCCTGAGCCTGGGTGCCCGTTCCCTGACCTTCCTGGAAACCCGCATGATCCATTGGCCGGACAGTATGTTCAGTTACCTCAACGAAGACAAAATTCTCTTTTCCAGCGATGGCTTCGGGCAGCATTATGCCGGTTTCGAAAAATTCGACGACATCATCGGCGATGCGATCATGCCGCATGCCAAGAAGTACTTTGCCAACATTTTGCTGCTCTACGCGCCGTTGATCCTCAAGCTGATCGAAAAAGTAACCACCATGGGACTGGAGATCAAAATGATCTGCCCCGATCATGGCGTGCTGTGGCGTAGCGAACCGTCCAAAATCATCAATGCCTATCTCGAGTGGAGCCGTCAGACGGCCAAACGCAAAGCGGTACTGGTTTACGACACCATGTGGCACAGCACTGAAAAGATGGCCGATGCTATTGCCGGTGGGTTGTCCGACGAAGGCATCATCGTGCGACCTATGTATTTGCGCAAATGGCACCGCAGCGACGTGATGACCGAGGTGTTGGATGCCAAGGCCGTGATCGTCGGGTCGCCCACCCTCAACAATGGCCTGTTCCCGACGGTCAGTGATTTTTTAACCTACATGAAAGGCTTGAAGCCTCTCGGCAAGATCGGCGCTGCCTTTGGCTCTTATGGATGGAGCGGCGAAGCGACCAAGCTGATCACCCGGGAACTGGAAGGGATGAAGTTCGAGATGCTCGAACAGGTTCGGAGCCAATATGTGCCCAATGCCAGCAGCCTGGAAGAGAGCTATGCTTTTGGCCGCGCCATCGGACAGGCCATCAACGCCCAGGTGCCTGCATGAAACGGCCCTTAGTGGATATGGCCGCCTGCACCATGTGCATGGGGTGTGTGGCGGTCTGTCCTGAGGTGTTCAGTGAGAACGATGCGGGGTATATCACGGTGGCCGACCTGGACGCCTATCCGGAAGCGTGCGTCGCCGAAGCCATCAAATATTGCCCCGAAGATGCCATCGGCTGGGAAGAAGAGTGACGGGCAAAATGTCCTTTCGTCGGCTGAAAATAGAGGTGCTCAGCCTGTTGCGGCAAGCCGACCTGGCGCCCGCTTTGCAGACGATCGCCGCGATGCCGGCGCGCCAGGTGATCAACCCGTTGTTCGGTTTGCTTTATCACACCGACCTGCGCGTGCGCTGGCACACCATAACCGCCATGGGCACCGTTGTCGCCGGATTGGCCGACCACGACCTGGAAGCGGCCCGGGTGATCGTGCGCCGGCTGATGTGGAACCTGAACGACGAATCGGGCGGCATCGGATGGGGATCGCCTGAAGCCATGGGCGAAATTTTGGCCCGCCACACCCGCCTGGCCGAAGAGTATGCCCCCATCTTGATCTCGTACATCGATCCGCAAGGCAATTTTCTCGAGCACGCGACCCTTCAGCAGGGCGCCTTATGGGCGGTGGGCCGCTTGGCCAGAAGTCGGCCGCAACGGGTGCAGGCAGGCGCGCCCCTGCTGCTGCCATTTATAGGATCATCGGACAACGCCCTGCGCGGCTTGGCCGTGTGGGCGGCCATTCCGTTCGAAGATACGCCCCTGACGGAAGCCATTCGTCCGCTGCGCTCGGACCCTTCCATCATCACGCTTTTTTCAGAACGAAGGCTGGTGCAAACCACGATTGCGGAGTTGGCATCGGCTGCAGTGGATACCCCAAATTCTCTGGTTACCGGCGCGCCATCAGGCAAGCGTTGACCGGGTGCCGAAAAAGGTGCAGACGTTCACAAACCCTCTTTGATTCTCCGACTTTTGCATTATTGTTGAAAAGCCATTTTCCAGACCCGCTGAATCTCTCCGGGAAATTTTTGGCCAAGTGGCAAATGGATATGGCTCGAACGCGACCGGATCGTCCCGCTCCGAGACACCGGTATTTGAACGAACCTGTCGATAAATATACGGAAAGGGGTTATCGAGGAGGAGGAAGAGGGTGGTGGACCAGCCACCCGGATCGCCGGGGTTTGAAAACCCGAAATTGGACTTTCAACGAAAAACATACCACTCCGGCAAGGGCCGGTTTTATAAAGGTGGACCATGGCTAGAGAGAAAAAAGGGTCTCCCAAAGAGACTACTATCGTGGGTTTCATCGAAGAGATAGAGCTCGAGGATGATGAAACCGGACTCCAAATCGTGGACGAAGAACATGCCTACCGGGTAGAGATGGACCGGCAGGGTAGAAAACTACTCGATTATGTCGAGGAGGAGGTCGAAGCGACCGGTTTTGTCACCAAAGGCTCCGATGCGCGTGAGATAAAAATCACACGGTTTCGGCTGGTGGAAGGGTATGATGATGAGGAGGAAGAAGTCGATTTCGATGAGGATTTCCTTGATCATCGCGATGATGATTGATCCGCCTGCTTTGCAGACATAGCCAAAGGGGGTCGTGCAGCAGCCATCGCACTTGGCCGCTCACGGCCCGCTGTGCCCTGGCTAGCGGCTAGGATGCGGGATCGCCCGTGGGCAGGCCGTACAGTCGGCAGGTGTTGGCCCACGTGACCGCCGCTAAACTTTCAGGCGTCGATTGCCGCACCTCGGCCAGCTTCATCAGAACTGTACGCACGAAAGCCGGTTCGTTGCGGCGGTATTTGTTGCGTTCAGGGGTCGGTGTCAAATAGGGCGCGTCGGTTTCGACCAGCAGGCGCTCTGCCTGGATACGCCCGACCATGGCGCGCAGGTTTTGACCCCGGGATTGCACGGTCAGAATGCCCGTAATGCCGATATACAGTCCCAGGTCCAGATAGGCCGCCAGCTCCGCCGCATCGCCAGAAAAACAGTGCACCACGCCCAAGCGGTTTGAATTCCAATGGCCTTTGAGAATGTTTAGAAAACGCCCCTGACTGTCTCTTTCATGAAAAATCATGGGAAGGTTCAATTGCCCGCCGATTTCCAGTTGGCGGACGAACCAGCGTTCTTGGGCTGCTCGGGGCGAGTGCATGCGGTTAAAATCCAGCCCCGTTTCCCCCCAGGCTTTCACTTTGGGGTGACCTGCCATGCGCGTCATTTCTTGAAACAGGTCGTCAGTACCGCTCTGGGCATCGTGAGGATGCAAACCCACCGAAGCGTAAACGCCATCATGGCCCTCGGCGATGGCGATGGCCTTTCGTGAACTGTTCAGATCGATGCCCACCACCATCATGGCGGCCACCTCCGCTTGATGGGCGCGCAGTAGCACGGCATCCAAATCACCATCATAGCCGGCGTCGTCCAAATGGCAGTGGCTGTCGAAAATTTTCATGGGTGGCCGTCCAGGCCGGCGGGACCGGCAGTTTTAATAGTCTTTAATACCTCGAACCAATCCGTTTGCGGATATCATCGAAGCCGGTATGAAGCAAGTGCGATCCGCTTGCAACGCAGGGCAATCGCATGTAAACCTTGGCACGCAGCGTGCCTTTACTTGGTGCCATATCTATCGTGCTGAAAACCCGGTGATTCGGGTGGGTGGTCCGCGCCACCACCCACCCGAATCACCTCCTCCGTGCCAATCCCGTAAACGAATTCGGGTATCGAGAGAGTTTTTATGCGATTGCCCTGGCTTGCAACAAGCTTGCAACGGCGGTACGTAGAGTGAATAATTTAGATCGGTTCTCTATTGTAAACGCCTGCTTGCCTGCACCAGGCGAGCTGCGCAAAGAATTTGATTCGACTGCAATATCGGACTTTTATTTTGATTTCAAACGCGCTATGAACTCCAAAGGTTGTTAAAACGCAAGGAGAAGATATGTTTAAAATTGTCAAACGCACTGAAATGGCTCAAGGCACGGTGATCCTGAATGAAATCGAAGCACCCCTGATTGCTCGCAAAGCAAAGCCCGGGCAGTTCGTGATTCTCAAATCCCACGAAGAGGGCGAGCGGATTCCGCTGACCATGGCGGAAACCGACCCTGTCAAAGGCACGATCACGATCATCTACATGGTTGTCGGCAAGTCCACGGCATTGTTCAGGGACCTCAAAGAGGGCGACGGTTACCAAGATGTGATTGGACCACTGGGCCGGCCCACCCATGTCGAAAAAGTCGGCACCGTGTTGTGTGTGGGCGGCGGCACCGGGGTAGCCGTGCTGCACCCGATCACGCGCGCCATGAAGGAGGCCGGCAACAATGTTATCTGCGTTATCGGCGCCCGCAACAAGGATCTGCTGATCCTCGAGGATAAGATGAAAACTGCCTCTGATGATCTGCGTGTCTGTACCGATGATGGTTCTTACGGTCACCACGGATTTGTCACCGATATCGTGAAAAAGGTCTTGGCCGGAGAAAAGGTCGCCCAGGTGGTGGCCATTGGCCCGGTGCCGATGATGAAAGCCGTCAGCGCCGTGACCAAGGAATTTGGGGTGCCGACAATGGTCAGTCTCAACCCGATCATGATCGACGGCACCGGCATGTGCGGTGGCTGCCGCGTCAGCGTGGGCGGTGAAACCAAGTTCGCCTGCGTGGACGGTCCGGAATTCGATGGCCACAAAGTCAACTTCGATGAGTTGATGATGCGGTTGCGGGCCTATTGTGACGAGGAAAAGCAGTGTTATGAGGGCTACTGTCGGCTGAGCGACGGTTGACGCATTCCGCGCGGTATTCGTCTGAACCTCGTAAGTTATCGTGAATTCACGCACAGCTGATTGCTGTTGTTAATAGGAGGAAGTCATGGCTGAAAAACAAGCCAAACCCGGCCGCGTGCCGATGCCCGAGCAGGATCCGGCGGTTCGCAGGCGTAATTTTGAGGAAGTGCCCACCGGCTACACCGCTGCGATGGCACAGGAAGAAGCCGCACGCTGCCTGCAATGTAAAAAGCCAGGATGTGTCGAGGGGTGTCCGGTTCAGGTGGATATCCCCGGATTTATCCGCTTGCTTACCGAAGGCGACCTGACGGCTGCTATTCGGTCGATATGGCAGAAAAACGCCTTGCCGGCGGTCTGCGGGCGGGTTTGTCCCCAAGAGATTCAATGCGAAGGCAAATGCATCCTGGCCAAAAAAGGGACGCCGGTCGCCATCGGCAACTTGGAGCGATTCTGCGCGGATTACGAGCGCAATCATGGTACAGGGGCCCTGCCGCCCAAAGCGGATCCGACCGGCAAGCGCGTGGCCGTTGTGGGATCGGGACCATCAAGCCTCACCGTGGCCGGCGACCTGATTCTGAAAGGCCATGCCGTGACTGTCATGGAGGCTTTTCACAAGCCCGGAGGTGTGCTGGTCTACGGTATTCCCGAATTCCGCCTGCCCAAAGCGATCGTCGCCCAGGAGGTCAATTTCCTTGAGCGATTAGGGGCCACCGTGGAATGCAATATGGTGGTCGGACGTACGGTCACCTTGGATGAATTGTTCGAACAAGGCTATGATGCTGTTTATTTAGGCGTGGGCGCCGGTTTGCCCAGGTTCATGAATATTCCGGGGGAGAATTTGATTGGTATCTTATCGGCCAATGAATATCTTACGCGGGCCAACCTGATGAAAGCCTACAAGTTTCCGGAAGTGGACACCCCCGTGCCGATGGGCAAGAACGTGACCGTCTTGGGTGCCGGCAACGTGGCCATGGACTCGGCACGCACCGCCATGCGCCTGGGCGCGGAAAAAGTACGCATTGTCTATCGCCGCTCGCGCGAAGAAATGCCAGCGCGCTCAGCCGAGATCCATCACGCTGAGGAAGAGGGCATCGAGTTTATGCTGCTGACCAACCCGACGCGCTATATCGGGGACGAACGGGGGCGGTTGACCGGCATGCAGTGCCTGAAAATGGCCCTGGGTGAACCGGATGCCTCGGGACGCCGCCGGCCTGTCCCGATCGAAGGGTCGGAGTTCGAACTTAAAACCGACCTGGTGATTGTGGCCGTAGGCTCCGGTGCCAACCCCCTGCTGACCCAATCGACTCCCGAGCTGGCTCTGAACAAGTGGGGCTACCTGATCACCGATCCGGATACCGGCAAGACATCCAAAAAAGGGGTTTGGGCCGGCGGCGACATCGTCACGGGCGCTGCGACCGTGATTCTGGCCATGGGTGCCGGGCGCGCTGCGGCCGATAGTATCCATAAATATTTAAATTGGGGATGGTAACTCGGACGCGACACACCAGTCCATCATCCTATGCAGGTATTCCGGCCTCTCCAGTTTGGGAGGCCGATCTTATTTTGATTACTTAGAATACTTTTTATAGGATGGTTTGCTGAAGATTCAGGTTCCCAAGTCCGAAGCCAGAAAACCCAAACCGATCACGGTGCAGTAAGGATTTTTCATGGCACCCCTTTCGGCCGGTCGCGGGCATGCATGACCCCGGCCGGTCGTGACTCGCCCGCAGGGACTACGCCTCGTTGTCCTTTTCACCGTGTGATCGCAGGGGGTTCCATCCGTAGGGGCGACCGCCGGTGGCCCCTACAGCGGGCCTCGTGCCCATAAGCCTCGTGCTCCTCAAAGTGTCCATTCGCCCCTGAGAAAGAGCGACATTTCTGAAATGCGGCCCACACGCAAATGCGGTTACCCTGGAACTCTCCTGTAAAGCGCTTGAATTTTAAGGCTTATCGTAATACAATCCATTCCGGCTATGGCACGTAACTCCCGACGTATGAAACAAACGTGCGCAAAGCACATCAGCATATCTTTCTACTTTCACTTTAACCGTCACCTCCGGCAATGCCGGTTTGACAAACACCGTAACCGAAATGCTAAAAAGCGAATCGCAAACCTACGACGACTATATTAAAGCCCTCACCGATATCAGCCGGGCCATCACCTCCGACCTCTATCTTGAGGATCTGTTGAAGTTGATCGTCATGGTGACTGCCAAAGTAACGAGTGTGGCGATATGTTCCTTGTGGCTGATCGACGATAGCATTTCACCGCCTAAAATCCGCCTGAAGGCGACCCAGGCCATCGCCCCCGAGTATGTCAAAGATCGCAGTCTCGCGCTCGATGAGGGCGTGGTTGGTTATGTGGCCACTCACAAACGCCCTTTGATCATCAAAAACGTGCTGCGCAACCAACGTTTCAAGGAAAAAGAGATGGCCCGGCGCTTGGGACTTGTTTCCATGATCGGGGTGCCACTGCGCCTCAAAGACGATAAAGTCATCGGTGTGCTCAACTGTTTTACCAACGAACCGTATGATTTTACGGCAACCGAAGTGAATTTGCTCACCGCGGTGGCCAATCAGGCGGCCGTAGCGATTCTGAACACTGAATTGATGGTCAAGACCAAGGTGATTCAGGAGGAGTTGGAAACGCGCAAACTGGTCGAGCGGGCCAAAGAGATTCTCATGCAGCGCATGAACATCAATGGTGAGGCTGCTTACCACTGGTTGCGCAAGCACAGCATGGATTCGCGCAAATCCATTCGTCAGGTCGCCGACGCCGTCCTGCTGTCCCATGAAATAAACATGTCGTAAAGCACCTGTCTTTTCTTTCCTATGATGCGGTGAGCCGTTCAGCGCTACTGATGGTCTTCTCATTTAATTAGCGAAAATTAACTTTGAGGCCATCGCCATCATGCTTTTAGGTCCAGCGCAGGCAAATTGCAAAACATCCCTTGAACGCAATCGCATCGTGTAATGGCCTTCGATAGGGCCGGCACGCCCGATGTTGGTAAGTCTCTCATTTGCAGGGCGGGCAAATCTTCAGCAAACTGCCCAACCGCAATTTTAATCTTGACTAATAACATCAGTGCCACTAAATACATCACGAATAATTAAGAAAGCTTGTCAACGGCGACAGGTCGAAGCGTTTCGGCGCTCCAAATCCGCACAGAGATGTGTGCGGCCCCATATTCGTTAAAAAGACAAAGGCGTCTGCATTCCCCATGGGGGGCAGGTGCCTTTTTGCGTTTATACGCTCTGACGCCATTGATTGCGCGGGTGCAACCGGCACGATTAGTGCGGTGGAACACTTTTCAGTTAGGAAAAAATAAGGAGGAAAAATGATGCGTTTTGATAAAAGAAATGATGTTTTGGGGACAGTGAATCGCGGGAACCCCGCGGAATCAGGTCTTTGCACCCTTTGCCGCGCCGATTGCGAAGGCAAATGCGAAACCTGGCTGTCAGGCCTGGTCGGCCGCAAGTTGCTGTATCCTCGCGATTTCGGCCTCGTTACCGCCGGAGCAAATAACACGACGCATGTGGGGGTATCCTATAATGCCTTACGCATCCAGGGCTACGCATACGGCGCCCACGGGCTGAATGGCAATCTTTCCACCGACCCCGACGATTGCATTTTTCCCAATGTCGATCTGAGCACCGAGTTCGGCAACGAAGTTAAGACCAAAGCCCGTATTCCCCTGATGACCGGCGCTCTGGGATCCACCTTCATAGCGGCCAAGTACTGGGATTCTTTCGCGGTCGGCGGTGCCCTGGTGGGCATGCCCATCGTGATCGGTGAGAACGTGGTTGGCGTGGACCGCCAGTCGGAAATCAAGAACGGAAAAATCACCAAAGCCCCTGAGTTGGACCGGCGCATCGACACCTACTTGCGCTATTTTGACGGCTATGGCGGTATTTTCGTCCAGATGAATGTGGAAGATACCCGCAATGGTGTCGCCGAATATGTCGCCGGCAAATATGGCGATAAATGCATCATCGAATTGAAATGGGGGCAGGGCGCCAAGGATATCGGCGGTGAGATTCAGGTCACCAGCCTCGATTATGCGCTGTTTTTGAAGAAACGCGGGTATGTGGTCGATCCCAACCCCGAGTTGCCCGAGGTGCAGGAAGCCTTTGAAAAAGGCGCTATCCGATCCTTTGCCCGTCACAGTCGACTGGGCGGCACCAACCTGAGCAGTGTGGACCTGGTACGCGAGGATTTCATGAAGAGCGTTGATTACCTGCGCAGCCTGGGCTTCAAACGGATCTCGCTCAAAACCGGTTCCTATGGCATGGAAGAGTTGGCCATGGCTATCAAATTCGCCTCGGATGCCAAAATGGATCTGCTGACCATTGACGGCTCGGGCGGCGGCACCGGCATGAGTCCCTGGAACATGATGCAAAGCTGGGGCGTCCCCTCGATCAACCTGCACTCCAAGGCCCATGAATATGCCAGCATTCTGGCGGCCAAAGGCGAGCGCGTCGTGGACCTCTCTTTTGCCGGCGGGTTTGCGCTTGAAGACAGCATCTTCAAAGCATTGGCGCTGGGCGCACCTTACACCAAGATGGTGTGCATGGGGCGCGCCGTGATGGTCCCCGGCTATCTTGGCGCCAACATCGAAGGCGCGCTGCATCCCGAGCGCAGGGAAAAGGTATGCGGCAATTGGGACCGCCTGCCCAAAACGGTCACCGATATCGGTTCGACACCCGATGAAATCTTTGCCTCCTATTTTGATATTCAGAAAAAGATCGGCAAAGACGAAATGAAGAAAATTCCTTACGGTGCGATGGCTTTCTGGACAATGGCCGACAAGCTTTCCTGTGGTTTGCAGCAGTTGATGGCCGGCGCGCGCAAGTTCTCGATGAAGCAGGTCTCACGCAACGACATCTTCGCTGCCAATCGAGAGACTGCCGTCGAAACAGGTATCACGCATTGCGCGGATGTCAACGATGCCTTTGCCAAAAAGATTCTGAATAGTTAGATATTGCCTGCGCTGAATTCCAGCGCAGTCCGATGCCTCAATGAAAAGACCTTCCGGGTCCGAGACCGGAAGGTCTTTTTTTATGGCATCGATGCGTTCGTCAGATCTGCGCTATCGACACGAGCGTCATTATTGCAGGGTAATTCCGGTGATTATTCGATCTCCTCGAGTAAGGATTCTGATAGAATTTTCGAGGCGATTTTCTGAGGGTCAATCACGTAGGTTCCCTCCCGGATCTGGCTGCGGATCTTGTTGACTTTGTCCATGTCCACTGCCGGCATCCTACGAATAGCCTCCCGGGCAGCGTGCAGCGAACGCGCCTGGACAGACAGGGTGACTTGATCGCCCGCGGGGGAGGGCCGAGCGTGACCGCTGACGGCGTGGGAAGACCCGCTCCTGCGAATCTCTCTCAATGGGACGATAGGGGTCAGATTGTTGTTGATGTCCATGATTCCGCCTTTTTAAAACGTTGTACCGACACCCACCCCGAAATGGAACCGCGGATAGGTCGCATCCTGTTTAGGCCATTTTTTGATTTCTTCCAAGGCAACGACTGGATAGCGGTAGCTCATTTGACCAATGTGTCGCGCCTCGCTTTCCAGCAGGCGACCGGCCACCGTAACGAGTGTTCCGGGAGGATAAATGGCCGGGTCGATGAACTGATCGGATCGCACCAGGTAGCGGCCCTGGGACTGGTCATTATCGTCGGGTCGGTTCGATGCGTTCAATTCCAGATGGAGCACGATGATTTCCGTCCCATTTCCCAGCGCCTGCGTTTCGATGATCTTGCCTCCGAACATCACCATTTCGCCCCTGAAGCGCTCGGGGTTTTGCTGCAACTCCTTGAAAGGGCCGAAAAAAGTCACCTGTGATCTGACCTGCTTCGAGATCCCGCCGCCACAGCCGGCGATCCCAAGGATCAGGAGCAAGCTCCAAAAAGTACTATAGCGCCTTTTTCGCATTCGAACCTCGTTCTATCAGGGGTGTGCCATCGTGCATTTGGCGCCTGCGGCCCGATCCGGTGCAGATGTCTTGGCTCCCAGCGCTACCAGCCATATGGGTAACGCCAACCCCATGGGTAAGGATAGAAATGATAGTACCGATAGTCCCAGTATGGATCATACGGCATCTTTTTTTCCTCTGCCCACAGATGCATGTCACTCAATTCCAGGCGTACATATGGATAGGCGTTGGAGGATTGTTCGGTTGCCGAACTGCCGAGAAGCTTGCCTGCGACGGTGATCTTGCGATCTTTTGTATAAACTTCGGGGTCCAGAAACCCCTTGTACTCGACGATCAAGCGACCCTGGGAACGATCCTTGGATTTGGGTTCATGCCCCAATCCGAGAGGTGCCTGCACGGCGACGATGCGGGTCAGATCCTTTTCGTTGGAGATCTCAACGACATAGCCACCCAAAATGACAGTGCTTCCCACGTAATTAGGCGCATTTTGAACCAATTCTGGAAAAGGCACATCAGCCGCTTGATTTTCCACCTCAGCCGGCATCACCGAGCAGGCCATGATGAATAGAAGGGCGATTCCCAAACTCACCCGCTGAAGATGATTTTTCATAGGTCCACTCACACATTTATATATCAACGTAATGCGTGCCAACCCCAATTGCAATTGTATGCCAAGAATTTTACAGGAAGATTCGCTGCCGGCCCAAGCTCTTGGAGCGCTAGAATGCGTAAACGACACCGGCCATCAGGCTGTGCGAGTGCCAGTTCACCTCATTCAGGCGGGTGGTCAGGATGTTGCCGGTGGCGTGGTAAACAGTGTCCACACCATGGTCGGTCCACCACCTGGCATAATTGAAATTGAAACGCATTTTGAAATGCTCGCCAAAGGGGATGAGCCATTCGGCCCCGACGGAAATGCCTTGACCATCGGCTTCATGTTCGAAGCTGACCGGGTGTTGAAAATCGCTGCGCAGATTCCAGTTCGCTTGCGCAGTATAATCGACACTGAAATGGTAGGCCAGCGCAAGACCCCACGACATGGCCGGAAGCGATTGATGAAAAGCGGCCATTTCGTAGCGCAGGTCGCACCCAGCCCACAATCCAAACCACTCGGCATTGTATCGACTGTTGAGACCTGCGTCCAAAGGACCTGCGGGAGGGTTGCCCGTGCTGATGATTTGCTGGCCATCCGTGATCCGGAAATCCTGCGTGTGGATAGATACCCCCAACATGGGCGCCAAAAAGAAGCGGTCGTTCAAAAATGTAAACGGGTAACCGGCACCGGCCTCTACATCCCAGAGGTGATCGTTGTCGGTCTCGCTGATGGACCGGGAATATTCCAGGGTGCGGTTGTCTCCGCCATAATCGGAATCTCGGACTTCCCCGCTTTGAATCCAGGCATAATTGATGTGCCCGCGGGTATAAAAATGGCGCCCCACCGTTGCACGGCCGCCGAAGGAAAGTTGGTAACTTGTTACTTGCGACCACTCTAATTCCGAAAGAACATTCGGGTTGGAACCAGTGCCGGCAATGTTCCAGTCAAGCGCGTCGAACCGCACACCGCCGGAGATCCAAGCCGCCAGGTGGTACGTCTGGGCGTCATTGTGCCGCGGGCTGCTTTGCGTGCCGGTGACCGAGGTGTCTGCCGGACCAACCATCGGCGCGGTGCGGTCTTCAAACAGGTCGGCTGCATATGTTGGTGTGCCACCGACCATGGGGCCCATGAAAATGATGCAGCACCAGAATGAGGTCCACTTTACGAATCGAACCATCCGACTGACTCAGCTAAGTTTTGTCATTTAATCCGAAAGGAGTAGCAGAACGCACTCACCTTTTTGCCAAGCTGAGCCATTCGCATAATTTGGCATATAAAGCCAGCGATTTTTCTATTCGTTTTTTCCGGCAAGGTGCACGATTCATCGGCAAGGGCCGTCCCCTGCGAGTAAACGCCGTCAAAAATGGACCGTAGCCAAGGGCAAGCTGGTCCCCACCGCTCGATCCTCTTCGGCCACATGCTATACGTGTTTTTATTTGCGACTAATCGATTTTGGCAAAAGCCTTGGCCTTCGCCTTGCAAACCGGACAGGTATCGGGCGGCGCGCTTTCGCAGGTGTAACCGCATACCGAACAGACATAGTAATCGACTTCCGGCAGCGCGTTCAGATTGTCCAGGGCTTTTTGATAGAGTTGCGCATGGACTTTTTCGACAGCATTGGCGTAAGTGAAGGTTTGGACGGCTGCTTTGTTGCCTTCCGCCTCGGCGGTGGCGATCATCGGGGGATACATGGATTCGAATTCGTGGGTTTCGCCGGTGATGGCTGCCTTGAGGTTGGCGGCGGTATCGCCGACCTCGCCCAGAACACGCAAATGGCTATGCGCATGGATGGTCTCCGCGGCGGCGGCGGCGCGGAATAGTTTGGCCACCTGGGGATGTCCCTGGGTTTCGGCCTTTTTGGCAAAGGCGAGATACTTGCGGTTGGCCTGGGACTCGCCGGCGAAGGCTTCCTTCAGATTTTTTTCAGTTTGAGACAATGGTTGGACCTCCTTTGTGCAGGGACAGCATGCAGGCATATGCGCCGGAATCGGGCAGCGGCATACATCCCAAATGATCATACTGTCAGGTTAAAAAAGACAAGTGAACCGAAACTGGACGAAGATAATCCATAAAAGGTGGGGGTCAAGGTGCAGCATGCATGCCCCACTTGTCTTAAGATGGCTTGCAAGAAGGCCTGTTTTGTTTTGCTTGACGGATTGCCGGAGACTATCATAAAAGAACAAACTGATTTGCCCGTCCACAAACACCATCACAGCGCAATCAGGATTGTAAATGATTCGGATCAGTTAAAGTTGCAGCTGGCGGATGTCTCTTTCTTAAAAGTCGCGTGAGGGACCCCATTATTTCCAACGTCCAAATTGCCATTGTTGATCACGACCCACTGACGCGGGACTTTATCGCCAATGTGATGATGTACAGTGTCAACAGGGAGATTCTTGTTTTCGAGAATGTTCAGGAGGTCCTGGATGCATTGGTGGCCGGCAAAGGAATTCATCTGGTACTGGCCGAAGTGCGTATGCCTGGCCGCAGCGGTTTCGAACTGCTGTGCCTGTTGAAAAAAGAGCATCCCGAGATTTGCTTTGTAACCATGTCCGCCAATCCTGCCGACGAAATATCCGCCGTAGAACTGGGTGCGGACGCTTTCTTAGCCAAGCCCTTCGCACTGAAGGATCTCTTTGCGATCGTCCAGCACTTTGTCGTGGAGCGAACGGAAATGGTGCTGGGCAGGGGCGGCCGGCCGGCCGCCCTGCCCTGATATCCTATCTTTTATTTTAAACTTTCTGGGCATGCACTCCTCTCCAGTGATTATGGGTGAAGTGTTAAGTGTAAAGTTTAAAGTGTAAAGGGAGGCATTCTGTCGATTTGACATGCTCACCTGCCCATGTTGCACGCTTTTACGTGCATGCTTTTGTTGAAGGTTCTAAAAATTGCAACATAACCTTCTTGACACCCCATACTGTGTCTTTCTGGAGCGAAGTGCATAACCAGATTAAACTTTAATAGCGATAATGGTCCGGCTTGAAAGGACCTTGCGCGGGCACGCCAAGGTAATCCGACTGTTTGGCTGTCAGGCGGGTCAACTTAACGCCAAGGCGTTCGAGATGCAGCCGGGCTACTTCCTCGTCGAGCTGTTTGGGCAAGGTATACACTTTGTTCGCGTGCTTTTCCGTGGCCAAGGCGATTTGTGCCAGGCATTGATTGGTGAAGCTGTTGCTCATCACGAAACTCGGGTGCCCGGTGGCACATCCGAGATTGACCAGACGCCCTTCAGCCAGAACGATGATCGAGCGGCCTGACTTGAGGCGCCAGCGATCCACCTGTGGTTTGATGTTTTCACGCTGGCAGTCTCCGGTCTCCAGGTAGCGCATTTCGATTTCGGAATCGAAATGGCCAATATTGCAGATGATGGCTTCGTTTTTCATCATCTCCATGTGATCGCCGCGGATCACATCACAGCATCCGGTTGCGGTCACAAAGATGTCGCCGGTCGAAGCGGCCTCTTCCATGGTGGTGACTTCGTACCCTTCCATGGCGGCCTGCAGCGCGCAAATCGGATCAATCTCCGTAATGAGGACACGGGCACCGTACCCGCGCATCGACTGGGCGCATCCCTTGCCCACATCGCCGAAGCCGGCCACAACGACCACTTTGCCGGCCATCATGACGTCGGTTGCCCGTTTGATGCCGTCCGCCAGCGACTCCCGGCAGCCATACAGATTGTCGAACTTGGATTTCGTGACCGAATCGTTGACATTGAAGGCCGGGAAAAGCAGTTCATTGTTTTTCTGAAGCTGGTAGAGCCGGTGGACGCCGGTGGTGGTCTCTTCGGAGACGCCGCGCACCCGGGTCGCCACGCGCGACCAGAAGTTCGGATCGCGTCCATAGCTGACTTTCAGCCGCGCCATGAGCAGTTGCATATCCTCGCTGTCATATTCTTTCTCCAGCAAGGCGGGATTTTTCTCAACCGCCGCACCTTGATGAATGTAAATGGTAGCGTCACCGCCATCGTCGACGATCAGGTCGGGCCCGCTGCCATCCGGCCAGATTAAGGCCTGCTCGGTGCACCACCAGTACTCTGCGAGGGTTTCGCCCTTCCAGGCGAACACGGCCGCCGACCCGTTCTTGGCGATTGCCGCGGCGGCATGGTCCTGGGTACTGAAAATGTTGCATGAAGCCCAGCGCAGGTCGGCTCCGAGGATCTTCAATGTGTCAATGAGCATGGCCGTCTGGATGGTCATGTGCAGGCTGCCCATCACCTTCAAACCTTTGAGCGGTTGCTGTGGACCGTACTTCGCGCGAATGGCCATCAACCCGGGCATTTCATTTTCAGCCAGGGCCATCTCCTTGAGACCGAACTCCGCCAAACCAATATCGGCCACCTTGTAGGACAGCTTGGGGTCGACTTCGAGATACCCCTGGCGTGGGGTGTTTTTGGGTGCAACTGGCATTGGGAAAACCTCCTGGTATACAAAGAACGTGTCCTGACCGGCCACGGACTCTGACGATAGTGATGTACTAAGTGCTCCTGACCTCAGGGCACGTTCGAACTAAACTAAGGCATGTTCGGAAAATGTCATAAAGGGTGTGCGTATTGTGTTACAATCCGGCCTTTTCGCGGATCAGATCGGCCATATTGGTATTTTCCCAAGTAAATTCGGGTTCCTTGCGTCCAAAGTGGCCGTAGGCGGCCGTCTTTTTGTAAATGGGGCGCAACAGATCCAGATATTCGATAATGGCCGCCGGCCGTAAATCGAAAACCTCGGTCACGATCTGGCGGGCGCGACTTTCCGTTATCTTGCCGGTGCCCATAAAATCGACCATGATCGAAACCGGCTGGGCCACGCCGATGGCGTAGGCGACCTGGACCTCACACTTTTTGGCCAAACCGGCTGCAACCAGGTTTTTGGCGACATGCCGTCCCATATAGCTGGCGCTGCGATCCACTTTGGAAGGATCCTTACCGGAAAAACAGCCCCCGCCGTGGCTGCCCTGGCCGCCGTAAGTGTCCACGATGATTTTACGGCCGGTCAGCCCACAGTCGCCCATGGGGCCGCCCACAACGAATCGGCCGGTCGGATTGATGAAATAACGGGTGTCGCCGTCGACCATGTCGCGGGGAAGCACCTTTTTGATGACCTCTTCGATGATCGCTTCACGCAGATCCTCATGCGTGACATCCGGTTTGTGCTGCGCGGATATCACGACCGTATCCACCCGCAAAGGGGTGCCGTTTTCGTATTCGATCGTGACCTGGGATTTGCCATCCGGCCGCAGAAAATCAAGAGAGCCGTTCTTGCGTACCTGGCTTAACCGGCGGGTCAGCTTGTGCGCGTACATAATCGGCATGGGCATGAATTCGGGGGTTTCGTCGGTGGCAAAACCGAACATCAGACCCTGGTCGCCGGCGCCTTGTTCCTTCTGAAGGCCCGCATCGGAATTGACGCCCATGGCAATGTCGGGGGATTGGTGATCGATGCTGGTGATTACAGAGCAGGTTTGCCAGTCGAATCCCATCTGGGACGAGCTGTAGCCGATTTCGCGGATGGTATCACGGACGATCGCGGGAATCTCCACGTAGCATGATGTGGTGATTTCGCCGGCGATAAAGGCCAGGCCCGTAGTGACCAGCGTCTCGCAGGCCACGCGGCAGCTGCGGTCCTGAGCCATGATGGCATCCAGGATGGAATCGGAAATCGCATCGGCCACTTTATCAGGATGACCCTCCGTCACCGACTCGGAAGTAAAGAGAAAACGTTCCTTATTCATATCCATTGCTCCTTTAACTTTCGCACTATGAGCCCTCCGGCGCGTCGGGCGGCTGCGCATGGAAGCGGCCAGTCGATTTTTGGACCTTTTACTTTCAGGTGAAGTTTGATAATAGGGGTTTCAAAGGTGAAGCACCTTTTTAACCGGGCCAACGTACCGTAAGCAAAGGTGAAATGTCAATTCATTTGATAAACTGAAGGGGTCTGATTCAGTGTGCAAGGGAGCGGACGCAATTTCTATATGAAGATGTTGGATTCATTGGCCAAAGCACCCACCCGGATCACCGGATTTCAGCCACGATAGATATCGCGCCAAGTAAAGAATCTCTTAACAGCACGCTACGTGCCAAGGGTTACATGCGATGGCCCTGGGATACGCCCAAATTTCTCTTGACATTTTTTTTGAAAAGATTAATGTTTCGCATTTTTAAAGCGGGCGATACGCCTTTAGGAGGACGAAAATGTACGCTGTAGTAGCTGCAGGTGGCAAACAATATCGGGTCGAGACAGGCGAAATCCTGCGTGTGGAAAAGCTCGCAGGCGATGTGGGCGCCGAAGTGGCCTTCGACCAAGTGCTGATGTTCAGCGATGGTGAAAATGTTCAAATCGGCCGACCTGTGGTGCAAGGCGCCTCCGTCAAAGGCCATATTGTTGAACAGGGCAAACACAAGAAAATTCTCGTTTTTAAGTACAAACGCCGCAAACGGTATCGCCGCAAACAGGGCCATCGCCAACCTTTTACCGCGGTACTTATTGACACTATCGAGGCATAGCGTTGCTTTGCGCGCATTGTAAGGAGAAAGAGGACCATGGCACATAAAAAGGCGGGCGGAAGCTCAAAGAACGGTCGCGACAGTCAGGGGCAGCGCAGGGGCACCAAGCGCTACAGCGGTGAAGTCGTAAGGGCGGGCAATATTATTGTGCGCCAACTGGGCACCAAAATCCACCCCGGTGAAAATGTGGGATTGGGTCGGGATTATACTCTTTTTGCCAAGATCGACGGCGTTGTCACCTTTGAACGCAAAGGCCGCGCGGGCAAAAAGGTCAGTGTTTATGCCGCGTGAAATTCATTGATGAAGCCACCATCATCGTGCAGTCTGGCAACGGCGGACGCGGTTGCGTCAGTTTTCGACGTGAGCGTGCCGTGCCCAGAGGCGGACCGGACGGCGGTGACGGTGGCCTGGGCGGTGACGTCCTTCTGAAAGCCACATCCGGTAAGAGCACCCTTTATCATCTCCAATTCAAAAGAGAGTACAAGGCCTCCAACGGCGAATCCGGCCAGGGCAGACAGAGAAGCGGTCGCGGCGGCGAGGCCCTGCTGATCGAAGTGCCGGTAGGGACGCTGGTGATCAATGCCGAAACCGGTGAACTGCTGCACGACCTGGTCACCCCGGAGCAGTCGATCGTTGTGGCCCGCGGTGGCCGCGGTGGCCGCGGCAATTTGCATTTCAAGACCTCCACGCATCGCGCCCCCCATTTCGCGCAGCCCGGAGAACCGGGTGAACGCCTGACCCTTCGTTTGGAACTCAAACTGATGGCCGATGTGGGCATCATCGGTTTGCCCAATGCCGGCAAGTCGACCCTGATCAGTGCCATCTCTGCGGCGCGCCCAAAAATCGCCGATTATCCGTTTACAACTTTGACCCCCAATTTGGGTGTGGTGGCCGTGCCCGGCGGCGAGCCATACGTCATCGCGGACATTCCCGGCTTGATCCAGGGGGCGCATACGGGCACAGGCCTGGGCACCCGATTTCTCAAGCATATCGAGCGCACGCGGTTGCTGGTCCACTTGATCGACTGCAGCACCTTGGACGCTCAAGACCCCTTGGCATCGTACAGGACGATTTGCCGTGAACTGGCCATGTACAAGGACAGTCTTGCGGAGAAACCGCAATTGGTGGTATTAAACAAGCTCGATCTGACAGATTGTGACCGTTTGGCGGATAGCTTCTGCCAGGCGCTGCCCGATAGCGATGTACTTCGCATCAGCGCGGCCACGCGCAAGGGGCTGGACAGCTTGAAAACCCGCATCAGACGGCAATTAGATATTCTGGATGAAAGCTTGTGAGACCTGCCGGGACCGCTCCAGCCGGATCGGTCTTTTCGGCGGCACATTCAACCCCATTCATCGCGGCCACACGCAAGTGGCCCTGGATGTGTTGCGCCATTTCCAACTGGATTGCATCCACTTCATTCCCAGCGCCATGCCGCCGCACAAAAGCCGTGGCAAATTGGCCTCCGCCCAAGACCGGCTGCATATGGTGCGCTTGGCTTTGGGCGATCATGATCGCCTGCAGGCCTGCGACATCGAAGTAAAACGCAGCGGCCCTTCTTACAGCATCGATACCGTGCGGCAACTGAGGGCGGATTTGCCCGGGCAGACCCAATTCTTTTTTGTCTTGGGGGTGGACGCATTCCTGGAGATCCATACCTGGAAGAATTTTCACCAGCTATTTGAAGAAACCGCTTTTGTGGTCATGTCGCGACCGGGAACCGGACAATGGTCCGACACCCTGTGCCGGAAGGTCGGAGACTATGTCAGACGGCACATCGGCGCAACTTATGAATTGTCTGCCGATGGCACGTGTCTGTCCAATTCGAACCGGCCGACAATATGGCTGGCATCCGTCACGCCGGTGGACATCTCCTCCTCCCTGATCCGGACGATGCGCCAACAAGGAGCGTCTGTCAAAGCATGGGTTGCGCCAGCCGTAGCCGAGTATATTATATCAAGAGGGTTATACCGATGAGTATGGAAAATAATTTAGATTTATACGTGCAAGCGGTTCTGGAGAAAAAAGCCGAAGGCATCGTCGTTCTCGACGTGCGCAGCCTGACCTCTATTGCAGATACCTTTATCATCTGCAGCGGACGCTCCAACCGCCAGGTCAGCGCGATTGCCGACAGTGTTGAACGTTTCCTGAAGAAACAGGCAATCAAGCCGTTAAGTGTGGAAGGCAAGGCGGATGGCCACTGGGTGTTGTTGGATTATGGTGAGGTCATCATTCACATATTTTATGAAACCACCCGCGTTTTCTACGATCTGGAAGGACTGTGGAGCGATGCCACGCGCATCACCACCGAAAGCATGCAAAAAAGCCATGCCGCCGATGCCCGGGTTTTCGATGGCCAGGAAATCATCGTCGAATAGGATGACCACTGTGCTTTTCGAGTGCCAGAACCATGTGGTGGCTGTGGTCGGACGAGTGAGCTTCAGTCCGGATTCGTTATCGGGACGTAACGGCTAACCCCAAAAATGGAGAACGATCATGCCGAGACCCAAACCGGTCATGCTGATGATTCTTGACGGCTGGGGCGATTACCCGCCTGGGCCGGGCAACGCCGTCAGCCTGGCCCAAACCCCAGTGCTGGACCGTCTGCTGGCCAGCTATCCCCACTGCCACCTGAAGACATCCGGCAAATCCGTCGGTTTACCCGAAGGAATCATGGGCAACTCGGAGGTCGGACATCTGAACATTGGCGCGGGGCGTGTGGTTTACCAGGATTTGCTGCGGATCGACCTCGCCATCGAAGATGGCACCTTTTTTCAAAATGCCGCCCTTGATCGGGCCATGTCCCGCGTTGCGCAAAAAAGCAGGGCGTTGCATCTGATCGGCCTCGTTTCCGACGGCGGCGTTCACAGCCAGTTGACCCACGTGCTGGCCTTGCTGGATATGGCCAAAAAGAAGGGGCTCTCCAAAGTTTACGTGCACGCCATTCTGGACGGACGAGATACGTCCCCCGAGGGTGGACAGGATTACGTTGCCCAGGTGCAGCGGCACATTCAAGATATCGGCACGGGCGCCATCGCTACCATCTGCGGCCGCTATTATGCCATGGATCGCGATACCCGATGGGATCGTACTGAAAAAGCCTATCGCCTCCTGACGGCCGGCGAGGGCCTGCGGGGGCATGACCCGGTGGCGGCCATTCGCGCCGCTTACGAACGCGGCGAGACTGATGAATTCGTTAAGCCGATTGTAATCGCGACCGAAAGCGATAGCCCCCAGGCCATGGTGCAGGACCAGGATGCCATCATCTTTTTCAATTTTCGCGCCGATCGTGCGCGCCAACTGACGCGCGCCTTTAACGAAACCGATTTCAAGGGTTTTGAACGCTCGGTGTTGCCGCGCCTCAGCGACTATGTGTGCATGACCCTTTACGATGAATCCTTCGATCTGCCCACGGCATTTCCGCCTGAGCACCTGGAGGACATTTTAGGTGAGACGGTCGCCGCCAATGGCATGCACCAGCTGCGCATCGCTGAAACCGAAAAATACGCCCATGTGACCTATTTCTTCAACGGCGGGGAGGAAAAACCCTTTGAAAACGAGGATCGTTGCCTGATTCCGTCGCCGCGCGAAGTGCCTACGTACGATCATAAGCCGGAAATGAGCGCCGAAACGGTCACCGAGGAGGTGTTGAAGCGGATTGCCGCAGATACCTATGATATGATTGTGCTCAACTTTGCGAACATGGATATGGTTGGCCATACCGGGGTTATTTCAGCGGCCGTCAAAGCCTGTGAGACGGTTGACCGCTGTGTGGGCCGTATCGTGGATGCGGTTCAATCCAAGGGTGGCGCACTGCTGATCACCGCTGATCACGGCAATGCCGAAACCATGCTGACCGGCGAAGGCAAGGCGTTCACGGCACACACAACCAATCCGGTGCATCTGGTCCTGGTGGACGACTGCCGTAAGCACGTTCAATTGCGCGAAGGCGTTTTGGGAGATATTGCGCCGACGATTTTGCAGCTCCTGGGCGTTGCGCAGCCGCCCAAAATGACCGGCCGTTCACTGTTAACGACCTAAAAAGGCCGAACCAATGTCAACAGATGCCAATGGGGAGTGGGTGATCGATTACATCACCGGCCGCAAAGTGCCCAATGCAGGCGCGGAAGCCAATCGCCAAGCAGTCGAGCGCCATCTTGTCGAAATTAAAGGGTATGCCAAAACGGAAATCGAGGTGGATGCCTCCATTTGTTTTGACATGGGCCTCGAGCAGTATGCCTCATTTCTCGATTTGGTGGTGAGCGTCGCCGGGCGGCGTTGCATGGTCATCAAATGCGCGCCCGGGTCGCTCGCATCGCGTGAAAGAGAGGTCGTCGCAGCGGCGCGTCTTCTCGCCTCCTACCAGATACCCTTGGCCGTCGCGTCTGACGGCCAAACGGCCATTGTCTGGGAGACGATCAGCGGGAAGGAACGGGGCCAGGGCCTGAATGCCATTCCTTCCCGCCAACAGGCAGAACATCTTATCGATCCCCACCGGATAGCGCCGCTCAACGAAAAGCGGCGCATGCAGCAGCAATTGATCTTTCGTTCATACGACAGCATGAATGTTCACGGTTCGGCAAAAAAGTAGTTTTTTGCTTATACGCCGGCCACATCCTTGCCGCAGCTCTTGCAGATCTTTGCGCGTCGTTTGATGACTTCGGCGCAGAAAGGACATTCGCGCGTAAAATAGCGCTCATGGATCTTTTCGACGGCATTGCTGATCGATTCCTGCAATTTCTGGTTGGCTGCTTTCATGCAACGCAACGGCTCAATGGCTTCCAGTTCACCGAGATCGCCGATCATTTGGGCCGCCTTCAGGCGCACACGTACCGGCTCGCAACTATCGCTCAGCAGGCGCATGATCGTGACCCCATCCTTGTTGGTATAGCAATCCGCCAGGATTGAAAAACCCTTCTTGGTCTGTTCTTTGAGGATCTCCTCCTGTGCCAGGGCCTCGTCCTCGATAATCTGCCCCTGCCCGCCCATCGAGCTGAACACAGGCATGCATTCGAATTGTTCGGTGCCGGGATAGTTGAGACATCGCATTGAGGCACGCTGGGCGAAATTTTCTTCCATATCCTTCCACCCTTGCGTATACAGGGGGCATTCGTCATTGAAACACAGGAACAAAAAAGGTTCGCCCCAGCCCAATCCGTCGGAAACGTTAATTGGAGGGACCTCCCACAATTTCATTGTTTCGCCGCAATGGGGGCAGTTTGGTTTTTTCAACGCCAGCACTCGTTCGATATACTCTTGTTTGCTTTCTATAGCCATTATTTACTCCATAAGGATGTCGATGGATCAGCGGCACCCGATTGAATTTCCACATGCAGGGCAGGTGGCGGTATCCCCTAAGGGATGGGCGGAGCCTCGCCGGCCCAGCCTCTCGATTCGGCCGTTTTTCAACACACGCACGGCTGTTTAAACCATGACAATATTAAGGAGATTTACATTGATGTCAATTGAAACGATCGGTATCGTCCGCAGGCGAGCTGCTTTTTGGGCTCTCTAAATATGCTATCCTCAAGCGCCTTGACGTTTGAACCGATGATCCCGGTGTGCCGGTGCGGAGCATCGCCCGGGCCACCTTATGCGTTCTGACGTTATCCGCTTGACTTCAATGACAAAAGACCTAAAGATAGGCAACCTGCGGATGACGCGCTGCGCATGGCGGCAGACCTTTATCCGTGCAGATGCCGAAAATTGGATGCAAGCCTTGAAAGGAGGGGCGCCATGAGTATTGACCGAATCGTGATGGCATGGGCCGGAGGGATTGTTCTTCTCAGCGTTCTACTCTCATTCGCGCATTCATCTTACTGGCTTTTGTTGACAGCTTTTGTCGGCATCAATTTGCTTCAATCCGCATTCACCGGTTTTTGCCCAATGGCCATTCTGCTCAAAAAGCTCGGTGTCAAATCCGGAGCTGCCTTTGAGTGACCCAGAAGTGACGCTCCTCTGTGACGAATCCTATGAATGCACCCGCCCGGCTCACCGGCGTTTGGAACCCGAAAGTTGAACGAGGTCATGTGCCCGTGGCATCGAATTCCAGGAGGCCGTCGATAAAAATGGTTGCTGCTACCGGAGATGCTCGAAAGTGTCTCGATTCGGCATTACGGCTTCTGGGCGGCCGCGACCACGGTTGCGCGGAGCTTTCGCAAAAACTGAAACGGCGCGGGTTCGCGCCGCCAGATATATCGCAAGCCATCACGGAATGCAGGCGCCTGGGCTATCTGGATGATCGACGATTCTGTTCCCGGTTCATGGTTCAGAAGCGCCGCAAAGGCTACGGTCCGCTGCGCATCGCGCAAATGTTGCGGAGTAAGGGCGTATCGGCGGACCTGGTGGATGAAGCCATCGCGTCGAATGAGGAGGCGCAAATCGAAGATTGTCGTCGGGCCTTGGTTGGCAAAGTTAATCGCGATTCCAACGCGCGGGCCAGCGAGCTTAAGTTGTATCGCTTTCTTCTTCAGCGCGGGTTTGCGCCATCGATTGTCCGGCAGGTCCTCAAGGCCTCGATGCAGGGCATGTAGCTGCGAATCGTGTTCGGCACTGAAGGTGGGGAAATGGCCAGCAGCCAAGTTTTGAGCGAAAAAGACCCCTGAAACCGTCCCTCTTGAGAAAAGATGCAAGAGGGTGCGTAGGAAAAAACTAAAAAGGGCAGCCTTACCGAATGGTGGTAAGGCTGCCCCTCAAAGCACATGCTTGAACTAGATCGACTCTTTAAGTTTTTTTCCGGGCTTGAATTTCACGACGTTGGAAGCCTTTATTTTGATGACTTCGCCGGTCTGAGGATTTCTGCCTTTGCGGGCTTTACGGCGTGCCTTTTGGAAAGTACCAAACCCAACCAGGGTCACTTTACCATCTTTCTTCTTAAGTGCCTTGGTGACGCCGTCGACGAAAGATTCCAGAGCAGTCTGTGCCGCAGCCTTGGTAATACCTGCCTCATCGGCCATTTTCTCAACAATTTCCGCTTTAGTCATCTGAATTCCTCCTTTAATATATGTGAAAACCCGCCAAACGCATATACTCTGCATTTACAGTCTCGTACGGCCCTTGTCAACATAAAACACCTGTCAATAGCGGTTTTTTGCAGGGCTCCTGAATAATAACCGGCATGGGATGGTGCTTTGCGACTGGTGCATCTCTGATTAACCGCTGATGCCAACGGCAATGCGGCAGACCGTACTCCCAAACATGCGAATATCAGCCGGCGCAAGCGACGGTACGATCCGGTGTCCGGTATTGCAGAGACTCTCCGATATGGTGCGCTTCGATGCCTTCCGCCCCACTCAAATCGGCAATCGTGCGGGCAATCTTGAGAATTCTATTCAGGGCACGGGCTGAAAGACCCAGCTTGTCACCGGCTTCCTCCAGCAGGCACGTTGAATCCGCTGCAATCCGGCATTTTGCTTTAAGTTGCCGACTACTCATCTGCGCATTACAGAAAATCTGTGTTTTCCGAAATCTTTCTGTCTGAATGTGTCTGGCGGCTATCACGCGATGGCGAATGTCTTCCGACGATTCGGTCTGCGACACTGTCGTCAACTCACGGTACGGCACGGCCGGCACATCGATATGAATATCGATACGGTCCAGCAATGGACCGGAGAGTTTTGCCCGGTAACGCTGAATTTGCTGTTGCGTACAACTGCATACGTGCCTGGGATCGTCGAGATAGCCGCAGGGACAAGGATTCATGGCGGCAACCAGCATCACGCGGGCAGGATACGTGATCGCGGAACTGGCTCTTGAAAGGGTCACATGGCCATCTTCAAGGGGCTGGCGCAGTACTTCGAGAACGTGCTTTTTATACTCGGGCAGTTCGTCCAGAAAAAGAACACCATTGTGCGCCAGGCTGACCTCGCCCGGCCTGGGTTGGGCCCCGCCGCCGATCAGCCCGGCATCGGAAATGGTGTGGTGCGGTGCGCGGAAACAGCGGTGCGTAATCAAAGCCTGATTGCGGGCAAGCATGCCGGCGACACTATAGATTTTGGTTGTCTCAATGGCCTCTTCGAAGGACAGCGGCGGCAGAATGGACGGGAGTCTGCGCGCAAGCATGGTTTTGCCGGCACCAGGCGGGCCTACCATCAATAGATTATGGCCGCCGGCGGCGGCGATTTCCAAGGCCCGTTTGACGTGCGCCTGACCTTTAACATCACTGAAATTTTTCTGCGTACGGTCGGGCTGGTCGAACAAAGGTGCAAGATCGGCTTTTTTTTCCGCGGTGAGCTGAATGTCCCCGCGCACGAACGCCACAACCTGGGAGAGGTTTTGGGCGGCATACACATCAATATCCTGGACCACGGCGGCTTCGTTTCGATTTTCATGCGGTACGACAATGCCGCCGATGCCGGCTTGCCGCGCCTTTATGGCCATGGACAGCGAACCGACGACCGACTTGATCCGGCCGTCCAGGCTCAATTCTCCCAGAAAAAGAAACCCCTCCAAAGCAGTGGGCGGCAACATTCCGGTGGCGCCCAGAATGCCCAAGGCGATTGGCAAGTCGAAACCGGTGCCCACTTTTTTGATATGCGCCGGCGCCAGATTCACGGTAATGCGGTCGTCGGGGAAGGTGTATCCCGAGTTTTTAATGGCCGCGCGCACACGTTCGCGACTCTCTTTGACCGCGGTTTCCGGTAGTCCCACCGTCACGAAAGAGGGCAGACCGCGGGAAATATCTACTTCCACCTCCACCAGATAGGCATCCACCCCGATAACAGCGGTGCTCAATATCTTCGATAACACGATTCCTCCTAAGCGGCGACCCGGAGTGTAGCCATTCGCACATGGTGCCCAGGATCGGCAGGGGCCATAATTTAGTTGTCAAAAGGACGCACAATGCGCTATTAAGTGTGCTTAATTTTACACATGTCCCCTTGTTCGGGGGGCATGTAGAACGAATGGTTCTGGAATGCGTCTGAATGTGCATTCGGACATACGGCATACGGGCAAACGTATTGGGGATTGTCCGTCCGGTAAAAAGGATCCAGTGTAATCGTTGAACCGGGAAAACATTTGCAGTTCCCGGTCTTGCGGTGCAGGATCTTAAAAGTGATGGCAGCGTGAGAAGTGGCCGAACTAATCCGTGTCGGTGGCAGCAGCTTGGCCATTGCGCACCATCACCGATGATGACTATATTGGTTTAATCGCGATAGAGAAAGGTTCCATACCAGGGTTGCGACAGGGTCGCAAGGAAATATATGGCTATGAATAGTGCAGAATTTCTTCAAAAAACGATTGCCAAAGAGGTAGGCTGTTCAGGAATCGGCCTGCATTCAGGCAAAACCGTCCACATGCGTATCAAGCCGGCGCCCGTCAATCACGGCATCCGGTTCGCGCGAACCGATTTGCCCAACCGCCCGAGCGTGGCGGCACGTTTTAACAAGGTGGTGGATACAAGCTTGGCAACGGTCATTGGTGACGAAGGCTTTATCGTTTCCACCATCGAACATTTGATGGCGGCGTTTTCCGGTTTGGCCATCGATAATGCCATCGTAGAGGCAGATGCCTACGAATTGCCCATGATGGACGGCAGCGCTGGTCCATTCGTACACTTCATCAAATCGGCCGGCCTTCAAATTCAGTCGGCGCCGCGCATCTTTTTCGTCGTTAATGAGCCCATAGAACTGGAAGAGAACGACAAATTTGTCGGGATCTACCCGGCGCCTCATTATCGTGTGACCTGCACGATCGCGTTCGATCACAGCCCCGTAATTCAGACCCAGACCCATGATCTGATCGTCACCCCGCAGCGTTTTGAGAAGGAAGTCGCCAAAGCGCGCACTTTCTGCTTTTTGCAGGAAGTGGAATATATGCAAAAATTTGGCTTGGCCCAAGGCGGGTCGCTGGAAAATGCCATTGTCATCGACGGGGATCATATATTGAATGAGGAAGGCTTGCGGTTCAAAAACGAATTCGTGCGGCATAAATTGCTCGATTGCATCGGCGACTTTTCCTTGATCGGGCTGCCCATTATGGGGCATGTGGTTGCCAGGCGATCGGGACACGCGTTCAACCATGCTTTTCTCGAAAAATTTTTTCTTGAAAAAGGTTCTTGGCAAACCCGTACCGTGGAGACCCCGAACGGGTGGCCGACCGGCGCCGCCTTGAAACAACTTGCCAATTGAATCCCGTTCAACTATGATGTCCCGGTTTACACCTGTGCCGCATTTAACTTAACACTCTGACATCATGAAAAAAAGAGGCATGCGTTGTTTGGCATTGATTCTCGTCGGGCTGCTCGCGCTGCCACCGCTGAGCTTTGCGCAAAACGCGAAATTGACCAACATCATCGTCACCAATACACAGGATGATCTGCTTCTTTATCTATCCGTTAAAAACGCGTTTCCTCCCGAAATAGAGGAGACGATTAAAAGCGGCGTTCCAGCCGCTTTTTCATTTTATATCAATTTGTACCAAGTTCGCAGTTTCTGGCCGGATAAGGAAGTGGTCGAATTGGATGTGACGCACCTTATCAAGTATGACAATCTGAAAAAAGAGTACATGGTAACGCGATCCTGGGAGGGCGAGCGGCCGACGGCCGTCGAATCCTTCGAGGAAGCCCAAATGTTGATGACGGAAATTGATGCCATGGCCATTGCCTCGTTGCAACTGCTGGAAAAAAATAAACAGTACCAGATTCGCGCCAAAGCCAAGCTGAGCAAGTTGACCCTGCCGTTTTACCTGCATTATGTGCTGTTTTTTGTTTCATTGTGGGATTTCGAGACCGATTGGTATACGATTGATTTTATCTATTAATTGCCGGTACCCAAGCTATTCTTGCCGAGGATATGATCCGTTCAGAGCATAAAATCATGGCCACGCTTCCGGTCGAAGAGAAACGGCGAAGAAAAAGAGAAATCATTCTCATCGTCGCTATTATTCCGATAGTGATCTTTCTGGCTTGGATCCTCAATCGAAATTTATACCTGAGAGCCGATTTTCCGGTATCCAATCAGATATTGATGTTCATCCTGATCAATATCAATCTCCTGCTTTTGCTGCTGCTTATCTTCCTTGTGTTCCGCAACCTGGTCAAGCTCTTGTATGATCGAAAGCGCAAGGTCCTAGGCGCAAAACTGCGCACGCGGCTGGTCATTGCCTTCGTATCCCTGACCTTGCTGCCGACTACCGTCCTTTTCCTTTTTTCAATCAGCTTCATTACCAGCAGTATCGATTTCTGGTTCAATGTGCCCGTGGAACAGGCCCTGGAAAATTCTTTGCGCGTGGGACACACGATGTATGAGCGTCTTGAAAGGGAAAGCCGTTTTTTATTGGAACGCGTGGCCTATCAGATCGAAAAAAAAGATCTGCTCGCCCCCGGTAAAGAGCAGGCACTCGCGAACTATATTCAGGTGGTGCAGCGCGAGTTCAGCCTGGACGCCATTGAAGTGTATGCCGTCAATGCCGAAAGAGGCACCTACGCCCTGTCGCCAATACTAGAAGATAAGCCGCTTGAAAGGATTGCGGCAGCCGACCTGCTCAAAGTGCATTCCGGTAAAGGCGTTCATACTGTTTCCACCAATTTTAATGCCGGTGAATTGCTGCGCACGATCGGTTCGGTGCCATACGGCGCCGGTGCCGGACAGGCAAAGGCGTTCATCGCGATCACGGAATTTCTGCCAGCCGAACTTTCCGACAGCATGTCTTCGATTGTGCGCGGTTTTGAAGAGTACCGCCAAATTGTGCTGCTGAAGCGGCCGATTCAGACATTTTACTACATTACCCTTTCTGTGGTTGCGCTGCTGGTGGTTTTTTGCGCGGTGTGGCTTGGCTTTTATCTGGCGCGTACCATTACTATTCCGATCATGCGCCTGGCCGACGGGACACGCCGTGTGGCCGAAGGGGATTTGAGTTTTGCCCTAGATGTACAGGCCGACGATGAAATCGGCAGTCTGGTGTCTTCGTTCAACAAAATGACCCGCGATTTGCGGATCAGCCGGGAACAATTAGAGTTGTCCGCCCAGATGCTGCGTGAGCAGAATATAGAAATAGAAGCGCGCCGGCGATACATGGAAATCGTGCTCAAAAACGTTTCCGCAGGGGTAATCACCTTGGATGCCAAGGGGGTAATCCTGACCTTCAACACCTCTGCCGAGCGGATGCTGGATCTGAGCGCGGCCGACATTCTCAATAAAAATGTCACATCGCTGCTGACCGGCCCCCGCCTGAAGCTGGCCGAGGAGATCATTGAAAGGCTTAAGGGCAGCCAGCAAAGCGCCACGGAAATTCCTTTGCGTCTGGCCATTGCGGGCCGCCCGCGCAGTTTCATTGCGTATATCAATGCCCTCAAGGATGAAGCCGGTCAGCATGTCGGCATCGTGATGGTCATCGATGATCTCACGGAATTGGAAAAGGCCCAGCGAATGGCCGCCTGGCGCGAGGTGGCGCGACGCATCGCCCATGAGGTCAAGAACCCTCTGACGCCCATCAGTCTGTCCGCCCAGCGCCTGAAGCGCAAATACTCCCAGATTATCGATGAGCCGGTATTCGATGAATGTACCCAGATGATCATCAACCATGTGGAATTGATTCGCAACCTGGTCAATGAATTTTCCGCTTTTGCGCGATTTCCCACCGCGGATCCCAAACCTTGTGATTTGCCGCCGATCATCGAAGAAACCATTGCTTTGTATAAAGAGGGCCATCCGAATATTGACTTCCGGATACATATACAGGATGCTGTGCCCATGATGAATCTGGATCGCCAGCAGATCAAGCAAGCCATGATCAATCTGGTGGATAACGCTGTTTCGGCCATTCGCGTACAAGGCACGATCAGTATTTTGGTGTCGCACGACACCATTCTCAAAATGGTCCGCGTCGAAGTGGCCGATGATGGCATCGGGATCACCACCGAAGACAAAATCCGGCTGTTCGAACCGAATTTTTCAACCAAAAAAACCGGTATGGGACTTGGCCTGACAATCGTCAACAGTATTGTCAGCGACCATGGCGGCATGATCAGCGTGCGGGACAACCCTCCGCGTGGTGCCAAATTCGTCATCGAACTGCCGGTTTGACCCGCTCGCATGGGGTTGGCCTAGAATTCAAAGGAGTTGCCCAATGTTTCCGACTATCATGATCGTGGATGACGAACCCTCCATACTCAGATCCCTGGCGGGACTGCTGACCGATGAAGGCTTCGAGGTCACCACAGCTTCCAACGGCTATGAGGCCCTTCAGCGTATCGAGGGCGAAGCGCCGGATCTTATTTTGCTGGATATCTGGATGCCGGGCATCGACGGGCTGGAAACGCTCAAGGAGATCAAGAAGGATAATCCCCATATTCAGGTGATCATGATCACCGGACACGGCACCATCGAAACTGCCGTGCAGGCGACCAAGTTGGGCGCTTTTGATTTCATAGAAAAACCCCTGGCCATTGAAAGGGTCATCGTGGCCATCAACAATGCCTTGAATTTCCGGCGCCTGGAGGAAGAAAACCGCTATCTGCGCAGGAAAACCATCGAAAAGCACGCCATCACCGGCAACAGCCCCCAGATCATGGCACTGAAAGAGGCGATCGTCAAAGTGGCGCCCACTGAAAGCTGGGTGCTGATCAAGGGTGAAAACGGCACAGGTAAAGAGCTGGTCGCCCGCAATATCCACAATCTGAGCCAGCGCGCCGGTAAGCCGCTGATCGATGTCAATTGTGCCGCTATTCCTGAAGAACTGATTGAGAGCGAGCTTTTCGGCCATGAAAAAGGGGCCTTTACCGGGGCCAACAGTAAAAAGGTGGGCAAATTCCAGTTGGCGGACAAAGGGACGCTTTTTTTGGATGAAATCGGCGACATGAGCCTGAAAACCCAAGCCAAAATTTTACGCGTTCTGCAGGAAAAGCAATTTCAGAGCGTCGGCGGTAGTCGCACCATGCAGGTCGATGTGCGGGTGATTGCGGCCACCAACAAAAATCTGGAGGAAGAGATCGCCAAGGGGCTGTTCAGGGAAGATCTTTATTATCGCCTCAATGTGGTACCCATCGAAGTACCTTCACTTAAAAATCGTGGGCAGGACATTGCCATGCTTGTGGACATTTTTCTGGAAGAAGCCGCCCACAAGAGCAGAGCACCCAAAAAGAGCATGGCCCCCGAGGCGTTATCCTTATTGAGCCAATATACGTGGCCGGGCAATGTCCGGGAGTTGAAGAACCTTATCGAACGTCTGGTGATCATGATTTCGGACAAAGAGATTACGGCCGCACACCTGCCCAAGCCTTACAATCCCGGCCGCGTGTCGGAAGGCGTGCAGGCGTTTGAATCACTGTTCGCGCTTCAGGAACTCAAGACTGCGCGCCAGTTATTCGAACATTATTTCATTCGCCGCAAGTTGACTGAAAATGAAAACAACATCACCCATACCGCCAAATGCATCGGGGTCGAGCGCAGCTACCTGCACCGGCGCATCAAGCGGCTGGAAAAGGATAAGCTTTAGGCGCTCCGGCTGAAAGGAACTATAATTGCGCATTATCGGCGGCAGTCTCGGAGGGCGTAAACTGGCTTCGATTCGCGGCATGGCGATTCGCCCGACGGCAGACCGCGTTCGTGAAGCCGTATTCAATATCCTGGGATCCCAGTCGCGGGAGGCCGTAGTGCTGGATCTGTTTGCCGGCACCGGCGCCTTGGGGCTCGAAGCCCTGAGCCGGGGTGCACGCCGGACGGTGTTCGTCGACCACGCCGCGCAAGCGATAACGTTGATACGTAAGAATATCGTTTTGTGCCGCATTGAAGACAGTGCCCACGTGCTCCAATGGGATATCATTCAAAACCTGCACTGTTTACGGCCCTATCAGGGCGTTTTCGATCTGATCTTCATCGATCCGCCCTACAAGCGGCAAATGATCGCCTCTGCGCTGATCCATCTGACCGGAGCCTGTCTGGCATCACCGGGCGCAGTGGCCGTGGCCGAACATGATGCGTCGGAGACGATCCAGTTGCCGCCCGTGTGGCATCTTACCGATCAGCGTCGGTACGGACACACCGGAATCTCTTTTTTGACCTACCAGCCCTCAAATATTGAAACCTGAGCCATTCCATGCTAGAAAGTCGCAAAGCATCGGCCCCAACGCCGGGCTGTGCCGGAGTCGAAAGCAGACAGGGGCCTAATTCTACGCTTGGATGCCGAATTGATACGGAAGGAGCATATGCAAAAGATTGCTGTTTATCCCGGTTCTTTTGATCCTGTTACCTATGGGCATATCGATATCGTACAAAGAGGCAGCAGGCTTTTTGACACCATTATTGTCGCCATCCTGAACAATCCTGCCAAAAAATCGCTTTTTCCGGTTGAAGACCGGCTTGAAATGCTGCGTGACAGCATGAAGGATATTCCCAATCTGTCTTTTGATATCTTCAATGGCCTGTTGGTCGATTATGCCAAGAAAAGAGGTGCTCAGGCAATTTTGCGTGGCATGCGGGCCGTTTCCGATTTTGAATATGAATTCCAACTCGCTCTGATGAATCGTAAACTCAATCGGGATGTTGAAACGGTCTTCCTCATGACCGGAATGCGCTGGTTTTTCACGAGTTCATCCATCATCAAAGAGGCGGCTTTGTTTGGGGGCGATATTTCGGACATGGTGCCCCCCAAGGTGAATGAACGGGTCAAGGCAAGATTCAAGCAACTCAAACAGTAGCGCAATGTACACAGGTTGTGCTGCGTGTCCTTGAGTATGGCGCAAAACGTCCGGCATGTTTTGCGTCATTCTGCGTTTTTGGTCTCTGTGGGGTAGCGCGTGCGACAATTACGGGGGGTGTAAATAGGCAGTCCTGCTCTGCCCTGGCCGATGACTCGAGCGCAGATAGCACGCTTCAGCAAACGACTTGGTTGTTAGTACCCGATTTACCCGCGCGCAGTGTCGCGTTTACGTCGGGATTTCTGGTCGGTGCCCAATCGGCCCATGACCGCCCCGAGGACCGATTCCACAGCCGCCGCAACCGATAAGTGCCCAGTATTGATGATCATATCGTAATGCATCGGATCGCAGATATCGGCATTAAAGGATTGACGCACGAACGCGCGTCGCCGGTTATCACGGATAAGGACGCGGCGTTTGGCGATATCGCTGAAAACGCCGAAACGGCTGGCCACGTTTTCAATTCGCATCTCCAATGGCGCGATGACGCGTACCGCAAAACGATCCTTGGGAGGGATGATGAAATTGGCGCCCCGGCCGACAATCACGGCTCGGCCATGCTTACCGATGGTGCCGACCACCTTCATCAAGTATTCCAGGTAGATGTTCGGATGAATGTATTGTTCCTTGATCACCGAGGCAATGAAATCCTGAACGCCGGAAAGCCGCTCTTTTTCCAGCGATTCCACCACGGTTGTGCTGATATGGGCGCTTTCGGCGATCTTGTGAATCATATCGCGATGAAAAAAATCGAACCCAAGCCGCTGGGCGATCTGTTCGGCGATGAGACAGCCGCCGCTGCCTGGCTCCATGCACAACGTGATGACCGGAATATGCCCCTTTTTCTTGTATTCATCCGACTTAGAAAGGGTTTGCCACCGTTTGATCTGGTTTTCGACAAACGTTTCAACCGAAAATTGCTCGCGTTCTATCTCTTCCATGTTATTGAACCTTCTTCTTATTTGGCTGCAGCATCCAGCCACTGGGCAACCAGGTGCTCTTGATTCTGGGGCGTTATGCGCCGTTGAACGCTTACCGCGGCCATATCCGCGGCCATATCGATCATTTCCGTGCGAAACCGCTGTGTGAGTTCTTTGATTCCGATTTCGATCTTGAAGCGCGCGCTTTCCAACAAAATACGGCTCTCATTCTGCGCCTCGGCGATCAGTTCCTCCTTGCGGCGTTGACCCTGGGCAATGATTTTCTCTTTGATCACCTCCAACCGCTTCTGTCCGAGTGCGAGCTGGTGATGAATTTCCGAGATTTGCAGTTCCATCCCCCGCTTTTCTTCTTCCAGCTTGTGGATCGAACCCGCTACTTCTTCTTTTTTGTCTTTGAGAAACCCGACGATCGGCCGGCGCGCATACTTGATAATCAAACCCGCCAGAATACCAAAGTTGACCCATCGCATGATCGCGCTGAAATCGGCACGTGTAAAACCCGCTGGATCCTGGGCCAAAACATCGGAGACCATGAGGCAGGTGACGACCAACGCCGTGGCTAAAATTTTCGGAAACAGGGGAAAGCGGTTCATGTTTTTAACTCCAGCAAGCGTGCGGCCATGCGTTCTCCGATCGCCTCGGCTTCCGCTTTCATCTCTTCGCGAGCGGCGGCTAAACGGAGGGCAGCCTCTTCTTGAGCCTTGGTTTTAAGCCGATCGATTTCCGCGCGGGTTTGGTCAACGATCTCGGCCGCCGTTTGTTTTGCGGAGGCTTCGATATCCTCGCGAATCTTGTGGGCCGTCTCGCGGGCATGCGCATCGTCGGATTCGATTTGTTGCTGAATCTCCAAGTGCTCCTCACGCGCTTCGTCAATATCATCCTTGATCCGGGTGAGCAAGCGCTCTCTTTCCTCCATGATGCGCATCAGTGGGCGCAGCATGATCCGGTGCAGCAGCACCAGGAAAAGAAGAAACGAGAGCAACTGAAAAACCATGGTCGCATTGATACTGATCAAGGCTATGGATTCAATAATTCTCACGATGGACTCCAGTCAACCTTAAACGACGAACAACAACAACAGCGCAATAACCAACGAATAAATGCCGGTGGATTCGGATACGGCCTGCCCGACCAGCATCGTGCGCGTCAGCAAACCCGCTTCTTTCGGATTGCGGCCGATAGCCTCGCACGCTTTGGCCGCGGTGATGCCTTCGCCTACACCTGGGCCGATCGCACCCAGTCCCATGGCCAATCCCGCCCCCAGAAACGCCGCCGCTTTGACTAAATCTGCACCTTCGATTGCCATTTTTCCTCCTGACCGGCTTTGCCGGAGTTGAAAGTGGAACGTATCAAAAGATTATGGTTGAGGTTCATATTACAAATATCAAAATCAACGAAATGACCATTGCATAAATACCAGTGGATTCGGCTACTGCCATTCCGATGAGCATTGTCCGGGTCAAATCTCCTATGCTATCTTTTTCGCGGGCCATCCAGCGCACAGCCGCCTGGGCTGTAAAGCCTTCCCCGATACCGGGGCCGATGCCGCCGATCCCCATGCACAGGCCCGAACCAAGCAGCGCCATTGCAGGGGCGAGGCTCTCCGTGGCCGGGTGCGCCTTGAACAATAAAATGAATGATATCAACAACCCGTAAATGGCTGTGGTCTGGGTGATGGCTTGGCCCAGCAGCATGCTGTTGGTCATGACGGTGGCCGAGGTAGGCTGCCGGGAAATGCCTTCGCAGCTGGATGCGGCCACTAGGCCGCTGCCGAGCCCGGCGCCGATGGCGCTGAGTCCGGTGGCCAGCCCAGCGCCAAGTACCGCGGCCCAGGTCGGGGACAGGGGGTTGTTGTCCAAACCCGTAAACAGCAGGATGAATGCAATCACAAGGGCAAATATCGAGGGCGTCTGGCACACGGCCGAACCAATCAGCATATTGGTGGTCAGGCGACCGCTTATCCCCGGTTGGCGCCCAATGCCCTCACACGCCGCGGCAGCCGGAAAGCCGGCGCCGATGCCCGCGCCGATCGCGCCCAATCCCATGCACAGTCCGGACGCCAAAACCGCCCACACCATAATAAAGGAGTCGGACTGAAAAGTGGTAAATAACAGGACCATGGCAACCACCAGCGCAAAAATGGATGCCGATTCGGCAATGGCCTGGCCGACCAGCATCGATTTGAAAATTTCTCCGGAGCGGGCGGGATTGCGTGAAATGGCCGCGGTGGCTTGCGCGGCCGTATAGCCTTCGCCGATGGCAGCGCCGATGGCGCCCAAGCCGATGGCCAGGCCGCTGCCGGCATATGCACCTACTTTGATCCAGGTCGGGATATCAAATTCCATAGTGGGTTACTTTGCCTGCGTTGCAATGTAAACGATCGTCAACATCGTGAATACGAACGCCTGAATGGCGCCGACGAAAAAGCCGAAAAACGCGTTCAGAAACGGCGGAAACAGAATGTCGTACGTCAAATAGGAGACCACCAGAATAATGATCGATCCGCCCATGATGTTTCCGAACAAGCGGAAGGAGATGGAAACAACTTTGGCCAGTTCGCCGATCAGATTCAGCGGCATCATGAAAAACATGGGCTGAAAATATTCCTTGATATATGCTTTGAACCCCTTGGTTTTGATGCCGACATAATGGGCGATGGCAAAGCCCATCAGCCCCAGGCTCAAGGGGGTGTTCAGATCCTTGGTGGGTTCCTCAAGGTGCGGAATGATGCCGATCCAGTTGCACAGCAGAAGAAACATGAACAAGGCGCAGATCATCGGTGCATAGGTCCGGGCCAAGGTCTTGCCCATGGCGTCTTCGGTCAACTCGTACAGCTTGGACACCAGCAGCTCGCCCAGCACCTGGAAGCGGGTCGGCACCATGGCTCGCCGCGACGCGCAAGCCCATCCGAATAAGAGCAGTAAAAGAATGACAACCCAGGTCATCAACATGGCCTTCAAATTGAAAACAAGCTGATAGCCGGCAATATCGATTACCAACTGGCTTATCTTCCCTAAATCTTCCACTCGGGTTCCCCTTTCACGGCTCGGGTTGGGAGGGTTAAGGGAGGCGGCGCCTTCGAACCGATGCTACGGTTCTACTGGCGGTCCCACAGGAGCTTGCCGATATGATGCACTATCAGAACGCCTTGAACCATGAAAATGCCGGCGGCGGTGGCAAAAAAATCAAAGTTCTCCATCATGGCCGCAATGAACAGCGGGATGCTCAGTAGCAGATAGCGGCAGCCGATCCCACCGATACAGGTGAAAAAGGTTTTGCGTTGCCCCTTGTTGATCTGCATCGGCAGACTATGGGCGATCAGGACAAAATTCAGCACGCTGAACAGTGTGCCCAGGACCAGACCCCTGGCGATGGGCTTGGCGCCGGCGAGAAGAAAAATCAATGCGATGACAACGGCGGCCGCAAGGGCCCGCGAGCAGAACAACCGCTGAACGTCACGAACATCATTCATCGTTGCCTTCGTCTCCTGGTTTACGGTCATCGGCCAGTACGGTTTGAATTTGACGATAGGCGACAACGGCGCCTCCGACAATTCCAAGCAAAATGAACAGGGTCGTAAAAATTCCCCGGAGACCCAGAAGTTGATCGATATAGCGTCCCACAAAGAAGCAAAATACGACGGAGCCGGCAATGGTCAGTCCCAATTGCATGACGATGTGGAGATTCTGCCATAAGATACGATTTTTCATTTGGATGCAGTTGCCCTGTCGTGGCCGGAAATATGGCCTTCGGACGATGTTGGCCCGGAAGTGTTTTTGCAGGGTGCTTTCTATCGTGAAACAGGCAGTTCGTGGTGAAGCTCCTTACATTCCATTTCGATTCGCTTTCGATTGCTATTGACATCGGGCGTATGATTCACCTGAAAGAAATAATCGCTAACCTGGCGCTGGAACAGTGTGTCCCGGAACCGCACGAAAGAGAAGAATGCCAACGGAAAAACCAGTCGTGAATCATCGGAAAAACTGATCGTGAGTTGATGAATAGCAAAACTTTACAATTTATGTCAAGGATTGGTAGTGTCTCATTAAATAAATGTAAAGCAGACTATACGAGCAATTCATATTGACGCCGATGAGACCATTCAGTTAGGCTCAACGCATCGCGCAGGTAACGATTGAACATCATGCGCATAAATGGAAAATGGACAAAGGAGGCACCCATGGCGGTGATTACCATTTCCAGGCAATTCGGGGCCGGCGGTCTGACATTGGGGCAAAAAGTGGCCCAACTGCTCGGATATACATTCATCAGCGATGAAATTATTACGCTTGTGGCCAAAAAGGCGCGCGTGTCCTCCGATTGGGTCGAAGTGGTCGAAAAAGAGGCGGGCGGCAGGCTTCAAAAATTTCTCAATACCCTTGTTCCGCGTGCTTTCCTCGATCGCATCCTTGATCCACAGGCCGGCTATATTGATGAAGAGATTTTTATCGACCTGCTCGGACAGATTGTCACCCAGATCGCGGATGAAGGCAATTGCGTCATTCTTGGCCGTGGCGGGCAGTATATTCTGCAAAACCGGCCGGATGTCTTTCATGTTTTACTGATTGCCGAGCCACACCACCGCATCGAATTTATGCAACACAAATACAGACTATCGCCGGCGCAGGCCCTTCAGACCGTTTCGGCCGAAGATAAGCGGCGCACCAATTTCTACCATAAATTCCACAAAACCGATTACGATCGGCCCGAGCACTACCATCTCACCCTCAACACAGGCCGCATCGATCTGGATAGAGCGGCCGATATCATCCGCTTGCTGATTATGGGAAGATAGATCCCGACCTCCGCTGTAGGGGCGACCGGCGGTCGCCCGGTGCGGGAGCAAAGCCATCATTTCCGGCATCATGAGTGTGGGAGAATAAAGGCCTCGCCAGCCTGTGCGATGACCCGAAAAGGTTCGCGCGGGCGACCGCCTTGTCGCCCCGACAGCGCGCATCGTGCCCTTAAGCATGATGCCCCTAAGCCTCGTGACCATCAAGGTGTGCATTCGCCCCAGGTATCAACCGACATCCTCCGCATCGCGCATAACATGGTTCGCTCCTAATAAAGAACGATGTGCCATTTCTGAAATGCGGCCTTTTCGCAAATGCGGTTACCCTGGCGCGATTCATAATCCCCATATGGACACGGGGCCGGAAATATGTTCTAACAACTGGCTGAAAGTACGTTAAAAAGATCCGAAAAGGCCCTGAAAGGTGATCCCGTGAGCACGACCCAGCGCACCGTTTTGCTTTGGCAGAACACCCAAAAACAAAGCCTGCCGATGGCTATCCTCGATGAAGAGCCGCTTTCCATCCGCGTTCAGGGCAAGGGATATGCCGTGGTCATGCGGACGCCAGGAGACGAGCTGGCGCATGCCGCTGGATTCTGTCTCACCGAAGGCCTGATCGACACGCCGGACGATATTGTCAATCTGGCTGTTTGCGATGGCGGCGATACCAACGTCGTCACCGTGACCTTGACGCCGCAGCGCCTGAAAAAGGTTTCCGCCCACCTGGACCGGCGCAGTTATATCAGCCAAAGCAGTTGCGGGTTGTGTGGAAAAACCGTGATCGAGGAGCTCGTGCAAGAGTTGCGGCCGATACAGGCGCGGACCAGCGTGCCTCTGGATCTGGCCGAGCAGCGCTTGCGCACCCTGGATGTGCACCAGCCCATGCGCGATCGCAGCGCCGCCAGTCACGCGGCCGTGTTGTTCGATGCACACCTCGAACCCTTGGTCGCCGCCGAGGATGTCGGCCGCCACAATGCTCTCGATAAAGCCATTGGCCGGCTTTTCCTCGAACGCCGCCTGCCGCTGGCCAGGGTGGTTATGATGTCCTCGCGGATCAGCTACGAACTGGTGCAGAAGACGGCACGTGCGCGCATTCCCATCTTTTTGGCCCTTTCACGGCCCACCCGGCTGGCGGTCGACCTGGCCGCGCAATTGGGCATTTCCCTGGCCGGCACGGCCAAGCCAGCGGGTCTGTATCTTTATTGCCATGCCCAGCGGTTCGTGCAACCGGCTTCACCAGAGTCGAAAGTGGACCGTTGAAAGTATGATGAACGAAACGTTGACCTCTTTGCTCAATCGACCGCTACGGATAGGTCGTCGAACGATCGACTCTCGCCTGGTGCTGGCCCCGATGACTTGCCTGGGGCATGTGGCCTTCCGCCATCTTCTGGATGAACTGGGAGGATGCGGTCTGATGTTTTCAGAAATGTGCAGCGCCGCCCGCGTTCCGTATGAAAATAGACACTCTTCAGCCTATTTCCGTTGGCGTGACGCCGAAGCCGGACGGCTGGCAATACAGATTCTGGGTGGGGAACCTGAGCGCATGGCCGCCGCCGCGCGCAGGATCGAGCGCGAAGGGCTGTTCGGTGTTGATATCAATCTGGGCTGTTCGGTCAGAGAGATATGCAAGTTCAATCAGGGAGCGGCTTTGCTCAAAGACCCTGCGGCCACGGCCCGGATGGTACGGCATGTGCGGGAAGCGATCCATTGCCCCTTGATGGTCAAGTTCCGCACCGGCTGGGAAGACGATGCGCGTCTGCCGGTCGATCTGGCCCGCCGCTTGGAGGATGCCGGAGCCGATGCATTGACCTTTCACCCCCGCGTGGCCCCAGATGTGCGCACCCGGCCGGCGCGTTGGGAGTATATTGCGCGGGTCAAAGAGGCCGTTGCCATCCCGGTGTTCGGCAACGGCGATGTGTTCGAGCCCGAAGATTGCCTGAAAATGCTTCAGACCACCGGCTGTGACGGGGTGGCGTTGGGGCGCATCGCCATCGCGCGCCCCTGGGTTTTCAGCCAGTGGCGCCATGACGTGGCGTCTCCTGCTGAAAATTACGCGGCCACGGCCCTGCGCCTGGCCGATCTGATCGAGCGCTATTTCGAACCGGTACGCGCCCTGCGCCGCTTTAAACGCTACAGCGCTTACCTGTGCGCTAACTTGTCATTCGGAAATACGCTCTACAACTGCATCCGCAACGCCCCTGACATGACCGGTGTGCGCGCGGCGGTGCAAGCCTTTTTCAGCAACGAACCCCGCCTGCTGACGCGTCCCAATGTGAATTTGCTGCGCTGAAAATAAAAATCGCACAAAGCCATAGAGATACACTTCCTGGCCTTGTGCGAGCAAAGAGGAGGACGGACTGGGTGTTTCAGCGCCTCGCTGGGAGGGAAAGCGCACCCCGTCAGTCGCTCGTGTAAGGACAAGCCACTCAATATAAGGCGTGATCGCTTTAGAACGGTTGCATCAAGCCGCACTGGCCCTCGAGGACACAGCGTTTGATGAAAATTTTCTCTGCGTCCTTGAAATGCTCAGCGGAATAGTGGTCCGTATTTTCGGGGATCCGGAACAGCTGGCGCCCTTGCCGGATCATCTTGCGTAAACCATTTTCTTTGTCGGCTTTCGGAGTGTCCATAAGGCGAGTCCCTGTGTGTTCTATAAGGGTTGGTCTCAGAAGCAGGCGGGTGATCGCATACGTACCAGCCCCTCCTGCGATGAAAAGATACCCCAATATAAACGCACAAGGATGTTTATCAAGTCGAACAGGGTAAAAGGCACCTTTAGGTTTCGGTCCCATTCAAACCGTATAAAGGACCACCAGGCAGCGCGTGGGAAGGCTGGACAAGCTTTTCAGCTTGTGGGCG
The DNA here is from genome assembly GCA_000961655.1 of Desulfatitalea sp. BRH_c12. Taxonomy (GTDB): domain Bacteria; phylum Desulfobacterota; class Desulfobacteria; order Desulfobacterales; family Desulfosarcinaceae; genus Desulfatitalea. The sequence continues at coordinate 103,089 of LADR01000065.1, forward strand.
ATGTCCGAGTTAAAATGGATCGATTCGCCGGGTTTGAGGACATGCTCCCGGGTTCCCAAGGTGAGTCCAAGATCCCCTTCCAGGACATAGATGAACTCTTCGCCATCATGTTTGTACGCCACGGGCTTGTGGTCGTTGTGGGCCTCGATGGTGATCATGAAAGCCCGCAGGTGGTTGTTGGCCGCTTCCGGGGTCAATGTGGCGTAGCTGTATGCCTGGGTGCGTTGATAGTAGGCCTGCGCGCGGCGGTCGCGGATTGCGGTCTGTTCTTCTTTGTGCAGAAAGGTGCTCGGATCGATCTGCATGGCCTGGGCCATACGTAAAATGAAGCTTACGGGGGGCGAGAGCTGATCGTTTTCCACCTGGGCGATGAATTCGGGGCTCTGGCCAGTGAGATGCGCCAACTCCTCCTGGCCCCAGTTGCGGGCCTGGCGCAGTTGGCAGACCATCGCGCCGAAACCGCCTTTGGGGGCAGGCGCCTCGGCGTTTATGGCGCAGGTGGCATCGGTCAGCCGGCGCATGGCCGCCTGCTGGGCGCGTTGATTCAACAACGGCAACAAGGTGCCGGCATCGGCGGCAATGCCGATATCGGCAATCTGAAAAATAGGTGCGGACGGATCGCGGTTGATGGCCACGATGGTCTCGGCCTCCATGATGCCGGCGGTATACTGGACCGCTCCCGACGTGCCGACCGATATCAGAAGGCGTGGATGCACCGTCTTTCCGGTTTGACCGATCAGACGATCTTCCTCCACCCAGTGATACAGCACGGGCGGACGGGTCGCGCCCACTTCGCCGCCCAGGGCCGCGGCCAGTTCCCTGGCCATTCCGAAACCGCGCATGTCGCCCAGCCCGGCACCGCCAACGACGACAACGTCCGCATCTTCCAGGCGGGCGGTTTCAGCCGTCTCCAGCGCGCGCGCCACTAGTCGCGCATTTGCGGGCCACGTCACCTGTTCGAGGGCGATGTTCTCAATATGCCCGCTGACCGGAGCGGTGCAAGGCAGCGCGCCGCCGTGCGGCTGAACCGTGACGAATGCAGTCGAAAAGCCATCGGCAAGGGTGATGTCGGCCATGATCTGACCACCCCAGGCCGGGCAGCGGCCGACGAAGCCGTCCGCCCCGACAACCAGTTCGACGCAATCGGCGATCAGTCCGGCCTGACAGCGTTGGGCGCCGATGGCGGCCGTTTCGCGGCCGAAATCATTCAGCGGCAACAGGACCAGCCAAGGTTGGCGCTGGTGCACGAAATCAGCTAAGGCCGCTGCATGGACATCGCAGCGTGGAACGGCAAGATGGGCGTGCCGCAGGCAGTGGACCGCCGCGACGCCCAACGAAAGCGCCTGGTCGGCAGCCTCTTCGCACGTCACGCAGGCCGATAGATCAAACGCGTGCGTTGCATCGGCCGCGGCCGGCGCACCCAACAACACCACGGCGATGTCCGCATTGGTGTGGGCGGTCATCTTCTGGGCCTTGGCAAGCACTTTCAGGCTATCGTGCCAGTGGCGCCGGGTCCTCAAATCACCATAAATCCAGATAAGGCCTTGGGTCATGATCCTAAAATACCTTTGGTCGTCAACTCTTCGATCAATGCATCGACCTGTTCGCGCGGTTCGCCTGTCAGCATGCGGCAGGTCCGGGGGCGTTTGATTTTACGGAGGTTCGAAACCCGTGTGGGCGATCCGGCAAGACCGACACTGTCCACCGACATGCCCACATCGGCCAACCCCCAGGTTTGTATATCCAGAGGCGCGTGGGCGGCAGCGATGCCGCCCAAGGCGATGGATCGGGCTTGATAGGCACGCGGGTGAATGGTGACCGCCATCGGCGATTGCACCTGCCATGACTCTTCCCAGCCATCGATGAGGCGCTGCAGACGCCAATGAGATGCGGTGGCCCCCGGGGCGGTTGGCGCGTCGGCCAGCGGGTCGGTGAGGGCGGGTTCGAGCTGTTTGACACCGCCGATAAAAGGAATGGCCAGCACCGTGGCCGATTGGGGGCCCACCTGTCCCGTGTCGCTGTCCGACGTGCGCGTGCCGAAAAAAACAATATCGTAGGGCATAAGGCGCGCAATGCCGGCGGCCAGCACCCGGGCCGTGACCAGTGTGTCCGAGCCGGCCAGGGCCGGACCGCAGATCAGCACGGCCCGGTCAACCCCCATGGCCTGCGCTTCGGCCAAAACCTCTGCACTGACGGGTGGCCCCATCGAGAGCGCTGTTACCGAGCCGCCCAGGGCCGCTTTCAAACGCAGGGCCGCTTCCAGGGCCGGTCGATCGAAGGGATTCAGCTCGCTGTTGTCGGGTGTCCGGCGTCCCACGCCATCCGGCGCGGTGCGCACCACCGACTTGATGCATACGATGCTATGAACAGGCATGTCGTTTCTCGCTTATCCATTGTCGTTTATCATTGATGGTCTCGATTTAACCCATCATCAAATCAGTTCCCCAACACGTCGCGTGCGATGACCATGCGATGGACTTCGGAGGTGCCTTCGTAAATACGGGTCACGCGCGCATCGCGGTAATATCGTTCGACGGCGTAGGCTTTGGAATAGCCATAACCGCCATGAATCTGCACCGCCAGGTCGGTCACCGTGCAAGCGGCCTCCGAGGCGAACAACTTGGCCTGGGCGGCCGCGCGACTGACTGCTGCCCCCTGGTCTTTGAGCAGCGCTGCACGATAGACCATCAGGCGCGCGGCTTCCACCTGGGTCGCCATATCGGCTATCATCATCTGAATCGCCTGATGTCGCCCCAGCGGCACGCCAAACTGCTGGCGCTGATTGGCATAACGCACGCCCTCGTCCAAGGCCGCCTGGGCGATGCCCAGGGCCTGTGCGGCAATGCCGATACGGCCGGTATCCAAGGCGGCCATGCCGATGGTCAGTCCCTGGCCTGCCCGTCCGAGCAGATGGTCGCGGGGAATTCGGCAGTCATAGAGGCGAATCGATGCAACCGGATTGGCGCGCATGCCGCAGAGATCTTCCAGATCGCCGACCACGAAACCCTGGGTGCCTCTTTCGGCCACCACCACACTGATGCCTTTTCGGCCGGCAGCCGGATCGGTGCGGGCGAAGATCAGGCAAATGTCGGCGATGCCGCCGTTGGTCACGAAAACCTTGTTGGCATTGACCAGCCAATGATCAGACGCGGGCAAGGCTGTGGCCGTGATAGCACCGGCATCCGAGCCCACATTGGGTTCGGTCAGGCAGAAAGCCCCAATTTTGCGTCCCTGAGCCAGTGCGGGCACCCAGCGTTGTTGCTGCTCGGGAGATCCGAAAGCAAGAATCGGGTAGAGCGCCACACTGTTATGAACGCTCAAGCATAAACCTACCGCGGCGCTGACCCGCGACACCTCTTCGATGATGATCACATAGCTGAGTGCATCCAGTCCGGCGCCGCCCAGTTCAGGGGGCGCCTGGATGCCAAAGTAACCCAGCCGGCCCATTTTCTCGACCACTTCCCACGGGAAACGTGCTTCCTGATCGATTTCGGCGGCAATGGGACGCAGTTCCTGGTCGCAGAAAGAGCGGACAGTCCTGCGTAGCAAACGATTTTTGGCGGTTATAAATGGTTCTGTCATGACAACCTTTTGGGTGAGCCTTAGACCGTTGGGCAAAATTGCCGCGACATTACCCCTTCCCGGCCCAGTTGTAAATATGTGGTCCGTTCGGATAGGTTTTTTTTCGCTCAGTTCGCTCACCGGCGTTTGTAACCCGAAAGTTGAAATAGAATATATAACTCGGACCCCTGAAGGGGCGAACCTTGTGTTCGCGCGCATGGCCTAAACGGCACCGTTGGGTGCAAATTGAGGTGACCAACCTGAAATAAAAAAGGCAGGAGCGCATCCTGCCTTTTGGGGTCTTTTTTGCGAGCGGGTCGCTACATGTCACGCCCCGGCCGAACCGGTATCCAGGGGGACGGATCAGTCCTTTGGTTTGAGTTTCAAAATGGCCTTGGCGCGGTCCAGGAGTTGGTCCCCCTTAAACGGCTTTACCACGTAATCGCGGACCCCCATTTTAACGATCTTCATGACATTTTCCTTGCCGGACTCAGCAGTGAGCATGATGACCGGTATGTCCTTGAGATCCTTTTCGGACTTGAGTTTAGCCAACATCTCGATGCCGGTCATAACCGGCATGGTGATATCCAGGATGATCAGATCAGGCTTTTCCTTATTGGCGATCGCCAGACCCTCCACACCATTTTCGCCCTCGAACAGGTCGCAATTGTAAGGTGCAAACGCCTTTTTCACGATCATGCGAATTGTTTTACTGTCGTCCACTGTCAATATCTTATAGGCCATGGATTTCCTCCTGAGTAGACACCATCGCGATAGTTGCGCTGAATTTCCGGGGCTTGGCATGCCTGGCCGTGGACACCCGGCCCCGAAAGCGCACGTATTGTTTAACGGCCATTTGCGGAAATTCTTTAGGGAATTCTCGGCAAATCCATAAAAACAGATTGGCGCCAGACAAGGCGACAGGGTCAGATCATCATGGTGCGCTGCGCGATGGCCATGATTTCTTCCTTTGAATAGCGTCGGCCGTGACCGATACCCGGGCATTGCGCCTGGATATGCAACCAATGCGATTGCGAACGCACATTATCGAACCAGAAAGGAAACGTGCTGCACTGCAGCGGACGAACCGGGTAAATGGTGCAGCCGTTATCGAAGAAAAGGCAATTGCCCTGGTCATCTTCCCGAACGCTATAGCTCGTTTGGTAGGGATAAAGGTAGCGCCCGATCAAATCCGCCACGCTCAGATTTAAAAAACCGGCCAGGGGATCTAATTCGTCGGGGCCGACATAAACGGTGCCAGGCGCGCCAGTGCAACATGCACCGCAGCGCCGGCACGCGAAAAGAAGCCCGTCGTCAAAAAAATAGGATTGCTCGCAAAACAAGATGGAAATAGCCTCCGCGTGGTTCAGAGATGGCCCAGGGCGGTCTCCCTCACAATCGTCTTGCCCAAGGCCGATTGAATGATACATAGCACAATCGCCGGTTCGCAACCATCTTTATGAATACACTCGCCTCTAACCATCCGTTTACAATACTATTAAATGGGTTATGTTAGATGCGGCGCAAGTCGCGATGGTTCCAGCCACATCCAATCACGCATTTTTCTGGATTTTAGCATTAAGGAGTGACCCGAAAGCTGTCTATTCACCCTATGCCACGAGGAACTAAGTATGAATACATCCATTATCGTGTGTCCCCATTGCGGCACTAAAAACCGGATTCTATTAGAAAAAAAAGATCAACACCCCAAATGCGGCCGTTGTCATCAACCCCTGCCCGAAGAACTGCTCAACCCTGTCCTGACGCTGCGCTGCAGCCAGTGTCGCGCCAAAAACCGGGTACCGCTTGCCAAACTCGCCGACCAGCCCAAATGCGGCCGATGCAAAGCATCTTTGCCGACCGAGCATGTCACCGACGGTCGGCCGGTTCTGGTCAGTGACGGCAATTTCGCCCAAACCGTGCTGCAATCCCCCCAGCCGGTGCTGCTGTATGCCTGGGCGTCCTGGTGCAGTGTATGCAGCGGGATCAATTCAACCGTGGATCAACTGGCCCAGGAAACCAAGGGCAAGCTGCGTGTCGGCAAATTGAATATCGAAGCCAATCCCGAGTTGGCGAACCGGTACAATATCCTCAGTGTCCCCGCCTTCTTCATCTTCGATGCCGGCCAGTTGAAAGAACACCTGCCCGGCGCGGTCCCCAAGTATGATTTAATGATGAAAATGGCGACTTACATCTAAACCGCACGTCGCCTGAGCGGCAGACCGTGACCGGTGGCGTCGTTCCTGCGAGCCACGCTTCCACGGGTAAACGGCCCAATGGATGTGTGTATGGATCGGTTCCGTGCAGCATTCAAAAGGGCCTGCCGTGGCGCGGCGCTAAAGTGATTTTCGCGGCAAGCCGATATACCCCTTCGACATGCGTCACGCAGATCCACGCACGTACATATCCATTGGCGGCGCACGCATCAGCTGGAGACTGTCTGAATGGCCCAAAAAGCGACTATCATAGAGCTCCTCAAACGTGTCCGGGTCCTTGAAGCCGAACAGGATAAAACGCGCCAGGCCCAAGCCGCGTTGAAGGAGAGCGAGGAGCGTTTCCGCCTAATATCCGAAACCATCCATTTTGGAGTTTTTGAAATCGATTCGTCCAGCAGCTGCCTATACACCAATACGCGCTACCAGGAGATTTTCGGAATCAGTCTGGTGGAAAGCCTGACCACACACTGGTACGATTATGTCGATGCGCGGGATAAAGACTGGATAATCCGGCAATGGCACGCCTCGGCCGGACAGGTAAAGACCTTCTCGGAAGATTGCCGCATCGTGAGCGCCTCCCAACAGATTCGATGGGTGCATGTGCATGCCTCTCCCGTGTTCTCCGATCAAGGCGCCCGCTACACCGGTACGGTCGAAGATATCACTGCGCGCAAAGAAAACGAACAGGAGCTGAAAACGGCCAAAGAGGCTGCCGAGTCCGCCAGCCGAGCCAAGAGCCAGTTCCTGGCCAACATGAGCCATGAGATCCGCACACCGATGAACGGCATTATAGGATTCACCGACTTGCTGACTGAAACCGTCTTGGATGAGGTTCAGTCCGACTACACGCAAACCATTAAGCGCAGTGGCGAATCATTGATGCTGTTGATCAACGATATTCTTGATTTTTCCAAGATCGAATCGGGCGAACTGGAAGTGGAATGCATTGATTTCGATCCCGAGTTGCTGGTCTACGATGTGTGCGAGCTGGTGCGGCCCAGGATCGCCGGCAAGCCCATCGAACTGTTGTGCCGCATCGCCGACGATGTGCCTGCCCTGGTCCAGGGCGATCCGCTGCGTTACCGCCAGGTGATCACCAATTTGCTCGGCAATGCCCCGAAATTCACTGACCAAGGCGAAATAGAAGTGTTCCTGGAAGTGGCGGCGGAAACCGAGGACCGGCTTCAACTGCACGCCGGCATCCGGGACAGTGGCATCGGCATTCCGCCCACGAAGCTGAAGGCTATATTCGAGCCGTTTCAGCAAGCCGATGGGTCCACAACGCGCAAGTACGGCGGTACCGGTCTGGGGCTCTCTATCTGCAAGCAATTGGCTGTCTTGATGTGCGGCGATACATGGGTGGAGAGCCGATTGGGCCATGGCAGCACGTTTCATTTTACGGCCTGGGTGAAAAAGGCGCATAGCCAACCTCCCGCCCGGGTGCCGTCGGCGGCATTGGCGAACAAGCACGTGTTGGTCGTCGATGATCACCCGGGTACACTCAAGATTTTGCAGCATATAGTGACGGCGGCGCGGATGAAAGTGGTCTGCCTGGGCGATGGTGCGCAGGTGATGTCCGCGCTGCGGCAGGCCGAAGCCGCGCAACAGCCTTTCGACATTTGCCTGATCGACCTGCATATGCCGGGTATGAATGGCTACCAGGTGGCTGAAGCCATATCGGCCAAAGTTGGGACGCGGCCGGCGCTGATTGCGCTCTCTTCGGCCCTGCAACGCGATGCCGCCCAGTGCGAAGCAGTGGGTTTCGACGGGTTTCAGGCCAAACCGGTCCGCCGCGTAAGACTGATCCAAATGATCGGACGTTTGCTGGGGGAGGGCGGCCAAAGCGATGCCGATGACACCAAGCGAAAAATGCACACCCAATATTCGGTGCGCGAAGCCATGAAGCATACCGTCAGCATCCTGCTGGCCGAGGACAATCCGGTGAATCAGAAGCTGGCCTCGATGATGCTGGGCAAAGCCGGCTACCGCATCGAAGTGGCCGGCAACGGACGGGAGGCGGTCGAGAAATACCATGCGGCCCCCGATGCCTTCGACTTGATCTTCATGGATGTTCAAATGCCCGAAATGGACGGCACGGAGGCCACTCTGAGGCTGCGCCGCATGGGCTATGCGGACGTTCCGATCGTGGCCATGACAGCCAATGCCATGAAGGGCGATCGCGAGAGGTGTATTAAAGCGGGCATGAACGACTACATCACCAAACCCATCAAACGGGATCGTGTTTTTGACATCATTGCACAATATGTATTCAACAGGAGAGCTGCGTGAATTTTAAAGAGCTCAGCGCTGATTTGGGATTGGAAGAAGACGAGTACCGTGAAATCCTCGAGCTGTTCATACTGTCCGGCGGTGCCGACTTTCAGAAGCTGCAGGGATCCCTGGATGCCGGCAATGCCGACCAGGTGATGCGTTGCGCGCACACCATTAAAGGCGCCGCCGGCAATCTGGGCTTGGAGGAGGTCAGCGCGCTGGCCGCAATCATCGAGGCGCGTGCCCTGCAAAACAGATTGCATGATCTGGGTGCGGCTGTGCTGGCATTGAAAGGGCATTTCGAAGCCATCCGGGCTGCGGCGCGGTAGGTGGTTCAACCGCGCAATGTCGGTAACCGGCTGACTCGCCAACCCGGTGTGGTCACGGCAGGGTTAATCTGATATACTTCGTACATGGATGCTTTTATAAAACACCAGGACCTTGCGCGCTGGTTGCGGCAGGTCTTGCAAGTCATTCCGCTCGAAGGCGCCCTTCTGGAATTCGCCGAAGCCACTTTCGGGACACACGACCTTGCCGCGCTACTGGCCGATGTTGATACCAGTGATGCCGCCTCTTTTCTGGAGTTGGCCTGCTCGCCGGACTGGCCCACCCGCCTGGACTATGAAATCCATTGGGGCGAGCAACTCATTTCAAAGACGCAATCCGACCACCTGCTGCAGGCGTTGCTGCGAAAACCGCTGGCCGCACGCATGCGCGCGTCCGGGCAACCACCGGTTCGTCTGCAGTTGCCGGATTTTGCCATCGCCGCCTTTGTAGCGCGCCTGAAGATCACCTGGCAGCCGCCGGACCCCCTGAATGCGCCCCTGCATGATCTGCCGGATGGGCCGTATTGGATGACAAGGGCGCGTTTGCGCCAGGCCCGGCTGGCTTGGCATGCCGGCCAAGTGCATTTGATGGCCCTGTTTTTGGCCCATTTGCCCGCAACCGATCCGGATTTCGAAGAGAGCCTGGATTTTCTGCTTGCGATTCTGGGCGATCTCGGGCCGATGCAAGCACCGTTTGCGTTTTTTAAAGCTCAAAAATTTTCATTTTTTCAAAGCCTGTGTCAGTATGAAAACTTTGAGCGGCGGCGCAGGGCCGGCAACATGGAAATTCTGATGTTGCAAGGTGCGCGGGCCGCTTTCGGCAGTGCCGATCACTGGCGGACCTGCATGCGCCGCGTGGATCACATCTGTACCGCCCTGTTTGGTCGTGCGCCTTTTTTTCAGCAGCCTTTGGACAGTTGCCTGGATGTTTCCGATCAGACACCGGAGGCGCGCATGCAAACCCTGTTTCGTGAGCTGAGTTAACGCGCTGAAGACCGTGCGTATAACGCGGGCGAACACAAGGGTCGCCCCTACGGGTTGAAACGGGGGGTTGGCCTTGGCGAAAGGTAAAAGAGTGTTTACAAAGCCGGGTAATTTCCATAAATAGAAGGATTTAGACTGCCACGCCACGTTATTGGCGATACGCAAGAGACAGACAGCGGCTCGCGGGGTTTCATCGGAAATCAGCGGCGGCTGCATGGAGAACCGAAATGTTGACGCTAAAACGCCTGCTCGTCTTTACCCTGATGGCTGCCTTCACCTGGGCTATGTCGGCCGCGGCGCAGGATCCGCCCAGCCTGGACAATATCCTTGCCGGTATCGAAAAGCGCTATGCCGGCAAAGGGTTTTCGGCTACCTTTTTCCAAGAGTCCATTCTCAAGGCCATGCAGATCACGGATACAGCGGAAGGCACCTTGACGGTCAAAAGTCCCGGAAAGATGCATTGGGCGTATACCATTCCCGAAGTTCAGAAGATCATCACCGATGGCAAAGAGATGTGGATTTACCGGCCAACGGACAATCAGGTCATGGTCGGTAAGGCGCCCAGCTATTTCGGCGGCGGCAAAGGGGCCGGCTTCTTGTCCGATATCCGCCAGATTCGCAAAAGCTTTCGCATCCAATTGCAGCCGGCACAAAACGACCATCACCGGCTGAAGATGGAGCCTCTGAAACCGACGCCGGAGTTGGCCGACATCGTGATCTCGGTATCCAAAAAGACGTTTCAGATCGATCAGGTAGTTACTCACAATGCTTACGGCGATGAAACCCGTTTCATTCTGGACAACTATCAATTCGACATCAACCCGGATGAGAACTTGTTCCATTTCACCATTCCCAAAGGCGTCGAAGTGATTAAACTGGAACAGTTCTAGACCCGGTATTGCCAAGGAAGCGAACGGAGAAGAAGATGAACGACGATCAGGCCCGAATGTACTCCCGTATTAAAGATGTGGCCAAAGCCCGCAACGCGATCATTCTGGCGCATAATTATCAGCCGGCCGAGATTCAGGATCTGGCCGATATGTGCGGCGACTCTCTGGAGCTCAGCCGCAAGGCCGCGCACACCGATGCGGACGTGATCGTTTTTTGCGGAGTGCATTTCATGGCTGAAACCGCCTCCATTCTCTGTCCGCACAAGACCGTTTTACTGCCGCGCATGGACGCCGGTTGCCTGATGGCCGACATGATTACGGCCGAGGCCCTGGCGGCGAAATTGGCCACTCTGCCGCCCATGCCGGTCGTGACCTATGTCAACTCCACTGCCGATGTTAAAGCGCTTTCCACGGTCTGCTGTACTTCAGCCAATGTGGTGCAGGTGGTCAATAGCCTGCCCGAGAATGAAATGCTTCTGACGCCCGATCGCAACCTGGCCATGTACGCCGCTTCGCGCACCGGCAAGAAGATTCACATCTGGGAAGGCTATTGTCCCACGCATGAATGGCTGCGGCCCGAAGATGTCGACCAGGCCCGGGCCGAGCATCCTGGCGCTGTTTTTATCGCGCACCCCGAATGCCGTCCGGAAATACTTCAGATGGCCGACGTGATCACCAGTACTTCGGGAATGCTGCGTCACGCCGCGCAGGCCGATGAAAAAGAGTTCATCATCGGCACCGAACAGGGTCTGCTTTATCCGTTGCGCAAAGCCAATCCGGACAAGCAGTTTTATCCGGCGTCCACACGCTTGATCTGCAAAAACATGAAGAAAATACAGGCGTCCGATGTGTTGCGCTGCCTGGAAACCATGACTGGCGAAGTAAAAGTGCCCGAAGCGATCCGGGTGCCGGCACTCAAGGCTGTTGAACTGATGATATCGCTGAAGGTGTAAATGGTAACTCAACTCCCCTCCAAAACGGCGGCTGTCCTTGTGTACAGTCGGCCAATTCTGGTCTTCGGCGGCATGGTCTGCGCGCTGGCCGTTATGTGGACGCGCGATCCAGCCGTTTACACGCTGGGCGTTTGCCTTTTGCTGTTATCCATGACCTTCGACCTGATCGACGGATGGTTCTCCACGCGCTATCGGCCGAACGCGCCGCTGGCGCACCTGGCGGATCGGATCATGGACAAATTGGTCTATTCGATCATTTTTCCAGTTGTGGCCGTGGGAACCATGTGGCGCTTGTCCGTGTTCGCGCCGGACCTCAGCCGCAATCAGCTGCTGCATGCCATCTTTGTGCTTCTGCTGTGCGTTACGGTGCTGATCCGCGACAACTTTGCCGCTTTCATGCGCAGTTTCGCGCTTCGTCAAGGTACGGAACCCGAATCGATCGAGTTCACCCGGCTGCGCACCATCGTGGCCGCGCCGGTTGCCGCCTTGCTCTACGCGCATGCCTTTTACGTGCCCCAGGTGTCGTCCGCCTGGATTTATCGCTGGACCGCCACAATGGGCTCGCTGTCGCTGCGCACGCTTTTTTTTATCGAGATCCTGTTTCTGATTATCAACTTGGGCTCGATCGCCGCCTACTGCCGCAAATACGGCACGGTCTGCCTGGATGAACTGTGCTTTGGCGATCAGGTACTGCGGCGCAAAATTCTCTCCGTACTGCCCAATGCCTTGACCATCATGAATGCCATGATGGGGCTGATCGCCGTGTTCTTCGCCTACCAGGGACGTTTCCGTGAGATGTACTTCATGATCATCGGCGCAGCCACCTTTGACAAACTGGACGGCTCGGTGGCCCGCAAGCTCGGATTGACCGAACCCCTGCCGGGTGCGCTGACCCAGAAGAAGGTCAACCTGGGCAACCTGATGGACGATTTTGCCGACGGCATCAGCTTTTGCATCGCCCCCGCCTGGATCTTCTATATCGCCATGACCCGCCTGGGCAACGACCGTTTCGCAGCCGTTCCCGTGGGCTGGATTGCGCTGCTGTATGCGATTGCCGGCATCGGCCGCCTCATCTACTTCACCCTGGACAAAAGTCCCATTCCGGGGTTCTTTAAAGGCCTGCCGTCACCGGCCGCGGCCCTGCTGGTGCTGGCACCCATCGTCATCTTCGATCAGGCCTTCGCAACGTTTCCGGGATGGATCGGCTTTTGGGGCTACTTCGTTATCGTCACGATAGTCTTTTCAGCGTTTATCATGAATTTTTATCCGCTGCGCTACATGCACATGGGAAGAGCCATGAGCCGCAATCCCTGGTTCGGTCGCATCACCGCGATCGTCTTGACCGTGACTGCTTTCACGCCTTTTCTGGGACAAGTCTGTTTAGGATTTATGATAGTGTACGTGCTCTCACCCCTGGTCACCGGACGGGTCGATCCCCATGTGGCGGCCCGCGAGAGCCGGGTAGAATAGTATTATGCGGCTGTGAATGTCACAGTATGTGAACCACTGATTCGAAAAAAATGAGGAGCTGATCAATAATGGAACCATGCCCTTGCGGTAGCGGCCAAACCTACGCGGAGTGCTGCCAGCCCATGATTCGCGGCGATCGCCCGGCCGGTACGGCCGAAGAATTGATGCGATCGCGCTACACGGCCCATGCCAAGACCGAAGTTGACTACGTATATGAGACCACCCACAGCAGCCAGCGTAAAAAGGTGAATCGTGAGCAGGTCGCGGCCTGGTCCAAAAACGCTGAGTGGTTGGGCTTGGAAATCGACGAAACCGAGGGCGGCGGGCCTGACGACGATGCCGGTTCGGTGACATTTACCGCGCGCTACCGGGAAAAAGGTAAAAAGGTCGAACACCGTGAAGTGGCCGAGTTCAAGAAAGAAGAAGGGCGCTGGTATTTCGTGGATGGCCGTGCGCCCAAGGCCGTGCAGGTGATCCGCCAGGGGCCCAAGATCGGCCGCAACGATCCGTGTACCTGCGGCAGCGGGAAGAAATTCAAGAAATGCTGCGGGGCGTGATTGCTGACGACCCTCCCACGCACAGCGTGGGAGGGAGAATAAAAAATGCGGATCAGCGGACCAGCGGCAGATCGCAACAGCCCTTGGTCGGCAGATCGGATGCGCCCATCAGGTAGATATCGACCGCGCGGGCGGCTTCGCGGCCTTCCGAAATGGCCCACACAATCAGCGATTGCCCGCGATGCGCGTCGCCGGCACAGAAGATGCCCGGCACATCGGTCATATAGCGGTCGTCGGCAGCAATGGCGCCGGTCGGCGATGTCTTGAAGCCCATCGCGGGCGCCAATCGATCCGTTTGCGGACCGGCGTAGCCGATGGCGATCAGCACCAGATCCGCCGGCCACCGGCGGGTCGTTCCCGGCAGTTCTTCGATGCGCGGCGGCCCACCCGGTTGGGGGATCATGCGGATGTCCACCGTGACCAGTTGCTGCACACGGCCTTCATCGCCCTCAAAAGCTTTGGTCAGAATGCCCCATTGGCGGTCGACGCCCTCTTCATGCGAAGCGCTGGTGCGCAGCCGCATCGGATAGTACGGCCAGGGCTGGTGTTGCGGCCGGCCCTCCGCGGGTTGGCCAACGGCCTCGAAATTGGTGATTGACAACGCCTTTTGGCGGTTGCTGGTGCCGATGCAGTCACTGCCCGTGTCCCCGCCGCCGATGACGATGACATGTTTGCCGGCGGCGCTGATGGGTTTGACGCCCGCAGCGGTCGGGACATCGCCGGCCACCACCCGGTTCTGCCGGGTCAAAAAATCCATCGCAAAATGGATACCCTCCAATGCCCGTCCGGGCAGGTTCAGATCGCGCGGCACGGTCGCGCCGATACAGAAGACGGCCGCATCGAACCCTTTGATCTCTTCGACCGGCACAGTGACGCCCACGTGGGCCCGGGTGCGAAAGCGGACGCCCTCGTGCGCCATGATGGTCAGCCGCCGATCGATGACCCATTTTTCCATTTTGAAATCGGGGATGCCGTAGCGCAGCAACCCGCCCAGGCGATCATCGCGCTCGTAAACCGTGACCCTGTGTCCGGCGCGGTTGAGTTGCTGGGCGCACGCCAGGCCGGACGGCCCGGACCCGATGACAGCCACCGTTTTGCCCGTGCGTTGTTGGGGTGGCCGCGGCTGAATCCAGCCTTGCGCGAAAGCATGTTCGATGATCTCTTTTTCGATCTGCTCGATTGTCACCGCCGGCGCGTTGATGGCCAGCACGCAAGCTTCTTCACACGGCGCCGGGCACAACCGGCCGGTAAATTCAGGGAAGTTGTTGGTGGCATGCAGGCGTTCGACCGCTTCCGGCCAAAGCTGCCGGTAGACCGCGTCGTTCCATTCGGGAATCAGATTGCCCAACGGGCATCCGGCAATACAGGTCGGCACCCCGCAGTCCATGCAGCGCGCCGCCTGCTGGATCTGCTTGTCCTTGGGAAAAGGGGTGTATATTTCGCGGAAATCATCGACCCGCACCGTGACCGGCCGCTTTTTAGGCAGCTCTCGAGGAAATTCTTTGAATCCGGTCGGTTTTCCCATCGTCTATCTTTCGTTCGTTAGTGGGATTGATTTGAAAAGATCCTACCATGATCTCCGATTTACCAATCGCCTATTTACCTGATTAACGCAACTTTCGGGATTGGCGTGTGGCGCGGACAACACGCCCGGATCACCGGCGTTTGGACCCGAGGTTTGAATGATTAACAAATTAACGACTCAACGACCTCTTGTATTCCACGGGCATCACCTTCACAAACAGGGGCAGCATGGCCTCCCAGCGCTTCAGAATGCGCTGCGCCACGGGACTTTCGGTGTAGGCCAAGTGGCGTTCGATCATCGTTTTCAGCTCGCGAATATCCTCGTCGTCGGTCACCGGATCCAGATCGACCATCTGCATGTTGCAGCGGTGCTGTTTGAAATCGCCCGCTTCGTCGAGCACGTAGGCAATGCCGCCGCTCATGCCCGCGGCCGTGTTGCGGCCGGTGCGGCCCAGGATCACCACGCGGCCGCCGGTCATATATTCGCAGGCATGATCGCCGGTGCCTTCGACCACCGCCTGCACGCCGCTGTTGCGCACGCAGAAGCGTTCGCCGGCCATGCCGCGAATGAAGGCCTCGCCGCTGGTGGCACCATAGAAGGCCACATTGCCGATGATCACGTTCGTTTCGGCCGCAAAACCGGCACCGGCCGGCGGACGGATCGTCAGTCGGGCCCCGGACAAGCCCTTGCCGAAATAGTCGTTGGCATCGCCGTGGATGACGGCGGTCACGCCCTTTGCGCCGAATGCCATGAAACTCTGTCCGGCCGAACCAGTGCAGCGCAAGGTGATGGTGTCATCGGGCAATCCGGCTTCACCATAGCGCAGGCAAATAGCGCTGCTCAGACGTGTGCCGAGCGTGCGGTGCACGTTGCGGATGGCAATATCCAGCGTCACGGCCTGCTGCCGTTCCAGGGCCGGTTCGCACAGCGCATGGATGTGCTTCTCAAGGGTGTCATCCACCTGGCGAGCCTGAATTGCACCGCAATGATCCTGGACATGCACCGGTACCTGCACCTGGCGCACCACTTTGGACAAGTCAACGCCATGGGCCTGCCAGTACTCGACCGCCGGCTGGAAATCGAGCCGATCGGCGCGGCCGACCATCTCGTCGATGCGCCGGAAGCCCAAACCGGCCATGATGTGACGCAGTTCTTCGGCCAGAAAGCGCATCATGGTGATGACGTGTTCGGGCTTGCCCGTGAATTTTTTGCGCAGTTCGGGATCCTGGGTCGCAATGCCAACCGGGCAGGTGTTCAAATGGCAGACCCGCACCAGGATGCAGCCCAGTGCCACCAGCGATAACGTGCCGAACCCGAACTCCTCGGCACCCAGCAGGCAGGCAATGGCCACATCGCGGCCGGTCTTCAATTGGCCGTCACACTCCAGCACCATGCGATCCCGCAGACCATTGAGAACCAGGGTTTGATGGGCCTCGGGCAGTCCCAGCTCCCACGGCGCGCCCGCATGGCGGATCGAGCCTTGCGGCGAGGCGCCTGTGCCGCCCGTATCGCCGCTGATCAGAACGCAGTCGGCACCGCCTTTGACCACACCGGCCGCAATCGTGCCCACCCCGACCGCCGAGACCAGTTTGACGCTGACGCGCGCCTCGGCATTGGCGCGTTTCAGATCGTAAATCAGCTGCGAAAGATCCTCGATCGAGTAGATGTCGTGGTGCGGCGGTGGCGAAATCAACCCCACATAGGGCGTGCTGCGGCGTGTTTTGGCGATCCAGGGATAGACCTTGAAGCCGGGCAACTGGCCGCCTTCACCGGGTTTGGCGCCCTGGGCCATTTTGATCTGCAGCTCGCGGGCGCTGGCCAGGTAGGTGCCGGTCACGCCGAATCGGCCCGAGGCCACCTGCTTGATGGCGCTGTTGCGCCAATCCCCATTGGGATCGGGCTGGAAGCGGTCCTCGTCTTCGCCGCCTTCGCCGCTGTTGCTGCGCCCACCGATGCGGTTCATGGCCACGGCCAAAGTTTCGTGGGCTTCCTTGCTGATCGAGCCGTAAGACATGGCGCCGGTTTTGAAGCGCTTGACGATCTCGGTCCAGGGTTCCACTTCGGCGAGCGGCACCGGCGTGTCCGCCGGTTTGAGGTCGATCAGGCCGCGCAGCAGCCCTTCGGTGCGGTTTTGTTCGTCCACGCCGGCGGCATAGGCTTGCCAGGCTTGCCAGTTGTCGTCGAAAACCGCCTGGCGGAAGCGCGCCAGCATGAGCGGGTTGTATTGATGCGCTTCGCCGTCACGACGCCACTTGTACTTGCCGCCCGAATTCAGCGCCGTCCGCTCGCCCGATGGGACCGGCGCGTAAGCGCGGCGATGGCGCTCGGCGATGCCTGTGGCCAAACGGTCCAGTCCGGCCCCACCGATGCGCGAGGCGGTGTCGGTGAAAAAGCGCGCGACCACGTCATCGGCCAACCCCAGGCATTCGAAAATCTGGGCGCCCTGATAGCTTTGCAGGGTGGAAATACCCACTTTGGACATCACCTTCAGAATGCCCGCTTCCAGCGCATGCACGTAATTGCGCACGGCCGCTTCGGGAGCCAGCGCGGCCATCTGACCGTTGGCGACCAAGTCCGCGATAGACGCATACGCGAGGTAAGGATAAACGGCGCCGGCCCCGTAGCCGAGCAGGCAGCAGAAATGATGCACTTCGCGCGGCTCGCCGCTTTCCACGACCAAGCCGCAGCCGGCACGCAGGCCCTGGCGGATCAGGTGATGATGCACGCCGGCCGTAGCCAGCAGGGCAGGGATCGGCATGCACGCCGCACCGGCCCGGCGGTCGGACAAGATGATCAGTGTGGCGCCACCGGCTACCGCGCGCGCGGCCGCTTCGCACAAATCGTTCAGCCCCTGGCCGAGCCCCTGCGCTCCCTGATCTGCGGGATACACCATATCCAGCGTGACCGTGCGGATGCCGGGCCGGTCGATCGCACGCAGCCAGGCCATGTGGTCGGAGGTCAAGATGGGGCTGTTCAGTTTGATCCGTCGGCAGTGCGCAGGCGATTCGTCGAGCAGGTTGCGCTCGGCGCCAAGATAGACATCCATGGCGGTCACCAGTGCCTCGCGGGTGGCATCCAGCGGCGGATTGGTGACCTGGGCGAACATCTGTTTGAAGTAGTCGTACAGCAGGCGCGGCCGTTTTGAGAGGATGGCCGGGGGGATATCGTCGCCCATCGATCCGACTGGCTCCTTGCCGTCGACGAGCATGGGCGGCAGAATGATCTTCAGATCCTCCAGGGTGTAGCCGAACAGATGATGCCGCTGGCGCAACGTCTCAGCGTTTTCACCGGCAGCGTCACGCGCCGTGACCGGCACCGTGATCAGGGTCTCCGGCGTAATCACATTGGCCGTGATCCAATGCCGGTAGGGGTGGCGCTGGACAATGCGCTCTTTGATCTCTTCGTCTTCGACAATGCGCCCGGCCTCGAGATCCGCCAGGAACATGCGCCCCGGCTGCAGGCGGCCCTTGCGTGCGATGCGGGCTGGGTCGATGTCGAGCACGCCGGTTTCGGAAGCCATGACCACCAGGCCGTCGTGTGTGATGGTGTAGCGCGAAGGGCGCAGCCCGTTGCGGTCCAGCACGGCGCCGATGTGCCGACCGTCGCTGAAGGGGATACTGGCCGGTCCGTCCCAGGGTTCCATGCAGCAGGCGTGGTATTCGTAAAATGCGCGGCGCGCGTCTGGCATGCTGTCATGGTGCTGCCAGGCTTCGGGAATCATCATCATGATGCAGTGCGGCAGCGAGCGGCCGGCATGGTAGAGCAGCTCCACCACGCTGTCCAGACAGGCCGAATCGCTGGAGCCCGGCCGGATCAGCGGCAGCACTTTGGCCAGATCGCTGCCGAAGCGATCGGATGCAAAATGGGCCTCGCGCGAGCGCAGCCAATTCAAGTTGCCCCGCAAGGTGTTGATCTCGCCGTTGTGCGCCAGAAAGCGGAAAGGATGCGCCAGGTCCCAGGCGGGAAAGGTGTTGGTGCTGTAACGTTGATGCACCATGGCCATGACGCTCTGCAAGGCCGGGTCACGCAGGTCCGCAAAGTATGGGCCCAACTGGGTAGCCACCAGCATGCCTTTGTAGATAAAGGTGCGGCTGGAAAGACTGGGGATATGGAAGCAGGCCCCCTGCGCGAGGCCGGCCTGGCCAACAGCCTTTTCGGCCTGGCGCCGGATCACATACAAGCTGCGCTCGAAAGCGTCCGGATCGGCGGCCGTGCGGGCGTCGCATCCGACAAATATCTGGAATATGGCCGGTTCGACATGCCGTGACAAAGGTCCCAGAACTTCGCTGCGCACGGGTACCTTGCGCCAGCCCAGCACCTTCTGACCTTCCTGGCCGATGGCTTTTTCCAGCTTTTGCCGGCAAAAAGCGTCTTGGGCCGCATCGCGCGGCAAAAAGACCAAGCCACTGGCGTATTGGCCGGGACCCGGCAAGGCGAACCCTTCTTCGCGGCACACGTCGCGCAGGAAGCCGTCCGGCATGCGCAGCATGATGCCGGCACCGTCGCCGGTATCGGCATCGCAGGCGCAGGCACCGCGATGGGCCAGGTTTTCAAGGACCTGCAACCCCTGAGCGACAATTTCGTGAGACGGGCCGCCGCGCAACCGGCAGACGAAACCGACTCCGCAAGCATCGTGTTCAAAGCGCGGGTCGTACAATCCCGTGGCTTGCGGTCTTCCGAAAGCCAGTGGCGGCACAGGTGTCATGCAATCTCCTGATCCGGCGTGGCCCGGAGTGGAAAGTGGCGTTTCCCTGGCATTCCTTTGAACTGGCGCTATCCCTGGCGCAGGATGTCGAGGGCGCGCAACGGGCGATCGGCGTGTGCTATTCGGTCATCAAATCATTGGGCAGATCGGCGTTGGTGTAGACCTTTTGCACATCGTCGCAATCTTCCAACGCATCGAGCAGCCGGATCAGCTTTTCGGCTGTCTCGCCTTCGACCGGCGCCAGATTCTGAGGCACCATGGTGACCTCGGCCACTTCGAGCTTGATGCCCTTTGCTTCGAGGGCCGCCTTGACCTCTTCGAACCCGTCGGGTTCACAGGTGATCTCGAAAGAATCGCCGTCATCGCGCACGTCCTCCGCGCCGGCTTCCAGGGCGATCTCCATCAAGGCATCCTCTTCGATTCCGTTTTTCTCAACGACCATGTAGCCTTTTTTATTGAACATCCAGGCCACGCAGCCGTTTTCACCCATATTTCCGCCATGCTTGGTCAGCGCATGCCGAATTTCGGAAACCGCGCGGTTTTTGTTATCGGCCAACGAATCGATCAAAATGGCCGTTCCGCCGGGGCCGTACCCCTCGTAGGTGGCCTCCTCGTACTGCACCCCTTCCAATTCACCGGTGCCTTTTTTGATGGCCCGCTCGATATTGTCCTTGGGCATGTTTTCCGCCTTGGCGGCCAGCACTGCGGCGCGCAGACGGGGGTTGGCGTTGGGATCGCCGCTGCCCGCACGTGCCGCCACGGTAATTTCCTTGATGATCTTGGTGAAGGTCTTTCCGCGCCTGGCATCGGCGGCGCCTTTTTTATGTTTGATATTGGCCCACTTACTGTGCCCTGACATAACTTCCTCCTACTTTTTGCCCAAGCCGATGATAAAGATTTCACGGCTGGCTTTACGACTGCTTTGAGGTTTAAATATATGCATTCTGTCGAACCGTGCTTTTACCTGCTCGCTGAACGACTTGAAATCCTCTCCTTGAAAAATCTTGCAAACGAACCGGCCGCCGGCGAGCAGCAAGCCATCGGCCACTGCCAGAGCAGTCTCGCACAACGCAAGCGAGCGCGCCGCATCGCCGAACCGGTCGCCGGTGGTCGCCGGCGCCATATCGCTCAATACGACATTATAACCTGTGCCCAAGGGCTGCTCCGCACTGGCGCGCAAGTCGTGAACGTCGGCCGTTAGAACCGTTACGTTTGCCGGCAACGCGATGGTTACTGGCGTCAGGTCCACCCCCAGCACCGATCCGCCCCCGCCAGCCTGCTCGGCGGCATACAACAGCCACGACCCAGGCGCACACCCCAAGTCCAGGACACGGTCGCCCTTGATGATGATGCGATGTTTTTTCTGGATTTCAGCCAGCTTGTAGACCGACCGGGCCGGATAGTGCTCCTTTTGGGCCTGCCGCGTATAGTGGTCCTGCCATTGGGGCGTTTTGCTTTTTTTGCGTGTCATAATATTATTGCCGGTGCCAAGTCAATAAGGGTTGCTTAATAAGCAGTTTACAGGGAATGTCCGATCAGAATAACGTCTCCAGCGCCTCGCCCACACTCCCCACCCCGACGACCGAAATACCGGCCGGCACCTCGACGCGCTTGAGGCTGCTACGCGGAGCCAGGCAACGGTGAAAACCCATTTTGGCGGCTTCGGTCAGCCGGGCTGTCAGATTGCCGATGGCGCGCACCTCGCCGGTCAAGCCGACCTCACCCAACACCAGCGTCTCGCCGGCCACCGGTTTATCGAGAAAGCTGGAGGCAATGGCTGCCAATACGGCCAAATCCACTGCCGGTTCATCGATTTTGACGCCACCGGCCACATTCATGAAAATGTCATGACCGATCATGTGCAAGCCCAGCTTTTTTTCCATTACCGCCACCAGCAAGGCCACCCGCTGAGGATCCAGACCCAAAATAGTGCGGCGCGCCGTGCCAAGATTCGAACTGCTGGCCAGGGCCTGCAATTCCACCAGGATCGGCCGCGTACCCTCCATGGTGGCCGTCACCACCGATCCAGCCGCATTGTCCGGACGTTCCGACAAAAAAACCGCCGACGGATTGGGCACCTCGATAAGACCGCCCGACTGCATTTCGAACACCCCGATCTCGTTGGTCGAGCCAAAACGGTTCTTGACCGCGCGCAGGATACGGAAAACGTGATTGCGGTCGCCCTCGAAATAGAGAACCGTGTCCACCATGTGCTCGAGCAGCTTCGGCCCCGCTATAGCACCATCTTTGGTGACATGACCAACCAGCAGGGTAGGGATGCCCGACTTTTTGGCGTTGAGCATCAGGCGCATGGCCGAATCACGCACCTGGCTGACACTGCCCGGCGCCGACGTCAGATCGCTGCTGTACATGGTCTGGATCGAGTCGATGACCAGCACGTCGGGCCGGTGCTCTGCAACCATCTGCAAAATAGCATCCAGATCGATCTCCGAGACCACCAGCAAATGCGGCGCGCTGGCCGCCAGGCGCCGGCTGCGCAGGCGCAACTGCTGCACCGACTCTTCGCCCGACACATACAACACCTTGTGCGCATTGGCCGCCATGCCATGCAGGGCCTGAAGCATCAAGGTAGACTTGCCGATGCCCGGGTCGCCGCCGATCAGCACCAACGACCCTTCGACCAGCCCGCCGCCCAGCACCCGGTCCAGTTCGGCGATGCGGGTCGAAAGCCGCTCCTTGTCCTCGACCGTCACCGCATCGATCGGCACCGGCGTGGCTTTGAGCGTGCCGGTGATGCCGCGCAAGGGGCCAGTCGCCCCCGGCGCAGCAACCATCTCTTCGGCAAAGCTGTCCCATTGGCCGCACTCCGGGCATTTGCCCAGCCATTTGGGCGACTGGAAGCCGCACGCCTGGCAGTTGAACAACGTTTTGGCAATTCGTTTGGCCATTGAATACTTATCCCTGGTATGCGCGGCAGCCGCAGATACATCGCGGCCCACAACGGTTTTCGAGCGCAGATCCTTGACAGCCCGCACCATACCATGTCATGGTGACCCTATCAAGCCAGCCGAGCTGTTCAATACAATAATAACAATGCCTTTGCAGGCATCCTGCGAGACGACATGATCAAAGTACCCTATGCAAACCCATGCCGGGCAATCCTGGCCCTCCTTCTGGTCGCGATTTTTTCCTCAGTCCAGCCAGCCCACGCGCAAGTAACCACCGAATCCTATTACGATGCCCTTCAGCAGCGTCTGATCGCCGACGGCTTCAATCCCAGCCGCGTCAAGCAGCTTTATGGCAGCGAATATGTTTTCTTCGAAGCCAAAGGCGTGACCGCCTATTTTCAGCACAACGAATCTAAACTCAATTACGACGCCTTTTCAAAAGACAACTACATCCGTGATGCCAAGGACTACATGCGCCAGCACGCCGAAGCCCTGTCGCGCGCCGAAAAACAGTTCGGCGTCGACCGGCGCGTCATTACGGCCATCATCCTGGTGGAGACCAAATTGGGCCGTTACCTGGGCAATCGTTCCATTCTCAATACGCTGTCCACCATGGCCTCGCTAACCGAAACCCAACCCCGCGAATACATATGGGAGCAGCTGCCCGTCGACCGCCGCTTCAGCCGCCCCGACTACGACCGCAAAGCCGACCAGAAAGCCCTTTGGGCCTACAAGGAACTCAAGGCCTTCCTGACCTACACCGACCTGCATCAAATCGACGCTCCCACGGTGATTGGATCCTATGCCGGCGCCCTGGGCATTGCCCAGTTCATGCCCAGCAACATCCTGGCCTACGGCCAAGACGGCGACGGCGATGGCCGTATCGATCTGTTTAAAGATGCCGACGCCATCTTCAGCATCGCCAGCTATCTGAAAAACTACGGCTGGAAACCCGGTATCAACCGCGAGCAGGCCTACAAAGCAGTTTACCATTACAACCACAGCTCATACTACGTGAACACCGTTCTCAAAATCGTCGACCTTCTGGAAGGATAATCACCATGAACACCGCCGAATGGATCATGCTGGGCGGCATCATCTTTTTTCTGCTCACCTGCTGGGCCCTCATCGACATCGCCGGCAAGGATTTCGGCGGCATCGAAAAAAAAGCCGCCTGGGCTTTCGTCACCATGGTGCCCTTCGTCGGGCCGATTCTCTATCTTGTCAAAGGCATGCACCAAGGCAAAAAGAAACCCGGCGCCGCGGGCAGCTGATGCCATTGATGGACGATTCGTGCAATCGTCACGACAGGAAACCGGGAAGGAAAACGGCAATTGGTATTGACAAACCCACCGCTTTTTTATATCTCACGCGCTACCAACTGATATGGTCCCATCGTCTAGCGGTTCAGGACACCGGCCTCTCACGCCGGTAACAGGGGTTCAAATCCCCTTGGGATCACCACTAAAAATCCAGTGACTTACATTTTTAATGTGAGTCCTTTTTTTTCCAAACATTATGATACCCAACACTATACCCAACATATGGAACCAATTTTACATTTAAGCCGCAGGCTTTTGATTTTATTTAGTACCATTTCCCGAATTATATTTAGATGAGAGCAGATGTTCTGAGGATTAGCTGAATCAGGTGTACCATTGTTAAGCTAAGATCAAGAAGCGGGGTATCATTCCAAGTATATAAATGATTGAGGGGGAGAAACACCAAAGCAGTCCTCAATAATCAGCGGCCTACTATAAATCCTATAGTTTTTGATTTTTATCGCATATCCCTTATTTGCATTAGAAAAATAATCAAAAAAATGTTTCTCGTCGATGCCGGCATGATTTCGGGTTTTATTCCATAAGCTTAATGGATCATCTGAGAGAATGGTATCAATTTCAAATTCGCCTATCAATCGTTTTACTGGTGACGATGCATAAACAAGGACCTTTTCAATACCAGGTCTTTTGAAAATGATACGACGGAATTCAAATTTTTTTGATCCATCAAAAATTTTAAGAGCAAATTTTGGTTTAATCGATAATAATACTTTCATTCGCCTTTGACTCCCGCAAAATATCTTTAAAATTTTGAACAGTGATACGCTCGAAACCTCTTGGCGCTGAATTTACATCAGTGATAACGCCCATATCAATAAGCTTTTTCATATTGATTCGCTTAGGAAATGAATAGGCGTATAAAAAGTTAACAATGAATGGTCTGTTATTTCTACGAAAATTCCAGTGTGAAGAAAGTTCCTCATCAGAAAAAACACTCCTTTTTCTGCATAGATTTACGAAATGACCCAAAGACCTAATGCCGTCGATCACATTTTCAACGATGCCAATAGTGGTGAGTACCCCTTTATAAAAGCCTCCCGTCCGATAAAAAAGTATCACATCACCAGAATATAAGTTCCTTTCAATTGATCTTGAAATATAAACTTTACTGATTGCATTTCTATGCGGTTGATTCTCCTTAAAATGCATCGGGGATTCATTATTCAATATCGAATCAGGGAAAAGCTCTGTATGATACTGTGGGTAAATTGGAACAATATAAATTTTACCGGATTTTGAAAAAAAAGGATAGGTGAGCCGAGGCGAGCTAAGTTTAGCTTGTCTTTGAAGTTGTTTTATATAAACAGATTCTATACCGTATTTGCTAGATTTATATCCGTGAAATGAAAAGCCGAAATCTTCAAGCAGATTAACCAATCTTTCTTGCTCTAAGGAATTTTTAAATATTGTCGTATATATTTCTTTAACAGCAAAAAGCAGAGCATGATCGAAAACGATCTTTAGGAACCTTTCGCCAAGGCGGAATCCGTTTAAAACAACTTTCAATGTGCCTATTTTTAGCCTTTTATTAGGTGGAAATGACGGCTCAATATTAAAGTAATTTTCTTTCGTATCTTCAATCTTCAAATAAAGAAATGCCATGAAACCCTGATCAGTGCGGCAAATATATGCAGTCTCATCAGCCTTTTTGTTAAACCATGTTTTAAAATCTGAATATGACGCCTTAAGAGAGTCAAAGAAAGGATCATCAACATTAATATTTCCAAAATATTCTTTATAAACTGATAACGTCTTATAGCTTAAGAATTCTGGATTTTCCGCAGTTACTTTTTCCAGAAAAGAATCGATTGTAAAAACTTTTTCGGAAACTCCAAGCGAATTGGCCTTCTGATATAACTTTTTATCTTCTGTAATAA
Organism: Desulfatitalea sp. BRH_c12; assembly: GCA_000961655.1. Lineage (GTDB taxonomy): Bacteria > Desulfobacterota > Desulfobacteria > Desulfobacterales > Desulfosarcinaceae > Desulfatitalea. The sequence goes on from LADR01000065.1 coordinate 128,676, forward strand.
TCAGATCAACCCTGCCACAAAAAAGCTCGTTTAGTATTATAGAATCATTGATATCATTTTGGCATGTATCAACTTTATCTGAAAGTTTTTTTACCTGATCAGACATGGGTGCAGTGGTTTTTAGCACATTGTAGTTTTCTAATTTAGTAACAATTGTTTTTTTGCTTTGGAATTATTGTACTTTTCAAGTTCACTTATACTTATAGGATGTACACACTTTACGTAATGGAGGTTATCTATCCACCTAAATAGAATTCCTATCTCATCACGAATTACTGAAGAAGCTTCTCTGTGTATAATAATGTTTGTATCAAGTAATATTTTCATTCTTTAGTCTGCCCACTCTTAATTCCAAATAGCTTTTCAGGAAATTTTTGATTCTCCAAATACGCATAGAGAAAGGACGAAGAAATATTTATTAAAAGGGCAACTGTTGATATTAAAATAATATACCACATTATCGTAAGGAAATTTGCGCTACCGTACCGCAGTTTTACAAATGTATCCCACCCTTCGTTCGATGAGGGGGAACATGACCAATGGTTTGCACAATATTTTTTTCTGGTACCAGAAATGCCCTGCAAATATTTACCCCAAACATCGTTTTCAAGCAATCGAACTTTTTTGGGCTTTGTTGTTATGTAATCAAAGTCCTCGTCCTCATCATAGATCAGGAAGAAATGTAACTTTCGCAACCTGAGAAAGTTTACTTGATTTTCATCTAAAAGGGATACATCGAGGCTTCGCCGGCTGTTCAACCTGAAATCGACCGCTTCTACGCTGCTTCTAACGCTCTGATAAAATGATCCGCTTGGTGTGAATCTCTCCGAAAAAATAGACCTGGTGGTTGGCGGTGGACCCCATCGTGTGGACAACGGCACCCATCAGGTAAGCTCTAAATCGTCCTGGTTGTGGGGTAACGTTTCCCCTTGGTAGATGCTGAGGGCGTGTTCCGGGGGGTCCATCAAAATCCCCCCGGCGCGCACACCGATCCAGCATTGAAATGCTTTTAACTTCTAATTTCAAGCAGCCTTGGCAAGAATAGGATAGAAGCCGAAATAAACCTCATCCGGTGTCCTGTTGTCAAGGCCTTGGTGAAAACGATCTCTGTTGTAGAACGAAAACCACTGTCTTAAGCCTGTGCGCAGCTGCTGGCCAGTATCAAATGCATGCAGATAAATGTACTGATGCTTGAGCGTCCACCACAGTCGTTCGATGAAAATATTGTCCTGCGCTCGACCCCGGCCGTCCATGCTGATTTTGATATTGCTTTCTTGCAATGTAGCAATAAACTCTTTGCTGGTAAATTGGGCACCCTGATCGGTGTTAAAAATTTCGGGTGCTCCATAGTGGTCGATAGCTTCTTTGAGGGCCTCAACACAAAAGTCGGCATCAAGGGTGTTCGATACCCTCCAGGACAACACCTTGCGACTGTACCAGTCCATTATGGCCACAAGATACATATGGCCCCGCTCCATCGGAATGTAGGTGATATCGGTTGCCCACACCTGGCCGGGGCGATCTATGGTCATACCCCGCAGCAGATAAGGATAGATCGTATGCGCCGGATGCGGCCGACTGGTTTTTGGTTTGGGGTAGATCGCCTCCAGTCCCATTAGTCGCATCAGGCGCTGAACACGCTTGCGGTTGATTTTATAGCCCAATCGAAACAGGTAGGTGCGCATTGACCGGCTTCCCCAACAGGGCATTTTAAGATATTGCTCGTCAATCCGGCGTATTATCTTAAGGTCTTGTGCGTTGATCGGGCGGGGCCGGTAGTATATCGACGAGCGGCTGATATTAAGCAATTGGCATTGACGCGACAGGCTCGGCTTGCTGCCGCAACGCTCGATCATCTGCATTTTCTCTTTGCGATTTAGTAGCCGAGCTTGCGTGCCAAAAAATCGTTTTCCACTTTAAGTTGGCCTATTTGCCGGTGCAGTTCATCGATCTTGGGATCTATTTTTTTCTTAGATTTTTGCTGTTTGTCGAAAATTTCCGATGCACCTTCGAGCAAGGATCGTTTCCATGCCGAGATCATGGTGGGATGGACCCCGCAACGTTGGGCCAGTTCGGCGGTGGTCTCCTCATTTTTAATGGCAGCTAATGCCACTTTGGCCTTGAATTCGGCACCGTGTTTTTTGCGTTTGTCACTCATGTCGGCTCCTTTCAAATTGGGCCGATTTAGAGCTTAACACATTGTCCGAATTTTTGGGACCACCGCCCACTATAAATTGTTTATAGACGGAAAATTTGTCGAAGCAGCAAGCGGTGAGGTTTTTGAAACCATCGATCCGGGGACGGGATCCCCTTTTGCCACAGTGGCCAAGGCAGGCAAAGCCGATGCGGAAGCGGCCATCGCCGCAGCCAGAAAATCATTTGACAGCGGTATATGGAGCAATCTCAGCCCTGCCGCCAGGGCAGACATGATATATGATTTTGCCGATCAGGTCGCCCAGAAGACCATGCAACTGGCCATCACGGAATCACAGGATGCCGGACATGTCATCAGACTTTCCAAGTTCTGGGGTGGTTTGGGCGCTGCGATGCTCCGCAACCTGGCTTATTATGCCAGCCGTGATTTTCCCTGGCAGGAAGAAATTCCTTATTCGGGCAACGTCTTTGCCCCGGGAAGGGAATGGATTCGCCGGGAACCCATTGGCGTCTGTGTCGGTATTATCCCTTTTAACTACCCCGCAAGCAATGCTATCTGGAAGATAGGCATGTCCATTATTATGGGAAATAGCATTATTCTGAAACCGGCCACATCCACGCCGCTAACGGCGCTCATTATCGCTGAGGCGGCTCAGGCGGCGGGCATTCCCATGGGAGTCATCAATGTATTAACTGGCCCGGGAGGTGAACTCGGCAAGATTCTTTGCACTCATCCCGATGTAGACAAAATCGCCATTACGGGCAGCACAGAAGTCGGGCAGCAAATCATGAAAATGGCCGCCGATACAGTGAAAAAAGTTACGCTGGAGCTGGGAGGGAAATCGGCTAACATCATCCTGGATGATGCTGATATCGATCTGGCTGTGAACGGCGCCTGCTTCGGAACCTTTTTCCATCAGGGCCAGGTCTGTGTATCGGGAACCCGCGTCCTGGTTCCGGCAAAAATCTATGATGAATTCGTTGAAAAGATGAAGAAGAGAACGGAGGAGATTCGCGTTGGCTACCAACTTTTCCCAACAAGCCATATGGGTCCCCTGGCCAATGCTGCACAATTGGCCAATGTGGAACATTATGTCAAACTGGGGCAGAAAGAAGGAGCAAAACTTCTGACCGGCGGCAAGCGCGTTGAAATGGAAGGCCTGGAAGGAGGTTACTATTACGCTCCTACCATCTTTACGGATGTTAAAAACTCCATGCGGATCGCCCGGGAAGAAATCTTCGGACCGGTCTGCTGTGTCATCAAATACGACCGAGACGAAGAAGCCATTGCCAACGACTCTATCTACGGTCTGGGCGGGGGTGTCTTTTCACGCAGCAACACCCGGGCGGTACGCGTCGCCGAAAAGATCCAGACGGGCACCGTCTGGATCAACAACTATCATATCTTCGCCGATTTCTGTCCGTTTGGCGGCTACAAACAATCCGGTGTGGGAAGAGAGTTGGGCACTGTAGGACTTGCTGAATACACCCAGGTTAAGCGCATCCATCTCAACTCTTTTGCCGCTGTGGAAAGCAACATCACCATGTCTTGCTTCTCAGATGAAACTAAGGTCGCTTTAACCCAGTATCGCTGCCCAACGAATGTGATTTCCGGGCATGGCACGCTACACGCCATCTATAAAGATGTGGTGAACCTCGGTTGTCGGCGGGTCATGATCTTAACGGATCCCGGCGTTCGTAAGGCCGGTCTTGTCCAGCTTGTACAAGAGGCTTTGGTTCAATTCTGCGTGGGTATCTTTGATGATATTCCTCAGGATACGGATCTGGATGTTGTGGACGCAGCAACAGCCAAGGCTCGTGACCTCAACGCGGATTGCATCGTCAGCGTCGGCGGCGGGAGCGTCATCGACACGGCCAAAGCGGTTTGTGTCACTCTGAAAAACGGCGGCAAGTGCAATGATCACATTGCTATGAACCGCCTCCAGGAACCTCAGATGCCGCATATCGTCATTCCCACCACTTCGGGAACGGGAAGTGAAGTGACGAACGTGTCTGTAATCAAAAGTAAGAAGGCCGGCAGAAATGTTTTTCTGGTGGATCCCCGGATCATCCCCAATACGGCGATCCTCGATCCCCAATTCACGCTGACCTTGCCTCCGGGATTAACGGTAACCACCGCCATGGATGCCATGACCCACGCCATGGAAGCCCTGACCAGCATTATGGCCCAGCCCATTTGCGATGGCCAGGCACTACAAGCCATCCGTTTGATAAGGGAGTATCTGCCCAAGGTTGTCGCCAACCCAAAAGACGAAACGGCCAGAAACCAGCTTCAGATCGGTGCCACCATGGCCGGTTGGGCCTTTACTGTCGCCCAGGTCGGTCTGGCTCACGCCATGGCCCATACCCTTGGGTTTCTCTACAATGTGCCTCACGGCGCCGCCTGTGGAATTCTTCTGCCGGCGGTCATGCGTTTCAACATTGATTTTGCCGCTGATAAACTGGCCATGGCAGCTCAGGCATTGGGGATCAACACAGCAGAACTGGATGATAAAGCGGCCGCCTCGGCGGCGGCGGATACCATCGAGAAACTGATGAAAGAAACGGGCCATCCCATGCGACTGCGCGACGTCAAGGTACCCGAAGACGGATTGGATATGGCCGCCTTCCATGCTATTTGCGATTCAGCCGCCCTCTTTAATGCCCGTCCCGTTGGAGACCCGGGGGAAATCGCTGTTCTTTACAAACAGGTATTTTAAAATGCCATCCCCAAACTGTTTTGCGACAATAACGGACTATTGCTCCAAAACCGCAGGTCCTTTGACATGCCGGGTGTACTGCCACATGCGGGTGAATACCCGATTGCCAGCGATATGCCTTGCAAAGCCGTTCTGTTGCAGGATAGCGATCAGCAGGAAACCGGGTTTCCACAGGACCCCTTGAGGCGCCGAAGATGGTGTATTTTGAACTCGAGCACATCATTGATGGATCTCATCTGCATGCCCCTTGACCAACAGTGTGGTTTCCGTAATTTAATGCGGACTGGCAATTTCTTAATGGGTGCAGCTGCCACATCCGAGGCAGACATTACCATTGAAATGCTCACCCGAGGAAGGTATACAAGCTGGTCGGTAATCCTTGAATATACCGGGAGATAGCCTGATAACTGATGCAAAGTTGAAAGATAGAATTCAGGAGCTGCCAGCGGTAGGGTTTTCAGGTGCTGCTGTCTCCGTCGTTTTTGTTTAAACATAATAGAGGAGTATTAAAATGACAATCGAAACTGTGGTGCCTGAGTCGGGTCGATCGGCCTATCGGAACTTTCATTTTTCACAAGGAGTAAAAAGTGGTGGCTTTCTGGTGTGCTCCGGGCAGATCGGGACCAATCCGGATCATTCGGTACCATCAAGCGCTGAGGAAGAATTTAAGAACGCCTGGAAAGCCGTCGGTGTCGTCCTTGCAGAGGCCGGTGTGGGATTCGAGGATATCATTGAATATACAAGCTTCCATGTCGATCTGAGCAAGCATATACGGACGTTTATGAAGGTCCGTGACGAGGTGTTGCACGAACCTTGGCCGGCGTGGACCGCAATAGGAATCAGCGAATTGGCTGTTACGGGCGCCAGGGTTGAAATTCGAGTAATTGCCCGGCTCAGATGAGAATTCATCGGCAATAGATAGATTCAATATCGAATGAAGAACGGCAGCGGCAAAGGCCTTTGGTGGAACCGGATTAAAAGAAAAAGCTTGCCCACTGTGCTCCGCATAGCTTCAGATATCTGATGTAGATCACAACCTGACCTGAACTTGTGATATGAGAATAGTCTCTGGCACTTTTCATTCAATTACCAGTCGGCAGAATTGAAGGCAGCTAAAGGAGTGAATCCGGCGAGGACCTCTTTGTAAAAGGTCACATTTAAAGAAAAAGGCTGGCATGATTATGCATAGGGGTGATTGCCGCATGCGTTTTTTGGTCTCTCGTTTTGGTCTCTCGTAAAGAGGCTTCCTGCTAATCACCTAATATGGCGGCCATCAGTTTTTTTTGGGCGCTGCTCACGAGGTCCCAATCGATCGATTTGGATCGAAGGGACCTATATGAGAACTTATTGTACGAGGATGGTATCTGGGTGGAGCTCGATGATCTTATCAATACCGAACATGGTGCGAGCCATGGCATGCAAATCATCACAACCATCGGCGATCACACTGCCAACTCCTATAATGCCGTGAAGCTGATAATCCATATCATACACCGGGGTTCTTACAGAGTGAATCAGCATTGGCGGGTTTCCATGCACTTTCCCCAATTCTAAAAACGTCGAACGTTTCCGTGTTCGTAGGGTTTGATTGTCAGCGATAGACATGGTTTCCAAGAATGAACTGCAATCCTGGTCGCCACCTGAATATCCCGCCAGAATTTCCTCGTCGGTTTTGCCGAGGACATCATGTGAATCCCTGTCAGAAGGCTGTGGCACATTGCGCGGTTTGCAAGCAGATACCTGCCCGCCTGATCCTTGCGCCAAATAAAACTGCCGGCCTCATTGAGGGTGCTGATCATAAGGTCGTGGGTATTGGCAAACTTTTGATACTCAATGCGAGCCTTGTCAGTGTTGTCCTGGATAGTTTTAAGTAACTGCTCTGCGGCTTTGTTATAAGCGGATTGCGGTAATAAACATTTTAAAAACGAATAGGTCATAAGGTCCTCACATGATTGCCATTATGTGGCATCACCAGTAAAAAGTTAAACAGATTTCTACCCCAACATCAATGAGCCGATGCCGATTTTTCCAGCGCGCATGCGTCGCATATACAAAAGCTGGGTTATGAGGGCCTATTGATTGCCAATCAATCAAACTCTATAAATATTGGGTTAAATATACGGAGATTTTAAGGAAAGGCCTGACGCGATGTTGAATTATTTTGCGGTGAGCTCACATGATTGACAACTTGCTGTGTATGGTTTCAAAATGGCATTTGTGCGGCTTTACAAGGAAGTCCTATGCAGGATTGAAAGGCATCGTAAAGACTGCTGGCCGCTGGTTGCGGAATTAAAGGTTTCCACGAGTGGATAAGGCAATGGGCACCGGTGGCTGAATACTGCGGACGAGTAAGCCGGAGATGTTGCACATGGGTGGCACATGTGCTATGTTTGGGTAAACCCAATCAGGAGGTGTTTTATGCCACAGGCACAGCAAGAAGCTATGGTACGAAAGCCCATTTTAATGCCAAGGAGCCTGATCACCAAGGTGGATGGCATCGCCAAGTCTCGGAAGGTGTCCTTTGCTGAGGTGGTGCGAGATGCCGTCGATGTTTACGATCTTGATGTTACCCCCGAGGAATCGAAAATTCTAGAGGCCATGTTGGACACCGCAATTTCATCAATAAACAACTCGATTCATAAAATCGAAGCGCTGGAAAAGCGGTTGGATGAAACTCACAAAACTCTGGAGGCAAGACGTGGGCCTAGGGGATAAAATCTATGATCTGGCTAAGGCGAGCATAACTTTGAGCGATAGGGTGGATACTTTGTCTGCTCGCGTAACCCGAATGGATGATGACTTGCGCGATGTGGACAGACGGCTCGTTAAACTTGAAACCATAATTGAAATTTACACTCATGGCAGAGGGTACAGTGGTTCTCCTCAGAGCAAGCTCCCACGTGAAAATGGTACTCCGTAAATAGCGCTCTGTGGTGCTGGGACTCTTGTGCCTAAGGATCGTTTGGATCACAGCGACTTCATATCCAAGCTTGAACAAAATGGACGCTGAGAGGTGCCTGATGCCATGAAATCCAAAGACCTTTACCTCGGCTTTGCCACAAAGGCGCGACATCAAATGTAATCGATACTCGAATGGTTTGCCGTAATATTCCCGGCAAAATTCAGTTTGATCGAGGCACATGAAAACGTTTGGCTGGTTTTTGACCGGTCTATTTTCCCACCCTCACATCAGCGATTTGCGCAGCTCCGTGGTCATGGGCAACCAATCAAATTCAAAGCTGCCACCAGACCGTTTCCTGGTCCATAATCGAATTCTGCTATGTCCAAAGTCGATGTCATCCCAGGTGAGCCGAAAGACCTCACCGCGCCGGGCTGCAAGATGCAAAAATGTCAATATCATGACCTTGTCTTGCCCTTCGGCGACTTCGTATACCTTCCAGAAATCCTCCTCGGGGGGAACATAACGTGGTTGTCTTATTTCCGGCATTCTTTCAACCAGGCAAGGGTTCGGTCCATGCAGTGGTGGATCCATGTATTTCATGCCCCAGTTCCAAGCCGCTACCAGATTTTTTCGATCCTTGTTTGCAGCATATCCTGACCGGTTGTCTTTCTGGTCGGTGATGAATTTCATTACGCTGCCCGGTTTCAATTGTGATACTGGCGTCGCAGGGTCCACAGCCTTGAAAAAACGTTTGAACAGGGATTTTTTTTCGGCGCCGGTCTTGATGGCAAATGAAGATCGGCTAAAATCCATGTATGCTGGAGATATGATCGAAAGTTGTGTTTAGGAAAATAGGTGGTGTATCCTCCGGTTGATTGTTTCCCGACAGTCTACCGGCCACCGAAATGGAAAGGATACACACACCATGAGCAAAGATAACGTAATCGCGATTAAAAAACCAGACACCTTTGTTGACGACCCTATTTCTGAAATTTTGCGCCAAGGAGCCAGAAGCTTGATAACGCAGGCCCTGGAAATCGAACTCGAGATTTTTATTAATCAAAGACCTGAGGGATCAGATGGGGCTTCAAAGGATCGTTCGCAATGGCTATTTACCCGAACGTCAAATTCAAACTGGAATCGGGCCAGTTTCCGTTAAAGCGCCGCGAATAAGAGATCGGCACCAAAACGTATCAAAGAGAATACATTATAGTTCAGCCATCTTGCCACCGTACCTGCGTAAAACCCGGAGCATGGAACAGTTGCTGCCCTGGCTGTATCTGAAAGGCGTATCCACCGGTGATTTTAGTGATGCCTTGGTAGCACTGGTCGGCAAAGATGCACCGGGATTATCCGCTCCAACGATCGGCAGGCTCAAGACCGTTTGAGATTATAAAAGGAGTAAAGTTTGTCAATGGTATTGAAGAAAAACGGATCGCCGCCTAAATTCATTGACCATAACTCCGGCTGATACAGCCATTGACAAGAGATATTTTGCCAATTGACCGTCTGGTCACCCACAATCAACAAGGTTTATTGTATCCTTGACAGAAAGATCCTGAACCAGCGATGATGAGTGAATTTTGAAAACCAGTGAAATGGAGCATCGCCTATGGCCCTGAACAGACGCAACACACATCGTTCCTTCGTCAGCTACATAGACAAAAGCCGCATTTATTACGAAGCTCAGGGATACAAACAGCCATACACCTGGGCTGTTCATGACCGTGTACCCTTCACCCTACCTGCAAAACCCCTGTCACAGTGCAAGGTGGGCTTTGCCACCACCGCCTCGATAGTCGATTTCGGCGAAAGCGTGGAAAGCCTGATGAGAGAGAGGGAATGTTACTTTGCGCAGTGCGACCCTCCACCCGAGCGACTCTTCACGGGCCACCTTTTCTGGGACAAGGAGGCGACCCACACCGGCGACGTCGAATGTTTTCTCCCATTGAAAGGGTTGTCAGAATACGTCCGCATGGGACGTGTCGCGGCTGTATCACCCCGTTTTTACGGCGTTCCGACCGACTACAGCCAGGGCAGGACGATCAAAAAGCACGCTCCACAGATTCTGAAATGGGCCAGGGAAGACGGCGTGGATGCAATGCTTCTGTCAGCCCTCTGACCGGTATGCCACCAGACCGTGAGTCTGGTCGCCCGTGAACTGGAGGAGAACGGCATCGCTACAGTTGTCATTGGGTCGGCACGTGACATAGTCGAGGAATGCGGTGTCGCCCGTTTTTTATTCACTGATTTCCCCTTGGGCAATCCTTGTGGAAGGCCTGGGGATGTTGAAATGCAGCGTGCCATAATAGGGCTGGCACTCGACATGCTGGAGGGCGCTTGGTCGCCCTGCACCACCGTGCGGGCTCCGTTCCAATGGCCGGACCATCAATGGCGTCATAATTTCATGCGCGTCGATGACGACAACCGCGAGGAGTTGGCCCGCGCTGGAGAGGAGCGGCGGCGATTGCAGGAGAGCATGAAATATTGAAAGCCTTAACCGCACCCAGGCTGGTCAACCCAGTCGCCAGGGATGCTTTTATTATTCGAGTAAGCCTTCAGGGATCTCCATGCTTGTGTTTTTAGATCTATCATTCTGGCTCGATTAACCTAAAGGCTCAAGAGGGGTTATAATCGGGGTTAAGCGGCCTGCTGTTTTTTTGAGACAGCAGGCCTTAATTTTTTGAGGTTGGATGGCGTGACGGTGGAAGTGAAGTGGTATAGCCGAAATGGACACTCCGAAAAGCATGAGGTACAAACAACCATCTTTTTGGAGGTGAAACTGACGCAGAACCGGAGCCGTAGGGGTTTTACCAAGGAATTTTAAAGTTGACGCTGTTAAGCTGGCACCGAGCAAGGATACAAGCTTTCAGAGGCAGCCCGTAACCTTGGGATTGACCCAGCGTTTTAAGGCGCTGGAAGGACCAGATGGACAAGGATGCCGAGCAGGCATTCCCCGGTAAGGGGTTCATGTCGCCGGAAAAAGATGAGCTGCACCGGCTTCGTAAAGAGGTCAAGCGGCTGAAGTTGGTATTCAGGTAAACGGGTACTGTCTTGTTTGGCTAATAATACATCCACTGATGTGACCCAACCTACTAAAGGGTATGCCGGCACGAATCCAATGGGCTGAAACTCGGAGAATAATTATCTAATACGTAGCAATTTATGATAGCTGTGATCCAAAGCGTGTTGGATTTAACCGGTAGCAGTTCGCCTGTTATTGTTTATATAAACTACATCAAAGAAAGGGATAAGAAGATGCCAAGTGAACTGTATGACAAAGGCCTGAGGGTTCGACGGGATGTAATGGGAGCCGAGTACGTGGATGCAGCTATTTCTCAAGCTGATGATTTCAACCGGCCGCTTCAGGAGTTGGTAACTGAATACTGCTGGGGGGCGGTATGGACTCGGCCTGGACTGGAACGAAAAACAAGGAGCATGATCAACCTGGCCATGCTTACAGCCCTAAACCGGCCGCACGAGGTAAAGCTCCACCTCAAAGGAGCTTTGAAAAACGGATGCAGCAAAGAAGAAATCATGGAGGTGTTGCTTCAAACGGCCATCTATTGCGGTGTTCCGGCGGCGATCGACAGCTTTCGTTTGGCCCGGGAGGTCTTCAAGGAAGTCGAAGCCCTAAAATGAAACGTTAAAAAGAATCTGCTTTAGGTTTTTCTTACTACATCGGGTATCCTGTGCCCCGGTCCGCTGGGACGGGCTGGGGCTTTCACGATATTTTCCTGCCAATGAAACCCGTTCATTTTTTTATGGCAAATGCAAAACAAAACTTGTTGACAGTTGTTTATTGTATACAATAGTCTGAATTTCAGTTCTCGTTCAGGACCTTTACGTAAATCAGTCCTGCTCATAATCAGCAGATTGGATGCTGTTCCAAAACCAGGTACCCTTATACCCTATAGAGGTTCCCATGCAGATTGGATCTGTCGCTGACAGTGCCAGAAACCAAATACAGGAATGGATCGATACCGGAAAACTGAAACCTGGTGAACAGCTGAAGGAAGAGGAGATCGCAAAAAGGCTCAATATCAGCAGACCGCCGATACGAGAAGCCTTTAAGGAACTGGAGTCCATCGGCTTGGTCCTCCGAAAGCCCCGGCGAGGGGTCTATGTTGTCGAAATGACCAAAATAGATATGTGGGAAATCTACACCCTGAAAGCCAACCTGTATGAGTTGGCCGTTCAGCTCGCGATTCCTAATGTAACGGCTCCACATCTTACTCAAATATTTTTGATGTGTAGAGAAATGGAGGTTTGCGCAGGGCGCAATCCTCCGGATATCACCGGGTACCAGCGAGCCCATCACACCTACCACAAGATAATCCTGGAAGTGTCCGGTCACCGCCGCCTCATGCAATTTGCATCGACCCTTCATCAGCAAGTGAGAAGATACAGCTATTTGGCTTTTCAGGAAGCAGGCCACATCGAATCGTCCTTGAAGGCCCACCAGAAGATAGCGGCGGCGATAAGCGAGAAGCAGAAAAAGCGAGCTTGTAAGTTAATGCGTGATCATGTGCATGATGGGTTAGCCGTTTTATACCGGCGGTTTGCGCCGGATGCGGTATTTGTTGAAGATCCCAACTGCACAGAAGTAGGTAACGACGAAAAACGCTATCATGTGTACACGTATACATTACAAGGAGAAAGATAATGCCTGACCAATTTCCAATGGTACGAAAGATCTGGACATTTTTGGAAGAAACGCATGGCGACGGTTCCAAGCATCTGTCTAATCCAACCCGAAAGGCCGCAGCCGCTGCGGTATTTCAAAATCCGTATGCAGGTCAGTATCAGGAAGACCTTTCTCTGCTTTACCGATGGAGCGAGGAAATTGGTACGTTGCTGACACAAAAGGCTGTGGCGGCCCTGGGAATCGATCCTGGTCAGGTAGAAAGTTATGGCAAGGGGGCGATTGCCGGTGAAAAGGGCGAATTAGAACATTGCGCTGCATTAATGCATCCAAATCTTGGCAAGTCCATGCGGGCAAATGTGGGCGGTGGAAAAGCGCTGGTTCCTTCTGCGAAAAAACTCGGTTACCCCGGAGTAGCGCTGGATGTCCCGCTTGGTCATAAAGATGCGGCCTTTGTGCGATCCCATTTTGACGCGATGGAAATTCGAATTCCCGATGCCCCTCGTTCGGATGAACTTGTTCTCATTGTCGCAGTCACAGACTCAGGTCGCCCTTTGGCCAGGGTTGGTGGGCTAAAGAAGGAAGAAATCAAAGGAGAGGATGGTTTGAGATAATAAATTGGAGGTGGTTCGTGAAAGTCTTGTTGTTGAAAAACATTGGTACAATCATATCAGGCGACATCAAAGATCCCATTATCTTCCATAACGCCATCCGGGTGGAAGATGGAAAAATAGCCAAAGTCTTCACCTTCCAAGACGGCGATACGATAAGCGCAGATCAGGTGATCGATTGTGATGGTGCCACAGTCACCCCTGGGTTGATCGATTCCCACTGCCACAACGTCCTGATGGATTATTCTCCCCGGCAGCAGCAAATAGGGTTCTTGGAAAGCGCCGTCCATGGCGGAGTCACCACTTTCATTTCCGCTGGTGAGGTCCATCTGCCCGGGAGGCCCAAGGATCCAGCCGGTGTTAAAGCCCTTGCCATACTCGCATCCAAATCCTTCGAAAATTTTCGACCGGGTGGGGCCAAGGTCATTGGGGGTGCAGTAATTCTTGAAAAGGGACTCAGGGAAGAAGACTTTAAGGAAATGGCCCGTGAGGGCGTTCGACTGGTGGGGGAAATCGGCCTCGGATCGGTTAAAGATCCGGAGGACGCAGCGCCAATGGTGCGTTGGGCCAAGGCTTCAGGCATGCTGGTCATGATGCACACCGGCGGCACCTCCATCCCCGGGTCTACTACCGTAACTGCCGACATGGTCATGCGTACAGATCCGGATGTAGTATCCCATATCAACGGCGGTCCCACGGCCATATCTTATTCCGAAGCCGAAAAGCTAGTTTCAGAGACGAATCTGACCCTTGAGATTGTTCATTGCGGGAATCCGAAGATGGCTGTGAATGTGATGAACCTGTGCCTTCGGAAAAAGACGCTGGGCAGGATCATCATCGGAAACGACGCACCCTCCGGAACGGGTATTGTGCCGCTCGGTATCTTACGAACCGTCTGCCACCTGGCAAGTTTGACCGATCTATCTCCGGAATCGGCCATTTGCATGGCAACCGGGAACACCGGCAGGGCATTCAAATTGGAGTGTGGAAGGATTCTTCCCGGTAAACCTGCAGATTTAGTAGTAATGGACGCCCCCATGGGATCTGTTGGCACAAGTGCCCTGGAAGCAATCAAGGCGGGCGATGTCCCTGCTGTGGCCATGGTGCTGGTGGACGGGAAAATTGTTGTGAACAAAAGCCGAAATACCCCGCCAGCCGTGCGCAAACCCCAGGTGGTATGACATGGATATCGATCAGGAACGGTGTATAGGTTGTGGTTTTTGTGTCCGGGACTGCCCATTGTCGGCAGTTCGGATCACTAAGAAAAAGGCTGTCATCGACGCTATGGCTTGTGTTCAATGCGGCGTATGTGTGCGGGTTTGCGAGCAAGGAGCGGTTCGCCCTGGAGCATATAATGATGGAGAATTGATGATATGCGATGCTTGCCCCATTAAATGCCGGATTCAGTCCGGCTACGAAGGCGCCTGCCGGAGGTACTCAAACCGAAGCGGACAATTAATTCGCCACACCCCACTCCACTATTACCCAGACACCGCCGAAATCGTGGGAGAAGACCCCTCCGAAGCGATTCGCCGGCCATTGATAACGGCGATAGGTGCAGGGACTACCTATCCGGACTGCAAACCGGCCCCAAGGATCGTCAAAGGAAAGCAGCAGGGCGTTGAAGTGGTGACCGTGGTCACAGAGGTGCCTCTGAGCTACAGTTCGATCATTGTCAAAATCGATACGGACATCCCCATCGGCAAGGAGGGGGACGCGGTCTTGGTAGGCAATCGGGTAGTTGGCATGGTGGAGACCGAGCAGTATGGCTCCAAGATGCTCCATATCGGGGGCGTCAACCGGCTTACAGGCCCAAATGGTTTCATCGTGGCGCGCACGATAACGCGTATCGCCAACAGACAACCAGTTAAAATCAAAATCCAAGGCGGTCCGCGGCTAGAGCTGCAAGTGGGCACGCCCCCTGTAATCGACGGCGCCCAGATCGATAAAATGCGGGTGGGTTGCGGCAGCGCCACCATGGGACTTTTTGCCCAATTACTTGTTGACGTCGCTGACGAGGTGATAATCCTCGACTCCCATATCACAGGTCAGATGAGCCGCCACGTAGCCGGTGTGTTCGTCGGTGCTAAACATAGCGGCATATCGCTTGTCTTCAAAGAAAGTACGCCGGGACGCTGTTTTGGCGATCACGGCGAGGGATGGGGAGGAACATCCATTACTGATCCGGTTCGGGTTATCGCCGCGGTGGACATGACCGTGGCCCGCGAAGGGATGACAGTGTTTATAACCGAAACCACAGGCCAGAACGGCGCCATGTATCAAGTTAGCGCAAATGGGACGCTGCAAAAAACGGCACTCACCCATAAGGCAATGGAGGCGCTGGAAGTCATATCGTCAGCTTGCGAACCGTCACGTGTATCGGCTGTTTACACGGGAGGGGCGGGAGGGAGCGCCAGAGCGGGTGTCACGAGATATCCTGTCAAACTCACCAAGGCCGTGCATGACGGCAAGGCCCATCTGACCGTTGGAGGAGCTCCCGGGTTCATTTGGCCCGGTGGCGGTATTTCTTTTATGGTGGATGTGGAACGGGTCAAAGCCGGCGCATTTTACTGGACGCCGACCCCGGCCACCATTTGCCCGCTGGAATATACAATGGAAGCAAAAGACTATACGCTAATGGGAGGGCATGTTGAGGCGATGATACCGTTCAAGGCCTCGGAGCCTGGTGGTGAAGACCCTCGTGCATAAAGTAATCGTTCAATTTTTTCCCGTGTTTTCTGGAAAACATATCCCATCGATCAAAGGCATAGCGAAGCGGATTCGACACTGCAAGTCCCAAAGGATGCACAGGCATGGATCAACATAGAGTTACGATTACATTCACATTGAACGGCAAATCTGTAACTATGGATGTGCCGGGCGCAATGAACGCCCTTACTCTGATCAGGGAACGGCTGAAACTTAAGGGCACAAAGGAGGGATGCGGCATTGGTGAATGCGGCGCATGCACCATCCTCGTTGAAGGTCGTGCGGTGAATGCCTGTTTGATGTTGGCCGCTCAATTAGATGGTCGGGATGTTCAGACCGTCGAAGGCCTGGCGCATGAAGAAGGGCTGTCCCTGCTTCAGGAATCATTCGTTAAACACCATGCGGTTCAGTGCGGATTCTGTACTCCGGGACTTTTGATGAGCGCGAAAGCCCTTTTGGCTGAAAACCCTTGCCCGGACAAGGCGGCCATTGCCCAAGCAATAAGCGGAAACATATGCCGTTGTACTGGATATCAGCAGATTTTTGATTCTATCAGGCATGCAACCGGCGCACCCACGGGAGAAGAAAAGACATGAAGGATTTCGCTTATGTGCGGCCGAAAAACTTGGTAGAAGCATTATCCTTTCTGCATGAATATGGCCATGACACTAAGATCATCGCCGGTGGAACCGATGTTGTGGTTGACCTGCGCGCTGGAGTAATCAAGCCAGAATATCTGTTAGATGTCAGCCGATTGGCTGAGCTTAAGGGGATCCAGTTACGTAGCGACGGCCTTTGGGTGGGCGCGGGTGTGACGCTATCCGAAATATTCTCTTCCGAGGTGCTGGAATGTCATGCGCCGGCTTTAAAAAAGTGTGCGGCCACTTTTGCCAGCAAGCAAATTCGGAATGTCGCCACCATCGGTGGAAACGTCGCCCACTGTTCACCTTGTGCCGACACCATTCCTCCCTTGGTTATTCACGATGCCGATGTGGTCCTGGCGTCAATAAACGGAATCCGCCAACTCCCATTGGAACATGTCGTCTCGGGCCCTTACACGTGTGCGCTCCCTGATCAAGAAATCATCATGGGTTTCATCCTCAAGCCCGCCGCGGTGACCCATGCCGATTTTCAGAAGATCGGCCGGCGCAAGGCTCTGGCAACCGCTAGAATCAGCATGTCCTACATGGCGCGTAAAGATTTCCGCGGTAAGATCAGTTTTTTTCGTTTTTCTCTCGGAGCCTGTACCCCCACCCCTCGCCAATGGCCAATGGTCGAAGAACTGTTGGCTGGGAAAGTCCCTACAGAGAATTTGATTTGGAAGGCTGCCCGGCTGCTTTCTGAAAAAATGATCGAAATTACCGGCAGACGATCCTCGACCGTATATAAGGAGCCGGCGATTCAAGGATTGTTCGTCAAAATGCTCTACCCCATGGTGTAAAATGGATAAAGCTTACCGGACCATCGGCAAAAGTATCCTGAGAACCGACGCAGTGGATAAGGTAAAAGGCCTTGCAGCTTTCAGTGCTGACATAGACCTTTCCTCTCCGCCGCTTGTACTCAAGGTCTTCAGGAGCGGCATTCCGCATGCAAAAATCATAAAGATTCATACGGAAAAAGCGCTGGCGATCGAAGGGGTGCTCCGCGTATTCACAGCAAAAGACATTCCAGGCAAAAATCTTTTAGGGATCATCAATAAGGATCAGCCGTTGTTGGCCGCAGACAAGGTCCGCTCTGCGGCGGATGCCGTTGCGCTTGTTGCTGCTGAAACCGAAGAAGCGGCGCTAAAGGCATTGGATGCCATTTCGGTGGAATATGAAAAGCTGCCTGCCGTGTTTTCGCCTGAGGATGCCATGGCAGCCGATGCGCCCCTGATTCATCCCAAGGGGAACCAATTGGCTGCACGGTTTGTCAAGAAGGGCGATGTCGAGGCAATTTTCCAGCAATGCGCCAGCGTCATCGAAAGGACCTACAGAACATCCATGGTCGAGCACAATTATTTAGAGCCGGACGCCGGAATTGGCTATTTGGATGTGGACGGCACCCTGGTAATCTACGCTTCGACCCAAAATCCCCATTATGATCATAAGGAGATCGTGACGCTCTTGGGGGTTCCCGATGACAAAGTGCGGATCATTCAGGCAACCACTGGTGGGGGGTTCGGATCCAAGCTCGATTTGAACACCCAAGGATTTATAGGGTTGGCCTTGTATCATCTGAAACGAGCGGTCCGGTGTGTTTACACTCGGGAGGAGGCCTATTTGGCGACGGCCAAGAGGCATCCGCTCACAATACACATGAAAACCGGTGCCGATGCCACGGGCAGACTCCGAGCGCTTCGGGCCAAGATCATCTGCGATACGGGAGCCTATGGCTCTTACGGTATTGCCGTCATGTCCCGGGCAGCGGTCCACGCGACGGGGCCCTACGCGTTTGAAGCCATTGATGTGGAATCTCTTTGCATTTATACCAACAATCCTTTTTGCGGCGCCATGCGTGGATTTGGAACGCCCCAGATTGCTTTCGCTCACGAGAGCCAGATCGATCTGCACGCTGAGGATTTGAAAATTGATCCATTGCAGATACGACTTCTAAATGCTCTCAGACCCGGATCCGAAACGGCCACCGGCCAAGTCCTCACGCACAGCGTGGGAATCAGTCAATGCATAGAGGCGATCCGGCCCTACTACGAATCGGCCATTTCCCAGTGGGCAACGGCCGAGCATCACCCATACAAGAAAAGAGGTATAGGTGTTGGCGCCATGTGGTACGGAATTGGCAACACCGGTGTTCAGAACCCTTCTACGGCCAGGGTGGAAATGGATCTTTCCGGCGCAGTGACACTCTACACGGGCTGCGCCGACATTGGACAAGGTTCCACTACCATTTTGACCCAGATTCTGGCAGAAACTCTTGGGCTTTCTCCAGAACAGATAAACGTTGTGGCGGCAGACACCCAATTCACAACCAATGCAGGCGCCACCTCCGCCAGCCGCCAAACCTACATCTCAGGTAATGCGGTCAAAGATGCCGCCGACAAGCTATCCGACGTCCTGCGTACCGAGGCGGTTAACAAACTCCGAGTTTCAAAGAAATCCCTCGTATTTGCTGACGGCTGCGTCGCGGTGGCCACCAACCACGAAAAATGCGTCGACCTGGCTTCATTGGCGAAACGGATCCATGCCAAAGGTGCCCCCCTTGTCTGGCAAGGGTATTTCGATCCCGAGACAGTGCCCTTGTCTCCTACGGATGGTCAGGGAATCCCCTATGGGACATATGCCTTTGCCTGCCAAATGGCCCAAGTGGTGGTGGACGTTCTTACCGGGGAGATAACCGTGGAGCGTATTGTGGCTGCCCATGACGTAGGCAAAGCGATCCATCCGGAGAATGTCAAGGGGCAGATTTGCGGTGGGACGGCTATGGGCATAGGCTTTGCCCTGATGGAAGAATTCAAACCTGGTGAAACAAAATCCATGAAGGACTATGTTTTGCCTACCAGCATGGACATGCCGGAAGTTATTCCGATCATCATCGAAAGCCACGAGCCGTCCGGTCCCTTCGGCGCAAAAGGGGTAGGAGAACCTGCGCTCATCCCCACGGCACCAGCCATATTGAACGCAATCTCACGCGCGTTGAATCAAAGAATTTACACCTTGCCAGCCAATTTGGAGAGGGTTTTGGATGCCAGTATTCAAAGTGGGCATTTCGCCGGAAGAAAAAAATGAGTGCATACAGTCATACCATTGCAAAATTTTCGGACGGACGGATTCTAGTGGAATGCGGACCGATGCGGATGGTCATCGGAGCGTATAAGGATGGAATCTCCGGGATCGAGGACCCGCACACAGTTGCAGCCATCGCCATATCATTTTTCACTCGGGTGGCTGAAGGGAAAAGAAGACTGGCCATGCCGGCACAAAGAATTGACCGCCTTCCCGACGATGCAATTCTTGCGGAGATGATCCAAAGTACTTCCCGCGTCGGGGATCCGGACTTGACGCCAATGGCTGCGGTGGCTGGAACTTTGGCGGATGCAGTTGCCGACTGGCTTTTTGAAAGGGACATGACCAAAGTGGTAGTCGATAATGGAGGCGATATCGCGATTCGACTTGGCCCGGGCGAAAATGTCGTGGTCGGCGTATGCCCGCAGCCAGGCGCACGCCACCTCACGCGTCGGATCCTACTGGATGCGCGTTGTCCGAGTTGGGGGGTCGCCACAAGCGGGATGGGTGGCCGCAGCTTCACCCGCGGCATCGCCTCCGCCGTTACAACGGTGAGCCACCGGGCAAGTCTCGCTGATGCTGCGGCTACGGCAATCGCCAATGCCTGTTTTGTGCCGGATGAGGCGATTCGGCAGGCTCCGGCGGAACTGATAGATCCGGATACGGATATTCCCGGAGTCCCGATAACGGTTCAGGTGGGCCGCGTGTCATCCGAAAAACTACGACAGGCGGGTGAAAACACCCGCAAAAAAGCAGAGGAGATACAGAAAAGGGGTATTATTTCAGGAGCGTTGATTCAAGTCGGCCATACCATTGAGCAAACGGAGTTTACTCATGGCGTTTCTGTAATCGATGAGCTTCAGTACTGAAGCTAATAACGGTCTAAGAGAGAAGGAGAATTAAATGGCGGTCCTGCCAGAAGTGAAAAAACATTATGGTAAGCTTAAGCTTTTCATTGACGGTGAGTGGGTTGATTCAAAATCTTCAGTTTGGCATGAAACAACCAACCCGGCAACAGAAGAGGTTATCGCCGAGTTTCCTCAAGCGACAGAAGCAGAAGCTAGATCTGCAGTTGAAGCCGCCACCCGTGGTTTCAAAGCACTTGGGTCGATTGCTTTGCGTGAACGCGCAAAAATGCTTTTTGAGATGCGTCAGAAGTTTGAAGAAAATTTCGAAGAGATGTGCCGTGTCCTTACCCAGGATCATGGGAGGACGATCGGAGAAAGCAGAGGGTCAGTTCGTCGCGTTATTGAAAATATTGAGTCTGCGTGTTCAGCTGCCTATGGGATGGCTTCACGCAATGAACACCTTGATGAACTAGCCAATGGCATCGATATGTGGATGACTTGGGAGCCTGTCGGTCCCTGCCTCATTGTTACACCGAGTAATATTCCGATGCACGCCTGGTCATCTTTTGTGCCTTATGCTTTGGCCGCCGGCTGCTCTGTGGTGGTCAGCCCCTCACGGCAAGACCCAATAGCTGCGGAGTGGATTTGTCGTGTCGCAAACATGGTCGGTTGGCCCAAGGGCGCGATCAATATGATTCATGGAGGCCGTGAAATCAATCGCTTTATTATTAAGCAGCCGGAAATTCAAGCGCTTGGATTTATTGGGTCAACAACTGCTGGATGGGATCTGTTCCGCCAGTGCGCAGACGCGGGAATTAATTCATCAATCAATGGCAATGGGAAAAATACCGTTCTTATCATGCCGGATGCAGACATTGAGACCTGTTCTGTCTATCTGCGTCAAGGATGTTTCGGGATGACCGGGCAGCGTTGTTTGGGTTCTGATAACGTTGTCGTGATCGGGGATAATAAAAGATATGCCGAAGTCAAAGAGCGACTTGTTGCCCAGGCCCGGGGAATGAAACTTGGCTATGGCTTGGATGAATCGACCGGAATGGGCCCTTACACTACTTCTGGCGGTAGGCAGAAGGTCTCAAAATGGATCGAACAAGCCTTGTCTGAAGGGGCGAGCATGGTCTATGATGGTCGCCTTTCGGTTCCGGGAAAAGGATATTTTCTGGGACCGACTATCCTGGAAAACGTTCACCCCGATATGAATGTTGCTAAAGAAGAGGCCTTTGGCGCTGTAGCTGGGTTAATCCGGGCTGAGAGTCTTGAGCAAGTAATAGAATGGATTAATACAAAAACCGATTTAGGGCACTCGGCATGCATAATGACGTCTAGCGGCAAGCTGGCACGAAAGTTCACGCGCGAGGCAAACGTAGGAAATGTGGGTGTGAATGTGGGTGTGCCCCAGCCTTTTGCCTTTTTCCCCCTTGGATCAAAAAGAAAATCCTTCTTAGGGGGAGCAAAATCGCGCATGGCATCTATGCGGTTATTTCTGGACGAGAAAACTGTTACCGCAAGATGGATTTAACATTCCCCTTTTATTGTAATACGCTCGGCATGTATAGACGCGTAGACGCTCAAGAAAATGAGGTTTTAACAACCCATGGCGGGAGCAAAACCGAAGCAGTTCATCGTTTTTGTCAACTCTACTTTTTAGGAGGGGGGATTATGAAAGTGAGAAAAAGTTTTATCCCTAGTATGCTTATTCTTTTGTCTGTATCAATTTTCACAGGCCTCGGCTTTGCATCGGAAGCCAGCGCCGCTGAAAACAAGATGCATATCCGTTTCAGCACTTGGCATGTTCCCAACGGTGCAGATGTTCAGAACCTCTGGACCCCGATGCTGGAAGAGATGAAAACCCGGAGCAATGGGCGAATCACCTACTCGATGTTTGCAGGCGGTGCCTTGGGCACAGGCCCCGACCACTATGACATTGTTAAGAACGGCCTTTCCGATATGGGATATGCGACCCTTTCATGGACGCCCGGGCGGTTCCCACTGACGGATGTGCTCTCATCGCCGATCACATGTCCGGCCAAGTGGAAAGGCGTTGAGATTGGTATGGGCATGTATGAAAAGGGCCTCAGCAACGAGTTCAAGGATGTAAAGGTCCTGCACATAAACAACTGCGTCATGGCGCATCTGTGGACCACCAAAAAAGTCGAAAAGCTGGAAGACCTGAAGGGAATGAAAATCCGAAGCCCCGGCGGCATCCAGACATTAGCTGTCCAGTCGTTGGGTGCCACCCCGATATTTATGCCCATGGGGGATGTATATTTGTCGATGGAGACCGGCGTTCTTGATGGCGTCGTCACCTGTCCCGCACTGGTGAAAGCCTTTAAGATTCACGAGGTGGCCGATTTTGGGGTGCCCATCTCCTTTGGTTGTGTTTCCGAGGGCCTTTTCATGAACAAGAAAACATGGGAGCGGACCCCGGAGGACCTCAAGGTGATTATCGAGGAGGTTGCCCTGAAAGCATACAAATTGCACAACATGTTCGATGAGCAGTGGTATGACCAATCCATGAAGGCCTTTGGGGAAAAACTCCAAATCGTCGAGCTGAAACCCGAAGAGAAAGCCCGTTGGGAGAAGAAATTTCAGGAGGTAATGATCAACTGGGCTGCCGATCTTGAAAAGAAAGGCCTGCCCGCAAAGAAGACTCTGACGGATTTTCGGAACGTTGTCTCCAAACAGGGGGTAGCCACCGAGGTTTTACCATCTGAATAGTTCCAGAATCACAGTCGTATTTTTTCCGCCCCGCCGCGGTGGGGCGGAAAAAAATACTTGGATGATTTGTGGATCTTTGTTCAACTCTCCTTTGAAATAAATGGAAAAATCAAGATGATTTCAGAAAAGAACATAATTCACCGTTTGACTTACCTTACTTTTTCAGTCGGTATGATCTGGGTGTTGGTGATGATGGTTCTAACTTCCATAGACGTCACGACCCGTTATTTTTTTTCGTCGCCCGTGCGGGGTTCTTTTGAACTCAGCGAACTCATGCTGGCGGTCTTCGGGATGCTCGGGATGGCTTACACTGAAAAGATGGGGGCCAATGTCAAGGTTCGCATACTTGAAAATTTTTTGCCGTCTCGAGTAGTTTTGTTTTTAAATAGCCTTACCTACCTGCTGAGTTTAGGTATTGTTCTGATAATTGTATACCAGAGTTTTGTAATGGGAATCGAGGAATATCACTACAAGACATCCTCCGACAGTCTCGGAGTCCCGGTATACCCATTTTATTTCCTGCTTTCATTTGGAAGTTTCGTTCTGTCAGCCCAATTGGCATTATCTATGGTCAATTCCCTGCACATGTTCATTTCCAACAGGACGTCAGAATAAAAGGAAAGTCAATGGATCCTCTTTTTATTGGTTTAGCAGGCATCTGTGCGTTATTTGTTCTTCTGCTGATAGGCATGCCCATTACCTATACCTTAGCGCTTGTCGGATTTGCCGGCATCAGTCTAGTTACCTATCCGGAAGTCGCTATGGCGACACTGGTGAAATCGTTTTACTCCACTTTTACCCAATACTCTTTTACTGTGATCCCCTTGTTCATCCTCATGGGCGAACTCGCCACTATGTGCGGATTAAGTCAGGGGATATACAATGTGGCGGACAAATGGATGCGCCAGTTCCCAGGGGGGCTCTGTATTGCCACTATCGGCGCTTGTTCGGGGTTTGCTGCAATATGCGGCTCTTCGGTGGCAACTGCCGCCACGCTCGGGCGGGTGGCACTTCCGGAAATGGAACGATATGGTTACGATCGCAACCTTGCCACAGGCAGTGTGGCCGCCGGGGGAACCTTGGGTTTTTTGATTCCTCCCAGCATAGGATTTGTTGTCTTTGGGATTCTCACGGAGCAATCCATCGGTAAACTTCTGATTTCCGGTTTTCTGCCAGGTTCTCTGCTGGCGATCGCCTTCATTCTGATTATCGTGGTTTGGGTGAAAGTAAAACCAGAGGCCGCCCCGGTAAGCCCGGGAAAGGTGAGCTTCAAGGATAAACTCATCTCTTTGAAACAGATATGGGAGTTGATGGTTGGCTTCATTCTGGTAATGGGGGGCTTATATGCCGGGTTTTTTACCCCAACCGAGGCCGCCGGTGTCGGAGCCTTCTTTCTTTTCTGTGTAACCCTTCTGAAAAAAAGCCTGACCTGGACCAGACTTAAGACGGCACTGCAGGAAACCACCAAGATTTCCACCATGATTTTTATGATCTTAGCGGGGGCATATGTATTTACCTACTTTATGACGCTCACGATGATTCCCATGCGGTTGGCCGACTGGCTGACCAGCGTGGCGCTTTCACGCTATATCATCCTTGCCATCATCCTCATAGGCTACCTGGTAATGGGCTGCTTTCTGGACGCCACGTCGATGATGGTACTGACTTTGCCGGTTATTTTCCCCACGATACTCAAGCTTGGGTTTGATCCAATCTGGTTCGGGGTGATCTCTGTGCTGATGATGGAAGCGGGATTGATAACACCACCGCTCGGCCTCAATGTCTTTGTTATTTCTGGAGTCGCCAATGTCCCACTGGGTGTTGTATTCCGGGGCGCCAGTTTCTTTATAATAGCAATTTTCATAGTAGTAGCACTGATTACCATTTATCCACAAATAGCAACTTTCCTGCCCTCCATGATGCATTAGCAAATCATAAAGATTCAAGCGGAGATGAGTCCCATTGCTTTCCAATAGAAATAACTGAATAGCAGACCGGCTATCACTGAAAACGCGTAAAGCGCTCCGGCCAACGAGACATCACTATTGGTCCATCCCTTGGAGTTTGTAATGGCGTCCCCAATCAGAATGAAAGGCTGTTGATAGGGCAGGAAAAAAGAATTTCCAGCCGCAATGGCAACCATGCTGACGATTACGGGGTGTAATCCGTAGTGTTCATAAAGTGGGACAAAAATGGGCGCCAGCAGGGCTAATGTTATAAACCCCCATGGAATATCAATGAAGCGTATCAACCAGAGTATACCTGTGCCGCCCAACAAAAACATGAGGGGGGAAGCCGCCATGGAGAGAATCCCCGGCGCGATGATAGGTTGCAGCCATCCGGAAACACCTACCTGTGCGAACATGGCTGTCAAACTCATCACCATTGCGAAAAAAACAACCGTATCCCAATTCACGCCCGCTGAAATATCCGGCAGCTTGATGATCCCGAATATCATCAAGGCCGCGAATGCCAACAAGGCCGCTTCAGGCGTCCTGATGCCGGTCCATTGTTCGGTTGAAAAAAGGATCAGGGCTGCAGTCAAAATAAGACCACACGTTATTTCCTGTTTTGTAATCGATCCCAAACGCGCGTATTCCACCTTGAAAGCTTCCCGGCTGATTTGCAGGGGCAATTTTGGTTTAAAAAAAAGATAAAGTAGGGAAAGAAACAGCACTGTAATAAAAAACCATGGAAAGGCCATATACTGAAACCACACTCCGGGCGTTACCAGTGCTTTTATTTCGGCTGTCGGGTAAAAGCCCATCATGAAAATGCCCCAGAGAGAGCCTGTTTGCCACCCGGTGCCCGGCAAAAGGGCCGCACCCCATGCAGTAAAGCAAATGAGCGCCGCTCCCCTGGACCGATCCTCTAGTTGACAAGCTTTTGCAATGCTCACGGCAATAGGCATGACGATGGCGATTCGCACAGTTATGGAAGGCGTCAGAGCTGAAAGAACCACCCCGATAATGAACCAGCTTATGCAGATATTGATATAACTCGGTTTGAACGTTTTCAGAACAAAATAGGCAATACGTTGACCGAGTCCAGTGCGCTTAAGTGCATATCCAAAAAACAGTGCCGGTATCAGGACCCATACGGCAGAAGAAGTGAACCCGGCCATAACCACGCTTAAGGGGATTTGAATGAGCAGGCCACCGGCCGTTAAAAGCGCCCCACCTGCGAAATATGGCAGAGCGCCGGTCCTGAAGATCCAAAAGGCAAGACACAAGAGGGTGATGGCAATCACCCCATTTCCTTGCGGAGATAGCCCCATAAACGGTTGAACCTTGACCACAATGAAGGCTGCCAAGACAAAGACTATTATTCCAATTTTTCTTATATCCTTCATAAATACCGTCCCTGATGATGTTTCCTTCCATACAGATATTTTTTTTGCAACTCAAAAGAATAGTGGTTTCTTTGAAAAAGTTCCTTGTGTCATGGCAAAGGGTTGCAGGTCGTTTTCAGGTGGAACAGGATAGGCGCCAGTGTGTTATGAAAAAGGTATGCTGAAGAAGTTTCTTTTTTGAATGGATCCGTGCTATCTGTTCAGGGCAAAGATGATTGCGCCGCCCATGGGAACACTTTAATTTAAATTTATGGAGAAAGTGACAAAAGGGCTTATGAACAAGCTGATAAAAGCATTCAAGCTGGAATCAGGTCGGGCTCTTTTATCCCTTGTCGGAGGAGGCGGAAAAACTACGACCATGTTTACACTCGCAAAGATCCTTGCGTCGTCAGGGAAGAGCGTATTGATCACTACAACCACCGCCATAATTCTGCCACACCCGGATCAATATGATTGCCTCGAGATAAATGAAGCGTCTAAACCGGACTTCGGCGCCCCCTGGTCAATTGCAGTAATCGGCAATAGTGTAAACTTCCAGGGTAAGATGATGGGAATGCGGCCTGAGTGGGTGGATAAAATTTACATGGAACAAAAATTCGATTGCATCCTTGTAGAAGCAGACGGTTCCAAACAAAAGCCAATCAAAGCCCCCGATGACCACGAACCCGTAATCCCTTCCCTTACAACGCATCTGGTCGGGATAATAGGATTAGATGCTGTTGGAAAGCCTGCTACAGAAGAGACCGTGCACCGGATGGAACGCTTTTGTCATATAACAATGCTCATGCCGAAACAAACGATTGATGCTCTTGCCGTTTCCAGGCTTATTTTGTCCGATAAAGGCCTTTTCAAGGGAGCTCCGGGAACCGCGTCCAAATATCTCGTGCTGAACAAGGCGGAGAATGCTGACGATTTTTGCAAGGCAAGAGCTGTTACCCGCAGGGTTCAGCCACAAGGGTATGGGGGGCTCCGATGCCTGTCAGCAAGTATGCAAAATGGCAACATTTGGACAGATCTATTCTCTGAAGTCACCGGGGTAATCATGGCATCAGGTTTTTCCAGGCGAATGAATTCGCAAAAACTCCTCTTGGAACTTAATGGCATGCCGATTATAGAATATGTTATCCGGGAGTCTTTAAAATCACGACTCAAAGAGGTTCTGGTCGTTTATAGAGAGGATTCAATAAAGGCGATTGCAGCCAATTATCCTGTTAAGCTTATCCACAACCCGGATGCCGTAATTGGGCAAAGCGAATCCTTGAAACTGGGTGTATTGAATTCTCATAAATCAGCCAAAGGCGTCATGTTTATGGTTGGAGATCAGCCTTTTATGACCTACAGGGTCATCGACGGCATGATTGAAAAATTCGAGGCGGATCCCCAAAAAATCGTGATAACGAGTTACCAAGGTGAAAGGGGCAATCCTGTTCTTTTCCCCTGCAGATTAAAAGGGGCGCTACATTTAATAACAGGGGATAAGGGCGGAAAAGAAATCATCAAGCATAACGAAGACCTTGTAGCCGAGTACTTTATCGAAGATAAAAAAGCCGGTTTCGATGTCGATACCTGGGAAGACTATGAGAAAGCAAAGAAAACAGCGCAAGGGCAGGAATCCTGACCATTAAGAAAACCCAAGTTGTGTTCGTCATTACTTCCCAAACGGGCAAACCGGATATCGGCAGATGTCGCAATTCAGACACAAGCCGCCATGCCCCCCATTTCCGCGATTTCGTCGGGGGTAAGAATATCGCCGGCCAATAATCTAGAAATGTCAGATCGAATAGGTCACCGGATGGTAGTAGACGCAAGCCGGCAGGCCCAAATTTCAATCTCGCCTAATTGGGCATGCAAAAACATGGCGCCAGGAAGTATCGGTGCGCGTACACGCGGATTTCTGCACCGCTTTGTTCGATGCCTTTGCGAGTGACATCGTCCGGGTCCACTGACAAGCCGCCTGTCAGAAGAATAATGTTGCACCCTTGTGACGCAGCCTGCCGAACGGCATTGGCGATAGCGTCCGGATCGTCGGTGACTATCAGCTTGTTTATAATCTTTGCGCCGTAACCGGTCACCTTTTTTCCGATTTTCCGCAGGGCTTCATCGATTTTCGGTAATCCGGCCACTTTGCTGATGAGGTAGGTTTTGCCTTCATGCGGCGAGGTCCAATAAAGATTCGGATCGCAAAGGGCCTTGGCATTACGAATTGCGGCATCGTCTTCATGAATAAAATCCTCTGTAATTCAACACATAGATGTGGCGTTTTCCTATTTTGAGCAACTCGGGCACATCCGATTCGGTGATGACATGACCTTTCTTGAATGCAGGTCCCTTTTCCTTTCCCGGCACAATGCGGGTAATATCATGGCATAGCACCATACCGACACTTTGCTCGACTTTCACCATTTCTTTTACGGAACGTTTATTCATTGGCTGTCCATTGTAACTTCAGCCAGTACACACTCAAACCCGGCTGCATTTATCCAAGCGCTTTGTTTCGTTGCCCCAACACGGCGGTCCTCAAGCAAGGCGAGCCTTTTACTCGAACACCGGACATCTGCCCCCTATCTTTTGTCGTGTATCTTTCCCCGCCCTCACTGCAATCAATTCGGCGACAATACTCACCGCGATCTCCTGTGGGGTTTCCGCGCCTATGTCCAGACCAATCGGTGAAAAAATGCTATCCAGCTTTTGCCTTTCGAATCCTTCGGACTCTAAAGCATTAAGAACGATGTCCCGCTTGCGCAGCGATGAAATCATTCCGATGTAGGCGGTTTCCCTCTGCAAAGCTTGCGCGAGCACCTCTTTGTCATACCCATGTCCGCGGGTCATGATAATGACATAGGCATCGGGACCCAATTGAAATTCATCGATCGCGTTTGCAAAATCGATGACCCGAACTTCATCCGCATGCGGAAACCGTTGCCGATTGGCGAATTCCGGACGATCGTCGACAATGATCAGCCTGAAATCAATCATTGCAATTAGCCTTGAAAGGTAAAGTGATATGTGCCCTCCGCCGAAAATATATACGACAGGTTGCCGAATGATCGGTTCTACATAACAGTCAAGCTGGTTCGAACCGGAAAGCCTTTGTCCAACCATACTGTTTTCAGAAGAAGTGGAAAACCGGCCGGACAGTTCTTCTGCCAGAGGGCCGAATTCAGCTGTTGCACCGAAGGTGGGTGTAGATGTCGATGGAGCCAGCAGCAGTTTTCTTTTCATCATGTTACCTGCGGAGCCGGTCCGAATGAGCGTTGCCAGCAGTGCGGAACCACCTCTCTCCCGCACTTCTTCGATTTTTTCGAAAAAAGCCATGGCCGTCATATCTGTGGCAAAAATTGGCTCTATGTATACCTCAACAGCACCTCCGCATATCATCTCAGTACTCGCAATATCTTTTCCTTTCAAGTGAAAAGGAATCAGTAAAAGCCGACGGTCTTTCAGTGCGTCCAGAGCAGCAGAGATCACGTCACTTTCCAGCCGGCCGCCTCCGATCGTTCCGATGATGCTGCCATCAGATTTCACTATGAAATGGGTCCCGAGCTCGCGCGGTGCGGAACCCTTCTGCGAAACGATCGTCGCCAGGCATATATCATTTCCTTTTTTCAGTTCTTCGGCCGCTTGAGCATAAAATTCTTTCATCGATTTGTGTTCCTTGAGGGTATTGAATAATTGAACTCGGCCATTATTGCTTCGAGCACGGATCCACCGATAGCTCTTGCTTTGTCACTGATGGTACAAATGTATTCTTTACGTCCCCTCGGATCGATGTCTCCGACTTTCTGATGCCGAAAGACCAAGGTTCCATTCCGAATGAGCCCCCTCAAGACGCCCGATACTTCTGCATGCAGTTTCATTCCGGAAACGGAAGCGATCGCCTGCCCGGCTTCGATGGAATCACCCAAGCGACATAGGCCTGCAAAGATCCCATCCGCCGGTGCCCTAAGAACCCGCTTTATGCTGTGTCCGGCGATATCCACCGGAATTCCCGTATTGGCTTCCGGTTCTCCCTTGTAAATGAGCCGGCCCAGAGTGTGCCCGCGATTGGTCTCTACAGCCACGTGGACTGCGTCGGGTGCGCAAAAACCAGGGCCCAATCCGATGGTGAACAGCGCCATGCCGCGATACAGTCCGGTATTCCGTTTGGCTAAGAGTGCATCGACGATGACATGAGGCTTTACGACTGATCTAACAGACATTTCCGGGTCGATTAGAACCGGGATTTGCAATCGTCTCCATGCCGGCT
The DNA here is from genome assembly GCA_000961655.1 of Desulfatitalea sp. BRH_c12. Classification (GTDB taxonomy): domain Bacteria; phylum Desulfobacterota; class Desulfobacteria; order Desulfobacterales; family Desulfosarcinaceae; genus Desulfatitalea. The sequence goes on from LADR01000065.1 coordinate 159,321, forward strand.
CGATTTCTTCAGGCCCCTGCACAAGACAAGCAGTAACGCCCTCGATCGTTTGAATGCCCTCATGGACTGCTTCGCAAAAACTTACTCTTCTGCGCACCGCCATGGGTGTTTTGATGTCGGTCAAAACCAGTTTGAACCCCGCTCGGTGCAGGCGATGCGCAACTCCCGACGCCATCTCCCCCGCGCCTCGTATTAAAATGACAAGATCCAGCATATTCGTAATGATCTTTTTATTAAGACGTGAATCGTAAGCCATCGCGTTATTCGTCCAATTTATCCGAAATCACCGAAACTTCACTGGTTATGAGTGTTAAACGTTGACCTCTTCCCCCATGCGCCGGATTTTTGGCTTTCAGTGGGTTTAAACTCGGGGGGCGCCCGCCCTGGACCTGCGTAGAGCGCAAAGGACCGAGAGCGTTCGATCTCGCCACAACCAGATTCCCGTCAACATACGTTGTTCTTCATTAGTACAGAACTGTAAAAACTCCAAATCAAAATATCCATATAGCCATAATGGCTCGCGTGCAGGTTGAGGTCCCCACCTGTTGTTCCAGCCGTCGATCCAGAGTTTCATATGGAAGCGGATAGCAGTGAAGGTATATAACTCTTGCACATCCGGCGGAAAAGAGGAGCGGCAAAATCCGCCTGCTGCTGGTGGATGATCATTTGGTGATGCGCAAAGGGATGATGTCCCTGCTGTCCCGGCACGCCGACATCCACGTGGCCGGAAAGGCCGCCAACGGCGGACAGGCCATCTAACAGGCCCGGCGCATCAACCCGGACATCATCTTGATGGACATCAGCATGCCGGTCATGGACGGTATAGAGGCTACCCGCATCATCCGCGAGCAGATGCCTCACATCAAAGTCATCGCGCTTCCATTTACGACGACAACGAGCAGGCCGATGCGATGAAGAAAGCCGCAGCGGTCGACCTCGTCAGCAAAAGCGGCAGGCCCGATATCATCGTGTCTGTAATCCGACAAAACGGCGGCGGTTCATGGGGTCTGTTCTTGAAGTCGGCCGGACCTTCTCAGCACTGAAAAAGATTTTATACTTTACGCATGGTGTTTGACTTGTCCTCGTCCCTGCAGTCGATGGGGCGCCGGAAGGATACTGAATGGAAATTCCAGATAGAAATAAGTTGCGATTACATACCATATCCTGAAAAGGCCGATCGGTTTTTTTTAGGCAATACATGTTCAAACATGGTTTGGGATTACCACTGGATATCCCAGGTTCGGGCTAACCTGTGATATGAGAATAAAAACGCTAATTCAAGGCTGGCCTTTCAACGTCGATTTCGGTGAACTGTTGGTCCAGATTAATCGTCCTAATCACCACGAAGACCTTAGGTACAGATAGGGTGAAAGTACCTGCCGGTTTCGAAGTGCCTGATTACCGCTAGGCGGTGAATTTGTCACGAGAATTGCCCCATGTCGCCTCGCAGTGCGAGGCTTACCAGAGCATAAATATTACCGAGCAAGATGTCTCCCAAGCATTCTCGAATGTGGAGACCTTCTGCAGGATCTATTCCCCGTGGATCGCAATCGGGCTGTTGGTTGAAAAAATCGAGCTCCGCGAGACTGGGAATCGACATGGAGCTTCGGACCAACGGCTTGACCACCTTGATCGCTGACCTTGCCGGTCTGGCCTGCAAGGTCAATCAACGGAGGGCGAATCAATGAAGACAAGGCCGACCATCACCGTTGCCAGCAACGGCAACCTGCAAGTTCATATACCCATGATCATCCGGCGAATGAGGGGAAGAAAACAGGTCATCGCACCCCAAGCCCTGGACGGAGAAATTCCCGAAGCTGCCGAGCCGGTCCAAGCGGCAGTTATCCAGGCGCTGGCACGAGCCTTTGCATGGGCGCAAATTCTTGAGAACGGGCAGGTTAAATCAATCAGTGAACTTGCCCGCAATTTAGAGGTCGACGGCTCCTATGTGACCCGAATTCTGAAACTGACCACCTTGGCCCCGGATATTGTCGAAACCATCATTAACGGCGAGGAGCCAAATGGGTTGTCGCTGGCCAAATTGACGCGGTCCTTTCCGGAAGAATGGAGCGAGCAGCGCAGCTTGTTCGGGTTTGAGGGAATCAGGGCATGATTTTTTACTTCTAATGGTAGTGCTCTGGAATTTCAGTTTGTCTGAAAAGTTGTAGATAGATCAACCTAAAACGTAACATATCTGATTTTCCGATTTTTTAAACTATTTATTAAATCTTTTCCAATCCCTTCTGTTATTCTAATGCCAAGCTTAAGTCGGATAAAATTAATGCTATTCTGGAGATTTTTCATATTTTTTTGCATGTCGAAGGGTTATGCGGGAATACAAACCCTCACACCATTAACTTTTGAAGACCTGGAATTCGCCGCCTGCTTAGCAGGCTCTCCAGAACTGTATTAAGTATTTAACCGAAAGTTCGTTACGAAGAACCGATGAGCTGTGGTTACATACCACCTAAGTGAATATCGGGTTGCATGGATCGGTGATGGTTTGATAATTTTTATGCTTAAGTCAACAGCATTGCGGACCTCGCCCGCCCCGTTGGCCTCGATCCGCGAGGCGGGTCAATCCGGCTGCCTACCGCGTCACCCAGTAGTTGACAACGAGGAAGGTCCGATTCGCGACGCGCTGCGGGTAGGCGTAGATGCCGGCCCGGTATAGCATGCCGGGGTCATATTGGCTGGGCAGGATGGCGCAGATCTGCCCTTCGACAAAGAAGCCCTCGCTGGTCGCCTTGGTCAGGCTGATTTGCGTGCTGCTCTCCATCGAGGCGCTGCCGCCCGAGCCCATGAACGTCGCCGTGGCCTCGAGCTCCTCGGAATGCTCGAACTCGGACCCCACGCAACTTTGGTAGCCCTGCTCAATCCGCAATTCCCCGCACCACGAGCCGGAGGGGTTCGGGCCCACGGTCAGCAGCGCCGGGTTCAGCCACCCACCCCGGTTGGGAGCGTTCGAGCCGTCGGGCGCCAGGGTCAGGCCCTGCTCGACCGCCATTGCCAGGTGCTGCTCGCGTTCGGCCTCCGTCGGGTAGCTGAACGGATTGCCGACCCTGTGCGCCAGCACCTCGGAACCGATGTCCTGCCCGGGGCCGTTGTGCGCGTTGAAGAAGGTCCGGTCGCTGAACAGGGTGTAAGGCTCGCGCGGCAGGTTCACAGTGACGGTCGTTCCGACGAGGCTGGGATCCGCAGCGCCCACCACGTCGTAGTAGTAGATGTCGAAGGGCACGATGGTGAAGACGACCGCGTCGTCCTCCACGCCGGAAGTGAACGAGCTGGAGGTCCGGAACTCGCTCGTCGTGCTCGCCGTGTAGTTCATCGACTCCTTAACACTTCTTTTGACGCTGATCTCACCTCCGATGGGAAGTCCGGGGAGGTTGCCTTCCAAGCCGAGTTTGACCCCAAAGCCTGCGCTCGTGCCGATGGAGGTCGCCTGCTCGACGGTGCTTCCCACGGTCCTGCCGTAGGTGGTGCTGCCGTCCTGCCCCTTGTCCTGGTAGGTCGGCGGAGCGGCCAGCACGGCCAGGACCTGCGGGTCGGTAAAGCCGATCGCCGACTGGCCGGTATACTCGACGACCAGGCCGTCGTCGTCCAGGTTCGCCAGGACGAGCGAGCCCACAAAGTTTCCCGTCCGGGCCACGAATGTACGGGAATGCTTCAAGGAAGCCTCGCCCTGAGGTGTTTCCATCCTCTCCAGGGTGTACTGCCAGAGGTCGCTGTCGACCATGACGATCTCGTCCATCCCGTCCCCGTCGATGTCTCCGGCGACAGGCGGCACTCCGTAGGTGATGTCACCGAGGAGTGGGATGGTCACGGAGAATCTGTTCCATGTGAGCGCCCCCGTGGTGCCGTCGTATGCGAAAATTCCGAGCTCGTCGGTCCCCATCGAGCCGAAGACCTCCTTGAAGCCGTCGCCGTCCCAGTCCAGCACGATGCCGGCGTCCGCCTGGACCCACTTCCCGAACCCCCAGTCGCCCGCGGCGTTCCGCCGGAGCACCGCGACCGTGCTCGTGATCGTGCCGGTCGCGGTGCTCTTCCCGTCGTTGCTGAGAACGATCTCGTCCAGGCCGTCGGCATCGAGGTCGCCAGTGTCGAGAAGGTTGATCCATTTCGGGAGGAGGTATTCGTTCTGAGGGCCGATAATCTGCGCATGATAGGCCGAGTATTGGACGTCGAGCCGGGCGTCGTCGAAAATCCGGATCCAGACGCCGGAGTGGCTGTCGCCCAGGTGGCCTTCCCGGAAGTTATACGCCGCAACGAGCCGCTCCACCCCGTCCGCGTAAAACCTCCCGGCTGCGAGCCGGACCATGGCGACGGGCCACTGCGCGCCCGGGGGGCTGAGCTCTGCCCTGGCCAACTGAGCGTGGCCGTGCAGGGCGTCGTCGAAGACCCATATGTAGTTGAAGAGCGTAAAGGCGATCTCGTCCAGGCCGTCGTCGTCGAAGTCGCCGACAGCCAGCGACATCAGGTCGTCAGGAAACAACAAGTCGAAGCGCCGCCCGATGTTGGAAGCGAGCGGCGTCACTGTGGTCGTGTACCCGGCGGGCCCGTAGTCGACAACGGTGAGCCGGAGCTGGCCGCCGGCCAGCGAGGGGACCCACGCAACGACCACGATCTCGTCGCGGTCGTCGCCGTCGATGTCGCCCTTCCCAGCGCGATGGCCGCAATTGTCCCCGCACCAGAAGTATTCCCAGGTATTGCTGGTGTAGAGCGGCAGTTCATTTCCCCCCCCTGTCGCTGCGTCCTCGAAGACGCCACCCCACCCTTGCGCGCTGGCAGAGCTTACTCTGGTGGTCATGAAGATCTCTTGCATCGCCCCCACGGTGGCGCGCGCCCGTCTCAGCGGATGGAAGGTCTCCGGCAGTTCATTGCCGTCGGGGCCACTTCGCTGGCCGGGATCGGTCGGGATGCCGAACGCGGCCAGCACCTGGGCCGGTGCCAGGTCTGGATCGGGAGGATTGCCGCCGGCGTCGCTCCCGCCGGACCCGCCACCACCGCAACTGAATAAAAGTGTCAAAATGAACAGAAAAAACAGCTTCGAGTATCCAGAATTCCGCTTCATGTGAGCCTCCTGTCAACTGAGAGATAGCTCCCCTGCAAGATGAAGCCTACCAGTGGTATGATGTAGGAAATTTGAGGGGATGATCCAAGTTCATGGGACCTGTCTCCTGAAATGCGATGATTCTGGATCTTGATCTTGGGGTGGAAATTCGAATTGAATGGAATGAACGTATAAACCCCTGCAGCTCACAAAAGCAAGCTATATTTACAGCGGGTATTTGGTTCGGTATGCCATGATTGTCGTAGTGCAGAAGTGCAGAAAGGATGTCTTGGCGCCTCTCTGACTTCGATAATCCTGAATTTCTCACATTTCCAGCATACGCCTGGCACTTCGATTGCTACAGCAAGTATGAGAACTTGGCCCAGGCGGAAAGTGAGGCGAGGGGCAAGAAAGCTGGACTCTGGCGAAATCCGAATGTGATTACCGCCGTGGAAATTTCGGCGATTGGGTAAAGCCTCCGCAAAATACAGGTGAGTCAGAATATGCCCAGATCGTCTATCATGGGAACGCCAAAAGCAAGGTGTACCAACAGCCCCCGCTGCGAGCATTGCAACTGCAAGAACTGCACGGTTGTATTTGGATCAAAGAGTGGAGCATGTGATCCAAATGCCCCGAAAAGGTAGGAATGATAAAACCTTCCATACCTGCTCTCCAACCTTAGACATACCACATATTGTGTTTTCTTCTGTTAGGGATGATGAGCCAATAGAATAAATTCCCGGGAATTTGAAAAGCCGCCGAATCCTGTGATTACATACCATTACCACGGTTATTTAAAATTGCAGATAGCTCTTGCCCCTTTACGTATCAGTTCGGCCTATTGGTCCGGCGGGAAATCCGGATTGAATTACAATTCTTTCTCGATCGGAGCAAAGTGAGTTCGAAAAAGTTTGAAAAGCAAGTCCGATTCCAACACCGAACGCAGAATTAACACAACCAGCAAAAATGGCAATTTAGCGTAAGTCCTTGATGAGCAAGGATATAGCTTTCCGGACGCGTTTCGGACCAGGTCCGAATAGAACGGAGAATCAGCGGGCAAACAGAGAATGAACGACTGGAAAACTGAGAAAATAAGGTGAGTGGAGAGCGGTCAGAAAAATATCAAAACCGCTAAATCCCCTTGAATACAGGGCAAAAAAATCCCGCTCTCCTTGTGAATGGAGCTGGAGAAGCGGGTTGTTGATTTAATATTGGTGGAAGCATCGAGAGTCCAACCCGAGTCTTGATCATTCACTGATAATAGATTCACTGGGATCGCAACCAGCAGTTCTGATCTCGGTTAGGATTGATGACTGCATTCCTCGCGCTGAAAAATGTAGATTTCGGCAATACTACAATATTTGGTGGTTGATATAAGCGTCAATTGACCGACCGCTCACGGGGTGAATCATTCGGCTATTTCATTGTTTGAAAACCGGTCCCATATACCTGGGACTGGAATGGCAGTAACAGCTTTGATATTCAACTCATAATACAGGCCCGAGAAAACCTGTGATAAGAGAATAAAAACGCAAATTCGAGGCCAGCCTTATAATTGCCGATTCTGCTGAACTGGTTGTCCAGATTATATTGACTATATCACCACGAGACCTTAGGTGCAATAGGGTGAAGGTATCTGACGTTTCCGAAGTGCCTGATTAATTTAGATCACGTATTTATACCAACCAATCAATCCCGAACGATAACTGATCAGATGGCATGTAATCACAATTTCCTACAAGTAAATAAAAGTCTTTAAAAAATATAAAGCCCCCGTACAGTATCGTACAGTTATTATGGATGCTGATTAGGGTTTTGCCTGTATTCATTTCCTTTGAGCATATTAGTATGGATGGCCAGTCTGTTTTGCTCCACGAAAACTCTCTTATAAGGCTTTTTATCACTTAGCCTTAACCTATACGTAAAGGATTACTGCATATCACTTGGCATTGTCCTGCGAGATTAATCGGACTGAGTGAATGGGTACCAGTTTAGGTTTTTTCCAATTATCCAAAAAAAGCTCAATGGTAGTTATGAATCCTGTTCATATGGGGGACACCTTTGGAGAGGTCTGGAAGAAAAAGTGAGTTTTGCCTTTCCGAAGAATGGCCCTCCGATATGGATCATTCCAATCACCGGCGAGCGGAGCATTTCAAAGTGCTGCTCGTTGCGATGATTCTTCTACCGAAACTACATAGAATCGAATTTTGCGCTAAAATATAGCGAGCTTATCCAACCAGAAATCTGAAAACTAAAACTTGGCCGATATGCAATGGATTTAATGATGAAAGCATTGATTTCCTAAAGGGGGAAATACAGCCTTCATTTCACAACCACCTATTACTAATAGGAGGAGCATTTTGAATGAATCATGGAGACTGAACCGGGGTTTGAGCTTGTAGCTTGGGCACAAAAAAACAGTTCGACGAAAAGAATCAATATGGAATTTCTGATTACTTGTTGGTGCCTCAATCTGAAAAAAGTGAGATTCGGTATGGAAGGCATGCGAACAATTTAGCGCATGTAAAAATCGGTTCTAAAATCTGCAAAAGGGGAAAACTCATGTGGCGAACTTGTCTTCTATTGTTGTGGGCTGTTGGTCTGCTGCTGGGATGCGGTGGCGGAAGCGGCGGTGACACAGCCGATAACTCCTCCCCCCCGGATCAGGACCCATCGGCGACGGCACCGGTTGTGCTCGCCTTCAACGACCTGGGCATGCACTGCATGGACCGGGAATTTTCAATTTTTTCCATTCTGCCGCCATTCAACGTGGTGCATGCCCAGGTGGTGCTGCACGATACGGGTGGCCTGTACCTGGCCGAAGAGAGTCAGGCGCAGGTGAGCTATCAGGCGGTTGCCGACCCTGCCGGCTCGATCAACAGCTTCAGTGTGGGCAAGACGGATTTCTGGGACTACGCGGACCAGCTATTTGGGGCAAATCTTCAGCCCGGAGAGGGCCTGACCGGCAGTTTCATGCCCGACGACTATCCATTAAACCGGGGCTCCCAACCCATGGACTACAGCCTGCCCGGCAAGTGGTACTCGGCCGAGGGGATTCCGATTACCCCCTTTGATGATATGCAGCAAACCAATGCCTACCCACTGATGCGCATCAGCGCACGTTCCAATGACGAATCCGGCAGCCTGGATGTGGTTGTGCCGGTGGCCACTGAAACCAACTGCCGCAACTGCCATGCCACCGGACAAAAGGCGGCCGAAAATGCCAGCATAACCTGGTCCGATGCCGTTGATGTGGAGGTTCAGAGCAAAATCAATATTCTTCGCCTGCACGATGCCGAACACAGCACCAGCCTGGACGCAGTCAGGCCGGTGCTCTGCGCCGGCTGCCACTACTCGCCGGCACTGGACCTTGCCGGCAGCGGCCCTTCCGGAGAACAGGTCGGACGCTCCAATTTTTCCGCGGTCATGCACAACCACCACGGCAAACTGGTGGAAAACAATGCGCCCGTGTTCGACCCGGACGGCACAGTCGAATCCACCTGCTATCAGTGCCACCCGGGCAGCGCCACCCAATGCCAGCGCGGGGCCATGAAGACCGGCGGCATGCAATGCCAGGATTGTCACGGCGACATGCTGTCGGTGGGCGCCGAGTACCCCCTGATGGCAGGAGGCAGCATCGATGGCACCAACGACGGCATGCCGCGGCGGCCCTGGCAGGATTTGCCGCGATGCCAGTCCTGCCACACCGGCGACGCTGTATCCCACTTGAGCGGCAGCGATTTTATCCCAGCGGCTTCGGGCATTCGGCTGATCCAGGCATATCGAGCTAATGACCCGTCGGCTTCTCCGATATTAGCTGTCAACCAGCGCTTTGCGGAAAACAGCGCCACACTGTTCCGCAACAGCAAAGGCCACGGCGGTATCGGCTGCGAAGGCTGCCACGGCAGCACGCATGCCATCTGGCCCAACGCCGACCCGGATGCCAACGACAATATCGCATCCAAACAGTTGCAGGGATTTTCCGGGACACTGATCACCTGCACGGCCTGCCACGGACTGGAGGGACCGCCGCTTTCCACCCAAGGGCCCCATGGCCTTCATCCGGTCAATGACAGCCGCTGGCTGGACGAGGACGGGCACGGGGATTATTTTGAAGTCGATCCCGCCGGGTGTAGAGCCTGCCACGGATTGGACCTGGCTGGAACGGTCCTTTCGCGCATGCCGGTCGACAGGACTTTCAAGGTGGAAGGCCGCACTGTGAATTACGTCAAAGGCCAGGTTGTGCGCTGCGACCGCTGCCACGGCATGCCGGAAGCATGAGGTGCTGCGGAATTGTGTCTTAAAAAGAGGACTGGTACATCACATTGAAGATTACTGGCTGGATTTTATTTATCTCCGGGTTTCTTTTCAATAAGTCAGAGCATGAGGGTTGATTTGCATGCGTATGGCTTTCCATGGCGGGAACTATAGTGGCAACATAACGGCTATCATTCCTATATCGGATCAATTTGTGAATGGATTTAGCAGTCCTCAGTTTCAAATATTAGGGAACATAAAATCATGTGCAATTGCGATTCGATATAGCTGGTGATTTGTATCACAGTCGATGCTGAACCTGCGATATGAGAATACAGATGCGAATTCAAGGCCAGCCTTTTAATTGCCGATTCTGCTGAATTGGTTGGTCCAGATTAATCGACCTAATCAACTACTACCCATAAATTGATTTAAGCAGTTCTGCAGATGAAGCCGTTTTAGAGACGAAAGCTTCTGCGCCAGCATTTCTCATGAGCTGCAAAATGTGTTCATCAGTATGCATCGACAATCCGATCACCCGTATATCTGGCAGTTCTGATTTGATCCGTCTTGTAGCTTCAATACCGTCCATTTCCGGAATGGATATATCCATTAGAATCACATCGGGGCGAAGCTGCCGGGCAAGTACGACCGCCTCCTTGCCATTGGCGGCTTCTCCTGCAACCTGTATGTCCGGTTGGCTGGAAATTCAGCGAATCAAGCCCTGACGCATCACCTTGTGATCATCGACGAAATGGACCCGCAATCCTGCACCTCGAGAAGGAGTATTTTGTGCAACAGCATTGAAAGGCGCCTCTGATGGGCCAAGCACGCTTTCTCCGGCGGCGGGTTGAACGGGCACCGTCAAATGGAAGCGGCTTCCTTGACCCGGTTCACTTTCGATTATCAGGTTGCCCCCGATAAAGCTGGCACGCTCTCGAATCTTTAAAAGACCGAAACCAACACCCCTGCCTGATTCGCTAAGGATGCTGGAATCGAAACCCTTCCCATTATCGGTCACCTTGGTGATGATACTGCCATTGTTAATAGAAATAACTACACGAGCGTTCTTTACTCCTGAGTGTTTGACGCAATTAAATAATAGCTCCCGCACTGCACCGAATATAGAAATTTTCAAGGGCTCATTTTCAATCTCGTGATAGAAAGAGACTTCAGTCTCAATGGTAAAACCGAACTGCTTTTCCATATGCCTGGCCGCCAATTTAAGGCTGCGATTATTCCGGAGGTCTGCAGCACCGCAGGGTATAATTCATGTGACAGCTGACGCGATTTGGCAATAGATTCTTGTAGTATTTCGGTTACAAGCTCCAGTACAGGGTCATGCATAGTGTTTACTTGTAAACTTTGCAGCTGCATCTTAGCAGCGGCAAGCATCTGCTGAAGGTCGTCGTGGAGAAGATCGGCAATCCTCCGTCTCTCCTTTTGCTCCGCCTCGATCAACTCAACAGCAAGGGATTGAAGCTGCTTTGTACGCTTTACGGCTATTTCAGTGCGCTCGGCGATTCGCACCTCAAGGGTTTCATTTAGCTGACGCAGTTCTTTTTCCGACATGAGTCGTCGCATGGCTACAGCCACTTGGTCGCTGATCGATTTCATTAACGCTATTTCGTCTTCAGTAAAATTTGTCCGCGTCTTTGTCCCAAAGGACAAGGTTCCAATAGGTCTGCCCTGCGCCATCAATGTATGGCAGCAGTACGCCTGCACCCCAAATGTTTTGACAAGTCGGGTCTGCAGATCATGGTCATTCTGGATATTTTCTGCAATGATGCGTTCTCCATCCTTTTCCACGCACCCGCAAACCGAAACACCGAAGTCAATCAACCGGATAGCAGAGGCGGCTTCTGAGGGGATTCCGGCAAAAGCATTGAGATGCATCCGTTCTCCAGGCACTTCGACAAGGTAATTAAAGAAGAACTGACAATCTAAATGTTTCATTACAAGGCGACATAGATCCTCAATGATCATTTGGGGGTTTTCAGTATGCAGCAATCGTTCTGCGATAATGGCCGTCAGTTGTAAGCGTTCTTTTCTCGACCTCAGCTCAGCCGTTCTTTCAGCAACATGCTGCTCAAGTTCCTGGTTCAATTTCTGGAGTGCAGATTCGGCCTTCTTTCTTTCAGTAATGTCGATCCCCATCTCCATAATAAGCTGCGAACCATCAGTGTCAGTGAATGGAAAATCATAAATGTCATAATTTCGCCCGTCTGGTCCGACCCACTCCCAACGGTGTGGCTCATTGTTTTCGAGGACTTTAAAGCTCTCACAGTTCTCACAAGGCTCGGAGCGCTCGAACAAGTATTCGTAACAGCGACGCCCGTCAGATTTACCGAAGCGACCCTCAAAAAAGCTATTGGCAAATTGCACTCGGTTATCAGGTGACAACAAAATTAAATAGGCGGGTAGCATGTCGAGCACGTCCCTGAATCGTTTCCTCTCTTGCTCTACCGACAGCTTTGCGGACTCAAATTTTCCACTGATGTCCTTCAGCGCTGCATCTGATTGTTTTCGCTCCGTAATGTCTGTGAACATAACGGCAAACTGCCCAGGGGCAGTTCTGTAGCATACCCCTCGTACCAGCGGCCCAACGGGGCTGAATATCGTTCGAACCTGACAGGTGTTCCTTCAATCGCCGCGCGACCACAGATTTCAATCCAATAGGTCTCGATCTCTGGGATAACCTCCCGTACTGTTTTCCAGACAACTTCCTCGTATTTCAGGCCAGTGAGCTGTTCAAAGGCGGGGTTGATCTCTATAAACCGGTAATCAATGGGCTCATCGTCCCTATCAAGAATGATTTCATGAAGCGCGAACCCCTCTGACATGCTATTGAACAGCGCCTGAAAACGGGACTCCTTGCCCGATTGGCATGACTTCAGCCAAGCAATCTCTCGTTCTTTGGCATCAAGTTGGGTCTGAAGTTCCTGAATCAGCTGATCCCCGGATATGCTCGCATCGGCAATACGATTGGTGGTCATTTGAACCCCTTGAGCAATTTTGATTTCGATTTTAAGTGGTAAGCAATATATCGAAAAAAATCAAGACTTTATCGCAAATCTGAGAAACATTCTCTATGAGAATATCGCGGTTTCTTCATAGAAAGAAGCCGGTGATCCAAAAATCAAGATCGGGGGAGCGCTCAACTTACGATCTGACAGTCAAAGTTTTAGCCCAGCAGGGTACATTTATTGGAAGCACTACGTTTATTTGGAGGCTCCCACGTTGGGATAACATACCATAACCTGAAAAGGCCCGATCGGTTTTTTCAATACATATTCAAACATGGGTTTTGGATTACCAATGGATATCCCAGGTTCGGGCAAGCCTGCGATATGAGAATAAATACTGAACAAATTTAGTTTGGCCATTGATATTATGCTGCACCCTCACGGGTCCATACGAGATCATAATGAACCGTGTAGCGCGCCAGAAGCTCGCTGATGCGACGGCGTATGGGGTCGGATCGGATCCGGCCGCCTGCTGAATGCGAATGACGGCTTTGGTGCTCCAAAACCGCAGGTCCTTTGACATGCCGGGCGTACTGCTACATGCGGGTGAATACCCGATTGCCAGCGATATGCCTTGCAAAGCCGTTCTGTTGCAGGATAGCGATCAGCAGGAAACCGGGTTTCCACAGGACCCCTTGAGGCGCCGAAGATGGTGTATTTTGAACTCGAGCACATCATTGATGGATCTCATCTGCATGCCCCTTGGCCAGCAGTGTGGTTTCCGTAATTTAATGCGGACTGGCAATTTCTTAATGGGTGCAGCTGCCACATCCGAGGTAGACCTTACCATTGAAATGCTACACCGGGAAGACGAGAAACCGCCGGCAACACTGCGATTGGAGTATTGAAATGACGATGCGTCACCCAATTACCCCTGTTCTGGCAGCTCTTTATGTCGCGCTGTGTTGCGCGGCCGCCGTTTCCACGTCGCAGGCCGGAAATGGCGATGGGCTGGATGTCAGACAGGAAGCGATCGTCCCCATTGCAGCCTTTGCGCGGGCGGTGATCTGCACAAACTGAAAATGGCTCTCAACCAGGGGCTGGATGCCGGTTTAACCGTGAATGAAATCAAGGAGATCCTGGTTCAACTTTACGCGTACGCGGGATTCCCCCGCAGTCTGAACGCCATCGGCACCTTTATGGACGGGAAGAAAAAGGCATCCAGGATGAAATGGGCAAGGAGGCCAGTGCCTTTCCCGCTGCAAAGAGTCGTTTGGAGTTTGGAAAGCAAAGGATGTGGCCGGTCCCGTTCAGGATCTGATCGAGGAGGGGAAGGTCAAGCACTGGGGCTCTCCGAAGCGGGCGTCCAGACGATCCGCCGCGCACACGCGGTGGTGCCGGTCACGGCCATACAAAGCGAATACTCCATGATGTGGCGGCAGCCCGAAGAAGAACTGCTGCCCACGCTGGAAGAACTCGGGATCGGATTTGTTCCTTTCAGTCCATCTCCAACCGTATCTGCAAATTCGACCAAGTTGTGACAAGCGATGGTCCCCATCCTATCACCCCTGCCCAGTCTGAATAAGCCGCTGTGGAAAGATTAAAAAACAGTTGAACGAAAAAGCTATGGGATTGGATTTTCACGCCATCGGCGTCGACGCCGGATACGAGTTCCATGCCGAGCTGTTGGTGGTTCCAATAAGCGAGCGTGTTGCCGATAACCGTCAACGCAAAAGGGCGCGTTAACTCGAACGCATCGCTGTCGTGGCGCGCGTCCCCCTCCGTAAGGATAGGGCGGGGCGTTGCCAGCCATCGTGTCATTCAAAGCCATCCGCACCACAGATCACCTATGACCATTTGCAAATAAATGGTGGGCGATGCCCACCCTACCTGGCTGATCCTCCCAAGGGTTTGAGTTTTTTCTTAGAAGTTTACACGATTATCAAGTTTTGGTCCGAGATTCCCTTTGCCCGATAGGCTCACCGGGTGGCTCTATTTCACCGAAAATAGGATGGCTCTATTTCGGTGAAAATCAGGTGGCCTCATTTCGGTGAAAATCAAGTGCTCTATTTCGGTGACATGAAATGGCTCTATAATTCAACTGGTTACTGAGCAAATAATTTCTGATATCGAACAGAACATTGGTAATTGTAGGCCAAGGTAAATGCAATTTGCGTAAGGCGGCGTTTGCCATCTCGTTCAAAACTTGAACACTATTACACCGCCGAAGAACAATAGCTCTCTGGCGGTTTCCGCTTTTTTCGACTCAACATCGTCTATGGTGTAAAGAATATGTTTGACTCAAAAAAGTTTTTCGCTCATTTGCCTCAATGACAACCACGCCAAACCTATGTCATAGGTTGGGCTGGGACTATTGACAGTTACAAGGGGTCTGACTAAACTAAGTTAAACTATCTATTTGGAGGCCCTTATGTACGCTAGGAAGATCAACATCCATGAAGCCAAGACGAATCTTTCAGCTGTGCTGACCCAGATCGAGAAAACCGGTAACAAGGTCTTGATTTGTCGCAACGGTAAACCCGTCGCTGAACTGTCACCGATCAAAACCGGGGTCGGCGCCCGCCTGGGGAAACACCCTGTTATGAGCAAGATTAAATACAACTATGATCCAACTGAGGACATGACTGAAGAAGAGTGGGGGGATGTTGAATGATCCTTGATACTTGTGCTTTGCTCTGGTTGGCTGATGAGTCCTCAAACAGGATATCCGAATCGGTGCTGGAGCTAATCAACAACGAGGCAGTCGTATATATTTCCGCAATATCCGGATATGAAATTGTAACTAAAGTCGGGGTCGGAAAGCTGGAGCTGTTAGTCCCCCCAGCCAAGTGGTTTGAGTCCGTATTGGCGTTCCATCATATCGAACCAATCGAGCTTAGTCTTGAAATCTGTCAAAAGGCGGCGGGCCTACCCAGGATTCACAAAGATCCCTGTGATCGATTCATCATTGCTTCAGCACTCATGTTTGATTTGCCGGTTGTGACTTCAGACACCAGGTTTTGTGAGTACGGAGTGCAGGTGCTGTTGTGAAGCAATAGGCGCAACTATGAGCAATACATGCCAACAATGTCAGTGTAACTAATTGCGGTAATGACAAGTGCCCGTCGCCATGATGGATGTACGAACAATGAACCACTCGTATAGGCCACAAGAAAAATACCGTGGTCATAAGCAGTCACTTGTTTTTTCGAATTTTTCCGCGGAACTTCGTCTTTCCGAGTTAGAAGGAAGCGGCTCGGTCATCGGCTTTCGACGATCATGCCAAGACCTTCTATTTTCTTTGAACCGGCGTTCAGGAATATGAGCAAAATAGGATAGTTTGCGCCTATCAATACGGGAACGTCTTCCCCCATTATCATGTATTTGCATGCTCATCCAAATCTGCCTTGCTTCAAGCAATAGTTTTAAACGGACCTCAACACACTGGCGGCCTTTGGTAAAGCAGCGGTGCAATAATCGTGCTATGCTATCGAAAAGGCGGATTGCTTAAAATTCAGGTACTTGAATGTTTCAGCAAAGAAGTCGTATGAATAAGATTACATAGTAATTTAAGTAAACGTTTTCTGAATGATAAGAATATTACCTTTTTGATGGCAATGAATACATTTGATCGCCAACTGACCATCATCAGCTGCAAATACAAAGCCGCCGTTTATTCCATAGCCATCCGAGGTCTTGTCTATCTCGACCAAAACCTCACCGCCACACTCGCCACATTTGCCATTTAAGACCATGGGGCCGGCCTTGTCACCTACCTCATACAGTTGATCTAATTTCTCTAAGGTGCGGGAATCTTGGTTGGTCATGCGCATACCCGTATCCCGAAAACTGAAAGTTATTGGTATTATAGTGATAACCCGTTGTCTCCCTTATAAATATAGTATCCGGAAAATGACCGGTGGACCTCGTTCCGGTCCCGTTTTCCAAGTAGTGACAATGTCTATCTGTTTACGCTGATTGTGTTCATCCACCTGTCTACAATTGCATCATTTATTGGGGTTCAGGGTGCCCATCTGGAAGGGTTACACGCACTTTTAGCATCGAATATTCCTATTCTTAAAACGAATCTGAAATACAAGTAGCGGCTTAATATAGGATCAATTGAGTATTTCCTATGGGGTACATCACCTAATTTCTGATTTTGCTGCCGCCAGGCGTTTTTTTTCTGCAGTTATGATCAAGGCATTAAAGAAAGTTACCGGATCGTACGATATAAAAATTACAACCTGGTTATGCACTCCGCTCCAGTGATTATGGGCGGAGTGTAAAGTGTAAAGTTTAAAGTGTAAAGGGAGGCATTCTGTCGATTTGACATGCTCACCTCCCAATGTTGCACGCTTTACGTGCATGCTTTTGTTAAAGGTTTGTAAAAATGACAACGTGACTTTCTTATGACACCCCATACCTGTGTCTTACTGGAGCGAAGTGCATAACCAGAAATTACAATTTAGTTATCCATTTCGCTCCAGTGTCTATTGCGAAGTGTTTTCGGGATTGGCGCGGACCACCCAACCGGCTCACCGGGCTCTACGTCATCCCACGCCGTATCTCACTTGGCCCAAGTGGATAACCAGAAATTACAAAATACCCCCTATAATTTTAGTACAGGTGGAGAACGACTGAATAATGATGGTGGCGGCAATGCTGTTTTAACAGCATCTGCAAAACAATAGTTTTTGCAGGGCAACGGCTGTGATCATCATAAAACGTGGTTTAACAAAGTGACCATGCGGAATTTTTGAGGGTCTGCATACTTGTAAGAGGACAAATGCTGACATCCAAGCGGTATGACGTTACTGTTCGCAAGTTGATCGATCTGATTTTCAACATGACTCCGGATGAGCGGGGTTTGCTCCTCACAGAGGCGGAACAAATCAGAACAAAGTTGCGCGCCACAAGAAGAAATTGCATTCTCTCCATCGTTCTGTATTATGGGGATAAAGTTTATCCCGCTACCATTACAAACCTCAGCTTCACAGGTGCATTTGTGGAATGCTACATCCCGCTGAGGATCGGAGACCAGGTCTCGGTGGAATTTAAAAATGCCCCTGGCTCTGAGATCATCTTGAATGCCCATATAGTCCATGCGTCCAGTCTGGGAATTGGCATCCGTTTCTGTACCGTGCCATCCAGGGCAGCCCGTTTTTTGCAAAAGATCCTGGACGATAACAGACACGGCGTTTATGAAAGGTGACCTGCATGGCGGAAGCTTAAGCTTCTGGTCCGGATTGGGAACTGATCCACAGGTCTTTATCATTTCACAATAGGCAAAATTTTGCGGAATTCGTCTGTGTTGGCACGGCGCAACCACTGGAATATGATGGTCTCCGTTGAGCTGATCACCGCACCTGCGTCACGCAGCAAGGCGATAGCGGAGTCCCTGTTCTCGGTTTTCCGGGAGGCTACCGCATCGGCCGCCAGGTGCACCTGAAACCCGGCTTTGATCAGGTCAAGGCAGGTCTGCAGCACGCAAACATGCGTCTCCATGCCCACGGCCACTATCTTTGGGCGGTTAAAGCCCCACATCATGGGCAAGAATTCCGGCTCAATGCAGGCGCTGAAATGTTCCTTGGGAAAGACTTGTGGGGACGGGATCTCCCGCAGTACCTCGGGTATGGTGACACCCAATCCCTTGCTGTACTGCTCGGTCAGCAAGATCGGCACATTAAGGTGGGTGGCGGCCCCGGCGAGCTGCCTGACCTTGTGGGCGATGGGTTCCCACCCATTCATCACTTTGAGCATGGCCTGCTGAAAATCAATAATCAGCAACAGGCTCTCTTCACGCGTGGCGACAAATTCGTGGCGAATCATGAGGCCTCCCATATCTTATCTCCCTAACATCACAATTCATGATCATCCTGATCGGACTCGGTGTTTCAGGCGGAGGACGATCTGCGTCGTCTGTGTTCAGGCGCAGCTCGGATATTTTCCTCAATGTTAAGTCGTGCCTGGCCAAATAACAACCAAAGAAGGTCCCCGTTTCAGGGCAACCGCATTTGCGTGTGAGCGCATTTCGAAACTCGTAGGGGCGACCCTTGTGTTCTCCCGGTGCGTATAAAGTCCATTGGTCCACTTGATGGAGGCTGTGCGTCGAACGCGGGCGAACACAAGGTTCGCTCCTACAGGTGAAATGGATTAAGTGCCCATTTTAGGCCAGACGATGCCGGAAGATACTTATCATCGCTGGGCGAAAGAACTCATGGTAGTAATCAAGAATTAAAGGATTCTTATTTGGGCCATTGCCGACGACTTAGGCAGGCGTCTCGGAGCTCTTGCTTTCTTGCTTTAATGTGCCGCTTCAGGCGGTGCGTGTGAGATCGTGCGCCATGCCCGCTACCAGGGACTTGAGCGTGACCACAACGCGCTCATGGTCCTGGTACAGGGCCATGAGGGGCTCGCTCAGGCGCTCGACCATGCGCATCAGAATCTCATCATATGCGCGCCGGCCATCTACCCATTCACGTACGAGCCTTTGCATCCACTCAGTCGTCTCAATCGATGCGAGCAGGGCTGGGCGCGGATTAGAAAGGACTCCGAAGTGAGCAAATCCCAGCCTTTTGACGCCTGTTGCGGCGATGGCACGGATGGTGTCAAGATAGGTCTGCTGGCGGTACTCGGGAGCAAAGGCGGTGGGAACGATTAAAGGGTTATGGTGATCCGTGCGTCCACACAGGCCGCATGCGTCGCTGACGAAGACGAAGTCGCTTTGGGGGACTGAAAAGACGAGGTGGCCATTGGCGTGGCCCGGCGCGTTGAGGGCCTGGATCGAGATCCCGCCGAGATCGAGGATGTCTTCATGCTTAAGGACAAGCAGGTCCTGAGCATCAATGGGTTTCATCACCCCGGCGCGGTCACCCTCTGTGCTACGACCTGAGATGATAAGCTTGTCGAGGATGTCCTGCCGGCTGAGATACACTGATGGCTTTTCCCCGCACGCGACCTTGACGTCTGCGCTCACGCTTTTTAAACGCTGCAGAAGCTCATGGGCGCCGCCTGCATGATCGTAGTGCGCATGGGTGAGGCAAATATAAGCCACATCCTGAAAGCGGACCCCTGCCGCCGCGACTGCCGCCATCACGGTGTCGGCCGTCACCGATACTCCCGAGTCGAAAACCGCAGCCCGCTCGCCCTTCACCAGAAAAACCGAAGTAAACCCGGCCCGGCCGAACATTAGGGTGTCAATCTGAAAAAGCCGATCGTCTATCCGGTGGAGGACCGGTTTGTTGAGATCTGTCAATTGATCTTCCCCTTTTATAGAGTATCATCGACGCTCGGATGAACTTTCATTTTTAGGTCTCTTCCACTGGGTGTCAAGGCATTGGTTTCAGTTCAGCATTGGGCTGGTTGAATAAAGGATACGGATATCCGGTCGGTTCCCACATCATATCCTGTAGATGAATTACCATACTTGCTGTGTTCCTGTTCTTCGGGGAACTCCTTGCGTTTAAAACTGCCCAAACTCTCTTGGCGGGCGAGACTTGCGGTGAATATGGTTCTGAGCACAAGACATGCCCCGAGCTGGTCTGATCTATCGATCGTTTCGACGACTGACCGGGGCGCGAACGCTCTGATGTCGGCCTCGGTTTTGCGCAGCAAGGTCAGCCCTGTACGTAGCCCTTGCCCGGTGCGCACCACCCCGGCATGGCTCCAGGCAATGTCACGGATCTGTCTTCCAAGCTGTCGCAAAGATGCCCCGGTTGGAGATCGCCTGGATGACTGGCTGTTTGCGTGCGCCTCTGTTCCGACGCGGGGCAATGGGTGGGACAATCCCCATTGAGCGGCGTGCGTGCCGGCAATTTTCCCGAAAACGGTGCATTCGGCCAATGCATTGCCGCCCCGGCGGTTGGCGCCATGCAGCCCCCAGGCGACTTCACCGCACGCAAAAAGGCCAGGCAGTTGAGTTTGGGTGTCCGCGGTGGTTTGAATACCTCCCATGAAAAAGTGGACGGCTGGTGCCACGGCGAAGGGTTTGTTTTTAAAATCGAATTTTAATTTTGCAAGCATGGCCAGGGGAGGGCGCATCCAGCTTTCGGAGGGCACGCGCCGGTAATCCATGTAGACAGGCCCCGCGCGCATCGCTTCATGGAGCAGCACCGACAGATCGTCCCGTCTTTTGAGGATCATGTCATTGAGGTTTTCCAGTCCGTAGTATGCGGCGAGATCCTCCTCGGCGGCATTGATCAAGCGGGCGCTCTTGGGCACCGGCGGATAGAGCAGGATGGAAGGTATGCCGGGCTCGGCCTGCACAAATGGGTAGAACTGGACGAACTCCATGTCGCACAGGTTGAGTCCGGCCCTGAGGGCCATCGCGTATCCCTGACCCAAGGCACGTTTCTGGTTGTCGTTGCGACGATAAATGGCGCCCGCGCCGCCACTGGCTAATATGACGGCCGGTGCGTACAATTTCAGCAGGCGCCCCGCCTTATCCATTGCCGCTACGCCACACACCTGGCCGTCTTGGCTTAAAATATCGGTGACGTGAAAATCAACCTGCACCGTGAGCTTCTGCGATTCTTGCACGCTTGCGGCGAGCGTCTTCATCAGCGTCAAGCCAGGGATCACCTCCGGCCGCGCTGACTTGACCATGTAATTTTCGTGGCTTTCGACGATCGTGCACCCAGCGTCTCGCAGAAATGAAATGGCGGGGACGATCCCTTGCGCGACGGCCTCTATGTGCGGCAGGCTATTGAGCTTTTTGCCGATCAAAAGCGTGTCGCGTATATACGCATCCGGTCCGTAAGAGTTGGTGGGGCCTGCGAAGACCCCATTGGAAATGGCCGAATTGGATGCAAGACCTACCGTTTTGCGGGTCAGGAGCAGAACTTTTGCGCCTTGATCGCACGCCGCTCCGGCCGCCATAATCCCTGCAAGCCCGGCCCCTATGACAATGACATCGGCATCCATGATTTCCTCCCGTGTAGATCTCAGTCGTTAACGCGCGGTATATTGGCTATCGTGTGCAAAAAGTACCTAGTATTATTTATCTGGTTATGAACTTCGCTCAAGTGATTATGGTGAAGCGCGTTGCGAAAAGTCAGCGCTAAAAGTTGCGAAAACTCGCCGCGTAATTTTGCTTGACCATATCAATTTTAGTTTGATTTTTCGATATTGAATTTTGGATGGGAATTTTTGCCTGATCGGACAAACGGACCGATCAGGCTTTTTTTGTCCTTATATATATGAAGGCTACTTGGTTACAAGTAGCTCATGCGCTTTTGACACCTCTTTTCTGGAGGCGCTGTATGTCAAACTGACCGGCTTGAGTTTGAATTCTCGGAAAACATCGCGCATAACGGGATGGTCGCCGATGCTGAGGATAAAATCAGCATTCAGGTCCTTCAGTTTTTCTGCCATTTCTTCGAAATCAGCCAATCCGAAATTATGGTTGTAATGGGGCGCTTTGTAATAGGGTGGATCGAGAAAAAAGAACGTGCCAGGTTTATCATAGGTTTTAATGAACTGCTGCCAGGTCAAGTGTTCGATGGTGACGCCGGACAGTCGCAAGTGCACCTCTGACATTTCTTCCTCTATACGCAGCAGGTTTATTCTGGGTCTACTCATGGGCGATGCACCAAACGTGCGGCCCCTCACCCTGCCAGCGAAACACAGCCGTTGCAGGTAGTAATAGCGCGCGGCGCGCTGAATATCAGTAAGCCCGCCGGCGGCCTGCTGACGTTTCCAATCTTCAAACCACTCCCTTGAGGCGATCAGCCATTTAAACTGCCTTAAAAATTCCTCAAGATGATTTTGAATCACCCGATAAAAACATACAAGATCACCGTCAAGGTCATTGATGACCTCGTACTTGCTCGGCTCCTTGCGAAAAAATACCCAGGCCGCGCCGGCAAATACCTCGCAATAGGCGCGATGTTTCGGGATCATTGAAATGATGGTCTTTGAAAGCTTGGATTTTCCACCGATATAGGCCAGAGGGCTGTCCATTGCAAAACTCCTGTATGTATTGGACGGTTTTATTCGGCATTCTGCCTTTGGCCTAAGCAGTAAGGCCGTCCGTTCAGGATGTTGGGCTGTCCCTTCAGCTCTTCGCCCCGCAGGAGCTGCTAACTCCTGCGGGGTGGCCTTTCTCTATATTTCAAGGCTAACTAAGATGTTGGCCCGAATACAATGTGATGGCTGACTCAGCTGGCCAGCACGAGATTTACACTAATTGTCACGGTCAGGCCCAGTGATGGGCTATTTGATCGCCAGCGTGCCGGCGCCTGCGCCGATCTGAAAAGTACTGCCGCCTGCAATCGAAACGTTGGTCGGCGTGGTGGCCGACGACACCGTGTAGATGTGCAGGGTCCAGTCGTTGCTGTCGGGTGCCGTAAATGCCACCACCGATCCGCCCGTGACTTCTCCCTGGATCTGATACGCCCCGGTCAAAGGGTTGTACCAGGCGTAGGCCGCAAGGCCTGCGACATGCGACAGGTCCAGCTCGGCCGCCCCGCCGAACGGAAAGTAGGCCACGTATTCTTGTCCGGGATTGGCAGCCAGGGCGACCGCGTTGCCGGACACCACCAGGCCGACCTGCGGCACCAGGTCGCCCATGTTCGACACCCGGTTCCTGAAAAAGCGGGCTGCATGGCCGCAATCGGGTGCGGCCGTAAAATCGCTGGCATAGGTCGGCCCCAGATAGCCCGAGTTTTCGTTGCCGCTGACATAGGCGGCCGTGCCGGCCACCAGGGCCATTTCCCATACCGCGCGCCGGATCTGGGCGCGGGTGAAATTACCGCGTGTGACATAGTATTCGCGCCAGCGGTCGGTCATAGCCGTTGGCACCGCCCGGCTGGCCCAGGTAGCGGCAAAGGTGGCAAAATCCGGCGGGGCATCCGAGCCATCGCTGTAGTAAGGGGCGTTGGTCGGAAAAATGCCGCCGCTGCCGCCGCCGGTGCGACTGCTGACCGGGTGCTGCCAGGGATCGTTGGCCAAAAACCAGTCGGTGAACCAGTTGATCCAGTCGTTGGTGCGGTACTCGCTGATATCGATGCCGGTGTCCCAGATCACCATCGGATAGCAGCCCAGGCGGGCAACGGCATATTTGAACAGGCGGATCTCGGCTTCGGACTGGGCGGCGATGCCGTTGGCGCTGGGCGCTTCGGCATCGTCAGAAAAAAACATGATGTAATGGCCCATGCCGGCATCGCGGATGGCGTCGTAATGGTCATTTAAGCGGTCCCACATGGCCGTGTTGAACGTGACCCCTTCTTCACCGATCACATAGGGGATGGCCTCCTGGGCGTGGGTAAAGTACACCAATGTAGTGCCAATGATGCGCGCCCCGACCGTCTGGTCGGCCCAGGTGATAAAATCGCCAACACCGCCGGCCGTGGGCGTGCTTTTGAACCACTCGCGCACCGGCAGCATGATCGGCGCGTCGTACTTGCCCGCGTCGCTGAGCAGCCAGCGCTTGAAGGTGGGCATCAATTGACCGGGCAGGCCGGCATCGATGCAGATAAACGAACCGCTATGCGCGTTCAGATCGCTGTCCGGCGAGCTGGTCGTGTAGGTCCACGCACCGATCCGGTCCGGCATGAAAAAGATCTTCCAGGTGTTGGCGCCGGCGTAAAAGCCCAACTGGATGACCGTCCGGCCGGTGGCGGTGTGGACGAACGTGCCGGTCAATGCGACATCGAACGGATTACCCGACCAGGTCGCATCGGGCAGCGTCACTACAAACCGTTTCCATTTGCCCACATCTTCGCCGAACGCAGCTGAGCTGCAGGCAAAGACAAACGCGATGGTCAAAAGTATTTTCTTCATCGGGTGTACTCCAGGATAAAACCGTATTTATACGAGCTGACCTCCAAACCCGTGCTGATGTCGGCCATATCGTAGCCGGAGGCGTCCGGGCCGTCAGTGCGCAGGTATTCGAACGTGGATCCGCCGGTGCTTCTTGGAAAGATGAAGCTGCCGCCCTGCAGCGTGCCGCCGTAGCAAATTTCATCTCCAGGTGAAAAAGCCGCATTCAAATCGCCGTCCGACCACACCCAGCTGCTTGCTGCCGGGCTGATGCCGGCCTCGGCCACCTGAACCCGATTGACGTAAAAAACCGCCTTGGCCACGTTGGTCGCGTTGGTATCGTTGGAAGTGCCAAAATACCATCTGATACGGTTGGCCGTGCCGGCCTCTGATGCTGTGAAGCAATCCACCACCGTCACATACTGCGACGAAAGAATACTGAATGAGGAGCCGCTGGGGTAGCTTGTCTCCGCGCAGTCGGTCGACCAGTTGCCGGCGCAAACGCTCTGGCCGGTCGGTGGTTCGCCGCCGAACTGATAGGCATTGATCAGAAAAACGGTGTCGGCCTGCGCGGCCATGCAGATCAGGGAGATGGTCAGCAGTAAAATGGAGAGTCTTTTCTTCATAACAGCGTCCTTGTTCCGATGATCCAGATTTTAAGCCCCTTGCCGGCGACTGTGCTGCCGACCTGGTCGATGTCGATGGTGATCTCGGCATCGTTGGCAAGGCTCGTATCCGACAGCACCGCGGCCGTGGCCGCCGTGGCACTTGACTTTTCGGCCGCATCGATCGTGAGTTTGGTGGAAAGAATCGAAGCGCTGGCCTCGTTGACATCCACGGTTATGGTCGCACCGGCCGGGGCTGTGTTGACGCTGGCCCGCACGGCCGTCACCATCATGGCGTGTGGCATCCGGAAGGTGACCTTACCCGTGCCGGCGGTCAGATCGCTGCCTTCATCCGAACAGGCGATGCCCAATGCAACCGGAAAAACATTGCCCGCGCCGGTCAGGTCTTTATTAGATAAGGTCGCGGCGTTGTCGTTGGAAGCAAACGTTTCGGTGGCCGAACCGTTGCCCATGGTGATGTTGTGAGCGCCATCTCTGCCCATACGGCCCGAGACAAGCGCGGATTGCAGGCCCAGATCGATGTCCACGGAGACCGATGTTTTGGCCTCCGGTATGCCCGAAGAGTTCCACCCATACAGCGCATTGGCTACTGCGCCGGGGTTTAAAAGGTATGTATCGGAAATATCCGGGATGTTACCCGCGTGAATATCAATAGCCCCTTGGTCCACCGTCCAATCCAGACCGGCAGCTGATCCGAGCAGTTGCGAAAGCGTTACGCCCAAAGGGTTGTTGGGGTCGACAAAGGTCAGATCGTCGTTGACGCGCGAAATGCCATGATTCACCGTTCCGACTTTAATGGCGCCCGCCACGATGAGCCCGTCCGCTCCGTCCGGGGTCACACCCGGATAGCTTGCGCCACCGCCACCGTGAGTTTCGGCGGCAGTCTTAAGCTGCGCCGGGCTTATCAGACGCGGAGCGGTTTCGGTGCCGTCGAGGATCTCCTGGACCGTTGCCGCCGATACCGTATTTTGCTTTGCTCCCAGGGCGGCCAAGACCGGATCGGAGACCGGCAGCTCGCGTAAAAGAAACTTTTTGGTGCTGCCTGCCGAACCCATGGCTTTGTCGGACACGTCAACGCCGACCACCAAGTCGTCTCCGGCCGGCGTGGCTAAATTGTAGTCGCTGATCCGGGCCTCGGCCTGTTCGGCCTGTCGCAGCAGTTCGTAATCGGGCGCTTGCCGGCCCCAGCCCGCACAGCCGGTAAGCCAGGCGGTTGCAATCATGACAATCAGATACCGTGGCATTGGTCTTCTCCTACATAAAAAGAAAGTAAATATCGTCCGTATCGGACCGGGGCGTCCAGATGGCATGCGTCTGGGGCTCGATCATCAGCCAGCCCGCGCGGGTGCGGCAGATGTTGGCAAAATGGTTCATATCGCGCCCGTTAAAGCGCGTGCCGGCCACAAAGCCCAGCGGCCGGTTGAACCATTGGCTGGTCGGTATTTCGCCGCGCTGGGCCGCTTCGGCGCGGCGCTTGCGCACGGTCAGCACCAGATCGATGGCGTTCTCTTCACAGGCCCACAGATTCTCGATGAAAATCGGGCCCCGCGGACGCCGCGGGCACGCATCCAATTCGGCCTGCAGCTGAGCCTTGTCCGTCGGCAGCCAGGCCGGATCCGACAAGACGATGAACTGCAGATCAGGCCACATCAGGCCCAGTTCGGAGCGGATTTGATCGCTGGTGATGAGCATGGCCTATATCCTGTTATAGCCGTAGCCGGTCAATCTCAGCATCCCTTGGGAGATGATAGAAGATCCGGTTTCGCTGTGGTAGAATTGAAACATTCGGTTGCTGACAGGTATTTTTATGCCTGCGGTGAATACATTCCAGCGCACAACACCATTGGCATTCACAATCCCATCTCCACCGCAGGTAGTATCTGGGAACACTCCCGTTCCGTTTTTGCGGAATCGGTACTGCGTGTTGAGGATCGTATTAGGCGTCAACTCACTTAAATAGCCCTGCTCCCAGAAGTGAACCTCTATCCAGGCCGCGTCGACCGGGACACTGTCAAGCGGCGCCCAAATTCTCGCAGCGCCCGAACCAGTAGGACCCACGGTAATCCATGTATCTACCGGGGAAAGATGCATGCCAAGCCGAAGAGAGTCGATATAGGCGCCGCCATCAGCCGCATTGACGAACGTGCCAAGCTTGGCTGCCACCGCGGCTATGGCCGCCGTGCGCGCGGCCACCTCGGCCAAAAAGCCGGTGGCCAGCTGCGTCACATCGAGCTCGGCGGGCACCAGGCCCATGGCCGCGATCAGGTTGATGATTTCGTCGGTCACCGCACTGGCCCAATCGGCCGGATCGCGTGACGCCGGGATGCCCAGTTCGGGATCGCCGTCGGTGAATTTGCCGTTGTGCAAGTTGACATCTGAATTTGATGGATAGTCCATTTAAGGTCCCGCCTTTGCTTATGAATAGTCGAAATCGAGGTACACCTGCGCCGGGCGCAGGCGCGAAAACAGGCACTCCAAATAGATGCGATCCGCCACGGCCACGCCGGGCGCATGCACCGTGATCGTGTTGGCCCAGCCCTTGCCGCAGTACGTTGTGCCCAGCAGCGCCTGGCCATAACGGCGCGCGGCACGGTTGCTGATCGTGACCGCAAAGCCCAGCCGGGCCGCCATATCGATCAAATAGGGCACGGACAGTTGCCGGCGTTCGGCCCATTTGGCCGCCACCGCAGCGACACGCTGGGCCAGCGTGGCCGGCTCTCCGGCGCACGCATCGGGAAGCCCCAGCAGGCGCTCCCAATCCGGCAGCAAAGCGGCGTTGGTATCGGGAAACATTTCGGTGAGCAGCGTGCCGGCAGCGTCTTCGACCTGGTCCAGGTGACGGCCCTTGAGCGCCAGGTCGGCCTCATGGTTGGGGCCCAGCGCCAGCGGGCTCAACGCTTTTAAAACCCAGCGGTGCCGCTGGGGGCCGGTAGCCGGGTCGGACTCGTCGGCGATCCCCGTGATGCCGGTCTCGTCAAATATGGGTTGATCCGATTCGTCTAAAATCGTCATTTAGCCCACCGTTACCGTGATCACGCCGGGGCGGATCACCTGATACTCGGTCGTTGCCACGGGCGCCGCCGGCGTGGCCACCTCGGCGCTATCCTCGCCCGCAGCGATGGCAAACGCCGCCAGACGCGTGGGGTGCAGATCCTGGCCGGGCGTCATGCCTGCCAAATAGGCCGTAATATCCGCGGCCACCTCGGCCGGATCGGCCGCGGTGCCGGCGATGGTCATGGTCACATCCTGGATCACCACAAACGGTGCCATCACGCGCAAATCGTCGGCATGCATTTCGGCCGGGTTGCGCGCGTCGATGTAGGTGTGCACGGCATCCAGCAACGCCTGGTCCGGGATCTCGGACCCGGTGGCATCCGCCGCGGCCAAAATCAGCACATCGATCGTGCCGGGGCCGTTGCCCAACGGGATACACCAGGCCGCAGCCACGGTTGCCACCTCCAGGGCCCAGCGCACATAATCGGTTCGATTGCCGCCGGCCGCCGGCTCGCGGATGGCGATCAGATAGCGCGCCAACAAGCTGGCATCCGATTCGCCCGCATTGCGGTAGATCCCGCGTGTCCAGCACCAGTGCTCCAGATTGGCCGAATCGGCCGTATCGGCGAAAATCTGCCGGGCAATCCAGCTCTGATGGCGATGCAGACCCCATTTGGCCGAGGCCAGCACAGCGGCACTGATAAACACCAGCGACCCGATGGAGGTGTCCGGCGGGGCCAAGATCTGGCCGGTGTCCGGATCGATCCAGGACTGATTGCGGTAATCGGTCAGGATCTGCGCCAACTCCTCATCAAAAGACTTATCCCACGCCATTAAATCACCTCGACAAATCGTTCGAAAGGCACGCGCCGGCCATCGGCGGCCGTGACCGATCCTCTGAGCAGCATGCGGTTGGGATGGGCGATCGGGTCACGCTCGGCCGTCACATCGATGGCCGTGGCCCGGCCGATAGCGATCAGCCATTGCAAGGCCTCGCGCACGTATGCCTCAACGAGGCGGGCCGTCCTGGCCGTGTTCTTTTTCGGCAGCGGCCGCAAGCCGAAGTCCGGAGCCGCAAAAAACGATCCGCGCCGGATGTTCAGCGACAACCACACGTTGTTCTCGATGCTGGCGACCGGCCGCCAACTCATATCCGCCGCAAAGGCGTTGTATGCGATCGCAAAATCCATCTATCCTCCCTTACATAGGCTGATCTGGCACCCCGGTCGTGCCGCCCGAATCGCCAGGATGCCTGTGACCGGTGTAAATCGCGCGATCCTCGCTGATTTTGCGCGTGCCGTCGGCAATTTCACCCGGCGTTGCGATATCACCCGACCCCGATGCCCCCGTGCCGCTCATGCCGCCGCCAAACGAAATATTGCCAGCCACCGCCAGATTGCCGCCAATCAAAACATCCTGCGTGCAGGCCACCAGCGGTGTCTGCAAGGTTACCTGCGCGCTGGCAACGACCGTCACCTGCGGGCTGGTCACCGTGGTGCTGACGCTGGCGTTGACCACCGCGCGCTGCGTGTTGACCTCGGCTTCGTCGGCCACGTCGGCCGTCAGTTTGCCCGTGCAGGTCACCTGCATGGCGTTGCCGCGCTTCAAGTGCACCGCCTGGCCCTGATCGTCGTAGAGGGCCACCTCGCCGGCGTCCAGGGCGATGCGATAGCGCCGGTCATCCGATGCGATCGCCACGATGTGGTTGCCCTCGCGCACGAGGATCACCTCCGCGCCGCTCAGCGGCCGCGAGGTGAACCCGTAATGCTGCATATACTCCCGGTTGGCAAAGCGCTCGCCGGCCAAGCCGCTGGCCGCCAGGCGCTTGATCACGCCCTCGGCCACCGCCTGCACAATGCCCCGGATCATGCCCCTCATGCCATCACCCCCGGCAATCCCAGTCGGATCTCGGTCACCGGGCCGTCGGCCTTGGAAAGCGAAAAGGCGCGGCTGACGACCAGGTAGGTGCCGTCGATATTCCGCCGGCCATCGCGCACCCGGCACAGCTCGTTGATCGTCCAGTTGCGCCCGGCCTGGCTGTGTCCGCGCACGCTGTAGACCAACTGCAAGGCCTCGCTGCGCTGGATCTCCAGCAGCATGCGGGCATATTGCGCCGGGCTGACTGCATCGTCGTTGAGCAGGGCGACAAGCGGCTTGTAAAACGGCGCCTGCGGGTCACTGACCGTGGCCTGCACGTTGATCTGCTCGGCCCCCAACAGGTCGTCGCCCTGCTGCTGCCCCACCACCACGATCTTGCTATAGCGGCGGGATGTATTGCGCACCCGCGTTGAGCGGAAGGCATTGTTGCCGCGCCCGTCCGTGCGGTGGGTGACCGAAAAAAGCGCCGCTCCGGCCGCCTTGGGCCGCCCGAATACGAACGTGCCGTCGGGCAGGCCGTAAAACATAGCCCCGCGGCTCATGGCTGCTCGCTTGAGCACCTCGAACACTGTGGCGCCTGGCTCGATGTGGGTGTTTTTCTGGCCGGCCATCAATGCCGCCAGCGGATCGGCCGCCCGGCTCGATACCGCATTGGCCCTGGCGCCGGCCAGACCGGCCTGATAGCGCACATTGTTGCGGTTGATGAACGGCACCGTGGCCAGCAGCGTTTCGGCCAGCTCCTTGAGCGGCATGTTCTCTTCATCGACAAACGTTTCGACATAGCTGTCCACCAGCAGGCCCATCAGATCGCGGCCCTCGATCGCCAGTTGCGTGCCGCGCTTGTCATCGGCATCGGCAATCAAGTCGATGATGCCGGTCAGCGCGGGAATGCCGTTGATCGACAGCTGACAGCGCGCCGCCTCGGGGATCTCGAAGCCCGGATCGTGCAAATCGATACGGAAGTAGTTGTCGGCGCAATACAGGTCGGCCTGCACATGATAGCTGACGAATTTGTCCAGGCGGCGGTTGGCCACGTGCAAGGCGATGCTATCGGGCATAGACATCCACCTCGCCGGCCGCGAAATTGGGATGCGCGATATCGTTGATCGCCAAAATGCGCTCGGCATACGCATAGGGCAGCCCGCGCATCAGGCAAACCAGATGCAACGGCATGGGATTGTCCAGCAAAATGCGCGCAATGCGGTCCCGCTCCAGTTTTACGATCGCCACGTGGTCCAGCAGCGTGCGGGCCAATGTTTTAAGGCTCTGCTGCGAGCGATCGGCATCGATGGCCGCCTGGATGGCCGTGCGCGCCGCCGCCAGGCTCAGGTCGAGCTCGCGCACCGTCAGCACCTGGCCGACATCTGCAGCCGGAAAAAAGTTGCCCTCCATATCAAACGATGTTTGCGCAAGCTCGCGCTGGCGCACCCGGTTGCGCACCTGCTCGTCGGCCGCATAAATATCAGCCGCCTCCAGCGCCATGCGCTGGGCGCCGGCCGTGCGGGTCTGGCCCGCGAAATCCTGCGCCGCCGCAGCCAGCGCATCGATGTGGTTCTGCAAATTGGCCATGTAACGGTCAGGCGCGGCGCGCAGCGAATCGTTGAGGCGCGCATAGCGCTCAAAGACCATCGCCAGCGGCCCGATGACCCGGCCGGGCAGATTGGCCCCGTAGTCGATCATGGCCAGCAAGGCGTTGGCCGGATTGACCACATCCGTGGCCGCGGCCTGCAACGTGAGCACATAGCGCTCCACGCCCTTGAGCCAGTTGCGCGCGGCCGTGGTTACCCCGGAAAACTGCGCGACGATCCCCAGGGCGGGATCGAGCGCGCGGTTCAGGATATCCACCGCCTCGGCCCCTAATGTCTCGCGGGCCTGCGCGGCAAAACTCTCCATCAACTCGGTCTGGCCGGTGATGAACGCCTCGTCGGCCGCCGCGCCCACGTCCGGATAAAGGATCGGCTCCTCCTGGCTGAGCATATCCTCGACAAAGGCCAGATCGACCTCGGCGCACTCCTGGCGCTCGTCGTGGCGCACCACAACCGCCTCGATGCGCCCTTGGGCCAGACCGTATTTAGGATGGAAAAACTCGAACAGCTCACGGCTTTTCAGGTGCTCCAAAAATGCGACATGCTCGGCGTAGCGCTCTTCTAACCAGTAACAGCGGATGCGGATCCAGCGCGCGCGCAGGCCCATATCCTCGGTCTGGGCACCGTCGCGCCAGGGGTACTCGACCAGCGCGAGCGCCTTTTCAAAACCATCCTCTAACGTTTTGCAGTCGATGGCGTAGCCGTCGATCTCGGCGGCGTAAAGATCGGCCATTAGTTGAACCTCGCGCGCTTGAGTTCGGTAGTGACATGGGTGTTCATGTCACTGGTCTCGGAAGTCACCCGGTCGTTGCGGTCGATACTGATCTGGTTGTTGATCTCGATAGGCTGGCGCGTCTCGCCGGTATGCCAGTCACGCTGGCCGGAGAGCACTTCGAGCAAGCGGCCGTAGGATTCAGAAGACTGGTCGTAGTTTTGGCCTATACTTTCGATAGTGGAGTTTTTGAGGCCGAGCGCATGAAACCCTTCGTTCATGCCCCACATCATTGCCCCGCCGACTCCCAAGCGCCCCAATATTCCAAGTTTCCATCCATGCTTACGCACCGCGTTGCCAGCCTCCGCCGGCACCTTGCCTCCAATACCGCCTGCCGGCCAGTTGGTCACGAACACCGGCTGCACGCCCGTGGCCGCTTCTACCGCCAATCCCGCCGTGATCCCGGCCGCATCGGTGCCAAAGCGCTTGGCCAAGGCGCCGAGCGCCTTGGGGCCGTAGCGGGCCAGGG
>LADR01000023.1 GCA_000961655.1 Desulfatitalea sp. BRH_c12
GCGATCCTGGTGGTGGCCGCCGATGACGGGCCCATGCCGCAGACCCGCGAGCACATTTTGCTGGCACGTCAGGTCGGCGTACCGCGCATTGTTGTTTTTCTGAACAAATGCGACATGGTCGACGATGAAGAGCTGATCGAGCTGGTGGAGCTGGAGCTGCGCGAGCTGTTAAGCAAGTATGAATTTCCGGGCGACGACACGCCGATCGTTCGCGGCAGCGCGCTCAAAGCGCTGGAGAGCGACGACCCGGACAGTGCCGAGGCCAAATGTATTTTCGAGCTGATGGCAGCCATTGACGCGTTCATTCCCGAGCCCAAGCGCGACATCGACAAGCCGTTTCTGATGCCGATCGAAGACGTATTCAGCATCTCCGGACGCGGCACCGTCGTGACAGGCCGTGTGGATCGCGGGATCGTCAAAGTGGGTGACACGGTTGAGATCGTGGGCATTCGCCCGACGATCAAGACAGTGTGCACGGGCGTTGAAATGTTCCGCAAACTGCTGGATGAAGGCCGGGCCGGCGACAACATCGGTGTATTGCTGCGCGGCACCAAGCGTGATGAAGTGGAGCGCGGTCAGGTTGTAGCGGTACCGGGTACGATTACGCCGCACACCAAGTTCAAGGCCGAGGCATACATTTTGAGCAAGGAAGAGGGCGGGCGTCACACACCGTTTTTTAACGGGTATCGGCCGCAGTTTTACTTCCGCACCACTGATGTGACCGGCATTTTGAATCTGCCCGAGGGTGTTGAGATGGTCATGCCCGGGGACAATGTGGCGATCACGGCGGAGCTGATCACGCCGATCGCAATGGAAAAAGAGCTGCGCTTTGCCATCCGTGAAGGTGGCCGTACGGTCGGCGCCGGTGTCGTCAGCGAAATCATCGAGTAGAAAGATTGACCCATGATAATGAACACCAAAATTAGAATCAGGCTTAAGGCTTACGATCACAAACTGTTGGATCAATCCGCAACGGATATATTGGATACCGCCCGCAAGACCGGTGCCAAAGTGGTCGGGCCGATCCCCTTGCCGACACGGATCAACAAATTTACCGTACTAAGATCACCCCACATCGATAAAAAGTCTCGTGAGCAGTTTGAGATGCGGACCCATAAACGCCTGCTGGACATTTTAGAGCCTACCCAGCAGACCGTTGACGCGCTGATGAAGCTCGATTTGTCTCCGGGTGTGGATGTGGAGATCAAACTGTAGGTCAGGAAAGTGATGAGCCATGAGTAAAGGACTGATCGGTAAAAAACTCGGTATGACAAGTATCTTCACCACGGACGGGCAATTCGTTCCCGTCACGGTAATTCAGGCAGGCCCATGTGTGGTGACCCAGATCAAAACGGAAGCCAATGACGGATACAATGCGCTTCAGTTAGGGTTCGGCGAAAAGAAAGTCGCCAAAACCAGCTTGCCCCAACAGGGTCACTTTAAAAAGAGTGGCGGCAACTGCTACGGTTTCCTGCGCGAAGTCGCTGTCGAAGATCCCGAACAATTCTCGGTGGGACAGAGCCTGGGACCCGACCTGTTCAAAGTTGGCGAGCTTGTCGACGTTGTTGGAAGCACCAAGGGCCGCGGGTTTTCGGGTGTCATGAAGCGTCATAAGTTTGGCGGCGGACGCGCTACCCATGGCGGCAAATGCCATCGCATTCCAGGTTCAATCGGTACCAGTGCCTGGCCTTCCAAAGTCGCCAAGGGCAAAAAAATGCCCGGTCGATATGGGGTGGATCGCAAAACCATCCATAATTTGGAAGTGATCGATGTGCGACCAGAGGATAACCTGATCCTGGTCAAGGGAGCTGTCCCGGGGCACACCGAAGCGCTTGTGATGATCCAAAAATTGAAGTTTGCAAAGAATTAACCGGGTACCCGAAACGGCGCATTGTTTTGCGAGCCGTCGTCGGTTCCGAACGAGGAAGAGTATGGCAACAGTAGACGTCTTCAATATTCAGGGAAATAAAGTATCCCAGGCCGAATTGCCCGATGCCATTTTCGATGTGCCGGTTAAGAAATCCGTACTGCATCAGGTCGTCGTGGCCCAATTGGCAAAGCGGCGTGCGGGTACGGCCAAAGTCAAAAACCGCTCCGATGTGGCCGGCAGCACGCGCAAACTCTACAAACAAAAGGGTACTGGGCGCGCACGCCGCGGAGATATCAAATCGCCACTGATGCGTGGTGGTGGCGTCATTTTTGGGCCGCACCCACGCTCGTACGAGCAAAAGGTCCCCAAGAAAGTCCGCAAATTAGCACTCAAAATGGCCTTGACATGCAAGCTGAAGGAGGCCGAATTGATGGTGCTGGACAACTTTGACCTGACCCAGGCCAAAACCAGGGACTTTGTTGCGGCCGTCTCGACGCTAAATGCCGCCAACGCCTTGATTGTAACCGGTGACACGAACCAGAATCTGGAATTGTCATCGCGCAATGTGCAGGGCATCAAGGTGATGCGCTGCGAAGGCCTCAACGTCTATGATATCCTCAAATATGAGAAGCTGGTGCTGCTCGAAGATGCCATCAAAGGCATCGAAGGGAGGCTAATATCATGATCAATTATGATATCATCAAGCGGCCGATTATCACGGAGAAGACCAATCTTCAGAAGGATCAGTTCAACCAGGTCACCTTCGAAATCGATCCGCATGCGAATAGGATCGAAGTGCGTCGTGCCGTAGAGAAGATATTCAACGTGAAGGTAGCTGACATTCATACCATGCACGTGAGAGGCAAGTTTAAAAGGCGCGGGCGCATTTTGGGCAAACGCCGCAACTGGAAGAAGGCCATCGTAAAACTGATGCCAGGCGAGCGCATCGAATTCTTCGAAGGGGCCTAGCGCTAGGAGCTACTGAAAATGGGAATCAAGAGAGTTAAGCCAACATCTGCCGGCCGTCGGTTCCAGACCTTCTATGATTTTAAGGAGATCACCAAGAGCGAACCGGAAAAAAGCCTGATCAAAATCTTGAAGAGCAGCGGTGGACGTAACTGCTACGGTCGCATCACCTCACGACATCGTGGCGGCGGGCACAAGCGTTATTACCGGATTATCGATTTCAAGCGTGACAAAGACGGTATACCCGCCAAAGTCGCCTCGATCGAATACGATCCAAATCGCAGCGCCAGGATTGCATTGCTGAACTATGTAGATGGTGAAAAACGCTACATACTGGCGCCGCTGAATCTGAAAGTCGGAGACACCATCTCGTCCGGTCCGGAAGCGGATATCAAACCGGGCAATGCGCTGCCTCTTGCCAATATCCCATTGGGCACTCATATCCATAATATTGAGCTGCGGCTCGGCAAAGGCGGACAGATCGTCCGAAGCGCCGGTGGTTTTGCTCAGTTGATGGCCAAAGAGGACCAGTACGCACTGGTAAAGCTGCCGTCAAGCGAAGTGCGCATGGTACTTCTCAAGTGTAAGGCTACCATCGGCCAAATCGGCAATGTCGAGCACGAGAACATGTCGCTTGGCAAGGCCGGGCGTAACCGGTGGATGGGACGCAGACCGCAATCGCGCGGCGTCGCCATGAACCCGGTTGACCACCCCATGGGCGGTGGCGAGGGGCGTTCCTCCGGTGGCCGGCACCCGGTTTCACCATGGGGCATGCCTACCAAAGGGTATCGCACGCGTAAGAATAAAGCGACCGATCGCTATATCGTCAAACGCAGAAAATAATCGTTGCAACGGGTTTTGCGGCCAGAGACCGACGCGCGCGGAACCCGAGCCCGGGCTCATATATACAGGCACGGATCACAGGAGAAGTTATGCCACGGTCATTAAAAAAAGGTCCTTTCATCGAAGACAACTTGATGAAAAAAGTCCAGATGTCCCAGGAAGCGCGCAGCAACAGAGTTATTAAGACTTGGTCGCGGCGTTCGACGGTCGTCCCCGAGATGGTTGGGCTGACGCTTGCTGTCCACAACGGCCGTAAATTCATTCCAGTGTTCGTGTCTGAGAATATGGTTGGGCACAAGCTGGGTGAGTTTTCGCCGACCCGTACCTTTTTCGGGCACGCTGCAGACAAAAAATCCAAAAAGAGATAGGCAAGGGTAATAGGAGTGGCAATCATGGAGGTTAAAGCAGTCGCCCGATACGTGCGCATCTCGCCGCAAAAGGTGCGCTGGATGTCCGACGCCATCAAAGGCAAGCCGGTGGAAAAAGCACTGGCCACGATCAAGTTCATGCCCAACAAGGCCGCCGGAATCGTTGAAAAGGTATTGCGATCGGCCGTCGCCAATGCGGACCAGGTTCCGGATATTAATATCGACGACCTGGTAGTCGGTAACCTGATCGTTGATGTGGGGCCGACGCTCAAACGCTTCAGGGCCCGTGCCCGTGGGCGTGGCACTCGAATTTTGAAACGCACCAGTCATGTAACGGTCATACTGACCGAAGCGAAGTAGTCAATAGGAGGAGGTAGAGCTTGGGCCAGAAAGTCAATCCCATTGGGTTAAGGCTGGGAATCGTAAAAACCTGGGAATCCCGTTGGTACGCAGATAAAAAATATAGCGAGTATATCCAACAGGATTTCAACCTGCGCAAGTTTGTAAAGAAAAAACTTTACCACGCAGGTATTTCTCGGATCGAAATAGAACGCTCAGCCAAACGCATACGGTTACGGATCTACACTGCCCGTCCAGGCATTGTTATCGGCAAAAAAGGATCCGAAATCGAACGGCTCAAGCAGGAACTCGAAAAAACCGTTTCGCAGGAAGTGTTGATCGATATTCAAGAAGTGCGCAAACCTGAAATCGAGGCTCAACTGGTTGCGGAAAACGTGGCGATGCAGATTGAACGACGGGTGGCATTCCGTCGCGCTATGAAAAGAGGCGTTACTTCCGCCATGCGATTCGGTGCCCAAGGCATTAAAATTATTTGTTCAGGACGGCTTGGCGGTGCGGAAATGGCGCGCATCGAGTGGTACCATGAAGGTCGGGTTCCGCTTCACACGCTTCGTGCCGACATCGATTACGGCTTTACCGAAGCACGCACCACTTACGGCGCCATCGGTATCAAAGTTTATATCTTCAAGGGAGAAATCCTGAAGAAAGAAGACGCGCAGCTCGAAAGCCAAGCAGGCGCTTAGTGGGCAAAAAGCGCATTTCAACTTTGCTATCGTGTTGAACCAGGAGAATGGTCGTTATGTTAAGCCCTAAAAAGGTGAAATTCCGAAAACAGATGAAAGGCAAAATGAGGGGAACGGCACGCAGAGGCGCCTCCCTCAATTTCGGGGATTACGGACTCCAGGCTACGGATTGCGGGTATATCAGCGCCAAACAGATCGAGGCCGCTCGTATCGCCATGACCCGCCACGTAAAAAGAGGCGGGAAAATCTGGATCCGCGTTTTTCCCGATAAGCCGCTGACCAAAAAGCCCGCCGAAGTACGCATGGGTAAGGGAAAAGGTGCCCCGGAAATGTGGGTTGCCGTCATTCGTCCGGGTCTTGTGCTGTATGAAATGTCCGGGGTTACCAAGGAAATGGCCCAGGAGGCATTGCGTCTGGCGGCACACAAACTGACGGTGAAGACCCGGTTTGTTGAGAGGAGCGAAACGATATGAAAGTCAGCGATGTGCGTGCGCTCAGTACAGATGAAATGAATCAAAAACTTGTTGAGCTGAAACACGAGCTATTCAACCTGCGCTTCCAGAAAGGTGCCGGCCAGCTCGAGAATCCGCGTAAAATCAACCAGTCTAAAAAAGATATCGCGCGAATCAAAACGGTTCTTGTAGAGATGGCGCGTAACCCCAAAGAGACGGGTAACTAGGGGCGCATATGATAAACACACGTGGAACAAAACGGGAAGTGGTCGGGACCATCGTCAGCAACAAGATGGACAAAACGGTCGTGGTTGTGGCCGAACGCCTGGTGCAGCATCCATTGTACAAGAAATTCATTCGCCGGCGGCACAGATTTGTGGCTCACGATACCGGTAATGAATGCGGCATCGGCGACCGCGTGCTGATTACCGAGGCGCGGCCGTTGAGCAAGACCAAGCGTTGGCGCGTCAGCAAAATCATCGCCAAAGCCGTATAACGATAAAGGGATAAGAAAATGATTCAGAGCGAAACTAGACTTACCGTGGCAGACAACTCAGGTGCGCGCGTGTTGTACTGCATCAAGGTGCTGGGAGGTTCCCGTCGCCGATACGCCAGTCTTGGTGATATCATCGTCGTTTCGGTCAAGGACGCGATCCCCAATGCCAAAGTCAAAAAAGGCGATGTCCATAAAGCGGTGGTGGTACGTACCTCCAAAGAGGTTCGTCGGCCGGACGGTTCCTTAATCCGATTTGACGACAATTCGGCGGTTTTGATCAACAATCAGCGCGAACCGCTGGGTACCCGCATCTTCGGACCGGTTGCACGCGAACTTCGCGCCAAACGATTCATGAAGATAGTTTCGCTGGCCCCAGAGGTTATTTAGCGACGGAGTAAGCCCTATGCAGCGATCTAAGTCCAAGTTAAAAAAAGATGATAAAGTCAAGGTCATTACCGGTAAAGACAGAGGCAAGATCGGTAAAGTCCTTAAAGTGGACCGCAAAAATGAGCGCATTCTTGTGGAAAACATCAACACGGTGAAGCGTCATCAGCGTCCGAACGCCCAGAATCGTCAGGGCGGCATCGTCGAAAGCGAAGCCCCTTTGAACTGGTCAAATGTCATGTTGATGTGCAACAAGTGCGTAAAGCCGGTCCGCGTGAAAACGCAACAGCTGGATGACGGCAAAAAGGTGCGCGTGTGCCGCAAATGCAATGAGCAGATCGATGCCTAATGAAGTTCATTGTAGGCACCTCGGAGGATTGGAATGTCACAGCTTAAAACATTTTATGTAGAGCAGGTCGTACCCAAGCTCAAAGAGAAATTCAATTTCTCCAACTTTCACCAGATTCCCAAAATTGATAAAGTTGTGCTGAATATGGGACTGGGGGACGCGATCCAGAATATTAAAATTCTCGACTCGGCCGTCGAAGAAATGATGACCATCGCCGGTCAGCGTCCGGTTGTCACCCGCGCCAAAAAATCGATCGCGGCTTTTAAGCTGCGCGCCGGAATGCCGATTGGATGCATGGTCACACTGCGGCGTGATAGAATGTTCGACTTTCTGGAAAAACTTGTGAATGTGGCCCTTCCGCGTGTACGCGACTTTCGAGGTGTATCGCCGAAAGCGTTCGATGGCGCCGGTAATTACTCTCTTGGGATAAAAGAACATATCATATTCCCGGAGATTGACTACGATAAGATCGATCAGATCAAGGGCATGAACATCAGTATTGTGACCACTGCCAAAAACGATGTAGAAGGACGCGAGCTGCTGGCCCTTATGGGGATGCCTTTTCGCAAATAATGTGGTCTTAAGGAGGAAGTTTTGGCAAAGACATCATTACGAATGAAAGCGCAGCGGGCCCCCAAGTTTGGCGTTCGAGCCTATAATCGCTGTCCTTTGTGCGGACGACCCCGCGCGTTCATACGCAAGTTCGGCATATGCCGTATCTGTTTCCGCAACATGGCATCGCAGGGAAAACTGCCTGGCGTGATCAAGTCGAGCTGGTAGTAATAAACTGCCCGCTATCGATGAAAACAGATAACGATTTCGAGGTTAATGGAGAATACAATGGCGATCACCGATCCAATTGCCGATATGTTGGTCCGGATACGCAACGCGGGCAAAGCAAAAATGAACAGCGTTGACATTCCCGGTTCCAAGATCAAGACTGAAATGGCCAAAGTGATGAAGAGCGAAGGTTTCATTCGCAACTATAAATTCATCAAAGACGGCAAACAAGGCATTTTGCGTGTTTATCTGAAGTATGGCGACAATCAGTCTCACGTCATTCTGAAGATGCAGCGTGTGAGTAAACCGTCACGCCGGGTGTATGTGGGCTACAGCGATGTCAAACCGTTCTATAACGGCCTGGGCATTGCAATTCTGTCCACTTCCAAAGGAATTTTGACGGATAAGCAAGCCCGCAAAGAAAATCTGGGCGGAGAAGTTCTCTGTACCTTATTTTAGAGGCGAGACTTCCAATGTACCGCATTCGGTGGTAAATGCACCGGGTGAATCCGAACTATTTGACCCATGCTCTAAGGCTGCGGTGGGTTCGTCCCAAAGTCGCCGGATGTATGACAGAGGTGGAAAGATGTCGCGAGTAGGAAAAAAGCCAATCCCGGTTCCGGACAAAACGACGATCTCTTACAAAGAGCGTATGTTAACGGTTCAAGGTAAAAACGGCTCATTGACGCATATTGTTCATCCCGAGGTCGATCTGAAGATCGAAAAGGATCAGATCGACGTGACCATCACAACTGAAGACCGCAAAACCCGCGCACTGCAAGGTATGACACGCAGCATCGTCGCCAACCTCGTAGCCGGCGTAAGCAATGGTTTCGAGCGTGTCCTGGAGATCAACGGGATTGGTTATCGCGCGGAAGCCAAGGG
This sequence comes from Desulfatitalea sp. BRH_c12, assembly GCA_000961655.1. Classification (GTDB taxonomy): domain Bacteria; phylum Desulfobacterota; class Desulfobacteria; order Desulfobacterales; family Desulfosarcinaceae; genus Desulfatitalea. The sequence goes on from LADR01000023.1 coordinate 8,437, forward strand.
GAAAAGTCTGGTGTTCAACCTGGGATATTCGCATCCAATCGATTTCCCGCTGCCCGAGGGTGTTTCCGCCACAGTTGAAAAGAACAACGTGGTCAAACTTGCCGGTATCGACAAACACCTGCTGGGACAGACGGCCGCACGCATTAGACAACTTAGGCCGCCCGAACCCTATAAAGGTAAAGGCATCAAATACGCGGAAGAGCATATTCAACGCAAGGCAGGCAAGACCGGCACAAAGTAAAAACGGTTCCGGCGGCCGGTCTTAAGCGGGAAAACACATTAAAGACCGTCTGGCTCCAACAAAGACGCATGTGGGGATCATCATGAGTTCGACAAATCCAAAAGAAGTCGCAAGAATGAAGCGCAAGGCGCGCATCCGTAAAAAAATGTTAGGAACGACCGAGCGACCACGGCTCTCGGTGTTTCGCAGCGCCAGGCACATATATGCCCAAATCATCGATGATCGGGCCGGGGCCACATTGGCCACTGCATCAACCATCGAACCGGCATTCAAGGAACAGTCCAAGTTCGAAAGCAAAGTTGCTGCGGCCGTCTACGTAGGCAAACTGGTGGCCCAGCGCGCCTTGGAAAAGGGTGTCAAGAAGGTCGTATTCGATCGCAACGGCTTCTTGTACCATGGTCGGATTAAAGCTATTTCCGACGGCGCTCGCGAAGCGGGTTTGGATTTCTAGCCCATGGGCACAACGCGTATAAGGAGGCAAGCCCTTGTTTAAACAGGATATCGATGAAAGTCAGTTAATTGATAAAGTCGTTCATATCAGCCGTGTCGCCAAGGTTGTCAAAGGCGGTCGGCGCTTCAGCTTCAGTGCGATCGTTGTTGTGGGCGATGGGAAGGGCAGCGTAGGCTGCGGCCTGGGCAAAGCCGGCGAAGTCCCCGAGGCGATTCGCAAGGGCGTCGAGAAAGCCAAAAAGAGCATGGTGCGTGTTCCTTTGAAAGAAGGTTCCATTCCGTTTAAGGTAATGGGGCGTTTCGGCGCCGGTCGCGTTATGCTCAAGCCGGCTTCCGATGGTACCGGAGTTATTGCCGGAGGCGCTGTGCGCGCTGTGCTTGAAGCTGTCGGAATCCAGAATATTCTGACCAAATGTATGGGAACCAACAATCCGCACAACGTAGTGAAAGCGACCATCGAAGGCCTGCAACAATTGCAGAGCATGGAGCAGGTGGCTGCCCGGCGTGGTCTTGCGGTTGAAGAAATAAGGTAAGGAAAAATACGATGGCTGGTAAAATCAAGGTCACCCTCCGAAGAAGCATGATTGGACGGCCCGAACAGCAACGCAAAGTTTTGCGCGGCATGGGGCTGACCCGGATGAATAAATCGGTTGAACTGGAAAATACGGCCGCTATACGGGGTATGGTCCTGAAGGTAGCGCATATGGTAGAGGCTGAGGAGGTCAAGCAATGAAGCTGCACGAACTGAAACCGGCCAAAGGTGCAACCAAAGACCGTAAGCGCAAGGGACGCGGCGTGGGCTCCGGCAACGGGAAAACAGCCGGTCGCGGCAACAAGGGCCAGCTATCCCGATCCGGCGGCAGTGCCCGTCCGGGTTATGAAGGCGGTCAGATGCCTCTGCATCGCAGGTTGCCCAAAAGAGGCTTTACCAACATCTTCAAAAAAGAGATCGCCGTGGTTAACGTGCGGGACCTCGAACGGTTTGAAGCCGGAACGATCGTCGACCAGGCCGCTTTGGTGCGCTCCGGTTTGCTCAAAGGCAGTTATGATGGTATCAAGCTGCTTGGAAATGGCGACATCAGTGTCTCGCTAACGGTCAAATTTGATGCCATCAGTCGAACCGCCAAGAAAAAAGTCGAAGCGGCCGGCGGCACCGTAGAGGTAAGATAAATGGTAGGCAGCGGATTCGGCAACATATTTAAAATTCCCGAACTGCGACGGCGTTTGTTCTACACCGCCGCATTGCTAGCGGTCTATCGCGCCGGCGTATACGTTCCCACACCAGGAATCAACGCCAATGCGCTGAAAGATCTCTTCGATGCCATGCAGGGGACCATCGTCGGCGTGTTCAACATGTTTTCCGGAGGCGCGCTGGAACAACTCTCTGTTTTCGCATTGGGTATCATGCCCTACATCAGCGCATCCATCATCCTGCAGTTGCTGACCGTTGTCGTTCCTCATTTGGAAGAGCTGAAAAAAGAAGGTGAACAGGGCCGCAAGAAAATCACGCAGTACACACGCTACGGAACTGTTGTATTAAGCATTATTCAAGGGTTTGGCATTGCGGTCGGTCTCGAAGCGCAGACATCGCCGACGGGCGTCGCGGTGGTTTTTGATGGCGGCTGGGATTTCCGGTTGATGACCGTTTTAACACTGACTGCCGGTACGGCCTTCATTATGTGGCTCGGCGAGCAGATCACTGAACGCGGGATCGGCAACGGAATTTCCCTGATCATCTTCGCCGGCATTGTCGCGCGATTGCCCGCTGCCACCGCCAATACGTTCCGCCTGGTGCAACAAGATGAAATGGGAATTTTCGGTGTGTTGATCATTCTCGCACTGATGATAGGCGTCATTGGGTTTATCATCTTCGTCGAACAGGGGCAAAGACGCATTCCGGTGCAATATGCCAAACGGGTCGTCGGCAGAAGAATGTATGGCGGACAGAGCACCCATTTGCCGCTTAAAATCAACTCATCTGGCGTCATACCACCGATTTTTGCCTCATCGATTATCATGTTTCCGGCAACTATCGGACAATTTGCCGACGTCGCCTGGCTGAAAGCGGTCTCAGATGCCATGCAGCCCGGCGGGATATACTATAACCTGCTCTTTGTCGGGTTTATTGTATTTTTCTGTTACTTTTACACAGCTGTTACTTTCAACCCGGTTGACGTAGCGGACAACATGAAAAAGCACGGCGGGTTTATACCCGGCATTCGTCCTGGCAAGCGCACCGCCGACTATATTGATCGTGTGCTGACCCGCCTGACGCTTGGCGGTGCTGTCTACGTCTCGGCCGTATGCGTTTTACCGACGATTTTGATCGCGCAATTCAATGTGCCTTTTTACTTTGGCGGAACTGCTTTATTGATCGTGGTCGGCGTTGCCATTGACACCATTGCGCAGATGGAATCGCATATGCTGTCACGACATTATGAAGGATTTTTGAAAAAAGGTGCGATCAAGGGACGAAGGTAGGCAGGGCTGCCATTGGCGGTTCGAGAGAGAGGACACTAACCAGGGGGAGCCATGGCCAAAGAAGAACCGATCCGCGTAGAAGGCGTCGTATTGGAAACATTGCCTAACGCTATGTTCAAAGTCGAATTGGAAAATAAGCATCAGGTTCTCGCACATATCAGCGGCAAGATGCGTATGCATTTTATCAAAATTTTGCCCGGGGATAAAGTCACCGTTGAACTCTCCCCCTATGATCTGAGCAGAGGACGGATTACATATCGATCAAAATAGTCCGAGCAAAGAAATGCACGGAAGCACTTGGGCGCCCGTGATGATAACTGAGCTGGAGCGTTGAACGAAGGAGTCAAACCAATGAAGGTCAGATCATCAGTCAAGAAGATTTGCAGCAAATGCAAGATCGTGCGTCGTAAAGGCGTCGTTCGGGTGATTTGTGAGAATAAACGGCACAAGCAAAGACAAGGTTAAGGTCTTTTAAGTTTAGAGGAGGATTCGCATTGGCACGTATTGCGGGTGTAGATTTACCACGGCGCAAACGGATCGAAATTGGACTGACCTACATTTACGGCATTGGCCGGGCCATGTCCAACCAGATTCTGCACGAGTGCAGAATCGATCCAAATATTTCCACCGACGATCTGACGGATGTGGACGTTAACAACATCCGCAAAGTGATCGACAGCAAATGCAAGGTGGAAGGTGAGCTGCGTACTGAAATTTCAATGAACATCAAGCGTCTAATGGACCTGGGGTGTTATCGAGGACTTCGTCATCGTCGCGGCCTGCCCGTTAACGGGCAGCGTACTAAAACCAACGCGCGGACTCGCAAAGGACCTAAACGCTCAGCTGTCAAGAAAAAAGGCGCGGCAAAGAAGAAGTAGCCATTCAACCGTTTGAGGAATGTTAGATGCCAAAGAAAACCCGGACAAAGAAAAAAGAGAAAAAGAATATCGGCAACGGTGTTGTGCACATCCAATCTACTTTTAACAACACCATTATCACAATCACCGACACCGCCGGTAACGTGGTTTCCTGGTCCAGCTCCGGAGTTATGGGGTTCAAGGGCTCGCGCAAAAGTACGCCTTTTGCTGCCCAGTTGACGGCAGAAGACGCCGCCAAAAAGGCCATGGAGCATGGTGTGCGTAATGTTGAGGTCTACGTTAAAGGACCCGGTGCAGGCCGTGAATCGGCTCTGCGTTCGCTCCAGGCCGCTGGTTTCAATGTCACCATGATCAAGGACGTGACACCCATTCCCCACAACGGTTGCCGACCGCCTAAACGTCGTCGGGTATAGTTCCTTGCTCCAGCCGCAAGACATGGAATATGGCAAGCGGTCATTGCATACCGCCCAAAGTCGTTAATACATGTACTGGATCTTGCTGCAGCATTGCCGTACAAGGAACACCCCGATTATAACGGCCATCGGACGGTTGGAACTGAATTGGCGACAGCCAGTTATAAATAATTTGCAGTATCGTAAAGGAGGCCATCTTGGCACGTTATACAGGTTCGGTATGCAGAATATGCCGAAGAGAAAATTTAAAGCTCTTCCTTAAAGGAGATCGGTGCTTTTCGGATAAATGCGCGTTTGATAGGCGGAGCTACGTTCCCGGCGAGCATGGACAACGTCGTCGCGGAAAAATCTCGGACTATGGCGTCCAGCTGCGTGAAAAGCAAAAAGTCAAACGTATGTACGGTCTTTCAGAGAAGCAGTTTCATCTGATTTTTGAAACGGCTGACCGTCAAAAAGGCATTACCGGCACCAATCTGCTCGTATTGTTGGAACGGCGCCTGGACAACACTGTCTACCGGCTGGGATTCGTCAATTCACGCTCTCAGGGCAGGCACTTTGTAAGACACAACCACTTTCTGGTGAACGGGAAAAAGGTAAACATTCCCTCATACCTGATCAAGGTTGGCGATGTGATCAGCTTGAGTGAAAACAGTAAAAAGGTTCAAGCCATCAGCGACTCTATCGAGGCCGTTGTCCGGCGAGGCATTCCCCAGTGGCTGGAATTGGAAAAAGATCAATTGAAGGGTGTTGTGAAGAACCTGCCCGTTCGAGACGATCTGACCATGCCGATGCAGGAGCAGCTGATTGTTGAGTTGTACTCTAAGTAATTCTTTTTATGAATCGCGGAGTGAAACTCGGCTTTTACTTTATTAATCCCTAAGGCTGGAGAATGGGTATGCCATCAAATGAACTTATGTACATGAACTGGCGAGAGATGATCAAGCCGGAAAAGGTGCAGGTATCCAGCACGCCGACATATGGAAAATTCGTGTGTGAGCCCCTGGAAAGAGGGTACGGGATCACCATGGGTAATACATTGCGGCGGGTCATTCTGTCGTCGCTGCACGGCGCCGCCATTACATCCGTTCGCATAGATGATGTTCAACATGAGTTCAGCGTCATCCCTGGCGTGTTGGAAGATGTTTCCGAAATAATTCTGAACCTGAAGCAAGTTCGCCTGAAAACCAAGGATTTTCAACCGCGCACGCTTACGTGTAATGTAAACGGTGCGGGGGTCGTTACGGCCGGACAGTTTAACAGCCCTGACGGTGCCGTTGACGTACTCAATCCCGATCTGCACATCGCGACACTGACTGCCGATGCCCGGCTCAATATGGAGCTGTACGTGCGCGTGGGCAAAGGCTATTCTTTGTCAGAGGCCAACAAGGAAGAAGATGCGCCTATCGGGACCATTCCCATCGATGCCGTCTTTTCACCGATCAAGCGTGTCAATTACGTCGTCGGCAATGCCCGTGTCGGTCAACGCACCGACTATGACAAATTGACCTTGGAAGTATGGACGGATGGCAGTATTACACCTGAAGAAGCAGTGGCTTATGCTGCCAAGATTTTCAAGGACCAGCTATCCATTTTTATCACCTTCGACGAAGAAACCGAAGTGGATACTGTCAAAAAGATGAGCGATGAGGAATTGGTCGAGTTTAATGAAAACCTCTATCGCAGCGTGGATGAACTCGAGCTTTCGGTGCGAAGTGCCAATTGCCTGAAAAACGCCGAGATCAATAAGATCTACCAACTCGTTCAGAAATCCGAGAACGAGATGCTCAAAACAAAGAATTTCGGGCGCAAATCACTGAATGAGATCAAGGAAGTTCTAACAGAGATGGGATTGTCCCTGGGCATGAAGCTTGAGGGATTCGAAGCGCCGCCGGACGACGTCGAAGACGAAGAAGAAGGGGAGTAGTTTTTCCATGAGACATAGAAAAGCAGGAGTTAAACTCAACCGTACGACCAGTCATCGTCAAGCCATGTTCCGCAACATGGTTACCTCATTTTTCAAATATGAGCGTATCCACACGACCGATGTTAAAGCCAAGGAGCTGCGCCGCTGGGTCGACCAGATCATCACTCTGGCCAAGCGTGGTGATCTGCATGCAAGGCGACAGGTCATGGCCATCGTTCGCGAAAAAAATGTGGTTCATAAGCTTTTTGAAAATGCGGCAACGCGTTTCGGAGAAATTCATGGCGGATACACGCGCATTGTGAAGATTGGCCGCCGGCCCGGCGATGCTGCTCCAATCTCTCTGATCGAACTGGTCAATATCGATGAAAAGGCTTTAAAATCCAAAAAGAAGCCTAAAATCAGTGATCCCAAGAAAGCTGCGCCGGTCGAGACTGCAAAAGAAACGGCTGTCGAAGCGCCGAAAAGTGTCCCTGCTGAAGCGAGCGCGGAGACGACTACGGCTGCCGAAAGCACGCCGGTGGATGAAAAGTCTCCGAAAACCGATGAGGGCGCCACTCAGAAAGAATAAGCGATTCAAGTTGCATTATCTGTTCGGGCCTCTTCCGCGTTTTATGACAAGGAAGGGGCCTTCTACATTCCGCCATCCCGCTCCCTGCTGATTGTTGTCCCCGGTGCCTTCCGGTTGCTGATACACTCTTTGTTCAAGGTCAGGCCCTGAATACCGCTCAGTTCTACAATGGCTTGAAACCTTACATCCATTCTGCGATAGTAGCGCCATTGAACCGTATCGCACGGCGAGATTGGAGCGCCCCATGTACAATGCCCATTTCGGTTTCCGGGAAAAACCTTTCAAACTGGTGCCGAATCCCGATTATCTCTATCTCAGCAAAAACCACGAAATTGCCCTGGCGCACCTGACCTATGCCGTTAGTCAGGGGGATGGCTTCGTGGTGATTACGGGCGAAGTCGGCACCGGCAAAACAACCTTGTGCCGGGTTTTTTTAGAGCGCCTGGACGACGATGTTGAATCAGCCTATATTTTCAACCCGCGATTGGATTCGGTCCAGCTTTTGGCCACCATTTGCAACGAATTCGGCCTTCGCACCAACGTCAGCAACATCAAACAACTTCTCGACGTGATCAATGGGTATTTGATCATGAAAAACCAGGCCGGTCGCAAGGTCATATTGCTGATCGACGAAGCCCAGAATCTGAGTGTTGAAAATTTGGAAATGGTACGCATGCTTTCCAATCTTGAAACCACTCGCAATAAATTGTTGCAGATTATTCTGGTGGGCCAGCCTGAGTTGGGGGATATGCTGGATTCCTATGAGCTACGACAGCTTGCGCAAAGAATCTCTCTGAGTGCGCATCTCACCCCGATGGGCATCAAGGAAACCGCCGGTTATATCCAGCATCGCATCAATACCGCTGCCCAGCGGCAGATGGCCATTTTTACAGGCGCGGCCATGCGCCGGATTCATCACTATGCCAATGGCATCCCGCGGATGATCAACATCGCTTGCGACCGCGCGCTGTTGACGGCGTTCAGCCTGAACAGGCCAAAAGTCACCGGCTGGATTGCCCAAATCGCCATCCGTGAACTGTCCAGTCGTGGGCGTCCCTCCAAATCCTGGGTGTCGCGCCACATGATGGTGTGGTGTTCTGCCGTCCTGGTGATCATGATTGTTTCGAGCGTCATCTATCATTTTACAAGGGAACAGATTGGATTTCATTCTGCGCAAGCGACGACCGCTGACCCGCGCGTGCAGGATCAGGCTGTCGACATTGTCGCTTCTGCTCCGAACCCGCAACCGCGTACATTTAAAATTGACCCCATTCCAGTCGACCTTGCAACGACCAGCACGGATGGCGCTGCAGCGATTACCTCGGAAGTGCTTCGCGAGATTTCGACGGCGGCACCCTCCTCCACGCAAGAGGTGGTCGCGGCTACCATTGATGGGCTTGAACACCAGAGTTCGCGCCTGGATGCGGTGTCGAGGATCCTGGAGCGCTGGCGTCAACCGGCTCCCAATGCCCTTCAGCTCCCTTCATCGGTTCCTGATGCGGAATACTTTGACATTGCCGCACACCAGTACGGTCTGCGGATGCACACCTTTTCCGCCGACTGGGCGCTGATCAAGCAATTAAACCTGCCGGCCATTCTGTCATTTAAAAAGCGAACGGCGGGTTCACCCGTTTATATGGCCATGGTGGGTTGGCACAATGGACAGGTCCAGTTGGTCAACGGCGCCGACCAAAAAGTCATTCAAACCGATCTTGACACCTTACTGCCCTACGTACAGGGGCCGATTTTCGTTTTTTGGAAAAATGGGTTGGCTTTTGACGGTGTTATTACCCCTGCATCCCCGCCGAAATCGATCATAGCCGCCAAAAAGATGCTGCGCCAGGTGGGCTATGATCACATTGATCTGCAACCTTTTCTGGATGCGGATACCCAGCGGGCCATTACGGATTTTCAGATGCGCCAAGGGCTGAACGCAGACGGACTGATCGGTCCTCTGACCAAAATATTTCTCATCAAGGAAGCCAACACCGTTCTTTACCCGCGCTTGAATTAGAGAACAGGAGATCGGTTTGAGCACTATCTTAAAATCGTTGCAGCGACTTGAAAAAGACCAGGAAAGTGGCTCAATGCAACGTCTGGCCATGCAGTCGGTTGTTAACACGCGCCAGGTAATGCACCAATCCGCCCGGCTCGCATTTCTGAAGAGCAGGGCCGCCCTGTGGGGGATGGTCGTCGTGCTGCTGCTCATCAGCGCGGCCGCTCTGTTCGCCTATAGTCGTTCCGGCACACAACAAACCCCGAGAACAGCGCCGCAGGCGGCTGTGCAAACCAAACTGCCCGTACCTAAGATCACCCCGGAAGCGGAAGCGCCCGCATTTTCGGCCAAATCGAATGGCTCATTAGGTGAAACGAGTAACACCGATCCAGCTATTACGGCCTTAAAAGCCGCCATGGAGGTGGCCGTTGAAGGTGCGCCCCCCTCCGATGCCGTGACCCGCAAACCGGCCCCATTCACCAATCGCAGCAGCGTTGAACCCGTCAGGCCGCCCCAGTCCGATGCTTTCACATCCTCGAAATCAACCGCGCGAAAGCCCGCCGGCATTTCGCCTAAGGCGTCCTTTGGCCATCCGGCCGATGTGGATATGAGCCTCTCCACCAGGCGTGGTACCGGCACCAGCGCCGCACTAGAGCCGGATGTCCTGCGCAATCCCACTCTGTCGCAAGATACGCGCACGTCGGTGCCAACCCCCCGACCGTCTATGTCGGAAACCGGCACGCTGTACCCCAATGCCGAGCGCATGACGGATGGCCGCCTCAAGGTGCAGGCGATCGTGTGGGCCCAAGTGGCCGAAGACCGCATGGCCGTGGTCAACAATCACATTGTACGTGAAGGTTCGGCCGTTGAGGGGTTTTCCCTTGTCGCCATCGGCGAAGACGCCGTCTATGTCAAGGAAGGCGGACGCATTTTGAAAGTGCCTTTCGGGAAAAATTAGGACGGCCTCGTTTTTCCTGCGATCTTTTCCCTGCCGAGCCTGCTTTTTTGGAGTGTACCTGCGTTATCTGCGGATTGACACCCACTTATCCACCGGTGGCGCTCGTGCGACCACCTATCTTTGGGGTTGATGATAGACCCTTCGTCTGGAATTGCTGTATTGATTCCATGTCTTTTTTGCGTTACACCATGCTTTCTGTTCAACGCATTCGATAGACCTTCTGAAAAACCCCGGACTGGAACGGCAAACAATGGATGCGTCTCAAATCCTTAAAGATAAAGTCGTGCTGGTAGTTGACGACGAACCCGATGTGCTCGACACCGTAGCCGATGTGCTTGACAGTTGTTACGTGACCAAGGCCCGGGATTTCGACAGTGCGCGTCAATACCTGATGAGTTTTACCTATGACTTTGTCATTCTGGACATCATGGGCGTGGATGGGTTCGAACTGCTCAAAATGTCCGTGCGCAGAGGATTTCCCACCGTCATGCTCACGGCTTACGCTTTGACCCCCGATGCCCTTGAAAAATCGATTCGTTATGGGGCGGTCAGTTTTCTTCCCAAGGAAAAGATGAGTGATCTGGATGAATTTCTAGCCGATGTGGTTTTGGGCGGAAATAAGCCGGCATGGGGAAAGTTGTTCGCAAAGCTGGGGGGCCTGTTCAATAAGCGTTTTGGCCCGGATTGGCGTGAACGCAACGCTTTTTTCAGAGAGTTCGAAGCTACCCTGCGCAAGGATCAGCAAGAGACCCGATCGGAATAAGTCCGAATGGCCATTGGCGCAGTACCGATAACAAGGAGGAGGATGATGATGGGAAAAAAAGTGGCGGCAGTTCTTCTGGCATGTTTGCTGGTCGGTGGATTCGCAATCAGCCCGGCCTCGGCTGCATATAAAATCGGCGCGCTGTTTTCGGTCACCGGCGGGGCCTCTTTTCTCGGCGATCCTGAAAAAAAGACCGCTGAAATGGTGGTTGAACAAATTAATAAGGCCGGCGGCATCAATGGTGAAAAAATCGAACTGGTCGTTTATGATGACGAGGGCGATGCCACCAAATGCAACCTGTTTGCCAAGAAATTGATCAACCAGGACAAAGTTGTCGCGGTAATCGGCCCTTCGGTCAGCGGTTTAAGTCTGGCCGTCGTTCCTGTGTTCGAAAAAAGCCGCACGCCGCTGATTTCCTGTGCGGCCAGCTACAAGATCGTCCTCAATGAAAAAAGCGGCAAACCCTATCCTTGGATTTTTAAAACGGCTCAATCGGACAGTCATGCCGTGGAAGCGATCTACACCCAGATGCAGAAGATGGGCATCAGCAAAATTGCTATCCTTACCGTCACGGATGGCTTCGGCGCCAGCGGGCGACAGGAACTGCTGCGTCTGGCCGACCAGTACAAGATTGCCATTGTGGGCGATGAGAAATACGATCCCAAAGATACCGACATGACCGCCCAACTGACTAAAATAAAAGGGATAGCTCCCCAGGCTATCATCAACTGGTCGGTCGGGCCTACCCAAGTCACGGTGATGCGCAACTGGCGTGATCTGGGTATGCAGAAGATGGTTTTCTTTCAGAGTCACGGCTTTGCCAACCGCAAAAACATCGAACTGGCCGCAGGTGCGGCCGAAGGTGTGTACTGCCCGTTGGGTGCCTGCAATGTGGCCGAAGTGCTGCCCGACGATCATCCCCAGAAAAAAGTGACCATGGACTACATGCAAAGCTACATGGCCAAGTACAACGAACCCTTGAGCTCTTTCGGCGGATATGCCTGGGATGCCCTCTACCTGGTGGCCGATGCGCTTAAAGCTGTGGGACCCGATAAAGCCAAGATCCGGGATTATCTGGAAAATAGGAAAAACTTCATTGGCCAGCACGGCGTATTCAATTTTTCGCCTGACGATCATAATGGTTTGAGCAAGGATGCCTTCCAGATGGTCATCGTCAAGGATGGCGACTGGGTGTTGGCCGAGTAAGCTGACCGGTTTCGGTCATCCGGCGACGTCTTGTCCCGGTTGCACTACATTCTATCTCTCGCCAAGGATGGGCTTTGCGCCATCCTTGGTTTATTCGGGCTGCCCAACGGATGAATTCCATTTCTTTTGCCACTCAGGTATTGCAGTTCATTGTCACCGGTTTGACCGTGGGGGCCATCTACGCCATGGTGGCGATCGGTTTCAATATCATTTACAACGTCACCGAAATTATCAACCTGGCTCAGGGCGAGTTCGTGATGCTGGGCGGACTGGTCATGGTCTTCATGCATGTCTCCGTCGGGCTTCCGCTGGTGCCGGCTTTTCTCTCCACCATTTTTCTGGTTATGCTGGTCGGCATTGTAATGGACCGTCTGGGTATTCGGACCATCCGCAAACCCTCGGTGATGACTCTGATCATCGCCACCGTCGCTGTGTCGATCATCATCAAGGGGGTGGCCATGCTGCTGTGGGGCAAATCCCCATATGATCTGCCGGCCTTCAGTGGACGCACCCCGATTCAACTGGGCGGCGTGGTCGTTCAACCCCAGTACCTGTGGGTCATCGGATTTTTGATCGTGGTGGCCGTGGGGCTGACCTATTTTTTCAACCGTACCATTTTAGGCAAAGCGATGCGCGCCTGCGCCGACAATCCGTCTGCTGCCCGACTGGTGGGCATCGACGTGGAGAAGATGGTGCTGCTCTCCTTCGCCCTGTCGGCGGCCATCGGCGCCGTGGCCGGCATGACGATGACCCCGATCGCCCTGATGGACTACGATCGCGGCGCCATGCTGGCGATTAAAGGGTTTGGCGCCGCTATCCTGGGTGGATTGGGCAGTTTTCCCGGCGCTATTCTGGGTGGGCTTCTGATCGGGCTGATCGAATCCTTGGGGGCCGGGTTGCTGCTGTCAGGCTACAAGGATGCCTATGCCCTGATTATTCTGCTGGCGGTCCTGTTCGTTCGCCCCAGCGGTATCCTGGGAAACCTGCAAGTCACCAAGTTCAAAAGGTTTTGAAACTATGCTGCAGATCCGCAAAGCACCCATTGCCGCCGGGATGCTCTTCATTCTGATCTTTCCGTGGGCGGCGGATAGAATTCCCGGGATCGACCATTACCCCGACGTAATGATCTTCGCTGGCATCTATTGCCTGATCACCATCGGCTTGAGTTTGCTGATGGGCTATGCCGGTCAGATTTCGCTGGGGCATGCGGCCTTTTATGGCATTGGCGCGTATGTATCCGGCATTTTAACCACCCGTTACGGCTTCGATCCGTGGCTGTGCATGCCAATCGGCGCCTTGGCCGCGGCCGCCGTCGCCGTTGCCGTGGGCGCGCCATCGCTGAGACTGCGTGGCCACTACCTGGCCATGGCCACCCTGGCATTCGGCGTCATCGTCAATATTTTCTTCCGCGAACAACGCCAATGGACTGGCGGCCCAGATGGCATGACCGGCATTCCGGGCCTGAGTCTATTCAGCTTCGAATTTGATTCGATTTTGAGCTATTATTATTTGGTTTGGGGCATCGTGGCGGCCGCCTTTTTTTTTACGATCGCCTTGATCCAGTCGCCGGTGGGCCGCGCGTTGCGGGCCATTCATACCAGTGAACCGGCCGCCGCAGCCATGGGCATTCCTATTGCGCGCTATAAAATTTTCGTCTTCGCCTTTTCGGCCATGTTGGCTTCCTTGGCCGGCAGCCTCTACGCCCACTATATGAATTTCATCAACCCGGGCACCTTCGATCTGTTTTTTTCCATCAAGCTGGTCATCATGATGGCTCTGGGCGGGATGCACAGCATTTGGGGCGCGCTGGTCGGTGCGGTTCTGGTTGCTTTCTTAAGTTTGGAGTGGCTGCATTTTTTCGAACAGTTTGAAATTCTGATTTACGGGGCAATCTTGCTGCTGGTGACCATTTTTCTGCCCGAAGGTCTGGCCGGTCTGCCTGCCAAACTTCTGGAGCGTGCCCGGAGGCCGTCATGACCAACGGCCCACTGCTCGTTATTGAAGATCTGGTGATGTCTTTTGGCGGTCTGACCGCGTTGATGAACATTCAGTTGCGCGTGGCCAGGGGGACCATTAAAGCCGTCATCGGTCCTAACGGGGCAGGCAAAACCACCTTGTTCAACATCATTACCGGCGTGCTGTCTCCCACCGAAGGGCATATCCATTTCACTGGCCGCGCTATCAGTGGCCTTAAGGCACACCAGATTGCCGCCCTGGGAATTTCGCGTACTTTTCAGACGGTCGAGCTGTTCACGAACATGACCGTTCTGGAGAATGTGATGGTCGGGCGCCACTTGCGCATCAACAGCTCCTTTTTCGGCTGCGGGTTGGCGTTGCCTCACATTCGCCGCCAGGAACGCCGCTTGCGTGCACAGGCCATGGAGATTCTTGACTTCATCGGATTGGCGGACAAAAGCCGACTCTTGGCCGAGAACCTGCCGTTGGGCGAACGCAAGATCCTGGAGATCGGACGCGCGTTGGCCACCGATCCGCTGCTATTGTGCCTGGATGAGCCTGCCGCCGGACTGAACGAAACCGAAACCGAGGCCGCCGCTCGCCTGATTCAAGCGATCAAGGAACAAGGCATCACCGTTTTGCTGGTCGAGCATGATATGAAAGTGATCATGAACATTTCCGACGAGATCACCGTGCTAAACTACGGAGAGAAGATCGCCGAGGGCACGCCGGTTCACATACAGAACCATCCGCAGGTCATTGAAGCTTATCTGGGTGACGGAACAATCATCTAAGTGCAGAACCACAGCAACAGGCTTGTTCCGGCGCACATATGAAGGATCGAAGATAAAGGTATGCTGGACATCACTAAACTCAGCGTGGGGTACGGGGCCATTGCGGCCGTCAAAGAGGTTTCCCTGCAAGTGCCGCAAGGGCGGGTGGTCTCGATCATCGGCGCGAACGGGGCGGGCAAATCGACCCTGCTGAAAGCCGTTTCGGGACTGGTGAAGCAAAAAAGCGGCCGTATCCTTTTCGACGGCCGCAATATCAGCGATCTGCCCGCCGACCGTATTGTGGGGCTGGGACTGTCCCAAGTCGCCGAAGGCCGTCAGATTTTCGCCCACATGAGCGTGGCGGACAACATTCAGTTGGGCGCCTATCTGTATTACAGCCGCCGTAATCGTGGCGAGATCCGCGAGCGCATCGATCACGTGTATGCCATGTTTCCGATTCTGGCCAAAAGGGCCAAACAGATCGCCGGCTCACTTTCCGGCGGCGAGCAGCAGATGCTGGCCATTGGACGGGCCCTGCTTACCCGGCCCAAGCTGCTGGTGCTGGACGAACCGTCGATGGGCCTGGCACCGATTGTTGTGCACGACATTTTTCACACCATCGCCCGGCTTAATCAGGATGGTATGACGATTTTGCTGGTCGAGCAAAACGCCCGCGCCGCCTTGCGGATCGCCGATTTTGCGTATGTGCTCGAGACTGGGCAGGTGGCGTTGGAAGGTCCGGCCGCCAAGTTGATCAACGATCCGAAGGTCAAGGCGGCCTATCTGGGAGGATAGGAACAGTTCATCCCATTGACATTTAACAAAGGCCAAAACGATGGACGATCACGTCAAAGCAAAAACCAAGGAAGTCGCGGCACTGTACTTTAAAGGTGTCACCGAAGAAAAACCGGTCGACCTATGGCGCGCGTTTGATCCCGAGTTGGGCAAGCAGCTATCCTTGTTCATCACCGGACGCCTCTATGGGCGCGAAAAAATATCCCATTCCACGCGCCAATTGGTGACGGTGGCGGTGCTCACTGTACTGGGACGAACCGATGAACTGCGCCTGCACATCCTGGCAGCGCTCAATGTGGGGTGCACGCCGCGCGAAATCAGCGAGGTTATTTTTCAGACATTTACCTATGCCGGCATCCCCACGGTCAACATAGCCTTGAAGGTGCTGCGCGGTGTGCTCGAAGAAAAAGGCATGTGGCCTATTGCTGATGGTTGACAGCAGGGGCGAATGGCGCTTATTTACTAAAAGCTATTTGGCACACGTGCCGGCGCAGCCATCGTCCGAAGCCGTCCATCGGTTTGAAGGGATCTTTAGCGCCTTTGGCACGCGCATTCGCCGTTGGTGGCCATATCTAAACTGTAGAGGATCCCTTTAACCATACATGTCGGAGAACTCAGCATGCGACCTTATTTTCAAAAGATGAACAGCTTCGGTCGGGCCCTGAATCCGGGCCAGATCAAGAGCGCGCAGGAAAATGTCAAGCAGATCAAGAGCGTCGAAGAACAGGTCGATCAGGCCGTTGAGAAGGTCAAAAACGCCGGTTTTTCTACCGAACAGATTAATTCACGTGGTCAACTGACGGTTTTTCAGCGGCTCAAGTACCTGGTGGACGAAGGCACCTGGTGTCCCTTGCATACTTTGTTCAATCCCGAGGACAATGTCGAAGGCACCGACAATGTCATCGACGGCCTGGGCAAAATATCCGGCCGTTGGGCCGTCATCATCGGTTTCGACAACAAGGTCATGGCCGGCGCCTGGCTGCCCGGCCAATATGAAAACATTCTTCGCGTCACCGATCTTTCCGCACGGCTCAACATCCCTCTGGTGTGGTTGGTGAATTGTTCGGGCGTCAAGTTGACTGAACAGGAAAAGTTTTACGCGAGCCGGCGCTGCGGGGGCACGCCCTTTTTCCGTCATGCCGAACTCAATCAACTGGGCATACCCATTCTGGGTGCCATATACGGCACCAATCCAGCCGGTGGCGGGTACCAGGGCATCAGCCCCACCGTCCTGTTCGCACACAAGGACTGTAATATTGCCGTGGGCGGCGGCGGCATTCTCAGCGGCATGTCGCCCAAAGGCTACTTCGACGAAGAGGGCGCCGAACAGCTCATCAAGGCCGCCAAACAGTTCAAGGCTGACCCGCCCGGAAGCGTCGGCGTCCATTACGACCAGACCGGCTTTTTTCGTTACAAGTACGAAACCGAAACCGAAGTGCTCGACGGTGTCAAAGAGTTCATGCGCGACATGCCGGCCTACAACCCCAAATTCTTTCGCGTCGCCCAACCGACCGAACCTCTGTTTGAGGCTGAAGACCTTTACACGCTGGTGCCATACAACCAGAAGCAGATCTATGATTTCGACGAAGTGCTGGCACGTCTGGTCGACGGCAGCGAACACATGCCGTTCAAACCCGAGTACGGGCCGGAAATCTACACCGGACTGGTTAAAATGGACGGCTTTCTGGTTGGCGTCATCGGCAATCACCAAGGATGGCTGGGCGAAGACTATCCCGAATATGCCGATTACTCCGGTATCGGCGGCAAACTCTACCGCCAGGGTCTGATCAAGATGAACGAGTTCGTCACCCTGTGCAGTCGCGACCGCGTGCCGGTCATCTGGTTCCAGGACACCTCCGGCATCGATGTCGGCGACATTGCCGAAAAAGCCGAACTGCTCGGTCTGGGCCAGTCGTTGGTCTATTCCATTCAGCAAAGCGGCGTCCCCATGATGCTGGTGGTTCTGCGCAAAGGCACGGCCGCCGCGCACTACGTGATGGGCGGACCGACCGCCAATCGCCAGAATGCCTTTACTTTGGGCACGGCCACCACCGAAATCTATGTCATGCACGGCGAAACCGCTGCTGCGGCCAGCTTTTCGCGTCGCCTGGTAAAGGAAAAATCCGCCGGTAAACCGCTCAAACCGGTTATCGACAAAATGAACGAGATGGTCCAGGAGTACTACGACAATTCCCGGCCCGTCTACTGCGCCCGCCAGGGCATGGTCGATGAAATCGCAAAAATGACCGACCTGCGCAAATACCTGCGTGCTTTCGCCGGCGCCGCCTACCAGAACCCCAAATCAATCTGCCCGCACCATCAGATGCTTCTGCCGCGCGTCATCAAAGGATAGATCGGCAATCGGCATAGCCACCGACGGTTCTCGAAAGGGCGGGATTCCCCGCCCTGGAAACAAAGGTTCAGCTGGATATTTTAACACTGCGCAGAGGTACTCCTTCGGCTGATCCGGCCATATTGCGGCGCACCTCTACGAGGGCAAACGCCGTGCGCTGGTCATCCTCAGTATGCCTGTCACCCGGGAGGTCGCTACATGAGTATCTTGCCGTTTTCTCCGGAGAAGAAGGGCCCGCTGAATTACCTGTCCGTTGTACCAAACAAGGCGTCCTCCTCGAAAACGTTGCGGCCGGTGCTTTGTTTTCTGCATGGCTATGATGAGGGGCCGCCCACACCGATTGCGGATGCGCTTACCCGACACGGGCCATTGCGCAGTGGTAATATGATGCCCGTGTTGGCACAATACATTATCATCGCCCCGCAGATGCCCGTTCGGGGCGATTTCTGGCTGGATTACGCCGATCATGTACGGCAAATCGTCTCAGATGTTTGTGAACGGCATGCCGGGGATCGCCAACGTTTATATCTGACGGGGTTCAGTTTCGGCGGCAATGGCGTATTCGATCTATCCTTGCACCAGTCCGGGCAGTGGGCGGCACTTTGGGCGGTGGATCCGACGCGGGTGCCCGCCTACGATCCGGGATGCCCGGTGTGGCTTACCGTCGGCGCCATAGTGCGTCCGCGTAAAGATGATTTCATCCGCGCGCTCGATTTGATACCGTATGATACGGACGCCGAGCGCGTCATTGCGGATGAAGGGGCGGATCATGTCGGTTCGGCAGTATTGGCGTATCAGGATGAGCGGATCTATTCCTGGTTGCTTTCAAAACGCAGCACGCACTCCTCTTAAACCATTTGCGGGCTCCCACCGTGTGATCATGGTGCAATGCCTGGCGGCTCCGGCACTTCCAGCTTTCTGCCGGCATTGCAGGCATAGTCGTTGCTCCTGGTCCCTGCAACCGTTATTTCCGCCCGTAAATCTATGGGTGTTTGCCCGCGCGCGCTTCGAACATGCCGCGCAGCTTTTTGGCCCTTGCACCGGGTTGGCCGTCGGCAATGACCCGATCGTCGACCCGGCACACCGAAAGCACCTCGGTGACCGTGCCTGTCAGGAACACTTCGTCGGCCGCCAGCAGGGCGTCGCGATCGAAAAACTGCTCGCGCACGTCGATGCCCAGTTCCTGGCAGATACCGATCAGCACGGCCCGCGTGATGCCCGGCAGTATGTTGGGGGTCAGCGGATGGGTCAGCAGGTGATCGCCGCTGCGGATGAAAAGGTTGGCAGAGGTTGCCTCGCGTACAATGCCGTCCGGGCTGATGAAAATGGCATCTTGGGCGCCGGCTTCGATGGCCTGTTGCTTGGCCAGGGTGTTGGGCAGCAGTTGGACAGTCTTGATATCGCAGCGGCCCCAGCGGATATCGGGGACGGTGATGGCATGAATGCCCTGCGTCACATGCGCCTGCGGTATCTCCGGCAACTGGCGCACCGTGATGATGATCTGCGGTTGCAGCTGACGGGAATAGGCATGATTGCGCGGCGCCACGCCGCGCGATATTTGCAGGTAAATGCCTGCCTGTTCAATGCCGGCTTTTTGGAAGATGCTCATGATCGCATCGCGAACCTCCTCGCGCGGAATCGGTGGGTAGGCCAGGGCGCGCAGTGAGTTCTCCAGCCGGTCGAGGTGTTCTTCGATGGCAAAAAGACGCCCTGTGTAGCTGGCGATATACTCATACACCGCATCACCGAATTGATAACCGCGATCGTCGATCGGCACGCGGGCTTCCTCGATGGGTGTGATGGTCCCATTGACATAGGCAAGTTCAGGCATTTTCGATCCTCCTTCCAGGCTACTGTTGCCCCTTTTGCAAACGCCCGGCATTAAGCGCAAGAGGGATGTTATGGCAAACTATATAGCTATTGTTCCAGAAGAAGCCAATACGGAAATCCGGCCGCTGCCACTCGAAGAATCACATCTCCCACATGAACGGCACAGCATCGCGCGCACCGGCGCAAGCGGGCAATAGCGACCACAGCCCCCCTGGTTCAGCGATCGATCGTCCACCGTAGCGTTTGACATCGTACCGACCTTTCCGTTATTAAAGGCTTTTTAACGCTTTATTCACCGTCAAAGGACCCAATCGCCATCATGAAACCCATTGTCGCCATCATCGGCCGCCCCAACGTGGGCAAATCGACACTGTTCAATCGTATTACGCGGCGGCGGGATGCCATCGTCGACAACCTTCCGGGGGTCACCCGCGATCGGCATTATGGCGATGTGAGATGGGACGATCATGCCTTTATCGCCGTGGACACCGGCGGATTCGTCACGGGTGACGAGGACGCCTTCGCCGCCCACATCCGGCTGCAGGTTGAGCAGGCCGTCGATGAAGCTGATGCCGTGATACTGGTGCTCGATGGCAAGCACGGGCTTTCCCCGTTTGACCATGATCTGATTCAGTGGCTGCGCGCCAAGCCCAAGCCGATCTTCTATGTGGTCAACAAAATCGACGGACCCGACCAGGAGCAGGCGCTATATGAATTTTATGCCCTGGGTCTGGATAAATTTCATACGCTCTCGTCCGAACACGGCTACGGTGTTCCCGACTTCATGGACGAACTGGTCAAAGTGCTGCCGGTCGCCGCGGAAACGCCCAAAACCGGCGAAATCCGCGTGGCTGTCATCGGACGGCCCAATGCCGGAAAGTCTTCCCTGGTCAACCACCTGCTCGGAAAACAGCAACTGCTGGTCAGCCCCGAGCCCGGCACCACGCGGGATTCGGTAGATAGCGTGGTGCAGCGCCAAGGCCGCACCTACCGGTTGGTCGATACGGCCGGCATCCGCCGCAAATCGAAAGTCGATTTGCGGCTGGAGAAATTTTCGATCATCAAGGCCCTGAAAAGTTTGGAGGACTGCGATGTGGCCCTGATTGTGCTGGATGCCGAAAAAGGGATCACCGAGCAGGATATCAAGATTGCCGGATATGCCTATGAGCGCGGTTGCGGCGCGATTTTTCTGGCCAACAAGTGGGACCTGGTCGATGCTCGTACCCTGACACCCACGAAGTTCGCCCAGCACCTGAACGAAGCCGCCCGTTACATGCAGTACGCGCCTGTGCTGACCGTCTCGGCGTTGACCGGCCTGCGCATGAACAAGATCTTCGGCCTGATCGACACAGTGTACGTGCAATACACCCGGCGCATCGGCACGGGCGTGATCAACCGCATCGTCAACAATGCGACCGAGCGCACCGAGCCGCCCCTGCACAAAGGAAAGCGCCTCAAATTTTACTACACCACCCAGATATCGGAACGCCCGCCCACGTTCATCGCGTTCGTCAACTATCCGGATGCCGTCCATTTTTCGTATCACCGTTATCTGCTCAACCAGATTCGCCAGGAAGGGGCGCTGGACATGACGCCCGTACGGCTCTTTTTCCGCCTGCGCACCGGCAAGATCGAGTTCGGCAAGTGGAAAAAGAACCGACAAAAGCCCGGGCGTTAGTTTGATAGACGCATTCGTTCAGGCGATGCTTTCACCGGTCATTCAAGAATAGCCCTTGTTTCAGGCGGAACGTCGAAGACGGTGGTCGGTCTGCTTTTTGCAGAACTGAAAATGCATATGTATTTGATTTTATAGGAATAATACGCCTGACATTTTTCTTTCAAAAGTGCGGATGATTTGATATATACGCTTGAATTTCTCTTCTATATCAAAAATTTAGCGTCCCCTATAGTTGTTCGATTGACGTGCTGAACTGGGTTGGCATTTGCGAATATCATACAGAGGAGCAGATTCATGTCTTGGTTCTTTATGGACGGAGAGCAGGAGATTGGACCGGTCAGCAAAGCAGAACTGGGAGAACTGATCAAAACCCGGCGGATCGATGGCCGGACGATGGTGCGCGCTGAGTCCTCGGATGCATGGCGACCGCTGGCCGAGATGGTAGGTTCCAAAACACCGCGTACCCCTTCCGGGGCATCGCCACCCGCAACTGCGAACGAGGCTCCTTCGGAATCCGGACAGGCTCAAGCCGTTGCGCCGTCCCCTGTCGCCGTGCCGAACGTCGCATCGCGCGTCTGTTCCCAATGCGGCCGTTCGTTCCCCCAGGACCAGGTGGTCACCTTCGACAACCAGGTCATCTGCGCGGCATGCAAACCAATGTTCGTGCAGCGCCTTAGAGAGGGTGTCACCCTGCCGGGTATTCTGACATACGCCGGCTTCTGGATCCGGGCCGGTGCCAAGATCATCGATGGATTGATAATGGCGGCGCTTCAATATGCCATCCTGATTCCCATGGGTTTTCTCGCGTTTTCATCAACGGACGGCCCCGGTATCGGGCTGATACTGTTCAGCCAGTTGATCAGCATCGGTATCCCCCTTGCGTATAATACGTTTTTTATCGGACGCTTCGCGGCCACCCCCGGCAAGATGGCCTGTCGCTTGAAAGTCGTGGCGCCCGACGGTGATCGCATCAGCTACTTGCGTGCTCTGGGGCGCAACTTCGCCGAAATGATCAGTGGCATGATTCTGGCCATCGGTTATCTTATGGCGGCTTTCGATGAAGAGAAGCGCACGCTGCATGACCGTGTCTGCAGCACCCGGGTCATTCACAAGTAATCCATTCAGCCGAGAGTTGTCGTGATCGCCTGTCCCCGTTGCCGAACCATACAGCCTGTCGACCATCTGAATACCGGCCGGGCTTTGCCTTGCCCGGGGTGCTGCGCAGCCGTGCGCGCAGACGTATTCAACGCTTTTCTACGCGCGGACGACCCAGCGGCGGGATATGACACTGCGCAGGCGCCTGGCCAAGCCGAGTGTTTCTATCATCCGGGCAAAGCTGCGATAGTGCCGTGTGGCGCCTGCGGGCGCCTGTTGTGCGCCGTGTGCCGGGTCGATTTGGACGGCCGCACGTTGTGCATGCGCTGCCTGCAGGCCGGACGCGACAAGCAGCGTATTACGACTCTGCAAAACCGGCGCACCTTATATGACAGCCTTGCGTTGAACCTGGCGTTCTGGCCGATGACCATGATTTTTCCGACACTTTTGACCGCGCCGGCCGCCATTTATTATGCGGTGCGCCACTTTCGCGCGCCCGATCATATTCTTCCGCGTACTCATTTGAAAAGCATCTTGGCGATGCTGTTGGCATCGGGACAGATCGTTGCCTGGATTGTGTTTGCATTCTATCAATGGGGACGATGGGTATGACTACCCAGCGGGTTTATACGAAATTGCCTGGAAAGAAGTTCTTTTTTCTTCAACGGCGGACACTCTGGCAAGGACCGGATCACCTGTTGTGGGTGGAAAGCGCTTTCGTTCAGGAGCATTACAAGCGATTTTACTACAAAGATATCCAGGCTGTCTTTCTGCGAAGAAACCAGCGCCAGCACCTGTGGACTTTTCTGTGGGGCGCCTTGCTGCTGGGCTTCGGCCTTTTGACCCTGGCCATCCCGGATTCCGGGTATTTGCTGCCATTTCTCACCGCGCCGTGGGCTTTTTTGCTGATCGTCAATATTATTAAGGGCCCTTGTTGCGACGTTTATCTGCAGACGGCCGTGCAGCTGGAGAAACTCTCCAATCAGGTGCGCGCGCGTTCGGCAGGCAAAACGCTTGACCGCATCAAAGTCGCGGCTGAACGAGCCCAAGGCCCCTTGAATCCGCGGGCCTTGCCCGTTGCGCTGACGGACGCCGCCGCGGCTGCCAGCCAACTGGCAAGCAACCGACCCGGCCGGCCGGCAGCGCCCGAACCCGGGGAACCCTTCAGTCCACGGTTGCATCGGACGTTGACGGTGTTGCTCCTGGCCTTTGGCTTGCTGCGTGTGGCTCAGATGTGGATATCGTCCATGACTTTGGCGGGTCTGGATTTGTTGGGATTGGGTGTTTTGCTGCCAGTAGCGATCGTGGCGCTGGTCCGCTGGCACCGGCACTTGAAGGGGTCGCTGCTGGCCACGGTCACCTGGCTGACGCTCGTGCTGACCCTAGTGCAGGCGGCGACTGCTTACGTCGTCTATATTGCCGCGGCCATCCAACATCCAGACATGGTCTACAATGCCGGGCGGATCATACCCTTGTTTCTCGAGCTGCAGATGGCTGACCATCCCTTGATGGCCGGTCTTGCGATCGGCTTTGCCGCAGCCGCTTTGCTCTTGGGAGCGATGGGCGTGGCGGCTCTCTGGGCGATCGGCCGTGAACCACGGTATTAAACGCTTCCGTTGAAGTAGTGTTTCATCGGTCAATCTTGTCTCACCACAGAGCGCTGCAGAAGAGCCTCAGGGAAATGACGATGGATCAGGAAGGAATGAAACGCTATGGGCAATCCTAATAAAGTGTGCAACGCTTCATAAGTGACTTTAGATGACCGATTCTTTCAACTCATTTTGCTATCACCACCCGCGTCGCGAGGCCGTGGTGCGCTGCCCTGTCTGCCAGCGCTTCTTCTGCCGCGAATGCGTGACCGAGCATGAAGACCGCATGCTATGCAGCAACTGCCTGGCAGGGTTATCAGGAAAAGCAATGCCTGCGGATCGTTACTGGCACCAGCAGTTGCTTGTCGGCATGCAGGGGCTGTCCGCTTTTCTATTCCTTTGGTATCTTTTTTTCCTGTTGGGTCAAATGCTGCTGGCCATTCCCCATTCTTTCCATGAGGGTACGATCTGGCAATCGGAATGGTGGCGCAAACCATGACAGTCCGAAATGATTTTGCACCCGGCGCATTGGCGCTGAGCGAGCAGGCCGTCCACCTGTTGCGCCGTAATCCGGCCGCCCTCGCGGATTACTATATCGGTGCGCTGCCGTTTGTGCTCGGAATGCTTTTTTTCTGGTCGGATATGAGCCGCAACCCCGATGCGGGCAGCTACTGCGCACCCACGGCGGCCGGATTGGCCGCTCTATTCATGTGGATGAAACTCTGGCAGGCACGCTTTTGCCGCCGTTTGACCGGTATCCTCAACGATGCCCCGCCGGAGCACTGGTCGAAGGCCCGTTGCTGGCGTACGGCCGCCCGCCAGGCATTGTTGCAAGCGACCGGCTTGCTCGTGCTGCCCCTGGCCGCTTTGATCATGCTGCCCCTGGGTTGGGTGTATGCTTTTTACCAGAATGCCGCAGTTTTGGATGGACCCGCAACCCGGCAGCTCAAGGGCCTCTATAAGGCGGCCTGGCAGCAGGCCGCCTTATGGCCGGGCCAGAACCACCTGCTGCTGACGATCTTCAGCCTTTTCGCAACGTTTGTCCTGGCCGATATCGCCATGGGGCTGATGCTGGTACCGTACTTGCTCAAGTGGCTGCTGGGCATCGAGACCGCCTTTACCTTCAGCGGCATGCATGCCATGACCAACACCACCTTTCTGGCCATCGTGGTGGCGTTGACTTACCTGTGCATCGATCCACTCATCAAGGCCGCCTATACCTTGCGCTGCTTTTCAGGGCTGTCCCGGCGGACGGGCGATGATTTGCTGGCCGTTTTGAAACCGTTTCTCAAAGTGGCCGTGATCGCGATGGTGCTGTGGGCAGGGCCGGTCAGCGCGGCCCAAATGTCACCAGCTGAAAGAGCCGCACAGGTGCCTGCGGTATCCGCGCAGCGGGATTATTCCCAGCGACTGGACGACACCATCCAGCAGGTGTTGCAACAGCGCCGTTTTGCCTGGCGCCTGCCGCGAGAGAAATCGCCCGCCCCGCCGCCCGACGAACGCAGTTGGCTGACACGCACGCTGCGTTGGTTCAGCGGCATTATCACTGCATTCGGCAATAGTGTGAATCGCTGGATCGAATCCCTGGCGGAGTGGCTGGGGCGCCGTTTTCCGCAAGAGGAAGATGACCGTGCAACGCCCACCGACTGGCATGTGCTGATTGGGTTTATTTTCTATGGTATTGGCGCAGGGCTGGTCATGTTACTCCTGATCACACTGCGGCGGTGGTTTCGATCGCGGCTATCCGTTCAGGCAAAGACGGGATCCACGGACACGGCACCCCCGATAGATATCAATGATGAAGAGATCTCCGCCGAGGACCTGCCACGCGATCGCTGGTTGTCGATGGCCCAGGAGTTGATCGCGCGAGGCGATTTGCGCCAGGCGTTACGGGCCTTGTATCTCTCGGTCCTGGCCCAGCTCGGCGACAGCGGTCGCGTCCGGCTGGCGCGGTTCAAATCCAACCGTGACTACCTGAACGAACTGGTCCGTCGGGTTCATGCCGAGCCCGAACTGCTCACGCGTTTCGATCGCTGCATGGCCGCCTTCGAACGGGCCTGGTACGGGATGCATCCAGTGACCGCGAAGCACATCTCTGACTTCAAGGGTGACCAGGCAAGGATTTTTTTTCTGGTTCAACACGCCGCCACCGTGGGTGAACCTGGAAATGGATAATATCCAAACAATGGCCTGCGGCAAAAATAAAAGGTGCCCAACCTTCAGCGGACCAATGCGCCGAGGACTGGTTTAATGACCGTGTATGGCCATGCCAATGGCTCTAAAAAAATAGTGGCGGCCCTGATCGGTCTGCTGGTTTTCAGCATGGGGCTGACCTGGTTATTGTGGCTGCGGTTTCAGGCGGGTGATCTCTATCCGCCTTATTCGTCCCTGCGCGGCGATCCCTTGGGCACCCAGGTGTTGTTCGAGAGCCTGGATAACATGGGCGTTGCCGAACGCAACTTCCGACCGCTGAACCATGTGGTCGTCGGGGCGGAACGCACTCTGGTGGTGTGCGGCCTGGACAGCCGGGACCGTTTTCTGGAAAATGAGTCTTGGCGGGGGATGCTGGCGCAACTGTCCGAAAAGGGAGGGCGTCTGGTGCTCTCTTTCCAGCCGGCTGGCGTGGAGGGCCGTCAGGATGAAAAAGGCGCGGCCGGCGCGCGCGGAGACGCTGGGCCATCTGCCGAGGAACCCAATTCGGCCTGCCCGGACCCGGCCGTGAAAGACGATGCCCCCCAGGACCTGAGTATCCCGTGGCGAGCCGGCCCCGAATGGACGGGTGTGCTCGCTTATTTGGGCCTTGCGCTGCAGACGGCCGGCGCGGAGGATTTCGACGACTTCGCCGTGCAGCCGATACCGGGGCCCGGTTCTGATCTGTTGCCCGATGCGATCCCGTGGCGGGCGCCGCTCTCTTTCGATCTGACCGATCCGGCTTGGCAGGTGCGCTACGTGTGGCATGATCGGCCGGTGGTCGTGAGCCGTTCTTGGGGACGCGGCAGCGTGGTCATGGTCGCCGACAGTTATCTTTTCAGCAATGAGGCGCTGCGCGGCGATCGCGTGCCGGAATTCCTGAGCTGGGTGATCCAGGCACCCGCCACGGTGATTTTCGAAGAGTATCATCACGGCTTGGTGAAGCAGCCCGGCATTGCCGGGCTGCTGCGCAAGTACCGCCTGCAGGGGGTGGCTGCCGTCCTGCTGGTGGTGATAGTCCTGCTGATTTGGCGACAGGCCGCCGTGCTCGTGCCGCGCAGTGCGCAGCTTGATGAACACGCCCGCGAGTTCCTGTCCGGCCGCGAATCGGTCGATGGCTGGATCGGTCTGATGCAGCGGCACATTGATCCCCGGAAGTTGCTGGACACCTGCCATGAAACCTGGCGCAACAGCCCGGCCAGCGCGCGCATTCCCGAAGCGCGCGTGGCGGAGGTGGAACGTCTGGTGGCCGAAGGCCGCACCGACCCGCGCCGGCATGCATCCGTGGCTGTGTACAAACGTATCAGCGAACTGCTCAAACAAGGAAAACAGGTATGACTGCCGACATTGAACCGTTGAAACATGCCCTGGCGCAGGCCAGGCAGGAGATCGCCAAAGTCATCATCGGCCAGGCGCAGGTGATCGACAGCGCCTTGATCGCCATTTTCACCAATCACCACGCCTTGATCGAAGGGGTGCCGGGGGTAGCGAAAACCCTGCTGGTACGCACGCTGGCGCATGTGCTGGGGTGCGATTTCGGCCGAATTCAGTTTACACCCGACTTGATGCCGGCGGACATCACCGGCACGCACGTCTTCAGTTTGCAGAAAAACAGTTTCGCGCTGATCAAGGGACCGGTTTTTACGACTTTCCTGCTGGCCGATGAGATCAACCGTGCACCGGCCAAGACCCAATCCGCCCTGTTGCAGGCCATGCAGGAACGGGCGGTTACCATCGACCGGCGCACGCACCCCCTGGCGGAGAATTTCACGGTGTTCGCCACTCAGAACCCCATCGAGCATCAGGGCACCTACCCGTTGCCTGAAGCCCAGGTGGACCGTTTCATGCTCAAAATCAGCATGCGTCATCCGCAACGCGATGAAGAACTGCAGTTGGCCACACGCATGCTGGGCGACGAGGCGCCCGAGGTCGTGCTCAAGAGCGGGGCCGTCCGGGCGGTCCTCACCCCCGGGATGCTCGCCGACCTTCGCCGGCAACTGGCGCTCATTCATATCAAAGAGGAGTTAGTGGCCTATCTGGTCGACATCGTGCGCCAAACGCGTCGGCATCCGGGTGTGTTCGTGGGCGCCGGCCCCCGGGCGACTCAGGCCTTGTTGTTGAGCAGTCGGGCAGCGGCCGCGCTGGACGGGCGCGATTTTGTGACCCCCGACGATATCAAAGCGCTGGCCGCACCTGTTCTGGGTCACCGCATCTTGCTGCGGCCCGAGTACGAAATCGAAGGGTTGGCCATTGAAGAGGTGATTGCGCAGATCTTGCAAGAAGTGACTGTCCCACGATGATTGTGCCGCGCATTCGCCTTATCGTCTTGATCGTCCTGGTCCTGCTGCCCGCCACCGGTTTGGCGGCACGTTATCCGGACTGGACGCTGCCGGCCTGGGTAGCGGCGCTGCTGGTGCTGGCCGCGGCAGGGTGGGATGCGGCCGGCTCGCGCCGCCGTTTCGACGGCATTGCGGCGCGTGCACCGGAAATCGTACGCATGACCGTGGGGCGACCGGCCGCCATTGTTCTCACGCTGGAAAACCCCCGCGCCGCGGCACTGCCCCTGCGGGTCGGGGTGGCGTTGCCGCCCGCGTTCGCCAGCGATACGCCTTCGGTGCTGCTGCGATTGCCCGGCGGCCGCGAGGCCCACGTCCTGACATGGTCCTGCCGGGCATTGCAACGTGGCCGCTTTCATGTGACAGCCGCTTTTCTGGAAATCCCTTCTTATCTGGGGTTGTGGTCGCTGCGCCGTCGCAGTGCGCTGCAGAGCGAATTGAGGGCGTATCCTGATCTCGTGTCGGGTCAGAAGCAAATTCTGGGAGTGTTCAGGCACGCTGACTGGGGCTGGCGCAGCGTGCGCAAGATCGGCAAGGGGCGCGAGTTCGAACAGTTGCGCGACTACCTGCCGGGTGACAACTATGAAGATGTTGACTGGAAAGCCACCGCCCGGCGGCGCTATCCAGTCACCAGGGTATTTCAGGTCGAACAATCCCAGGAGATCTATGTCATTCTGGATGCATCCCGGCTGAGCACCCGCGATGCCGGGTACGTCCGCGAACGGCGCCGGTCCGATGACGCCTTCTTGGAAGCCGGGCCGGCCGCCACTATTTTCGAGCACTACATCCGGGCGGCCCTGGTCTTGGCACTGGCTGCCGAGAAAGCCTCCGATCACTACGGCCTGCTGATTTTTGGCGCCCGCCCGGATGGCTTCATCAAGGCCGGTCGCGGCAGGTTCCATTACAATGCTTGCCGAGAGGCGCTTTACAACCGCATACCTCAGAGCGTATCACCCGATTTCGATGACTTGTTCACGTTCATCGGCACCCATTTGCGCAAGCGCGCTTTGTTATTATTTCTCACCCATTTGGATGATCCGCTGATGTCCGAGAGCTTTCTGCGTGCGATGCCGCTGTGCGCCCGCCAGCATGTGCTGATGATCAATATGTTCCGGCCGGCCGGGGCCTATCCCCTGTTTTCGTCGGCGGACATCCGGACCGAGCGCGGCATATACGAGCACCTGGCCGGACACATGCTGTGGAGCGGTCTGGATGAGACCCGCCGACGTCTGCGACAATACGGTGCCGGGTTTGCGCTGCTGGACAAGGAGGATCTGTGCAGTCAATTGATCGATCAATATATGGAAGTCAAACAGCGCCAGGTATTGTAGCGGCAAACCCACCTGGATTTCGGTGCTTGGCGCGTTAACCAAGATATTTCCTGAGGAAAATTGGCTGCAGAGATCATAAAAACAGTCTTTTACGCGTTTGTCCTATTTGAAAGTGAATCGCGGCATGATCATCGACCTGCAAAAATTCATCACCGCCGAACGACCCTATTGGCAAGAATTGGATGCTTTATTGATCCGCCAGGAGCGGGATCCTTATCGGCGCGTCGGCTTCGACGACATCCGTCGGCTGCATTACCTTTATCAGCGGGCATCGTCCGATCTGGCCAAAATCAACACCTTTTCGGCGGAACGCGCCATGCACCGCTATCTCGAATCCCTTGTGGGCCGCGCTTATGCCTTTATCTACGGCGCCCGGCAAAAGGCCGTGCGATTCAGGCCGCTGGCCTTTCTCCTGCGGACCTTTCCCGCAACATTTCGGCGCCACTTTCGGCCGTTCGCGCTCAGCTTGACCATCATGGCGCTCGGCGCTCTCTTTGGCGGCGGGGCGATTCTCTTCGATCCCGAAGCCAAAGCGGTTTTGATGCCTTTTGAACATTTGCAGATGGATCCGGCTGAGCGGGTTGCCCGGGAAGAGGGCGCAGGCGGTCAGGATCATCTGCAAGGTGCCCAGGGCCGTTTTTCAGCCTTCCTGATGACCCACAACACACGCGTGTCCATTTTTGTGCTGGCGTTGGGCATGACTTGGGGCATTGGTACCGTACTGCTCTTGTTCAGCAACGGCGTCATGCTCGGGGCAGTGGCAGCCGACTACTTGCTTGCCGGTCAACATGCTTTCCTGTTCGGATGGTTGTTGCCGCACGGCGCCACGGAGATCCCCTCCATCCTGATCGCCGGTCAAGCCGGTTTGCTGCTGGCCGGCGCATTGCTTGGCGCCGCTTCCGAGCGCCCCATGCGGGAGCGGTTGCGCGCGGTGGGGCCGGACGTGGTGACCCTGATCAGCGGTGTGGCTGTGATGCTGGTGTGGGCCGGCTTGGTGGAAGCCTTCTTTTCGCAATATCACGCGCCGGTCATTCCCTACTCGGTCAAAATTGCCTTCGGCGCCGTGGAGCTCTGCCTGCTGGCGCTCTTTTTAGGCTATGCCGGCCGATCGTCAAGCGACCGTCGACAGCCTGAACGCAATCGGCACAGAGGATCATACCGGTCATGACGCCTGCCTCCCAATCCAGCGAACGCTCCGGCGAACGTATGATCCGCACCCCTGAAGGGGTTGTTTTTGCCCTGGCACTGGCCGGACCTGTCAGCCGGTGCCTGGCTTGGCTCCTGGACCTGGCCTGCTTGTCGGTCCTTTTTAAGCTCGGTACACTGGCCAGCAATGTGTTGGGTTTGCTGCACCAGGATTTTTCTCAGGCTGTTTCGATCCTATTGCTTTTCGCGCTGACCGTCGGATATGCCATTGGTCTGGAATGGTTCTGGAATGGTCAGACACTCGGCAAGCGCTTGTTGGGCCTGCGGGTCATGGATGTTCGTGGCTTGCGTTTGCAGCCCAGCCAGGTGGTAATCCGCAACCTGTTGCGCGCTGTGGACAGTCTGCCGCTGTTCTATTTGGTGGGTGGGGTGTTTTGCCTGGTTACCCGCTATGCCCAGCGCCTGGGCGACTTGGCAGCCAACACGATAGTGGTGCGCAGCGCCCAGGCAAGCGAACCGCATATCGAGCGGGTTTTCGAGGAGAACCGCTACAATTCTTTGCGACACCACCCCCATTTGGCCGCGCGTCTGCGCCAGCAGGTCACGCCCGCTGAAGCTGATGCGGCATTGCAATCGCTGCTGCGCAGGGATGCCCTGGCGCCCGAGGCCCGCGTGGTTCTGTTTGGCACGTTGTCTGCGCATTTCAAACGCAAGGTGGCGTTTCCTGAAGAGGCCCTGGAAGGCATTTCCGACGAGCAATATGTGCGCGATGTCGCTGATCTGATTTATCGAAAATAAAAATTTATCTGGTTATCCACTTCGGTCAAGTGAGCTACGGGCGTGGGGTGACGTAGGAAAACCAGGTAAGCCGGGTGGGGGTCAGGGTCAGGAACCGATGATGTTGTTTGCGAGGAACAGTGGTGGGCAATGCCCACCCTGCATTGTCCGTTGCTTTGAACAAAAGCATGCACGTAAAAGCGTACAACACGGTGAGGTGAGAATCAAATCGACAGAATGCCTCCCTTTACACTTTAAACTTTACACTTAACACTTTGCTCCCTAATCACTTGAGCGAAGTGCATAACCAGATAAAATATTATTTTTGCAGGCACTTGCGGCATATCCCGTCAACGCGGACTTCCACGTTTTCGATCTGTCCGGGAAAGACGCGCTGAAGTTTTTTAAGGTCCAGGGCGATGCTGTCGGGGCGCAGACAATCCATCCGGCCGCAACGCCGGCAGAAAAAATGGGGGTGGGGTGCATGCAGGCGATTTGGTGCCAGGCCGTAAAAAAAGGCCCGGCCGCCGCTGCTGAGCCGATCGACCAGGCCGCCTTGGACAAGCATTTCGAGAACCCGGTAAACGGTTACCCGGTTGATCGGCCGACTGCGGCGCACCGTATCGAAGATTTCCTGGGCGCTTAATGGGCAAGTGTTATCGCCGATGACCTCCAGGACGCGCAGGCGATGCCCGGTGGCTTCCAATCCGGCTCGCGCAAGCAATTCCGTATAGTTGCATTGCTGACACATGTTCACCTCTGTTGGGGTGCGGCCGCGTGCGCATGGGCTGCGCGGGGGCAGTGCAGGATGCGTTCGAGCGCCAGCGCAACGAAAAAGCCGCTGCCTGCCGCAAGAATGATGCACGCGCCGGCGGTCAGGTTGAAGTAATACGACAGAACCAGACCTGCGGTTGTGAAAACGGCACCCAGAACGCAAGACCAAGCCATCATGCCTAACAGCGAACGGGTGAATTTTTCAGCGATGAACGGTGGAATGGTCAGCAGCGCGATCACCAAGATCAAGCCGACCACGCGGATGGTCAGCACCACGGCCACCGAGAGTAGAATGACCAGCAGAAAATACAGTTTCCTGACCGGCACGCCGCGGAGGCGTGCAAACTCCTCATCATAGGAGAGTGCCAGAAAGTCCGCGTAGTAAAACCAGGCCACGGCCGCGATCGCGATGGCCGCGCCCAGCATCACCCATAAATCCGATACCGGCACGGCCAATATGCTGCCGAACAGGTAACTCATCAGATCGGCCGGATAGCCGGGCGCCAGGTCGATGAAGATAATGCCCAAGGCCATGCCCACGGCCCATATGGCGCCGATCACCGCATCGGCCCGATGCTTGGCATTCATACTGACAACGGCCATCGTCAGGGCGGCCAGCAACGAGAAGCTCAGGGTGCCGAGCAGATAAGGCACCCGCAGCAGGTAGGCCAGACCAATGCCGCCATAAGCTGCGTGGGCGATGCCGCCTGAAAGAAAAACCAGCCGGTTGGCCACCGCCAGGGTGCCCATCACCCCGCAGATGAAACTGACCATCAAACCCGCCAGCAAGGCATTGCGCATGAAATCGAATTCAAATATCGTGAACTCCAAGTTTAGGTTCCTTTTTATGGGTCTTCATTTTCGGACCGGGTTACGAAGGTAGATTCTGCCCCTGTGTATCGGGCCGCACACGGGGCGCTCCCAAGGGCAGTGCGATCTCTGGGCCTGGATGGGAGCTGTTTTCCCAATCAGGTATGCTTGCGCAACACCCGATGCGGTACGCCATGCGCAACCAGTTCCACCGGACAGGCTTGGCCTGGCGTATGCGGATACATAATTTCCATCATGTCGTGGGTCAGTTCGGGATGATTGTGGTAGTGTAGCTGCCGATTGACGCAAGCCACCGATTTGACATGCGTCGAGAGGGCTAAGAGGTCATGACTGACCATCACGATCGTCATGTCCGCATTGAGTTGTTCGAGCAAGCAATACAGGTCCATTTGGCCCTGGGAATCGATGCCGGCCGTAGGCTCATCCAGGAAAAGAATCCTGGGCCGGTCTACCAGCGCTCGCGCGATCAGCACGCGCTGCCGTTGTCCGCCGGACAGATCGCCTATGCGCCGTTCGGCCATATCGGCAACCCCCAGTTGGGTCAAAACCTCGATGGCCGCATGCCGCTGGGCCTGCGAGGGGGTAGGCCACTTGGCACCAGGCCTCAGGCGTCCCATCAGTACAACATCCAGAACGGAAATAGGGAAGGGCGATGCGATCGCGGCGTGCTGGGGCACGTAGCCCATATCCCGGCAGACCTCCCGCGGAGGTCGGCCGAAGATGCGAACCGACCCGCGGCTGGGATCGAGCAATCCCATAAGCACCTTGAGCAGCGTGGTCTTGCCGCCCCCGTTAGGGCCGATCATGGCGACAAAATCACCGGCGGCGATCCGCAAATCGACATCCTGCAGCACGGCCTCGCCGTCGTAGGAAAACCAAAGATCATGCGCCTCGATAATAGGATCGGTCATCAGCATATCCTGACCGGCTATGCCGGAGTTTTAAGTTTGAAGTACATGCCATGCCACACGCCATTCATTCCGGCAATGTCAGATTAGCGGGCGGCCTGCATAATGGCTTCGGCCTGGCGCAGCAGATTGTTCATCAGATCGAAAGCCAGGGGGTCGGCCACGATGACGCTTCCGTCGATGGCCTGGGCGATCACCTGGGCGCTGCGGTCCGAAAACTGCGGTTGTGCGAAAATAACTTTGATTCCCGCCGCGCGGGCCTCCCTGATGAGATGCTGCAATTGCGCCGGTTTGGGTTCCTTGCCCCCGACTTCGATAGGGACCTGGATCAATCCGTAGGTTTTTGCAAAATAGCCCCACGAAGGATGAAAGACCATAAAACGGGTTCCCGCGGCATCGGCGAGCAACTCGCGAATCTGCCGGTCCAAGGTGTCCAGTTCACGCAACAAAGATGCATGGTGCGTTTTGAAATGATCTGCATGCGCCGGATCCACCGCAATCAGCGCCTCGAGGGTGTTGTCGGCCATGATTTTGATCAGCGGGGGCGATAGCCAGATGTGCGGATCGTGCATGGAAGGATCTGCCTGGCTTGCGTCATGGTGATTGCCATGCCCTGTTATGGGCAGCTTTTTGATGTCCTGATCCGATGCGGCAATCCTCATCCCGGGGTTGATGGCCGCAAACCGGGGCAGCCAGGCATCTTCGAACGCAACACCGATACTCAGGAAGAGGCGCGTGTCCGCCAATGCCGCCATCTGGGCGGGTTTGGGTTCATAGGTGTGCGGGCTGGCGCCCGGGGGAACCATGACCCGTACATCCACCCATTGCCGGCCAATGTGCTGCACGATGTATTTTTGCGGTTCAATGCTGACAAAAACCGTCATGGCGCCCGCCACCGGTGAAGCAAGTCCTTGCAATACGGTTGCCACAAAAACATATACCGCATAAAAGACGGCTTTGTTGATCGGCATCATCCCATGTCTCCCCATGATCCATCGTTTTATGGTTCAGACTGCTTGCTTTGCGCATCACCGCTGGCCTGTCCGTGTCGAAGAGGCCGCGTGCAACCAATTTGCACACTCACATCGGAAAAGCAAGTATATGGCCGATGCCAGCCATTCTTCCAAGAGTACAAAAGCCCGCTGTACACCCAAGAGCGGTTACGTGTGACAGCAATTGTTGCTTATTTCCGCACCAGCATGGGGCCAAGCGGCCGTCCTCCGAACAGGTGCATATGCAGGTGAAACACTTCCTGATTGGCGTCGCGGTTGCAATTGAGCATCAGTCGGTAGCCGCTCTGGGCCACGCCTTCCTTTTCGGCTACAAGTTTGGCAACAACGAACATATGGCCGATCGTTTGTTCGTCATCCGGTGTGACATCGTTGACCGTGGGGATTTCTTTGTTGGGAACGATCAGTATGTGCACAGGGGCCTTTGGGTCGACATCCCGGAAAGCTGTTACCTGATCATCCTGATAAACGATGTCCGCGGGAATCTCGCCGCTGATGATTTTAGAAAAGATAGTTGGCATGTTTCCTCCTGGGCCGGCATCGCCGGCGTTGAAAGGTGATAGTGACGTGTGGCCAATAAAAATATTCCTTGATGCTGCGGGTTTTATCGGTGATCCACCCGGCTTTGCGTAAGGGGTTAAGAGTCTTTTTTCCCCTCGGGTTTTACCTCTGGGAAAATCTTGTCTGTTGCGCGGACCAAACGCTCCCGATTCCAGGTCGTCACCGCATCTGGATCGCGGCTGCGCAATACGCACTCGTTCAAGGTGCAAATCGGGCATGCCGTTGGATCGCACGGGTCCATGTGCACGAGGATGTCGGCGTTGCCACTGAACTCATTGACGAGAATGTTTTCCAGAAGTTTGGCTTCCTGGTGGGCTTGGTCAAGCAACAGATCCTCGGGCAAAACCAGGTGCAGGTCGATATGAATCATCGTTCCCGCCCGCCAGGCGCGCAGTTGATGGATGTCGATCCAGTGTGAACGCTTGTTTTCAGCAAGCATGCGGGTGATGCGTTCGAGCAATTCGGGATCCGAAGCATCCATCAGACGGGTGTAGGATTGATGTACCAGTTGGCCGCCTGTGATCAAAATATTGACACCTACCAGACAGGCGACCACGCCGTCGAATCGCAGCCATCCGGTCCAATGTACCGCCAGTAACCCAACCATTACAGCGCCAGACGAGTAGACATCGGTCAGAATGTGCCTGCCGTCTGCGACCAGCGTTATCGATTCCGTGCGCCGGCCGATACGCACCAGGAACAGTCCCAGAAGTAAATTGATGACGGTGGCGGCCATCAGGATGAGCAGTCCTGCTTCCAGATGGGGCAGAGGTCTGGGGTGCAGCAAGTGCTGAATGCCTGTGTAGAAAATGCCGATAGCCGCCCCGATGATCAGTGCGCCTTCAAAACCCGCTGAGAAGTATTCAATTTTGCCGTGGCCGTAAGGATGATCCGGGTCGGCCGGTTTGGCTGCCATCCAGATACTTAGGATCGCGAAGGAACTGGCGGCAACATTGATGATCGATTCTAGTGCATCGGATAATACGGCCGCCGAGTGGGTCAGACGATACGTCAGAAATTTAAGCGCCAGCAGCAGAAGGCTGATGATGAGCGAGAGCCCGACGGCCTTCATGCGCATTCGTTGACCGGCCGCACCCTGGTGGTAGACACATTGGGTTTTCTCGGTCATTTACGGTGCATCCATGTTAAGCTGGCCTAGCCGGATTGGAAAGTGGAAAGCCGCGGCGCAAGCGCCTGTGTAAAAGTGTTCCGTCCATTGTATCCATGACCCTCCTCCAGGATTCGGGCTTTCGCGGGTATGCTTCGGGTAAAGCGCCTGCTTTTTGGATGAAAAAGGTGGCCGTTGCTTCGCATCAAAATAGACGCCCGTCAAGAAACTTTAGCGATAGGGGGTCAATGTCAAATGCAAAAAGGATTGGGGCTCACATTTTAGAAACGTTTGGTGCGATGCGGTTCATGCGTGCCAGAATTCGGTATAGGCCCTGGGTGCCAAGATCTTGTTCACCCTGGGCCATGGCGGCAAGATAAAACTGATGCACGAGTGCCAACCCCGGCAGACTGAGCTGCATGCGACGGGCTTCGTCCAGGGCGATGCCCATGTCCTTGACAAAATGGCGAATATAAAAACCGGGAGTGAAATCGCCGCGGGCGATGCGCCGCCCCAGGTTGTTGATGGCCCAGGAACCGGCGGCCCCCTGTCCAATGACGTCGATGACGGCATCCAGGTCCATACCCGTGCGCTGTGCGTACAACAAGGATTCGACCACGCCGATCATAGTGCCTGCGATCAGAACCTGGTTGCACATTTTGGTATGCTGGCCGGCGCCGGGTTCGCCCATGTGCGCGATGTTTTTGCCCATCAATTTGAAAAGCGGCAGGACGCGTTCGAAGGCATCCTTGTCTCCGCCCACCATGATCGCCAAACTGGCATCGCGCGCGCCGATATCGCCGCCGGAAACGGGCGCGTCCAGAGCCGTTACCCCCTTTGCTTTGGCCCGGGCATAAACCGTAACGGCCAAGTCGGGACGCGATGTGGTCATGTCCACGATCACTGTTCCGGAAGCGGCGCCGGATAGCGCTCCTTCCGGCCCGAGGATGACTTGTTCGACATCCCGTGGATAACCGACCATGCAGAACAGGACCCGGCTGCCGGCGGCCGCGGCTTGGGGTGAATCACACCAGCGGGCTCCCTGCGCGAGAAGACTTTCGGCCTTGGTACGGGTGCGATTGAAAACATGCACGCGATGACCTGCCGCGATCAAATGACCGCACATCGCATGTCCCATAACGCCCGTGCCGATCCATCCGATGGATACACTGTCGTTCATTG
This sequence comes from Desulfatitalea sp. BRH_c12, assembly GCA_000961655.1. Classification (GTDB taxonomy): domain Bacteria; phylum Desulfobacterota; class Desulfobacteria; order Desulfobacterales; family Desulfosarcinaceae; genus Desulfatitalea. Next base: position 46,538 of record LADR01000023.1, read on the forward strand.
GCCTTCTCCGTTGCTTGCGTCATTTTTTTGCGTGACAGGCAATGGTAAAGCGTTAACTTTTGGTTTGTCAATCCACTTTCTAACCTATGGATCAGCAATAAAGGAACTGGCGAATCGAGCGTAAGGCGCTTGAGCGAATGGAAAATTTACACGTCGATTGTTACTGTGGATACCGCGGCGAGGAGACGCCGCGGCGATTCTGGATGGGCGAGCGATGCATCGGGGTTCGCCAAGTGATCGATTTGTGGCTTTCCCCCGAGCACCGCTACTTCAAAGTGCTGGGTGACGACGATGGTCTGTACATCTTACGCCATGATGCGCGCGAGGACCGTTGGGATATGACCTTTTTCCATCAAACCGATTCTTCGGTGTGAGATTCCGCTGGGGAAGCGTCAAACTCTTCTTCGATACCCGGGTCGGCATCTTTCGTAGAAGCTTTTTCGATCATCGGGATGATCAACTTCTGTCCGATGCTCAGGGCAGCCAGATCTAATTCGGGATTGGCGTGCATGAGCAGCCACATTGGAATTTGAAACTTCTGCTGGCACAGTGACCAGTAGTTGTCCCCGCTTTGGACGTAATAGGGCTGCAGTTCGCCGATGCGGTACACCGCAAAAAAGTCTTCTTGCAGACGTTTATGGTACTCGTAGCGATTTTGTTCAAAGGTTTCCGCGCCGACTCGGCTCAATGGGATTTTAATTTTTCGATGCAGGCGCAGGTTACCGTCGCGCAACTTGTTCAGATTGCGGATACTCTGGGTTTTTACACCAGCCCAATCCGCATAATGCCCCAAGGTTTCTTCCACTTCCACTTGTAGGATGCCGACCGTCTGCCCGTTGATGATTTCGATCTGCTCGAATCGGATATCAGCGGTTACGATCTGTTCATTGCTGGCGTGTAGTGTTGCCGCGGCCACACGTACGAGATCGGAATCGTTTTCCGTTTGCGGCAGCGCAATGATCGAGGCCAGCACGGGTTGTGGATAGGGGTTCATCTCGGGTTCCGTCACCGTTTCGGTGGTGATGTCATGGATCGTTTCAGCGATCGTGTCAGCATGGGCTATATCTTCGGTAACGGGTTCGGCGGCAACGTTGGCAATGGGCTGGGAGACGCTGGTTGGCGCCGGCGCCGCTGCGTTCTCGCGCGCGGCGGTTGCGGCGACCGGTGCTGCATCAGGCGCTGGTTGCTGGTTTTCCACTTTGGCCAGCGTGATCGTTTCTTGTTTCTTCGCGACGGTGGGAACGTCTTCGCCGCCTCTAGGGATCCGCAGGGTTTGGCGCGGATAAATGGTGCCGTGACGGTTGAGATTGTTGGCCAGGATCAGATCGCTCACTTTCACGCCGTTTATGCGCGCGATCATGGAGACCGTATCGCCGCTGCGAACGGTATGGAAGCGACTGGCGCGCTGTTCCTGCTGATAATAGGATTCCGGTATGGCGGCCATTTGCATGGTTGGGTCCGACCCCTGCACGGCCGGCAAGCGCAGCGCATAGCCTTTGGGCACATGTTTTTGACCGTTGAATACTGGATCTCGCAGGGCCAGATTCATCTTCTTGAGGGTTTCAGGATCGACGTTGAAAAGAGTGCTTAGTTGTTTGAACGATACATACCCATCCATTACGACAGTTCGCGTTGCCACCGGGCGGTCCAGTTCGATGTCTCCAAAATAGTCCCGGTAATTGGATGCCACGTGGCGCGCTGCCAAAAATTCTGAATAAAAGTTACGTGAGGCGAATTTGAAGCTGGGGCTCTGGTAATACTGGAACACGCGCGCGTAGTCGCCATGCGTGCTTTGCGCTCGTTGCATGCCGGCTGTTCCGTGATTGTACGCTGTCAGCGCGAGCGGCCAGCTGCCCAGTTTTGCATAGTTCTCCTTGAGCAGTCGCGCGGCGGCATGGGTGGCGCGAAAAGGGTCGCGCCGTTCATCGAGCACATAGCCGACTTCCATGAACAGTCGCCCGGTGGATGTGGTGAATTGCCACATGCCAGCCGCCCCGGACTTGCTATAGGCATTTGGGTTAAAAGAAGATTCGACGTGCGGCAGGTAAGCCAGATCTTCAGGCAGCCCGTGTGATCTTAAAGTAGACAGGATTTGTTCCATGTATGCGCCAGAGCGGATCAATCCGGCTTGGAAACGATCTTTCTGTCCAATCTGGCAGCGTACCCGTTGGGCCGCGCGGGCATAGTGAGCGGCAGTTGGGGGTTCGCTGAACAGATCGGCCACGCGGCGGTAGTGCGGATCGGTGGCATTCGGATCGCGGGCGAGTTCGCGCAGGATCGTTTCGTATCTCTGAACGGCCTGCTTCATACGAATGCGGTTGGTTTCGGTTGCGCCGGCAACATCGTATGGCAGCAAATCGATCACCTCATAAATCCGGTCCATGTCGATGCTGTCATGCACGATACCCTGCCCGGTGGAATAATGTGCATAGACTTTGGTCCAAAAGGCCACATTTGGAGCGATGATGTCCGGCATGGGAAAAGGATCGGTATCTGCTTGGGCGGAGGATATGCCGAGAAAGAGTGAAATGATCAGCACGCTTGCTGCTTTGGTGAACGAAGCCTTGGTCATGGGGCGAGTTCCTTCTGGAGATGGTGTGGTGTGATAAAATCAATTAGCGAAGCACACGCAAAATATGTACCATCACATTCGGCGGGTGTTTACGCAGGCGGGACGGGGGAAATTGTTAGTGCGAACGAGTTGACGTGTCAAAATTAAGACGCTTTGGAGCAGGCGGCCGCCTATTCTCGGACTTTTCAGCCCTTGCGTGAAAAGGTGTCTGGCTCCTTTGGTTCACAGTGGCGCTGAGCCGCGCAATGACGATGGCGCTTGCAATCAAATCGTTCCGGCTCTAATTTCGTGTTCGTCAACTTGCGGGTTTCCAAACCCCGCTGATCCGGGCGGGTGGTCCGCGCCGCCATCCACGCGCCGCCATCCATTAGATCAAGTGAGGAGTAAGTAGATCAAGTGAGGAGTAAGCCATGAGCATGATCATTGAGGTCCAGCATATTCCTATCGAGGGCAAGACGCTGGCATATGTCAGGGAAGCGGGTGAATTGCCGGTGCTGAGGGAATTGGCGGAGAGCGGAGAATGTCGCTTTGTGGGGCCTTTGACCATCGTATTGACGGTGGTGCCGGAGCGTACTTTGATCAAAGTCAGCGGCAGCATCGATGCCGTTATCGAGCAATCCTGCAGCCGGTGCCTGAACGATTACCGCAGCGACTTGCAGCAGCGCTTCACATTGCGATTTTCACGCGACACAGCCGAGCATGACGAGCGGGAGGAGAAAGAGCTTGAACTGACCGAGGAACATATCGGTCTGACGATCTTCAAGGGTGAGGCGATCGACTTCACCGATTCGGTGCAGGAGCAGGTGGTTCTGGCGCTGCCGTATAAACCGCTGTGCCGGGAAGATTGCAAGGGGCTTTGCCTTCGATGTGGCATCGATTTGAATGTCGCTCAGTGCGGATGTGCGCAAGGCGGTAAAAGCAGCCCCTTCGATGTGCTCAAAGGGCGCGCCTGGCCGACCGATAAACAGGGAAAGGGATAAGGGAATACACCATGTCGATCAAGATGCTGGCCCAGGATTTATATCGCTGCCAAAAAGAGGTCGAACAGCTTGAACAGGAATTGGCCGATGCGGCGCCCGGTCAAAGGGGCGCTGTTGAAAACAAGCTGCGCAAGATCCGGGCGGAATGGGACTATTTGCGTAAGGCATTGGACGGGAGGATAGGGCGATAGTATGAAGCGTGCTACTTGGACAGCGCGTACGGAGATCTACCGGCACAGGTCGGACTGTGTCACGTGAGATGGTTGAAATACTATCTTTTTCCCCGGCGGCCTTTCTTGGAGAGCATGGTGTAGTACTGGGTCACACGGCGGAAAAGATCGGGGTCGCCACCTTTGTCCGGGTGGTGTTTCAGCGCCAGGCGCCGATACAGGCGCGACAGTGAAATTTTGTCTAGTTTTTCAAGTTCCTTCCATGATAGCCCGAAAAGACGACCGGCTTCTTCCAACTTGATTTGAACAGTGCGGGGCGGATGGTATATGCGATGGCGTTTAATGAAATCCTCCACATACGCCTGCATGGGAGAGCGTCGCGGGGGGTCAAAATCGAAATACATGATGGCGTATTTCACCAGATAATCGCGCAGGGCTCTTTCCACTGGCAAGTCGGCCCAAAAACCGCGGTCGTCGTTCAGGTGGCACAACCGGGAGACGAAATAGGCATCCATCTGTTCCCACAGGGGTTTCTCCGAATCGTTATCGGGCATGAATCGTTTAAGCTCAAAAATCGTCGAGACATAAAAAGGGCGTTCATGGGGCCGTAGACGGCGCTCTTCGGTCAAGAAATACTGCTCCCGTTCATCGCGTGATTTGGCATAAAGCGGACTGAAAATTCTTTCGGATACCTGGTCTATGCGGCGTTGATCGCTGTGACCAAAGCGCAAATAGTGGTAACGCCTTTTATCGAAAATGTGCGGCGCACATAGCGCTTCCGCGGCGGCTTCGATGGCCTTGCGACCCGCCCGGCGACGCCCGCGATCGAAGCCGTCGATGACGCGTTGAATTTTTGGATCGAGAAACTCGAAAAAAATTCGATCCAGCGCATCCTGATCGACTTGCACACCGGCCCGCTCCAATCCTTCTTGCAGATCGTCGTCAAAATAGTAGCCATTGCCGCCCACATAAACGATGTGGCGTCTTGGATCAGTCCCCAGGTCAAATAGATCGCGACTTTTCATGCATCCGCGATCAATAAAGGATTGACGGATCGTATAATGGGTTCGGCCTTGCTTGCGCCAGCGCGCCAGGTACATCGTGGGGCCTCTTGCGGGGAATATGTCGTGGCTTTATGTTTCAAATTCCGCCAGAAATTTGTCGGCTTCCTGGATGGACTGGTTAATGTCCCTGACCAGTCGGTTCACATCGGCTTCAATACTGGCCACCTCCGTTTTCAAAGCGCCGATCGCCTCCGCATTCAAATTGTGCTTCACGTACAATACGTAATCGCGCAGATTGGTCAATACCGGCTGCATGCGCCTGCTGGCGGCCAACATGGATTTTTCCAATCGCGCAAAACGTGTCTGCGTGGACTTGAGTTTGCGGGCGCTATTGGCTTTGAAAGTGCTATTCTGGATCTGCTCGTTTTCCTGTTGCCACTCTTTGAACAGATCTTTTGCAATGCGCTGCACGTTGGCAATGCGTTCTTCCACCTGGTCGGCGCGTTCGACACACTCCTGGTAATCCGCGGAAAGCCGGTTGTACATTTTTTCAAGTTCGCCACCCTCGTAGCCGTACATTTCTTTTAAACGCGTAAGCGCGTCTTTGAACTCTTCGGAAGCTTCTTGCTGATCATCGCGGGCTTTCTCGATTTGACTGCGCAGCAGGTGCCGTTTTTCTTTGCCCACCGTTTCCCATGCAGCATAGTAGGCTCGCTGGCAGCCGGCCATCGCTATCAGCGTGATCATGACCACGATCCATCCCAATGGTGCTGTTGCTCGCATCTGGCTCTCCGTTTGATTTAGAGCATTGAGGTTCGCTTGAATATATGCAACGGTCAGGCAAAAGCAACTGTGATGTGGCGCAGTCTATCGAGGCGCATCCAAAGGCATCAAAATCATAGCCCTGCTCCGCTGGCCGGCTCGTGACCCAAAAAGTTGCGATATACGATTGGATTGCAGTCCGGTCCTTCGTGTTTATTATGGTTCACATTGCTGGATATAATATAGGAGTCCCCATGGATAAGGATAAGGCGCTATCGCACGAATTCCGCTCGGTGACCAGTCTTGCGGCTCTGCTGCGTTTCTGGCGTGAACACGTCTCTTCTAAGTGTTCTTACATGGCCGAAATGTTCAGAACGTTCGAGGCCCAACTGGCGCAGTATCCTGAGCTGAAAGGTGACATAGCGGATGTCTCGGTTTTCGAAACCCATCAACAAATCATCAATCCTTTAATGACGGTCGTGTTCCCGCCCTCTTCCTGGGAGACCGCTTTGACCGGTGTGGTGACCCCGCTCGAAAACCGCCCCTTCTACTATACGCCCAGTTTCAAGCGTGTACTGATGAGCGAGGAAGGTCTGATTAGAGGGACCTTCAAGCAACCCAATGCGGATGCGGAGAGCTTTCGACTCTTAAGGGCCTTTTGGCTGATCCTGGATAAAATTTACGGTATCAGCGCCGGGCGTTCAACCCCGGTCATCCGGACCGTCATCGATCCGAACACCGGATTGGAGCGCTTTTACCGTATTCTGCCCGACTGGCAGTTTCTGGAAGTCGAGAGCCATGGCGATCCCCGCGCGCTGAGCCCTGAGGACCGACGGCAGATTCTGGACAACATCGATAATCCAGACATCTTAGCCGGGTTTATCGCGCCCCAGCAGTTCAGTTTCCGCGGATTTATCGTGATTCATGCCGTGGACGTCACTGAATCCGAAGTGTTCCTGGATCTGGAAAAAGATCTGATCGATCAGGAATCAATATTCTGTACCAACGGATTTGGCCGATTGCAACGACGGTTGCAGATTTTGCTGTCGAGGCCGGAGCTTCACGCCGGGATTGGTGTGCTGCAGGGAGACCAGGTATGGGTCCTCAAAGGCGAGGACCATTCGGCCGTCAATTGCATTTTCAAAAATTCGATCCACATCCCTTTGGCGGATTTGAAAGGTTCCATTTGGTTGCAGGCGGTGGCCAAAGGCGAAATGATCATCGTGGCGGATCTGGCCGCCCAGAAAGAGATCCGTCCGTCCGAACGCGAATTGCTGGATGCCGGGTTGCGTTCGGTCCTGATTGCGCCCCTGTTTTACCAAGGGGAGATCATCGGCACCTTCTACATCATGTCGCCGGCGCCCAATGCCTTTACCGCGATGGACAAGATGTTGATCAGGCCGGTGATTCCGATGTTTTCGGTCGCTCTCAAGCGCGGTGTCGACGACATCCACAACGAAGTGCAATCCATCATCAAGGAAAAGTGCACCGCCTTGCACCCTTCGGTCGAGTGGCGCTTTACGCGCGCGGCCTTCAGCCATCTGGAACGGTTACAACGCGGCGAGCCATCCGAAATGGAACCGATCGTCTTCAAGTCGGTCATCCCCTTGTTCGGTCAGACAGACATCCGCGGCTCTTCCGAGGCGCGCGCGCTCAGCATTCAAGACGATCTGACCGAACAGTTGACCCTGGCCAACGAGGCATTCCGCCGCGCCGGGCAATCGAAATCGTGGCCGCTGATCAAACAATTCCAGTATCGCATCGAACGGCGCATCAGCGATCTGGCAAAGGGCGTGCACACTGGCGCGGAAGCCGAAATCGGCAGCTTCCTGCGCAATGAAGTCGAGCCCACGTTTGAGGAACTGGTGCGGATAGGGCCGCGCGTGGCGCAGGCTATAGAACGGTATCAGCGCGCTATCGATCCCCAGCGGGGGTCTGTGTACAAGGAGCGCATGGCCTATGAAAGCAGCGTGTCACTGCTCAATGAGCGCTTGTCGGGTTATCTGGATCAGGAAGAGGCCATCGCTCAGAAGGAGTTTCCGCACTATTTCGAGAAACACCAGACCGATGGTTTCGACTATGTGATCTACCTTGGTGCGTCTTTGCGCGAAGACGGGCGCTTCAACGCTTTTCACCTGCAGAACCTGGTCCTGTGGCAGTTGCTCCTGGCCTGCGGCATGGCTTGGCACACGCAACGGGTCCAGCCGCAGCTTTCGGTGCCACTGGATACCTGCCACCTTATTTTTTACACCACCACGCCGCTATCTATTCGGTTCCGCTATGATGAAAAGCGGTTCGATGTGGATGGGGCCTACGATGTGCGCCATGAAATCATCAAATCCCGTTTAGACAAAGCGATGATTAAAGGGACTGACGAGCGTTTGACGCAACCCGGTAAAATCGCCATTGTTTATTCCCAACCCAATGAAGCCGACGAGATACGCCGGCATATCCAATTTCTGCAAAACAAAGGCCATCTTCGTCCATCCGTCGAATCGGTCGATTTGGAGGACCTGCCCAGTGTTCGCGGTCTAAAAGCCCTGCGGGTGGATGTGGACCTCGAGGCTGCAGCGCTGGCGCAAAGACTCGATCAGGTTGCACTGGGGTAGATATCAGTCGGACTTGAAAATGTGTATGAGTGGCAGACCGCTCCCGGCAAGAGGTCGCTACCCCGTAAGCCCTTAACCCTAAGGGATCTCAAAGGATGTCAATCCGCATGTGCGTATGGACCGAATTTCAGAAATGGTAGGGTGGGCACCGCCCACCAGATTGGCCGTATTCAGCGATTCATCGCTATGTTCGCTCCGGTGTCTATCCAACCGCTTGGGCGGGATCGGAGTCAAAAACCGATGATGTTGTAATAGCGCGGTGGTGGGCGGTGCCCACCCTACTATTTGCTACAGGTGCAATCCCCTGCGATTGCACGGCAACGAGGTTCTCGTAAAGCCGAGGAAAGCCAGGTAGGGTGGGCACCGCCCACCATTTGTCTTATAAGGACCAGGAGCTACGTGCGATTGCCCTGTAACCCTAAAGTTTGCGTTCTTGACATTTCCGGTCAGATGGACTTTATAGACAAACAATCTTCAGGTCGAAACCTGAAACTGCTTCCCTGATAGTTCCTATCCAGAACGAAACCACGAAGGTTTGCCGTTTTTACGCAAGCGCTCTCGTGGTTTTTTGTTTTTCGACACTGCAAAAGGAGATAATGATGAGGCCCACGTTGAAAAAAATCTTGTTAGCGGCATTCGTCGTAGGGATGATGGCGTTTCCGGCTGCCGCTCATTTCGGCATGCTCATTCCCACGGACACCATGGTGTCACAAAAAGATTCGCGAACCATTCAATTGACCCTGTCATTCTCTCACCCCATGGAAATGGTCGGTATGCAGATGGCCAAACCTAAAATTTTCAAAGTGATATCAGGTGGTCAGGTGGATTTGAAAGATAAGCTGACCCCGGTCAAGGTGATGGGTCAGCCGGCCTGGCAGCTTGCTTATGCGATTACGCGCCCCGGCGTTTACACGTTTTTCATGGAACCTGAACCTTATTGGGAACCTGCCGAAGATTGTTTCATCGTTCATATTACAAAAACCGTGATCGCTGCTTTTGGGGACGAAGAGGGCTGGGATGCGGAAATCGGTTTAAAAACCGAAATAGTCCCCTTGACGCGTCCGTTTGGGGTGTATGCGGGTAATTTGTTCCAGGGTATCGTTAAGCTGGACGGCAAGCCCGTGCCCTATGCTCCCGTGGAGATCGAGTATTACAATGCCGACGGCAAAGTCCAGGCGCCAACGGAGCTCATGGTTACCCAGTCCATCAAGGCCGACGGCAACGGGGTTTTTTCGTATGCCGTGCCCGCAAGCGGGTGGTGGGGTTTTGCGGCTTTGAACACTGCCGATTACACGATTGCGCGCGACGGTCACGAAAAAGAGGTTGAGCTGGGTGCGGTGTTATGGGTGCATTTCGAAAAATGGCAGAGCAAATAAAGCGCCGCGATTAAGGGAGTCATGTGGACATGGGCATACTGGGTTGGTTTCGCTGGATGATGATCGGTTTGCTGCTGCTGTACAGCACATCGGCTGCGGCATTGGAGTTGAATGATAGCGTGGCCATTGAGGGCAATTTAGCCGCTGCATACCAGCACCGGGCCATCAGCAACGCACCGGATTATGACGATGGCGGTCGGGGCGCTGTGCTGTTTCAGCCGGTGTTGTCCTTTCAGTTGACCGAAAAGGATGCGATCCAGGCCAAGTTCGGTTTCGCGTCCGGCAACGGTTTGAATGGCGGGGCCACGCCTTTTGCGGTGGTGCCGTGGGCGGCCAGCCTCGAGGCCGATGTGAAGAATATCAACGGGCGTGACCGCGATTATTTGCTTACGGCCTGGTATGGCCACACCATCAGCATCGGCGGCGGAAGGCTCGAGGTCAGCGGCGGTATTATCGATGCAACCGACTACCTGGATGATAACGCGTATGCCAATGATGAACTCACGCAGTTCATGAATGAAGCGCTGGTCAACGCCCCCAACGCTTTTTTACCCTCGTATGACAAGGGTGCGGCGGTTCAGTGGGACAGTGGCCCCTGGTCGGCGCGGGCCGTCGTCATGGGGATCGGGGGAAACGATGATCAGGGCAGTTATACTTTTTTCGGCGCCCAGGTCGGTTACACGCTTCAACTCGGGTTTGGTGAGGGCCATTATCGCCTGAACGTGAACGGCACCAGCGACGATTTCGACAGTTCGGATGACTCGGAGCACGCCCTGCTCAGTGCCATAGTCTCCTGTGATCAGCAGTTGGGGGACAGCTTGGGCGCGTGGGTCCGCATCGGCCGGCAAGATGACGCCGCCTTGATCGATTTCGAAACCATCGTTTCAGGGGGCATCAATATCCTCGGAAATCGCTGGGGGCGCACGGCGGACACTATCGGCATCGGTTATGCTTCCCTGAACGGCGGCAATGGTGAGTTCGATCACAGTGATGTCTTCGAGGTGTATTACCGTTGGGCGATTAACGCGTTTGCGGCGATCAGTCTGGATCTTCAATATGTAAAAGACAAAATGATCGATGCACCCGACCCAAGAGGGTGGATCTGCGGGATACGGTTTGCGGCCTTCTTCTAACAGGGAGAGACGTCTTAAAGAGCTGAATTCCAATTTCGATTAACCTCGGGGACATCTGCGGTCACCATTACAGGTATACAGGCTGCATACAAACCCTCCGATTATAAAATACAGTATACACCTGATATCTCTTTGTAGACAACCCGGTTATAGCCCCTATCAGTCTCTTCTTTGCACCGCAGCAAAGGCGCGGGTTTATGCGCCAGGTGTCCATCCATTCTTTTAACTTCAAGACATAGGGGGAATCCATGGCGAAAAAAGTGCTCCTTTTTTCATTGACGCTTATTATTGTTTTGGTCACCGCGGCTGCGGCCCAGGATCAAATGGCGGTTGACCCATTGCTTCAGCAAGGTGTCAAGGAGTTGGGGTTGCGGGGCGATATCGATCTGGAAGGTACCCAGGGGGACATCGATGTGAACCTGACGGCCTCATATGGCTATTTTTACCAACGCGATCTTGAACTCGGCATTTTTGGAAACTTTTCACGAGTGCAGGACGGAGACATTATGAATTACAGTGTGGGTGTCTTCGGTGAGTATCATCTTTTCGGAAGCAGCATGGTCGGGTTTGCCAGGACGGTCCCTTACCTGGGCGCTGATCTGGGACTGGCTTTCCTGGACACAGATTATCAGAACGAGGATGATGAAAGCGCGCTGATTTTTGTGCCGCGGGTCGGCATAAAATGGTTCTTTCGCGATTATGTGGCTGTGGACACCAATGTTTTTCTGGCCCTTGCAAGCGATGACATCTACATCAATGACGGTGACGCCGACCCCTACGATATTGGCATTAATATCGGCCTGCGGGTCTATTTTCAATAAGCGCCAATTATCTTGCCGCGAACACTCCTTCATTGACCATTTGGGAGTGCTGGAGTATGAAGGCCTATTGTTAACCGATTCAAAATTTTAGTTAACGAAGGGATGGACTTTCATGCTCAATGAAGCACTGATGACGATTGCGCGGAGAATAATGGCCGAGGAGGGCGGGTGCCTGCACCGCGAAGAGGCTATGGCATTGGTTCCCGGGACGCCTGCCGAGGCCCTCGACCTGATAAGTTGCGCCAATAAAATCCGCGACCATTTCATGCATCGCCATATTTTCAAATGCGGCATTATCAATGCCAAGAGCGGGCGCTGTGCGGAAGATTGTGCTTTTTGCGCCCAATCGGCGCACCATCAAAGCCCGGTTGCCGTTTACGGTCTGCGCAGCTGCGAAGAATTGGTGCAATCCGGCCTGGCGCTCGCCGAAGCGGGGGCTAATCATTACGGGATCGTAACCAGCGGAACAGCCTTGAACGACGACGAAATCGACGTCGTCTGCCAGGCTGCGCGCATCCTGAAAGACCAATCCGGCCTGAAATTGTGCGCCTCGTTGGGCATGCTGACCGGTTCCTCGGCCCATAAGCTCAAGGAGGCCGGCATATCGCGTTACCATCACAACATAGAGACTGCTCCCAGCCATTTCACGCACATTTGCTCGACGCACGCGTTTGAAGATGATTTGGATACATTGCAGGTAGCGCGGTCCGCCGGGATGGAGATATGCAGCGGTGGTATTCTGGGCATGGGAGAGTCATGGGAACAACGCGTGGAAATGGCTTTTCTGCTCAAAGATCTGGACGTGGATACCATTCCAATCAATTTCCTGAACCCCATCGAAGGGACGCGTCTGGCGCAGCGCCCTTTGCTGGAGCCGCTTGAAGCGCTTGCATGTATCGCCTTGTTTCGTTTTATCCACCCATGCCGGGATGTGACCATTTGCGGCGGTAGAGAGAAGACTCTCAGGGATTTTCAGTCCTGGGTTTTTTTTGCGGGCGCGAACGGATTGATGATTGGCAACTATCTGACAACGGCCGGTCGCAGCATCGATACGGATTTGGAGATGATCGGCCATTTTGGGCTGCGTGAATCGCCGTCTCCGGGGCCATGCGTTGCGGGCTGACCGGCTCATATTTCTCTTTGATTTCTGAATTGAACTTGCCGAGAAGAAATACGTGGTTATTGTTATGGGTTGAAGCTAAATGGATGCCATAGCTGTGTGGCATTTCCCTTCCCCGATCAATCGTTCCAACGTATTTCATATTCATCAAAGGTATTTCATATTCATCAATGAAAGGAGATTTGTATGGTTAAAGCAGGATCGGTGTTGATGGCTTTTTCGATGGCTTTGTTAGTGGGGTTGACCGGATGTGCGGTTCAGCAGACTTCGCCGCCGCCGGCGTTTCAGGCACAACCTATTTCCGGTGGCGGGTATTCGCAAAAAGCGGATAATCTCGTTTTTATTCTGGATGCCTCATCCTCCATGTCGGAAGCCTACAATGGTGTCGAAAAATTTGCCCTTGCACGCAATGTTGTGGCCAACTTCAATCAAACCATGCCGGACTTGTCGGTGCAAACGGTAGTACGGACCTTCGGACACGATCCACGTGTGTCTCCCCGCAACACAGAAAAAATTTACGGATTGAGCCCGTACTCGAGGTCAGGCGTCGCCGAATCCTTAAAAAAAGTGCCTGTAGCCGGTGGCCCCAGCCCGCTGTATGCGGCCTTGAAGGAGACGATCGCTGATCTGAAGGGTACGACCGGCGAGATTGCGGTCGTCATTGTGAGCGACGGCAAGGATATGGGCCCTGAAACGCTTGCAGTTGCGAACGCTTTAAAATCCGCTTATGCTGACCGTTTATGTATCTATACCGTTTCGGTGGGCGATGAAGCCTCCGGTCGTTCGATGATGAATCAACTCAGTTCGTTGACCGGCTGCGGAAAAGATGTTCCGGTCGACACACTGGCGTCCGGCGCCGCAATGGCCGATTTTGTCCAAACCGTTCTTCTGACCGAGCAGATGGACAGCGATGGCGACGGTGTGCCCGATAATCGCGATGCATGTCCCGGGACGCCCCGCGGCGCGCCTGTAGACGAAAAAGGTTGCCCCAAGGATTCGGATGGCGACGGCGTCTACGACTATATGGATCTTTGCCCGGATACGCCCAAAGGCACGCCGGTGGATAAAAACGGCTGCCCGCTGCCCCGGGCCAGCAAAAGTGCTGAAGTAACGGCCGCCGGAACGTGGATTTACAGAGATGTTCAATTCGAAGTCAACAAGTCGGAGCTGAAGCCCTCCGCGCATCGGGTTCTGGATGAGATTGTAGAATCGATGGAAGCCCAACCCAATCTGAGGATAGAAGTTCAGGGACACACCGACAGTACCGGTGCTCGGGCTTATAATCAGAAGCTGTCCGAACGCAGAGCCCAATCCGTGGTCGACTATCTCAAGAAGGAAGGCATTGCCGCCAATCGGATGAGCGCTAAAGGTTATGGGATGGATCAACCCATGGACACCAATGCGACCGTAGAAGGCCGCGCTAGAAACCGGCGGGTTGAGATCAAGCCGCTCCAGTAAAGACTATCCTGAATAAGGTAAATGGAGGGGCAGGCCAATTTGGGCCTGCTCCTCTTCTTTTTTTAGCCAGATCTTCAACTTTCGGGTTCCAAACGCCGGTGATCCGGGCGGGGTGGTCCGCGCCACACGCCATTTGGCTCAAGGTGAGATCGTATAGGATAGCCAAAATCATTTTATGAAATCCAGTGTTGAAATCCGAACAGGCTTCGCCTATAGTCCGCCGCGTTCTATGTTCTGGAATTCATGTTGAAAGGATGGCGAAGTGTATAAAATTGTACCCAAGCAAATGTTTTTCACCAAAGGGGTGGGATATCACCGCAATAAGCTGCAGAGCTTCGAGCTCGCTTTGCGCGATGCTGGTATCGAAAAATGTAATCTTGTTACCATTTCAAGTATTTTCCCACCGGATTGTAAGATTATTTCCAAGAGCGAAGGACTCAAGTGCCTGGTGCCGGGGCAGATTACTTTCGTGGTTTTGGCGCGAGAGAGTACCAACGAGCCGAGCCGATTGGTGACTGCGGCGGTCGGGTTGGCCCAGCCCAAGGACAAGAAACAGTACGGCTATATTTCCGAGCATCACGGGTTTGGCCAGAACGCCCGGCAATCAGGGGATTTCGCCGAGGATTTGGCCGCCACCATGCTGGCCTCCACACTGGGGATGGAATTGGATCCGGATAAGGCCTGGGACGAACGCAAGCAACACTATGTGGCCGGCAAGGATCGCTTGTTTGTCAGCCGCAGTATTGCCAAGGCGGCCTATGGTCACAAGGAGAGTTTGTGGACGACAGTGCTGGCTTGTGCCGTAATGCTGATCGTTGAATAAACAACCAAAGAAGAGATCATGAAATCATTTTTCAAAAACGCTCCCGATATCATTCCTCAAAAGATGAACAAGGGAATGACTGTCCCGGAATTGATTGAACTGATGGGCCGCACCTGTTTCGAAGCACGCAATGTGCGTCGTGCGGCCCAACTCTATACGCGCATGATCGCGCAGGGTGATACGATATGGATGGGGATCGCCGGCGCCGGTATTGCGGGCGGCATGGGTGGCATGGTCATCTCGCTGTTGGAGGCTGGCTTCATCGATGTGATCTGCTCGACCGGCGCGCAGGTATACCATGATCTGCACTTCGCCTTCGAGCTGCCGGTCAAGTCGATTCATCCACATCATGACGACAATGTGCTGCGACGGCATGGCGATACCCGCATTTACGACATCGGCATTCGTGAGAAGGAAACGCTGGAGGCCCAGGACGCCATCATCCGGCGCTTCATCAAGGAGCGCCATTCGCTGCTGAGAGGCAAGGCGCTCTCTTCGTGGGAGTTCAATTACCAGTTGGGTTTATGGGCTGGAGAGACCGCGCCGCATCCTGAGCTCAGTTTCGTGGTGACTGCCGCCCGGCTGGGAGTGCCGATATTCTGGGATTCCCTATCCAATCACTCCATTGCCATGAACCTGGTCCGCACCGATGCGCAAGGATTTCCGGTACAGTTGTCGGCTCAAAGGGACATCATGCACTCGGCGGCCATTGCTTTTGCTTCCTCCCAAACAGGCTTTCTTGAATTGGGCGGGGGCGGCCCCAAAAATTTCATTCAGCAAACCGGTCCCACAATCAGCCAGATTCTGGGGGTCAATTTTGAAGGCGCCGACCGCGGCATCCAGATTGGCACTGCCGTGGAAAGAGAAGGCAGTCTGTCGAGCTGCACCTTCGGCGAGGCGGTGACCTGGGGTAAATACCATCATG
The DNA here is from genome assembly GCA_000961655.1 of Desulfatitalea sp. BRH_c12. Classification (GTDB taxonomy): domain Bacteria; phylum Desulfobacterota; class Desulfobacteria; order Desulfobacterales; family Desulfosarcinaceae; genus Desulfatitalea. Next base: position 62,291 of record LADR01000023.1, read on the forward strand.
CCGATGAGGCTAATCTGGTGCAGGTCTGGGGCGAGTACAGTATTATCTTCCCTTTATTGGCCGCCTATGCGCTCGATTCCTGTAAAGAGCGCGAACCCAAACAGGTATGCATGCAAATGGATGCTTGGGTTCATAAACTGGAGGCGGCGCTATGAAGTCGCATCCGACAACATTCCTGGGGCCGCCGGATGAGTATTGCGATCTGAACAAGGCCCGTGCGGTGGTGGTGCCTTTCGCCTACGAGGGTAACGTGTCCTATGGGTTGGGTGCCGCCCAGGGGCCCCAGGCAGTTCTCGAAGCATCTCAGCAGGTCGAGTTCTACGATGACATCCTGGATGCCGAACCTTTCAGAGTAGGCATTGGTACCCCGGAAATGCCGGCGATTCCAGCCGATCCCACGGAAATGATCGCGTTGTTGGCGCAAATCACGGATGGTCTGCTGACCAAAGGGCAATTCCCCATCGTAATCGGCGGCGATCATTCCATCACGACGGGGTATGTGCAAAGTATTGCCAAACACCATCCTGCATTCGGGGTTATTCAACTGGACGCGCATGCCGACCTGCGGGAGGCCTACGAGGACAATCCCTTAAGCCACGCCAGCGTCATGGCGCGTATTCGTGAAATAACGCCGCACACTTTGCAGATCGGTATCCGCAGCATGGCTGTTGAAGAAGCGCGGCGCGTCAAAGAAGAAAATCTCTCCTTTTGCACCATGCGCCAATGGCGGCGCGGCGCATTTGATCTGAAAGCTGGTCTGGCCGCGCTTCCTGAAAAAGTATTCATCACGTTGGATGTGGATGTGTTTGATTGGAGCGTTATCGCCAGCACCGGCACACCTGAACCGGGCGGATTTTACTGGGATGAAACGCTCGATCTGCTGCAAACGATCTTCGCGTGTAAAGAGGTCGTCGGCTGCGATGTGGTCGAACTGGCCTATCGGCCCAGCGACCCCAACTCTCCGTTTGCCGTGGCCAAGCTGATCTACAAGATGATCGGTTTCAAGTTTGCCCACTGCTTGACACCCCTTTAGTCCACCTGATCGAAATCGGTTTTGGCGCGGGTCGCATGGCGGAATCAACGGCACTTAAAACCGTTAAGAGGGCCGGACTGCTGGGGCTGCGCAAGCCTGCGGGATGCTCTCGCATGGATTCAGCGGATGGATGGCTATCTGAAAATGCCGGGTAAACAGATCTCGCGGCATTCCCGGCGCGGGGTTCCAGGTACGTTCAGTCAACTGCAGCCCGTCGGCATGATCGATCAGCAGCACGGAAGAAGATCGGGTTCCATAACCGGGGCTGCTGATGAAAATCGGGCTTAATACCCGTTCCCAGTCGAGCCCGATGCCGGTTTCGGGCAAGAGATCGTCGTCAGCGATCTCCTGATTTTGCAGCAGGTCGAATAAAGGCTCAGCGGCAATGGTCGCGGTTTTCTGAAGATAAGCGCCCAGTTTTTGTTTGCCGCGCGTCACTTTTGGCCAGGGTGTGTCCATTAAATGATTACTCAAACCATACAGTCCGGGGCGCAGCGGCACTACTTCTCTGCTTCGGGTAGAGAAGTAACATAGCGCGCCCTGATCTCCGACGATCAGATTGAACCCGTTATACTGATCGGCAATACTCGCTATTCTCTGCAAATAGACCTGGGGTGTTTCATCTCCGCAAAGATAATCGGCCACAAGATGGCCGCGGGATGGGGCGCTGCTTTTTACACCCGATGGTTCGCGAAAATTGGTGATAGCGGCCAGGCGGCCGCTGCGCGTCACGCCCATCCAGGTGCCTCCCTGCTCCAGATCCCGTCCAGCCAGTACATCAGGATGATCCTGCCAGAAGTCCAAAGGCGCTGTAGGGCGCGCGTAGAATTCGTCCCGGTTGGCCGCGAGCACCAGGCGGTAGTTGGGATGACGTTGATATGCAAAAAGAATCAAGCACATCCTCAACATATAAAGTATAAAAATTGACGTGTAAAGGATTGGTGACGCTATGCGCAGGGCAATCGCATGTAAACCTTGGCACGCAGCGTGCTGTTATGAGTTCTTTACGTCCATATCTATCGTGCTGAAAACCCCGGTGATTCGGGTGGGTGGTTCGCCACCACCCACCCGAATCACCTCCTCCGTGCCAATCCCGAAAACGCCTGTGGTGAACGGCAGTTTTTCGAAACAATAGCGTGAGAAGTCTTAAAAAGCTGAATTTCCGAATGCGGTTACCCTGCACGCGATGCGGGCCGCGAGCGTCAAGCATCGACATTGAAAGTAAGGCTTAAAAATTTCGGCCATATATGTTATAGATCGCTTCTTTAGCTGAAGCTCAATTATTGGAACGGCATTGGTTATGTAAGCATTCACATTGTGGGGCCTGTATTGATTGGGTCTGCAGTGTGTGCAAAAAATTGTGGACAAACGTATATCACACTGGTGAACATTGGACTAGTGACTCACCAAAAAATCAGGGGGAAACATGAACAAGGTTGTGATCGTGGGCGGTGCGCGTACGGCAGTGGGAGCATTTGGGGGTGGCCTCAAGGATGTGTCGGCTGTCGAACTGGGAGCGCTGGTGATGCGAGCCGCATTGCAGAAGGCTGGTTTGAAGCCGGTTGCCGGCGAACGGCTGAGTGCTGTTGCGCCTGACATGTTGAAGGACCAGGGCTTGATCGATCTTGAAAAAGCCGCCGGTCCCTGGGATGCCGATGCACAATCGGTGACGGTGGATGAAGTGATCATGGGCAACGTGCTCCAGGCCGGATTGGGGCAAAATCCCGCTCGGCAAGCAATGATCAAAGCTGGGTTGCCTAAGGAAACGCCTGCCTTTTCGATCAACAAGGTCTGCGGTTCCGGTCTGAAAGCAATTGCTCTGGGTATGCAGTCGATTATGACCGGCCAGGCGGATGTGGTGGTCGCCGGTGGCCAGGAAAACATGAGCCGGGCGCCCATGGCCTTGCCCAAAGCCCGCTGGGGGCATCGCATGGAGTTGAGTGGTGTGGGCGATATTTATGATCTTATGGTTTTCGATGGCTTGTATGAAATTTTTTACGGCTACCATATGGGCATGACCGCCGAAAACATCGCCGCGCTTTACAATATCAGTCGCCAGGAGCAGGACGAACTCGGTGTGTTGAGCCATCAGCGCGCCATGGCAGCCATCAAACAGGGTTGGTTTGCCGAGGAGATCGTGCCGGTATCCATCCAGTCGCGTAAAGGTGAAATTATCATCAATACGGATGAACGTCCGATGGAAACCGATTTGCAGAAGATGGCCAAATTGAAGCCGGCTTTTAAGAAGGATGGCACGGTAACCGCCGGAAACGCATCGGGCATCAATGACGGGGCTGCGGCCGTGGTCTTGATGAGTGCCGAACGTGCGGCGTCCATGGGGCTGGAACCCATTGTGAGCATCAAGGCGTTTGCATCCGGCGGCCTGGACCCGGCCTACATGGGTCTCGGACCCATTCCAGCCGTGCGCAAGGCGCTTGCCATGGCTGGCATGACCATGCAGGATATCCAGATGATCGAGCTCAATGAGGCGTTTGCGTCCCAGGCCATCGGCTGTATGAAGGAGTTGGGGATTGCCTACGACAAGCCCAATGAACTTGGCTCCGGAATTTCCTTGGGGCATCCCATTGGAGCGACCGGGGCGCGTCAAATGGTCAGCGGCATGAATCAGATGCGGCGAAAAAATTACAATACCGGTCTGGTCACGATGTGCATTGGTGGTGGAATGGGCATGGCCATGATTATAGAACGCTGATGTTTTTGCCAGGGGCGACCGAACGGTCGCTCCTGCTGCTTTCGTACCCGCTTTTTTACTTTACATTTGAATGCGTTATTGTTAAAAATCACAATTCGTTGGGATCTTTTCAGGTAGTGTCTTAAAGTGGGTCTTTTGTGGGAAGATCATTGCGGATGAACCGATAGAATACTTTCATTTTAACACTTAGCACTCCGGTAAAGCCGGTTTGGGATATCAGTCATGGAAACAAGTCGACGATTGGCAATTCTGGTGTTTTGCGGTGTTCCGGCCATCGTGGGAGGCGGCATCGTCTATGCTATTTTCGGTAGTTTGACCCCCATGTGGATTTATGAAGCGATGCTCCTGATCACAGCCGGTGCGCTGGTGAGTCGATAAATCCCTCAGCCTTTATGCTTTCGGCACCAAAAGCCGGGGGGGCAGCCCTGAGACCAAGATTACATGACTTTTCGAAGGGTTTGAAGTCCGTTTGTCGGAATGGGTAGGCGCCTTCCTGTGGAGTTGGCACGACAAGTCCGGCCGATTCGCTGAAAGACATGCCATAAGCTGTTCTCCCAACACAACCCGACGATCGTCGGTGCTGAATGCGTGCGCAGAGGGCGATGATCGGAGCCGGGGCGCGGCTCCCTTGCATTTGCTGACTCACGTGCGGGTGCGGAACGGAGCGGTGCGCATTGACCTGCTGGCGTAGAGTCGTTTCTCGGAGGCGTTCATGGGTAATGTGAGCACCCGCAATCCCATATTGTGGTTTTTTGTGATCTGCTTTATCGGGTCCATCTTTGTGCTCAGTTGGTTGCTCTTCCCGTTTTTGCCTATACTGGTGTTGGGGGCCGTGGTCAGTGCAGTCTGCTATCCGCTTTATTGGGCCATTCAAAAAAACCCGCGGATCAGTCCTGCTTTTTCCGCTTTTGTGACCTGTTTTCTGATTTTCCTGATCTTGTTTATTCCGTCCGTTTTCTTCGTGGGCAGCCTGGCCCAGCAGGCATTGGGTCTTTACCAGATGGCTCGGGACGCTGTCTTCAGTGAACAGATCAATGCATTGTTGCGGGATACGCATATTCTGGACAGAATCAATGCGGTATTGGTCAATTTTAACTACTCGGTGACTGGTGACGAAATCAAGGATGCCGTTTCCGAATTGATCAAGTTTGTGGGGCTGTTTCTTTATGAGCAGGCCCGCGTGATTGCTTCCAATACATTGGCCTTCGTTGTTAATTTTTTCCTGATGATTCTGGTGGTCTACTTTTTAATGCTGGATGGGCACCGTTTGATCGCGTATATAGTCGATCTTTCTCCTTTGCCAACGGCTCAGGAGCGCATGTTAATCGGCAAATTCAAAGAGATGACCAGAATCTTGTTGATCGTAAACGGTTTGGTCGGTTTAATCCAGGGCGCTTTGATTGGCGTGCTTTTCTGGATTTTTGGTTTCAATTTGGCGTTTTTGCTGGGTGTGATCGCAGGACTGCTAGCATTTCTTCCGATCATCGGAATCGGGGCGGTTTTGCTGCCGGCAGCGATTTATCTGATTCTAAAGGGTAACGTCGCCGCAGGCGTTTTTTTTATCGTCTACTATATTGTCGCCGGTGGCATAGAATATTACCTGAAACCCAAAATGGTCGGCGACCGTGTGCACATGCACCCCTTGCTGGTTTTTTTCGCCATTATCGGCGGCCTGAAGTTGTTTGGCATGCTCGGCATGATCTACGGTCCTTTGGTCGTAACAGCATTTTTAACCATGGCTGATATTTACCGGGCCAACTACCAACGGTTGGTGGAGTCGGAGGCGCATGTGCCTGTTTGATTTCTCTCCAATTTCTTCTTGAAACAATGATGTGCTGATTTGATGAAACACGGAAGGTGACACAATGACAACGACAGAATCCCAGCCTATGGTGAGTATCGAGAAGGAGATGAAGAAGTCCTATCTCGATTACGCCATGAGCGTTATTATCGGGCGTGCGCTGCCCGATGTGCGCGACGGGCTCAAACCCGTGCACCGACGCGTGCTGTTCGCCATGCGCGAGTTGAAAAACGATTTTAACAAGCCTTACAAAAAGTCAGCCCGCATCGTCGGTGATGTGATTGGTAAGTATCACCCCCATGGTGACACGGCCGTATATGACACGATCGTGCGCATGGCGCAGAATTTTTCGATGCGTTATACACTGGTCGACGGGCAGGGCAACTTCGGTTCGATCGACGGCGACTCGCCTGCGGCCATGCGATACACCGAAGTGCGCATGACCCGCCTGGCCCATGAACTGCTCGAAGATCTGGACAAAGAGACTGTTGATTTTACGCCCAACTACGATGAATCCCTCTCCGAGCCCTCCGTGCTGCCAGCCAAAGTACCCACATTGATTGTCAATGGCTCTTCGGGGATTGCCGTCGGCATGGCGACCAACATCCCACCGCATAATTTGTCCGAAGTGGTGGATGCTACCTGCGCTCTGATCGACCGTCCCGAGATCACTTGCACAGAACTGATGCAGCATATACCTGGTCCTGATTTTCCCACGGCCGGCATCATCAACGGCACCGCAGGGATCAGAGATGCCTATAATACCGGTCGCGGCATTATCCGCATGCGCGCGCGCATTTCTGTCGAGAAAGATCGCAATGAGCGCGAGACGATCGTGGTGACGGAAATTCCCTACCAGGTCAATAAGGCCAGGCTGGTTGAAAAAATTGCCGAACTGATGAAGGACAAGATTATAGAAGGCCTTAGTTATGTTCGCGACGAATCCGACCGTCGTGGCATGCGCATCGCCATGGGCCTGAAGAAAGACAGCGTATCCGGGGTCATCATCAATCAGTTGTACAAGCATACCCAGATGGAGAGCAGTTTCGGTATTATCTTCCTGGCCGTTGTGCGGCAGCGCCCCCAGGTGTTGAGCCTGAAAGAAATTTTGGTCAATTTCATCGACCATCGCAAAGAAGTGATCATTCGGCGCACGCGCTACGATTTGCGCAAAGCCGAAGAGCGGGCGCATATTTTAGAGGGGCTCAAAATTGCTCTCGACAATCTGGATGCGGTGGTTCAATTGATCCGTCAATCAAAGACGCCGTCCGAAGCTAAAGAACGCTTGGTCGAGACGTTCCGTCTCTCGGCCATCCAGGCTCAGGCCATCCTCGACATGCGCCTGCAACGGCTCACCGGTTTGGAACGCGATAAAATTATCGAAGAATACAACGCTGTTCTCAACGATATCGCACGGTTCAAGGAAATTCTGGCCAGCGAACAGATCGTGCTCAAATTGATCAAACAGGATTTGTTCGAACTCAAAGAACAATATGGCGATCCACGCCGCACTGAAATCATCGAGAGCACCCGCGCGTTGACCATCGAGGATATGATCGTCGAGGAGGATATGGTCGTAACTATTTCCAACTCGGGTTATATCAAGCGCAACCCGATTACCTTGTATCAATCCCAGCGGCGCGGAGGAAGAGGCGTAACAGGCATGGGGATGAAGGATGAGGATTTTGTCTCTCATCTGTTTGTTGCGTCGACCCATCACAGTTTTCTTTTCTTTACCAATCGCGGCAAGGTCTACTGGTGCAAGGTATACGATATCCCCCAAGCCGGCCGGACCGGTCGTGGCAAGGCGATTGTCAACCTGCTCAACTTTGAGGAAGGCGAGCACATGACCACTGTACTGGCCGTACCTTCCTTTGAGCCGGGCCACTATGTGCTGATGGCCACCAAGGCCGGTACAGTCAAAAAAACCGATATCATGGCCTTTTCGCGGCCCAGGGTCGGCGGCATTATTGCCTTGGGGTTGAGCGAGGGAGACGAGCTCATTGCGGCCCGCATTACCGATGGCACCCAGAACGTCTTTCTCGGGTCGGCCATGGGCAAGTCCATCCGTTTTCACGAATCCGATATCCGGCCGAGCGGGCGTTTGTCTCACGGCGTGCGCGGCATGCGGTTGGATTCTGGAGACCGTCTGATAGGCATGGAAGTCGTGCGTTTCGGACAGACCCTGTTCGCCGTGACGATCAATGGATATGGAAAACGCACGTCGATCGACGAATACCCTGTTCATGGCCGCGGCGGTAAAGGGGTGATCACCATCAAGACCAATGAACGCAATGGTGAGGTGGTCGGCTTACTCGCAGTTCAAGATGACCACGATATCATGCTGGTCACCGATCGGGGCAAAATTATACGCATTCCCGTTAGCAATATTTCCGTAATCAGCCGCAACACCCAGGGGGTTCGGCTCATCGGCATGGAGAGCGGCGAGCGCGTTGTAAGCGCCGCCAGCCTGGCTGAAAAAGAAGTAGAGGAAGTAGAGGAGGAGGGTTCGACGGATCTGCCAGACGACCCTGACGACCAATGACTATGACTCAGGATATTTGTCGCATCGGTGTGGTCGGCGGCGGTAGTTGGGGCACAGCTCTGGCCAACCTGCTGGCCGTCAAAGGCTATGTCGTGGATTGGTGGCTTTTCGAACCGGAATTGTGCCGCCTGATTCAGGAAAAAAGAGAAAACACTTTTTTTCTGCCTGGAATAACCTTGCCTGAAAATTTGAGGCCCAACAATGATCTTGATGCCGTTGTGCGGGAAAAGGATCTGGTTTTGATTGTCGTGCCTTCTCACGTGATGCGCGCCGTCACGCGTGGCATGGACGGTAAAATGAATCGCGATGTCATCGTGGTGTCCGCCAGCAAGGGTATCGAAAACGATACGTTGCTGACCATGTCAGGTGTTCTGCGCGAGACGCTCGGAGATCTTGGCCCTGAACGACTCGCCGTCCTGTCCGGCCCCAGTTTCGCGGTTGAGGTGGCGCGCAGTGTGCCAACAGTGGTGACGGTGGCTTCAAAGGATCTGACATGTGCTCAAAAGGTTCAACAGGTCTTTGCCACGCCATCTTTCCGTGTCTATACCAATGATGATATCGTCGGTGTCGAACTGGGGGGCGCGGTAAAAAACGTCATTGCCATTGCAGCAGGGATGGTTGACGGTCTGGGGTTAGGACTCAATACCCGCGCTGCCCTGATTACGCGGGGCCTGGCAGAGATCTCGCGATTGGGCCGCGCCATGGGAGCCAATCCGAGGACCATGGGCGGTACCGCCGGTTTGGGGGATCTGGTGTTGACCTGCACCGGAGACTTGAGCCGCAATCACACTGTGGGAAAAAAAATCGGTCAAGGCATGAAACTCGATGAGGTTTTGACCGAAATGCGCATGGTGGCTGAAGGTGTAAAAACAGCGCGGTCCGTGTACAATCTGTCTCTGCGTCTGGATGTTGAGATGCCTATCAGTCATGCGGTCTATCATATATTGTATTCAGGTCTTTCGCCCAAAGAGGCGGTGTGTCAACTGATGACCCGTGACCTGAAGAATGAGTTGGACGAAGCCTGATGGGTTGCATGCGCGCTCATGATTGACAAGCACGGCGCTTTGAGAAAAGCGAATCGGTATTATATTATAGATTATATGATTCCAGCCCGTTGGCGGCATGCGCGTGACACGCCGATTCAAAAGACGTCGATCTTATTATCTCAGCAAAAAGTTTGTCGGTGATATGATGGATGCTTTTTTGCGTATGTTTCTGATTAGGGCCGGCATTGATTTTAGTGTAACTTCTTGTGCCGTGTATGTTTAAAAGCGACGGGCGTAATGAACGATGAAAATAAAAATCCGGTCTGTTTTGGCGACCTGAAAAAAGTCTTTCCTTTGAAATCGAATGGTTTGCGAATGACACCCGATGAGTGCCTGCGGTGCGTTCACAAAACCGAGTGTCTGCGTTTCGCCATGCAGGGCGGCCGCGGTCTGCGCGTGCGTGAAGAAATGATCGATCGGGCTTATCGCGGGGGCGTGATTGGTTTTTTTCAACGCTGGTCTCAGAAAAAGACCATTCAGCGAATGCGCAAACAGGAGCCATCCTGAACAACGCCTTTTCCGGCGTGATTCAGTCAATCCTTTTTTTTAAATAAGGAGGTGGTCAATGTCCAAGATGACTGTCGAAGATATTTCCATCCAGGATCAAAGCGTTTTGATGCGCGTCGATTTTAACGTTCCAGTCAAATCTGGACGGGTTACCAATGATAAGCGTATTCGCGCGGCCCTGCCAACTATGCGTTATGTCCTGCAACAAGGCGGGAAATTGATTCTCATGTCCCATCTGGGCCGCCCCAAAGGTGAAAGAAAGCCAGAATATTCATTGAAACCGTGCGTGCCGCTATTGGCCGAACATTTGGGGCAACCGGTCGCTTTTGCCACGGATTGTATCGGTGAGGAGGTGCGCGAAGCGGTGGCGCGGCTATCCAGCGGTCAGGTTCTGCTTCTGGAGAACCTGCGGTACCACAAAGGGGAGGAAAAGAACGATCCTGACTTTGCCCGTGCGCTATCCCAGTGGGGCGATGTTTTCGTCAATGATGCTTTTGGCACTGCTCACCGGGCGCATGCATCGACTGAAGGGGTAACGCATTATCTGCAACCCTGTGCGGCCGGGTATTTGATGATGAAAGAACTTGAATATCTCGGGCGGGTTACGGGGTCGCCACAGCATCCGTTTGTGGCCATACTGGGCGGCGCCAAGATTTCAGGCAAAATTGATGTCATCCAGAGTTTGCTGCCCAAAGTGGACCGTCTGATCATAGGCGGCGGCATGATGTTTACTTTCCTTCGCGCCAAGGGTTTGGAGGTGGGCCGCAGTTTGCTTGAAGAAGATCGCATCGCCATGGCCAAACAACTCCTGGACGATGCCGGAGATAAGATATTGCTGCCGGTGGATTGTCGCGTCAGTTCCCAATTCGATATACAATCCGGTCATGTGGCGCAATTGCGCACCGTTCCGGTGAATGCCATCCCTTCCGATTCATCCGGACTGGATATCGGACCCGATACGATCGATGCCTTCGGCAAAGCGCTCGCGGGCGCACGGATGATTGTATGGAACGGTCCAATGGGGGTGTTCGAAATCGCGCAGACGGCCGAGGGGACCTTTAAAATGGCTCGTGTTCTGGCCGATCTGACGTCCCAGGGGGCGATCACCGTGATCGGCGGGGGCGATTCAGCCGCAGCGGCTGAAAAAGCCGGGGTCGCTGATCGTATATCCCATATATCCACGGGTGGTGGGGCCTCTTTGGAATTCCTGGAAGGCAAGACGCTGCCGGGCGTCGCGGCCTTGACTGAAAACGAGTGAGTGTGCCTGTTGCCATCAAGCGTATGCGCACGCATTTGCATTTTTCACCGGCACTCCAACACGGTGTCCATTCCTTTCCATTGCACGACAGCCAGAGTGAATGACCTCAACTGCATCTGTTACAGATATCGATCGACAATGAACTTGACCGCGCATCAACAGGAAGGAGAAGCGATTGGCATTTTGGAGCGTTCGAGAAGAATTGAGCCGGGTGAATCGGTTAAGGAGGTCCTACTATGAGCTGCTGCGCGATGATTTGGATCAGTACATGCTGGACTATGCACTGGTCTCTTCTTATTTCCGTTTTTCAAGCCAAGGGACACCCTATCCTTTTGTCGAAAAGCGTGAATTGAAACCAAGGGCGCGAATTCCTGGAATTGAACATGAGTACCAGAATACTTTTCTGGTGCTATTCGTTGAAGATACGATACCTTCCGCTTATAAGAAGTATATCCGTTTTTTCGATGTCAATCGAACAACCAAAGCCAATTTGCTGCATTCCAGGGCCCTGCCGTTGCCCAATTCATTTGACCGCAATCAAAAATATATCGATTCCGCTCAATTCTACAACTTTTTAAAAGTTTTACTTCCGGTGGATTACGCCCTATTGGTCCAACGCGACCCGGGCAGCCACCTCAAAAACAGGTATGTGCTTTCTCATTTTCATGTGCGTATCGATTGGCCTATCGCCGAAGCGGCTGAAAATATGGCGCAGAACCTTCGCTATGTTTCCAAGGACCTGTACGAAAAAGGCGATCAATATGCCGAGATTGTACAGAAAAAATTCTTCGAATATTATGGTGTACCGGTTATGGTCGGTGGGCGGCGCACGGCGGCTATCGTCGCAGCCCAATATTTGAAAAGAATACCGTGTATCTCAACAGTGTATGTAGGCAGCGCGGAATCGCGAGCTTTGATTCGAATTTCGGAACGCGGTATTTCAAAAGCCATTTTGATGCCGTTGTCTGAGGAAGAGATGCTGAGCATTGCCGCTACCCACAGCATGGCGGTATCGACCTTCAGGAAGAACTACGTTGTCGCGCGCGAGCGTGGGAAAGGCATCTGTATTTTTCAGGTAACCTACGCGTATACCGCCCACGCGCGGCCACCTGAAGATGGCAGGTTGCGCGAGATCAACCCTGATGTAAACTGGCTTAGCGTCGGTCAGGAACATATTTTACCCAAGCCGGGCACATTCAGATATCCCCCATTACCCATTGGCCTGATATACACGTAAGACGGCGGCTAAGGTGTGATTACGCCAGAAGATGATGTGACGCGGAGGGTCCTTTTTTGAGAGAGCATTGAGCAATGGGATGTTCTCGATATGTCTTTTTGAAAGAGACATTGGTATTTTTATGGATCTTTCGATAAGGCATCCAAGATGCTCGTTCGAATGGCTCAGATGATGGAGAGCCCGATCAAATAGTGGCCGCTGAAACGCCCGTTTTCGTTTTTGGTAATGTGTTTGATCTGGGTCTTCTGGTTTTCGGAGGTACCCGGCGAATCGGCGAGGTAATACGTCATCTCCAATGTATCGCCGACGCTGAGATGATTGAGAACCTCGGATTGTTCCTTGACCAGGATACACATCCCCTTGGGGGAAACATTCCAAAGCTTGAATTGGTAAAATGCATCGAGACCTTTAGCGGTGAATTGGACGCTGTAATATTTGGAATCGGCGGCACGTAATTCAGATCTTCGCTCATGAAGACTCATAACTTCCCCCATCGGCCAACTGCGAAGGTATTGGCAGGAATAGAAACATTATCGAACAACACACAACTACCTAAGGCAGTCTTGATCGTCTCAACCTCATGATGGCGTGTATTTCTTCTTATACCTGCTTGCAATTCAGCGTATACCTAACTTTTTCGGATATCATACAATTGTTTCGACATCAATGCAACTAATGAAAAAAGTAGGAAAAAGCTTGTCAATGGCAGTGGAAACCGTTATGCATGCCCTAACATAAAGCAAAGCCCAAATGGATGCATGGTGCTGACCCTGTCTTGCGAATGTTGGAAAAGGAGCTTACTGATGCAGCTATTGAAAAAAGAGTGGCGAACGGTTCTCATTGCGACCTGGCTTCTGATTGTGACGGTTTTTTTGGTGCGAATCGAGAGCCATTTAGGTCGGGTCGACCAACAAAGCGCAAAAACAGCGTCAACATTGGATTCGGTTGAAAGTGTTACTATTGGTACAGATGCGGTGATCGTTCAACTGGGCAAAAAGGTCGACGAAATGGACTCGAATGTTAACTACATTGTTCAAAGGGTTAGAAGACGATAGCATGCAAACTGCAACTAGTGATCTCAAAGGATATCAACGCAAATACCTGCGTGCGCTTGCCCATCGAATCAAACCATTGGTGTTGATCGGGCAAAAAGGGTTGACGGATTTGGTCACTGCTGCCTGCGAAGATGCGCTTGACCGTCATGAACTGATAAAAATAAAATTCATCGAGGGCAAGGGGAAGTCGGACAAAAAGCTCGTTTTAGAGGGGCTGCAGACGACCACCGGCGCACATTTTGTGGGTATGATAGGGCACACGGTTATCTTTTTTCGTCAGAATTCCGATCCGGCCAAGCAGAAAATCGCCCTGCCGCTTCGGCCCTCGAATGCCGATGAGGACGATGCCGTCTGAGCGGTGACGGCATCTATTAACATGACGCAAACGATTTATCCGGCGCAGCCGGTTCAGGAGTGTCGTATGGGGCATCATCATGAGGAAGACCACCACCACACGATCGGCCGGAATGATCACGAGCATGCGGCCAAAGAGCTTACTTTCGAAGAAAAAGGCAGTAAGTTGCTCCGGCACTGGATCCAGCACAATAATGATCATGTCGGCAACTACAACCAGTGGGCGGCCGAGTTCCGTCTGCATGGGTACCCCGAAGTGGCGGTTTTGCTTGAATCGGTGGTGGGGTTGACGACGCAGATCAACGAAGCTCTGGACGACGCGTTGCAGCGTATCCCGCATCCCCCAAAGTAGCCCATTGTTCCTTTCTCAATGATTTGCACAGGCCATGCGCCGCATCAGATCAAGGGGTTGGCAGTCTGTGCGCAAGCCGAGCGTGGCACGAGTGCCGGGATGGGCCACGTCCACCTTTTTGCCATTCCCATCTATAATTCCAAGAATCGTGTCCTCTACCGGCGGTCCTTTCGGCCGCACAATTTCAATGGTGTCACCAGTGCGGATCTGATTGCGAACGTCGACATAAACATGCGTCGGCCCTGTCGTTGAAAGCACTTTGGCGATCATTGGAAAGTGCGACGGTTCGGGCGACTGATACAGTGGAAGGGTTTGCGTCGGGTCGTCGAAATAGAACCCGGTGCAATAATCCCGGTTAGCGATTTTGCTTAATTCCTCTCGCCAGTAGGGTAGAATATCATACCTTTCGGGAGCTTCGTAATACCGGTCGATGGCCTCACGATAGGTTTTGATGGTCGTGGCTGCGTAATGGATGCTTTTCATGCGGCCTTCGATTTTGAAGGCATGGATACCGTTCTTGATCAAAGCCGGAATGTGGTCCAGCATACAAAGGTCCCGTGAATTGAACAAATAGGTGCCGCGTTCATCCTCCGCCAAAGGGAAGAACTGGCCCGGACGGGTTTCCTCCATGACGGTATATTGAAAGCGGCATGGTTGGCAGCACATGCCCTGATTGGCCGGACGCCGGGCCATGAAGTTGCTCAGCAGGCACCGTCCTGAATAGGATATACACATGGCGCCGTGCACGAAAGCCTCGATCTGCAGCGAACAGGATCGCGCTATCGCGCCAATCTCCGCCAAAGTCAGTTCGCGGGCTACATTGACGCGCTGGACGCCCGACTGCTGCCAGAAACGGGCGGCCGCTGCATTGGTTGTGTTGGCTTGGGTGCTCAGGTGAATGGGAATGGACGGCGCGATGCGGTGCGCCAGGTCGATCACTGCCGGGTCTGCCGCAATGATGCCGTCCGGTGTGATGGCCTTCAGTTCATGCAGGTATCTTTGGATGCGCTGCAACTCTTCATTGCGTGCGAATATATTGATGGCCACATAGACTTTTGCCCCTCGGGCATGCGCCAGGTCTATGGCGGTCCGCATTTCCTCCAAGGTGAAATTCCCTGAAAAGTTGCGCAAGCTGAAATCCTTACCGGACAGGTATACTGCATCGGCGCCATAATGCAGCGCAATTTCAAGTTTTTCCATGTTGCCGGCAGGCGCCAGAAGTTCCACTTTATCGTTGGCGGTTACCGACATCATTTATCGATCTCCTTGCGCGCGATCGGTTCGTCCGCGTTGGTCCCGGACATCATGTTGAGCAGGCTTGGCAAGGAAGTTCTCAACCGCTCAAAATTGAAAACCTCGATGGATAATGACCCTTCGAAGTCGCGCAGTCGCGAGTATAGAAAGCGGCATATCTCTGGGGCGAGCCGGTCGAGGGATACATGGTCCCGGCCCTCGGCAACGCCATGCAAATGGCATATGACAATTCGCTGGCCGAATCGGGTGAACTGCTCTTCGAGATCGAACCCGTAATGCAGCACATGGCCGACATCCAGGCACACCGACAAATCCAGGACATTTACGATAGGTGCGAACCATTGGGGAGGGTAGTCGAGCGTTTCAATGGAAAACAGTCCAGGCGCAATATCATTTGCCTGCAAGAAAGTTTCCATACTTTGCAAGGTACGTCGGCGCCATTTTTCTACGTTCGCCGGACCTCGGTCTTGTTGCGTGAACGGAAGATGCAAGGTGTACGTGGTCGGCGTTAACGGTTGCGCCTTGCGGGCCACTTGCGCCATCCGACGGACGGCCGCGCGTCGCGCGATCGGGTCCGCCGCCCCCAGATCCAAGTCTATCGGCAGATGCACATTGTAGGTCAGATTGAAGCGACGGGCCAATGCGGCCAGTTCATCGATTTCGGTGGGGTCGAGCAGGCTGCCATGGCTGCTTTCGAAAAGCAACAATTCAATTTCATCCACGAAGGGTCCCAGTAGACGCACATTGTCGGCATAGGAGGCTGGATAGATGAAGGAGGGCACGCTTAGCCGGAAAGGAAAACAGCCTTTGTAAACGGTACCCAAGGACGGAAAGGGCTGTTTTGCCTCGTGCATGGCTGTGCTCAAATGGCACCGCGGATGGCGGAAAGAAAAAGGAAGAGGCCCGCTTCGCAAATTTCAACCATGGCGCCCAGCATATCCCCGGTAATGCAATTGATTTTGAGTCGATAGTATACCAGAACGGCTGCAACCAGCAGAGCGAACGCCGCAGCGGCCAATGCGGCATGCCATCCGGTAAGCAGCAGGGCCAGTGAGAACAACAGCAGCACTCCCCAGAAATCGACCAGGCGCAGGGGGCGTTGGAAAAAAGGATGACCGGTGCCATTGGGTCGTCCGTACGGCAGCAATCGCGTGCCGAACAGGATCGAGGCCCGCGCAAATGCCGGAACAAGGAGCAACCAGAAAAACCGGTCTGATTGCAGACCATGCAACCCGGCCCATTTGACAGCAAGGCAGCAGGTGACGGCTACCATGCCGATGGACCCGATGCGGCTGTCTTTCATGATTTCCAGGGCACGATCCGGCGTACGCTGGCCGTATAGCCCGTCAGCCGTATCGGCTAAACCGTCCAGGTGCAAAGCGCCGCTGATGAGTACCAGGACCAGGACATCGATGACCGCAATCGCGGAACGTTCCCAGAAGAAGGCAGCGGCATAATCGATCGTCGCCAGTAAGAGCCCTATGACCAAGCCGACAACCGGAAAAAAGGGCGTGGTCCTGCCGGCGTCGAAAGTCGATGTCCGACCGCACGGAACAATGGTCAGAAACTGGATGCCGGATAAGAGGTGGCGTAGCATAATTCCAATAGCTTCCCCTGTAATCGCTGAGCCCAATGTCATTTACTTAAGAAACCATCTGGGCTTTTTTAATGGTAACGGGAATGCCGGCGACCATCCAGATGACTTGGCTGCATGCGGCGGCCACCTGTTGGTTGGTTCTGCCGACCAAGTCCCGGTAACGTCGTGCCAGCGCGTTTTCGGGAACAATGCCCGCTCCGACCTCGTTGGATACCAGGACAATCGGGCAGGGCGGAGCGCTCAACAGGCGGCACAGCTGGTCGATACGCTGGTAAATGTCAGTATCTTCATTGCCGTCCAGCATCAGATTGCTGACCCATAACGTCAGGCAGTCCACCAAAACGATATCGTCGACTTGCGCACACCTTGTGATCGCATTGGCAAGTTCAATCGGTTCCTGTAGCGTTTGCCAATCAGGACCGCGTTCCTGTTGATGATATCGAACGCGTTCACGCATTTCATTGTCTTGGGGCACACAGGTAGCCAGAAACCATTTGTGCCGCGTGGGCCAAGCATCGGCCATCTGAACTGCATGGCGGCTTTTGCCGCTGCGACACCCGCCTATAAACAATGTGCTGTATTTCATGTTTTTTTTATATCCGTCCGATTCGATGCACATCAAAAGGGACAGTTTGATGGGCATATTTTCGATAAAGGGTCTCTCGGTAGGCCAGCAGGTCTTTGTAGCAGCGCAGGAGCGCATCATGATCGCTCTCAAACGGTTTGCGGTCGATCACGTCGCCCCACACCACCGGACGCGGCGATCGGATGTAACGATTGGCCATTACATCAATAAGGTCGGACGAAGTGGCCAAGTGTATCATGCGCGTAAGGGCGCGCAGTCGCATCATCACCACATCGCCGGTATATGGCGCCGACCCGGTCGTGTCGATGACTATTTTTTCCTCTGAACCTGCTTTTTCCAGGTAGGCTATTATTTGTAAAAGAAGGTCGGATTCTGCGTCGAGATAGGCTTTCTCTCTTTCTTTGTATCCGGGAGTGAACGGCAATCCCATCCATTGCCCCAGGCACCTTTCTTTGCCGTCCAGAGTGTCACACGCGTTGAGCAACCGGTCTGCAATCATCGTGTCACAGCACAACCGCGTGTATCCAGTTTTCTCTAAAATAGTAGACCAATGGGATTTGCCCAAACCGGACATCCCGATCAGGGTGATCTTTGGCCCCATGTTCTTTAAAGAACGCAAAAAAGAGTCCTGGTATGTCATTGCGGCACGTGTGTCAGCCCGATAAATGCGCGGACGATCCCTTTCAGTTTTTAAATATGCCTATCGCACTTCAATCGGGGAGGCTACTATCTGTCGCGGAAATTGTAAAACAGTAAATTGGAATGCCCCCCGATTGTAAAATGGTCGCGTATAGGAAGAACCCTGTGACGGTGTAAAATGCTTGCTGGATTAAAGTTATGCGGAAAATGGGCGATGTACTGAACAATGTTTTTTAATGGATCGAAAGTTGTTCGATTCGGTAGGATTATTTGAAACGTGCTGCCCAAAGGATTCGTCATGCTGAAGAAAATGAGAATCAAAACCAAATTGGTAAGCTTTTTTATCCTTGTGAGCCTGGTGCCCCTGGCCACCATCACACTGCTCTCGCTCAGCAAAGCGGAACGTGCCCTGCGCGATGAGGTCATTGCGAAGTTCACCAGCGTTCAGGAAATTAAAAGAAACCATATCGAGGATTATTTTAAACGCACGGATATCGCTTTCAGGCTGACGAAGGACGAACAGTATGTGCATGCCACGCTCACTGCTCTGAATGACTCTTTCAGTCAGGAGAAAAGCATAGACAATGATAAGTGGCGCATCTTGGCCGATTTTCGCGGGGCCCGAATCAGTAAAATCATCAAAGACAACGGGTGGCAGGATATTTACCTGATTTCCACCGATGGTTTTATCGTCTACACAGCCGCCCGTAAATCAGATCTTGGCCTGTCATTATCGGAAGGTAAGTTGGCCGCTTCGAATCTGGGCAAAGCATTCAAAGCGGTTCAAAACGCCGAGAATGATCAGGTGATCATGGCCGATTTCCAGGCCTATGCGCCTTACGACAATGCGCAAGCGGCTTTCATGGTATCTAAAATGTTCGACCAGATGAACGAGCATGTCGGGTTTTTGGCGATTATGCTGGCGGCGGATCAAATCAATGCCATCGTTCAGCAGCGTAGCGGCATGGGGCAAACCGCGGAGAGTTATCTGGTCGGAGAGGTCGATGGGAAAAGGAGTCTGCGCAGCGATCGTCTCGTGAAAAATGCGCGCATCGGTGACCCTGAATCGGACCAGTACATAGCCTCTGCCCTGACGGGGCAAGCCGGCGATGCCCTCCGGCAAAACAGCGCCGGGAAGGCTGAATTCGTACGATACGATCCCATGAACATTGACGGTCTGAAATGGTGTTTGATCACCACCGGCGACGTCGATGAGGTGTTCGGCGCGGTTGTGTCATTGCGTAATAGCATTTTGGCGCTGATTGTCATCTTTATGGCGGCCGTAGTGGGGGTGGCGTTATGGATTGCTGGACGGTTGGTCAAACCGATCGACAATACCGTCGCAATGATCAGGGATATCGCCGAAGGAGAAGGCGATCTCACCAAACGAATGCCCGTCTTGGGACAGGATGAAATCGGCCAACTGGCCGAATGGTTCAATATCTTCATGGATAAATTGCAAGCACTGGTTCAGCAGATTACACGGGATGCCGAGACGCTGAACGAATCGTCGGGCAACTTGTCGGCTATTGCCAACCAGATGTCCGGTGGTGCGGAAAATGTTTCGTCACGTTCCAACCAGGTAGCGGCTGCCGCAGAAGAGATGAGTGCTAATTTGAATGGCGTTGCGGCTGCCAGCGAGCAGGCTGCTACCAATATCAACATGGTAGCCTCGGCTGCCGAGGAAATGACTGCGACCATCCGGGAGATTGCGCAGAACTCCGAAAAAGCCCGCTCAATTACCGGTTCCGCGGTATCGCAGGCAGACGGTGCTTCAATTAAAATCAATGAGCTGGGGCGCGCAGCCAATGACATTGGCAAGGTCACCGAAGTTATCACCGAGATTTCCGAGCAGACCAACCTGCTTGCGCTTAATGCAACCATCGAAGCGGCCCGGGCAGGCGAAGCAGGCAAGGGGTTTGCGGTGGTGGCAAACGAAATAAAGGAGCTGGCGAGGCAGACTGCCCAGGCGACCCAGGAAATAAAAGCCCGCATCCATGGCATTCAGGGGTCCACGGCCGCCACCGTTCAGGATATCAACCAAGTTTCGGTGGTCATCAAAGAAGTCAGTATTATCGTCGATACGATCGCAACCGCCGTGGAAGAGCAGGCGACCACCAGTCAGGATATCGCCGGCAATGTTTTCCAGGCATCCCAGGGGATTCAGGAGGTCAATCGCAATGTCAATGAAAGTTCGACTGTTTCCGGAACCATTTCTGCGGATATGGCCGAAGTTAATGTGGCGGTTCGCGAAATTTCCGTGTCCGGAGGGCAGGTCAACTTCAATGCCGAGGAACTTGCGCGCCTTTCCGGGAAACTGAGGGAACTGGTGGGTCGTTTCAAGATATAGCGTGCGTTCATCCGAAGTGTGATTTGGGAGTCGACAATATAAATATCTGGTTATCCACTTCGGTCAAGTGAGATACAGCATGGGGTGAAAACCCCGGTGATCCGGGTGGGTGGTCCGCGCCACCATCCATTCGATTAAGTGAGGCAATAAGGCATGCTCCGGACGGGCCGCAAACTCGCTGCGCTCAAACAGTGCGGCCCCATGTCCTGCGCACGCCTTATGCCTCACTAAATCTTATGGCTGACGTGGCGCGGACCACCCACCCGGATCACCTCCTCCGTGCAATCCCGAATACACTTCGCCCATAGTCACTGAAGCAAAATGGATAACCAAATATAAATAAATTTGGTTATGCGCTTCGCTCCAGTGATTATGGGTGAAGTGTTAAGTGTAAAGTTTAAAGTGTAAAGGGAGGCATTCTGTCGATTTGACATGCTCACCTTCCGCTTTTACGTGCATGCTTTTGTTAAAGGTTCTATAAATCACAACGTAACCTTCTTATGACACCTCATACCTGTGTATTACTGGAGCGAAGTGCATAACCAGATAAATAAAAAGGGGTTATCGCCAGTGGCCATAACCCCTTTGTATTTCGTGGTAGGCGGTACTGGATTTGAACCAGTGACTTCCACCGTGTGAAGGTGGCACTCTCCCGCTGAGTTAACCGCCCGTGCGTGTCGCTTCTAGGTCAGCCGACGCAAGTAAAGGCGTATATAGTGGGTGGTTTGCTCACAGTCAAGCATTTTTTGGATCGGGCGGTTCGTCGTCTCCCGGCGATTCGGAAAGGACCCCGTCCGAAGCTTGTGCCTGTTCAGGCCGGGGGGCGACTTGCCCGTCTTCCTGTGTCACGGACGTCTCGTCATGGGCCTCCGGCAAGCCCATCGTCGTTGTTTCTTCATGGCTGGGCAGGTCGTCGGTTTCAGGAGTGCTTTCAAGCTCGCCGGTTTCTATGTTGTTGTCGGTGGTTTCAGGCTCAGGCGTTAGAATTTTCTCTGATTGCGCGTCTGTGTCGATCATGGGTCCATCGGTCGGCGGATTTTGTGGCGCGGGCGGGGATCCCACGTCCGTTGGAGGCCGCAAGGTGTTGCCCAATTCAGCGATTTCCAGGGGGGTCGGCAAGTCGTTCAAATTCTTGAGATCGAACATCTCCAGAAACAATTTGGTGGTTGCATAAATCAAAGGGCGACCGGCGATTTCGCGGCGGCCAAGGACCCGGATGAGCTTGCGTTCCATCAGTTGGCGTAGCACACCACCGCAATCCACCCCTCGGATGTGTTCGATATCGGCCCTGATGATCGGTTGTTTATAGGCGATGAGCGCTAATGTCTCCAGTGCGGCCCGGCTGAGACGCTGAGGCGAGGGCTGCAGCATGCGCTTGATCCATTCATGATACTCGGGGCGCGAGCGGATCTGCCATCCGCCAGCCACTTCGCGCAACCAGAATCCGCCTTCGCGCTGCGCATAGTCATCGGCCAGCAACTGCAGTGTGGCGCGAATGTCCTTGCTGTCAACGGTTTCCAAAATGGTGCGCAGTTTGTCCACCGTCAGGGGTTCTTCGGCGACAAACAACAGGCTTTCGATAATGTTTTTCAAATCTTCCATAGTTGCACTACTGATAAAAGAGTCGAATGGTGCCGTTTTGGGCATTTTGAACGGCTCTGACCAAATTCATCTTCATTAATTCCAGCAATGCCAAAAAACTGACCACGATGTCCCTTGTTTGCGGTTGGGCCGGAAACATCTCCAGAAAAGCGATTGACCCCTTTTCTTCCAGGACTGCAATGATGGCGTTCATCCGGTCCTTAACCGAAACTGTTTCAGCGGACAGATCGACCGTATGATCTTTGGATACTTTTTGTAAGATGCGCTGAAAGGCATCGATCAGTTCGAACAATCCAATCTGTACCAGATCCTGGTCTTCTTTGAGAAACTCCTTGGGGTTGGTGTGTCGGGTAAAAATTTTATCCCCGAGCATATTCCGGTTGCCCAGTTCCTCGGCAACCGATTTGATTTGCAGGTATTCGGCCAGCGGCCGCACCAGTTCAAGGCGCGGATCTTCTTCATCTTCTTCCGCGCCGTGAGATGGCAGCAGCATGCGGGACTTGATCTGGGCCAGGGTCGCAGCCATGAGCAGAAAATCGCCGACATTGTCGATGTTCAGCAACTTCATCCATTCCAGATAGGCCAGATAGTGTTCGATGAGCAAGGCCACGGGAATATCGTAAATATCCACCTCATTTTTTTTGATCAGGTGGACCAGCAAATCCATGGGGCCTTCGAACACATTTTCGAGTTTTACTTTATACTCATTCTCGAATATGGGAGTGTCGTTTTCGTCCATGGAAACAATCTGCCTTCAAGGGATGAGGATCGGTAGATGCCTTCTTTGCCGAAACTAATACGTTATTTTCAGGGCCGCACGGACTTCCTGCATGGTTTTCCGGGCGATCAGGCCCGCTTTGCGACTGCCTTGAGCCATGATCTCTGAAACCATTTTCGGGTTGTCCTGGTAGTAGCGTCTTTTCTCGTGAATAGGTGCCAATGCCTGGAGCAGATTGGCCGTCATGATTTTTTTGCAATCAACACAGCCGATCTGCGCGTTTCGGCATTGGGATTCGATTTGCGCACAATGCTGCCATCGGGATACAGTTTGTGAAATTCATATACGTTGCACACACTGGGCATTGCCATCCTTGCATATGGTAAGCCGAAACATTGGCTTTTCTAAAATTTTTGACTTTACTGGCTAAAAGTTCTCGAATCAAGAAAATTGTTCGTGCAGCCAGGTGTCATTATTTTCTGGCCACAGGTGCCTGTGCGGCCGCCATCCATCTTTGGATGAAATCCATTTCTTCCTCGCGAGTGGGGAGTCGTCCATTTAGTTTGGCATCCAGGAGCGCATCCAGGATATCCCGGAACAAGGGACCTGGCTTCAAACCCATATCGATCAACTCCTTGCCGCCAGTGATCGGTTGGGTAGTGCGCAAAACGTTGTAATAATGCGAAATTGATTTTTTTACCGCTTTGGAACGCGTGGTTGCCAACATGTACAGAATCAATTCGGTGCGGTAGGGGCGCAGCCAATGAAACAATTCGCTCTGGGTCCCGGGCAGTTTTTGCTCCATTTTATTAAGGCACTGTTGCGCGGCAAAGCGCTGTTGACACAAAAGCTGTTCATGGCGCGGTGCCAATCCCATCCGCTGGCAAATCTCCTTACAGGTCGCTGGATCGCAGGTTCGGATCAACACCATGAAGTACACTGTCCAGCGCTGATAGGGGTCTTCCGTAAAAAGCAGATCGTGCCAGGAGATCGTACTTTTAACCGCATTGAGCAGATCGATAAGGGTTTTATTCATTTCGATGGTCGGATGGATGACCTTTAGCAGGTCGAAGTCCTGCATCCGGATGATGGCCGGCGTTGGATTCTCTTCTTCGATAATTTGTCTGATTTCAGAAAAGACGCGTCGACCGCTGAGTCTTTTGAAAAAGTCCATTTTTACAGCGTTATGAATGAGGCTGGCGGTGAGTTTCCCGATGGTAAAGTCGAAGCGCTGCTCGAATCGCAGCGCTCTAAAGACGCGCGTGGGGTCTTCGACAAAGCTTAAGTTGTGCAGGACGCGAATGGCCTTGTCTTTGAGATCTTTTTGTGCTGAAAAAAAATCGATCAATTGACCGAATTTATCGGGATTGAGCTGGATAGCCAGTGTGTTGATAGTGAAATCGCGCCGAAACAGATCGAGTTTGATTGAGCTCATTTCCACGTCGGGCAAGGCAGCCGGTGAACGATAATACTCCATGCGGGCGGTCGCCACGTCGATTTTGAAGCCATCATCGAAGATGATGACGGCCGTGCCGAAGGCGTGGTGTGTATGGATACGGGCACCGACCTTCTTTGCGTAGGCTTTGGCAAAGGCGATGCCATCGCCCTCGATGACGATATCGATATCTTCATTGGACCGATATAGAAATAGATCGCGTACAAAACCGCCAACCACATGTGCGTCAAATGTCAAATCGTTGGCGACCTGTCCGATGGCGTGCAGTGTTTGCATGACTCTGTCGGAGAGGCGTTCCTGCATGAAATGGGTAATGTTGCGGGTCCGCTTATGTGAGGCATGTTTGAACGGGTCGCGGGCCTGACTGTCAGCCGGTTGTGATTGCTGGACCAATACAGTGAGTAGATCGGTCCGGGTAATCACACCAATGATTTTATCATCCTCCATAACCGGCAGAACGCGCTGCTTATGACCAATGATCTTTTCCTGGACCTCGTGCAATTCTGCTTCGGGTCCGACGGTGGCTATTTCGGTGGTCATGTAATCCATCACCGGGACGTGCCCCAAATTGTGATAGATTGTTTTTTCAATGACCTGCCGGGTGGTGTAGCCAAGCAGGCGCTGTTTGTCACCTTCTGTGGCGGTTACCAGCAAGGCGTTAATATTGTACCGGGTCAACAAAATGTTGGCTTCGGCGCAACTGATGCCCGCATCGGCTACGATGGCAGGTGAAGACATGAGATGGCGCGCTTGACGCACCCCTTTGATCCTGCGATGAATCTCGGCCAACAGAATTTGCTCAACCTGCGCCATTGTTTGGTTTTTGATGGTGGCTGCCGCAGCGGACGGATGCCCACCTCCACCCATGGCGCTGATGATTTCGCCTACATCCACGTCATCCGTCTGGCTACGTCCGACAACATAGATCTTGTTTTCCATCATGGCCACGGCAAAGATGGCATTGATATTCTCCATCCGAACCATTTTGTGGATAAGAAAAGCGAAATCCGGAAGATAGTTGTCGTACGTCACCATCGTTATCACGATTTCGACACCATTGATCGTATATCGTTGCGCCGCTTGAATCAGATCGTTGAGCAAGCCAATCTGCTCAGGGCTGATTTCGCGTGCGATCAGGTTGCCGATCGCCGTTATGTTGGCGCCTTTGGACACCAAATAAGCGGCCGCCGACAAATCAGCGGCCGTCGTCGACGAAAAAGTGAAGGAACCCGTGTCTTCGTAAATTCCCAGACACATGAGCGTGGCCTCTTCGGCCGTAATCGGCAGTTGTTTCTCGCGGATGATTTCAGTCAGCAGCGTCACGGTGGCGCCGGTCATACGATGGACATCATGGTGACCGACGATATCGCCTTTTTTGATGGGGTGATGATCGTAAACATGGATTTCCAGGTCCGGGTTCTCCAGCAGTTCGGCCAATTTTCCAATGCGGTCGGTTTTGCGGGTATCCACCAGGACCAGGCGTTTGACCGATCTGAAAGCGATATCCTTGATTACAGCAAGATTGAACAGGTACACCATGGATTGGATGAAGAAGTTGCGAAGGCTCCTTTCTTGTGATCCCGGAAATACAACCAGAGCTCCGGGATAGAGCTTCTGGGCTGCCAACATGGACGCCATTGCGTCGAAATCCGCATTGATATGGGTCGTTATGATGGTCAGGTCAAATTGCCCAGGAAGGTCGCACTCTGCAGTTTCCAAAGGATTCAAGGACATAATTCCTCATTTTTTAGGTGCTTTATTTGGGTTCATTATGCATAGATGGCCGAATTTGGCAAGGAATAGGCGTGCCGGCAATAGTGGCATTGATGGGATGTTTTATGAATGCGGGAAATGTATCATTCATAAGCTTCAATGATTTTGACGATGTCCTTTCGGAAGGGTTCTGAAAATTGGTACGTTTATTGCTGCGACCAAGCGTTGGCAACAATATTTTTTAGGTGTGGTTGATTGAATTTCTGAACAGACAGGCGGAATCCAATTGCGCTTAATACTGAAAGAGACAATGCTCCCATCGCTGTCATCCGGGTGCCATGCAAGACCATTTGCCGCGAGCTGATGAAATAGGGTGTTGTCGTTTAATGCTGTTTATGATACCAAAATCATAAATAAAACCGGGTGGTACGAGCGCCTTGCGGAATCCATCATTACGTTCATTTGAAGCTGTGAGACTGAATGGTAGCGGCTCTGTTGCGCCTGCCTTGGAAATGCACAGATACTTGGGGAGAGTGCTATGACGGTTTATGTTTGGGAAGGAAAGAATCGAAGTAATCAAATTCAAAAAGGACAGTTGGAGGCCGCAAGCGTAGAGGCGGTCCGATCCCATCTGAGCAGGCTCCGCATTGTCCCCAGAAAAATTAAAAAAAAACCTAAAGATCTCTTTGAAAACATTTCTTTTCTGCAACCCAAGGTCAAAGAAAAAGACATCATAATTTTTGCACGCCAATTTTCAACCATGATCGATGCCGGTCTGCCGATTATTCAGTGCATGGATATCCTCCAAGCCCAGCAGGATAACGCCACCTTCAAAAAAATGCTCAAGAGCATCAAGGACCAGGTGGAAAGCGGTTCGACGCTAGCGGACGCCTTGAAGCGCTACCCCAATCATTTTGACAATCTATTCGTCAATATGGTGGCGGCCGGTGAAGCGGGTGGTATATTGGATGTGATTTTAAAACGCTTGTCCGCCTATATGGAAAAGCTGGCCCGTCTCAAACGTAAAGTCAAGGGCGCCATGGTATATCCGGCGATCACCATAGCCGTGGCCGTCATCGTGGTGACCATTATTCTGGTCTTCGTCATTCCGGTATTTCAAGAGATGTTCGCCGATTTCGGCAGTGCGCTACCCGGTCCGACCTTGATCGTAATCGCCATGAGCAATTTCGTGAAATCCAAAATTCTCTATATTTTGATCGGTATGGTGATCTTCTTCTTTGCCTTTAAAAAATATTACGCCACTCCGAAGGGGCGTCATGCCGTGGATGCGATGATGCTCAAGCTGCCGGTTTTCGGCATGTTGCTGCGTAAAGTGGCCGTGGCCAAATTTACCCGCACGACGGGAACCATGCTGGGCAGCGGGGTGGCCATTTTGGATGCCCTCGATATCGTCGCCAAAACGGCCGGCAACCGCGTGGTTGAAAAAGCCATCTACGGTGTGCGTACGGGCATTGCCGAAGGCCGCACCATGGCCGATCCTCTGCAAGCCAGCGGTGTCTTTCCTGCCATGGTCTGCCAGATGATCGCCGTGGGCGAATCCACCGGCGCACTGGATGCCATGCTTGAAAAAATAGCTGATTTCTACGATGAAGAAGTCGATCAGGCCGTGGAAAACCTGACCGCCATGATCGAACCGATGATGATCGTCTTCTTAGGCGTGGTGGTCGGTGGATTGATCGTATCCATGTACCTGC
Organism: Desulfatitalea sp. BRH_c12; assembly: GCA_000961655.1. Classification (GTDB taxonomy): domain Bacteria; phylum Desulfobacterota; class Desulfobacteria; order Desulfobacterales; family Desulfosarcinaceae; genus Desulfatitalea. Next base: position 89,822 of record LADR01000023.1, read on the forward strand.
CGATTTTCAAAATGGCCGGCGCTGTGGGTGGCTAAGACCCCCTATGGTCATCAAGAAAGATGGTCACCCTGTGTTCCGCTCATTTTTAAAATTATTGCCGAGTTACCCATCTGCAAACGACACGCATCTGAAATTGCGGTGGTTGATGTTTGCGCGCGTCATGTTCGCCTGCTTGCTGCTGGGGGCCACGCTTTTCCTACAGATCCAAAATACTGATCCTGTGCTGGCGTCCCTGGTCGCCTCACTCTATTTGCTGATCGGATTTATTTTTGTACTTTCATTGTTGTACGGCACCGCCTTTCGGCACATAAAGCGTCAAAAGTTATTTGCCTATCTCCAAATCGTGATCGACACGATCATCGTGACCGTTATTGTCCTTATCACCGGAGGTTTTCACAGTCTTTTTTCATTTCTGTATCTGGTCGTGATTATCTATGCCAGCATGATCCTGTATATGAGAGGTGGTCTTTTTTTGGCGTGCCTCATAAGCTTGGAGTACACGTTAATCTTGTCGGTCGATTTTTCAATTTCTGCCAACCTTGCGGGTGTTATCAACCACTTTTCCCTGTATGAGCCGAGCGCCTTTGAAATTGTTTATAAAGTGCTCACGACTTCGATGGCCTGCATCGCGGTAGCGGTCCTGAGCGGTTTGTTGACCGAGCAGAACCGAAAAACCCAAGCTGAACTGCGCGTCATGAGCACGCATGTCAAGCGGGTCGAAAAGATGGCCTACATGGGGGAGATGGCAGCGGGTCTGGCGCATGAAATTAAGAATCCATTGGCGTCGTTGGTTGGTTCGATCCAGCTGCTGAAAGATGATTTGAGCTGCGATCCCGATCACGGGCGCTTGATGGAAATTGTCCTGCGAGAAACGGATCGGCTCAGCACTTTGGTCAATGAATTCCTGCTTTTTGCCCGGCCACCGGCGGGCAGGCCCGAATTGTTGCATCTTAAGGAAACGATCGAGGAAGTTACCGGATTGTTTGAACGCGATCCGCACCATGCTATGCGGTTTTCAGTGACTAAGAGGCTGGATTCAGACGTCCGCGTCATCATGGATCCGGCCCATCTGCGTCAAGTGCTTTGGAATCTTTTGTTGAATGCCGCAGAGTCGGTGCAAGACGACGGCATGATCGAAATTCATGCGGTTGCAATTAAGAACAATGATGTCCGAATCCACATCAAAGATAATGGATGTGGGATATCGGCAGATGTGGTTCCCAAAATTTTTGATCCCTTCTTTACGACCAAATCGGAGGGCACCGGCTTAGGGTTGTCGATCGTGCACCGCATTCTGGAAGCATATGACAGCCGCCTCGATGTTCAAAGTCAGGTGGGGTGCGGTGCGACCTTTTCATTTGTCTTGAAAAGGTCCGGCATGGCCAACTGAAATTCTCTTTCGATATGGCCCCGGCCGCGAAGTCATTCGATGTACATCATCGTGCATCAGAGCGTAGATATAAACATACGCTCTTAGGCCTGCTATCGCCAAAATAATTCCCTCCCATCAAAAATTCTTGCCCGGTGCGCATTATTCGAAAAAGAATTCCAATCTGTATCTGGCACATCCGTTGCATCGAAAGCTACCGGTAAGAAAGTGTCGATCAGAACTTTTTCTCCTTAGGGGGAGCTCGAAAAAGGCAAAACATCCGAAAGGATGAGACGCAAAGCCACTGGCCTAAGTCCAAGGATATGGCAGCAGGGTTGCCGGGCGAAGGTGACATCTCATTGTCGAGACGCCGTTCGCACGGAATGAACGCACGATAGGGAGATGTCATGCATAGAAAAAGGATATCCGGTAGCACAAAGATTTTTATCGCGGCAGGACTGCTTCTATTGGCTGCTTTTCCCGTGTTCGTCGCGGCTGCCCAAGTCACGTTACAGTGGGATGACAACGTCCCTGCTCCTGAGAAATATCGCGTATATCAACGTCAGGACGGAACGCTGTTTAATTATAGTGCGCCGAGATGGTCAGGCACCGAAACCTCGTGCACTATCGATGGTCTGACCCAGGGGGTCACTTATTATTATGTTGTGCGCGCTGTTGAAAGCGGCGCCGAAAGCGGCGATTCCAACCAAGTGTACTATACGCCGCCTCTCAGCGCCGATACCGACACCGGAAGCGGGGCAGGCGCCGGTGCTGACAGCGATGGCGACGGCATGCCAGACGCATGGGAGATAGCCAATGGTCTGGATCCCTTTGTTGATGATGCGGATGGCGATGTGGATGGTGATGGTATTTCAAATATCGATGAATACAAAGCCAATACCGATCCTACTAACATCTCCGCCAATAGGTCTCCGGCCAAACCGACGCTGAGCCATCCAAGCGATGGCGCAACAGCGGTCGATTTGACACCTGTTTTGATGACCGGCGCTTTTGAAGACGCTGATTCCGATGCCCACGCGCAGACCTGTTATCAAATCAGTCTTTCATCTGATTTTTCAGAGCTCGTTTATCAAAGAACCTTCTCGCAGCATCTGACCACGCTGCAAGTTCCGGAGTTGATCCTTGAGCCGGAAACCAATTACTTCTGGAGGGTACAATATTTAGACAGCCGCAATGCCGCTTCCGATTGGTCCGATGCATTCCAATTCAATACAATCGATGACCCCTATGTCAGGGATCTGGACCTCAATGGCATACCGGATTGGCAAGAATTGAATGCAGGCTTGGATCTTGATCGGGATGGTATAGACGATGTCCTTCAAGCAGGATTGTATGGCGTCAATACGGATGACGCGATTAATCCGCAAGTCGCTTTAAAAGTGATCAGCAACAATGTGGATGTAGGTATCATGATGGCCCTGGATGCCGCCTATATTCCCTATGCGGCCAACCAGCCTGAGTATTTGACCGGCGTGATCGGGTTTAAACTATATTTGCAAAACGAGGATGCCACTGCGGAAGTCAAAGTGTATTTTGCACAACCAGCACCATCCAGTGCACAATGGTACAAATATGATATGGATGCTGGCTGGACAGTGTATGACAATGCCGTTTTCAGCGCCGACCGCCGGTCGGTTACGTTGATGCTGGAAGATGGCGGCATCGGCGATCAGGATGGTGTGCGCAACGGCATTATTGTCGATCCATCAGGGTTGGGATATAGTAGTCAGTTGGGCGCGACATCCAGTGGAAGTGCGGCTTCCGGTGCAGGATGTTTCATCGATACTGCCAGTCATTCACAGCAGGGGCGCATCGCTGGTGTGCTGGCGATTCTGCTGCTGTTCGGCACCGGTGCATTGCTGGCGATCATTGCCATGCTGCGTTTGCGTCATCCTATGTGGAACAGATAAAAAGAAAGATCATGGAGTCAAAACCCCGGAGATACAAAAAATCTTCGGGGTTTTGTTCTTTATGGGAGGAGAATAGGGTGGCCGAAATACGCATCCGCCTCATCGGTAATGCGGTTCATTTCATCTTCGAGGGCCTGGGTGCAGCGTTGAATCTGTTCCGCGTCGAAATCGGCCGGCACGAAAATGGGGGTGCCGTATATCAGCAGGCACGCGGTGGCCGGATAGGGCAAGATGAATCGGTCCCAGCTGTTGAACACTTTGCGTCGTTTCGCACTGTATGTAACAGGAATGATAGGATAACCGGTTTTTTGTGCCAGATAAATCACCCCCGGCTGCACTTTTTGAGGGGGGCCTTGGGGCCCATCCGGTATCAGGCCGCCCGGGCGATGGTGGTAGCGCATCTCCTTAATCAGTTGGACCAGCGCACGACTGCCGCCTCTGGTGGTCGAACCGCGAACGGTCGCTTGTCCCTGGCGCTGAAGTATTTGCGCCATGATTTCGCCGTCAGCCGAGTTGCTCACCAGGGCAGCACCGCCTGAGCCTTTGTGGGCATAGCTGATAAGCGCAATGCGCGCATGCCAGGAGGCAATAATGTAGCGACCGGAAGCCAACAGGCTTTCCAACGGTCTGCGACCGTGCACTTCTATGCGCGATCCCACAAAGAGCGCATCGATCAATACCTTTCCGGCTACTCCGATGAGCCGTGATCGCATGCTTACAATGTTGTGTTTCTTTTTATTTGTCATGATCGCATCACTTCATCAGCGCAGCCGCGATCCGGGCGACATTGGCGGACGCACCTGCAAGCCCCAGCCTTTCTCTGACGATGGCAAGATTTGTGCACACGGCAGCGTATTTCTCGGGATCCGAGATCATCGCCAGTGCAGTATCACTGATCATTTGGGGGTTGGCATCTTTTTGGATCAACTCCGGAACAATTCGGTTTTGCGCAATGAGATTGACCAATCCAATATGGTCCACCTTGATCAATGCCCGGCCCAGCCAGTAACTCAAAGGCGAAACGACATAGGTGACAATCACGGGCGTTCCGCAGATGGCTGCCTCCAATGTCACGGTGCCGGAGGCCACCACGGCCAAGTCACATTTCGGAAAAAGCGCGCTGACCGGTTCATGTGAGATGTCGACGTGGTTGAGCGGATGATTCTCCAGCAAGGCGTGGATAATTGCGCCATCGATAGAAGGGGCGCAGGATATTAAAAATCGAGCCGACGGAATCCTGGCTTGCAGGTTTTGGGCAGCCTTGAGCATGTTGACCAGCAAGGTATTGACTTCCGACGCGCGTGACCCGGGCAACAGCCCGATCACCGGTGCATCGATGTTCGGAGGCGCTGCGGACCGAACAGGAACCCGTCCGGTGCACGAATCCATCAGGGGGTGTCCGACAAACGTGCAGGGCACATCATGCAATTCATAGAAGGGCTTTTCAAATGGCAGGATCACAGCCATGTGATCGACCCGTTTTTTAATTTTTTTGACCCGGCCAGACCGCCACGCCCATAGCTGTGGACTGATGTAGTAAAGAACGGGTATGCCCATTTTTTTGGCGACGGCCGCCAGATGGAGATTAAAATCCGGAAAGTCGATCAAAATCAATAGATCCGGCCGCAAGCCCGCCAGCAAACGTTTCAACTGGGTCATGGCTTTGAATACCTGGGCGGCTTTAGCGATTACTTCGGTGATACCGACCACCGCGACTTGATCCGCATCGATCAGTATCTTGGCACCGGCCGCACGCATGGCCTTGCCGCCCATGCCACAAATAAAAAGGGACCCAAGCTGCTCACGCAGGGCATGGATCAAATGGGAGCCGTGCAGGTCGCCGGATGCTTCACCGGCAACCATAACAATCGATTTAGGCGTGATCGAGGTCATCGCTACCGTACCAATCGTTCACTGGTGCGCTGAATCTGATCCATGATGCTGAGGGCTATTTTCAGTGCATCACGCCCCATTTGTCCGGTCACTTCAGGGACCTGTCGATGAAGCACCGCTTTCACAAAAGATTGAATTTCATCATCAAGCGCATCGGCATGGGTAAACGTGCGCTGATCGAGGGTCATTCCCGGAATGATCCCTTCGTTGCGAGGGCCTTCCTGGCGAACAATGGTAATTTCGCGATTGGCAAAGTTAACAGAAATGTATGCTTCTTTCTGAAAGAGGCGGATCTTGCGCTCATTTTTCATCGAAATGCGACTGGCCGTGACATTGGCAATACAGCCGTTTTCAAACTCCAGGCGAGCGTTGGCGATGTCTGCATTCGCCGTGATCACCGGGATGCCGGCGGCATGAATGGTCTTGATATTGGATCGGACAAAGTTCAAGATGATATCGATATCATGGATCATCAGGTCCAGCACCACGCTGACATCCAGACCGCGCTCCTTGAACATGCTCAGGCGGTGTGATTCGATAAAAAGCGGCTGACGCACAATCCCCTGCAATGCGACCACCGCCGGATTGAAGCGTTCAAGGTGCCCGACCTGGATGATACAACCGCTCTTTTCGGCCATCCGCAGCAATTCATCGGCTTGCTCAATGGTCGAGGTGATCGGTTTTTCGATTAACACATCCACATGGTTGGCGATAAAATCGCGGCTGACCGCAAAGTGGGCTTCAGTCGGCACCGCAATGCTGACCGCATCTACTTTACCCATCAGATCCAGATGCTGATAATAGGGTTGTATACCCAACTTGTTAGCAATGGCATCGGCCTGATCACGGTTGGCGTCCACGACCCCCACCAGATCCACATCCGGATGATGCGCATATTTTTCCGCATGGAACTTACCCAGATAACCAACGCCGACAACACCTACGCGCAGCTTCTGTCCTGATTTTCGGATCGATTTCATATTCTGGTTCATAGTATTCCAGCGATTTGATAGTGAGCGTTCATTTAACCTTTTCCCCGTGCAGAATATCATTTTCATCCAGGGCCACGATGGTGATTCCCAAACCATTGGCATGCTGGATCATGCTTTGCCGGTCGAATACAACTGTTTTGCCTGCTTCAATCGCCAGGGCCTTGATATTGGCCTGCTGCATGGCCTCGATAGTCCCTAAACCCAGCGCCGGGATGTCAAAGCGGGTATCCTGATTAGGTTTGCACACTTTGATAACGACGGCTTGGCCGGTACACAGCGCGCCGCCGCGTGCAATGGCGGCATCCGTCCCCTCGATCGCTTCAACGGCCATGACGCTGCCACCAGCGACGACAACGCACTGACCGATATCCAATCGACCGATTTCTTTGGCTATTTTCCATCCGACGCGCATGTCTTCACGTTCAGAACGAGATGGTTTGCGCGTTGTCCACACCCCTGCGGGAGCCAGCAGTTCGGGCAGCAGGAATGTGGAAGATTCAATGCGGATACCTTCTTTTTCAAGCAGGTCAGCGAACGCTCTTAAAATGGCATCGTCATGGGTATGGCGCATGCGAGCCAGCAGGCCGATGGCTTTGATATCCGGCCGTACATTGGTAAACATACGAGCCCCTTTGGCTACGCCACCGATCATGACCGCCTGCGTGATACCGTGTTTGCGGAAAAATTTGATAATGCGATTGATCTGCCCCAGGTAGATCCATTCCAGCGCATCGACGTGCTGCGCCAAAGCGGGATCCGCTTCACCTTGATAGGCGACTGCGGCGACTTGCCACCCTTTGCTAAGTGCTGCTTGGGCAAACAACAATGGGAATTGGCCGTTTCCGGCGATCAATCCTATTTTCTGGCCTATTTTCTGAACCATTGCTTCACCATCAGCGTGTGATTCCGCGTTCAGAAGATTTAATGAAATCGATGAAATGCTTGACTTCCGGAATGGGCTCCACTTCCGCGGCGACGCGTTCGATGGCCTCGTTGAGGGTTAGTCCGATTCGAAAAATAATCCTGTACGCCTTCTTTAGCTGAAAAACGGCCGAAGTGGTGAAGCCGTGCCTTTTCAAGCCGACCTGGTTCAAGCCATGCAGGGTGGCGCGGTCGCCGGCGGCCAGAACATAGGGCGGAATATCTTTGACCACGGCCGATTTGCCCCCCACAAAGGCATATTCGCCCACGCGCACGAACTGGTGAATCGCCACCAAGCCACCGATGCTGGCATGGTCTCCGATGATGATATGGCCGGCCAGGGTCGCATTGTTGGACATGACCACATTGCGTCCCACTCTGCAGTCATGAGCAATATGGGTGTAGGCCATCAAAAGGCAGTTGTCGCCGATCTGGGTCAGCTTTCCACCCGACTCCGTGCCGCGATGGATGGTCACAAATTCACGGATGGTGCATCCGTTACCGATTTTGACCCAGGTTTCTTCATCTTTGAATTTGACGGCTTGGGGCTCGGCACCGATCGCGGCATATTGAAAGATACGGCAGTTGGCACCAATCTCCACATAGGGGTCGATGACCACATGCGGCATGATTTGAGTCCCCGCGCCGATGATGACGTTGTCGCCAATAATGGTATAGGGTCCAATGGTGGCATCAGGGGCAATTTGAGCATTGTTGCTTACAATAGCGGTTGGATGAATCATCGTTCGTTTACCCTTCAAAAGTAGCCAAGAGTTGGGCCTCGGCGGCAACCTGGCCGTCGACTTTGGCCAGACCGGCCATCTTGATGACTTTGGCCCGTTTTTTAATAATTTCCAGTTCCAGAATCAATTGATCACCGGGAACAACCTGTTTTCGAAACCGGACCTGGTCCAGTCCCATGAAATACATCAAGGTCCCCTCGTTGAGTTCCGGAATGGATGAAATGGCGAGAATGCCGCCTGCTTGCGCCATTGCCTCTATAATCAGTACGCCGGGCATAATCGGTGCTCCGGGAAAATGTCCCTGGAAAAAGGGTTCGTTGATCGTCACATTTTTTAGTCCAATGACCTTGCGGTCAGGGATGCATTCCAAAATGCGATCGACTAGCAGAAACGGATAACGGTGAGGGAGATGCTTCATAATCGTTCGAATATCCATAGGATAATCCATTGCAAGGCTCCTTCTGAGGATTTCTTTGTCCCTTATTGCGTCGCGGCCTACGCTTTATCGTCAGGATTTTTTGCCGGCTGGGATACTTTTTCAAGTTGCGCCAACCGGTTTTCCAAATAACGGACTTGTTTGAAGAGATCGGGCAGGTTGGGAATGACTTGCTGGAGCCGCAACCAAGTGAGGTGCGGCATGGCTACAAGGCCGCTGGAAACCACCTGCTTGTCAGGCACCGACTTGCCCACACCGGTTTGGGGACCCACAACAGCACCGTTTCCGATGCTGATATGCCCGCTGATACCAGCTTGACCGGCTAAAATCGCATGGTGGCCAATGGTTGTGCTGCCGGCGATCCCCACCTGAGCGACGAGCAGGGTATGCTCTCCGACCACCACGTTATGCGCGATATGCACCTGATTGTCCGTTTTTACGCCCGATTGTACCCAGGTTCGGTCAAAACTGGCGCGGTCAATGGTGTTGTTGGCCCCGATTTCGACATCGTCATCGATCTGGACGATGCCGATCTGCGGAATTTTATGGTGACGTCCGGCATCTTGCACGAACCCATAACCGTCGCTGCCGATCACGGTGCCGGCGTGAATGATCACACGTTTTCCGACAATGCAACGCTCCAGGACGGATACGTGCGGATAAATGTTGGTATCATTGCCGATGACCACGTCGTCGCCGATCACCACCAGAGGATGCAGTATCACATTATCCCCCAAGACGACACGATCTCCCAGAACGGCACCTGCGCCGACAGAGGTGTTTTTGCCCAGTTGGCATCCTTCTCCAAGAACGGCCGAGGGGTGAATACCGGGTGACGGCCTTCTGGCCGGATAGAGTTTTTCCAGCACGACGGCAAATGCCAAACGTGGATTTTCAACCTGGATCCCGTTTTTGAGCGCAGGATCGGTATAGGTCCGGGGAACAATCACCGCGGCCGCCCGGCATGATCCAACGCGTTTCAAACCAGGGCCCTTTTCGGCAAAGGTAATCTGACGTTCCGTGGCGGACGAGATGGGGCCGGCACCTTCGATGAGGCAATCCGGGTCGCCAATTATCTGACCGTTCACCCACTGTGCGATGTGTGCTAAGCTGATTGACATTTTTCTTCCTTGATGAGCGCTACGCTTTCAAAAAAACACACGGAAGCAACGCTTATTGCTTGGGACCCTGATTTTTTTTGCCCTGTTTGGCATAGTTCGCGTTATATCGCTTCACAATTTCATCCGTGACGTCCAGGTTTTCAGGCGTATAGACCACACTGATATCCTCTACGATCATTAAATAACCTTCTTTTTTACCGTATTCCTGGATGACCGCCAACACGCCCTGGCGCACTTCATTGACGAGTTGAACCTGCAGTTCCTGGATGCTGCGATCATACTTTTTTTTGAGCGCTTGGACATCTGAAATTTTGCGCTCCAATTCCCATCGCTGTTCTTCGCGGGCCTGCTTGCTCATGATCCCCGCATCTTGTTCAAGTCGCTTTTCCAGCGCCTTGATCTGTTCGCCATTTTGTTTAAGATCCTGTTCCATGCGCCGGCCTTCGCTGTTGATCTGTTCTTTGACAGCTTTGCCAGCAGTGGAATTTTCGAATATTCTTTGGAAATTGACTGTTCCAAGCTTGACGACCTCCGCGCAGTAACCCATGGGGACTGCGATGGTCAAAAGAACAAGGGCCGTAACTGTCATTGCGAGTGTTTTACGATATGGCATTTCACCTCCTGAAGGTCTTAGGCAAGGCATTGGTGCCTGGCCCCATTTGAGCCGGGGTTTTTGACTAAAAAGAAGCACATTGCAAGCTTTATTTAAAAAGAACTGCCAAGGGTAAATTCCCAATTGCCGCGAGATTCGCCCTCCCTGCGGTCGAGAATGAATCCATATTCTATCCGGATCGGTGCGATCGGCGACAACCAGCGAATCCCCAGGCCCGCGCTGCGCCGCATGTCGGTCAGATCGATTCCGCTTCTGTATACGTTGCCCGTGTCATAAAAAACAACCCCGTTGACGCCGGCTTCTTTTATCAGTGGGAAAAGAAGTTCCAGATTGAATTGGATCATGTTTTCGCCGCCGACTTCGGTCAGGTTGCCTTCTTGATTCACTTCCGTCAAGGCCACACCATGGTAACCGAAACCACGCAGTGAGTTGATGCCGCCCAGATAAAATTTTTCATAATCGGGTAGTATTTTATCTCCGCTATTTTCCCGGACAAAACCGATTTTGGCATTTGCAAAGCCGATCAGGGATTTATAAATGGGTAAGAACCACATGGTCTGACCAATCACCTTGTTGAAGCCGACATCCCCGCCCAGTCCGGCATATTCCATATACAGACTGTGTTTCGACCCTTCCGTGGTATTAAACGCGCGGTCACGCGAATCGTACGTGAGGCTCGTATTGACACTGCTGGTAATATTGGTCCCGATCAATTCGGTAATGTTGTCCGGAACCAGGTGCTCATAACCGACATACGGTTTGATGTCGCTGACATCCAGATTGTAGCCGAGGCGCAGGTACGTGAAATCCGCCAGGCGATATCCGATCTGAAGGCCACCGCCCTTGCTGTCGCGCTCGTAATAGTTGTCATCATAATCTCTTTCCTGATTGTACGCGCTTACGGTGCCGCTGAAAAGCGTATCGAACAAGTGCGGTTCCGTGAAGCTCATGACAAAGCGGCTGGTGCGGCTGCCGATCTGTCCGGAAAAATCAAGGGTCTGGCCACGTCCAAAAAGGTTGCGCTGTGATATGGCGCCCGTAAAAAAGACGTCCTCTTCCGAACTGTACCCGGCTCCGAAACTGAAGGTGCCAGTAGGTTTTTCAGTGACATCCAGTTTGAGTACCATCTTGTCTTCCGCGCTGCCCTTAATGGTATCCACCTTGATATCTTCGAAATAATCCAATCGATAAAGGTTGCGTACACTGCGTTTGAGCCCCTTGCTGCTGAAAAGACCTTGCTCCTGAACGTGAAGCTCGCGTCGAATGACCTTATCGCGCGTGCGGGTATTGCCGCTGATCACTATTTTTTCAAAATAGACCTGTTCGCCTTTTTGAGCGTGGAAGGTGATATCGACAGTCCCATTTTCGGGATTCTGATCGATGCGCGGAGAGATGTCTGCATAGGCATAGCCCCTGTCTGCGTACAGATCGGTTAGCGTCAGGATATCTCCGCGAATTTTTTCACGATTAAAGTAGGTTTCCTTGTCGATGGTCAGCTGGCTGAGCAACTCTTCCTTGGGCAGGATAAGGTCTCCGACGAGATCCACGCGACCGACTTTGAACTGTGCGCCTTCTTCTATTTTGAAGGTGACATGGATGCCGGTCTCCATAACATCGATTTGGGGCTCGCCCACTCTGGCGTTGATATAGCCTTTGTTGCTGTAAAAAGCGTTCAGGCGGGCCACATCCTGCTCCAGGGCCGCCCGGTCCAGATCGCCCGAGGAAGTCAGCCAATAGAAGAAGCCTTTCTCGGATAATTGAATCGTTTTTTTCAGCTCTTTGTCGGGAAAGGATCGGTTGCCTTCGAAACGTATTTCGGTCACATACAATTTGGACCCTTCCTCGATCTCGAAAGTCAGGTCGGCCTGATTGTTTGCCAATGGTTCGATTTTGTAATCGACACTGACCTGATGGTAATTCTTTCCTTTGTACAAGGCCTCTATCTGGTCTATATTGCTACGTATTTTAAAAATGTTCAAAATCGCGCCGGTGCTTATAGTCAGGTCGTTGCGAATATCCTCTTCCTCAATGTACGAGTTGCCTTTGATGTTGATCCTGCGAATCGTCGGCTTCTCTTTGACGTGAAATATAACGCGGCGCCCTTCGGGAACGCTCTGGCTTTCTACGCGTACATCGTCGAAATACCCCATTTCATAGATTGCGCGCAGATCTTGGGACAGTGCCTCGGGCCTGAAAATGGCGCCCTCCCGGGTTTTTATCACCCGCAAAATGGCATCTGTCTCAATGCGTTGGTTGCCTTGGACAAGGATGTTGCTTACGCGTTGACGATCAAACAATGTGAGCCCGATCCGATCGGCCAGATCATTGGTCACGGTGATGAGATTTTCGAGATTTGCACCCTCGGCGAAAAAACGCTGCGGCGTATCCTGCTGGGCGGTCGACAGCATTTCCACATCCAAGCTGAAATTGTCACCGATCAGCGTAAAGGTTCCCCATATGACATGATCCGCATCATGCTGCCGGCCAAGCTGCCCAAGGGCATCGAGACTCGCCGCAGGGGATTGTGTGGTCCTGTCATCAAGAACCATGTCTTTAAGGACCACGGCCTCGGCACCTTCATTTTTAAGGCGGTTGGACAGCACCACAGCGATTTGGTCACGCAGGTAAGTCAAATCGGTTTGTGCGTTGATCTTGAATGGCAGCACCACTACTTTTACGGAATTATTGGGCGCTGCCATTGCGGTGCCGGCCATGCCGAAGACCGATACGGTATAAATCAACAAAGACAACCAGATTCCCGAATACCCCGTAAGCTTCAATCGTTTGCGCATTGAATCGCCTGTCCTTTTGTCGTTCGCAGTAAGCCATTTATTGGAGGTATTCGAGTCGTCCGTCGACGATGGTGGCCTGACGTTCCATCAATGCGGCCAATTCCATATTATGCGTCACCACAACCATGGCCATCCCCAGTTCCCGATTAAGTTCAAGCAATAAATTGTGAATCTGTTCACTGTTTCTTTTGTCGAGGTTTCCAGTGGGTTCATCCGCCAGCAAAATGAGAGGCTTGAGCACCAGTGCCCTGGCCAGTGCAACCCGTTGTTGCTCACCGCCCGAAAGGTCCGTGGCCTTATGATGGACTCTTTGGGATAACCCGACCCGATCCAGAACGCTCATCGCTATCCCGGCAGCCTGGCTCTTTTCCATGCCTTGGATCAGGGCCGGCATGAGGGTGTTTTCCAGGGCGGAAAATTCGGGAAGCAAGTGGTGAAACTGAAAGACGAAACCCATTGTCTGATTTCGGAATCGGGCCAGTCGCACCTCGTTGTATTTGAAAACATTTTCGTTCCGAAAATAGAGCTGGCCCATGTCGGGGCGATCCAAGGTGCCCAAAATATGCAATAATGTTGATTTCCCGATGCCTGAGGCGCCCACCACGGCCAATGTTTCCTGCCGGCGCAGTGTCAGATCAAGGTCCTTGAGAACCCACAGACGGGCTTTGCTGCTTTGGAAACTTTTCCCCACCCCGCCAGCCCGCAACAGTTCATCGGACGCATGGTCAACCATAACGAATTACCTCCACCGGATCGAAGCGCGAGGCCTGCTGGGCCGGATATAAGGTGGCCAAAAAGCAGATGAGCAGCGCGGACACGGCTACAATCGCAACATCCGTAAGTTTCAGGTCGATCGGCAGCGCAGTAATGTAATACACATCTCCGGGCAGGCGGATCAACTTGTAGGCACGCTGAAGATAGCATAGTCCGGTCCCCAGAATGACACCTGTACCGGTTCCGATCATTCCGATCAACAGGCCTTGCATCACAAAAATCCATTTGATGCTCTTGGCGGTTGCACCCATTGTACGCAGGATGGCAATCGCTTTTATTTTTTCCAGTACGAGCATGACCAGAGAACTGGTGATACTGAATGTGGCAACCAGCGTAATGAGCGTCAGAGTGATAAACATGGCGGCTTTTTCGAGTTTGAGCGCCGAAAAAAGGTTCTTGTTCAACTGCATCCAATCCCGAAAACGGTAAGTTTCACCCAATTGTGCCACGATCCGGCGTCCCATGACGGCTGTGTCAAAAATCCGCCTGACGCGTATTTCAACGGCACTGGCGGTTCCCCTGGCATGCGAGAGTGCCTGGGCATCTTCAAGGCGGAGAAACGCCAAACTGCCATCATATTCATACATGCCGGTCTGAAAAAAATCCACAACCACGAAACGCTTCATGTAAGGGACGAAGCCGACCGGTGCCAGACTTCCCTTGGGCGAGACCACATAGACAGTGTCACCTTGAACCAGTCCAAGATTGCGCGCCAAATCCCGGCCCATAATCATGGGGGGCAGTTGGGCTGAGGCCGGGTCAGATGGCGCATCGGCTGCGGGCAGAAGTTTGTTCAGTGACTGCAGCTGCAGGCCCTTGGCGGCGGCGGCGGGATCGACGCCCTTGATCAAAGCGCCCGAGACACGTGCATCGGAGCGCAGCATGACCTGAAGCTCCTCAACCGGCCAAGCCGACTGCACCCCAGGTGTTTGTTCGGCCAGTGCCACGATTTTGCCGTAATCGTCCAGAGGGCGTTCATCGCGATCGATGATCAAGTGGGCTTCAATTCCCATAATACGCGACTTGAGGTCCGACTCAAAACCTGACATCACACCAATCACCACGATCAATGCGGTTACTCCGATGGCAACCCCGATAATGGAAAGAAGGGTGATCATGGAGAGAATGGTTCGTTTGGGCTTGGATTTGAAGTAGCGGCGGCTAATGAACAGTTCGAATCTCATGGGCCCCTCGATCGGCATGCCGGTGCAGTGCGCATGCTGAAAATTCCCAAGTCAGCCTGACGATCTCTTATTGGCTTTTGGGTTTCATGTGGGGAAAAAGAATGACTTCCCGGATGGATGCTGCATCAGTCAACAGCATGGTCAAACGATCGATGCCGATGCCCTCGCCGGCGGTCGGTGGCATGCCGTATTCCAGCGCTTCGATATAGTCTTCATCCATCTGATGCGCCTCTTCGTTGCCATCCTGCCGGTCGCGTACCTGTTGTTCAAAGCGACCGCGCTGGTCCTCGGGATCGTTGAGCTCGGAAAAGCCATTGGCAATTTCGAATCCGGCAATGAAGAGCTCGAAACGTTCAGTAATGCTCGGGTCCGCTTCGCTGCGGCGCGACAGAGGCGATACTTCCACAGGATAGCCTGTGATGAACGTCGGCTGGATCAGATGGGGTTCCACGAGTGCATCGAAGAGTTTGGTAATGATCTTTCCTATGGAACCGGTTTTGGTCAGGGGCACACCCCGGGTAGCGGCAAAATCGATCAAACCTTGTCGGTCGGACAACAGTTCGGGATTGACGCCGCCAATCTTTTCCAGGGACTCAACCAGGGTCATCCGACACCAAGGGCCCTGCAGCTGAATTGTCGCGCCTTGATAGGTAATGGTGGTCGTGCCCAGCACCTGCTCGGCAACAAAGGCGAAAAGCGCTTCAGACAGGCCCATCAGATCCTGATAGGTTGCATACGCCTGATAAAATTCGATCATGGTAAACTCGGGGTTGTGCTGGGTGGACACACCCTCGTTGCGGAAACTGCGATTGATCTCAAAAACGCGTTCAAAGCCCCCCACCACCAGGCGTTTAAGATAGAGTTCCGGGGCAATCCGCAAATAAAGATCCATGTCCAGGGCATTGTGATGCGTGACAAAAGGGGTGGCTTCGGCGCCGCCTGCGACAGGTTGCATCATCGGTGTTTCCACCTCCAGATACTCCTGCTGGAGAAAGAACTGGCGAATGGCCTGAATGATACGGCTGCGCGCAATGAAAATGCGGCGCACGTCGCCATTCATGATAAGGTCCACGTACCGTTGCCGGTATCTTTTTTCAGGGTCTTTGAGGCCATGGAATTTTTCCGGCAAGGGGCGCACGGCCTTGCACAAAAGCACTACTTTTTCGGCCAGCAAGGTCCATTCGCCGGTCTTGGTCTGGAAAACACTGCCGGTCAGACCGACAATGTCACCCATGTCCAACCGCTTGAAAAGTGCGTAGTCCGCTTCACCGACCTTGTCTTTACGGATATAGGCCTGCATCTGTCCGCTGCGATCGCGAAAACGGACGAATGCCGATTTTCCGAAACTGTTGATGGCCATCATGCGACCGGCCACGCAATAGACGCGGGCTGGAAGGTCCTCGGCCGGCAAGGTTTCAATCTCATTCTGGACGAAGGCGACAGTATGCGGTACGGAAAACCCGCTGGGGAAAGGATTGATTCCTTCGCTTCGCAAAACTTCGATTTTTTCTTTTCTTTGGGCGAGCAAGTCAGCCGGTTTTTCATTTTCCATTGAGGTGCCTCTATATGCAGAAAACGGGTTGATCGATATCCATCCGGACATCGCACCCGTTGCCCTGAGAAATCTGGAACGTTCTCATCTCGTTAATCAAGCGAGTTTGCTAACCCATTTGGCCTGGAGTGTCAAGGCCTGATTGGCATTCAGGGAGATGCTGGCGCGTAACAGCGCGGTTCAATGGGAATCTATCATTTGATATTTGACATTCCCCAATCGGCCCAATAGGATGCGCTCTTTTAATAAAGATCAGGCAGGATGGATATGATCCTTCGACGCTACATTTTTAAAGAGTTATGGCCGCCCTTCGGCATAAGTCTGATCTTCTTCTCGTTCATATTCGTTATGAGTCAGTTGCACGTCATCACCGACTATGTCGTTAATTTTCAGATCGGGATTGCAACGGTGGTGCTTTTCATACTGTATTCGATGCCTTTTTTCCTGCAGTTTACCATTCCCATGTCGGTGATGATTGCCGTATTGCTCACCTTTTTACGAATGTCGGCCGACATGGAGATCGTGGCATTGAAAGCGGCGGGGGTTCATCTTTACCGGTTGTTGCCACCGGTGATCGTTTTCGGGCTGATCGGTGCATTGCTGACCGCGTATATGGCCATTTTCGCTCAACCTCAGGGGCGTAAAGAATCCAAACTGTTATTGCAACGTGTCGCCAGCGCGCACCTGGATGTCGGGTTGAAGCCCAGACAGTTCATCGATGCTTTCAAGGACATGGTTTTGTATGTCCATCAAATCGACAGCAACACGAAAGTCCTTTCGGATGTCTTCATCGAGGATCATCGATCCGACAAGACGAGCATTACGGTGATTGCCCCGCGCGGCCAACTTTCGTTTGACGCGGACAACGCGGTGGTCAACCTGCGCCTGTTCGATGGGGCGCTTCACGAAACCGATTTGCGCGAACGACGGGTCAATACGCTGCATTTTGTAACCTATGATGTGCGGCTGGATATGAGCCGCAGCCTGGAAGCCATCAATAGCGGTGAAGAACATGTCCGTGAAATGAGCCTTGCAAAACTTTACCAGACGGTTCAATCCACTCAGAAAGGCGACCGCTATTACAAGGCTCTCAAAGAATGGCACAAAAAATTTTCGATGCCCGCGGCCTGCCTGGTCATGGCCCTGCTGGCCATGCCGCTTGGAATCCAGGCGCGCTCCGCGCAACGTGCCTACGGCATCGGTCTTGGGCTTGGTTTTTTTCTGTTGTACTACATATTGTTGACCGTCGGATGGGTTCTGGGGGAATCGGGATTTTATCCCCCCTGGCTCGGAATGTGGCTGCCAAACGCGATCCTTTTGGTCATGGGCGCATACATGTTGATGCGCGCCGCCAAAGAGAAACCGCTTGCGCTGCCACAAATCCCGCAATGGATCAGGCGGCTGCAGCTGAACGTCCGTAGAAACTGAATCAGTAAGGGAGCCGCCGAATCGCGCATGACCATACTGGCACGTTACATAACCCAAGAGATCGCCAAATACTTCGGCATTATTCTCACCGTCGTCGTCGGCATCTATCTGACCGTCGATTTCATTGAAAAAGTCGATAACTTCATCGATGCCGGCGTACCATTGATAATGGCCGGTGTTCATTTGGCCTTCAGACTCCCATTGATTCTGGTACAGATCACACCCGTTGCGAGCCTATTGGCCGTGATGATCACCTTTGGTCTAATGGCCAAAAACAACGAGCTTCTTGCGCTGCGCAGCAGTGGCATAAGCCTGGCATCCCTGGTCGGGCCGATTGTGCGTTTCGGCATTGCCGCGCTGCTTTTCTCGATTTTGATGGCCGAGATCGTGGCACCGATGACGGTCAACCGGGCCAATCAAATTTGGTATCAGGATGTCAAGAAGCGCAATTCCACCTCCGCACGTCAAAACGATATCTGGATCAAAAGTGAAAATTCCATCTTGAATTTGAAGTTTTTCGAGCCGCAAACCCAGGAAGTCAAGGGGATGACGGTGCACCGCTTCGATGACGATTTCAATCTTGTTGAGCGCATCGATGCCCGCACGGGCACCTTCCAGAACGATAGCTGGCTGCTACGCGACGGCATTCGGCAGCAACGTCGGGATGGCACCGACGCCTTCGCGGTGCAGGTTTTCGATGAATTGGATGTGCAGTTGGGATATGCTCCGGAAGATCTGGCCCAAGCAGCCCCAAAGCCTGAAGAAATGAGTTTCATGCAGTTGCACCGATATGTGACCAAAGTGGAAGCCGAAGGCTATGATGCGACCCATTACCGGGTGGACCTGCACGCCAAGATTGCCTTCCCCTTGGTTTCCCTGATTATGACCTTTATCGGCGCAGGCTTGGCTGCCCGCGGCAAGATCAAGGAGGGCTTGGCCGGCAGCGTGACATACGGCCTGGGCATCGTGTTTCTATATTGGATTTCCTTCAGTTTCTGTCTGTCGCTGGGCTACGCTGGTATGCTGCCGCCGATCATCGCGGCCTGGTGTGTCAATGTTTTCTCCATGTCACTGGCTGGTTATCTTCTTATCAATGCAGATTAGCGTAATATCCAACTTCCTTGCTCCGTATAGTGCGTGTCTCTGTGATATCTGATGTCCTTGGTGAACAAAGAATTGTCATTGTCAAGAGGTCCAATCCAATGGTATCGACTGTTTTCGGCCGAGTACCGGTAAAAAATTAACGGGCTAAAAATCTTATGACCTTACGGTCTTGTAAATGTGTGCTGGAGAATAGAATCGCTGCCATCATGGCCAGTCGGGATCGGTTTCCATTTTTTTCCTTGGCAACCTTGATGTTTGGTGGCTCTTTGGTGTATTGCATCGGCGTCAGGCTTCGCGGATCCCTTTATGCGAAAGGATCTTTATCTGTAGTCCGGTTGGACCGGCCGGTCATTTCGGTCGGAAACCTGACTGCCGGCGGCACTGGCAAAACGCCTATGACGATCCATCTTGCGCAACTGCTTCGAACGCTTGACCGGACGGTGATGATCGTAAGTCGTGGGTACAAGGGCGCCGCCTCTAGTACCGGTACTGTTGTCAGTGATGGGCATTCTGTCTTGTGTGATGCGACCGTGTCCGGTGACGAACCCCATTTAATGGCAAGACTGCTCCGGAATGTGCCCATTTTGGTCGGAAAAGATCGCTATAGAGCAGCGTGCGCAGGTTTGCGTCTTTTTGCGCCTGACGTGATTCTGCTCGACGACGCGTTCCAGCATCAACGACTGGCGCGTGACCTGAACCTGCTCTTAATGGATGCCGAAGCACCTATCGGAAATGGTTATTTACTGCCCCGAGGCCCCCTGCGTGAGCCGAGTTCAGCCTTGCAGCGGGCCGATGCCGTCCTATTCACGCGCAGCCAGTCAAGGCCCTGCAAAGATGATGTAAAAACAATCGGTTCAAGGCCGGTTTTCCACACCCGTCATGTGCCGGTACTGCGTTGCCTTGTCCCGGCAGGTCACACACTGGATAGTACTTTATTGCACCACGTGCCGGATCGTTCCTTCACACCGCTAAGGGGCCGCTCTGTTGTGGCTTTTGCCGGTATAGCCCATAACGATCATTTTTGGCGGACACTGGGGGCCCTGGGGGCGACCGTGAAGCGGACCGTTGACTTTTCCGATCATCACGCTTTCTGTGAAGGCGACATCAAAACTGTGATCCAGACCGCTCGCTTGGCCGGATGCACAACATTGGTGACGACGGATAAAGATTTTGTTCGTTTGCCCTCGATACCCTTGCCGATGGACCTGATTGTCGTTGGTATTGAAATCGACTTTGGCACTGAATATCCGCGTTGGCGATCGTTTATAGCGGAACACTTGAATCGAATTCACTCAGCGCCGAACGCTGGCAACCGGAAGGTCAGGCACTGAATGGATATTCTGATTGTCAAATTGGGTGCCCTTGGAGATGTCATCAACACACTTCCGCTCGCCATCTCTCTTAAAAGGACCTTTCAAGCACGCATCCACTGGCTGGTAGCCCCCTTGAGCTACCCGATCATCGCCGCGCACGATCATGTCGATCATGCGATTCTGTTCGATCATGGCAAAGGCCGTTCATCCATTATGCGCACTTTAGCCGCGCTCAGGTCCCAACGGTTCGATATTATTTTGGATCTGCAAAGAATTATCAAATCCGGCCTACTGTGCTGCATTGCGCGTGGCAGCCGCAAAATCGGTTTTGACAAACTGCGATGTAAGGAAATGACCTGGTTGTTTCCGTTCGAGAGGATCCCATCTGCCGACCCACAATCTCACATGGTACATCAATACTTGGAATTCGCGACTCATTTAGGTGCTTCCGTCATGGCCGTCGAGTGGCGCATCCGAGCGACGGAACCGTCGATACCTGAACTGCCCCACTCGTTCATTGTTTTGAACATTGGAGCCACCAAACGTTCCAACCGGTGGTCATCCGAAGGATTTGCCGCTTTGGCACGCGCAGTTTACGCGCAACATCATATGCCTTGTGTCTTGACCGGAGGACAGGAGGATCTACTCATGGCCGAGACCATTAAAGCAAGAGCCAAAGAAGCTGTTCTCGATTGGGTCGGCCGTACGACACTGCCAGAACTTATCTCCATTTTAAGCGCCGCCAAGGCGGTCGTGACTTGTGATACCGGACCAATGCATTTGGCGGTGGCCATGGGGAAAAAGGTAGTCGCCTTGTTCGGGCCATCCGACCATCGGCGTACCGGGCCTTTTCAGGGCAAAGTCATCCGCGGCAAGGTCGATTGCGCACCCTGCAACCGGAAAAATTGCGAGAGCCCTGAATGCATGACAGTGATCCGACCTGAAGATGTGCTGCGTGTTTTGTCCGGAGATCTGCAGTAACAGTTATTTGCAATAATTCGGAGAGCCGATATATGAAAAGGCCATTTACCAGAGAGACATTGGTTGATTGTGGCTATGATGTTTTGGAGCGGGGCAGATGGGGAAATGCCGATATTTACATCGTTCGGCATTCCGGGGCAACGTGGGTGATAAAAGATTACATGCCCTGTCATCCCATTATTCGAAAAACATGGGGACGACTCATGGTTGCACGCGAGTATCGGGCACTGTTTACGCTGCGCGGAATCCCAGGTGTACCTTCAGCGCCCTTTTTGCTCGATCATTATGCATTATGCTATCATTTTATTCCGGGGTCTGTTTTACGGGAAGTGCCGGCTGAACGGATTGGGAGCCATTTTTTTCCCCGCTTGGAGCAGTTAGTGATAGCCATCCATCGAAAGAACCTGGTTCACTTGGATATCAGGAATCAAAGAAATATTTTGATGGGCGAAGACGGTAGCCCGGCCATACTCGATTTCCAGTCCAGTATGCACTTAAAAAAAGCCCCCGGTTTTCTGCATAATCTGCTTAAAGAAATTGACTTGTCGGGAGTTTATAAATTATGGGACAAAAATTCGCCTCAGACGCTCGGCAGAACCCGCAAGTCCCGCCTGGAAGCAATCAACCGCAAACGGTTCTTATGGTTTTTAAGAGGCTATCCTCTCGGCACCAGGAAAAACCGCCGGGCGTGACGGCAAGCCGCTGACCCAGCTGCTAACAGGTATGTGGGGCCACAAGTGGATTCGATTTTCAATGGAATGTGACAGCATATAAAACAACATAGCATAGAAGGGTCGCTATAATGTTGATCAGCGCGTGGTTCTGCCGAAAACTTTCCTTGTCGAACGATCCCAAATGCTTTGCGTCGAATCGCTTCAATCCAGGGATATAGCGATTGACATCTCTACAATAGGCTTCGTAATCCTTACCGAAAAGATCGATCAGTACCACTTCTTCCCGCCTGACCCTGTTGATCATGTAAAAATAATAAACGGCCATAAAGATGAGCATGAGCCATGGATTGCCGGTCATCATTATAATTCCGAACAATTGAAAAAAACGGCCGAGATACATTGGGTTGCGAACAATCATATAGGGTCCGGTCACGGTCAGTTTTTTCTTCGTTTTGATCGTTGAAAAGCACCACACTTGAACTATTTCCCCGATCATCGATACGAGCAGCCCGGGTAAAAACCAACCGGGTTTAAGTTGGAGCGCAACTATGATCAGAAGAACAATGCCCAGAGGGAGGCGGATTTTCAAAAGCGTCTTGCGGATTTTTCTGTCGTTGAAGAAAGTATTTATACGGTCTGTCATGTGGTTAGTCATGTTTAGATTTCCTTTGTTAAGCAAAAAGTCACAGGCTCGGTTTCGAAGACATATCTACCGGATTGTCAGTGCAAAGACTAAGGCGCTTTTCAGAATTTTTGCGGCGCGCAATGTCTTTATGGGTGTTTATTTAGCATTACACGTATGATATACAAATCAAGCGATTGTAATGCAAGAGGCGCCGTCAAAAAATCCATTGGCGAAAAATTTCTCTCTATGTCAAGCAGATGGAATAAGGCCGGACCGATGGATTATAAGGAACGCACGAAAATAAAAATTGATAATTTACGCACTGTCGTTAGTGTGTTGCTTGTCATATTTCCGATAGCTTCAAATCTGATTACCCATGCGTGCAGCACTATTTTGGTTCTTCTTGCAACTATGGGGCTTTCCGTTATTCTGTTTTCAAGGGCCCGGTTTTATTTGACAAAGTCTGAAAAATGGGTCGCATGGAGTTTTGTAGCGTATTTCGCTGTACACTTTTTATCATTTATCATCAACTGGTTCATTGGTGATATTCCGGATTTCAGGCCGAAACTTGATCACGAGGGGCGCTGGCTGTTGTTTCTTCCTATCTATTCGATTTTTCGGTATTGCCGCGTTTCTCCAAAGTTTCTTTGGACAGGTCTTTTGGCTGGAGCCTTCTTTTCGGGTGTGTACGCCATAGCCTTATGGACAGGATCTTCAACGGAAGTTCGGGTCAGCGGATCTTACCATGCCATCGCTTTCGGGGACCTGGCGCTTACCTTTGCTTTTATGTGTATTCCGAGTGTAAGCTGGTTTTCCGGAAAAAATTCATTTTACCTCCTTATTCCCACCGCGGCATTTTTTTCCGGAATCATAGCCTGTATATATTCGGGGACTCGCGGCGCGTGGATCGCAATTCCGATGCTATCGCTTATAGTCTATTTCTATTTTGCAGCCTTTCTAACGCCACGAGTACGGTATATACTGCTAACAGGTTGCTGCCTGCTCGGGCTGGCGGCGTACCATCATCCAATTACAAATATTGAAAACAGAGTGAATGCCGGTATTTCTGAAATAGTCGCCTATTCAAAGGGAAATCAGGAGTACACTTCGACCACTACGAGACTTGCGGGCTGGCGCGCCTCTTTGGACATATTCTACGATAACCCTGTCTTCGGCGCTGGCCCCGGTCAATATGAACCTCTTTTGCACCGGTTGGTTGCACAAGGGAAATCTTATGAAATCGCGGGCAAGCACAGTCAGCCCCATAGTACTTATATGATCACCATGGCTGAATGTGGTACGGTAGGCTTGTTGGCCTTGCTTGGTATTTTTGCATCACCGTTATGTGCGGCATTCCGCTTGATCCGGTCCCGCTCAGCAGCCAGGAGTTTTGGGTATGCCCTATCTATTCTAATCGTCGCGTTCATGCACTTCGGACTTACGGAAACAATCTTCAGCAGAAATGTCTTCATTGGCTTCTATATTGTCTTGGTTGCCGCTTTGCTGGCGATTGAACATAATGAATCAACAACAATAGGTTCAGGAACCTGAAGGCTGCACGTTAGCCTCTTGAACGTGGAAAGGTCTGGAACGCACTTCAATGTTATCGAGCAGACAATTTCAGGAAAAATATTGATGAATATCGGCATTGAGTCCAGCAGTCTCATTAATTCAAACCCATCGGGGATAATCAGATACGTCAAGGAATTGATCGGTGCGCTGCTTCAGTCTCTCGATGCCAGTGATGAATTGAGGCTTTATTATAAATTGAGCCGCTGGAAAAACAGGGACTTATCTCTCAATCCGGCTTTGAGCTCCCATATTTATTATAAATCCGTATGGCCTTTAATAAAAAAAGTGGATTTGATTCACATTCCTGATTCGACAATTGTCAAATGGCCGCGAATCAAGCGTGTGATTACAATCCATGATCTTTTTGTACTGCTCACGGATAACGATGCCATTGCTCGAAAACAGTTTCGTGTTAAAAAAAGAAAAATCTACGAACAAATGATCGACAATGCGGACGCCATCCTGGCGGTTAGTGAAGCAACTAAAAAAGATATTCTCACTTTGTTTAAAGTACCGGAGGAAAAAATTCACATCACCTCTTTGGGTGCCGACCATAACAGGAAACAGATGGATGATATTGAATGTAAAAGGATATTGAAAGGTTACGGTCTCGCACCAGGATATCTCCTGTTCTTGGGCGCTATCTCCGGTCGAAAGAACACAGAGCGGCTCGTGCGTGCCTTCAACGCTTCAAAAGCTTCACGCGAACGCAAACTGGTCTTGGCCGGTCCTGTATCATATAAAGGGGAAAATACATTAGCGGCCATTTCCGATTGCGGGCTGCATGATAAAATAGTGATAACAGGATATCTTCCAGAAAAACATCTGCCGGCAATTTACATCGGAGCGAGCGCTTTTTTATTTCCCACTTTGTACGAAGGATTCGGGATTCCGATATTAGAGGCGATGGGGTATGGACTTCCTGTGCTGACCAGCACCACTGGCTCAGCTCCGGAAATAAGTGCGGGACATGCACTTTGTGTCGATCCATACGATGTGGGCGCCATCGCTGCGGGTATAGATCAAGTTCTGGAGACCGATGCCCTCAAACGCGATCAAGCGCGGAAACATAGTCGGTTATTTACATGGAAACGCTGTGCCGAACAAACAATGAGCGTTTATCGCCAACTTGTCTGATTTACAATGTGAAATGGAAGAATTATGAAGACTTCTATCGTGTCCGATACCGCCAATATGTATGCTGTAGACTTGGGCTGCGGACCCAATAAAGTCCCGGGAGCTCTTGGAGTAGATCATTTCCCATACCCTGGTGTCGATATAGTTTTTGATCTGGATTCAAAGCACTGGCCTTTAAAATCCAACCTTTTCACTATGGTTTATGTGCATCATGTCATAGAACATGTTTCAGACATCCGGGCGTTCTTGAACGAAATTCATCGTATCGGGGTCAATGGCGCCATTATCGAAATCGTAACTCCCCATTTTTCTTCTTTGGATTCTTGGAAAGATCCTACCCACAGATGGCACTTTTCAAGTTCATGGTATCTGACATTTACAGCAAATTATCTATCGGAACAAGTTCAGTCATTTGAGCATCGATCGACGAGGGTATCGTTCGGGAAAAATATTCGAAATCTGATTGCGCGTTCGATGATACGAATGAAGGGATATGAATGGTGGGAAAAACACTATGCTTTCATATATAGGGCACGTAATATTTCTACCCAGTTGAAAATTACAAAAGTTTATTAGAAAGACGGATCCTGGACAGCATGTAATAAAACAATTATTGACGCTCCCAACCTTATTGATTGTGATACTTCCTTGTTTGAAGCAAAACTATTTCTTCAGCGCAGCATCGGTATGCCCGCGCCTTCTCAATCTATTGTATTTGCAAAACCTGTAAAAGAATTGCTCCATTGCTTTTGAGACTGCTCCCACAGAGCGTGTCATATAGTAATGCCGGAGGAATTGCTGCCATAAGTCAGCATTATAAAAAAGGGTCCCGTGAGCAAATCTCGCCAGTTCACTGCCAATCTCATAATAGGAGGGATACAAAAGCGTTTTGGCACTGCCAAAATCGATAAAGCAAACTGTTCCATCCATTGCGAGCACAAAATTGTCGATGGCGGCATCATGCGTGATGATGCCGCGCTGGTGTAATCCGGCAAGCAAACGAGCCATCCCTTCTGTATGCAGCACGTTCAAAGAATTTATTTTTTGGCCAGGGATGAACGTCCTTTGAAGAATGAACTCAGGCCTGCCGTGGCTATCGGTTCCCGCGTAAATGGATATGTGCTTTGGCACAGGCAATCCGTTGGCTCTGATGAGTGCCTTGGCTTCAGAAATCCATGGCCGGGGATATAACACACTTTTTTTATTTACGATGAAGCGCTTGAAAACATATTGTGCGCCGTCTATGTAAACTTCCCGTAGCGTCTCCTTGCATTGCCGCCGTTGGACAAGCTTAAAGTGCGACCATGTGAATTCAAATCCGCTTTTGTCCATATATAATATCGGTATCGAAGAGTTCAGTGGAACTCCTTTTATCGCTATATACAATTTATGCGTCCCGCATGAATCCGCATAGCACCGGTGGTAAGGAATGCTTTTGCACGGCACGGCACCAGCGCTGCCGGTATCTTGATTTTAATTCTTCTTTACTTCCACTATACGTGCCGGCTTTGTCAAAATCAATGATATAGACTTGATCCTGGTCATCAATCAAAACATTGCCGGGATGAAAATCGGCATGCAGTATCCTATGTCCGATGAGGATGGCAACTTGTCTTGTAAGTGATGCCATGGCGACGGAGGTGCGGTCGGGATTTGTGCGACTGAGTTGTGCCATCGATTGGCAATGTTCGATCTCACGTGTCACCAGCCATGCGTGATAGAAAATGTGTCCCCTATCAGCGTATGTTATGGGTTCAGGTGTTTGTACGCCCAAATCTCTTGCTTTCACCATGAGTTCGAACTCGATTTGGCAACGGGTCTTTCCTGTTTTTAAATAGCTTTTTGTAATCAGACGGCCCAATGCACCGCCACGACGATAATGCTTGATGACAACCGCACCGATCCCTTCCAATTGAATCCGTGAAACTGAACGTCTTCCACCCAATACTTGATCTGCAGCCCGTTCCGGTGTCTGAAATACGCTCACCAGTTGACTTTTTTGAAAAGGGTTAAGCTGGCAGTTTGTTCCAAACCTGTAATCGCGGTGTGGATATTGGGTAATCATATTTATCCCTGTTTGTAGGATATCCAGCGGATCGATGATTGCTGTTCGGTGTGTAGCCCCTCTTCGCCATACAATTGTCGAGTCGCATCGATCACCGTTTCGACAGCAGGACCCCGCATGCAGGCTTCGGTGCCGTTCGGGCATTTAACCGATCCATGAGGCCGGCAAGGCTTACAATCCAGATTTCTTTGCTCGACCACGATGGCCCTGTTTTGCCATGGGCCATATCCATAATCAGGAGAAGTGGCGCAAAAAATTGCCACTGTTGGGATCTTCAGCGCTGAGGCCATATGCAAAGACATGCTGTCGTTGCAAACGACCAGACGAGAATGTTGAATAATATAAATAGCTTCCGAAATTCTGGTCCGACCTGTCAGATCGATAACCGGCAGGTCGGCTGCGACCTGAGCGGATACGTGCTGATCGGATTGCGCACCGAGCAATACAACACCAATCCCCTGGCTCAATAGATCTTTGGCCACTGTTTGAAACCCTTCCCAATGCCACATTTTAGTCTTCCACGCACTGCCGGGCACCAGGACGGCATATGACCTCGAGGGTGGCAGGCAAACGCGCACATCGCTGCTGATATCATGTAAAGGCGGAACAAACAGCCTCATTTGCATCGAAGCAGGATTGGGCGCGATCTCCCCAGTCATAATGGACATGTTGCGAACAACATCATGCTGTTGGAGATTCCGTTCTCTGACTTGGTGGTAGAGAAAACGGCCTTTTGCATCGGAGCACCCGATGCGCAACGGAATCCGGGCCAGCCAAAGCAGCATCGATGTCCGGTAGGAGCGATGAAGAGAGTAGGCTTTGTCAAAGTTCATGAATTTGAGCTTGCGGCTCATCCGCAGCAATCCCAGGAGCCCGGATTCATTCTTGCGTTTATCAAAAGTGATTAACCCGGTGAGAAGAGGGTCCCGTCTAACTAGATCTGCCGACAAAGGGGTGGTCATCATCCACAACTCGGCATCCGGATAAATATCCTTTATCGCGGCGATAACTGGTGTCGACAAGATCGTGTCGCCAAGGAAACTTGTTTGCACTAATAAAATTTTCATGTCATTTTTAAAATGGGCTCGAGGCAGTTTTTGTAAACATCAAGCGTTTGGGCGATGGTCTTATCAAGGCGAAAGCAGGTGTCGATTCGTATTCGCGCATTTCGCCCCATTGCATTCCGCCGGGCAGGGTCATGATACAGCGCCAAAATCGCTTCTGCGATTTGTTTGGCATCACCGGCCTTGACCACCAGTCCGCTGACGCCGTCTTCGATCAATTCATGAGACCCCCCTGCATCGGTGACAATTGGGGGTACACCATAAGCCATTGCTTCAATAACAACTTTCGGTAAGCCCTCACGCTTCAAGGCCGGCAGCACAGTGACGGAGCAAGCTGCTTGCAGCGCCGGTGCATCGGTGCGGTAGCCGGTCAGGTGGATCCGTTGGGCATTGGAATTTTTCCGGATCAATCTGTGCAAAGCCGGTGCATTCATTTCACCGATCAAGAGCAGATGGACCGGCAGATCCTTCGGAAGGTACTGCATTGCATCCACTAGGACATGTATGCCCTTGTGGGGACGGTATCTTCCCGTGCATCCTACGACAAAAGCATCTTTCGGAACCCCAAAACTATTCAAGTTTCCCGGTGTTTGTGTGTACCAAGTGAGATCATGGCCCTTGTAAACGGTTATTGGCTTTTCAGCTGGAAAGCGAAGCCAAAGCCACTTCATTTTTAAAAAATAATCTCTGACCGCTTCGGAAACACATATGATCCGATCGACTCTAGGATGAAGATAGGTCATCCAGGAGCCTGGGTCGAAGAAACCCACATTGGCTACGGTTCCGCGATATGCAATAATTTTTACCGGCAATTTTTTTGCCGCCAGTATTCCGTTCGAAACCGCTCGATTGTTGAACAGATGAAGGACGTCGAATTTTTGTTCCTCGATAAAACGCCTGATAAAGCGGATGCTACTTAAATCTATACGGCTACTGAGCTTCAGATGGGTCACGGGTACCCCTGCTTCTGAAAATCTTTTAAAATGAGGAGAGGATTCAGGGCAAAGAACCTGGATTTCGACCCCTCTTTTCTTAAGGCCTATGATTGTTTCCGCTTCCGGACGGTCGCTGTGATTGGTAATGCAAAGAACGCGCATGCTCATTTTTTTATCTCAAGGACTTGCGGTTATAAGAAGTATCGCCGATACTCGTTAACGCCACTAAACGAAAAGGTATTTACAATAGGTATAGCTTTTTATAAAGAAAAACCTCGTCTTGGATTACCTAAAAAATGTTTTTCTGGATTGAGCAGGGGACTCACAAGCAGATGGGCAAAAAACCAACGCTTTCAGCAGCGGTCATTACCTACAATGAGGAAAAAAATATTCAGGCATGTCTGGATTCGGTCAGCGATTTTGTGGATGAAATCATCGTGCTGGATTCGTTCAGCACAGATGCCACTGAAAGTATCTGCCGCGCAAATCCCAAGGTCAGGTTTTCACAACATCCATTTAACGGGCATATCGAGCAGAAGAACAGGGCACTTGAAAAATGCTCATCCGAGTGGATTTTGTGCCTCGATGCGGATGAGCGAGTCACTGCCGGACTGCGTACCTCGATTGAAGGTTTTTTAGAACGCAACCCAAACATTGCCGGCATAAAGTTTCCGCGATTGACCTATCATATGCATCGCTTCATTCGTCATGGCGGCTGGTACCCCAATGCACGCTACCGACTGGTGCGCAAAGGCATGGCCAAATGGGGCGGCGAAAATCCACATGACAAACTGCTCCTGAAAGGAAAGGGCGGAAAAATAAGTGGCGACTTGCTGCACCTAACCGCCAGGGATTTGTCGCATCAAGTGGATACAATTAATAAATTTTCAAGTATCGCTGCCCTGATGCGTTATAACAAAGGTAAACGCTTTCACCTGTGGCGGCTACTCCTTAAACCGGTCTCCAAATTTTTGGAAATTTATATGGTCAAAGCCGGCTTTCTCGATGGCTTACAGGGGTTCATTATCGCGATCAGTTCATCATATTCATCTTTTCTTAAAGAAGCCAAACTCTTCGAACTGGATGTGCTGGACACCGAAAAGCCCAGCAATCTTTCATCGCTCTATCAAAAAAAAACATAGGGCATTTATCGAATTGAATTATGAGTCTAACATTTGAGACCTTTCTGCTCGCATTTAAAATTATGTATGATTGTTGTGCAAGGATTTAAAAATGATAGTGTGGTTACTTACCAAACTGATTTATGTAGCCTTTTATCTGCTGGGCCGGATACCGCGCTCCTTGGCATTCACACTTGCCAGAATATTGGGGACCCTTTGGTTCCTGATTGATCGACCACATCGCCAGGTGGTTTTGGGCAACCTGTCGCGGGCTTTTGGCACCGGGAAGACATTGATCGAGCGAAAGCGAATAGCCCGCGAGGTTTTTACCAATATTGCCCGGATCCCTTTTGATATCGGCTGGTCTCTGAGGTTGAGCGTCGATGATTTCATGCAACACTGCAGCTTCAGCGGTATAGACCATGTTCGCAAAGCGCATGGAAAGGGCAAAGGGGTGTTGATTTTGACACTTCATATGGGGAATTGGGAATTTTTGCCGGTAAGTTTCATCTCCAAGGGACTCAATGTCAGTCTGGTTTACCGACCACTTGATTTTAAACCCGCCGACGAGTTCTTCTACAATTATCGACGTCGTTTCGGTGGCAATCCGATTCCTAAAAAGAAATCGATGCGCAAAATTCTCGCTGCTTTAAAACGTCAAGAGTGCGTAGGGATACTACTGGATCAGGATTCCGGCTTGAATGCTGGTGTTTTTGCTGACTTTTTTGGCCATCCCGCCTGCACGAACAAGGGGTTGGCCCTGGTGGCCCAAAAGACAGGGGCCCCAGTGCTTCCAGTCTATATTATCAGTCGTGGAGAGCGGTTTGAAGTGGTTGTGGGCCACGAAATAGTTCAGATTGCGTCCGATCGGAAGGATAAGGATGTCGTGTCCAATACACAGACATACAACAATGTTTTGGAATCGATTATCCGCCAATATCCAGAACAATGGTTATGGGTTCACAAGCGCTGGAAAACACGAGAAAAAATCGGCGATTGACCTCACTGTGACAGGCGTGCCTTGGCACATCAACGATTCAGCACCTCTTCACACAGGAAGGATTCTAATTTGCGGAGTTGTTTTGTATGGTCAAACATTTCGCGGACGCGCAACTGGCCTGCCAGTCCCATACGCGCTCTCAATTCAGTATCTTTCGCCAGTTGCATGATTTTTTCCGCGAAGTTCTCAATGTTTTCAGGCGGGACCAGAAAACCGGTGGTATTATGTGCGATGACCTCCCGATTGCTGGACACGTCGAAGGCCACGACGGGCAGACCGGTCGCCATGGCTTCGGCTGAGGCGTAACCAAAACCTTCCCACTTGGAGGGCAAAACAAAGATATCGAGCCGCCGCATGAAATCTTCTATATTAGCTATGAAACCGAGTAATTGGACGGTATCGGTCAATCCCAAGGACTGGATCTGTTTCTGCAGATTCGGCCGCTGACTGCCCTCGCCGGCGATCAATAACTTGAAGTTCAGGTGATTCGATTTCAGCCTGTATGCGATCGCGAAAAGATGGCTATGCCCTTTTTCTGCCTCCAGTCGGCCTGCTGTACCAATGACTATCGTTTTGTTTTCGGTGTTATGTATGGCTTTCAGGTAAGGGGCATGAAAACGAGATAGGTCTATTCCATTGTAAATTGTTCGGGTCCTTGCAGAAGCCTGTGGCACAACGAGATGCCGGAAGAGTTCCTGAGCCGTCGCCTCGGAGTTGACCAGAAAATGTGTGATCATACGGCCGTATAGGAAACGGTTCAACGCGGAGTTTTTGACAGGTACGGGCAACCCCCTGCGATATATGATGGCAGGTACCCCTGCCATTTTGGCCGATAACGCCCCCATCTTCACATCTGCCGAGCCGTTGAATACGATAGTTTGGGTTTTTTCAGAACGAAACAGCGTAACGAGTTTGTGAAGTTTCAGTGGGTTTAAAAAACTCGGATTGGAAACAGCCATTGGAACCGTATCCATGGGTGTGCCGGTCAATCGTTTGTGCAGTTCGCCGCCCGGATGGACGACGAACTGCACGCGATGCCCTCGGGATGCAAGGTACGAGGCGGCCTCGAGATGCCACTTTTCACCGCCTCCCCAGAACCGCGTGGTGTTGAAAAAACAGATTCGGACCATTTCGTGTGTCCCTCTGGGGTACCATCACAGGAATGTCGCTCGCTGTCGTCGACAACGTCGAATTAGTTTTGAGGGCCGTATTGCATTTCATAAAGTTTGGTGTATTCGCCCATGTTGCCCATGAGTTCTGCATGTGTACCGATTTCCACAATATGGCCGTCCACTACCACGGCAATCAGGTCCGCTTTGGCAATGGTCGATAGTCTGTGCGCGATGACGAGGGTAGTGCGCCCGCGCATCAGGTTCTCCAGAGCCTTCTGAACCACGCCCTCCGCTTCCGAGTCCAGTGCCGAAGTGGCTTCGTCCAAGATTAGGATCGGGGCGTCCTTGAGCAGCGCGCGTGCAATACAGAGTCGTTGTTTTTCCCCGCCCGACAAGCGGCCGCCTAATTCTCCAATAATCGTTTCATAACCTTTGGGAAAGCGCTCTATAAAGTCGTGAGCGTAAGCTGCTCGGGCAGCTGAACGGACCGCTTCTTCAGAAGCTTCGGGATTGCCGTACAAAATATTATCCCGCACAGTTTCATTGAACAGAATTGGATCTTGCGTAACAATAGCGATCTGTTTACGCAGATCGTCCACTTTAAACTCGCGGATATCATAGCCGTCAAGACAAATCGATCCGCTGGTGACATCGAAAAAGCGCGGAATTAAATTGGCGATGGTGCTTTTTCCACCACCGCTCATGCCGACCAGCGCCACCACACTGCCGCCTTTTAAATCAAGGTTAATTCCCTTCAAAACCGGTTTATCACCGTAATTGAAGTGAACATTCTTGAGGTGTATTGCATGCGTGCCATTCGGAACAGTGCGCGGATTTTCCGGGTCGCGGATATCGGATTTGGTTTCGATAACATCGAAAATGCGATCGGTCGCGGCCAAACCCTGTTGAAGGGTGTTGTTCAGATGGCTCAGTTTTTTGACTGGATCGTATAATAAAATGACGCAGCTCAAGAAGCTCAGAAATTCACCGGGCGTCGTTTCCCCCTGCAGAACTTCCCATCCGCCGAACCAAATGACAAAGGCAATGCCGATGCCGGCGAATATTTCCATCAAAGGCGAAGTGATGGCCCGTATCCGGACGCTTTTGACCTCCATCTTGAACAGGTCCTGCGTTTTGTTGAAAAAGCGCTTTTTTTCATGCTCTTCCATGCCGAAAGCCTTGACTATTTTGGTTCCCGCCAAGGTTTCATGCAAAAAAGCGGTGATTTCAGCGATGGCCTCCTGACACTTTTTGCTGATTTTGCGAACGCGACGGCCCAGCTTGAATATGGGAAAAAAAGCGATCGGCAGCACGATGAACGCAAGTATTGCCATGCGCCAATTCAGGTACAGGATAACCGTGGTCAATCCAATGATAGTGGACGTATCCCGCAAAACGCCGGATACAGCAGTGGAGACCATGTTCTTGAGCATGTTGACATCATTGGTGATTCGGGACATGAGCACACCGGTGCGCTCTTTCTGGAAAAACGCGATGGGCAGATCCTGGATGCGATCGTAGAGTTGGTTGCGCAACTGGCGGATGATATCCTCACCGACGTAGCTCATAAAATACTGCTGTCCGTATTGGCCGAACCCTTTCACCGCAAAGACGATCAAGATGGCCAGTGGCAGCATCACTAGGCCGGTTGCATTTTTATCCACAAAAATTTCGTCGATGACCGGTTTGATCAGATATCCCATGGCCGTGGTGGCCAGGGAAATCATCAGGCTGCAGGCACCAGCCAGAATCAGGCGGCCCATGTTTTTTTTGATCAATGCAAGGACCTGGCGATGGCGGTCTTTCAATTTCCAGTGGGGGAACACTTTCACGCGGGTTCTTCCTTTCAAGTTCAAACGCTTCTATAATCAATCGGCCTGTATTTATCCCATGCCGGAAGGTTTGTAAACGGATCTATGATCTGTTGCAGACCGGCAATTCCAGCACTTGGATACATCGGACCGCATATCTTTAGGGCGATACGAAGTTATTGCCTATCAATTCAACCCATACTATAACAGCACCGGCCTTTAGAGAAATGGAATTGGAGGGCCGTGGTCCTATTATTCATGGAAAGCGCGCTATGCCCTTTGAAGAGATCGATCTAAGCGGATTGAAGACATACCATGCAGGCAATCGACCTTCTAAGGTCGATCGGGCTGCCGAAGGCAAACCGCTAAAAGCGGGTATGCGGATTGTCGATTTTCTGGATGGGTTGCCGGCCATATTGAAGGCCGAGGAATTCAAAGCGGTGGCCAGGGCCATTGTCGATGCCAAACGCCTTGGCAAACCGGTCATTGCCATGATCGGCGGCCATGTGATCAAATGCGGGTGCAGCCCGATTCTGGCCGATCTTGCCAGTAACGGGTACATCCATCATTTTGCCTCCAATGGCAGCGCCGCCGTGCATGATACTGAGTTGGCCTGTTGCGGGCAGACCTCCGAGGATGTGGCCGCACAACTGGAGGACGGATCCTTCGGAATGGCCGCCGATACGGCCGGTCTGATCAATGAGGCCGCCTTACGCGCCGTGCACAAAGGCGAAGGTTTCGGCGAAGCGGTTGGGGCATTGCTGGTGGAACGGCAAGCACCCTATCTGGGTCGCGCCCTGCTGGCGCGCTGCCATCAATTGAAGATTCCTTACACATTGCATGTGGCCATCGGGACCGACATCGTGCACCAGCATCCTTCGGCCAGCGGCGCGGCCATTGGGGAAGCGTCCCTGCGCGATTTTAGAATTCTGGCGGCGACTGTGTCGCGACTGGGGCAGGGCGGGGTGGTGCTCAACCTGGGCAGCGCAGTGATTATGCCGGAGGTGTTCCTCAAAGCGCTTGCCGTGGCGCGCAACCTGGAACAGAATGTGACCGGCTTCACCACGGCCAATTTCGATATGATTCAACATTATCGGCCTACGGTCAATGTCGTGCAGCGGCCGGTACTTAAAACAGGTCGCGGTTATGGTATCACGGGGCATCACGAGATCATGATCCCGCTGCTGGCGGCCGCGATCTATGACTATGATAGCTAAAGGAGCTACGATGTTCTTGGAAATATGGCAGAACCATCTGGATTGCTTCCATCGGCTGCCGGTTCTGGCCGATGACATCGAAAAGGCCGGCGCCTGCCTGGGCCGGGTCATTGCGGGTGGCAATAAAATAGTGATCTGCGGCAATGGCGGTTCGGCCGCCGATGCCCAGCATTTCGCCGCCGAGCTGATCGGCCGTTTCGAGCAGGAACGCTCCGCTTGGCCAGCGGTTGCCCTGACCACTGACACGTCTATTCTTACAGCCGTGGGCAATGATTATGGCTTTGCCGATGTATTCGCTCGCCAGGTGCAGGGACTGGGACGTAAAGGCGATGCCTTGATCGGCATATCCACTTCCGGCAATTCGGAGAACGTGTTGCGCGCCGTAACCGCTGCCAAAGCCCAGGGTATGCAGACAGTGGCATTGCTGGGCAAGGACGGCGGCGCTTTGAAGGGTGCTGTGGACAATGCCATTGTGATCTCCGATACGAACACGGCCAGGATACAGGAGACGCACCTTTTTATCCTGCATTTCTGGGCTTTGATGATCGAACAAAGCAACGCCCTGAAAGCGTGAGCAGCTTTTTGTAAGCAGCCTACACACTTGCCACTTTCAACGCCGGCGAAGCCGGGTTTAGGGATTCCATGCAATCATCGAATTTTTCATTTAACAACGTCCACGTTTTGGTGGTCGGCGATATCATGCTGGACCGCTACATATGGGGCAAGGTGCGCCGCATTTCGCCCGAAGCGCCTGTCCCGGTCGTAGCCATCGATCATACCACTGAAACACTGGGCGGCGCCGGCAATGTCGCCCTTAACCTGGTATCATTGGGATGCCGCGCGACCGTTGTGGGCCTGTGCGGTGCTGACAGCATCGCCCGCGATTTAAGAACGCTGCTCGAAGAGAAAGGGATCGGCGATCGTCTTCAGGTGGACGATGCGCGTCCAACCATCACGAAAACCCGCATCATGGCCCAAAAACAGCAAATGCTACGCCTGGATCACGAAAGCACGCGCCCCCCGGCCGCTGACGTGGCCGGAGCGGTTCGTGCGTCTATTTTGGAAGAGATGGCGGCGTGCCAGGCACTGGTACTGTCCGATTATGGTAAGGGGTTGTTCGCTGACGAAGCATTCGTTCAGGAAGTCATCGGGTTGGCGCGCAAAAGGAACATTCCGGTACTGGTCGATCCCAAAGGCACCGACTGGCAGCGCTATCGACGGGCCAATGGCATAACGCCCAACACGGCCGAGTTGGAGGCTGTGCTGGGCACGTCGCTGGACGGAAGCGACGATCGATTGATCGCATCGGCCCGGCACATCCGTAGCCGCTACGATCTGGATTGGCTTTTGGTGACCCGCGGCGCCCAGGGGATGTGTCTGATCGATCCGGCAGACGCACCGGTGGCCATACCCGCCCAGGCCCGCGAGGTGTATGATGTTTCAGGCGCGGGCGATACCGTTATCGCTACTTTGGCTGCCGGGCTTGCGGCCGGTCAGTCCTTGACCGAAGCGGCCCGCACAGCCAACCTGGCGGCCGGCATCGTGGTGGGCAAGCTGGGGACCCAGCCGGTTTTGTTGTCCGAGCTTTCGACAGCCTTGGCGTTTAATGGCCTGGAGCGGTTCTATCCCTATTCGGCAGCCAAAATGACCGCCATTGACGCTGCCATGGCCAGGGTGCGAGAATGGAAAGCTGCCGGAACCCGAATCGTATTTACCAACGGGTGCTTTGACCTGTTGCATCCCGGACATATCAGTCTGCTGTATCAGGCCCGCGCACTGGGTGACCGCCTGGTTGTTGGTTTGAACACCGATGCTTCCATCAAACGCCTCAAGGGCAGCGGTCGGCCGATCCTCTCCGAACAGGATCGCGCGGCCATGCTCAGTGCGCTCGAATGCGTCGACCTTGTGGTTCATTTTGATGAAGATACGCCCATCCAGCTCATCAAGGCCATACGGCCCGATATCCTGGTCAAAGGGTCGGATTATACGCCCGACAAGGTGGTTGGCAAAGAGGTGGTGGAAGCCTACGGTGGCTGCGTTAAACTGGTCGATCTGATTCAGGGCTACAGCACCACGCAACTGACGCGGAAGGTGATTGCCGAATTTCAGAAGAACCAGTCGTAACGAAGTGGCTATGGCAATTCCTTCAGGAGTTGTTCAAAGTAGCCAATGGTCTTTTCGAGCCCCTGTTCCAACGCTATTGTAGGTTGCCATCCCAGCGCCTGTCGGGCCAGTCCAATATCAGGTTTGCGTTGCCGGGGATCATCCTGGGGCAATGGCTTGTTAACCAGTTTCGATCCGGACCCGGTCATCTCGATGATTTTACGGGCCAATTCGACAATCGTAAATTCAACCGGATTACCCAGATTCACAGGACCGGTCAGTTCGTCCGGCGTGTTCATCAGGCGCAAAAGTCCCTCTACAAGATCGTCCACATAGCAGAAAGAGCGCGTTTGATGGCCTTCGCCGTATATGGTGATCGGTTCGTTTTTGAGCGCCTGGACGATGAAGTTGGAGACCACGCGGCCATCGTTGGGATGCATGCGCGGGCCGTACGTATTGAAAATACGCGCCACTTTGATTTTGAGGTGGTGCTGGCGGTGATAGTCGAAAAAAAGTGTTTCGGCGCAGCGTTTGCCTTCGTCATAGCAGGAGCGTGGTCCGATCGGGTTGACGCGCCCCCAATAGCTTTCCAGCTGGGGATGTACCTCCGGGTCGCCGTACACTTCGCTGGTGGACGCCTGCAAAATTTTGGCTCTGACCCGTTTGGCCAAACCCAGCATGTTGATGGCCCCATGCACGCTGGTTTTGGTGGTCTGCACCGGATCGAACTGATAGTGGATCGGAGATGCCGGGCAGGCCATATTGAAGATTTCATTGACCTCGATGTACAGAGGAAAAGTGACATCGTGACGGATGAACTCGAAATTGGGCTTGTCCAGCAATTGCCGGATATTCCGCTTGGTGCCGGTGAAGCAGTTGTCCACGCACAGCACTTCATGGCCCTGTTCGACCAGGCGGTCGCATAGATGGGATCCTAAAAAGCCGCAACCGCCCGTGATCATGATTCGTTTGTTCAGATGCATCCGTAACGCTCCTTGAGTGTAATCGTCCGGGCGTCAAAATTTGGCTTGTCCGGAAGATGATCGGTTCGCAATACGTATTGTACACGCCGCAGTGTCAATAACCGAAAACCCCGGCAAAGTCCATAAATCAAGCCATCCTATATGCGAGTCTTACGCGAGTCCAAAAAATGGGAATCCCTTGCGATAGGGATTCATCGGGCCAAATCAGTCTCAAAAGAAAACAAAACCTCTTACTTCGCACCACCCATTATTGCACTTTTTCCTGATATATGGGAAATACGCGCCATTCTTTATAAAGGAGGACGTATGACCATCGATAAACAGTTACTGGATCTATTGGTGTGCCCCAAATGCAAGGGGGACATCCATCTGAATGCGCAGCAGGACGGATTGATTTGCGACCGCTGCAGATTATTATATGAGATCAGGGACGATATTCCTATTATGCTTATCGAGGAAGCCAAGCCCGTGGGAGATGTGACTTCCAGTTAGCCGATCCCTTAGACATTGTGCCGATTGGATGTGACGGATGCAATCGCTATGAGCCACCCTCAAACTCCTTCGCCGGCCAAGCTGGTGATCGGTTTTTTTTTGCACGATCGGTCGCTGCTGCGCCACGTGGTCGAACCGCTGCAGGCAGAGTTTGGGCCCATCGATATGATCAGCCCATGGTTTGCATTCGATTACACTGACTATTATGCGGCTGAAATGGGAACTGAGCTGTTTCGGCGTGTGCTCGCGTTCAAACGCCTGATCGATCAGCAGGCCCTGTCTGGGATCAAATGCATCACCAACGCGCTGGAAAAGCGTTTTGCCGAAAATGGCAGACGCCGTCTCAATATCGATCCAGGTTACCTGCTCCATGAACGGTTCGTTCTGGCGACAGGGAAAAATTACACACATCGCATTTACATCGGGCAAGGCATCTATGCGGATTTAACCTTAATGTTCCAAAAGGGTGCTTACCAGACCCTGCCGTGGACCTATCCGGACTATGCCGCACCTGACATGCGTGCCTTTCTTCTGCGGGTGCGGCAAAAATTCGGTGCCGATCTGGCTGCGCATAAACGCGATCACGCAGGTGTAAAATCCGATTTATCGTGAACCTGAAATTCAAAATGTTGAAAGCCGTCTTCCAGACAACCGGTTGAACACCGCCAGAAAAACGCGGGGCCTGACCGGCAAACGGACCTACAGCCAAGGAGAGACCAATGCTCAAAAGCATGACCGCATATGCCAATGAAGAAAAAATAGAGGGCGAGCTCAGTGTCGGGGCTGAGATTCGTTCCTATAACAGCCGTTTTCTGGATATTTCCCTGCGCCTGCCGTCAGGGTTTGCCACTCTCGAAGAAAAAGTTAAAAGCCTGATTGCCGCTCACCTGACGCGCGGCCGTGTGGAATTACGCATCTGGATCAAAGACGCTTCCGAAAAGGCGTGCGCGTACGAGGTGGATTCAGTCAAAGCCAACGCCTATGTGAGCGCCCTGCGCATGTTGCGGGTAGATCTGAACTTGCCGGGTGAAGTGACGCTCGACCACCTCATGTCGGTGCCCGGCATCGTGCAAAAGGTCGAGAATCCTCAAGCGGCCGAATCTTACTGGCCGTTGATAGCGGACTGCTTGACGCAGGCGCTGACGACACTCGATCAGATGCGCCGGGAAGAGGGGCGGCACATCGGGGAAGATTTCGCTCAGCGCCTGAATTACATGGAAGAACAGGTCGATCGAATCGAAAAAACAACCCAAGGCATGCTCGATCATTATCGCGACAAACTGCAGGCGCGCATTGAAGCGCTGACGAAAGGGATTGTCGAGATAGACCCCATGCGCATAGCCCAAGAGGCAGCGCTTATGGCCGATCGCAGTGACATTTCCGAAGAGATTGTGCGCGCCAGGAGTCACATCGCCCAATTCAAAGCTGGCATGCAGGGCCAGGAGCCTGCCGGCCGTACGTTGAATTTCCTGTTGCAGGAATTCAACCGGGAGTTTAATACCATGGGCTCAAAGGTGGGACAGGCCGACCTTTCTCACATTGTTGTCGGTCTGAAAGCTGAAATTGAAAAGTTGCGCGAGCAGGTTCAAAATATCGAATGATTCATCCGTATTCAAACAGGGCAGGGATGCGGCGCTGCACCGCACCAAAGCAATCCAGGATGCAGGCTGGGGTTTAATACACTTTCGGGCCGTCGGGAGAGGGAGAATGGAGAAAAACTTATTGAATATCGGATTCGGCAACACGGTCGCGGCCGATCGCATCGTGGCCATCGTGTCTCCCAATTCTGCCCCCATGAAGCGACTCAAGGATGATGCACGCGATGAAAATCATTTGATTGATGCGACGCATGGCCGTCGGACACGCTCCATTATCATCATGGATAGCAATCACATTGTTCTGTCGGCCATACAGGCGGAAACCATCTCGCAGCGTTTCGAGACCCTCAAAGAGGAAACCCATAAGCCATGACCCGGGATACGGAAATCGCCACCCAGGCCGATCCACCCCCAAAGGGTCATCTCTTCGTTGTTTCGGCACCTTCAGGAACGGGCAAGACCACCCTGTGCAACAGAGTCCGGAAATATTTTAGCGATCTATACTATTCCGTTTCCGCCACAACGCGGCCGGCGCGTCCCGGTGAGCAAGATGGTCGGGACTACCATTTTGTGTCCGTACAGGAGTTTGAACGAGGTATTGCCGAGGGTCGCTGGGCTGAATGGGCGCGGGTGCATGGCAATCTGTACGGCACCTCGGCCCAATGGATCGCAGATGTCCTGGCCCAGGGCGGTGACATACTGCTCGATATCGATGTGCAGGGAGCACGGCAGATACTGAAGCGTTTTCCGGAAGCGGTCACCATTTTCATTCTGCCACCCGATCTGGCGGAGCTCGAACGGCGTTTGCGGCTGCGCGGGACCGACGATGACGCCACAGTCGCTCTGCGCCTCGTCAATGCCAGAGAGGAGATGGCGCAGCAGGGACTTTATCGACATGTTCTGGTCAATGATGATCTGGAGAAAGCCGCACGGGCGTTTATCAATCTATTAAAGCGCTATCGATCGAAATAAGTCGCATGCACCAGGCTGAGGAAAGTCAATACTATGGCGACATCGCTGTTATATGGTTATCATCCGGTGCGTGAAGCGTTACGCGCCCAACGGCGTACCATCCATACCGTCTATCTTGCACAAGGTAAAGGTGCCCCCCGCAGACAGGAGATTGCCGAGTTGGCAAAGCAGACCGGTGTGGCAGTCCAATGGGTTGCGCCTCAGCAGATCACCAATCAGGTGGGGCATCCCCGCCACCAGGACGTGGCTGCACAGTGTACGGATTACCCAGTCAGTTCCCTGGAAGAGATCCTGGCCGTCTGTGCAGACGCTTCGGAGCCGCCCTGGGTGCTTCTGCTCGATCAGGTGGTGGATCCGCAAAATTTCGGAGCCATCGTGCGGACCGCGCACTATGCCGGAATGCATGGGGTGTTGGTGCCGAAAGATCACTCCGCCCCGCCCACGCCCGCCGCCAGCAAGGCTTCAGCGGGTGCACTGGAGCACATGCGTGTGGCTTATGTCACCAATCTGGTCAGTGCCGCCAACGTTTTGAAAGAACATGGCTTCTGGATCGCCGGTAGTCATCAGCACGGACAGCGGTGTGTGTTCGACGCCGATTTGAAAGGATCTCTGGCCTTAATCATCGGAGGTGAGGAAAAGGGCTTGCGTCCACTGGTGCAAAAACAGTGTGATTTTACCGTAGCCATCCCGCAGATGGGCCAAGTGGGCTCTCTGAACGCCTCGGCCGCCGCGGCAATCGTGATTTTCGAGGCGTTTCGCCAACGAAGGTCCGGAATGTAACTGACAAAATAGTCGGGCGACACTATTTTTTTGAGCGTATGTACCGATCGACAATCTAAAAAGAATAGGCGGTCTATGGGGCCGCTGCCCGAGAAGGAGTCAATCCGCCATGAATGCAAAACCTTCAAAAATCACCCTCGCGGAAAAAGGGATGCTCAATGTTCCCAATGTGCCGATCATTCCCTTCATCGAAGGTGACGGCATCGGCCAAGACATTTGGCCCGCCACGCAACGGGTGATCGATAAGGCTGTGGAAGTCGCGTATTCCGGTAAAAGACGCATCGAATGGCGCGAATTGCTGGTCGGCGAAAAGGGGTTTCACCAGACCGGGCAGTGGCTTTCCGAGGAGGCGTTGCAAACCATCCAAACGCATGTGGTGGCGATCAAAGGGCCTATGACGACACCGATCGGCACGGGCATCCGCAGTCTGAATGTGGCCATCCGCCAGAAACTGGATCTGTATGCCTGTGTTCGTCCCGTGCGTTACATCGACCCGGTCCCCAGCCCTATGAAGGCTCCCCAGAAGATCGATATGGTTGTTTATCGCGAGAACACCGAAGACCTCTATGCGGGCATTGAGTGGCAGGCAGGCACCGCCGAAAACGCCAAAGTCATTGATTTTCTTAATAGCCAGATGGGCACGACCTTTAAAGGGCCCACGGGTATCGGCATCAAGCCCATCAGCGAAGCCAATTCCAAGCGATTGGTGGCCAAAGCCATCACCCACGCCATCGATGCCGGCCGGTCCAGCGTCACACTGATGCACAAAGGCAACATCATGAAATTTACCGAAGGCGCTTTCAGTCGATGGGGGTACGAGGTGGCTAAGGAGCGTTTCGGGGATCGGACCATCACCGAAGCCGAGTTGTACGACCGCTACGATGGCCGCCAACCCGAGGGTATCGTGGTCATCAAAGACCGTATTGCCGACATGCTTTTTCAACAGGTGCTGTTGAGGCCCGCTGAATTTGCCGTAATCGCCACGCCCAATCTGAACGGCGATTACATCTCAGATGCGTTGGCCGCTCAGGTCGGTGGACTCGGAATGGCACCGGGCGCCAATATCGGTGATACCTGCGCGGTTTTCGAAGCCACGCATGGCACCGCCCCCAAATACGCCGGGCTCGATAAAGTCAATCCCAGTTCACTGATTCTCTCTGGCGCCATGATGCTGGATTACATGGGTTGGACCGAATCGGCTGCAATGGTGCAATCGGCCCTGCAGGCCACGATCAAGGACGGCGTGGTCACCTATGATCTTGCCCGTCAGATCGAAGGCGCCCAAGAAGTGGCCTGCTCAGCCTTTGCCGCCGCCATTATCGAGCGCCTTCATTAGTGGACAAGCAAGTCATGCGAGAAATGGCACATTGCGTCGGTGAACGAGCGAAGGCGCTGAAACTGGTGCGGCGCTTTGCTGTGGCCTGTTTCGATGCGTTTTTCCCGGCGGTTTGTTGCGGTTGCGGACGACTGTTCAGCGTGCCCCGGCTGCCGGACAAGTCGTGTGAGCCCTCAGGTGAACCCTCATTTTCAAAGTTGATGCGGGGCTATCTTTGCGCCGCATGCGCGTCAGACTATCATGCCGTGCGTTCGCCCGTATGCGTCCAATGCGGTGAACCCTTCGTATCCCGACATGGGCTCGATCATATTTGCGGACAATGCCACGAACACCCCTTTTGTTTTCATTCGGCAAGGGCCGCCGGTCTTTATCAGGGGGGATTGCGCGAAGCGATTCATCAGTTAAAATATCATGGCCGCGATCATCTGGCCGGGCCACTGGGACGCCTTTTATGGCAGACATTGCAGCACTTTTGGGATCCTTCGCAGATTGACCGGGTCGTACCAGTCCCCTTGCACCCCAGTCGTTTGCGTGAGCGGGGATTCAACCAGGCCCACTTGCTCGTGCGCCAGTGGCCGGCACTCGCTGCCCAGCGCAAAATGGCCATAGCTTCGGACTGGATCGATTCCCGGCTTCTGGTACGCCACCGGCCGACATCGCCGCAGATCGGTTTGAAAAAGGACCAACGCGCCACCAATGTGTCGGGTGCATTCGGCATCGCCAGCGGCCGCCGTTTAGGCAACGACCGGGTCCTGCTGGTAGATGATGTGATGACCACCGGCATCACGGCCAATACCTGCGCCCGGACCTTACTGCGCGCCGGAGCGGCTGAAGTGCGCGTGATTACCTTGGCGCGGGCGGTTTAAAAAGAAGTGGAAAGGTGATCGACCATCTCAACGAATCAACAATTCAACGAATCAACAAACCATGCACTGGATCACGAAGCATAACCTGCACTATTTGCAATTTTCATCCTTGGCAGCGCTACCCGGCC
This sequence comes from Desulfatitalea sp. BRH_c12, assembly GCA_000961655.1. Taxonomy (GTDB): domain Bacteria; phylum Desulfobacterota; class Desulfobacteria; order Desulfobacterales; family Desulfosarcinaceae; genus Desulfatitalea. The sequence goes on from LADR01000023.1 coordinate 134,560, forward strand.
TATGGCACGGCATTTTTCCGCGCTTTGCCGGAAATGGCAATGGTGGGTGGATCCCTTTCAATCTGGGTCTGAATTGCGGTGATGATGATCTAAAGGTGTGGGCCAATCGGCGGACAATGATAGCGGCCGCAGGCGGCGGTCTACCGGTTTTCGCGCGCCAGGTTCACGGCGCTGCGATCGGCATATGGGACCCTGCGGATGTCCCTGTTTCCGATCACGTTTATCTTGATGGCGACGCCCTGATCACCGCTGCTCCGGATGTGGCTCTGGTCATCCAAAGCGCTGACTGCCAGAGCGTCTTGCTGGTCGATCCCGTTGAGCGCGTTGTGGCCAATGTGCATTCGGGATGGCGCGGCAGCTTGCAAAATGTGGTCGGCCGGACCGTGCAGGCCATGGTTGCACGGTTCGGGGTGCGCCCGGAGCGGCTCATTTGCGCCATCGGGCCATCTCTGGGCCCCTGCTGCGCGGAATTGATCCACTACCGCCAGGAGGTCCCCGCGCACTATTGGGGCTACCGCCGTGAGGGGGATCTTTTTGATTTCTGGCGGTTGAGCATCGATCAGCTCACCGCCGAAGGGGTAGCGCCCGGGCACATATCGGCCAGCGGAATATGCACGCGTTGCAATCCGCACGTTTTTTTTACCTATCGTGGCGAAGGGCCTCGGACAGGACGATTTGCGTCTCTGATTCAGTTAAAGAAGGACCCGCACGGAAATTGAATCGAACACTTTCAAAGGCGATAGTCACATGATCCAACAAACTGCAACGATACTGTGGAACCAGCAGGTGGGACCCGCCTGCTATCGGATGGGGCTGGCTTGTCCGCAAGGCTATGCGAAAGCCCGTCCCGGACAATTTGTGATGGTGCAAAGCGGTCCGACGCCCACGCCTTTACTGCGGCGCCCTTTCTCCATTTTCGGTAAAATCGGTGCCTCTGATCACCCCGAAGGCATTGAGCTTCTCTATAAGGCCGTGGGGCGGGGTACTCAGCAAATGGCGCGCATGACCCCCGGGCAGACAGTGGACCTGCTCGGACCTCTTGGGCGCGGATTCCATGTGCCCGTAAATGCTGAAAAAATCTATCTGGCAGCGGGCGGGTTGGGCGTGGCGCCTATTCGGTTTCTAGCCTCTGTGTTGATGCATGATCGCGGTGGGATCGATTGCACTCTTTTTCTAGGCGGACGCAGTCAGGAGGATCTTCTGTGTCCGGACGATTTTCGCGCGATGGGCATTTCCGTAACACTCACGACGGACGACGGCACGGCTGGCCAGCAATGCCTGCTGACCGATCCGCTGGCCGATGCCGTTCAGGCGCAGCCGCCAGACCTGTTGTGCGCCTGCGGACCACATGGCATGCTGCAATGTATTGCCGGCATCGCCGAACGGTTCAGTGTGCCATGCCAGCTCTCGCTGGAAACGACCATGGCCTGCGGGATGGGTGCCTGTCTTGGCTGCGCCGTTCCCAAAGCCGAAGGCGAGGAAGGCTACCACCATGTGTGTGTCGATGGACCGGTCTTTGAGGCCGGCCGAATTCGGTTTTAGTGTTTGGCATCTCGTCGAGCCAGCACCCCATGACCACACGACTTTAACCTGAAAATGAGGTAAATACCATTGACTTCACGCAATCCCTGTGTTAGGTGCTCTTTCTTTAACGGGCTGCCCGCAAAGGCCCTATACAAACGTTCTCTGTTATGAAAAGAGAAACTCGGCGCCACATAAAAGAGTTGGCCTATTTCAGTACAATCGGTCTTTCCATGGCGCTGGCAATTTTTATCGGTTTGGCCATCGGTGTCTATCTGGACCGAATCTGGGATACATCGCCATGGTTGACCCTCATATTTTTAATATTGGGAATTGCGGCCGGCTTCAAGAACATCGGGATGGCCATCACTAAGAGTCGAAAGCTGTAGAACTTCAGGCGGAAAATGGGAATTCAACAACGACTCCTACACTTTATCACCCGGGCCAACTGGGTTTTGTTTGCTGCGGTCAGCCTGTGCGGTATGCTTTTGGCCTCGACCGATTTTGCCTTGGGAGTCATCGCGGGTGGATTGCTTGTGACCGTCAATTTTCACCTGTTGTCCAGGACGTTGAACAAGGCTTTCACTCCCGGACAACTGGCCTCGCATCACACCGTTCTGGCCAAATACTACATACGCTTCACCATCAGCGGCATTATCATCTTTCTGTTAATCCAGCAGCATTGGGTCAATCCTTTAGGATTGTTTATCGGTTTGTCCGTCGTGGTTGTCAGCATCACGCTCGCCACGCTTATGGAAATTAAGCGACTGATCTTCAAGGAGGCGGTGTAAGTATGGAGCATCCCTATCTGTTTTTCGTGAAACTGTTTGGGCTTTTCGGTGAAGGGGCAGGGCATTTCGCACAGCAATACCCCTATATTATTTACTCCTGGGTGCTGATGGTCTTCTTGATCGGGGTGGGGGCTCTGGCCGCCAAGAGCGTTCAGATCATCCCCGGCAAACTGCAGAATCTGATGGAAGTGGTTGTTTCCGGAATCGAAGACTTCATGGTCGATACCATCGGCGAAGAGGGCCGCTGGCTCTTCCCCCTGGCCGGCACCGTTTTCCTGTATATCTTTCTAAGCAACCTGATCGGTATCATTCCTGGTTTTTTTCCGCCGACCGCCAACCTGAACACCACGCTTTCCTGCGCGCTGGTGGTCGTCATATTTACTCATGTCATTGGTATCAAATATCATGGTGCCAAATATGTTAAGCACTTCATGGGACCAGTCTGGTGGATGGCTCCCCTGATCTTCGTCATTGAGATCATCGGTCACCTGGCCCGCATCTTGTCCCTCTCTTTCCGTCTTTTCGGGAACATGATGGGACATGAAATCGTTTTGGCCATTCTTTTTTCTCTGGCCGGTCTCTTTTTTGCGCCCCTACCCATCATGGCGCTTGGCATTTTTGTGGCCTTCGTGCAGGGATTTGTCTTCTTCCTGCTGTCCATTATCTATTTCTCAGGGGCCATGGAACACGCGCACTAATTCGAAAAAAGCGATAGCAGAATAGAAAATCCTAACGGCATAACCTTGGGTTTTTTGGAAGAAGCCCAGTATACTAACATCTCATAAGGAGGTAGTGGACACATGGAAGCACAAGCATTGCAGTTCTTTATCGCTTGCGTTACGACCGCTGGTTTTGGTATTGCCATCGCCGCATTTGGCTGCGGCATTGCCCAGGGTCTTGGTTTGAAAGCGGCTGTTGAAGGTATTGCCCGCAATCCGGAGTCTTCCGGTAAAGTGACCGTGACCATGCTGATCGGTTTGGCCATGATCGAGTCGCTTTGTATTTATGCACTGGTCGTCGCGTTGATTCTGATCTACGCACATCCCCAGGCAGGCGCGATTGCAGGGCTTCTCGGCGCGTAATTGTTTCTTTTTTCGATTTTTTAAAAAGGCATTCTCTGCTTAGGCAGTGGATGCCTTTTTTTTGGGCGTACAACCGCACAGTAGCCGGTGTCAGTGCTGTTAGCGCATCACGTAATCAAGCCGGATACAGCGCCGCACAAGGCTGCATGGCTCAAAGCACGCTGTAGTCAAAACAATCTGTCAACGCATGAGAATTGGTTTGAGAAAATGACCGGTATATGAATCGGGCAAAAGGGCAATTTCTTCCGGGGTACCTGTCCCGATGATGAAGCCTCCGGCATCGCCACCCTCCGGTCCAAGATCAATGATGTGATCCGCTGTTTTTATGACGTCCAGATTGTGTTCGATGACGACGACCGTGTTGCCACTGTCGACCAAACGTTCAAGCACCTGCAGAAGGTTACGGATATCTTCCATGTGCAGACCGGTGGTGGGTTCGTCCAGAATATACAGTGTGCTGCCGGTACTGCGTTTGCTCAACTCGCGAGACAGTTTGACTCTCTGCGCTTCTCCGCCGGACAGCGTGATGGCCGATTGACCCAGGTGGATGTAGCCTATGCCCACTTCATCCAGGGTAAGTAGTTTCTCGCGGATAGCAGCGATATTCTGGAAGAAATCGATGGCTTGTCTGACGGTCAGGTCTAAAACCTCGGCAATGTTTTTCCCCTTGAAGCGCACCTCCAGGGTTTCACGGTTGTAACGCCGGCCGTGGCAGACATCACAAGGCACGTACACGTCAGGCAGAAAGTGCATCTCTATTTTGATGATGCCTTCACCTTTGCAGGCCTCGCAACGGCCGCCTTTTACATTGAAACTGAAGCGACCGGGTTTGTAACCGCGCATGCGCGCCTCGGAGGTCTTTGAAAAAAGATCGCGAATAAAGGAAAAAAGTCCGGTGTAGGTTCCCGGATTGGAACGTGGTGTGCGCCCGATCGGAGATTGGTCGATATTGATGACCTTGTCGATGGACGCCAATCCCTGAATAGCAGTATGCCGTCCGGACCTCGTTCGGGTGCGATACAGATGCTGGGCCAGGACACTGTAGAGCGTATCGATTACCAGGCTCGATTTGCCGGAGCCTGATACGCCCGTTACGCAGATGAAGCATCCCAACGGGAAAGTGGCCGTAATCCTTTTTAAGTTATTGTGTTCCGCACCCACGATCGTAATGGCAGCCCCATTGCCGGCGCGCCTGTGTGAAGGCACCGCGATTTGCTTGCGACCGGAAAGGTATTCGGCTGTCAGGGAATTTTCGGCCAAAAGCAAAGACGGGTAAGTTCCGGCGAAAACCACTTGCCCCCCCTGTATGCCCGCCCCAGGTCCCATATCGATGACATAGTCGGCTGCGCCGATGGTTTCTTGATCATGCTCCACCACCAGTACGCTGTTGCCTTGATCCCTCATTCGCAACAAAGATTGCAGTAGTTTGCGATTGTCGCGTTGATGCAAACCAATGCTGGGCTCATCCAGGACGTAAAGCACTCCGGTCAGCTTCGCACCTATTTGGGTGGCCAGGCGGATGCGCTGGCTTTCGCCTCCCGATAGAGTATGGGCGGCACGCTCCAGCGTGAGATAAGACAGGCCGACGTCATTCAGAAACGCCAGTCGCTCGACAATATCTTTGACTATTTTTTCGGCAATGATCCCTTTTTGACCCTCCGGTCGCAACGCTTGAAAGAAAGCGGCTGCCTGCGCTATGGCGCATGCGCTGACTTCGTGAATGGCCAGTCCATTGATTTTGACTGCTCGGCTTTCAGGGCGCAACCGGGCGCCGTCACATGCCGGGCATGGATGAAAGGCCATGTACTGTTGGATCTCTTCCTGGGACTGAGAGGATTCGGTTTCGCGATAGCGTCGCAGGAGTTGAGGAATGAGGCCTTCAAAAGGTTTGTTGTAAAGACTGCGTCCCGTTTCGCGATCAACCGCGAAGTGAATGACCTGATTGCCGCTGCCGTTGAAAAGTGCCTTGCGAAAGCCTTCCGGTAGATCTTTAAACGGCGTATAGATGTCGGTACCATATTTTTGGGTAAATGCCTCAAGAAACTCCATGAAATAGACCGACTGGCGGTTGGACCAGGGAAGAACAGCGCCTTCCCGCAGGGAAAGTTCCATATTGGGGACGATTAGATCAGGGTCCAGAACGGCTTTCGTCCCCAGGCCGTCGCACTCCGGACAGGCGCCTTGCGGAGAGTTGAACGAGAAACTGGCCGGCGTAAGATCGTTGTATCCAATGCCACAGATGTGACAGGTGGCCTTTTCGCTAAAACGCTGTATCTGCTGTGCGGCATCCGGGCTGTCCGGAAAAAAAACCTCCACAACTCCGCCGGCAAGCCCCATAGCCAATTCAAGAGAATCGGCTATCCGGTTGCGTATGCCCGCCTTGATGACCAGGCGGTCCACGACGGCTTCGATGCTGTGCTTGGCACTTTTGGCCAATGTTTGCACTTCTTCTAATGCCATGAGGGTGCCATTGATGCGTACGCGCGCGAAGCCATCTTTTTTCAATCTTTTCAGGATTTCCTGATGGGTTCCTTTACGCTCAGCGACCAGAGGTGCCAGAATGATGAGACGGCTGCCTTCAGGATAGGCCAATACCTTATCGACCATCTCATCAATACTCTGTGAGGTGATGGGAATACCGCATTTATGGCAATAGGGCGTGCCGATTCGGGCGAATAAAAGGCGCAAATAGTCATGAATTTCAGTCACGGTGCCGACCGTCGAGCGCGGATTGTGCCCGGCCGCCTTCTGTTCAATGGCAATGGCCGGAGATAAGCCTTCGATACGATCGACATCCGGTTTTTCCATGCGTTCGAGAAATTGTCGCGCATAGGTTGACAATGATTCCACATAGCGCCGTTGCCCCTCGGCGTAGAGGGTATCGAATGCGAGGGTCGATTTGCCCGAGCCGGACAGGCCGGTTACGACCACCAATTGATGACGGGGGATATCCAGGTTGATGTTTTGAAGGTTGTGTTGCCGGGCGCCCCGAATTTTAATGATATCTAACGTCACTGATCACCCATATGCATGGGTCCGGCTTGGTCGCCGCACCTATTGTTATTTTCGGATCCAAGCGGAAATAGAGTCGCTGGAATTACCACTTTTAATACTCTTGGTACTGAGACCTTGTAAATCCTTTTCGAAGGCTTTGGTTTATGCACGAACCATGCGCAAAAAATTTCAAAAATGGTGGAATGACACCAAGCCATCAATATACACCATAAAATCAGGCTAAAAAAAAATACTCTAATAAGGTTCATCAAATTTCTCGAGACGGCTGTAACTCATTTTAAAAAACGTAGAAAAATGTCAAAAAACAGAGAAAACAAGAGAACAATTTTTGTGGACGATTTGTTGATAACTTTGGATATGCTTAAAATGTTTAAAGAATTATCAATGAACGCAACACGCTTATATGACCGAACTTAACGTGTCAATTGAATTAATGGTCAATTAAATTAGTAAGATATATTATAGGTGCAGGTCCTCTCAAATGCGACAAGAAGAATACATATCTTTCGGTTTGACAGTCACAAGCGGCTGCTCTATTACACAAGCATACTTTCATGGTTGGGGAACATTTCTTTCTAATCCAGATTATTCGATATAAATAGATTGGATCTCGTGATCTTTGCCTGATTTTTTGCAGGAACGGGAGCACTGTTCAACAGACCGCTTAGATGACATGAGTGACTTTAATGTATTGATCGGGGTGTGATGAGATGGAGCTTATCTGGCAAAAAGTAAAGGCCGTGCTGGCAACTCGAATTCCTTCACACGCATTTCGTATGTGGATTGAGCCCTTGACGATTGGTGGCGTCGATTCACAGGTGATGAAGCTCAATTGCCCTAATCTTTTTTTCAAAAAAAGGGTGATGGACAATTTCGGAGAGTTGATCCGTTCCGAGATACGCCGACTGTCCGGAGGACCTGTCGAACTGGACTGGGTAATAGTGCATGGCAATCACCCCACCAAAAAGTCTGTGGCGGCTCCTGAGCAGATGCCGCTGCCGAATATGACCATTCAGCCCCATTATGGTCGTTTGTTGCGCCAGGATTTCACATTCGATCAGTTCGTGGTTGGCAAGAGCAATGAGTTCGCATATTCGGCGGCATTGTCATTGGCTGTGCGCAAAAACAGTCAGCAGCATTCCCTTTTTCTTTTATCCAAAACCGGTATGGGCAAAAGTCATCTGTCCCAAGCGATTGGTCATCAGATCATGTCCGAAACCCCCAAAGAACGCGTTTACTACATGACCGCTGAGGACTTTACCAATGAAATGGTGACCTCGTATAAAACCAATTCGGTGAATGATTTCAAAGAAAAATATCATAAAGGGTGCGACGTGCTGCTGCTGGAAGATGTACACTATCTCAGCGGCAAAGGGCGCACGCAAATCGAATTGGCCCATACGCTGGATTCCCTTTTTAACGAGAACAAGAAGATCATTTTTTCCAGTTGTTTTTCACCCTCGGAAATACCCAAACTCAGCGAAAACCTGCGTTCCAGATTGGCATGTGGGTTGATCTCCAACATCGATCCGCCTGACTACCGCATGCGGTTAAAAATATTGAAGAAGTACGCTCGCGAAAATGGTTGGGCAATCCCGCAGCAGGTGTTGGAATATTTGGCAACAGAATTGGCTCAGGATGTACGACAATTAAAGAGCGGTCTGGTGGGCGTTTCGGCCAAGGCCTCATTGCTGGGATGTTCAATAGATACGGAGTTGGCTGAGGGCGTCATAAAGAACATGATCAGTCAGTCCGAGACGATCACCATCGGAATGATCCAGAAACTAATATGCAAATACTACAATATCACCCCCAAGGATCTACTCTCACGGTCTCGAAAAATGGCGCTGGTGCGTCCGCGTCAGATCGGTATGTATCTGTCCCGCCGTTACACCGATCAATCCTTACAAGCCATCGGTAAAAGCTTCAATCGTTATCATGCAACAGCATTGCATGCGATTGGTGTGGTGGAAAAAGGAATTCGCCAGGGGGGGGTAATGCAAGGCCATATCGAATACTTGTGCCGTAAATTGGATAACGGTGACTGCTCGTAGAAACAGAATGCCTCACCTTACTGATTGTTGAATATTGACCCCTCGCTCAAGGCATAGTCTGACAAGAGTTCCATGCGGATATTCTGATCTTGTTCGATAGCACAGCGCAAGCGCAGCACGCAATGTTTGGCACACAGAGGATTGGTTTTGGAGTAATCGCCAAAACAATCGAGTAGTTCGATGAATGCAGGCACAAAGCCTTTTTTATCTGTCATTTAAATCCTCTATGGTTAGAAGGTCCACCATTTCTTGATGAATGTGCGTGTTGGTGGCCAAGATTTGCTTATCGTAAAAGTTAAAAGGGTGATCCGCGTAATCGGTCACTCGGGCGCCGGCTTCTCTGGCGACCAGCAGTCCTGCCGCCGTATCCCACGGTTTGAGATTTTCCTCCCAGAAACCATCGAACCGGCCACAACCCACGTAACATAAATCCAAAGCGGCTGATCCCAATCGGCGCACGCCTTGGGCTGAGGTGAGACAACGAGAGAATTGTTCCAGCAGTCCGGTCGGCGGCGTTGTGCGAACGGTGTACGGAAATCCGGTCACCAGGAGGCTGTCGCTGACGGTCTTCGTTGACGATGCATGGATAGGTGTGCCATTCAAAGACGCTCCCTGTCCGTGCACGGCCGAGAAAAACTCGCCATTGACCGGATTGAAGACAATTCCCATCAATACCTCGTCAGTCCGGGCATATGCGATCGATACGGCAAAAAATGGCAGGGCATGGGCGAAATTAGTTGTGCCATCCAGCGGATCGATGATCCAGCAATGTTCGGAATTTTCCCCTGATGCGCCGCTCTCTTCAGCCAAAAGGGCATGATCCGGGAAGACTTCCCGGATGGTTTCAACAATGATTTTTTCGGCTGCCACATCGGCTTCGGTGACCAGATCAATAACCCCTTTTTTGGTCACCCGGAGAGTGCTGCCATAGTAGCGGTTCAAAACTTTTCCGGCGCGATAGGCAGCCCGCACGCCGACCTGTTTAATGGATTCCAAATTCATAGACTCGTAACCTATCCATTTTGGCAAGGGCTTGTCAAGCCTCAAGCACATTGAATAAAAATCAAGTCGTGGGCTGATTTTCCGAGCGGTAATCCACCCCACCTTTTTTCTTACCTTTGCGATTCAGCCGGTTCATACGGAAGGATTTTTGTCACCATCTGATTCTTTATCAATGATAAAAGCCATTTTATCGATCAGCGGGGGCAGGGTGGTGCGATCTCGCGCACTAATTGGTACGCCATCGAGCTGGCGGGCCAGTTGGGCTACCAAGTCGGGCGGGAGCAGATCCATTTTGTTCAGGGCGCGCACCTGCGGGATTTGATCCAAAGCCAGATCTTCCAAAATGGACTCCACGACATCGATTTGTTGGGCATGCCGCGGATTGCTGACGTCTATGACGTGAAGCAGCAGATCGGCGCTCTCCAGTTCCTCCAGCGTGGCTCTGAAAGCCACTACCAGATCCTTGGGTAGGTTGCGGATAAAACCGACCGTGTCGGTGATCAGCACCTCCAGATCCCTTGGAAAACGCAGACGCCTGCTCGAAGGATCTAATGTGGCGAACAGCCGGCTTTCAGCCATGACATGGCTGTGGGTCAGGGTATTGAGAAGGGTCGATTTGCCAGCGTTGGTGTAACCGATAATCGAGATGATCGGTACGCCTTTCTGCTCTCGCTTGCGGCGCTGCTGCTGGCGCTGTTTTTGAACCAAGACAAGGGCTTTTTCGAGATGATGAATCTTATCGCGAACACGGCGCCGATTGATTTCAAGCTTGGTTTCTCCCGGACCGCGGCCGCCGATGCCACCGGTCAACCGTGACATGGCCGTATTTTTGGTCACCAAACGGGGCTGCATATATTTGAGCTGCGCCAGTTCGACTTGCAGTTTACCTTCCTTACTGCGGGCACGTTGGGCGAAAATATCCAAGATCAATTGGGTGCGGTCGATCACTTTAAGGTCGATTTGATCGGTGATCGACCGTATTTGAGATGCATTCAGCTCTTGGTCGAAAATGATCAGCGTCACATCCAACTGCATGGCACGAATGGCCAGTTCTTGCAGCTTGCCACTGCCCATGAGCGTCCGCGAGTCGATGTCCTTGCGAATTTGCAGGACCGAATCCAGCACCTCGATGCCCCCTGAACGAGATAATTCGGTCAGTTCGGCAAGTGAATCCAGTGCTTTTTTGCGCGGCGCGCTGGTCACGCTGATCAACATGGCGCGCTCGCCACCCGCCGAAAGCATCGAGCGCGCACGCAGTTGCCCCATTTCCCGTTCCAGTGCATGGATGAGTTCCAAGCATCCCACATCCAGTTGATGGGGCTGAAGTACTTCTCTGGTCTGGTAAGGTGCCTGCTGGATGTCCTGATTAGGAAGAATATGGGCCCAGTGGATTTTGTGCGGAAAGCCATCGTCCGTAAGCGTGATCGCGGCTATCATGTCCAAACGCAAGAGGGCCAGGTCTGTAAGATCTTCCTGGCTAAGGCCTTCATTTTTCAGATGGGTATGAATGCAGCGCACACCGCGCAAGCGCCCAGGGGCAGCGCGGTATTCATACATTTTTGGGAAAAGAATGCTTTGTGCATCACCTACCAGCACGTAGGCGACTTTGCCTGCGCGATTGATGAGCAGTCCGATCTGGCGCTGAATCTCTACTGACAATTCGGCGATATCGCGTGCCAATTCGGGGGTGACCAGATATTCGGACGGAACTCTGCGGCGATAGTAACTTTCAAGACGATGCAGTTGTCCGGCTTTGAGTCCTTTGGTATTGCCCCATATCGTTTTCATGCCGGATTCTCAAAACGGGTGTATTGGCCGAGGAAGGTCAACGGGACAACGCCGGTGGGGCCGTTGCGCTGTTTGGCCAAAATCACTTCGGCTGTTCCGCGATGAGGATTGTTCTCCTCTTTGTTATACACTTCGTCGCGATAGATAAAAGCCACCACGTCAGCATCCTGCTCCAAGGCACCAGATTCGCGTAAGTCAGACAATTGTGGCCGTTTGTCGCTACGTTCCTCGAGTTTCCGATTCAATTGCGACAAAGCCAGAACCGGCACGTTCAACTCTTTGGCCAACAGTTTAAGGGAGCGAGAAATTTCCGAAATTTCAAGATCCCGTCGTTCGTTGCTTTGATGACCACGCATCAATTGCAGATAGTCAATGATAATCAGCCCAAGGTTCTTGTCCAACTTCAGGCGCCTGGATTTGGTACGGATGGAGGTCGCTGATATATCCGGTGAGTCGTCAATGAAAATAGGTGCTTCGGACAAGGCGCTGGCGGCGTCGGTGATCCGGTTCCAGTCGTCCGGATTCAGAAAACCACTGCGCACACGCGAGGAATCCACGCGCGCTTCAGCGCATAGGATGCGCATGGATAACTGCTCCTTGGACATTTCTAAGGAGAAGACAGCGACGGGCACATTGCCTTCCACGGCGGCATTACGGGCCAGGTTTAATGCAAGGGCGGTCTTGCCCATGGCTGGCCGGGCGGCCAGAATAATCAAATCAGAGCCTTGCAAGCCGGAGGTCATGTTGTCCAAGCGGGTAAAACCGGTCGTGATGCCGGTCACCAGGGCGCGGTTTTCTTGCCGTTTTTCGAGAGCATCGATATTGTCCTCAATGATCTTGCTCAAAGGATGAAAAGCGGCTCGGTGCTTGCTCTCCGATATTTCAAAGACTGACGCCTCGGCAAAATCCAGCACCTGGTCAAAATCGCCGGCATCTTCGAAGCAGCGTTGCGTTATCGCCCCGGCTTTGGATATCAAACGGCGCAGGGCCGACTTATCGCGCACGATGCGAGCATAATGGGCGACATTGACAGCCGAAGGGACGGTATCGACCAGGCGCGCCAGATAGGCGGCCCCACCGATCTCTTCAAGCTGATTGCTTTCGCGAAGTGCATTGGCCAAGGTGATCAGGTCGACCGGTTCCGCTTTCCTGAAAAGAGTCTCGATCGCCGTGAAAATTTTCTGATGCGCGGTACGGTAGAAATCTTCAGCCGTAAGAATTTCCAGGACATCCAGCAGCGTGCCGTTGTCCAGTAAAATGGTGCTGAGAATCGATTCCTCAGCCTCGATGCTTTGGGGCGGAAGTTTTTGAAGGGAAGGGTCTGTGGTGGTTTTTTTCAGATTCAACGCCATGCAGAGTCGGTAGTAGCGGTGAGAAAACGGGGCGTTGCAACGCAGCTACGCCCCGGTGTCACACCTTGTTATTCGGGAACCACATTCACGGTAATTTCCGGTTCCACATCTTTGTAGACGCGGACGGGGATCTGAAAGGTGCCCAATGTTTTGATCGGTTCCTTGAGCAAAATCATTCGCTTTTCTACTTGAATATTGTTTCTGGCCAACGCATCGAGGATGTCCCGGGCTGTCACCGAACCATAGAGCCGCTCCCCTTCGTGAACCTTGGCGGTCACTTCGCAGGCCACGCCTTCCAGGCGTTGGGCCATTTGTTGGGCCAACTCTTTTTCCTTGGCGATTTGCAGCTCGAATTTGACCTTCTCATTTTCCAGGATCTTACGGTATTGCACTGTGGCCGGTACCGCTTTGCCCTGAGGCAGCAGATAGTTCCGGGCAAAGCCTGCCTTTACATCCACTTCACTGCCGATAATGCCCAGTGAATCGATGGTTTCTTTAAGAATCACTTTCATGCACAACCTCCAATGCCGCGCGACGCGGCGGCTACCTTTTTAATCAAGGCTGCCGACGAACGGCAGTAAAGCAATGGCCCGCGCCCGTTTGATAGCCAATGTCAAAGTGCGCTGATGAGAAGCACAGGTGCCTGTGATGCGACGCGGAATGATTTTGCCCCGTTCCGTTATGAAATATCTTAAAGTCCTGGCATCTTTGTAGTCGATAACGATCTTGCTGTCTGCACAAAAACGGCACACCTTGCGCCGATGATAGACTCTGCGTTTACGTCTGGCCGTTGCCGGTTTTCTTGTATTTCTATCGTTCATGGCTGCTCCTCTTAGCTCTCGGTGGTATTGTCGTCTTCTTTGCCGGATTCCTGGGCCTGCTGGCTTTGGCCTTCAGGTGTTTGCGCAGCCGGGGTCGCATCGGACTCCTGGGCCTGCTGACTCTGGCCTTCAGGTACCTGCGCGGTCGCAGTCGCCTCGGACTCCTGAGTAACGGCAGGCGCCTGGGCAGCCGCGATTTCGGCTTTGATTTTCTCGACATCGGCTTCCGGATTTAGAAGAACGGTCAAATACTTCATGACCCGGTCATCGATACGGCAAAAACGTTCCAACTCATCAACCACTTTGCTCATCCCGCAGAAATCCATGCGTGCATAGAAGCCGCGCGGCTTTCTCCTGATTTCGTAAGCCAATTTTTTGATGCCCCAAAGATCCTCCTGGATCAGGACACCTTCTTGTTGCGCAATGATCTCTTTAACGCGGTCTAACAGAGAAGTGCGATCGCCCTCGGGCAGATCCGGATCGATAATGACAATAGTCTCATACCGTCGCATGTAACCTCCTTATGGATTATAAAGCCCCGGCACGCGGCCGGAGCAAGGAATGCAGCTCATTTCAATTTTTAAGCGTCGTTGATACCACTCGGCTCGTTTTTTTGTCAAGGATTAACCCATTCTCCAAGGTAAGCCCTGAATGCTTGAGCAAACACAGTGAACCCGAAGATAGAAAAAGGGGGCGATTCATGATCGTCCCCTTGATTGTTGCAAGTGGTGGGCCGTGTTGGAATCGAACCAACAACCTACTGATTAAGAGTCAGGTGCTCTGCCTAGTTGAGCTAACGGCCCCTTTTTTCAAAAGTCGACAGCTACCAACTTTTATTCTGATTGTCAATTGATTTCTATGTAAACTGAAAATTACTCTATTAGCCTGGTGCCTTCATTGCCGCTGCCGTGCCTTTTCCTTGCGGGCGCGACGGCGATCCTTTTTCCACTCCATTTCGTCGCGTTTGAGGCGTTGGTGCGGTGTGGCGCCCGGTTGGCTGAAGGCGGATGGATCCAGAAGGTAGCTGCCCGGTGTTTTGGGTTGAACCGGTTGCGCAGACGGTTTGGGTGTGTGGGCATGCGCATTTTCTTTTGGAAGGGGCGGGCCGCTGAAACTCTGCGCGGCAATGAAGTCGGCCAGATAGATCGTGTCCCCATATTTTTCGAATGCGGTTCCGGCATTTTTTGAAGAATCCACCTGTACCGTGATCAGGACAGGCTCGTTATCTGCTCTTCGGCCCCACCGTTCGGATGTCTCCGGATCAGCGGACAGCATGATGGATCGTGCGCCGCCGGGGCGGATGCCTTTTTCGTGAACGACCGGATAGGCACGTCGGCGGACGGTTGTAAACAACAACTTGGGTAACGTATCCGGAACCACGATGGCGGGCAACTGTTCCCGGTTGCAAGCCCGGATACGATCGCCAAGGATTTCAATCGGCGCGGGACGCTCCATGAGGATCACTGAATTGAGATGCGCTTGCCTTACATAGCGCCATTCCGGATCTTCATGCAGGCCTTGAAAGAGGGTGGTGATGCGCACGAATCCGTCTGGGTCGGGCAGCAATCCGAATTCGTCCGGACGGCGGCCCAGCACGTATTCCAAAAATTTTGCGAATTTCTTGATGGCATGCGGTGTTGTTGACATGTGTGTACCTTTAGTCAGTTGCGATTTACCCGTTATCCATGAATTCCCCCGTTAAGCAAGACCATGCCAAGCATACGGCCGAGGACGGGTGCGCCGCAATCGGTACTGCAGGGTTCGTATGAATGGAAACCCTTTCGCAGGCTCGTATGCCGGCTTGACCCGTCCGTAGGGGTCTGTTATCCTCGCTTTTCTTGGATGATCTGTCAATTATTCCTTAACGACTACGGATGAGAAGGGATCTACGATGTACTCTGTTTCCAAAGACCTTTTCGAGCGTGCCATGCACTTGATTCCCGGTGGCGTCAACAGTCCGGTGCGTGCGTGCCGTTCAGTGGGAACCCAACCGCTTTTTATCGAACGTGCGGAGGGTTGCCGCCTGTACGATGCCGACGGCAACCGTTTTGTCGATTACGTGGGGTCTTGGGGGCCGATGATTCTGGGGCATCGTCATCCCGCCGTTATCGAAGCGTTGGTCCGCGCACTGGCGCAAGGCACCAGTTTCGGTGCCCCTACGCGTCTTGAAGTGGAACTGGCGCAATTGGTAGTGGATGCCGTACCCTCAGTGGAAATGATCCGTATGGTCAACTCCGGGACGGAAGCGACCATGAGCGCGATCCGCCTGGCGCGGGGAGCGACCGGACGGGATATTATTGTCAAATTCGACGGATGCTACCATGGGCACGCTGACAGCTTGCTGGTCGGCGCAGGGTCTGGCGTGGCGACATTGGCAATCGCCGGCAGCCCGGGCGTTCCGCAGGCCTTTGTGGATCATACGTTATCGCTACCCTTTAACGACAGCGTTACCCTTGCGCAGGTGATGGCCGAAAAGGGCGATCGCATTGCCGCTGTTATCGTCGAGCCGGTCGCGGGCAATATGGGGCTGGTACCTCCTCAACCGGGTTTTTTGTTGAAGGTGCGCAATCTATGCGACCGTTATGGAAGCGTACTTATCTTCGACGAAGTAATGACCGGTTTTCGCGTGGCTTACGGCGGTGCCCAGGCATTGTATTCAATCCGCCCGGATTTGACCTGTTTCGGAAAAATCATCGGCGGCGGGTTGCCGGTGGGAGCGTATGGCGGACGCCGTGATCTGATGGCGCAAGTGGCGCCCCAGGGGCCTGTTTATCAGGCCGGCACGCTTTCAGGCAATCCGCTGGCGATGGCAGCGGGTATCGCAACTTTGAAAGAGATCGCCAAACCGGGCTTTTATGATGCCTTGGCCCAGTCATCGCGTCAATTGATCGACGGTTTGGGCCAAGCAGCCCAAAAAGCCGGCATCAGTGTATCCACGTCCGGAGTCGGGTCGATGCTGGGACTCTTTTTTACGGAAGGTCCGGTGCACAATTTTGCGGATGCCAAAAAATCCGATTTAAAACGTTTTTCCGCCTACTACCGGCAGATGTTGGCCAAAGGCATTTATTTGGCGCCTTCTCAATTCGAGGCTTTTTTTGTTTCCGCAGCCCATGACGCCGATGCGATCGACTGTACGCTGCAGGCTGCTGAAGATGTATTCGGGCAATTGGCTACATGACTTGACCGATGACGAACAGCTTGCGCGGCCGTATCGCTGCCGGCCCTAGAAACGGTACTTGATGATGGCCCAGGGGGATAGGGGCGGCACGACATTTTCCGAATATTCAAATCCGGTTTCACCGGCCGAGTCTTCTTCTTCATAAAATAGCCATTGCAGATCCAGCTTGAGAGCATAACGGTCGGACAGGTGGATATCCATGTCTGTATTGGCTGGATTTTCAAGTGAAACGGCGAATTCATTGACCTGATTGCCAGGGCCGCGGATGTGGAGGAAGGCTGTGCGGGGAACGGAAGCAAACGTGGAACATCCTGTCATGATCGTGACAATCAGAAGCGTGCCGATGATTCCAATCGTTTTTTTCATATGCACCTTCTCCATTCTGTTGCGTTGTACGGTCACTATCGCTGCGTCTGTCAGGCCTAATCCAGGATATATTGATCAGGGTCGACCGGGACACCATTGAGTCGGACTTCGTAATGCAGGTGTGGGCCGGTGCTGCGTCCCGTTGTTCCCATCAGGGCAATAGTCTCACCGCGTTTAACGCGTTCGCCCGCTTTTTTTATCAGCTTGTGCATATGCCCATAGCGCGTCAAAATACCGTAGCCGTGATCGATCGTGATCATGTTGCCCATGAGCCACTTGTTGTCCGAGTAGGTGACCATGCCATCCGCGGGCGCGATGATGGGCGTGCCTTGCCGATTGGCGATGTCCATTCCCTTGTGCAGCTCCTTGCGCCCGGTGAAGGGCGACGTCCGGTAACCGAAACTGGAAGAGACCCATCCCTGGGTCGGACGCAACGATGGCGTGGCCGCCAGGATGTTGCGTTTGTCCTTCAGTGCATTCAGCAGGGCTTCCAAGCTGTTCTGCCGCACGAGCGTTGCCTGATCGCATTGGCGGATTTGATCATGCATTTGACGCAACAGACGATCATGATCCGCTTTAAGAGGCAGATCCGTATCCAGATCTTCCGGCAGGGGTCCCCCCATGGAAAATAGCGACGCCTGATCGGGCTTTTGCTCCAGATTGGCCATTATTCGGATCTTGCGTTCGAACTCATTCAGGGACACCAAGTTGTTTTTTAAATCATTGATGGCCTGGGCAAATGATTGAATCTGTTTGCGCTGATTTTCAATGCCGGCACGTTGCTTTTCAAGCTGTTCCTGCAAATAGGGCTTTTCGGCCACCGCCCATTTCAAGCGTATATACTGGTAGGCGCCGATGCCGGTAATGGATATGGCCATGATGACAATCACTGTCAGCAATGCCATTAGTCGCTTCGAGACGAGCGCCTCTCGAAGTGTACTCCCTTTATCGTCAAAGATTAAGACGGTGTAATGTCTGCGCATGGTGTCCTGTCGTACCTATGTATCTTTCCGTTCAATGTAATTAATCCGCCAGTATACAGTTACGCCTGTGAAAATTAGATCGGGAACACGCATTGATCTTAATTTTTGACTTATCTCCTTGAATGATTTGAGTTTAAACGATTTTAGGACAATTTTTCCGCTAAACTTCGGGAGGAGTTACTGCAATTAAAATGCCAGGTATAATTCTTTTCGGGCAGGGACGCATGCACTCCGTCACGTGCGCAGAATGCATGGTCGCATGATTTAGGTATCTGGTTATCCACTTAGGTCAAGTGAGATACGGCCGAAAAACCCCGGTGAGCCGGGTGGGTGGTCTGCGCCACCCACCGGCTCACCTCCTCGGTGCCAATCCCGAAAACGCCAATAGTCACTGGAGGAACTGGATACCAAGTTTAGATATTATTTAGATGCCTTTAATATCGTATTTTGAGATCAGACGGGATAAATAAGTGCGTTGAATCGACATCACTTTGGCTGCTTGGCTGCGGTTTCCGCCGCTATGCTTCAGATTGAGAACGATAAACTCTTTCTTGAATTGATTGAGGGCTTCATCCAGGGTCAGGCCCACTTGCATCCCAGGATAATTGGTGCGGTTGGACGCGATCGGCAGATCCTCGGGCAGAATTTCTTTGCCGTTGCCCATGACGACGGCACGTTCAATGGCATTGCGCAATTCACGGATATTGCCGGGCCAATCGTATTGAATCATTTTTTCCATGGCCGCTTCGGAAATAGTCAAGTTGGGGATAACAGTCTCTTCCTTGAAAATATTCATGAAATGATGTGCCAATATGGGAATGTCCACCTTGCGCTCACGCAAAGTGGGCATGCTGATCTGCACGACATTGAGTCGGTAATAAAGATCTTCGCGAAACCGGCCCTCAGCTATCTCCGCTTCTAGCTTCTTGTTGGTCGCCGATAGGACGCGCACATCCACGGAAATGGGAATATTGCCTCCCACGCGGTAAAAGTTGCCTTCCTGAAGCACTCGCAGGAGTTTGGCCTGCATGCCCGGCGTCATCTCGCCAATTTCATCTAGAAAAATAGTTCCTTCATGGGCCAATTCGAATTTACCGACTTTGCGGCCGGCCGCACCGGTAAATGCTCCTTTTTCGTGGCCGAAGAGTTCATCTTCAAGCAGAGTTTCCGGCATGGCTGCACAGTTGAGAACCACCAGCGGTTTGTTTTTGCGCGGTCCGGCGCGATGAATCAGGCGCGCCAATAACTCTTTGCCCGTGCCGCTTTCACCCAATATCAGTGCGCTGGCTTTCGAATTGGCGACCTTCAAACCATCGGCGATGGTTTTTTCAAGGGCGGGACTTCTGCCGATCATTTCATGGCGGACCTTCAGTTCTTCTTTGAGATCCTGATTTTCCCGTTTGACTTCTTGGAGATTTTGCGCATGGCCGAGCGACAAGGCAGCCAGGGAAGCAAATTCTTCCAGCAACTGCATGTCCTTTTCTCCGAGCGGCCGTCCATCTTCCTTGTCAATGACCTGCATGACCCCGATGGTCGCCTCGTTGCGTTTGAGCGGCACGCATGCGATGGATTGCGTCTGGAAGCGGATAGACTCGCTAATCTCCTTGAACCAGCGCGGATCCTGGCGTACATCGCCAATCAGCAGCGATTGTCCGGTTTGTGCCACGTGACCGGCAATGCCTTGCCCCATCTTGATGCGGTATTCTTTGACTTCCTTACGTTTTTCACCTGTGGCGACCTGAAAAAACAAGGTATTGCTCTTATGATCGACCAGCAGCAGGGATGCGGCCTTAGCCTGCATAACCCTGGCTGCCGATTCGATGATGAGTTCCAAGAGCTTGTCTAAATCCTGGACCGATGACACCCACGAAGATATTTCTTTTAAATGCGAGATCAGGGCCGAATCACTGGATGAGATTTTTTTTGCCATTTTTCTTTCAACCGGGATGTTAAGGTTGTTTTCAACGTTTACTGACCGGCCTGTTTTAGCAAGGAGCGGCAGAAGGTGAAAAATATGTTGCATAATAACTGACATGGACAGGGGTGTCAAATCAAAGTCTGGATTTTTATACGAAATCATCATTTTTCGACTGTTTCACAGATTGACCCCACTGTGCCCTCCCGATTCTTGCGTGGACTCTGCGAATTCACCGGACACTTGTTGTTTGACAGGACATCCTTTATGGTAGGGCGAGCAGTTTGATTCCAGTGTCAAGGAAGGATCGATCTATGGAAAGATTTCAGCCTGATTTGGCAGCGCTCAAGGATGTGCGTAGCGTTCATCTGATTGCCGTCTGCGGAACAGCTATGGGGGCTTTGGCCTGTATTCTCAAGGAGATGGGATTCATTGTCACCGGGTCGGATCAGCATGTCTATCCGCCGATGAGCGATTTTCTGCGATCCAAGGGCATACGAATTTTCGACGGTTTCAAAAGTGCTCATCTGGACGGACGTCCCGATTTGGTGGTCGTTGGAAATGCGGTGACCAAAGATAATGAAGAAGTAAAAACAACCCAAGCCATGGGCTTGACCTTTTGTTCTATGCCGCAGGCCATTAACCGGTTTGTCGCGGCAGGCAAACAACAGATCGTCATCACCGGGACCCACGGCAAAACGACGACCTCATCGTTCATCGCCTGGATGCTGTATTGCGCTGGATTGGATCCATCTTTTTTGATCGGTGGCATCGTATCCGATTTCGGCGGCAATTACCGGGCAGGTAAGGGAAATTGGATTGTCCTCGAAGGCGATGAGTACGACACTGCATTTTTTGACAAAGGGTCCAAGTTTTTGCACTACATGCCCAAGGCGGCGATCCTCACCAGTATTGAATTCGATCATGCTGACATTTTCAGGGATCTGGCCCATGTCAAGCAGGCTTTCCGTGCATTTATCGAAAGCATGCACACGGATTCGGACCTGATCGCCTTCGACCAGGATGCCAACATCGCCGAATTGCTCCCCTGCGCCGGCAGCAAGGTGTGGTCCTACGGATGTCGGTCCGAATCGGATTGGGGGCTCGGGTCGGTGCGGATCGAGCCACCCTACACGCATTTCGAAGTGCTGCGCCATGGCAACCATTATGCGGCATTTAAAACCCGCATGATCGGAAAGCATAACCTGTGCAATCTGCTGGCCGGTATTGCCTCGGGCGAGCGCTTGCATATCGATACAGCCACCATGGCGCATGCATTAGAAAGTTTTGCGGGCGTTCGCCGGCGCCAGGAGGTCCGCGGTGTTAAAAACGATATCGTGGTGATCGATGATTTCGCCCATCATCCCACGGCGGTCAAGGCTACCGTGGAGGCGGTGCAATCCTTTTACAGCCGTCGTTTGATCGCCATATTCGAGCCTCGCACCAACTCCAGCCGGCGCAGTGTCTTCCAATCGATCTATCCGGAATGTTTCGATGCCGCCGATATGATTTGCATCCGGCAAGCCCCTTTGCTCGACAAAATCCCCGAAGATCAACGTTTTTCTTCCGAACGGCTTGTGAGCGATCTGCAAGCCCGTGGAAAGAGTGCTCATTTCTTCCAAGACACCGAAAACATCATACGCTTTGTGTGTGCGCAGGCGCGCCCGGGCGACGTGTTGCTGATCATGTCCAATGGCGGTTTTGACAATATCCATGCACGCTTGCTCGAAAATTTGTAAATGCTCACATTTTCCACTTTCATCTTCGGTAAACCCGGACTCGGGATAATACGGCTTGACTTATCCTGCCTATTTGGTTAACCCACTTTAAGAAAAAAGTTAACCATTCGCTGAAAGGCAGGCGGTTGAAGGCACGCATTCTCGATAATCTAACCCAAACCTCTTCTCCTATTTCGGGAGAACGGCTCAGCGACGCGCTCGGTGTCTCTCGTGTGGCCATATGGAAGCATATCCGCCAATTGCAGGATCTCGGCTATTCTATTGAAGCGACTGCCAAAGGCTATCGGTTGCTCAATAGCCCGGACACCCCCTTTCCGTGGGTTTTCGGAGAGCGCGCCGCGCACGTGCACTACTATCCGGAAGTGGCCTCCACGATGGATACGGCTATGACATTGGCCCGTGGCGGGTGTCCTGAATTTACGGTGGTCGCAGCCGATCGTCAGACCAAAGGGCGCGGCAGGCTGCAGCGCGTTTGGCAATCCGCGCCGGGTGGGCTTTATTTTACAATGGTGGTGCGTCCCAAAATCAACCTGTCGGCCAGCCCCTTGATCAACCTGGCTGCCGCCGTGGATCTGGCTGACACAGTTCATGCTCTTTATGGCATCCCGGCGCAACTGAAATGGCCCAATGACCTGCTGGTGCAAGAGCGCAAACTGGCCGGTATTCTTTCCCAGATGGCGGCAGAGCCTGATCGCATCGAATTCGTGAATGTCGGTATTGGCATCAATGTGCATAACGATACGCGCAACGTTGTGCCACCTGCCGTATCAGTATCAGAAATCGCTGGCGCAGGCGTGTCACGGGCACGCATTTTAAAGTCGTTCTGGGAGCGATTCGAGCGGCGAATGGCGGCCGGTGATCTGCACAATGTGGTTGCCCAATGGAAACAGCGCGGGTTAACCCTGGGCCGTCAGGTCAGGGTGCAGACCCTCACTGAAACATGGGAAGGGCTTGCCATTGACCTGGATGAAACCGGCGGATTGGTATTGCAGTTCCCGAATGGGCAGCGCAAGACGATCGTTTACGGTGATTGCTTCCACGATCGCGTGTAGCATCCATCTTGGGGGTAGCACAGGCGCTACGAAGAGGAATGTATCAAACGGATAACGTTCAAAGGATCGTTAAAGGATACCATGATGGAGACAAGACATTCTTTGCGTATGATGGTCTTTGCGTCGCTGATGGCCGCCCTGATTGCCGTCGGGTCCTATCTCGCCGTGCCTGTCGGCCCCGTGCCGATCGTTTTACAGAACCTGTTTGTTCTCCTCGCAGGTCTTTTGCTGGGCGGCCGATGGGCAGCCGCCAGTGTAGCCGTCTTTCTGCTGGCGGGTGCCTGCGGGCTGCCTGTTTTTGCGAACGGCACTGCAGGTCTGGGGCGGCTCATCGGACCCACCGGTGGTTATCTGATCGGTTATCTGGCCGCCGCTTTTCTCGTCGGCATCATGGCCGAAAAAGCCAATCAGCGGGTTGCGCTGGAAGTGCTGGCCATGGTGATCGGATCCATGGTGGTCTATGCCTTCGGTGTCCCCTGGCTCGCGTTGGTCACCGGAATGCCTTTGGACAAGGCGATAGCGGTGGGATTGTATCCTTTTTTGATTGGTGATGCCTTTAAGATTGCCGCGGCCATTCCCATATCAAGAGCTGTTCGCCCATTGATGCGAACAATGCCCGGCATCGTTGTGGCACCCATCAACGGTGAACGGGCATAACCAAGAACGATTTGCCGCCCCCTATCAGGGCGAACATCCAAGGCGGTCATCAAACGAACTTTCATGAACATCATTGAGATCAAAAATATTACCCATCGCTTTGCGAACGGCCGATCCGGTCTCAACAATATAAGTATGGATATTGCGCGAGGTCAGTTCGTGGTCCTCGCCGGTGCCAATGGCTCCGGCAAAACCACATTGCTGCGCCATTTCAATGGATTGATGACGCCCCAGCAGGGAGTCATCATCGTTGACGGGGTCAATGTGGCCGATGATCCGGTCCGGGCGCGCCGCACGATCGGCATGGTCTTTCAGGACACGGACACGCAGATCGTGGGTGAAACGGTCTATGACGAGGTGGCCTTCGGCCCTGAAAATTTGTGCTGGCCGCGATCTGTCGTCAACAAGGCCGTGCAGACCGCGTTGGATCAGATGGGGTTGGTGCATCTGTCCGATCAGAGTCCGCATTTGCTGTCCGGCGGCGAGCGGCGGCGTCTGACAATCGCTGGGATACTGGCCATGAACCCGTCCGTTCTTGTTTTTGACGAACCCTTCGCCAATCTGGATTACCCGGGGGTTCGGGATGTCTTGCGCCGCATTGTTGCGCTTCACCAGGAAGGCCACACCATTGTTATCGCTGCGCATGATCTGGAAAAGGTCATCGCGCACGCGCAACGGTTGATCATATTGAGCAAGGGCTGCGTTGCGGCCGATGGCGCTCCCAATGAACTGCTGCCGTCGGTAGAAGATTTCGACATCCGGCGGCCTATTGAATTGTCTTTCGGACATGCGGTGCAATCATGGCTGAACTAAGTGTTTTCGCATACCGGCAAGGCAACTCTGCGGCCCACAGGCTCGACCCACGCATTAAATTGATATCCATATCCTTGCTGAGCGCTGCAATCCTCGCTGCACAGGCTGCGGGGCTGTTCGTTGCCACGGGCCTGATCATAGGGGCGACCATCTATTGCCGTGTTTCCCTTCGTCAAATCGGCCACGAACTGCGTTGGCTGCTTTTCATGTTGGCTGCGGTTTGGGGTATAAGGGCCCTGGTCACCCCGGGAGAAACGCTTTTTTCATGGTCGGTTTTCTCCGTCAGTCGAACGGGCGTTTTGACGGGTGCCATAATATGCTGGCGATGGGTGATCATTATTTTTCTCGGGCTCACTGTGAGCGTCACAACGCGGACCGAAGATATCCGTGCGGCGGTCGAATGGTTTCTGCGACCGTTTCCGTGGTTATCGCCCCATCGTATCGGTACCATGATCGGTCTGCTGGTTCGGTTCATACCTGTTATACTGACCCATGCGCGTGAAATGGGGGCTGCCCAGCGCGCCCGGTGTGTCGAAAATCGTAAAAATCCCATCTATCGCCTTCGCGTCCTGGGATTGCCACTGCTCCGGCGTACCTTTGTTACAGCCGATCACCTGACCATCGCAATGGAGGCCCGCTGTTACGGCCAGGGCCGCACGGCCTACGCGTGGCATTTTGGGCGTGAAGATGGCATTGTGTTGGTTGGGATGGTGTTGCTCAGCAGCGTTATTTCATTCTGCTGAGATATTTTTGAGACTGTCGTTTCTTTTTGTGTTGACAAGCTTTGGCGTTGCAGGTAAAAAGCCATTTTTCGTTTGGGCCGTTAACTCAGTCGGTAGAGTATCTGCCTTTTAAGCAGAGAGTCGTTGGTTCGAGTCCAACACGGCCCACCAGCTCTTAAAATGACCATTCAGTTTGGTCCCCATCGTCTAGCCTGGCCCAGGACACCGGCCTTTCACGCCGGCGACAGGGGTTCGAATCCCCTTGGGGACGCCATTCATAGAAAAAGGGTTACCTTCGGGTAACCCTTTTTTTTATTCGCACAGCACGTTGTCTGGCTGTTATCGCTCGTGCGCCTCAATATGGAAGCGCTTGGGTATCCTTCTCAGAGAATCAGGCGCTGCGGATCGCACTTTTCTCTTAAAATCTTCAATTCATGCGCCGCAGGAGGGGGGATTTCGCGGGCTCTTGAGATATCCACCGTAAATTGCATGTGTTCTAAAACCGTTGCAGGGCTTATGCCCGGATAGCATCCGTCCAGATACATTTCTTTCGTATCTTCATCGAAACGCATCATGGCCATGTTGGTGATGACCAGTTGGGGACCACCAGCGGACAGCCCGGCTTTTGCCCTGCCATCCGGGCCGTCCAGGTGACCTGGGCTGGTCATATAATCCAATTTTTGGACGAATTTCCTTTTTTCGTGCTGCATAAAAATAATGCTTCGCGAAACAAAAGAAGCCACATCGCAACCGCCGCCGCTGCCGGAAAAGCGGGTGGTCGGGGAGAAATAGTCTCCGATAACCGTGGAGTTGAGATTGCCGAACTTGTCAATCTGGGCTGCTCCAAGGATGCCGATGACCAGATCGCCGGTGATTCGGTTCTGCATGGTGGCAAAAGCATCCAGCAACCCGCCATTGGCCGAGGTATGGTACATCACGCGCGAATCGGCCACTGCAAGCGGTATTTCCTCCAGTTTGGCGTCGATGGCGCCGGTTTCGAAGAACATGACGCACTTTGGGGCGTGAATATTTTTAGCAGCCATCGCAGCCAGCATCGATATGCCGGTACCGCAGAACACGATATCCTCGTTTCTGATTTCTCTTGCGGCCACCAGGGTCATCATCTCTCTTAAGGTATAGTCCATCGCTTTTTTCCCATCACCTTCTGTCCAAGTCTGCGGCATAACCGGTGCGCGGATCGGCCTTTATTCTTTCTATTCGCTCGGAACCGACCAGATCCAGTAAGCCTTGTTGATCGGCCAGGGTGAGAATATGGCTATCAAGATAAGCCTTGAATAGACGGTCGTTCTTTGCGGCAATGGCATAGGCTTTCAGATAAACAGGATCGTAATCGTAGTGGTTATAACATGCGGTCGGGTAGGCGCCATAGGGAATGTGAACCACGGCATCGACATGAATGAAGGGAATCTGATTCTGCTCCGAATTCTTTCTCAGCGCATCGTCATCTACCAGTTCTTCACAGGTCACCACCAGGTGCCTGGCTGCCTTGGCCTGTTCAACGTCGGCAAAGGTCAGCCCTTGCATCCTGCAATTGCCTCTGCGATCGGCCTTTTGGACATGGATGAAGGTGACATCCGGAGTGATCGCCGGCACTAGAACAACCTTGTCGGCGCCGCTCCAGCCATTGAAGGGGTTGTCCATTACAATCAGTTTTTGATCGGGTAGTTTTTCTTCGGCACACCGCATCGCTGCTGGAAAGCCCCATTTGGCAATGATATCCGTTCCAAGAGACGAGCGGGTAGGCAGGAAGGGAACGCCCATGGCGCCGGCCAGAAAGCGTAAGGTCATCTGGTAGTTGGAATAATCTTCAACCTGGATGGTGCCTTCCTGAACCGCCTTTTTGAACCGGATACAGGTCGCGGCGAATTTGCCCGAGCCGCCGTAGGCGATCTCAATTTTCGCGACGCAGCCCGCCCCGATCAGTTCATCGACCCCTTGACCATTGGAATGTACATAAAGGTGGAGCCCGGTGATGTTTTGCCGGATAATTTCGTACACAGCCGCCATGGGGTTGCGATTGATGGTAAATCCGCCGATGGACAGATGGCAGCCGTTGCGGACAAACGAAGTCACGGCCTTTTTCAGGCTCGTTACCTTATCGTTGGCAAGCTTCATCGCTTCACATCCTTTCTGCTTGCAGGGGGTGCATCGAGAGGGATGCATGGCTTCGGCGGGATAGGGGAGCGGCCAAGTTTCATAATGGCACCGACACCCCATACCACTGCCACGGCCAGCACAATGCGGGGCACTGTAATCCAGAAGGGCATTACGCCAATGGCCACAAACAGCAGCGTATCTTCCAATAATGAATGATTGATGGCGATATGATAATTGAGCAGGTCGGCATGTTCGGGAAGGATTTCCTTGCGTTCGACCGCTTCAATCATGATGGCTGAACCATAGGCCAGGCCCAGGATCTGAGCGACCAGCCACAGAAAGGAACTCTCTTTGGCCAACCCCATGACGCGCATCAGAGGGGCGAACAGTTGTGACAGGAAATCGATGATTTTAAATTCTTTCAAAATGTTCTGCAAAATCATCAGGCCTGTGACGATCAGCGAAATTTTCAGAATCAGCCAACCGGATTTGATCAGCCAGTCGCCCAGCAGGACACCTATGGTGTCAAAAACGACCATTTGCTGAACCGCGTGTCCCGTGCCGAGCTGTTCGGGCAAAAGTATATTCAGCACGATGGCCGCCACAAAAGAGGTGATCAACCGGAGCATCAACATGATCACGGCCGAAGAGCCGGTTTTCTTTTGGATCGCGGTTTCTACTACCATATTATGCGCGATCAAACACATGAGCGCGAGAATCGTAATTTCGCGCATATCCAACGGCAAGGTTGCAATGATGGCAATGGCCGCGTAGATGTTCAGCAAGATGCTGGAGATAAAAACAAGGGCCGATTCCCCGGGCAGTCCGATAATCGAAAATACCGGGGTGAGCAGGTTCGCCAATTGCGCTATAAAGCCCCAATGTTGAAGCAGGCTCACCGCCAGACTGATCGGCAAGATGATTTTTATCAGCCACCAGACGGTCCTGAGCGCCTTGGGGATCGCCGTTCGAGCGCTGTTGTAAAGCCGATCTGAGTTATTCATGCCAGTGTTCCATGTGCGCCGTGTCTCCATTGATTGAATCCGAATCCATTGTTCGGTGACTTTATCAAAGAGATTGCAGCCGTAACAGCGGAAAAAGTGGTTTTTGAACTTTTTGGCGTTTTTTTAAATCTGATTCTCTGCGTCTCCTCTTCCTGAAGTGTGGAATAAAACCTATTTCAACTTTCGGGGTCCAAACGCTGGTGAGGGCGGGTGGTCCGCGCCACACGCTCATTTTGCTCAGGTGAGGCTAAAGGTGTGTGTAGGGTCGGTGCCATCCCGAAAGTTGAGACCTAACTTAATAAAAATTACAATCTTGACACAATGAATGTCTTTTAGTTATTAAATGTTTATATAGTGTCGGTTCATCCTTAACCGCCGCATCGGCCCGCTGCGGCACCTGCGAGTAAAAGGAGAGCGATTATGAAAAGGATCTGTCTGGTGGCATTGGCATTGATGTTGTTTACCGCCAACGTGTATGCTCAGGAAGCCAAGGTGATCATCGCTACCGGCGGAATAGGCGGTGTTTACTACTATTATGGTACCCAGATTTCCGAGATAATAAGCAAGAATAAAGTCGCCACCGCAACTGCCATCCAGACAGCCGCTTCCGTGGATAACATGATGCTGCTTCGCGATAAAAGCA
Source organism: Desulfatitalea sp. BRH_c12 (assembly GCA_000961655.1). Taxonomy (GTDB): domain Bacteria; phylum Desulfobacterota; class Desulfobacteria; order Desulfobacterales; family Desulfosarcinaceae; genus Desulfatitalea. The sequence goes on from LADR01000023.1 coordinate 163,176, forward strand.
ATCCGGACAAATCCAGCTTCTTTATCGGCACCGTTTTGCCTGACACAGCCTATTTCACTGTGACCGGCAAGCACGAAAAATTTGCTGAAAAGCCCGCCAAGGCCGCCATTTTGTGGATGATGTATCCCAACTATCTGCACGTCGTGACCACGGAAAATTCCGGCATCAAGACGCTTTCCGACCTGGCCGGCAAGCGTGTATCCACTGGTGCCCCAGGCTCCGGAACCGAATTCACCGCCTTGAACCTGCTCAAGGCCGCCGAAATCGACCCGGCCAAATTCAGGAAATGGGAAAAACTGGGGGCCAAGGAGTCAGACGAAGCCTTGGCCAACGGAACACTGGATGCTTATGTCTGGTCCGGCGGGCTGCCCACAGGTTCGATTGTCGAACTTGCTAATACCTTGAAACGAAAAGGGACCAATCTTTTTATCGTCCCCCTGCCGGACAGCGATCCGGGCGTGGCTGCTTTTAAGAAAGAGTTTTCCGGTCTGGCCGACAGTCAGGTGATTCCCAAGGCCGTTTACGGCACAGCGGAAGACACCCCGACGCTGGCCTTCTGGAATATGTTCGTCGGACCCGAGTCGCTTCCCGAAGACCTGGCCTACAACATGGTGAAGGCCGTCTTTGAAAACCTGCAAACGCTGCATTCATCCGTCAAAGCGGCCAGGGATACCACTGTAGAAAATTCGTCTCGTTTCGTCGGCAAAACCGCCATTCCATTTCATCCAGGGGCAGTAAAGTACTTTAACGAAAAAGGTCTCTCGAAATAAACGCAGCGGATGATCAGGTCCCGTTTGATGATCGTGAGTTTCATGGTGGTCTGCTTGCTGGGGATTTTTTTTAAGCCTGCCGTGATTCGAACTGACCACAATACCCGACTGGCAGCGTTTTTCCGCTGGCAGTCGGGTCAGATTCGATTTGTCAATTCAGTCACCGAACGTCCCGTTACGATCCGTTTTAATATCGGCAGGCGCTTCCACGGGTTCTCCTTTTTCACGGACGAGACAACCGAAGCATACTACACCCATGGTCTTTACGACATGAATGAGACGGTTGTCGAAGAATCCACCGATCATCTCAGTTTTTGCTCGGTCAAGGGAATCTCTCTGGAAATTGGGTTTTATACGATTGAAGTAAAAGATGGATGCCTGGAGGTTGCCCTTTTATGGACACTGTAGTGAAACGCGTGCTGGCGGTTGTTGCGATCATCGGGACCCTCTACCATATTTACCTGGTCATTCATCCCCATACGCCTTTCGCCGATCTGAGGATTTCGGTTCTCGATCTGACCCAGGTGCAGCGGGCTGCGCACGTTTTCCTGATCGCGCTATTGGGATACCTTGTCAGTTATCTGCGTATAAGACCCCGCAGTAGAATCGGCGCTTTGCCTTTTGCCATCATGACGGTCCTGATCATGATAGAATTCGTCCGTCTCGACTTGCCTATAGCGCTAAAAGGATTTGCTGTCGTCATATGGGCTTGCACCATGCTGCCGACCCTTCTCCATTCGACGCAGAAGTGGTCCAATATTGCCTGCGCCCTTCTCAGCTTTTTGCCGTTTGTCTACTTGATGATCACTTATGAAACATTGATCTACCGGGCCATTATGCCCGAGCCATGGGATCTGATCATGTCGTATACCGAGATCCTGTTGGTACTGGGCGTTATTTTTCGTATGAGTGGTCCGATCATGCCGACACTCGTGATGGTATTTCTGCTCTACAATCTTTACGGCGATGCCATACCCGGGCTTTTTTCCAATCCCGGCTTCGATTTCGACATGCTGCTGGGTAAGATGTATGCCGAAACCGAAGCAGGCATCTTTGGTTCGATCACCGGCGTTTCGCTCAAATATCTCATTTACTTCACCATCATGGGGGCGATCGTAACCCGGCTGGGTTTCGGACAGATCATTGCCAACATTGCCCTGCTTTTTGTCGGTCGCAGCCCGGCCTCACCAGGCAGGTCCTGCTCGGTGATGGCGGTGCTGATGGGGATGTTTTCAGGATCGGGCGCTGCCGACACTCAGTTCGTGGCCACACTGACCAAGCCGCTTTTCGAAAAAGTGGGCTACGACAAGCTGGTTGCCGCCGGCGTGATTGCAACCGTCGGATCGATTGCCTATATCACACCTCCGGTGATGGGATCGATCTCGTTCATCATGGTCGAACTGCTCTCGATTCCCTACTCGTCAATCATCCTTATGGCGATCGGTCCCATGCTCCTGTACCTCTTTGGAATTGTGACGTACAACGAACTTTATGTCAAAAAGGAAAAACTGCCGCAGCTTGAAATTTCAGCCCTGATCGACTTTTCCTACTTTAAACGCTACTGCTACGTATTTATCCCCATCGGCTTTATCATCTTCATGATCTACAGAGGTTTTTCCATTAATCTCACCGTCACTTCGGCGGCGATTCTTTTTGTGGTGTTCGCCTATGCCGACCCCAGCCTCAGGCCGCCGTTTCGAAACCTGCTGAAAGCATTGGAAGAGGGCATCATCGGCCTGCTGCCCATTGCCAGCGCGGTGATCGCCGCCAATATGATTATGTCCATGATGGTCATGAGTGGGTTGGCCTCAAAATTTTCGATTATCCTGATGACAATATCCGGAAGCAGCATTTTGCTGGCCGTGTTGTTTACAGGGTTTTTCAGTCTTGTTTTGGGAATGGGGGTCCCTCCGATCGCCACCTATGTTCTGACATCCGCCCTGACGGCCCCCACCATTCAAAAACTTGCCATGCTCAACGGTATCCCCGAAGAAGCCGCCTTACTGGCGACGCACATGTTTTTGTTCTACTTTGCCGTTCTGGCCGAGGTTACACCGCCGGTGGCGCTTTCCGCCTACGCCGCAAGCTCGGTTATGGGAACCGACCCAATTCGAACAGGAGTGTATGCCGCTCGCGTGGCTTTGCCAAAATACCTGATCGGACTCACGCTTATTCTGTCTCTGAGTGGGACCGCGTTGCTGATAGTCCCGGTAATTCAGGCACTGCCGCTTGGCGAGGCAATCGCGCATATCTTTTTTACTTTTTTATTCACCATCATGGGTATCTTTTATTTGAATGTTGCCGTGGTAGGATATTTCAGAGAAAACATGTCCACACTGGAGCGCTATGTCGTTGGCCTGTGTGCTGTCTTATTGTTCTATCCTTCCTATATGTTAAGTGTTGGCGCTTTAGTGGTCTCCACCCCTTTGTTGATCCGCAAAGTGATAAAGACGCGCACAGTCGTTCAACCATTACACCATTCCTGATGAAGACCAGGTGGAAGTCGGCTGTCTGAATCAGTTGTTTTGATAGGCTTAATAAAGTGCGTCAAAGGGGAATGACATTGTTGAAGAGGGTGCAGGTAAAACGGGAATGCGTATTTCATACAACAAAATTATATGAAAATTTTCGCTGAAACAGTAACACGCTGGGCAGGAAGATTCATGAGGAACCGATTCACTGCCCAGGGCAACTTTTACTTGATGACTTGTTGTTATTCAATAATTTCGAGGACAGTGCGCTTTTTAACCTTGGATGACACCGCGCTGAGAATCGTTCGCATGGCTTGAGCGGTTCGCCCCTGCTTGCCGATAACTTTGCCTAGATCCTCTTTTGCTACTTTCAATTCCAGGACCGTTGTCTGATTTCCTTCAACTTCAGAAACAGTAACCTCATCGGGATTGTCCACCAATGACTGCGCAATAAAATTAATCAGTTCCTTCATTTCACCTCTCCTTTTACCGACGGTTTGATTCGAACCCTAGGCAGATAATAAGGATTCAACTGCAACTGCGCCTCTACTGATGGGGGTGGTGGGTGTTTGAGAGCATTATAACAGCGAAAAGTCAAAAGGCAATACTAAATAAATACTGTCAAAATGCGGTAAAATATTAAGTATAAAACTGTTTAAACGCCTGATACCCAAACAATAATTAGGATAAAACCGGCCTTGGCCGGCTCGAAAATTCGCTTGCGGGGCAATAATTTCATTGCAGTTGCTTATTGGAAGATATGGCAGGGGGCGGTAAATCTATTTATATGAGGTAAAGTATTTCATAGACCTGAAGGGACCTGGCGACCTCAATGCGGATGCAAGTGATCTTATAAACGCCAAAACAAAATCGGGTACAATTCCAGACACCAGGAATTGTACCCGATACATCATTTTGATATCCATCAGGGACGATGAACCGCTGAGGAACGAGTTCTCGCTACTTTTTGAAAGCCGCCAGCATCCAGGGAGGAATGACATAGGGCTGGAGGCCCTTGATCGTCAGCTCATTGCTTTTTTCAGGTGGTTCGACGCTGTATTCGAAATAGGGCGCCATCCATTTGAAATGGGGCCACACGGCAACCATTTTTCCTTCCTGCCATTGAAATCCAAGACCGGTGGTAAAACCCGGGCCATATTTGACATCATGAAGGTGACGCCCCTGTTCATCTTTTTCATAGGCGCGCAGACCGCTCGGAATTACTGTGACTTTATCCTCGAAATGAGCGACGATTTTATCATTATTGATGGACCCAGCCTTCTCGATTGAGTCCACCACGCTTTTAATGACAGTGTAGGTATCGGAGGTCATGGTCGGAACATCGCCAAAGCGATTGTAATATTCTTCTACAAAGGGTCCGGTCATTTCGTTAATTTCCGCGCCTCTGACATAAGAAGTAATGGTCATGACATAGTTGCACATGCCCCGGGTCTCTTGCCAGAAGTTGGTTTTTTGGGCCTCCACATTGATGCCGACCTGAACGGCGGGAAGTTTCATCTCGCCTGCCTGTCGGGCCAATGGGCCACCCACCGAACCTGAAACGATCGTGAAAATGATATGCGCGCCCCCGCGCTGAATGGCGGCCAATTCAGCACTTACATCCTGCGCATTGGCGGCTGGTCGCCACGTGCCGACAACTTCCATTCCCATCTTGGGAAGAAAGGATTCCGATTCTTTGACCATTGAATCGACCCACATGGCTTTTTCAGCGACAATAGCGACTTTGACGCGATCGATTTCCAATTGTTTTTTTAAATGGGTCGCCACACTGCGGACCTGGTTAAAGCTGGCTTTTACGAGGTAATTGGAGTTGAACGGAGAACCCCGGAACCAATATTTATATCGGTCGTAATCCCTGGCGACGCGTGCGCACAATTCGGGATGGGCCGCGCCCGTGCCGATAAACAACGTTTTATTGTCCATGGCGATGTCTTGCATGGCCAAAACCGCTTCTGTTCTGAAACCACCGGTAACCATGTTGACCTTGTCGCGTTGAACGAGATCCTGCATCGCACTTACGGCGGTCGGGATACTGATAAATTCATTAGAATCGGCCTTATAGAGCTCGATTTTTAACTTTCTGTTGCCGACTTTGATGCCGCCTGTGGCATTGATTTCATCGGCGGCCATTTCGGCGCCGTTCCACATTCCCTTGCCCTGGGCAAACTGCATTGGACCGATGATCCCGATTTTGTAAACATCCGCCGCCATTACCGGAAAACAAGTGACAATCATGAACAAACACAACAATGGAATGAAGCCGAACCATCTTAACCTTTGCATAAAGCTCCCCCTTTTCTGATGCAGTTTGGGCATTGCTCCAAAAACCTGCGCAAATAGCGTACTTTAAGAGAAAAAGATACCTACGTCGGTCCTTTACGTATATCGGCAAGTCTGGGAAAAAGATTAATATTGATTATCGATGTTTCACTATTGATAATTGAGAGTTATTCTATTTTTTGAATAATGCTGAAGATTTGAGCATAATGTCGGCTTTCTGTCAATCTGGAAAGCATTTTGGCAGATTCATGTGAAACAGGGCTCCCTGCCCGAGCTCACTTTCCACAACAAGGTCGCCGCCCATGGAACGGGTGAGAATCCGCGCGATGGCCAACCCCAAACCGTGACCGCTGCGCGCAATACCCACATGCGGTGCGACTTGTTTGTAGCGTAAAAAAATGGCCTCGTGATGGGAGGGCGCTATTCCGGGCCCGTCGTCGCGTACCGAAACAGTTATGCGTTCGTGCTGACAGGACAGGTTAAGCAATAGGTGACGTCTCCTGTATGAAAAGCCGTTTTTAATCAAATTGCCAACGATATACCTGAATTTGGTTTCATCCTGTGTGATGGCGATGCCCTCGGCAGCGGATGTCGCATCCAGACGAATGCCTTTTTGGGCCAAAAACGCCAAGCGTTCATTCATACCGCCCATTGTTTTCATTTGTTCAAACAAATCAGGGTCGCAAGATTCAACCACCTCTATCAGGGTATGCTGGATCGTGCGTAACGGTTGGAACGAGCGGCAATGAAAACAGACGGCTTGCGCGCGGCCGACTTCCAGCAATTCGCCGAGCATCTCCCTCGTTTTTTGCGCATTGCGTAAAATGCGCATAAGGATCCGTTTCTGACGGTCTGCCAATGGCACCTGGGAGTCCTGTTTGTCTATCAGCAAGTGAGCCCCTGTTTCAATGACGCTGACCGGATCTTTAAGTTCATGGACGAGAAATTCTATGTTCACTTCTCTGAAAAAATGATCTTCCAATGCGCATGTATTGGGTGAATTCACCTCGCGGTCGATTCCATGCGGAACGCCGTCGATTGAATCCAGAGGACAAGCGGCGCTCACATCGCTATCATTCCGTTTATTTTCCATATGCGCGTCCCGTTCCCCGTTGTTCATTTTGACATATCTTGAAAGTCGCTCCCGTCGGTAGCGGGATTGCCAGCTGAGGAATCACGTTGACGAAGAATATCTTCCATGTCGTACTCGATATCCAATAAGCGATCAAGATTGCGTTTTGCCCGAATATAAACCGTTTGCCACGATTGGTCAGGCAGTTTTTGCAAATGCTTTTTTAAAATTTCCAAAGAGGCTATCAAAACTGCCAATGGTGTTTTATACGAATGCGAGAGGGTGTGAATGACGCGATCTTTGGCAAAATTGAAGTCTGACATCCTGTTCTGATAAGTGGCCAATGTTTTACGGCCGTGGATGGTTTCCATGACAGACCCAATAGCCCCGGACAGGCAGGGCAGCAGATCGGCCTCGTCTCGGCTGAATGCCCCCTTTTTTTTAAAAGCCCACAATATGCCCGCCACGGTCGCATTCAGCCTTACGGGTGACACCAGCATGCATTCATTGCCCAAGAAAAGCGGGTGGATCGTTTCCAGGGCAGATTGTATCACTAATGCGTCTTGTATCGTTTGGTCCCGCTGCAAGAGCCGCCTGATAGGTTCAATTTTTCCGGAGACGCGGATATTTTTGAATCCGCTTGCGTCGGCATCCTCTACGACAGCGGCTACACCCAAAAGGTCACCACTGATCGGATCTAATAGCATGATTCCACCGCCATCGGCAGCTACAGCATCATGGATTAACTGCGCCCCGGATTCCCACAGGTCATTCTTTTCAGTTATCTGTTGCATATGGCGCAGGAAGGACAAAACGGACGATTTGTCACGGGCCCCTTTGTCGCGACCACCCCTATCGATCGGGTATTCGCTGGAATTGGGCTCGGTCAGGTGGCGATTGTCGATGGTCATGAAAGAGTGCACTAGCCATTTTTTGATGTTGAAGACGACCGCTATCATCAGTCATTGAACGGATATAAAGCCGGAAGCGGCGCCTTGCGACAAGCTTTTCCGATCTGTGTTCACAAATCGTTCCAGGCGTTTACATCGAAACTGGTTTATGACTGTGGATAATAAACAAGGTGGTGTCAAGAAAATAAAGGATGGCAGCAAGGCAAGTGATATCTATGCGCTTGCCATTGAGGTGGTTTGGAAAATTTTTGATTTAGAAGACCGAACGAAGACCATTAATGGATACATAGGATGCATAAAAAGATACTGACCCTTATTTTCGCAGCAGGACTGGAAGGTCAACCATGTTTGCACGCAGCGCTTTTCAGGATGCCTGAAGCGCACTGTGGAATAGAGGAACACTGACGGCATGCGGTACCCCGGTGTGTGCACATAGCAAATTGGTGCAATCTTCCTGACACGCAATCCAAATCATGAGATCAGGCCCCACTTTTGCATCACCGTATTGCGCATCAAGAATTCGGCACCATTTCCACACGTATTCACGGGATCGCACCGATGATACACCGATCTCATATTGGCACCGCACTGGTGTGTATTGCCAGGGGCTGCCTTGATTTTGTTATGTGACAAGCAGGGACAAAACACTGGATCGATTTCAAACTACGCAAACTGAACAGTCCGAATGCTTTGAAATATCGGCTGTCGATGGTGTCTGAGCGGAGCTGAACGATGGCCGATGATCTGTTAAAAAACGACTTTACGATTGCCTATGAGTTTACCTTGCCGGATAAGAGCCGGGAGTGTTTTGATCTGACCTTTGATGCTGTCACGGTTGAACTGGCCAACAATTCGGATGTGGATCCCCCGTTTTGGGCACAGCTATCCTACATGACGTGTCCGCACTGTCCATTTTCCCAAGAGGTTCATCACCATTGTCCGGTGGCTCTGAACTTGGTGCCGGCCATTGCGCACTTTGATCAATGGATGTCTTTTGACAAGATATCCGTAAAAGTAACGAGTGCTGAAAGGCAGGTCGTTCAAAAGACTACCGCTCAAGAAGGACTCAGTTCATTGATGGGATTATTGATCGCGGGCAGCAGTTGTCCGTACACCCATTTTTTTAAACCCATGGCCCGTTTTCATCTGCCCTTTGCAAATAAAGAAGAAACCATGTGGCGGGCGACGGCGACTTATCTGCTTGCCTGCTATTTTTCAAAAAGAGGGTTGAAGCTTGCGGATAGTCAGTTGTCGGGATTGGTTGCTATTTACGATGACATTGCCCGGCTCAACGATGCGATCGTTCAACGTTTGCGGGCAGCCACTTCCAGAGATTCGGCGGTCAATGCCCTGGTCCACCTGGATGTGTTCGCCAAATTCCTTATGCCGCCCTTGGAGGATTCACTTTTTCAGATCAAGCCCTTTTTCACTCCCTTCATCAAGACTCTTCGGGAGTGATGGGTCGTTTTTAAAAACATATCGTCGCTCATTAAAAAAATTCTACGGCAAAGCCTTCGTTGTTGTGCCATTCTATCCGAGCCTTACGCTTCACATGTTTTTCTCCGCTAGTGAAAGGAATGCTCAGGGTAATGACGTCTCCGACCGAAAACTGATTGACGGTTTTGGTTGCGATGAAGGCGCCGCCAAGGCTGATATTTTTTATGGTTCCAGCATAGACGTGATTTTTGTAAGAGAAAACGATATCGTTTTTGTACAATTTTCTCTCATGCCTGCGCCTTAAATCAATGTTTTGCTCGGACATCCCGACAAGATCCTTTTGTTGGGGTACGTTAACTTTTCTTGACAACCGAACTCTATAAATATAAAGGCCGAACCTGTCAACCTTCGCGGACAGCACGGCCGCGCCCATTTTCAGCCCTCGCGGTACCCTTCCTTTACCCTCCGGGCGTGATCGTCGTGTTGTATTTCCAATTCAGCAGGCTATATCTTCAGGGATGAATCCGATGCGTATACAAGATTTGACGGTGAACGATCGCCCACGGGAAAAGCTTCAACACAAGGGAGCCCAAGCCTTGTCCGACATGGAGTTGTTGGCTGTTTTGCTGGGCAGCGGCAACCGCAAATACGATGTCCTTGCGCTTGCCGCCAAACTATTGCATTTGCTGGATCGTACGGGACCGACTCCCAGCATGGAAGAACTTATGACCGTCAATGGCGTGGGTAAAGCAAAAGCATCGCTGATCATGGCCGGGTTGGAATTTGCGCGGCGGCGCATCCGTCCACATGGTTTTAAAATTGCCTTTCCTCCGGACGCGTATCCGTTGATCCGGCATATTGCCGACCGGTCACAGGAGCATTTTATATGCATCTCTTTGAATGGTGCAAATGAGGTCATTGCCATCCGTACTGTATCGGTAGGGTTGGTCAATCGTGCCTTGGTTCACCCACGAGAAGTTTTTGCCGACCCAATCACTGATCGTGCATCGGCCGTAATTGTGGCGCACAATCATCCATCCGGTAATCTGGTACCCAGCCCGGATGACCTGGCCGTTACGCGTCAGCTGAAAGAAGCTGGCCTGACGCTGGGAATCCGGATGCTCGATCACATTATCTTCAATAAAGAAAAATATTATAGCTTGATGGAAAACGGGCAGATATGAAGGGGTCAGATCATGCGATCTGTTCGGACCTCCACCTTGCCTGTCAAAAAGCGTTTTACGGACTGGATTGGCACTTCGCGGCGGTGAAAAATGCCGGCTGCCAGCGCTGCATCGGCATTGGTATCCGTAAAAACGTCATGGAAATGCTCGACTTTGCCGGCACCGCTCGATGCGATCACCGGGATGGACACCGCATTTTTTACGGCAGCCACCAATTCGAGATCGAAACCTGCATTGGTGCCGTCGCGGTCGATGCAGTTAAGCAGAATTTCGCCGGCCCCCAATTTTTCACAGGTCCGGGCCAGGGTGACGGCATCCAACGGTCGGCCTTCCCGTCCGCCTCTGACAGTGCATTGATACCAGCACCAGCGTTCACCGTTGGGACCCGGCAGGCTGGTTCGGATTACGTGATGGGGCACCGCTTGGGCCGAAGCAGCGTACACGCGACGCGGATCGATGGAAATAACGACAGCCTGGCTGCCATATACACGCGAAATTTCTTCAATGGCGCTGCGCCCGGTGGCTTGCCCGCTCTTCAGGTAGTCCTCCACGATGGCAACAGCATCGCTGCCGATGGAAATTTTGTCGGCACCGGAACGAAAGTATTCCGAAGCCACCTGTAAGGCGCTGTAGAAGCGGCCCTGCGCATCAGTGAAATCCCGAATGCCGCCGCCAATGGTCAGGGGTACAAAAACACTCCGGGACGTCTGCCGGAGAATTTCGAGCATAGGCATGTCTTGCAGCGGAAAGTCGCGAAAACCGGTGATGTTGAGAAATGTGATCTCATCGGCGCCTTCTTCGTAGTAGCGTTTGGCCAGATCTACGGGGTTTCCTAAATTGCGTACCTGACCCAAATCGCGTACATCATACTGATCGCCTTTGGTGACCACCAGATCGTTGCGATCGTTGGCGCGGACATCCAGACATGCAATGATGCGCTTGGCTAAACGGGTCTCGCTGTCATCGCGGGCCAGGCGTACAGGCGCGATGGTTGCATCCAGAAAATTTTTGAGTATGCGCAGCCCGGCGGCACCGCTTTTTTCAGGGTGGAACTGGGTGCCGACGATATTTCCTCTTTGCACAGCGCTGACAAACGAATACCCGTAATCTGTCGTTGTCAGGATGACATTCCGGTCGCTGGGGACCACGTGATAAGAATGTACAAAGTAGAATTTTTCATCGCCTTGCAAATGACTGAATAGTCGCGATGACTGGTGCCCCCGGATGCCGTTCCAGCCGATATGAGGCACGGCCAAGTCGGTTTTGAAACGTTCGACTTGGCCCTTGAAGATCCCCAAGCCCTGTGTGCCGAAAGATTCCTCACCGAACTCGAACAATGCATGCATCCCGAGACAGATCCCCAGAAAGGGTCTGTTCGTATTGAGATACGCTTTCAAAGGTTCGATGTACTGTTTGGCGTGCAGAATCTGCATCATGCTGCCGAAAGCACCGACGCCCGGAAAGACGAGAGAGCTGGCTGAGATGATATCTTCAGCGCAGCCGGCGATACGAACTGTTTTTCCAAGGCTTTCAATGGCGTTAATGACGCTGCGCACATTGCCAGCACCGTAATCGAGCAGGGTGATCATTCTCTTTCCTTGTCATTTGGAACGTTATGCTGTTTTAAGGTACAGTCTAATACCGTACTCGTCGGCATAAAACAAGGTTGCAACACACACGTGTACATCCCCCTGGTGCCTGAAATCGGTCGCTTTTGGGTCGAACAGAGACGCTTTCACGGGGGTGTTCGTGAATCTTGGACGACAAGCCGCATAAGGGGACAACGTAAACATACCTGACACCTTCCGGGTCAGTGCATATTTTTATTAATGGTTATGCATTTCGCTCAAGTGACTATTGGCGAAGTGTTAAGTGTAAAGTTTAAAGTGTAAAGGGAGGCATTCTGTCGATTTGATATGCTCACCTCCCCGTGTTTGGACGCTTTTACGTGCATGATTTTGTTTGGGTTGGGTATCAGCGCCACGTCGGCCAGTAGGGTGGGCATCGCCCACCATTTGTCTTATGTTGATCGCCTCTGTCTCTGTGCTTGGCCCTATTTCATTGCTATGCTCGATTCCGTGTTATCCAATCGCTTGGGCGGGATCAGTGTCAGATACCGATGGCCTACGTCACCCCACACCCGTATCTCACTTGACCGAAGTGGATAACCAGATCTGACATTTTTATTGTAATCACAGGCGCTATCATGGATACATCGCTGCAAGTCCTCTATCAGGACAACGACATCATTGCCGTTCACAAACCAGCCGGCATTAAAGTTCATCGAGATGGCTATGACAACCCACGTTCTCAAGCCTTGCTTCAAATGGTGCGCATTCAAACCGGTCGCTGGCTTTATCCGGTCCATCGCCTGGACCGACCCGCATCCGGTGTGCTCCTTTTTGCGTTCTCTCAGGAAATGGCGCGCGCCCTGTCCGAAATGTTTAAACGGCAGGCTGTTGAAAAATCTTATCTGGCGGTGGTAAGGGGCTATGTTGACCCTGCAGGCGAGATCGACCATCCATTGACCCCCAATGCCTGTGACCCCAAGCAAGGACAAATTCCCAAACCGGCATTTACGGCTTATAGGCGTCTGGCCGTCGCCGAACTTCCCATAGGGCTCGGCCCGCACCCCACCTGCCGCTATTCTCTGGTCGCCGTTGAACCGCATACCGGGCGCATGCACCAGATCCGCCGTCACTTTCACCATATCAGCCATCCGCTGATCGGCGATACCGTTTACGGCGATGGACGTCACAATCGTTTATTCCGGAGCCTTTTCGGATGTCACCGTTTGCTTTTGGCGGCGGTTCAAGTGCGCCTTTTGCATCCGCGGACCGGTGAATCACTGTGTGTGCCGGCGCCGCCGGAAAAATCGTTCGCTGACATGCTCCATCAAATGGGTTGGCAAGATCGAATGTCGGCGTTTCCGTCCCAATGCCCCGCTAAGTCCACGTATTTTCAATCACTATCAGCGGATGCGCAGCGTTCCAGCACAGTGTCCAAGTAGGATAGGCCTCGCGTATAATCTGCATCGTTCATGTGCATGAAGGCCAGGCGGAAGCACGATTTGAAAACAGGTGTGAATGAAAATTCCTGACCGCGGCACCAGGGCTCGTGATTCAAGGTCAATGCCATCTTGGGCGTAACCCATGTGCAGTATCCGGATTGATCGGGGGGCACGGATAAAAATGGGAATCGATCGATGACGGCATGCAAGCGCCGCCGTCGTGAGGCTGCTTGTTCACGGACCCTATCGAGATGCGTGCCATAAAGGCCCTGCCTGATAAATTCGCGTAGAAACTTCTGCAGCAGTCCGGAAGAGGTGATATCCGAAGAAAATTTGGCGTAGACAAATTGGTGATACAAATCGGGGGGCACCACCATGAACCCCAGACGGATGCCTGCCAGGGTGGTCTGGGCGAAAGATTTGATGTGGATCGTATAACGCGGTTCGATGTCTACGAGGCGTGATTGCGCAGGGTCTAATTCGCCCAGATAGTCATCTTCAATAATGTAAAAACCGTGCCGCCTGGCGCGTTGCGCAACAGCTTCTTTTTTTTGGTGGCTGTACGACAGACCGGTAGGATTGTGCACGGAAGGCATGGTATAAAAGAGTCGAATTTGACTCTTAAGCTGCAGGTCCAGTTGATCCAGGTCGGGGCCGTCCGATTCGAGAGGAACGAAATGGCGCGCCCGGAACAATGAAATGGCTCCGGGGTAGGTGGGGTCCTCAAAGACGATCGATTCGGAAATGTTGGCCGCGAAAACTTTGGAAACCAAGTCCAGGCCTTGCTGGGCGCCCGATATGATCAACATGCACTCGGCAGGCAGATGGTATTGACGGCTCAGGATACGCAGCAATTCAGGATCGCCCTGGACAGGAGTGGGTGCCAGAGCCTGCGCCTTTTCTTCTTCGAAAAGGCGATTAAAAATGGATTGCGCCTGCTGATACGGAAAAAACTGTTCATTCAGATAATCGGTCCGGAAATCGAAAAAATGATTGGGGGCATGAATCTTGTCCGGAAAACGCACATATGAACCGCTGCCAACCCGATTGTCGATCACCCCTTCACGCTTGAGGTACTCAAAGGCTTTGTGGACGGTGGCCTTGTTCACACCGAGTGAACGCGTCAATGCACGAATAGCCGGAATCTTTTCGCCCGGCTTGTATTGGCCTGCGGCAATTTGATCCTTGATGGTGTCGGCAATCATTCGATATAGAGGCGCTTTTGATTTCATCTTGACACATACCGGACAAATTATTAATTGTACTAAGCTATTTAACTGATTGAAGTGGTAATGGCAAGTTCAAGTGTACAACTGGTATCATTGGTATAGGTACCATAGCCTCGGATTACCGGGTCCGACGACATAACGAATCAACAAAAAGGAAAAGAGCGATGGCACGAGAAAAGATCAATAAAGGTTTCGCCGAGATGTTCAAAAACGGCGTTATAATGGATGTGACCACCCCCGAGCAAGCGCGTATTGCCCAGGAAGCTGGAGCCTGCGCGGTTATGGCCCTGGAACGTGTTCCGGCCGACATCCGCAAGGATGGCCAGGTGGCGCGTATGAGCGATCCGGGCATGATTCAGGCGATTATGGATACCGTCAGCATTCCGGTGATGGCGAAAGTCCGTATTGGACATTTCATGGAAGCACGCATCCTTGAGGCGCTGGGCGTGGATTTCATCGATGAAAGCGAAGTGCTGACGCCCGCCGATGAAAGCCGGCACGTCGATAAATCCCAATTCAAAGTGCCCTTTGTTTGCGGGGCACGTAATTTGGGCGAAGCGCTGCGACGCATCGATGAAGGCGCCGTTATGGTCCGTACAAAAGGTGAAGCCGGGACCGGCAATATTGTGGAAGCGGTGCGCCACATGCGTGCCATCAACGAGGAAATCGCCGCTCTCAAAGGTATGGACGACCATCAGTTGGCGCACAGGGCCGGTGAGATGCGGGTGTCGTTGGATTTGGTGACAAAGACCCGTGATCTGGGACGGTTGAGCGTGGTCAATTTTGCGGCTGGCGGTGTGGCCACACCTGCCGATGCCGCATTGATGATGGCGCTTGGATCGGATGGTGTTTTTGTCGGATCCGGTGTTTTTAAATCAGAAAACCCGGCCCAGATGGCCCATGCCATCGTCCAGGCCGTGATCCACTATCAGGATCCAGCCAAACTGGTGGAGATCTCCAAAAACCTGGGAACGGCCATGATCGGACTGGAGAACAAGGTATTGGAGATTAAAATGGCTGAACGTGGCGTTTAGCGGATCAAGGAATTCAACAATGCGGGTTGGTTTGCTCGGGCTACAGGGAGCTTTCCTGGATCATATCCCTCATCTGGAGCGCTGCAAAGTGACGCCGGTCGTCGTGCGTGATGTGCAATCGCTGGCATCGATTGACCGGCTGATCATTCCGGGCGGCGAAAGCACCGTCATGGCCAAATTTCTGCGGGAGTTCGGTATGATAGAACCTTTGCAGGAGCGGATTGCCAGTGGCATGCCTGTGTGGGGCGTATGTGCCGGCGCGATTCTGCTGGCCGGGCAGATCGATGGCAGCAGGGGCATCATAGATGCACTGGCCATCAGCGTCATACGCAATGCATACGGCCGTCAAATCGCCAGCGACACCCATTCCATACAAATCGCCTTGCTCGGATTGAAGGAGTATCCCGCGATTTTCATCCGGGCCCCCCGCATCAATTGCGTAGGGCAGGGGGTGACTGTGCACGCCTCACGCGATCAGGACCCGGTATTTGTCCAGAAAGACCGTATGCTGGCGAGCACCTTTCATCCGGAACTCAATGCCGACGACGTTTTCCATCGCTACTTTATTTCTTTGTAGGTCCCGGCCGGCCGCGGAGATTTGGGCGACAGAGATACACGAAAAAAAAAGTTCAGGTTTGATCACCGGGCATCGCGGAGAGCCTGCCGTTTGAACAGCCAATAAAAGAATATCCCTGCCAGAATCATGATGGCGCACAGGATCTGTCCCATGGACAAGGAAAACAAGACAAATCCCAAGTGAGCATCCGGTTGCCTGAAAAATTCAATAATGAAGCGTACGGTTCCGTAACCGATCAAATACAAGGCCAACATGGCGCCAGGTGTTTTTGCCCGAAAACGCAATGCCCACAAAATGATAAAAAGCAAAATACCTTCCCCGAACGCTTCATATAATTGGGACGGGTGGCGCAGTGCACTCTCGTTGGCTTGCGGAAAATACATTCCGATGGGCGCGGTGGTCACGCGACCCCATAATTCGCCGTTAATGAAATTGCCAATCCGACCGAATGTGTAGCCGGCCGCACCGCATGGCGCCAGTAGATCCACTGAATTCAGAGTGCCCAGTCCATATTTGCGGGAATAATACAGAAGCCCGATCAATGCGCCGATCAACCCGCCATGGTACGACATGCCCGATATGCCGGTAAAACGGAATCCATTACGAATTTCGAAAGGAAGAAAAATCTCGAGAGGGTGAGCGGCATAATAAGAAGGATTGTAGAAAATCACATAACCCAGGCGCGCACCCAATATCAGGCCAATGATAACGGCCGTAATCAAACCCTGCAGGTGGTCCACGGAAAAAAAGTGCCAACGCGCTTCGGTTTTCAATCGATAAGCGGCCAACCCATAGGCCACCGTAAAAGCCACAAGATACATGAGACCGTAATATTGCAGGCGGAAACTGCCGATTTGAAATATAACCGGGTCGATCCGCTCCGGCAGATGCTGCCACCACATCCAGAATTGATCCATGTTTTTGCCACTTAAGGGGGTTGTCATTTGTGATACGACACCTCTATAACAGTAACGAGTTTCGATATCAAGTTGGCGGCAAGATCGGAAAATCGAATTGCCCAAGTACGGTGACTTGCCCGTAGCGGTGCAAGACTTATAATACGAATAGGTAAAAAATAGTTCTTGACGGCGACGGGCAAAGCGCCCGTGAGTGCGCAAAAAAGGTGCAAATACTGAAAAGGGTGCAA
Source organism: Desulfatitalea sp. BRH_c12 (assembly GCA_000961655.1). Classification (GTDB taxonomy): domain Bacteria; phylum Desulfobacterota; class Desulfobacteria; order Desulfobacterales; family Desulfosarcinaceae; genus Desulfatitalea. The sequence goes on from LADR01000023.1 coordinate 180,319, forward strand.
TTTTTTAAGATTAAGGATGCTCTGGATCTATGATGTTGTCTGGCATTTGTGAATTTTTTCTGTGGCACAATTAGTGCATAGATTAAAAAAGATTAAAAATGACCATTTACGTCGACAGAGTAACTAACAAGGTCGATTGCTTACAGATAACTGAGAAGAAAGGTTTTAAAAAGTTCTGATGGATAATGTATCTGCTTCAAATCGCAGGAAAGAAAATCGTACGGCGGTTGATGAGAATGTCTATGTGGTCATCGACACGCAACCTGAAATGATGGGCCAGATGGTTGAGATTAGTTCTACAGGGATGGCTTTTACTTTTGTGGACCTGGATTCCGTATCTCAACGTCTCAAAAATCGCCGTGATGTCCGGATGGATCTATTTGCCGCCGGCAAAGGGTATTTTATCCGCAATTTGCCCGCAAGGCTCATATCGAATATTGATACGCCGACCGCCAATGCCATTTCATCGCTGATGATCAAAAGAATCGGTGTCGAATTCGAGGCCTTGTCGGTTTCGCAACAAGTTCAAATCAATTCTCTTATCCGCAGACAGAATGAACGTGGTGAAGCCAATTTAAGCCGCGGATGAATTTCAGATTGTGAAACGGTCCACTGGCCGGATGTGCTTGCCCCAGCGTTCCTCTAAAACGGCAACTGGTAAATATCGTTTGTTTTTATGCGGTTGCCGCGCCAATCTTTTATTTGACAAGGCCTTAATCCTTATTCTATACGTATGGGCCTATACACTACACAACGATCAGAAGACAGTGCGCCACTTTTTTTTACGCCAACCAAATGATTGTAAAATCAGGTTAAAGAAACCTGAGCGAAGACCGATAATGGGTTAAGACCATCGGGTTGATGTGTCTTTTCTTGGTTATTTTGAATAGGAGGAGTGCGTGTCCAGTTTCCGATTCTGCAGCCACATCGATTTTCGAACCGACACTCCAATTTGTCATATTTCCCTGTGTGAATTGTTTTGGTATCTAAGCTGGTGATCGTCCGGATAAGCTTTCGGTAACTAGGGATAGGAGGAGGCAAGGCGTATGTGGGATAAAATCAGATCAATGGGGTTGAGGCCCAAAATGGCTGCACAAATTCTTGTAGTGGCTGTTTTGGCGCTCTTCGTGTCCATTTTGTATCTCGGGTATCAGGCGCGCAACTCGGCCCGCCAGCAAGCTGAAGAGGCTGCCGTAGAGGTTGCCCGTCATTGGGCCGCCGTGATTCAAGCGGATATGCAAGTGGCCATGGATACTGCCCGTACTCTGGCCCAAGCCTTGGAAGGCTTGAAAAACAAAGGGGTGCCGGCCCGCCATGTGATCAATGGTATGTTAAAAAACATCCTTGTAGAGTATCCACACTTTGTTGCCGTTTGGACCTGCTGGGAGCCCAATGCATTGGACAACCGGGACAAGGAATTCGCCAATGCTATAGGTCACGACCAGACAGGCCGCTACATCCCTTATTGGAGCCGTTTGGAAGGTGAACCCGGCGTGCAACCCCTTCAGATGTACGATGTCAATGGTATTGGCGATTATTATCTGACTCCCTTCCGAACCGGCAAGGAAGTTATCCTTGACCCGGTATATTTTGAAATCAACGGTGAAGAACAGCTCAAAACGATCCTTGCGGTTCCCATTAAATACCAAGGCAACATAGTGGGCGTGGTGGGCATCGACATCCCCTTGAAATCCTTTGAACCCATCATCAAACGCGTGCGCTTTTATGAAGTGGGCTATGGGTTCATGTTGGCCAACAATGGCGTGTTTACCGCCCACCCGACCCGTTGGAGCAACGTGGGCAAGCCTATGGAGTTTTTCGAGTTCAAACCGGAAACCATTCAAGCGGTCCGTAACGGTTTGGAAATTACGGAAGAAAAGGTGTCGAAAACTTCAGGCGATACCGCTTTTTACGCGTTCGCGCCGATCAGAATCGGTTATTCGGATACACCGTGGAGTCTGGCCACCAATATCCCCAAGAGTATCATCTATGCCCGCTCCAATAAACTCGTTAACCAGGCGCTGATGATCGGCGGTATGGGTATTTTGTTTCTGGCCGGCATCGTTTGGTTTGGTGTCGGACGAATCACGCATCCTATTCTCGGTATCGCCAATACAATCCGCCAGGTGGCCAGGGAGCGCGACATGACGCTCTCGGTGCCGGTCACCTCCCAGGATGAAATCGGCATGATGGGCCGTGAGTTCAACAACATGATGAAGGCCTTGCGTGATTCGTTCGGGATGGTCGAAGATGCAGCCAAAGGCGTAAACAGCCAATCGGGCGAAGTGGCGCGTCGTGCGGCCGCCAACAAGGAGCGTGCCGAGCAGGAAGAACGGCAGATGGGCGCCATTTTGGACACCGTGGCCCAGATGGGGGAAACCGCAGGTCAGGTTCAGCAATTTTCTCTGAACCAGGCGGATGCGGCCGACCGTTCGTACCAGCACATGGGTGAACTGATCGAATACATGAAACAAATGGATGACGCCTCCAGCCAGCAGATTCAGGAAGCCGGTGTCGCCACCGAACGTGTGGCCGCAATGGGCGAAACGGGTGGCAAGGTTACTCTTACCGCTCAGCGCCAGAGCGAACAGGTTCTTCAAATGACCAACGCCATGCGGTCCATTGCCAAATCGGTGGAAGAAATGACCCGAGCCGCGGAAAGGGCCACCGAACAGGGGCGCTTGGTGCTCGATGCTGCCGAAGAAGGGCGCTCCACAGTAGATGCAACCGTTACCGGTATGCGTGCCATCAAAAGTTCATCCGAACAGATCGCTGAAATTATCAGCGTAATCACGGAAATTGCCGAACAGACCAACTTGCTGGCCTTGAACGCCGCTATCGAAGCCGCCCGCGCAGGTGTTCACGGCCGCGGGTTTGCAGTTGTTGCAGACGAAGTGGGTAAGCTCGCCCAGAGATCTTCGGAAGCCGCCAAGGAAATCAAGCAGCTGATCAAAGATTCAACCAACAAGGTTGAAGAAGGTACGCGTCTAACCGACCTTTCTCAGGGCGTGCTGCATAAGATTGCTCAGGGTGGTGAGATCAACATGCGCGCCATTCAAGAAATCGCGCATGCTTCCGAATTGTTGTCCGATAATACGGTTGAAGTGAATAAGTTGGTAGAAGACTTGAACAAACTGGCTCAAGAGATCGCAGGCATGGCCGGCCAACAGGGGCAACGGCGTGAAGCCGCCCAAAAGGCGTTGACCGCCTTGGTGGAAAAAGCCACGGCCATCTCCCAACAGGTGGAAAAAGCCACAAAGCAGGCCAATAGCGTGGGAGAAGAAATGCGCGGCATCGTGCAGCGTTCTGATCAGGTTAAGAAAATGACCGAGCTTCAGGCCGGACGTTCACAGCAATTGCGGGAAGTTACTAGCGAATCAGCCGAGCGGGCAAAGCAAACGGCTTCAGGTGCCGGCCAGGTTGTGGGTATTACTTTGGAAATGCAACGCCTCTCTGCCAACTTGACGCGTCAAGTGGCGCAATTCAAGATTCGCAAAGGGACCGGCGTCCAGGAAACGGAAATGGCCGATCTGGAAAATGAGGATACATCCGAAGAGTAGGATATGCGAAACGATGGACTTCCATTTCGGCCGTGACCGTTCGTTCATGGATTTCCTTCAAACGATCTCATGCCGCATGAAGAGCGCGTGTTGCCGAAGCGTTCAGGATAAAAGCGATCTTCATGCGGTTGCGATCTTGCAAACAGGTCATGTAATTTAGAGCGAACATGCTGTAATCCGATCCCCAAACCTTTTACCAAAAGGGGAGATTGAAGTGGCGCTGATAATCGATCAAGATGATATTGTGCAGTTAGTCGGATTTCGCATCGGGACAAAGCTTTTCGGTGCCAATATTCTCAACGTTCGCGAGATCCTGCGGGATCCTTCCATAGATACCATCGATGGCGCACCCGACTTTGTGCAAGGGATCTCTCGAATCAGGGGGCAAGTCTTGCCAATCATTGACCTGGGGCGCATGCTCGGTGTTGCGGCAGATTCCAAAAGTGGCGAAAAGATATGGGTACTGGTCGCTCAAGCCGGAAAACGCAATGTCGGCTATGTGGTCGATTCTGTCACGCCAATCATCAGAGTCAAAACCGAGACGATACTTCCCACACCCGACATCATTCTGCATAGTATGCGAAGTAAATATATCAATGGGGTTTGCGAAACGGATAAGGGACTTCTGGTTATGGTGGATCTCAATCGCATACTCGTTGACGACGAAGTCAATGCGGTGGACAAGGTTGTGGTTAAATAGCCATTTTCGCGGATACGATTTTTTCATGGACCGTCCACAGCGCATTCTAACGCGTCACAGTCTTTTGCATGGCTGCAAATGAAGAAAAATGGATTGTCACACATCCGAAGATGTTTGTGGTTTTACTCTTTCCTGGTCTTCATGACCACGTTGGCCTGCTATATCTTTATCTACCATGAGGTTAATACAATACTGAATTTCCACACATGGACGTCCGGTCTGAGTCCGCATGCCACCCAAATGCCTTCGGTCACAATTATTGATGGAAGCCGGATACGTGTCCTCTTTTTATTAAGTGTTGGCCTTTTTGCAATTTTTCTGATGTCGATTGTCTGGCTGCGAGCGACCATGCGTCAGATCAATCGTCCGATACAGGCTATCCAGCATGCCATCGATCGACTCGCCCAAGGCAAATTAAACGAAACCGTCATGATTGAAAGGGGCGATGAATTTGGCCAGATTGGATCTGGACTCAACGAACTGGCTGCCAACCTGCAGGAATTACTACTTTATGTATGGAAACAAACCGGACAGAGCATGACACTGCTGGATCAAATGAAGCACAAATTGGATTTGCCTGATCAAAACGGAAGTAGTCCTGCCGAACAGCGTGAAAAAATGGAGCAGTTGGTAAAGAGCATTGAAAGTCTGAGAGAAATGGCTAAAGCTTATGTGTTCTACGATGTGTGTCTGGATGGCGACAAAGCGATAGCCATCGAGCAACCAGGCAGCAAGTCAACGATTTCTTCCCCCCCAGTTTGATTTTCTGCCCGGGAGGTATTTATGGAAGTGCTACTGACCATTACACCCTACCCGATTTTATCGGTCACTATTTGGTTGCTGCTCCTGCTTGGGATTCTTTATCTCGCACGCAAACCGTTCAATCGCTTGATGGTTGCTGCAGGTAAAATTTTCTACAACGGCACACGTATGGCAACCACCTCGGTTAAACTTGCCGAAAAACAACTTCAAAACCGTAACAAAGAGGTTTTGATCGCGTCGGGCCGAGAATTGGCCGAGCGGCGGATCGAACGTGAATTCGAGCGTATCAGTTCCGCTATCCATAAAAATTTGAATGACTATCCGACGCTTCAACGCAAGTTCATCGAAGAACTATACAAACTTGAAGAAGACCACAAAAACAGCGCTGTGATTCCACAGACAATGGCCGATTGGGCCAGGATCATTGACGCTGTGGCCCAAATCAAACCCACCGGCGACCATTTGGTGGTCAAAACGCTGGAACAGATTCATCGGACCATGATTGCGCAGCACAAAGCTGCTGTCGCGACGCAACGGCGCGACATGGCCCGCCGCCATTCGATTTTGAGCCGCATGCTGCCTTTCTGGCGCGGCACACGAAAAAAAATCGATGTCATGGAAAAGGGTATTCACACTCTTGCTCAGCGCTCAAAAAAAATCGACCGTTACATGGATGTATATGATAAAATCCGTAGTCAAACCAATATGGCTGAACGCCAATTATCCGTTTCTTCGCTATCGCAATTGTTGATATCCGCGGTGGTTTTGGTGGTAGCTGCATTTGCGGCTGTCATCAACTATAATATGGTGACTTCGCCCATGTCCGAAATGGTAGGAGGCAACAGTACCATCGGCAACTTCAAAATCGCCGAGGTGGCCGGAATGCTCATTGTCGGTTTGCAGATTGTCCTGGGTTTTTTCTTGATGGACACATTGCGCATTACACGGCTCTTTTCCGCATTCGGTGGTATGGAAGACGGTAAACGCCGGGTCTTTTTTTGGGTCTTTTTTTGTTTTCTGGTAATGCTTGCCGGTGTTGAATCGACCCTGGCATTAATGCGCTATCAAATGGCCGCTAACATGGAAACGCTTCGTCAATCATTGGCCGGAGTGGAAAATGCAGAGATCTTGAGAAGTAAAATTCCCATGTTCGGGCAAATGCTCTTGGGTTTTATCCTGCCGTTTGTTTTGACCTTTGTCGCTATTGCTTTTGAGTCTTTCGTCATCGCCCTGCGCACATCGGCAGGTATCGTGGGCATCTGCATACTGCGCGCAACTGTGTTCATTCTGAGACTCATTGGCAATTTCGGTTTTTATGTAGCTCTCCTGATGACCCGGTTTTATGATCTTATCATTTTCCCAGCTTTGTGGTTGGAAGAATTAGTCATTCAAAAATTCCAAGCAAAAGTTGGCAATGAAGAAAAAAGAATCGAAGAATGCAGGGAAATCGAAGGCGTGACCGATCATGCACCGCAGTCGAATCACCATTCTGATCATGTGCTTCCGATAGTGAGCCGGGCGGCCGAATGAGACGCATGGCGCCTGCCACGCACCCATTGGGGGGTAGCGAAAACCTATACCCTGTGGCCGTAAACGGTGCCGTCCTGATCGATGCGTTCAATGTGTACAGTCACCAAACTGTTTTCTTTAACATTTATGCCTGATATAAATACCTGTACATAGTTATCACTCAATCCGCTGGCATAGCCAGTAGATTGATCGGCCTTTTCAATAAGCACGGTCAAGGTGCGGCCGATCATTGACCTGTGAAATGCCGAGCGTTTTTTTTCCCCTAACTCGCGTAGTCGCTTGGAACGTTCTTTGGTGATCTTTTGGGGCACTTTCTCCTTGAAGGCAGCTGCCGGCGTGCCCTTGCGCGGTGAAAATGGAAATACGTGCAGATAGCTGATCGGCAAGCTTTCGATGAGACCATAGGTTTGCATGAAGGCTTCTTCGCTTTCGCCCGGAAATCCGGCGATCACGTCCACACCGATTGCAACGTCACGGATATGATGATGTATTTTTTCAATGGTTTGCTTGAAAAAATCCCGGTCGTATGGACGGCCCATCCGTTGCAACAGTTCATTTGCGCCGCTTTGCAGCGGAATGTGAAAATGACGACATATCAAACGGTCAGGGTGATTGATCAATTGTATCATCCGGCTGTCGATTTCAGTCGGCTCGATCGAGCTGATCCGAATACGGTCAACCGAAGGCGCATCCACCAGAGATGCCAAAAGCGCGGTCAGATGCGTTGAAGGGTCAAGGTCCATGCCATAAGCGCCGAGATGGATACCCGTCAGCACCACTTCCCGTAAGCCAGCAGCACCCAGTCGACTCAGGTGAGCGCGCACGTCTTCGGGCGGCATGCTGCGTGAGCGTCCGCGGGCATACGGGACGATGCAGTATGTGCAACGGGTATCGCATCCATCCTGAATTTTAAGAAAAGCACGGGTACGTGCCTGATCGGCCACTGCGGGCATGGCAGGAAAAATAGCTTGGTCGTGCGGCGATCCGGTCGAGCCTGTTAGGCAACTACCAGGGGCAGACACGGACAATAAATCGGCAATGCGCATTTTATCACGGTGGCCGATGATCTGATCGACACCTTCGATCACACGGACTTCGTCAGCGGCGGTTTGCGCGTAACAACCGGTGACAACCACTTTTGCATCGGGATTATTGCGGATGGCCTGCCGTATGGCCTGGCGCGATTGCATGCCAGCCTTGCTCGTGACGGTGCACGTATTGACGACCAGCACATCCGGCAATTCAGCGTCAGATGTTCGGGTCCAGCCGTGCGCTTCCAGCAAATGCCCCATTGCCGCCGATTCGCACTGATTGACCTTGCACCCCAGGGTGATGATGCGGTACGTTTTCATTCGATCCACCCGCCGCCGAGCACTTCATCGTCCTGGTAGAAGACTGCGCCCTGACCGGGCGTCACCGCCGGCTCCGGGGCGTCAAAGCGAATTTCAACCCTGTTCGTGTCGATCGGCGAAAGCAACGCGGAAACCGCCTTGTGCCGGTAGCGCACCCGGACCATGACCTGCAAGGGGCGCTGTGGGGCAGGGGCGATCCAATTGATATGGTCGACGCGGCATCGATCGGTCAGCAGGTCCTCTTTGTTGCCAACGCGAAGGCAGTTGCGCTGTTGATCGATCTGAACGACATAGTAAGGTTCAGCGGCAGGACAATTGATGCCGCGTCGTTGACCCACGGTATAATGATGCAGCCCTTTATGGCTGCCGATGACATGGCCGCCCATATCTTCGATGCTGCCGGGCTGACTGCGAAATCCGGGTTGTCGGGCTAAAAAATCGTTGTAGGTGCCTTCATTAATGAAACAGATATCCTGGCTTTCAGTGGTCGTCGCCGGGATCAGCCCCTTGCTGTGAGCAATGCGCCGTGTCTGTTCTTTGGTTAATTTGCCAAGTGGCAACACCGCGGAGGCAAGCTGCTGCTGAGACAAGCGCGCCAGGAAATAAGATTGATCCTTGCGTTTGTCGATCCCGGCCAGCAATCGCATGCGGCCGTCATCGGCAGCCTCTATGGTAGCATAGTGTCCGCTGGCAATGTGCGTTGCGCCCCAGATGCGCGCTTTCTCCAGCAAAATGGTGAACTTGATCGCAGGATTGCATACCAGACAGGGATTGGGCGTTTGGCCGCGGCCATACGTATCCACGAAATAGTCCACGACTTGTTCTTGGAACTCCTTGCGCAAATCGATGATATGCAAAGGGATGTCCAACTGATCGGCCAGTGGCAGAATGGAACGGCGTGCGCGGTTTTCAAGGGCGGCAAAATTGGCATCATCACCATGCGTGCCACAAAGCCCGCCCCCGGCTTCGTATCCGCTGAGAAAATGGAGCGCAATCAGGCGGCAACCCCGGTCTCTGAGCAATGCCGCGGCCACCAGAGAATCGATGCCGCCGCTAAGGGCAATGGCAGTACATGCCTGCATTTAGAAAAAGGCCTGCCGGATCGGACGCACCTTCATCGCGCGGGGAGGGCAAGCGGGGACACATAGCTCACACACGCTGCATTTCTGCTGTTCGAAGGTGACGGTCATTTCCGGACGCAGAATGGACAATGCGCCCGTCGGGCAAACAGCCGTGCAGGCACCGCATTGGATGCAGGTAGTGTCATCGCGTTTGACTTCCTGGGATGCGTTTTGTACATCCACACCTTGAGATTTAAGGTACTGCACACCTTCTTTGAAATTCTTGCGCGTGCCCGAAAGATCCAGTACCATATAGCCTTCTTTGCGAGGCAGAATGCCCGCATTGAGGATATTGAACACCAGGTCGAAATTGCGTGCGAGATTGCACACCAAAGGTTTTTGTACCTCTGTTCTGGGAAACCGTAAAATGAGTATTTTAGAGTACACTAAGGACCTCCAAAGGTTCTTGGGCTGTGGATTCGACCGTTTAATGTAATTGGAACCCCTATTTATGTCAACAGCATTAACATTATGAACCCATTAGCGTATCGCACCACCAGTCTGGCCATTCAAACGCTCTCGAATTTCTTTAAAGCCAGGGTCAACTTGCACGGCACAGAGAATATCCCTGTCGGCGCCAAGATTTTTGTCGTCAATCACTTTACGCGCCTGGAAACGATTCTGGTCCCTTATTATCTGCACAAATTACTAAAGGTGCCGATGTGGTCTCTGGCGTCATCTGAATTTTTCGGTGGCACCCTGGGGCGGTTTCTGGAAACGCTCGGTGCAGTATCGACCAACCATCCTGACCGCGATCGTCTGATCGTAAAATCCTTGCTCACAAACGAGGCCGGCTGGATCATCTTTCCCGAAGGGCGCATGGTCAAAAATAAAAAGATTATCGAAAAAGGGCGCTACATGGTCTCCTATGCGGGTGGCAAACACCCGCCCCACACGGGCGCCGCGCACCTTGCCTTGCGCACCGAGTTTTACCGCCAGCGCTTTATGTGGTTGTCCGAGCACGCACCGGACGAACTCGATCGCCTGAGGCCGCTTTTCAATCTTCAACCCTCTGCCGTGATCGACAACAAAGGCACGTACATCGTGCCGGTCAATCTGACCTATTATCCATTGCGCGCAAAAATAAATATTCTTCATAGGTTGGCCAAACGATGGGTCGAAGATCTCCCGGAAAAGTTTGTGGAGGAGTTGATGACTGAAGGTTCCATGCTGACCGCCGGAGTGGACATTGATATCCGTTTCGGCACCCCGATCGAGATCGCCCCCTATCTGCAGGTGCGCCGCGTTGTCAAGGATATGTGCAAGCCGGATCCATTCGGTTTTGACGATCCTCTGCCGTGCCTGAAGTGCATGCGAAAGGCGGCCCTCGACATCATGCGACGTTATATGCGTGCCATTTACGGTATGACCACGATCAACCACGATCATATTTTTGCGTCTCTGCTCAAGCACAGCCTGACGCGTCGCCTGCGCATGGAAAATCTGCGTCTGCGTGCCTTCCTCGCTATCCACAAGGGAACAACGCAAGCCTGGATGCATGCGCACAACAGTATGAAAGAGAATCAGAACCATCTTTTATTAAACGATCAGTATGGCAAGATAGCCGATTTTCTATCCATTGCGCAGGAAACGGGTGTCTTGCGCCAGGAGCGGTCCACGTTTTTGCTTGATCAGCGCAAACTGCGCACTATTTTCGATTTTCACAGGGCGCGCATCGACAACCCTGTGGCTGTGATGGCCAATGAGGTGGAGCCATTGACACAGTTGCAACGGATGATTTCCAGAGCGTGCTGGCAACCTGGTTTTTGGCTACGCCGTCGGGCGGCCCGCTATTTTCAGGAAAAAGCGGAACGAGAATTTGAGCATGATTATGAACAGTTTCATATCGTCGGCGAGAGCAAACCCAAGAGTATCGGGAAACCCATTTTGATCCGCGGCCGCTCCCGCAAAACAGGCATCTTATTATGCCACGGGTACATGGCCGCACCTGCGGAAGTCAAAACCCTGGCCGAATATCTGGGACGCAAAGGCTACTGGGTATACGCACCACGCCTGAAGGGACATGGGACAGCACCGGAAGATCTGGCATCCCGGTCTTACAAGGAGTGGATCAGTTCCTTGGAAGACGGATTTTTATTGATGCGCAACACGTGCCGCCATGTGGTGGTCGGTGGTTTCTCCACCGGCGCGGCGTTGGCGCTGGAACTGGCTGCCCGCACGCACGACATCGCTGGTGTTTTTGCCGTCGCCACGCCCTTGCGCCTGCAATATGCCGCTTCGCGTCTGGCGCCGGTAGTGGATACCTGGAACCGCTTGATGAAGCGGGTCCACTGGGAAGATGCCAAAAGGGAGTTTGTCGAGAACCAGGCGGAACACCCGCATATCAACTATTCGCGTAACCCCATTGCGGGAGTACGTGAATTGGAACGCTTGATGGATGTTATCGAACCCAAATTGGCCGACATTAAGATTCCGGCAATGGTGATCCAATCCCAGGAAGATCCTGTGGTGAATCCCAAAGGGTCTGAACGCATTTTCCAAAGGCTTGGTTCGGTCGACAAGCGCTATCTCGCTTTTAACTTCAAACGCCATGGCATTTTGCTCGGTGATGGCTCCCAAAGCGTCCATCGCGCCATTGGGGATTTTATAGACCAGCTTTTCATCGAGGAAAGCCCGGTGGGTGTTGTGCCAGGTTCCGGCACGGAGGCTGAAGAACATCCATGAACACTATCGCCCTTATCATTCTGGCGGCTCTGCTCCTCGATGCAGGGCTAAAATTTGCTGCGGACTGGCTGAATCTTAAACGGCTGCACTCCGGGCTGCCCGAAGCTTTCGCAGACTGGTATGATCCTGGGCGCTATCGCCGCAGCCAGGACTATCTGCGGGTCAATACGCGCTTCGGATGGGTCGTCACGGGGGTCGATCTTCTACTTCTACTGACATTCTGGTTTGGCGGCGGGTTTGCATGGCTGGACGAATGGGTGCGGGGTTTTAATTTGTCCACCCTGACCACCGGATTGCTTTTTATCGGCTTTCTGGTTGCACTCAAAGGGTTGCTGAACCTGCCGTTCGATGTTTACGCCACCTTTGGAATCGAGGCGCGTTTCGGATTCAACCGGACGACCTGGCGGACCTACCTGCTCGATCGCTGCAAGGCAGTGCTATTGGGCCTGGCTATCGGTGCCCCGTTGTTGGCGCTTGTGCTTCTTTTCTTTCAACATGCGGGACCGCATGCCTGGTGGTTGTGCTGGTTGATCGTGGTGATGGTCATGCTGGCGGTACACTATGTCGCACCCACATGGATCATGCCGCTGTTCAATCGCTTCGAGCCACTATCGTCCGGCGAATTGCGCGACGCTATCACCGCTTATGCGCGCCGGATCGATTTCGCCTTGGACAATATTTTTGTTATGGATGGTTCGAAACGCAGCAGCAAAGCCAACGCATTTTTTACCGGCTTCGGGAGACACAGGCGCATCGTCCTGTTCGATACGCTGATCAGCAACCACAGTGTGGATGAACTGGTCGCTGTATTAGCGCACGAAATGGGGCATTACAAACAGCGCCATGTCCTTAAAATGATGCTGGTCGGCATCGGCCAGTCCGGTCTGATGTTCTATATTCTTTCATGGTTTATCTCTTACCCGGGGCTATTCGAAGCGTTTCATGTTCAGCAAGTATCAGTGTATGCTGGTTTGGTTTTCTTCGGACTGCTATACACCCCCCTGGATGCCGTTTTGGGCCTGGCTATGCAGTATATGTCGCGGCGCCACGAATATGCCGCAGATCGTTTTGCCGTGCAAACCGCGCCGCAGGGTCGCTCACTGGCAACCGCACTCAAAAAAATGTCCGTAGATCATTTGAGCAATTTGGACCCGCACCCATTATACGTTTTTCTCAATTACTCACATCCACCAGTGATGCAGCGCGTAGAGGCGTTAAAGCGTTGAGGCGTAGAATAACTCAACTTTCGGGCTTGGCACGTAGTGAGGTGAGCCGGGCGGACCACCCGCCCGGCTCACCCGCGTTTGGAACCCGAAATTGAAGTTCTGGTTATGCACTTCGCCCCAGTAAGACACAGGTATGGGGTGTCATTAGTTGTAATTTAACAAAAGCCTGTACGCAAAAGCGTCAACATGGGGAGGTGAGCATATCAAATCGACAGAATGCCTCCCTTTACACTTTAAACTTTACACTTAACACTTCACCCACATCACTTGAGCGAAGTGCATAACCATATACTTAATTAATGCGTTCATTGAAAGTTCGTGAGGTAATGTCGGTGGGGTTACATTGCGTTCCCACGCAAGCGCATAGGAACGCAATCAGCTTTATCTGGCAGGTCTCACTGTTTGACAGAATCAACGACCAACATCGTTGCTGGATCCAGGATGAGTTGCGGTTGCGTTTCCGCCTGTGAACACCCTTTCAGCGCTTTGATGTGGATGGTATTTTCCACAGATTGAAGGGCGATGGCCACATCGAAAAGGGATTGCACCGGTGACAACTGAATGGGCAGGCCGTCCGGCGCCGGCGCCTCGTGGCGATGGGTCGTGACAGTAAACCAAATCGGCAGTCCCAGTCTCTCGGCAAGCATTTTCAATTCACCCAAGACTTCCGATACATCCTGGTCGAATGGCTGTCCGTCGATGATAATCATGTCCGGACTGAAAATGCCCTGCGAGGTCAGGTCGGTCAGACGCTCGTCCAGCTTGGGAGCGCTGAATCCCTCTACTTGAAAAGTCATGATAAACCGATGGGGCACGATAGTGTCCCAAAGCTGATCCAGCGGCGTCACTTGGTACATTTGGGCCAGACGCCCCAAAACTTCTTGGTACCACAGGTTGACCTTGCCCACCGGTTCATTGAGGCTGATATGAAGAACATTTTTATCGCGCAGCATACTGTTGAGCGCAATTTGAATAACCAGGGCGGTTTTTCCTACGCCGGCTCGGGCCAGCACGGCGCCGAACCGACCGGGTCCGATGATATCGTCACTTTCATGACCCAGTAAGCGCAGCGGATTGCGCATGATGAGATCTTGTTTCAGCATGACCAAATTCCTTTCCTTCAGGTGAATGACCCGCGCGGGCATTTCGGCCCGGGGTGGCGCCAAGCGCATCTGCCGACGGCTCCTGCGATTGGGGATCGCTTCCGAATCCATGTTCAGCATGAAAGTTTACTCCACACTAAGCTACTTTCTGCTTCTTTTCAGCAGCCTTTTTGGCGATCTCCTCCGCAATAGCCTGCGGTACCTGTTTGTAGGCGGCAAATTCCATGGTAAACTGCGCCTTGCCCTGGGTGAGGGAACGCAGCACGGTGGAGTAACCGAACATTTCGGCCAACGGTACCTGGGCTTCGATGCTGCACATGACACCTTCATCCTGGGCGCCCAGGATAATGCCGCGGCGCTGATTCAGCGATCCCATGGCTGGTCCCTGGAACTCCGTTGGCGTTTCCACCACCACTTTCATGATGGGCTCCTGGATAACCGGCTTGGCTTTCGGAAAGGCCTGCAGGAAAGCGCCTCTGGCAGCTGCCTGGAAGGCCATATCCGAAGAGTCCACGCTGTGGGAGGCGCCATCGTTGAGCACCACACGGATGTTGGTCAGCGGGAACTCCAGTTTAGGCCCCTTGGCCATGCAATTTTTGAAGCCTTTTTCACACGCGGGGATAAACTGGGTCGGTACCGTGCCACCGGTCACCTGGCTATCGAAAATAAAGTCTTCTTCACACGGTTCGATGAAGCCTGCCACACGGCCGTATTGACCCGAGCCGCCGGTCTGCTTCTTGTGGATATAGTCGTATTCAGCTTTTTGAGTGATGGTTTCACGATAGGCCACCTGGGGTGCGCCAGTGGTCACTTCAGCATTGTACTCGCGCCGCATGCGCTCGATGTACACCTCGAGATGCAGCTCGCCCATGCCCGAGATGATGGTTTCATTGGTTTCATCATTTACGTACGTTTTGAACGTCGGGTCTTCCTTGCTGAAGCGGTTGAGCGCCTTTGACATGTTGATTTCAGCCTTGTGGTCTTTGGGCGCGATGGCCAACGAAATGACCGGCTCGGGCACGTACATGGAGGTCATGGTCAAAGTGACACCCGGCGAGACGAATGTGTCGCCCGACGCGCAATCGACCCCGAACATGGCCCCGATGAAACCGGCCGGCAATTCAGTAATGTCTTCCATTTGGTCGGCATGCATTCGGACGAGCCGTCCGATTTTGATTTTTTTGCCGGTGCGCACGTTGATCACGGTGTCGCCCTTGGCCATCTTGCCCTGGTATACGCGGATATACGTTAATTGACCGTATTGGCCGTCTTCCAACTTGAATGCCAGAGCCACGGTAGGCAGGTTCGTTTCGGTCTTAAGCGTCACCGGCGCTTCATCCGCGCTCAGGTCCAAGGCCGTATTGACCACCTCGGCCGGGCTGGGCAGCAATTCCGTCACGCCGTCGAGCAGCAGTTGAACACCTTTGTTTTTATATGCGGAACCCATGAAAACCGGGGTCAATTGGCGTTTCAAGGCGCCGGCGCGAATGGCGCTTTTCAGCAGTTCTTCGGAAACCGGTTTTTCTTCCAGGACAGCTTCGGTAAGTTCGTCGGAAAAAAGCGTGGCGGAATCGATCAGTTCCTCGCGTTTTTGTTCAGCCATCTTACGCATATTGTCAGGGATTTCTTTTTCCTCGATGACCTCCCCGTTTTCACCGGTAAAATAAAAGGCTTTCATGCGCACCAGATCGACGACGCCCTGATGATCGACTTCCAGGCCGATGGGAATTTGCATGGCCACCGCATTATGTCCTAATTTGGACTTAAGCTGTTCGATGACGCGGAAAGGGCTGGCGCCGTTGCGATCACACTTGTTGATGAAAGCGATACAGGGCACATTGTAGCGTTTCATCTGCTGATCGACCGTAATCGACTGGGATTGAACGCCGCCTACCGAGCACAACACCAAAATGGCGCCATCCAGAACACGCAGGGAACGCTCCACCTCTATCGTGAAATCAACATGGCCCGGCGTATCGATGATGTTGATCTGGTACCCCTTCCACTGGCAGAAGGTCGCCGCCGACGCAATGGTGATGCCGCGCTCCTTTTCCAATTCCATGGAGTCCATGGTGGCCCCTACGCCATCTTTGCCTTTGACATCGTGGATGGCATGGATCCGCTGGGTATAAAAAAGCACTCGCTCCGTCAACGTCGTTTTGCCGGAATCGATGTGGGCACTGATGCCGATATTGCGTACATTCTGAGTGTTGGTGGTCATTGCTCGTTTTCCTCTTAAACCTTCCTCTTAATTGACTGAATTAGTCTACTGTGTCGTTTCGCTTCGTCCAATTGTACCCCTTCGGCAGCCCTTATGGTGAAGACAGCCGTCGGTCTTTTCCGCCGGAAATGAAAAGGTTTCGTTTCCTACCCGCCATTTTCTATGAGAGCTGATGGAGAATGGTTAGCGCGGATGAGCGTTTCAGTGACCTGAACTATATGGAAAAATAAAACCCTCATCTGGGATGACGCCAAATGAGGGAAATTTGGACTATATTTAAAAACGCGATTAATAGTGTCGTTTGGGATCATTGTCAATGAAAAAAATACCGGCTTTCACCTGTCGTGCAGCAAAAGAGGAACCCTGATCGCAACTGTTGATTTTAAGGTTAATATCCAAATACCTGCTGACGGGACATTCCAGCTTTATATTTATAATAATCGTTCAGAATGCGGCCATGATCGAATACCAGCGGTTCCGGCAGTTGCCCGTGCCTGAAAACCACTGCCCGGCGGGCATCATCCGATCCTTTGGGCGATTCAGCGGCAGCGGCAATAAAGACGACAGATGCCGTGTACATACGCGGATCGCGTTGCGGATCGGAGTAGGTATGCATCTGCTCGATCAGTTTGACATCCAAAGAGGTTTCTTCTTTGGCTTCACGCGTCGCCGCTTGTTCCACGGATTCTCCGCGGTCCACGAAACCGCCTGGCAGCGCCCAACCGTGGGGTGGGTTCTTGCGTTCGATCAACACAATGCCCCCTTGGCATTCGATGATAATATCAACGGTCAACAATGGCGTTTCAATAGGCATGTTTAAAAATAAGTGTAAAGTCTCAAGTGTAAAGAATTAAGGACTCTAAAGGGTCACCCGCAAGCATCACTGCTCCGTTTCCGGAGCAGACAGGTGAATTGAATTCTTGACTAACTCCGGCAACTTGGGACAAATAGACGATTCAATGATGAGAGGCGGCCATTCGCCTACGCAAAAAGTCACTGGCGATCCTATTCGCTTGCTAATCATCAGGCTTGCAGCTGGTGCATGAAGGAGAAACGAATGAATCTAACGGATCATTGCCCGGAAAAGGTCGTCTCTGCTCAGGATGCGATTTCGAAAATAAAAAACGGCAGCCGAATTTTCATCGGTACAGGGTGCGGTGAACCCCAGCATTTGATACGCGCCATGGTAGCCAATCCCATCATACAGGATGTGGTGATCTACCAAATGCTTTCATTTACGCTGTCCAAGTATGTGGATGATCCCAAATTTCTGAAACGGTTTGCGCTCAAGTTGTTTTTCATCAGTACCAGCATGCGCAAAGCGGCTTTCGAGGGCAAAATTGATTATTTGCCGGCCTATCTGTCGCAAATCCCCCACATGTTCACCAGCCAGCGCATCGGCCTGGATGTGGCCCTGGTGCAAGTCAGCCCACCGGACCGTTTCGGGTATTGCAGCCTGGGCGTTTCCGTGGATATCACCAAACCCGGATTGCAAGCTGCGCGCATGGTAATCGCACAAGTCAACCCGCGCATGCCACGCACTTGGGGCGATTGCATGGTGCACGTAGACCAGATCGACTATTTTGTGCCTTTCGAAGAGCCCCTGGTCGAGACTTTGCCCATGGCCAAGAATCAGGAAGTGGCCATGCGTATCGGGTACTATGTCAATCAGTTGGTGGATGACGGGGCGACCCTTCAAATCGGTTTCGGCCATCTGCCCAATGCGATTTTGTCTTCGCTGATGGATAAAAAGGATCTGGGTGTGCATACGCAGGTGATCACCGATGCGTTTCTGCCCCTGTTTAAACGCAATGTGATCACCAACACAAAAAAGAGCCTGTTGCCCGGGCGCGTGGTGGCGGCTTTGTGCATGGGATCGGAAAAGCTGTACCGGTATGTGGACGACAACCCCAAATTTTATTTTCGCTCATCGGATTTTGTCAACGACCCGACGGTTATCGCCCGCAACGACAATCTGATCTCGATCTCATCGGCGCTGGAGGTCGATTTGACCGGGCAGGTCTGCACGGACTCCATGGGATACCTTTTTTATAGCGGCATCGGCGATCAGGTCGACTTTCTGCGGGGCAGCACGATGTCCAAAGGTGGTTTTTCAATCATTGCATTGCCCTCGACGGCCCAGGGTGGCAAGGTGTCGCGTATTGTGCCCAGTCTCAGTGAAGGCGCCGGCGTGGCGACCACCCGTGGTGACGTCAACTTCGTGGTCACTGAGTACGGTATCGCCGAGTTAAAGGGGAAAAGCATCTATCAGCGTGTGATGGAGCTGGCCCAGATCGCCCATCCCAAGTTCCGCGAGGAACTGATCGATGTGGCCAAAAAGCGCCGCTACATATTTGCGGACCAACTGCCTCCGGCCCAGGACGACTTGATTTTTCTGGAAGGTTACAAATCGCGCGTGACGCTTCGCAACGGTAAAACCATTGAATTTCGACCGCTGCTGCCCTCCGACGAGTTTGCTTATCGCAACTTTTTCTACTCACTCAAGGAAGAAACCATATATCTTCGTTTTTTTTACAAAATGAAACTCTTTTCCCACGAACACGCGCAACAGCAGTGGGCCAACGTGGATTATCGTAAAAACATGTCGATCATCGGCCTGGCGCAAAAAGGCGGGTACCAGGAGATTATGGCCATCGGTTCCTATGCCGACGAAGGTACCGGCCGGGCCGAAGTGGCGTTTGTGGTCCGTGAAGATTTCCAGGGATTGGGCATTACCTCGCACATGCTGCCGCAGTTGGAGGCCATCGCCAAGGAAAATGGTTTTACGGGATTTATCGCTTCGGTGTTGAAAGAAAATCAGGCTATGCTGAGAGTCTTCAAGAAAAGATACCCGCATGCCCGCATCGAAGCCGGCGGCGGCATCGATTACACCCTGATCATGGATTTCGACCAGTCGGCCGAAGCAGTGGTCAAGCCTGCTGATTCGGAACAGGCCTGAAGGTTTGGAAGGTAAAATCATGCAAGTCGGTTCCGATGCCTGGAAGACATTGTTGATCGAGGGGGCGGCTCAGTCAGGATTGGCCATCGACCGGGGGCAAGCCGATCGTATGGCGGTTCACGCAAAGGCGCTGGTCGAATGGAACCGTAAAATCAACTTGACTGCCATCACCAATGCAACCGAAATCGCGATCAAACATTTTCTGGATGCCGTTTTGCCAATGGTCCATATCCCTTCACAAGGATGGCTCCTCGATATGGGCACCGGCGGCGGGTTCCCCGGTATTCCGCTGAAAATCATGCGGTCCGCACAACCCATGACGCTCATCGACGGGTCTCGTAAAAAGATCAATTTTGTGAAACATGTCCTACGCCAGTTGGCTGCAACGGATATTGACGCCCTGCAGATGCGTGCTGAGGCCTTAGGCCGGGAAGCCGCCTTCCGGCAACGCTTTCAGGTTGTTGTCTGTCGTGCGCTCGCCGACTTGGAGACAATCGCCGATATGGCAGCGGAACTGCTGTCCCCCGCCGGCCGAATTTATGTCTACCAGGGGCCTGGAGACGATGTTGCCAACGCGCAGGCAGGCAACTTCCAACTCGTTGACACTTTCGATTATACGTTGCCTGTTTTGGGAGATCGCCGGCGACTGACGGTCATCTCTTTGATGCGTTAGTTTGCTTAACGACTCAACAAACTAACGAATTAAACGAATTGACAATTCGCTGAACTGCCATTAAAAATGCAGGGCTATTACACAGTATACGGAGAAGATGATGGATTATAAAAAGACACTCAATTTGCCGGTCACCGATTTTCCCATGAAGGCCAATCTTTCGCAACGGGAACCCGAACAGCTCAAGCACTGGGCGGAGCGCCGGATGTATGCCCACACCCGGGATCTTTCCAAGGGCAGACCCCGATTCATTTTGCACGATGGTCCGCCATATGCCAACGGCAACATCCATATCGGCACGGCCCTGAATAAAATTCTGAAGGATTTTATCGTCCGTTCGCGCCAGATGGCAGGGTTTGATGCTGTGTATGTGCCTGGCTGGGATTGTCACGGCCTGCCCATCGAGCACAATGTCGAAAAAGAATTGGGCTCTCTCAAGAAGGAGATGAACCAGGCTGAGATCCGTCAGCACTGCCGCGCCTATGCCGAAAAATTCATCGCCATTCAGCGCAATGAATTTAAGCGACTCGGCGTGCAGGGCGATTGGGACGATCCTTACCTGACCATGAACTACCCGTATGAAGCCATCATTGCCAAAGAGTGCTGTAAATTTGCGTTGAACGGCGGATTATTTCGCAGCAAAAAACCGATCTACTGGTGCTGCAGCTGTCAGACGGCGCTGGCCGAAGCCGAAATCGAGTACAAGGA
Source organism: Desulfatitalea sp. BRH_c12 (assembly GCA_000961655.1). Classification (GTDB taxonomy): domain Bacteria; phylum Desulfobacterota; class Desulfobacteria; order Desulfobacterales; family Desulfosarcinaceae; genus Desulfatitalea. Next base: position 200,919 of record LADR01000023.1, read on the forward strand.
CGAATCCTCGCCGTCTATCTTCGTTAAATTCCCGGTCATCGACGACTGGTCCGATCTTCTCCCTGCCCTGGCAGGACGCCAGCTTCATGTGGTGATTTGGACCACTACCCCCTGGACCTTGCCGGCCAACTTGGCTATCGCCGTGCATCCGGAGTTCGAATATGTTGCCGTGGAAAGTGCCGATGGGCAGGTACTCGTGCTGGCCAAAGAGTTGGTCGACCAGTGCATGGCCGCGTTTGCGATCACCGATTACACGGTACTGGGCGCTATCGATCCGCAGGGCATGGAAAAGCGGCGTTGCCGGCACCCCCTGTACGATCGCGAGTCGATCATCGTGCTGGGCCGTCATGTCACTCTGGAAGCCGGCAGCGGCTGCGTCCACACCGCGCCCGGTCACGGCCGCGAAGACTATGAAGTCGGTCTGCAATATGGCTTGGATGCCTATTCTCCAGTAGACGATCAGGGGCGCTTCACAGATGAGGTGGAAAACTTCAACGGTCAGTTCGTCTTCAAAGCCAACGCCGGAATCATCCAGACCCTCGAACAAAAGGGTCTGCTGCTCGCGCAGGCGAAGATCAGCCATTCTTATCCGCACTGCTGGCGCTGCAAACAGCCCGTGATCTTCCGCGCCACACCCCAGTGGTTCATCTCTATGGAAAAGAACGACCTGCGGCAAAAATCATTGCAAGCCATCGATCAGGTCCGTTGGATTCCGCATTGGGGACGTGAGCGTATCTACGGCATGATCGAGAATCGTCCGGACTGGTGCGTGTCGCGCCAACGCGCCTGGGGCGTGCCGATCACGGTATTCACCTGCAGCAGCTGCGGTGCGGCCCATATGACTCCCGAACTGATGCAGGCCATTCATGACCTGTTTGTAGAAAAGGGTGCGGACGCCTGGTTCGAAGAGGCAGCCGACAAGCTGTTGCCTCAAGGCACCACCTGTCATGCATGCGGTGGGACGGCGTTCGAGAAAGAGACCGACATTTTGGATGTGTGGTTCGATTCAGGTGTCAGCCATGCAGCCGTGCTCGAAGCGCGCGACAATTTGAATTGGCCGGCCGACCTTTACCTGGAAGGCACCGATCAGCATCGCGGATGGTTCCACAGTTCACTGCTCACTGCCGTGGGCACACGCGCCACCGCGCCATACAAGGCGGTGTTGACGCACGGCTTCGTGGTGGATGCCGAGGGCAAGAAGATGTCCAAATCCCTGGGCAATGTGATCGCACCCGAACAGGTCATCAAGAAATACGGTGCGGAAATTCTGCGCTTGTGGGTGTCGGCTTCGGATTACCGCGACGATGTACGCATTTCCGACAACATCCTCAAGCAGCTGACCGACGCCTACCGCCGCATCCGCAACACCAGTCGTTTTTTGCTCGGCAACTTGAGCGATTTCGATCCGGATGTCCATGCCGTGCCCTATGAACAGTTGCTGCCGATCGACCGTTATGCACTGCACAGCCTGCGTGAGCTGATCGTTCGCGCGCGCAAGGCATATGTATCATTCGATTTCCATGTCATCTACCATGGGCTGTACAATTACTGTACACTGGATCTATCGGCCTTTTATCTCGATATTCTCAAGGATCGCCTCTATACTTCGGCCCCCGATTCTTCGGAACGGCGTAGCGCACAGACCGTGCTCTATCATATCGCCGATAGTTTGGCCCGGTTGATGGCGCCGATTATGGTGTTTACCGCCGAAGAGATCTGGCGCTATCTGCCGGCCCGTGCCGACAAGTCCGAGAGCATCCATTTAGACCGCCTGCCCGAAGTCGATGACCATTGGCAAGATGTGGCGCTGGCCGAGCAGTGGCAAGCGATCAAGCTGGTGCGCGCCGAAGTGACCAAGACCCTGGAAGAAGCGCGTGCGCAAAAGCACATCGGCCATTCGCTCGAAGCCGTGGTGACCTTGGGCCTGAGCGATGTGTTATACAATCAGCTGGCGCCCTATAAAGACGACCTGCGGTCCATTTTGATCGTGTCCGAAACGCAGCTGCATAAAGGCGATATCGAGGGCGCGCGCAGCTCGGAAACACCCGGTATCACCGTGCGGGTAGCCCGGGCGCCGAGTGCAAAATGCGAGCGCTGCTGGGTACACGATGCCAGCGTGGGTCACCGCTCCGACCATCCGGCGATTTGCGACCGCTGTCATGGCGCCTTACAGCGCATGGGGCACGTATCATGACCGGTGCCACAGCCGATGGGGAAACTGTGATCAGGAAATATGGCCGCTTTTTCGCTATCAGCGGGGCGGTCATTGTACTGGACCAATTGACCAAAGCGCTTGTGCTGCAACATCTGCCGCTGCATCAATCCATTCCTGTGATTCCCGGTTTCTTCAGTTTCACCCATGTCCATAATCCAGGCGGCGCATTCGGCTTCATGGCTCAGCACAGTTCACCAATGCGCCACTGGCTTTTTTTGGTGGCAGCTTTTTTTGCGTTGGGCATGATTCTCTATTTTTACCATCAAACCCCTAAATCACACTCGCTTTTCGGTGGGGCGCTGGCCTTGATTTTTGGCGGGGCCGTGGGCAATATGATTGATCGCTTGCGGTTCGGAGAAGTGGTCGACTTTCTGGATGTCTACATTGGCTACATGCATTGGCCGACTTTCAATATCGCCGACAGCGGTGTCACCGTAGGTGTGGCTATTTTTATATTTCACATCCTGTTCAAGAAAATGCCAATTTAACCGCTGTCGACCAAACCACCATGCGGAAGAGAGCGGAAAAAGCATCATGTCATGACTGAAATCCCGCACACCCAATTTGCCGATCAACTTCAAAAACCGGATGCGCTGGCGCAGTACGCAACCTTTTTGGTCCATGGCGAACCAGTGCTCGTCGAGCAATGTGCAGGTCCGCTGATCGACGCTTTGCTGAAAGGCGCCGTCCGGCAGATCCATTGCGAAGTCGTGGACGGCATGCCTGAAAATATCCCCGATGCATTGGAACGCATCAACACTTACGCTCTGTCGGCCGGTCCCAAGATCATCTGGTTCAAGGATGCCAAGCTTTTCGATGCCACAGGCAGCCAACAGCGTATGATCGATCACATACAGGAGGCCCTGGAGAACGATCAGATCGATCGCGCGGCCAAAGGGTTGGCCCAGATGTGCGCCAAACTGGGACTGGCGCTTTCGGTCGACCTGCATCATGCTTTGCCCGCTGAACTGCAGGCCTTGCAAACCGCTGTTGGCGACGATGCTATCGGGCGGTTGATTGATCACTGCCAGGCGATGGGCGGGGGCGGGCCAGTCGCCGATTATGTTCAGGTGCTCGAACAAGCTATCCAGAAAGGTTTTCCTTCCCAGCATGCGCTGGTTATCACCGCGGGCATGAAAATACCCAAAAACCGTAAGTTATACAAGACACTGCAAGGGCATGGACTGGTGATAGACTGCAGTGTGCCGACCGGCGAACGGCGCGCCGACAAAATGGCCCAGGAAGCGGTCCTGCGGCAGATCATGGAGGCGGTCTTGCGCAAAGCAGGCAAGCGCATGTCCCCGGCACTTTTTGTCCAACTCAGTCAATCGACCGGTTTCGACCCAGCCACCTTTCGCGATAATCTCGAAAAACTTATTGCCTATACCGGTCAGCGCAGCGAGATAGGGGCTGCCGATCTTGAAAAAGTGGTCAGACGCACCAAGGTGGATCCAATTTTCGAGTTGACCAATGCAGTGGCCGAGCGTCACCTGCTCAACGCTCTTTTTTATCTGCAGGCACTGCTCAAAGCCGAATGGCATCCCCTGCAAATCCTTACCGCTTTGGCCAACCAGATCCGAAAGCTGATGATCGCAAAAATCTTTACGCAGTCACCCCATGGCCGTAGCTGGCATGGCGGTATCAGCTATGCGCACTTTCAAGCGGAAGTATTGCCAGCCCTCCAGTCCTATGACGCACATGTGAGCGAACAGGTTAACGGCTGGAAACCGGTCGAAGGGCAACCCTCCGCGACCAAAGGCAAGCAGGCCGGCAAAAAGGATGCTACCGATCTGGCCCTTGCATCCAACCCCGCCAACCCATATCCTGTGTACCAAACATTGCTGAAATCCGAAAATTACGCGCGCGAGGAACTGGTAAGGGCGCTGGCACATCTGAGCGAAGCGGATCTGCGACTTAAATCGACCGGACCGGATGCCGCGGCGCTCATGAAAACAGTTGTCATGGCCATTTGTGGCAAGGCTTTGGTTCGTTGATTCGTTAACCCGAAACCCTAATCAAACAAATTGCCCCCCCGGCGTAGCCCGGACAGGAGGAGACAATTCATGAACCTGCCTAAAACCAAAATCGTCTGTACAATAGGGCCGGCCAGCAGTTCGCCCGAAGTCATGGTCGCTTTGATCGAAAATGGGATGAGCGTAGCACGCCTCAATTTTTCTCATGGCACCCATCACGACCACGGGCGGATGATACGACTTATCCGGGATACGTCCAAGAAATTGGGACGGCCGGTTGCCGTTTTGCAGGATCTGTGCGGCCCTAAAATCAGAGTCGGAGAGATCCCCGGACCGGGTATCCAACTGGCCTCAGGTCAGACGTTGATTTTGACCACTATGCAGGAAGCGGCCCTCGAAAATCGCGTGCCGGTCAGTTACGGCGATTTGCCCTCACAGGTCAAGGTCGGCGACCGCATTTTGCTGGCCGATGGCCTCATGGAACTGATCGTCGAACACACATCACAGAACGATATCGTATGCCGGGTGATTACCGGTGGCGTGCTTACCTCGCATAAGGGCGTGAACCTGCCGAGCAGCACCCTGGACATTCCTTCCATGACCGAAAAGGATCGCCGTGACCTGTTGTTCGGCCTGGAAGCAGGCGTGGACTTTGTCGCACTGTCGTTTGTGCGCAGTGCCGCTGATATTCACGCCATCAAAAAAATTATTTTGCGACAGAACAAAGACACGCCCGTTATTGCTAAAATAGAAAAACACGAGGCATTGGCAAACGTAGATGCGATTCTGGCCGCCGCCGATGGCGTCATGGTGGCGCGCGGCGACCTGGGCGTGGAAGTCCCCCTGGAAACAGTGCCCAACATCCAGAAAATGCTGGTCCGCAAAGCCAATGCCATCGGAAAGCCGGTGATCATCGCCACCCAGATGCTGCGTTCCATGGTGGATGCCCCGCGACCTACCCGTGCCGAAGCCGCCGATGTGGCCAATGGCGTGATGGACGGTGCCGATGCGGTCATGTTGTCCGAAGAGACCGCCAGTGGCCAATATCCGGTTGAGGCCGTCCACTACATGGCGCTGATCGCCCAGAGCGCGGAACAACAGTATCCGCACGCTTTCTATCTGAAGATGCCGCCGCAGAAAGGAACCGCCGAATCGGTGGCCAGCGCAGCCTGCATGCTGGCTAAGAACCTGGATGCCGCCGCGATCGTGGCCACCACGCGCAGCGGGTCCACGGCCGCGCAGATCGCCCGTTTCCGCCCTCAGCAGCCGATTATCGCGCTGTCGCCAGATATGGGGGCCGTGCATCGGCTGGCGCTGTACTGGGGATGCATCCCGACTTTTCTGGATGACATCGAGGATACTGATGAGATGGTGGAAAATGCCGCCATTGCCGTGTTGGACAAAGGCCATGTACGTAAAGGCGAAAAGGTGGTCATCACTGCCGGACGGCCTATTTGGGCGGCAGGAACCACCAATATGCTTTGGGTAAAAACCTTATAAAATAGATTAAAATCTCAACTTTTGGGATTGGCACGTAGTGAGGAGGTCCGGGCGTTTGGAACCCGAAAGTTGAATTAAAATCGAATTACGGATTGAAGAAGCTGGTTTTGCATGTTACCAAGATACGATTGTCGATTGAATGGGTTTTCTCAGGGCTTAACGCAAGAAGGAGGAGGGGTTATGCGTAAATGGAAAACGGCTCTTGTTCTCGCACTCACGGTCATGATCGCATTCGTCTTTATCGCCTGCGGCAAGAAACGGCAAGCCGTCATTAAAATCGGCGTCAATGCCCCCATTACCGGTGATATCCCCAAAGTGGGCGAGGGCACCAAGTATGCCGCCCAAATGTGGCTGGAAGATGTTCAAAAGGCCGGCGGACTCAAGGTCGGTGACCAGATATACCCGGTAGAGCTGGCCATCGAAGACAATGAATCCAAGCCCGATTCGGCCGTAAAAGGCAATACCAAGATGATTTCCGAAGACGGCGTTCTGGTGATCGTCGGACCTCAGGCTTCCAAGCAGGCGATTCCGGCCGGCGGCGTGGCCAATGACTATCAAACCCCCATGATCAGTCCCTGGTCGACCAATCCCGATACCACCTTGAATCGTCCTTTTGTCTTCCGCGGCTGCTTTCTTGATCCGTTCCAAGGGCCCGTGGTCGCCAAGTTCGTCAAAGAAGAGTTTGACTTCACCAAGGCGGCCGTCTTGTACGATGTGGCCAGCGACTATCCCAAAGGTCTGGCCGAATTTTTCAAAAAGTCCTGGGAAGAAATCAACGGACCCGGCTCCGTTACTGCTTATGAAAGCTTTACGACCAAGGACACCGATTTTAGTTCGCAGCTGACCAAGATCAAGGATAGCGGCGCGGAGTTCTTGTTTACACCGCAGTACTACAACGAGGTGGCCCTGATCGTGAAGCAGGCGCATGAGTTGGGTTTTAACAACCCCATCGTGGGCAGTGACAGCTGGGGGTCGGCCGAAACCGTTAATCTATGTGGTGCCGATTGCCACGGCCTTTTCTTCAGTACCCATTACGCCGCAGCCGGCGCCCAGGGGGCCACAAAGGAATTCATCGACCGCTACCAGCAAAAGTACGGCTATGTGCCTGACGATGTGGCGGCACTGACCTGGGATGCGATGCGTCTGGCGCAGCAAGCCATTGAAAGTACAGGCGGGCTGAGCGGCGACATCAAAAAAGACCGCCAGGCTGTGCGCGATCAATTGGCTCAGATCAAGGACTTCCAAGGGATCACCGGGAATATGACGTTCACCGAAGAAGGTGATCCGATCAAATGCGCGGTGATCGTGCGCATCAGCGAGCAAGGCCAGTTCGAGTTCTATAAGCAGGTCTGCCCGTAACCGGCTTTGCCGGGGTCGAATGCGCCTCATTAAAGGTGGCAAGCGAAGGTGCCCCTCGACTTTCTCCATGATATTGTCCCCAATCCTTTCCGCCGCGCGTTCCCACCTTTTGGATGGGAACGCGCGGTGGCGATGAGATGAAAGTGGATACGGCCATCATTCGGCGCCTGCACGCAAAACGATACTAACAGCCGTGGCATTGCAGCGGTAGGAGGCCTTCTCGGGATTGATATGGCATTCTTCTTACAAAATGTAATCAATGCGCTGCAGTGGGGCAGTTTCTATGCCCTCATCGCTTTGGGCTATTCCATGGTCTATAGCATCCTGATGCTGTTTAATTTCACCCATGGCGATATTTTCATGACCGGCGCGTACATCGGATTGGGCGTGGCGACCGCGTTGCTGGCGCTTTCGGGCGTAATGGGCGTGGTCGTGCCGGGATGGCTGCTACTGATATTTACCATTGTTTTGGCCATGATGCTCACGTCGTTATTAGGGGTTTTGGTCGAACGGGTTGGTTACCGGCCGTTGCGTGACGCGCCGCGAGCGTCGGCCGCCATAACCGGTTTAATGATCGGCATCATTCTGGAATACTCAAATTTGGCCATTCTGGGAACCCGACGCCTCAACTTTCCAACCCTTATCGAAACGACCACTTATACGGTTGGCGGCGTTTTCTTTACCAATAAGAAGATTTTGATTGTGGGCATCGCCCTGCTGCTCATGCTGGCCCTGCACCTGTTTATTCAGAAGAGTCGCTGGGGAATGGCCATGCGTGCGATGTCTTTCGATTATCAGATTGTTCCGTTGATGGGCGTTTCCTTGAACGTTATCGCACCGCTGACATTCGCCATCGGTTCATCGCTGGCTGCGGCCGGTGGTATTTTGTACGGCATGGCTTATCCCGTGCTGGACCCATTCATGGGGATTGTTCTGGGCTGGAAATCCTTTGTAGCCGCTATCCTCGGTGGCCGCGGCTCGATTCTGGGGGCTGCGTTGGCAGGATTTTTGCTCGGTTTTATCGAGATCTTTACGCCTATGATCTTCCCCTCTACGTTCAGGGATCTTATCGCGTACAGCATTATTCTTCTGATACTGACGTTCCGACCCTACGGCTTTTTCGGGCAAGCCCACAGCACACAACTGCGGTTGTAGGGGCATTTGCCCGTTAGGCCCTCGCCTTGTTTTTATGAGATGGGGCAATAGCCAACGGTGAATGATACCTGATTTGAAACGGAGAATGCATTGATCTTGAAGCCATTGAACACTATGAATGAGCACGCATGGAACTATTGAAAGCGAAAACTCTCTCTTCTCCGGTCGCCTGGCGTTCCGGTATTCGCCAGGCATTTGCCGATGTCCCTGCTTTGGCTTGGTTGCTGGGCATGCTGGGGGCTGTGCTGATTGAATACCTGTGGGGTGACACACTGGCGGTGATGCTCTACCTGCCCAAAGTGCCGCCGCTATTTGGCGCAACGCTCGTGCTCAAAAAACCGCTCCTTTTCCCCTGGGCGTTGTTGTATGGCCTCTTGATCTACGTTCTGCCTATTGGTGTAATCGCGCGCGTGTCGGCTGCCACCGCCAATCGGGTGGCCAAAGCCCTTGAGCGGCTGCCCGTCTCTGTATCGGCATTGCTGCACCTGGTGCTGCTGTATGCTGTCTTGAGTATCTGGACCGAAAACAGCGACTACCGACTGCAAGTGAGTAAATTGATCATGATTGCCGTGATGCTGACTTTGAGCATCAATGTGATCAACGGCTACATGGGAGAGTTCTCCTGTTCGCATCCCGGTTTCATGGCCTTGGGGGCCTACGTGGCATCGGTGTTGACCTTGGTGCTGTTTAAGGACAACCGCTTGTTCGGCCCGGCGTTGCTGCCAGAATCGTTGGGCCCGTTTTTGTTTCCCCTGGTGCTTTTCATCGGAGGAATGGCCGCCGCGTTTGGCGCGCTGATTGTAGCGATTCCATCGTTTCGTACGCGCGGCGATTACCTGGCGATCATCTCACTGGCCTTCCTGTTCATAGTCAAAAGCGCCATTGAAAACATTGAATGGGTCGGCGGACCGCGCGGGCTGGGTGGCCAGCCCCATTGGTCGACCCTGCCCGCGGTTTTTGCCGGCATGATTCTTTGTATTTGGATCATTAACAATTTCGTGCGCTCCACGTTAGGGAAAGCCCTCAATGCGGTGCGCGACAATGAAATCGCCGCTGATGCCATGACGGTCGATACACGCCGCACCAAAATGGTGGCCTTCATGTTCGGCGCTTTCTGGGCCGGTGTTGCCGGTGGGCTCTATGCCCATGAAGTACGCCATGTCACCCCGGGCAGCTTCGGTATTCAGATGTTGGCGGAGATCCTGGCAATGGTTTACTTCGGCGGGTTAAACTCGGTCATCGGATCCATCGTGGGGGCCGTAAGCATCAGCATGATCAGTGAAATATTGAAACCGCTGGGTTTGTACAAGTGGATTGTCGTCCCATTGATTTTGATTCTGGTCATGATATTCAGGCCAACCGGGCTTTTCGCTTTCCGGGATTTCAATGTCCGAAAAATTTTGCGTCACAAAGGATGACCGGCACGGAGCAATGCATGAGTTTGCTGCACGTAAAAGACATGACCCACTATTTTGGCGGCCTGCGCGCGGTCTACCAATATCATCTGACCATCGCACCCGGGGAAATCCACGGGTTGATCGGTCCCAACGGCGCTGGTAAAACCACTGTTTTCAATTTGATCACCGGCATTCATCAGCCCAGCGAAGGTACCATCAGCCTCCAAGGGAAAAGTTTGCTCGGGCTTCGGCCGCACCAGGTGGCGGCCAGCGGATTAGGCCGCACTTTCCAAAACATGTTGCTGTGGCGCCACATGACCGTTCTGGAGCATGTCAAACTGGCCCACTATGCCCAGATTCAATACGGATTGGCCGGTGCATTTTTCGGATCGCGACGGCGCAATGCGGAAGAAGCGCGCATTGAAGAAAACGCCTACCGGCTGCTGGACGCATTCAACATCACGCGCTTCGCTGATCAGATCGTGACGTTTCTGCCATATGGCGTCCAGCGTCGTGTGGAAATGGCCCGGGCCATGGCCATCCGGCCTAAAATTCTCTTTCTGGACGAACCGACCGCCGGGATGACACCAGAAGAGTTGGATCAGATGATCGGCATCATCCGCAAGCTGCATGACGAATTCAAGGTTGCCATTCTGCTCATCGAGCACCGGCTCAAGTTCGTCATGGAACTTTGCCAGCGCGTTCAGACCTTGGTTTTCGGAGAGGTTATCGCCGAAGGCACCCCATCTGAAATCAAGAAAAATCCGGCCGTGATCGAGGCGTATCTCGGCAAGGAAGAGGTGGCCTGATGCAGCTGCGTGTCGAAAATCTGCATGTCTCTTATGACCGCATCAAAGCCTTGTATGGACTTGATTTCGTCATCGATAAAGGAGAAATCGTCTGCATTATCGGTGCTAACGGCGCCGGAAAAAGCACGACTTTGCGTGCCATTTCGCGGATGATTCCAGCCGAAAAGGGCGCACGCATGCTATTTGAAGGCAACGATTTGCTCGACTATTCGGCCGATAAGGTCGTGCGCAAGTTGGGTATCTCGCATGTGCCCGAAGGACGCAGGCTGTTCGGCAATCTGACGGTAATGGAAAATTTGCAGCTGGCGACCTATGCGCGCAAGGATCACACGGCCATAAAACAGGACATGGATTTGGTATTTTCTATTTTTCCGCGCCTCAAGGAACGCCGAACACAACTCAGCGCAACACTCAGTGGCGGCGAACAGCAGATGGTGGCCGTGGGTCGCGCCTACATGACTGGACGAAAAATGATGCTGCTCGACGAACCCTCGATGGGACTGGCGCCGCTTATGATGCTGGGCATGTTCGATGCCTTGAAAGAGATCAACCGGGCCGGCACGACCATTTTGCTGGTCGAGCAAAATGCGCGTCTGGCGCTCAAGTTCGCCCAGCGCGGCTATGTGATCGAAAACGGGCGCATCGTACTGGAAGGCAAATCGGGTGATCTGCTCCATGATCCCGAAGTCCGCAAAGCCTATTTGGGCGGATAGGGCAGGTGAGCGCGTAAATAGTGGGCAACGTGGACCAGGTGGCCGGTGTGTTGCAGGGCACTGCGTTTCCGGCGAAGTGATAAAAGCGATTGCACGTAAGAATGTGCAGGTTAGATAAAGGAGCTCCAAAATGATACGGGTTGGTATAATTGGCGCTTCCGGCTACGCCGGAGCCGAGTTGGTACGTATTCTGGCCGGCCACCCCCAAGTGTCTCTGGCCGCGCTGACCTGTCGGCAAGATGCCGGCCAGCGGTTCGATCAAATCTATCCGGCTATGACCGGCTGGGTGGACCTGATGTGTGAAAAGTACGATGCTGCTAAATTGGCCCGGTCGGTGGACCTGGTGTTCACGGCACTACCCCATCAGCTGCCAATGGCTATCGTGCCCGAGTTGCTGGACAAGGGATTGAAAGTGATCGATCTGTCCGCGGATTTTCGTTTCAAAGATGCCCTCACCTATGAAGCCCATTATCAGCCCCACAGCGCCAAAACCCTTCTGGCACAGGCGGTCTATGGGCTCAGTGAAGTTTATGCCGAGGCCATCCGAAACTGCACACTGGTCGGCAATCCCGGCTGTTATCCGACCAGCGTCCTGTTGCCGCTCGTCCCGCTCATCAAAGAACACCTGATCGACATGGGTTTGTTGATCGCCGATGCCAAATCGGGCGTCAGCGGTGCCGGACGCGGCGCCAGCGCCGCCACCCATTTTTGCCATGTCAATGAATCGTTCAAGGCTTACAAGGTCGGCGGCCACCGCCACACACCCGAAATGGAGGCCATCCTCGGCGAATTCGCTTCAAGTCCAGTTCATTTGAACTTCGTGCCGCACCTGGTCCCCATGATCCGTGGCATGCAGACCACCATCTATACCCAGCCACGTGCGGGTGTCGACATCCGGCAGATTGAAGAATGCCTTAAAACCTTTTATGCCGGACGCCCCTTCGTGCGGTTGCGCGGTGCCACGCCGCCCGACACACTGAATGTTAAAGGAACGAATTACTGCGATATCGGCTACACGCTGGATGCACGCAACAATCGATTGATACTGATGTCGGCCATTGACAACTTGGTCAAAGGCGCCGCCGGCCAGGCTGTTCAGAACATGAACATTATGCTCGGGCTGGATGAAAGCACTGGACTGCGGCTGCCTCCGCTTCCGATCTGAGTGACTTTATGCCAGGTTAAAAAAGCCTGGCCATAAAAAAAACCGCATTTTGGTTAACTTTTCACAAAACCCGGCGATATGTATCGTGAAGATAGCTTTTCACCTCGTCACATTCTTTTGGTCAGGGTGAAGTGAGTGAGCGCGGCGGATAGTCGGCATTTCCCGGGAATTGCTGAAAGAAATCCGATATCTTGACATTCGGGTCTGTTTGGAATATGGAAAAACGTCGTCTTTGCGGCTTGTTCCGCCTGTGCTCCCCAATGGCATTATGGCCGCTTTAAGCGATGCTGATTCGCGCAATGCCAGAGCAGACATTCAAGCCCCTGACCTGGTCAGGACGGCTTTTCCGAATGCGAAACTTACTTCCATGACTTTAAAAAAGGAGAGGAGTGCAGATGACCGCAAAACTTATTAAAGGCACCGACATCAGAGAACAAATCCTTGAAGAGATTACGGCCGAAGTGGCACAGATCAAAGAAAAATACGGCAAAGTACCCGGCTTGGTCACCATCCTGGTAGGCGAGAATCCTGCCTCCATGTCCTACGTCACCTTAAAAATAAAAACCGCTCACCGTGTGGGATTCAACGAAATCCAGGATAGCCAGCCAATTGACATTTCGGAAGAAGCTTTACTCGCCTTGATCGACAAGTACAATAAGGATGACGCTATCAACGGCATTCTGGTTCAATTGCCTCTGCCCAAGCATATCGATGAAAAAAAGGTGCTCAATGCGATCGACCCGGACAAGGATGTGGATGGTTTCCATCCGGTCAACGTCGGCCGCTTGATGATCGGCGGTAAGGAAGTTAAATTTCCGCCCTGCACCCCGGCTGGTATTCAGGAGATGATCGTGCGCGCCGGTGTTGAAACCAAGGGTGCCGAAGTGGTTGTGGTAGGGCGTTCCAACATCGTGGGGAAACCTATTGCCAACATGATGGTGCAGAAAGGTCCGGGTGCCAACGCTACGGTTACCATCGTGCATACCGGCACCAAGGATCTGGCAGGACACTGCAAACGGGCCGACATCCTCATCGTGGCGGCCGGCGTTCCCGGGTTGGTCAAACCAGAGTGGATCAAGCCGGGGGCCTGTGTTATCGATGTAGGGGTCAACCGGGTTGGTGAAGCGGTCAGTGAAAAAACCGGCAAAAAAGTGGCCGTGCTCAGAGGCGATGTCGACTTCGATGCGGCCAAGGAGATCGCGGGCTATATTACCCCGGTTCCCGGTGGTGTCGGACCGATGACCATTACCATGTTGATGCTCAATACACTCAAGGCCTTGAAGTTCAAACTGGGCATCGCTTAAGTTCGTGCGCTGCTTTCCTCGATTGTAACACTATGGGCGGGGTTTACCCCGCCCATCATAGGGAGTGACACCCCTATATCGCAGGTGTTGGTTTCGACCAACCAATAATGCCCGAACCATTTTGTTCAGCGGTTCTTTTGGCTCCAAACCTCATCGGTCATGCAAAGCCTTACCATTTTAGCGAGGGAATGGTTCGTGTCAGAAGCGGCATGTTTATCGAGAACATAGTGTAACATCCTGATTCGAATTACTAAGTTGCTCTGTCTGTTGAAAATCAATGGGGTGAGGTGACGGCACCCCCCATGCGACTACAGTTTCTCCGCGGCAATTAACGCAGGCAATAGGTATATCCATAACTGAAACAGATTTCGTCAGGGTTGACTATGCGACACAATTTTTCTCTTATCGTATTAGGTGGGTCCGGATCTAGAATCAAACAAATTCATCTAACGATAAAACATTATATCTTTTTGATACTGACGATTGGCATGGTCCTCAGCGCCATAACCTATGGCTGTATCGACTATATGATCCTGCATTCGAAAGCTTCGGGAAAAACACAATTAGAAAAAAAATTGAAAGAGCAAAACAATGAAGTCGTTATGCAAAGAAAGCAGATCCAGAAATTTGCCTCTAAAATCAACGATCTTAACGAGCGCATTCTTGCGCTGAACAAAATAGAAGAACGTGTTCGTGATCTGGCCAGCATTGATCAAACCGGTAATGCAGAAGGGGTATTCGGGGTGGGCGGGTCGGCCCCGGAAGGTCTCGATCCCCATGTTGAGCTGACCCAAAGTCATCACCAGTTAATCCGGGATATGCACCGCAAGATCGAACTTCTGGATGATGTTGCCTACAATCAGCACACCACGTTTGCCAATCTGTTGGATAAATTGGAAGAACAAAAGAACCTGATGGCGCACATGCCGGCAATTCGACCGGCGCAGGGATGGGTGACGTCTACCTTCTCCTACCGCCAATCCCCATTCACCAGCAAACGTGAGTTTCACAAGGGCATTGATATTGCCAACCGTCATGGCACCCTTATTGTTGCCACTGCAGATGGGGTTGTCTCTTTTTCCGGCAAACAGGGATCGTTCGGACAGATGCTGGTCATCGACCATGGTCATGGGGTCACGACGCGCTACGCGCATGTTAAGGAAGGACTCAAGAAAAGAGGTGAGCGTGTGCGCCGCGGAGATAGCATTGCATTGATGGGCAATACCGGTCGCAGTACCGGACCTCACGTGCATTATGAAGTGCGCATGAACGGTGTACCGGTCAATCCTGAAAAATATATTCTCAACTAACCATCGGATGCTTTCCATGATATTGGCGGAATGCCGCCCTCGCGCGTGCTGAATTCAAATTCCCGCCTCCATTCGATTACGGCCACTTTCTGAATCACGGATGTGCGTTTGTATCGTCCAGCAAGTGCACGGAACCGGATTGTGTTTGCCGCACTCATTGCCACGAAGCACGCCTGGCCAAAAATACCTTGAGTATGGTCTAAAAATATCTTATTTTACGACGATTTAGCATTGGTATGTTTGTAAAAACGCTCCCTCGGCAATGTGTGTACCTGTCCATATCGATATGATGCACGCCCGATGCGCTTTGAAACAAAACGAAAGTAATCAGGAAGGACCTGTTGGCATATGATTTGGAATTTGCTGACCCGACTGTTCGGAAGTCAAAATGAACGTGAAATTAAGGCCATGATGCCTCTGGTGGATGCCATCAACCAGTTGGAACCCAAGATGCAGGCCATGAGCGACGATCAACTCAGGGGACAAACCCCTCTTTTGAAAGATAAACTGGCGCAAGGGGCCGACTTGGACAGCCTGTTGCCGGAAGCTTTCGCAACCGTGCGTGAAGCGTCCGTGCGCAGCGTGCAGATGCGGCACTTCGATGTCCAATTGATCGGCGGCATTTTCCTGCACAGAGGGCGGATATCGGAGATGAAAACCGGCGAAGGCAAAACATTGGTAGCCACTTTGCCCGCCTATCTCAATGCACTTACCGGAAGGGGCGTGCATATCATCACTGTGAATGATTACCTTGCCCGGCGCGACACGGAGTGGATGGGCAAGATCTACTCGTTTCTGGGAATGTCGGTCGGGTCCATTCTGCACGGTCTGAACGACACCGAACGGCGAGCCGCCTACAATGCGGATATAACTTACGGAACTAATAACGAATTTGGTTTCGACTACCTGCGCGACAACATGAAATTCGATCTGGATACCATCGTGCAGCGTGACCTGCACTACGCCATCGTGGATGAGGTGGACAGTATCCTTGTTGATGAGGCGCGTACACCGCTGATCATATCAGGTCCGGCGGAAAAATCGACCCATCTGTACTACCAGGTCAACAGCATCATTCCGCACCTCAAAAACGATCAGCACTATGCCAAAGATGAAAAAGCCCGCAGTGTGGCGCTGACCGAGGAGGGCGTCGTTCAAGCCGAAAAACTGCTTCAGGTCGAAAACCTGTATGACCCGCGCAATATTGAGATTCTGCATCATGTCAATCAAGCCCTCAAGGCGCATACCCTTTTTCAGCTGGATGTGGATTATATCGTCAAAGACGGGCAGGTCATTATCGTCGATGAATTTACCGGACGCCTGATGCCCGGGCGGCGCTACAGCGATGGTTTGCACCAGGCTCTCGAAGCCAAGGAAAGTGTCAAAATTGAAAATGAAAACCAAACGCTTGCGACGATTACCTTTCAGAACTACTTTCGCATGTATGACAAATTGTCGGGTATGACCGGCACAGCGGATACCGAGGCAGCTGAGTTCAAGAAAATATACAATCTGGATGTCAATGTTATTCCCACCCATCAGCCGATGATCCGCAAGGATTTTCCCGATGTGATCTATAAAACCAGGCGCGAAAAATATGAGGCCGCGCTCGATGAGATCGAAGCGCTGAATGAAAAAGGACAGCCTGTGCTGGTCGGCACGATCTCGATCGATGTCTCGGAGCAGATCTCCAAAAAGCTGCAGAAAAGGGGCATCAAGCATACAGTGCTCAACGCCAAGAACCACGAGGCCGAAGCCGAAATCATCGCCATGGCCGGACAGAAAGGCGGTGTGACCATTTCGACCAACATGGCCGGCCGCGGCACAGATATTAAACTGGGTGAGGGGGTGACCGAACTGGGTGGCCTGCATATTCTCGGCACAGAACGGCATGAGAGCCGGCGCATCGACAACCAGTTGCGCGGCCGTTCGGGCCGTCAGGGCGACCCTGGCTCGTCGCGTTTTTATCTTTCCCTGGAAGACGATTTGCTGCGGATTTTCGGCGGTGAACGCATCGGCAACATCATGGAACGGCTCGGCTTGCAAGATGGCGAACCCATTGAGCACAACCTGATCAGTCGGGCCATCGAAAATGCCCAGACTAAGGTCGAGGCGCACAACTTCGATATCCGCAAACATTTGCTGGAGTACGACGATGTGATGAACCAGCAGCGTGAGGTGATCTACCGCCAGCGCCGCGAACTGCTGACCGGACAGGATATCCGCGAGACAGTCACTGACATGATCATGGAAAAAACTGGCGAGATCGCTGCTCAATTTGCCGACGAAAAAGCCTTGCCCGAAGATTGGGACCATAAAGGGCTCTCCGATGCCGTCTTCCAGCAATTCAACTACCGTCTGAAAGATTTCGCGCCCGACACCTTGGACGGTCTGACCGAGGAAGGCCTGACTCAGGAAATTTACGATCAAACCATGGCCGTCCACCAGGAACGCGAGAATCAGTTCGGCGCCGATACCATGCGCCATCTGGAACGGGTGATCATGCTGCAGACCGTGGACAACTTGTGGAAAGACCACTTGCTCAGCATGGATCATCTGAAGGAGGGTATCGGTCTGCGTGGCTATGCCCAGCAAAACCCCTTGTTGGTTTATAAAAAAGAGGGATTTGAAAGCTTTCAGGATTTGATTGAGAGAATAAAGTCGGAAACCCTGAATATCCTTTTCCGGGTTCAATTGGCCGAGCCGGCGACATCCTTGGAACAGATGCAGCGCCAGCAGGAAAAGGAGTTGGTGTTTTCAGCCGGTGGCGACGGCTCGCCACCCCCCAAAAAAAAGACCGTCCGCCGCAGCGATGACAAGGTAGGGCGCAACGATCCCTGTCCCTGCGGCAGTGGAAAGAAATACAAGAAATGTTGCGGCAAATGATTTTGGGGATTATCTCCGACACGCATGGTGTGCTGCGCCAAAATGTCCTGGATGCGCTTAGGGGCGTCAACCATGTCATCCACGCCGGCGATATCGGGAACCCAGAGGTGATTGCCGCCCTGGAACAGGTGGCTCCGACAACGGCCGTGCGCGGCAATACCGATCGGGAATCCTGGGCCGAGTCATTGCCCTCGGAAGAGATTCTAACGCTCGCTGATACCACCTTTTTCATTCTGCACGACCTGTACAACCTTAGTCTCGATCCGGCTGCGGCCGGCATTCAGGTGGTTATCAGCGGTCACACCCATCAACCGATGGTTCAGATGCTCAAGGATGTTCTGTATTTCAATCCGGGCTCGGCCAGTCAACGCCGGCGCGGTGGGCCGCTGGCCATCGGGCGCATCAGAATCGCCGCACACGGAATACTCCCTGAAATTATCCAGTTGGATCGATAAAGAGGTGACCGGTCGCGGTTTTTTCACCCGCCTAACGCGATGCTCGCCGTGCTGTCTTTCTCGTATGCGCCACATGCGCGTGATCGGGCTCACCCCACAAATAGAGTCGGAACGGACTTGCTTTTTAAAGAACAACATGCATTTTATAATCAATTTGGTAAGATCTATTGCGAACAGCCTTGGCCGTGTATTGCTATGTTTTCAAGCCAATCAGGCCCTTTACAAAGACAGACCCTGATGCTTATAATGAACCCAAACAAAGGCAAAGTTAACGACGCCGATGACTGTTCGATCAAATGAGTCAGTATTTGCCTGAGACTATAAGGGACGTTGATGCCAGGGCCGAACGCGGTCTCAAAGAGCCGCCCCTGTATAAGGTTCTGTTGCACAACGATGACTACACCACCATGGAATTCGTGGTGCACGTCCTTATGCTGGTTTTTCACAAGTCCGTGGAGCAGGCCACGCAGATCATGTTGAATGTGCATAAGCGTGGTACTGGACTGTGTGGCCTTTTCACCTATGAAGTGGCGGAAACCAAAGTTGAAACAGTCACGCGTTTGGCCCGCGAAAACGGGCATCCGCTAAAATGCACCATGGAGAAAGCATAGAGACATGATCAGCAAAGAACTTAGTGTAACATTAGGATTTGCGGTAAGAGAGGCCAAGCGCCGCCGGCACGAGTATGTCGGTATCGAGCACATCCTATTTGCCATCCTTCACGACAGCAACGGAATTGAGATTATTAGCGGCTGTGGTGGCGATGTGGACCACCTTAAGGGTGCCTTAGAAAACTTTTTCAGTGAAAAGATGGAGGTCATTCCCGAGGGCGATGAGTATGTGCTGCAGCAGACCATCGGATTTCAGCGGGTGATTCAGCGCGCCGTCAATCATGTGCGTTCGGCTGAAAAATCCGAAGTATCCGTCAGCGACATACTGGCCTCCATTTTTATGGAAAAAGATTCGCATGCCTCCTTTTTTCTGAATCAGGAAGGCATCACGCGCTTGGATGTATTGAACTATATTTCGCATGATTTGCCGGCGGAACCACCAGCGGGCGATCAGGCCGGATTTGGGAAAACGGACAGCGATACAGACAAAGATAAAAAGAAGTCCAACCCCCTGGAAACCTATACGGTCGACATGATGAAAATGGCCGCCGAAGGTAAGCTTGATCCGCTCATCGGGCGTGAAAGCGAGCTTCAGCGGACGATGCAGGTGCTCTGTCGACGGCGCAAGAACAACCCGGTATTTGTGGGTGAACCGGGCGTGGGTAAAACCGCCATGGCGGAAGGATTGGCCCAGAAAATCTACAGTGGCGAAGTACCGCAAATGCTCAAAGACATGCGTGTCTATAGTCTTGATTTGGGCGGCATGCTGGCGGGGTCTAAATTCAGAGGCGATTTCGAACAGCGGTTGAAGGGTGTCATCTCCGAACTGCAGAAACGAAAAAATGTCATTTTGTTCATAGATGAGATCCACACGATCGTCGGCGCTGGTGCCACGAGCAGCGGTTCGATGGATGCCTCTAATATCCTGAAGCCGGTTTTGGCCAATGGAGAAATTCGTTGTATCGGTTCAACCACCTATGAAGAGTATAAAAATCACTTCGAAAAAGACCGGGCGCTATCCAGAAGGTTTGAAAAGATTGAAGTCTCGGAACCTACCATCGAAGAGAGTGTAAAAATACTCAAGGGGTTGCGTTCCCGTTATGAAGAGCATCATGACATCGTCTATACCGATTCGGCGCTGAGAACGGCCTGCGAACTTTCATCCAAATATCTCAATGACCGTTTCCTGCCCGACAAGGCCATAGATGTCATCGATGAGGCTGGCGCCTATGTACGCCTGTCGGGGGGTGCCCACCGGACCAAGATCAATCCGGTCGATGTCGAGAAAATAGTAGCCAAAATGGCAAGGGTGCCGACTGTCAGTGTATCCACCCCCGATCGCGCCAAGCTGGAAACCCTTGATGGCCGGTTAAAGCAGGTCGTCTTTGGACAGGATGATGCCATTTCTGCTTTGGTGACTGCTATCAAGCGGCAACGTGCCGGCTTGGGACAGCCTGAAAAACCGGTGGGCTCTTTTCTGTTCACCGGTCCGACAGGGGTAGGCAAGACAGAAGTGGCTCGTCAGGTGGCGTTGAACTTGGGTGTGGAATTCATGCGCTTCGATATGAGTGAATACATGGAAAAGCATGCGGTCGCCAGGCTTATCGGGGCGCCTCCCGGATACATCGGTTTCGACCAGGGCGGATTGCTCACGGACGGCGTCCGCAAGCACCCTTATAGCGTGCTCTTGCTGGATGAAATTGAAAAGGCACATCCCGATCTGTTCAATATCCTGCTTCAAGTGATGGATCATGCAACACTTACGGACAACAACGGGAAAAAGGCCGATTTCAGAAACGTCATCCTCATGATGACCTCCAATGCAGGCAGTCGTGAAATGAGTTCGGCGACCATCGGTTTCGCGGATCCCAAAAAAGATTCTTCGCGGAAAAGCAAGAAGGCCATCGAAAAATATTTCAGCCCCGAATTTCGCAACCGTTTGGACGGGGTCATTACTTTCAATGGTCTGGATCTGCAAATCATGGAGCAGATCGTGGACAAGTTCATGTCCGAGTTTGCCGTGCAATTGGCCGTAAAAAAAGTGGAGTTGACTTATACCGACGCTGCACGGCAATGGATGGCGAAAAGAGGATTTGATCCCGATTACGGCGCTCGTCCCCTTGCCAGAGTCATTCAGACCGAAATCAAGGATATCCTGGCTGATGAAATTCTATTTGGCCGTCTCGAAAAAGGGGGCAAAGTCACCATCGATCTGGAAGAAGAAAAAATGACATTCAGCTATAATTAGTGACTGTTCGTGTTCCACATACATCAGGAGGGCAAGGCCCCAAGCCTTGCCCTTATTTTATAGCCTGATTTCAATTTTATTTGCCCGTTCCCAGTTGAAGGAAGACGATGGCGCAGCGATCACGGAAAGCGTCCAGACACCGCGCTATTATTTGTCGCATGGCACACGCGGCAACGGTCCTGCCAGTTCACGGGCAACGGACAAACATGCCTAAGGTCAACGGCGGTCGCAGATGCCCATTTTTCGGTTGTCCGATAAACTTGCTTTTCCCCCACCGCATCTGGCTACCAAGGAAGGACTGCTCGCAGTTGGCGGTGACTTGCAGCCTGAGCGACTTTTACTTGCCTACAAAAACGGTATTTTCCCATGGTATTCCGAAGGTGATCCCATCCTCTGGTGGTCCCCCGACCCGAGACTGGTGCTGTATCCCGAAGAAATCAATGTATCCAAATCACTCCGGCGCACTCTCCGGCGCAATACTTACCAGATAACCATCGACACCGCTTTTGCGCGGACGATCGATTTGTGCGCGCGAATCCGAATAGAAAAAGAGGGTACATGGATTACCCAGGAGATGACAACCGCATACTGCCTGTTACACGATCTTGGTTTTGCACATTCGGTGGAAGCTTGGCACGCCGGAGAACTGGTGGGCGGATTGTACGGCATCGCGCTTGGTCGCGCTTTTTTCGGAGAATCGATGTTCTCCCTGATGAGTGACGCTTCTAAAGTTTGCTTGGTGCATCTGGCCCGATTCTTAAACGAGCGCCATTTTGCTTTTATCGATTGCCAGGTGCCCACCGAGCATCTTGTGCGAATGGGCGCACGCAACATCTCCAGGAAAAGTTTTATTGTGCAGTTGCGAAAAGCAACCCGCTGCTCATCCCTAAAAACTATCTGGGCTGCCGAAAAGCATACCTTATGAATCCTCATATCGGGTCAATCCAATTATGAAAACTTTTACATAAGTGATATGAAAATGGATTTAAATTTACATAACTTCATGATCCATTTTCAATGCACTGGTTAATCAATTTCTTTCCGTTAAGGCCTATCTATAAGTAAAAACAACACAAATTAAATTTCTTCTCTGGTGGCATCTATATTGCTTTAAAGGTTGTCGGTTACACAATGTATGCGAATAGAGAGAGGAAATGATGCATAAATTCATACGCTACTTGATACCTGCAATTGGAACAGTGTCGGTATTATTGTTTTGTGTGAGCGCTACGGCAAGTTTTGCTGAGGCGCGCACCCTGGTTGGGTACTCTTTTTCCGAACCATTCAACATGCTCTTGATTGGTTTCGGCTTGATTGGCGCCGCTAGCTTTTTGAAAAGAAAATCGATATAAAGCGCCTACACGGTAGCAGAACATTTATGTGCTTTCTGATACAACATACACCAATCCCATAGTCCTATCTGGATGGGCAAAAATATCGTTGTCAGACATATTGAATCGATTAATGAGTAGCCAGCCTGTTTCTTGCTGAGAAACAGGCTGTTTTTGTGTGCGCTGCACCCCATCTACTCATGCTTTAGCGTTAAGTAATAGATGTTTGATGCAACGTTGATGATCTCGTAAAAAGTCTACATTGTGCCATTCGAATAGTTCTGGAATTGTCGTTCGGGTGGAGGGGCGAACCTTGTGTTCGCCCCGTGCGTTTTATAGGGATGCGTGTTTAAGATGCCCTTGCGTTTGACGAGGGCGAACACAAGCTTCGCCCCTACGGGTGAGGGGCAGACTTCAGCGATCGTATCCGCCTATAATCTCTTCAGCGGTGATTCTAGGGGCAATCGTGTATGTTTCTGATAAAGGATCTGAAACATGTTTAGGATAGTGTTGCTATGATTCAAATATTATTGTATGTAAAGGATGTTAGCTAAATTTGTCGGTGGGGCTGATCAATCAGGATAATCACTTTCCAGGAGCGGCAGATGTGTCCGGCACCCAAACTGCTTATTATTGATGATACAGAGGAGGTCCTGTCGGCTCTCTGTAAATATTTCAAGCAAAAAGGGTATGATGTCATTTCCGCTTCCAATGGATTGGATGGTCTGAAAATGATCGAGGCTGAAAAGGATGATCTGGATATCATCATCACTGACTTAGTCCTACCCAATATCAGCGGTGTGGCCGTCATCTCGATCGTCAAGAACAAATACCCGCAGCTGCCGGTGATCGCGATCACCGGATGGGGTGAACATCCTGAAGCATTGGCAAAAGAGGCCAAGGCAGATCTTGTGATGGAAAAACCTTTTAAACTGCCGGAGCTTGAAAAGGCCGCAAGGGATCTTCTTGTCAGATAAATTATGGCTGCTATGGGACCACCTATTATAGGCGTCAGCGACAATATCCGACGCATCAAAGAGCTTGTCGAGCATGTCGCCCATACTGGCTTCAATACCGTCATTTTTGGTGAGAGCGGTGTGGGCAAGGAAGTTATTGCCCAAAATCTCTACCAGCGTTCTCCGCGAGTGGGCAAACCCTTCATAAAAATCAATTGTGCAGCGCTGCCGGAAGGGCTATTGGAAAGCGAACTCTTCGGGTACGAAAGAGGAGCGTTTACCGGGGCCGAGCAAAAGCGGAGAGGCAAATTTCAACTCGCCCATGGCGGCGTGCTACTGCTTGACGAAATCGGCGACATGTCTCTGGTGCTGCAAGCCAAACTGCTGCATGTACTGCAAAGCGGCGAGTTTGCCCCATTGGGTTCGGAAAAAGACGTTAAAACGGATACATGGGTTCTTGCGGCCACAAATCATGATCTGAAACAGGATATCAGTGAGGGCAAGTTCAGGGAGGATTTGTACTATCGCCTGAATATCATAAAGATTTATGTCAGTCCGCTACGGGAACGCCCCGAGGATATCGTGCCGCTCATTGAATATTATCTTGCGGAATATTCAACCCAACTCGGCGGAACGGATATCATCAGACCCACACAAGCCGTCATCGAAAAATTGACAACTTACCATTGGCCCGGCAATGTGCGTGAACTGCAAAATGTCCTTAAACGCATGCTCGTGTTGGGCGAATGCGAAAAGATCGCTGATGAATTATTTGAAAGCACCGGTAAGCAGCAGGCGATGCGCTCGGCGGCCTCCTCCGAAAACAGCGCTGGCGCCATTCATTCCCTGCTTGATCTCAACGGCAAGGAATTGTCCGGCAATAACTCATTTTCCTTGAAAGAAGCCAAGAAAAAAGCGGTCGATAAAGTCGAAAAAGAAATCATTTCCTACGTCCTGAAGAAAACGGACTGGAATCGCAGCAAAGCCTCTCGAATTTTAAAAGTCAGTTACAAAACACTTCTGAACAAGATCACCGAACTGAATATAAGTCCTCCCGGACACGGTGATTTCCAGCAGTAAAGCTTCCTTAAACTACAAATTTCCGGTAAAAGCCCACGAAAATACCATCTCTTAGTGTGTCCGAGCACCTATACTTGCCACTTTGGCAACGCCGGATAGCGCTCTCTCTGGAAAAATAATTCCTATCGACCTATTTCCTTCGTTACACACCCTTGTCCTGTTTATTGCCGATAGATCAATTTCCGTTCAGCTATCAATTAAATTAAATTATGATTTTTCGATTACTTATAGTGTGCGTCGAAAACTTCATACACTTTTCGGCACCATGGGTATCATATTTGCATAGTAAACGCGCATGGCTGATGTAAGCAACCTAATCCAAGGCCCATTTTTTTTGCAAAAGGAACGACAGTGATCGACTTATCGGAAAGGCTATTGGGCGTGAACGTGAATTGTCCCGATAACGGCGGTCGCCGAAAAGACTCCGATAGGCGTCAATTCACATACACCTTCCACATACCGGAAAGAAGGAGTGGCGTTGACAGGCGCACAGGAAAAGACAGGCGTGAATCCATCCGCAAAGAAGATAATAACTTGGTTCTGACACTTTGAATTACTTCATGCGTGATATCCTTGCATGTTCCGATGCCATTTCCGGGTTCCTGACCTCAGTTTCCGCTTCCGAAAATGAAAATAACTTTTACATTTTGGAGCTTCCCAATCCCACTGATGAATCGTTTCCCCCGCACCAACAAATGACACCAGGGTCGGGGCGCTGCTGCGTAATTACAAAGTGGTAAAATATTTCATATATAGGCAAACTGTTTCCGTTTTAAATGCTGCATTTTAAGTTTTATTGATCGTAACATTTGCCTCTAATCATATAAGGTTCTTATTTTTATACATTTTTGATATTTCAAAAACCCTTAGTGATAGAACGAAAATGTAGGCATGTTCCTTGCTGTAGTAGGGCTGAATGCATCAAGATGTCAAAAGCCATCGTGCCAGGGCATCATCGATACGGCTCCGGCGGATACACCCTCAGCAAGCACTTTTTGGAACAGAAGCAGGCTAATCAAATAAGTTGAACGAATGGTCGAGATAACCCAAAACAGGCCGATCATCGTTTTTGCCAAGTCCTCCGGTGAAAGGGATTATCTGCGCAATATTTTGGCCGCGAGTGGTTGGCGGATTTTGTGCTTCGAAAACGAGACCACCTGCTATGACAATTTGGCTTCAATCGAGCCGGAAGCCATTGTATTGGGGACTGATTCCCGGGCTGTAGCGTGGCGGTTTATATTTTCCTTAGACGCTTTCGCAAGTGATGCGCAAGTGATCATCCGGTCGAATGTTTTGAATGGATCGACGTTCAGCGCATTCCACCTTGTAAGGCGCAAGATCATTTGTATGGATTTGCAAACTGAATTGAAAGATATCCAGTTTATAATTGAAACTGGTCGTTATCGAAGTGATCGGTACAATCAGTCCGAAACTGGATCGCTGGTGGGAGAATCGGTTGCAATTAAAAACATACAAGCAATGTTGCCTAATTTGACGCAGACCCTGGACCCGGTCCTGATCATCGGGCAACCCGGAACAGGCAAAGAATTGCTGGCGCGCATCATCGGCCGGCATGCAAAACACGGATCTCTTATTATTAAGATAGATTGTGAAGCGCTCCGAATGACAAGCATCGATGAAGAATGGCACACGTCATCGCGCGATTACAACAAAAGCAGCTTGGTGCAGCCGGGTGGCTTGACGTACCCGAGGCGGGCAACTATTCTATTGCATAAAATCGATCAATTGGATTTAAAGTCACAATCCGAAATGTTGCTTCTGCTGGAGAAAGGCACTCATTATTTTCCACCGTCTTTTCTCATTGATGACACACATAGCCGGGTGATTGCGACCTCAGAGCGCGATCTGGAAGATATGGTTCGATGCAATGGTTTCAGGAAGGACCTATACTACCGATTGAACGTCATACCGTTATATATGCCGCTGCTATCCGAAAGAAAAGAGGATCTACCATTATTGACGGATTACTTTTCCATTGGGGAGTGCGTTAGAATGAAGCGAAGTTTTCTGATCGCTTCCGATCAGATCAAAAACAGAGCGTGTGATTATCATTGGCCCGGCAACATGGAAGAGCTAAAGAGTGCTGTTCGTCGATATGTTCTGTCGGGAGATGAGCGTCAACTTCTCGCACACACGGGTTTTAAATCGGAAAGCATGTCAAATAAACACCTTTGCAATGCATTTGATAATGAAATACTTCCCGATGCCTCGGAAATCCGAAACTATTGGGCTGTTACCGGCAATGGATCGTTGAAATCCATTTGCAATAAATTTGTTTGCCGCACTGAAAAGAAGTTGATGGAAACAGCGTTGCAAGCGACGAATTGGAATAGAAAGAAGGCTGCGGCGCTGCTCAATATCAGTTATAAATCGATGTTGAACAAAATGAAAATGTATCAGATCGTATAAGTATTTGAAATCTAATAGAAAATTGCGAGGAAACGACGATGGCCGATACTTCTTTCAAAATAACTCCTGAGCTCGCTATCGATATTATCCGCAGAAGGCGCTGGTTCTTGTTGGTGCCCCTGTGCGCGGCGCTAATCGTTGGGATCTATCTGGCGATTACACTTCCCAGGGTCTACGAGGCAAAGACGTTGATTCTGATTGAAAGCCAGCGAGTCCCCCAGAATTATGTTCAATCGATCGTCACCGAAGATACTGCGCAACGCATCAATACGATATCCCAGCAAATTATGAGTAGGACCAATCTGGAGAAAGTAATTCATGAATTCGGGCTGAATTCCAATGCCGAACAAAAACCGGCGTATCTCGAAGATATCGTCGGAAATCTTCGTGAGCGCATTTCCGTAGAGGTTTTCAAAGGGGGAAGAGAAGCCAATGCGTTTACGGTTTCTTTCAAAGACAAAGACCCTCAACGTGTGATGCGCATCGCTAACCGGCTTGCTGCCTATTTTATCGATGAGAATCTCAAAAATCGGGAATCGCAAGCCATCGGGACCAGCGCCTTTCTAGAGGCCGAACTTGAAACGATGCGTGTGCGCCTGGAGCAACATGAAGAAAGTCTCAAAAATTACCGCAAAGCAAACATGGGTGAACTGCCCGGGCAGCTTGAAACCAACCTGAGAATTCTGGAACGCTTGCAGCAGGATCTGGTAAGCAGGCAGCAAGTTCTACGAGATGCCAAAATCAGACTCTCGGACCTGAATAGTCAAGCTACATCGCGAGAGCCTACGGTTGTCGTATTGAATGGCGATCGGCGGCGCGACGATGGCGCCCCTTCGTTGGAACAGCTTCGGTCACAGCTTGAATCGATGCAGGCACGCTATACTGAAAAACATCCTGACATTCAGGCCATTAAGAAACAAATCGCTGAACTCGATGCAAGATCCGATGAGTCCCCGAACGGTGGGGCCAAAGTGCCTATCCGCATACCGCTGGAACTGCGATTAAGGATTGCGGATGCTCAGCGTGAAATCCAGGTGACTGAATCAGAGGTGGATAATCTCAGGGCGCAAATAGCGGAATATCAGAAAAAGGTCGAGAATATACCGAAACGAGAGCAGGAACTCCTGGGGCTTAACAGGGATTATGAAAATATCAAGACTACCTATGAATCCCTGCTGAATCGCAAATTGGAAGCCGACATCGCGGTGAATATGGAGCGCAAGCAAAAAGGCGAACAATTCAGGATCCTCGATCAGGCCCGGGTCCCTGAACGCCCTACTGAACCAGATATGCGCAAATTGTTCTTGCTTTCAGTCGCAATTGGTTTGGGTATCGGCGCAGGATTGGCACTGCTGCTGGAATTTGCCCGGCCAGTTTTTAGAAAACCGGATGAGGTCGAGGAACAATGTGGATTGCCGGTCCTTGCGTCGATCCCGAGATTGCTCCTGCCTAAGCAGATGCTGTTGATCAAAATAAACAATCAATTGAGTATTGCGTTCTCTGTGATTGTGTTCGGGTTGCTCGGAGTACTGGCGCTGATGACCGTGAAGGGGTCGGAATTCGCGGTTGACCTCTTAAAAGGGTTGATGGGCTAAGATATGCGATTAGCCTTTTCTTTCATACTTTTAAAAAGCAGGTGAGTCGATGGGAAAAATTTTCGATGCCCTTGAAAAATCAAACACACAGGCAGCTAAATCTGTGCCTTTGCCGCACGTTCGAACCGACATCGTGAATGGCAAGGGGGCCGACAGAATCGTGCCGATTTCCAATTCCAATAAACTTACATCGGAGCATAAACTCGATGTGAACCTGATTACCTATCATGCGCCGCAATCGGTCGAAGCCGAACTGTTCAAAGTGTTGCGCACCAATCTGCTTTTTCCACCGAAAGGGCAACCCCCTCGGAAGATCCTGGTGACCAGCCCCTTGCCCAGTGATGGGAAATCGTTCATTAGTTCCAATCTTGCCATCAGCATTGCCTTGGGTATCGAGGAATATGTACTGCTGGTCGATTGCGATGTGCGCAGACCAACCATTCATTCCTATTTTGGTTTCGGAAAGGTGACAGGACTGAGCGAACATCTCTCGATGGGCATAGACCTTTCGAAAACATTGCTCAAAAGTCCCATACCCAAGTTGACAATATTGCCTGCGGGCCATCCCCCTGGCAACCCAACCGAATTGTTGACTTCTAAAAGAATGAAAACGCTTTTAGAGGAAGTGGCCAATCGGTATGATGACCGCTACATTCTTATCGACTCGCCGCCGCCTTCCATGGCCGCCGAAACGAATGCCATGATCAACATCGTCGATGGCGTCATCCTTGTCGTAAAGGCCGGTGTTACACCCAAAAACGCCGTTAACGAAACGATCGAGCAGATCGGCAAGGAGAAGTTATTGGGCGTTGTTCTGAATTATGCAGACCAATCAGTGAAAAAATACTATGGCTACGGAAGATCTTATTATCACGGATAGGTATCCAAAAGGGCAGGGGCGAACGCAAACCAAACTGCTGGAATAATTATGCTAAGACTCTTCAAACAGTATTATCCCATAAGGAATGCGCTCTTTGTATTAGGAGAGGGTTGCATTATTTTTCTTTCCGTGATTGCTGCCTGCTGGATAATTTTGGGTGAAAAGATTCTGCAAGCTGAAATCTCATTGTTCATGAAAGCCCTTCTGATTACTTTTTCGTGCCAGCTATGCCTATATTACAATGACCTTTATGACCTGAAAATTACAAGCACTTTTTCTGAGTTGGGGATTCGTTTGCTGCAGGCACTAGGCGCCGCCGCAATCATTCTTGCCATTTTATATTTTTTATTTCCGAACGTGATTATCAGTGAAGGTATTTTTCTTGTCAGTACCGTCATTGTCATTTTGTTTGTAGTATCCTGGCGCGTCGCTTACACTCAGGTTTTGAATAAAGGGTTGTTTAATCAGCGCATCATTATTCTCGGATCAAGTGAAACCGCAAAGGAAATCGCCAGGCAAATTCAGGAAACAAAGGATTGCGGATACGAGATCGCCGCTGCAATCAGTAAAGATGCATGGCATGATGTCTCATGCTCTGAAAATTTCGGCGTGATATGTCTAAACTCCTACGAAAATATTTGCGAACTGGCAACCCAAATGAAAGTTGAGAGGATCGTCGTTGCTTTGAAAGAAAAGCGGGGTGACTTCCCGATTGAAGAGCTTCTGAAATGCCGCGTTAACGGCATCGATATCATCGAGGGTAACAGTTTTTACGAAATGCTTACGGGAAAGCTTATCGTTGAACAAATTAACCCGGGCTGGCTGATCTTCGCGCAAGGTTTCCAAAAGAGCAAGTCACAAAGATTCGTCAAACGAACGATCGATTTAATTCTCTCCATTACAATGTTGATATTGTTGATGCCGTTGCTTGTCGTTATTGCCATTATCATCAAACTGGATTCAAAGGGACCGATCATCTTCTCGCAGGAAAGGGTCGGCGAAAAACATAAACCTTACATGGTGCACAAATTTCGTTCAATGCGCTGCGATGCCGAAAAAGATACCGGACCGGTTTGGGCCCAGGCGAATGATGACCGCATTACCCGCATCGGGCATTTTATGCGCAAGTGGCGCATCGATGAAATACCCCAACTCTGGAATGTCTTGAAAGGTGAGATGAGCTTTGTCGGACCTCGCCCTGAAAGGGAGTATTTCGTAAAAGAATTGACCAAGACCATTCCTTACTATGGCGAACGATTTTCCGTCAAACCCGGCGTGACCGGTTGGGCGCAGGTTTGTTACGGTTATGGCGCATCGGTCAGGGATGCCATCGAAAAACTCAATTATGACCTGTTTTATATAAAAAATATGTCTATATTGATGGACATCATGATTTATGCACGGACCATAAAGACAGTGCTCTTCGGGAAGGGTAGATAAAATGAAGTAAATAAAGTAAAATGTAAAGACCGTTGTGCTCCTTTTTCTTATAAAATCCTTCTCGTGGCTGGTACATGGCGCCGGCAAGCATAATTCTTACAGGCCGTTTCAGTGGCGGCAGTGAAACGACTACACTTATGTAATCGACCAAGCGGAGCTATAGGGTCGAATCTACCCCTCACTTGCCATGCGGATAATCTTGGCAGTCATCTATAAAGCATTTAAGTCACACGTGCCGCATGCGATAATATAGATCAGGATTTGATTATGCATCTTAATTACCAAACCGCCCTCGTTACCGGCGCTGCCGGTTTCATCGGTTATCATCTTTGTAAACGCCTGTTATCCGAAGGGCGGCATGTTATCGGAATCGATAACCTCAATGACTATTATGATGTTGAACTGAAAAATGCCCGTCTGCGCCAGTTGACCTCTGATCCGAACTTCGATTTTCATAAAATCGATTTGGTCGATTTGGAAAAGTTGAACGAGGTATTTGCCAAGTCTTCCATCGATGTGGTCGTCAATCTTGCGGCTCAGGCCGGCGTACGTTACTCACTCGAAAACCCGCATGCGTACGTAAATGCTAATATTGTCGGCTTTGTCAACATTCTCGAATGTTGCCGGCATAGCCATGTAAAACATCTCGTGTTTGCATCGTCCAGCTCGGTTTATGGCGCCAACACGAACATGCCTTTCTCCGTTCACCACAATGTGGATCACCCGGTTTCGCTTTATGCCGCTTCAAAAAAGGCGAACGAATTGATGGCGCATACATACAGCCACCTTTTTGATCTGCCCAGCACTGGATTGCGTTTCTTTACAGTCTACGGTCCATGGGGACGTCCCGATATGGCTTTGTTCCTTTTTACCAAAGCCATTTTGGAGAACAAGCCCATACAAGTTTTCAATCACGGCCGGATGCAACGTGACTTTACCTATATCGATGATATCGTGGAAGGGGTCGTGCGCGTCATGGTCAACACTCCTGAACCCAATCCGGCTTGGAGTGGCAACACACCAGACCCCGGCACCTCATACAAAAGATACAAAATTTACAACATCGGCAACAACAGCCCGGTCCAGCTTTCTGATTTCATAGTCGAAATAGAAAAAGCCCTCGGGAAAACAGCAAAAAAACAATACCTGGATATTCAACCGGGAGATGTTCCGGCAACCTATGCCGACATTGAGGATTTGATGAATGATGTGGGGTTTAAGCCCGCTACGCCGTTGTCCGAAGGCATCAAGAACTTTGTCGAATGGTACCGACATTATTATCACGTGTAAACTCTACCTACAAATTTTCTCAGGAGCAGATCTATGAAAAAAGTCATTTTTTCAACCCTCGTAATACTTTTAACGATTAGCACTTATACTATCTGCGCTCACGCTCAGGAAGCCAAATCGCCGAAGCAAGAGTATCGGATTGGCGCAGGCGATATCCTTGAAATCGTTACCTGGAAAGAGCCTGACTTTTCCAGGCAAGAAGTATTGGTAAGATTGGACGGAAAAATTTCCTTTCCGCTTCTGGACGATCTTCAGGCTGCCGGGAAAACAACAACCGAACTGAAAAATAATGTCGAAGCAGGCATCAAGCAATATGTTTCCACGCCGAACGTCACAGTAACTATACGCAATGCAGCCAGTCAACGATTTTATGTTTTGGGCGAAGTCATGCGTACCGGTGAATATCCGCTTCTGAAGGATCTCAGTGTCCTCCAGGCGTTTGCTTTGGCCGGAGGATTCACGGAATGGGCATCCAAGAAGGAAATTATCTTGTTCCGGCGCGAAGGCGGTAAGGAAACCGTCATCCAGATCAATTACAAGGACATTCTCAAGGACAAGGATTTCAGGCAAAATGTTAAAATCAAACCGGACGATACCATCATCGTCCCTTGAAATTAATCATGCTATTTGATAGCAATATATCAATTTGTGAGCTTTGAAGCACGGCATAATGCGGTTTATTGGGGACGGTTTGCCATATCTTTGTGACAGTTCACCACAACCGGAAAAAAGCAAGGATCATGATCTATGAATGTTTGTATCGTCGGAACCGGTTATGTAGGACTTGTGGCTGCTGCCAGTCTGGCTGAAATGGGAAACAACGTCCATTGCGTGGATGTCAACCCTACTATCGTCGAGCAGCTCAACAATGGCAATATCCACATCTATGAGCCCGGACTGGAACCTATTGTAAAAAAGAACTTCGAAGAAGGACGGCTCAAATTCATCACCAGCCTCTCTGAAGGTATGGAAAACGCGTTGTTTGTGTTCAATTGTGTAGGGACACCTTCCAAAATCAATGGGGACTGCGATCTGTCCTATATTGAAACAGTGGCCCATGAAATCGGGCAGAATATCAAAGACTATAAAATAGTCGTCAATAAATCGACTGTGCCTGTCGGAACTGCCGACCGCGTTCGGGATATCATCAAAAGCGAAATTGAAAAGCGGGGGCTCAACATCGAGTTTGACGTTGTGTCCAATCCGGAATTCCTGAAAGAGGGCGATGCCGTCAACGATTTTATGAAACCCGACCGGGTGATCGTCGGTACCGATAATGTGCGCACCGCTAAACTGCTGGAAACCCTCTATGCCCCGTTCGCCCGCAGCCGTGACAAGATGATTATCATGGGCATCCGCAGTGCTGAAATGACAAAATACGCGGCCAATTGTATGCTGGCCACCAAAATCTCCTTCATGAATGAAATCGCCAACATCTGTGAAAAAGTCGGCGCCGATGTAAAAGACGTCCGTGTGGGGATTGGCTCAGACCGGCGCATCGGCTATCATTTCATTTATCCCGGCGTTGGCTACGGCGGTTCCTGCTTTCCTAAAGATGTGAAGGCTTTGATCAATACAGCCAAGGAAAATGGCTATGATGCCGAACTTGTATCAGCGGTGGATTCGGTAAATAACCGTCAGAAACATGTGCTTGCCAGGAAAATTATAGATTACTTCAATCAGCAGGGCGGAGTGAAAAACAAAACCCTCGCTCTCTGGGGCATTTCCTTCAAAGCAAACACGGATGACATTCGCGAGTCCGCTGCTATGGAAACCATACGGATATTGACTGAAGCCGGGATGAAGGTGTGTGCTTTCGATCCGGAAGCCGGTCCGAACGCTACCAAGGCCTTGTCGGGCAATCCTTTCGTTAGGATTATGAACGATCAGTACGGCCCAGTTGAAGGTGCCGACGCACTTGCGATTTTGACCGACTGGAACCAATTCCGCAACCCCGACTTCACGCGAATAAAAAAATTGCTCAAAGCCCCTATCGTTTTCGATGGTCGCAACTTGTATTCCTCCAGCTTGCTTGCAAGTCAGGGATTCGCCTATTTCGGCATCGGACGCCCTGTAAATAAAAATTGAAAATACCCGCTTTGAAAGCCATTAGGGTCGGTTGCGTTCCCATCTTTATGGTGGGAACGTTTCCCCCTCTCGTGTTTGAGTATAAAACATGGTCCTCGCCACGATCCGACCAATAATGTCCTTCTCAAGCAAACTCGTTCCGGACCTCTCTTAAGAAAGGAAAAGGTGTTGAAATTAACCTGGTTCAAAATACTGACGATTATCACCTCGATAGGCGTGGTCGTTTCCAATGCCCAGTTCCAAGCAGAGGCCGCCCAAGTTCTTTTCACGCCTGAACTACTGCTCACCGAAGAGTATTCGGACAACGTTTACCTGACACACGAAAATGAAGAAGATGATTTTATCACTTCAGCAGGATTGAGCCTCACCGCTCAAGTTGTCGGCCGTACCGCCGGTGTGGAACTGAATTATACCCCTACCTACAATGCTTTTGCCGACAACTCGGATTTGAATTACTGGCGCCATGCCGCCCGACTGCGTGCATGGAACGATTTTTCACGCAATACGCGGTTCGAATTCATCAACGACTATTTAGAAAGTGAAGATCCCTTGGACGAGACAGCCGACTTTACACCGGATGATCCGCTTCAGGGGCCGAGTATCGATCCAGATTACAACCGGCGCGGTCGTGGCCGTTACCGCATCAATGCTGCCGAAGCGAGTCTAACTCATCAATTCGGGGCAAAAGACCGCATCTATGGCACCTTTCAATACAGTTTTCTTGAAGATGTTGATACTTTCGCTGGCCAACCAGTAGATGATTACACCAACCTGCGCCCCGCATTCGGACTGGATTACTGGTTTTCACAAAATTGGGGAACGGAAATTGAAGGATTCTATTCGAACCGTGATTATGAGGAAAAGAATGACCGTCAAGAATATACCGGCTATTTTCGGTTGCTTTATTCGATCCAGCGGAATCTGTCCGCCTTTGCCGAATATCGTCATACCTTCCTTGATTATGATGAAGAAACGGATGATGATTACCATATCTATTTCCCTACAGTTGGTATTCGGTATCAGTTTCAAGAAACAGCGCATGTTCTTTT
The DNA here is from genome assembly GCA_000961655.1 of Desulfatitalea sp. BRH_c12. GTDB lineage: Bacteria > Desulfobacterota > Desulfobacteria > Desulfobacterales > Desulfosarcinaceae > Desulfatitalea. The sequence continues at coordinate 236,158 of LADR01000023.1, forward strand.
AGGCGCTGGATATTTCATCCAGGATGTCGATAATCAAGAAGACAATGAAGAAGGTTGGGGGGTTAATGCGGAAATTTATAAACGGTGGGCTTTTCGATCCAGCTACATCGATGTCGCCGGAAGCGGTGGTTATGATATAGATGACACCGGCACCGCAGACCTGGGTTTTGCCCTGATCTATTTGGGCAGGTTGGGGGTAGGGTATAACTTTACTTCACGTTTTTCAGCTGAAGCCAATGCTGCCTATATATACAAGAACTATCCGAATCGAGAGCCGGAACGCACCGATAACATTATCGACGCAGGTGCCGGTATCAGGTACCAAGCTCTAACCTGGATGTTTTTGGGTCTGAATTACCGATACAGGGATTTTCAATCCGATATAATCACCCAGGAATATACTGAAAACAGAGTGATATTCAGTATTACCATGCGCCCCGCCACAGCTTACCGCTGGAACTGATCCCTGCGCTATTTTTATGCTGCGTTCGTTGGAGGCAAGTATATAAAATCAACATGATGGATTTATGACACCAAGCGCCCCTGTTATTCTCATCACCATTGATGTCGAGGAGTGGTTTCAGGTCGAAAACCTGCGTCCATGGTTCCCTCCAGATCAGTGGGATTTTCAAAGCTCACGTGTCGAGTCTGCAACAAAAAGGCTTCTCGACCTGTTCGATTCATTTGATAACAGCGTCAGGGTGACTTTTTTTGTATTGGGCTGGGTGGCACAGCGGCATCCCAACCTGGTATCGTACATTAAAAAGCGCGGGCATGAGATAGCTTCTCATGGATACAACCATCTGCTAAATTACCAGATGAAGCGCGAAGTATTGAAAGAGGATCTCAGTAGAAGCAAACAACTCCTCGAAGATATCACGGGCGAACCCGTTGCAGGCTATCGTGCACCCTGCTTTTCAATCGATAAGGATATTTTGAAAGCTATTCAGGATGCCGGCTACCACTATGATTCCAGCTACAATTCGTTTGCCGGAAACGGCCGCTACGGCACCATCGATACCTCGGGTATGTACCAGCGTGGTATGGCTTTGCAGATTTCTTCAAAGTTCATCGAACTTCCGATCAGCAATATCATTACCATGGGGCAAACCATACCGTGGGGAGGAGGGGGATATTTCAGATTGATCCCGCCTGTCTTCTTCAGAAGTGGTATTCGGCATATTTTAAATAGAGAGAAAGCCTATATGCTCTATCTGCACCCCTGGGAGTTAGATCCTGCGCAACCTAAAGTGCCGCACATTCGCAACCTGCCGCGGTTTCGTCACTACCTGAATATTGCTAAAACTCACAAACGATTGCGCGAACTGATATTAACTTTCCGGTACTGCAGATTCTTGACCTGCAGTCAGTATATACATTCGCTGCGGACCTGTTGAAATGAATTTTTGACTGAATAGCAGCTGCTTAACCAGTTTTTTCCTTGACTTTCCGACAGTACCTACCCTTACGAACTCACCTCTTTCTATACGTCTCAAAGATGGATCGCTACTTTAAACAACAGAGGTGTGTATGTCCAACCCGCCTTTTTCAAAGGATATTCTCAAGATCGATTCGGATAGTGAAACGCGCAGAATCACTGCCGGCATACGGTCGATTCTTTCTAAAAAACTGAATCGCCGTGGACTGATCGTCGCATTGTCCGGAGGAATCGACAGCAGTGTTTCTTTAGGGTTGGCAGTCAAAGCTTTAGGCGCTGAACGCGTATTCGCCCTTCTCATGCCGGAACGCGATTCCTCCGCCGATACGCTTGAGCTCAGCATTGCAGTGGCCGATACATTCAAAGTGGATCGCGCACATGAAAGTATCTCTGGTATTCTCGAATCCCTTGGTTTTTACCGACGCTATGACGATGCCGTGCGCAAAGCGATTCCGGAATACGGACCAGGATGGAAGTCCAAAATCGTTATTTCCAATGTGATCGAACACAGGGGGTTCAATTTTTTTTCGATCAGCGCCCAGGCACCGGATGGTCGCGTCATCCGGGAAAGACTGCCACTGCAGGCATACCTGGAGATCGTCGCTGCCACCAATTTCAAGCAACGCACGCGAAAAATGCTCGAATACTATCACGCCGACCGGCTCAACTATGCCGTAGCAGGCACCCCCAATCGTCTGGAATACGACCAGGGCTTTTTCGTTAAATTGGGCGACGGAGCCGCGGATCTAAAGCCCATCGCGCATCTTTACAAAACCCAAGTATATCAGTTGGCAGCCTATCTCGGTGTGCCCGAACGCATCCTCGAAAGGCCGCCCACTACCGACACGTACTCCTTGCCTCAGGGCCAGGATGAATTCTATTTTTCGTTACCCTACGACAAAATGGACCTCTGTCTATACGCCAAAAACAATGGCTATTCCCCTTCTGAAATCGCCCATATCCTTGAATTGACTCCCGAGCAAGTACAACGCGCCTACGACGACATCGACATCAAGCGCTCTACCACGCGTTATTTGCATCTGAAGCCACAGCTAATCGAAGAAGTTTCGGAGATATTATAGCTTCAAAGAATTTTCCAATTTCAGCGTTTCGTGTATTGAATCGCTCTATAGAAAAGTCGTTCAATGCTAAAAATGTCTATACCCCCTTCTATCTACCCCCTTTAAATCTGATCGCACTCTTCCCTTCTGTTATCTGTTGTCTGCATTTTGCCCTTAACCTTTGTAATCCGAATTCAGAATAACCGTGCGTGTGCGTACAGGCTCTATGCTCATGCCAATGAAAACGCGGCTATATCTGTTTTTGCCAACAGATGCAGCCATGGCAGCGCTATTTATAAAAAAAAGGGAATGCCATGAAAACGGTTATACTCGCAGGCGGGTATGGAACCCGGATCAGCGAAGAGAGTACCGTTCGCCCCAAACCGATGGTCGAGATCGGCGATCAACCGATTCTCTGGCACATCATGAAAATATATTCATGCTATGGTTTGAACGACTTTATTATTTGCTGCGGCTACAAGTCATTTATGATCAAGGATTACTTCGCCAATTATTTTCTGCACCGTTCTGATGTAACTTTTGACATCCGGAACAACAAGATGGAAATTTTGCACAACAACGTCGAACCTTGGCGCGTGACGCTTATCTATACTGGCGAAAAAACGATGACGGGCGGGCGCCTCAAAAGAGTCAGGGAGCATCTCGGACAGGAGACCTTCTGCATGACTTACGGAGATGGTGTATCGGATATTAAAATCGATCAGTTGATTGCGTTCCACCGCCAACAGAAAACACTGGCGACGTTGACGGCTGTTCAGCCTCCGGGGCGCTTCGGCGCTTTTAATCTAGACAAGGACCAAAACAGGATTTCATCCTTCAAAGAAAAGCCTCAGGGCGATAGCGCTTGGGTGAATGGGGGTTTTTTTGTACTGGAGCCGAAGATAATCGATTATATCGAGGGCGATGAAACCGTCTGGGAGCAGGCCCCCATGGAGAGACTGGCACGCGAAGATCAGTTGGCCGCTTATCGTCATCAAGGGTTTTGGCAACCCATGGACACATTGCGCGACAAGAATGTTCTTGAAGATTTATGGCAGAGTGGCTCGGCACCTTGGAAGATCTGGCCATGAATCGAATGTTTTGGCATACTAAAAAAGTATTTATCACCGGCCACACCGGATTTAAGGGCAGCTGGATCTCCCTTTGGCTGCAACTTTTGGGGGCACAAGCCAGTGGTTTTGCCCTGCAGCCGCCGACCAGTCCCAGCCTTTTCGATTTGGGCGAGGTCTCCCGGGGGATGCATTCGCAAATCGGCGACATCCGCGATCTTCCGGCACTGCAATCGGCCATGAAGAGGGAACAGCCGGATATTGTCATCCATATGGCAGCGCAACCGTTGGTGCGGTATGCCTACCAGAATCCAGTGGAAACTTTTGACACCAACGTTATGGGAACTGTTCATGTGCTTGAAGCCGCACGCCATTGCGACTCGGTGCGGGTAGTCCTGTGTGTTACCAGTGATAAATGTTATGAAAATCGTGAATGGGTTTGGGGGTACCGTGAGAACGACCCCATGGGCGGCCATGATCCATACTCCGGCAGCAAGGGATGTTCAGAGTTGGTGGTCGCGGCCTATCGCAGATCCTTTTTTTCATCGGAGCGTCAGGACAGGCACACAGCGGCAATCGCCAGTGTGCGGGCCGGCAACGTCATTGGCGGCGGCGATTGGGCGAAAGACCGCCTCGTTCCCGACGCCTTGAAGGCATTCATGGAAAGTCGTCCCGTTTGTGTGCGAAACCCGCATGCCGTTCGTCCCTGGCAGTTCGTACTTGATCCTCTTGCCGGATATCTTCGCCTGGTTGAAAAACTGTGGGACTCGGGGGGTGCCTTTGCCGAGGGATGGAACTTTGGCCCCGGAGACGAGGATGCCCGCCCGGTTCAATGGGTCGTAGAAAAACTGGCCGAATTCTGGTCTGAACGTGCTTCATGGCAGGTGGCCGAAGGCCAGCACGCTCACGAAGCCCACTACCTCAAGCTTGACTGCTCCAAGGCACGCGAACACCTGCAATGGAAACCCCGCCTTTCCTTGACAGAGGCATTGGCGTGGACGGTCGCTTGGTACCGCGGATTTCAGGATGGAAAAAAAATGGCTATTCTGACCAAAAAACAGATCACCGATTACGAAATGTTGGATAGGACATGATCTTCAAGGAAACCAGACTCAAAGGGGCTTATCTGGTCGAACTGGAAAAGCGTGAAGATCACAGGGGGTTTTTCGCGCGTGGGTGGTGCCGCCACGAGGCCGAGGGACTTGGCCTGAAGGGGGAAATGGTTCAGTTCAATATCTCTTACAACAGCAAAAAAGGCACCTTGCGCGGGATGCATTATCAGGCCGCGCCTTACCAGGAGGCCAAGTTGGTGCGGTGCATTCGCGGCGCTGTCTACGATGTCATCATAGACTTGCGTCCTGGGTCTTTCACCTACCGACAGTGGTTCGGCGTGACGTTGTCGCAGCAAGATGATGTGCTGCTGTACGTGCCTGAAAATTTCGCGCACGGTTACCAGACCCTTGCCGACGATACTGAAGTGAACTATTTTGTGTCACAATATTATACCCCAGAGGCTGAAAGGGGTGTGCGTTTCGATGATCCGGCGCTTGGCATCGCGTGGCCGGAAACCACCGAGCGCATTATCACCGCCAAAGATCGGAACTGGCCCGACTTGCATTCAGTATAGCTGCAAATCGGCAAATGGCATTGCCGGCGGGAGACGACATGATCATTGTGGATCAGGCCCTGAAAAGGCGTCAAAGTGAAGGGTGCCCTATCCGGGTTGGGCTGATCGGCGCAGGCTATATGGGGCGGGGGATTGCGTTGCAAATTCTGACGGCCATCCCGGGAATGACATTGGTCGCCGTTTATAACCGCCATATCCCGGATGCTCTGCGTGCCTATCAAAATGCTGGTGTCAATGATGTGCGGGTGGTGGAAACTGCCGCCCAGCTTTCCGTGGCCATCAGGGCCGGCCACTGCGCTGTCACCGAGAACGCCATGGCCATTTGCGAAGCCGAAGGGGTCGATGCCATCATCGAAGTGACCGGCACCATTGAATTCGGGGCGCAGGTTGTGCTGGCCGCGGCCCATGCAGGCAAACAGATCATTCTGATGAACGCCGAGCTCGATGCCACGCTCGGCCCGATACTCAAAGTGTATGCCGAGCGGGTCGGGGTTGCGCTGTCCACAGCTGACGGCGACCAGCCAGGGGTGATCATGAATCTCATTCGCCATGTCCGCTCTATCGGTTTTAAACCCGTTCTGGCCGGCAACATGAAAGGGCTTCATGATCCCTACCGCACACCTGAAACACAAAAAGAATTTGCCGCCCGCAACAAACAAAAGCCGGCCATGGTGACATCGTTCGCCGATGGCACCAAAATCTCCATGGAGATGGCGGTCGTCGCCAACGCAACCGGTTTCCGCGTCGGCCGACGCGGAATGTACGGACCGCGTTGCAATCATGTCAGAAAGGCAGCGGAACTTTTCAATGAGGAACAGATGCTGCAGGGGGGCCTTGTGGATTACATTCTGGGTGCCGAACCCGCTCCCGGCGTATTTGTCATCGGGTATAACGACAATCCCCTGCAGCAGCAATACATGCAGTATTACAAGATGGGAGATGGCCCTTTTTATGTTTTCTATGCGCCCTACCATCTGTGTCACCTCGAAGCGCCGCTGACTGTCGCCAGAGTGGTTCTGTTCGGCGATACAGCGGCAACGCCGCAAGGTGCCCCCGTCTGCGAGGTCATCGCCATCGCCAAGCGTGATTTGAAAGCTGGTGAAATCATTGATGGCTTGGGAGGCTTCTGTTGCTATGGGGTTCTGGAAAATACCGATGTGCGAAAGGCTGAGAACCTGTTGCCCCAGGGGTTGGCGGAAGGATGCCGGCTCAAGCGTCGCATTTTGAAAGATCAGGCCTTGTCATATGCGGATATTGATATCCCAACAGGCAGGCTGTGTGATCGATTATGGGGTGAACAGAACTCACTTGGAGGTGGTATTGTCGCCTGATTCATGCTCCTAAAATTCTGAACGGATCGAATGAAAGGTGTCGAGGGCGCCCATATGTCGCAAGCGGCTAATATGAGGACAGGACCTCTGGTCAGTATCGTTACGCCAGTATATAATGGAGAAACGTTCATCGGCGAATGTATCGAAAGCATATTGAGGCAAACGTATTCCAATTTCGAATATGGCATTGTCAACAATAGAAGCACTGATAACACGCTCGATATCGTGCTGAAGTACGCGGAATTGGATGACCGCATCACGGTTTATGAAAACGACCTGTTCTTGCCCGTTATGCAAAACTTCAACAATGCGATTTCCAAAGTATCTCGAAAAGCAAAATATTGTAAAATCGTATGTGCCGACGATTGGATCTCTGATGACTACCTCTTAAAGACTGTAGAATTGGCTGAAAAAAATCCTCGTGTTGGTATCGTGTCTTCCTATCGTCTTGTGGGACAGCGAATTGTCCCCGCAATAATGCCCTATCAAAAAACCGTATTCAGTGGCCGTGAAATGGCCAGAATGAATTTGCTGGACGGTCCATATACGTTCGGATCGCCCACCGCACTTCTATACCGAACCAAAATTGTGTTCAAAAAAGAAAAATTTTATAATGAGGAAAGAACGGTCGGTGATACGGAAGCCTGTTATGAAATACTAAAAGAATGGGATTTCGGTTTCGTGCATCAAATACTCTCTTTTAACAGGGTGCATGATTCTTCTGTAACGTCCAAAGGTTTGTATTTGAAGAAAAACATACCTGATCATATCTACATGTTACGCAATTATGGAAAATTTTACCTTGATGATGCGGAATTCGCATGCAAAAAAAAAATGTTAACGAATAAATACTTTATGTTTTTGGGACAGAATGTAGGCAGATTCCGTGATGCCGAATTTAGAAAGTATCACGAAGAAAACTTCGAACAATTGAATCTGAAAAGGCATTGCTATCTCAATATTTTGAAGTTTTTTATAATTTATCACTTAAAAAAAATGATCGACTTGAAATCGCATCTCAAATCACTGTTTTCCAGGTTGTCCAAAAAAAGATACTCACGCATTAATTTGAAATGATTATAGCGGCAAATTACAGGAGTAGGTCCGTGAGTGATCCAAAGGGCAGAATCAAAATGTTTATCGTTGAGAATTTCCTCTTCGGTAATGCCGAAGGGTTGATGGACGACACTTCCTTTCTCGAAGATGGCATCATCGATTCCACAGGCGTACTTGAACTTGTGAATTTTCTCGAAGAAGAATTTTCGATCAAAGTCGAAGACGAAGAACTCGTTCCGGAAAATCTGGATTCGATCAACAATTTGTCCGCCTATCTCCAGAAAAAAATTCCTTTGAACTGATCGACAGTATCTGCCTACGGAGAGAACGAATCCCGTGCCCTGGATGATGGGACGTGCAAACCTACCCCCCAAGTTATAACATCGACTTCCCATTTGTGGTAAATTAGTACATACTAACAGTATGGGGCGTTCCCTGTTCTGCATATATCCTCCTGCATAGGTATATATAACTATCCGGATAATAGGATAAAAATACTAAATGACCGTGTGGCATGGAAGGTGCTTTAAGGTAAAGTACCCTTGCTGTTGAATTGATAGACTCTTTTGCAATCGCTCTATCAGGAATCAACCAAGCGGAGCCATGCACTTGCTCAAAATAGAACCTTCTTACGCGGCAATATTTCGACACATATGCTTGTCTACCAATTCCTTGAACGATCAGCAAATCGGCATCCTGACAAAATTGCCGTTGTCCACGATGAAGAGCGTGTCACATACGGACAGTTGGACAAACAGGTCGAAAGCGTATCCGGGCACCTGTTGAACCATGGTATCGCAAAGGGGGATCGTGTAGCGCTGCTGCTTGAAAACAGCATCGCATACATCATCGCATATTATGCCATCCTTAAAGCCGGAGCTGTGGCAGCACCCTTAAATCCCGGCCTGAAACCGGATGGCCTGCAAATTTTACTCGGTGATCTTGAGCCTTCTGCCATCATCGCGAATTTCAAGAGCGAGCGCCTGTTAAAAGCGATCGACCTTGGACGTTGTGCGCTAAAACTGATCGTTCTCAACAAGCCCCAGCAACGCTGGGGGCCATTCACATTTCCGGTTTTAACTTTCCAGGAATGTCATTCGGACCGCGGCCGAACGATTTTCCCAGGCGGTATCGCCTCGACGGATCTTGCCAGTATCATCTATACCTCCGGTTCCACCGGCCAATCTAAGGGGGTCATGCTGAGTCACGGCAATATCGTCTCAAATACGCAAGCCATTTGCGAGTACTTGACGCTTACTCCGTCCGACATCCAGATGGTGGTATTGCCTTTTTCTTATGTCATGGGCAAATCTCTGTTGAATACCCATATTGCCGCTGGCGGCACGATTGTCATCAACAATCGTTTTCTATATCCGGCCGATGTGATCAAACAGATGATCGATGAGCAGGTAACCGGCTTTTCAGGGGTCCCATCGACCTACGCATATCTACTTGACAGATCTCCTTTGGCGAGCAGCCGTGACAAACTATCCGCATTACGCTACTGCACCCAGGCCGGCGGACATATGGCTGGCTCCCTGAAACGCGCCTTGCGCCAAACGTTGCCCGATCATACCCGGATCTATATTATGTATGGCGCTACAGAAGCTTCGGCACGCTTGACCTATCTGGACCCGGAACACTTTGAGGACAAAATTGATTCCATCGGCAAACCCATATCCAATGTCAGCATCCGGATTATGGACGATCAAGGCCGGCAAGTGCCGGACGGCATTGAAGGGGAACTGGTCGCGTCGGGTCCCAATATCATGCAGGGATATTGGAAAGATCCCCAGGATACCGCGCGCGTACTCTCCGAACACGGTTATCATACCGGTGATATCGGGTATCGTGATCCAGACGGTTTTTTATATGTTTTAAGGCGAAAAGATGGACTTCTTAAAGTCGGCGGGCATCGCATCAATCCAGTGGAAATCGAGGAATTTCTCATGTCTACGGATCTGTTGATCGAAGTGGCCGTAATGGGTTTGCCCGATCAACTATTAGGCCAAAAACTGGTTGCCTTGGTCGTACCCAAAGAAGAAATATATTCTCCCAAAACAGTATTCGAAAAATGTGTTGTCGGTTTGCCCAATTACAAAATACCAGCGGCAATTGTGTTTACCCGCGTATTGCCCAAAACTGCCAGCGGTAAAACAGATTTGGAAAAATGCATTGAAATAGTTGAAAAATCAAAATCATCCGATAGCCAGTAGCATGCCCGCAGCCCCGTTTGAGGCACTGCGCACATGATTTAGAAAAGACTCTAAGCAAAGCTTCCGAACCATCCGCATCAAAATGAGACACGGAAAGGTTTCGTTTGCTCAAAAAAGTACACGAAAAGAAGCGATGGATAAAAAGTTAAAAGCATTGGTGATTGCGCCCCAACCGTTCTTCACGCCACGGGGAACACCCTTCAGTGTGTATTACAGAACGCTGGTGATGGCAGAAAAGAATATTGAGATCGACCTGCTGACCTATGGTGAAGGGCGCGATGTGGAGATTTCAGGGGTTCGTATCATCCGAATACCCAAAGTCAGATGGTTGGGTGAAATCAAGATCGGACCTTCCTTTGCAAAGCTCGTACTAGACCTTCTGATGATTGTGTGGACCTTTTCGCAACTGATCCGCCGTCGATACGACTTTGTGCATGCCCATGAAGAGGCCGTCTTTTTTTGCCTGCTTCTCAAGCCCATTTTCGGCTTCAAACTGATCTATGATATGCATTCGAGCCTGCCACAGCAGTTGAGCAATTTCGCTTTTACAAAGTCCGGATTGTTGATCCGGCTTTTCACGATGCTTGAAGATGCCAGCCTGCGCGCTTGCGACGTCGTGATTACGATCTGCCCTGACCTGTCCGACTATGTTCGCGGGCGCATTCGTGACCTTGGAAAGCATTTCCTGGTGGAAAATTCTATTTTCGATCCGGTGCGCATCGCTAACGACACCTCCACTCCGTCAGAATCGGTTTCGGCCGTTAAGCCCACTGAATGCCGGAAGCAGGCTTCTTTCTTGCCGGCAGGCAAGCGCATCATTCTGTATGCCGGAACCCTGGAGTCTTACCAGGGCATCGACATTCTGGTGCAAGCCTGCGCACTCTTGAAAAACAGGGCGCCCGATGCTTTTTTGCTGGTCGTCGGCGGCAGTCCCGCCCAGGTTCAGATGTATCGTGATATGACCAAACGTCTGGGAATAGAAAGCGTTGTGACATTTACAGGCCAGGTGCCTCAGACTGCCGCACAGGAATTTACCCTTAATGCAGAGGTCCTCGTCTCACCGCGCATCAAGGGGACCAACACACCTTTGAAAATCTATCAGCAACTCGCCAGCGGCAAACCCCTTGTCGCGACACGCATCTATTCACATACGCAGGTTCTATCGGATGATGTGGCCTTTCTCGTGGATGCGACCGCCGAAGGTCTGGCCGCCGGCATCTCGCAAGCCCTTGCGGACAGGGCAGGAAGTGCTGCGCGGGCCGCCAGGGCGGTCGATCTGTATCATCGTCGATATGCGCGCGCGATTTATGAATATAAAATCGACCAGATACTCTCCAGGTTAGCCCTGGTGAAAAAGCGGATAAACAACACTGTCGCTGGTGAACTGTTATGATTTTCGTCGATGCCCATGTCCATGTATACCCCTGTTTCGAGCTGTCATCCTTCTTTTCATCAGCATACAGGAACTTTCGTTCGGCAACTGCACATTTGCCGCATCAGGAGCCACTGCTGCCGGTCATCATTCTTGCGGATTGGTCGCGCCAGTCATGGTTCCGCCAGTTCCTGCAAAGTGCCGAGAATCCCAATGACCCTCAACGCCTGAAGGTTGCGGGTTGGTCCTTTCTCCCGACCGACGAGGCGCAATCGGTTATTGTGGAAAACGCGCAAGGCCATCAGATGATCGTATTGGCCGGGAAAAAAATCATTTCTGCGGAAAATCTCGAAGTGCTCGCCCTGGGCACGACGGCTGCTTTCCAAGACGGCTTGTCTCTGCAGACGACCTTGGAGGAAATCCGCCGGCATCCGGATGCGCCCATTCCGGTGGTTCCCTGGGCGGTAGGCAAATGGTGGGGGCGGCGCGGGGAAATTCTCGAAGGCGTCATGCGCGGTGCAGACGAACCTTATTTCTACTTATGCGACAATGGCAACCGGCCTTTTTTCTGGCGTCGGCCCTCGCATTTCAATGTGGCTGACGAACTGGGCATCGGGGTCCTGGCCGGCAGCGATCCGTTGCATTTTCGCTCAGATGCCCTGCGAGTTGGCAGGTTTGGTTTTTGTCTGCCCGGCCAACTTCCCGCGCATCGTCCGGGAACTGCCTTTAAAAAGATTCTGGCTGACGCCAAGCCTGCGTCCATTCCATTGTTCGGACACCTGGAGTCAGGTGGCAGGTTCATTAAGAATCAGATCCGCATGCAAATTTTCAAAAAAAAATGGAAAAAGGAGCTGCTGAGATAAATAATGTCCAGCATTGATTGCGACAAGGGAAGGGCTGCCGCTGAAAAATTCGATTTGATCATTGTCGGTGGCGGTATCCACGGCACGATGCTGACTCTCGAAGCAAGTTTGCGCGGTATCCGCACGTTGCTGCTCGAGCAGGATGACTTTGGCGCCGCAACCAGTTTCAATAGCCTGCGGATTCTTCACGGCGGCTTTCGCTACCTTCAGCATCTTGACTACCAGCGCTTGGTGGTATCGGCGCGCGAGCGCCAGTGGTTTTTGCGATTTTTTCCGCAACTGGCCATGCCGTTGGCCTGCCTGATGCCACTTTACGGGAGAGGTCTGCGACGCCCGCTGATTTTGGGCGGTGCCGTCAAACTTTACCAATTGTTAACCGAAAAATTTAACCGTGAACTTTCATCTGACCGAAAAATACCTGCAGGCAGAATCCTGTCTTGTGAAGAGACGGCTGCAAGTGCCCCCTGGATCATCCGAAAGGGCTTAAAAGGAGGGGCTGTCTGGTACGATGGATTCATGCCGGATTCCCAGCGCATTCTGATTGGGGCGCTGCGTTGGGCGTGCGACCATGGCGCGACAGCCATCAACTATTGCCAGGCACGCTCATTGATCACCCACGCAGGGCGTGTCGTGGGTGTGCGCGCGGGCGACCGGAAAGATGGGGCATCTTTCGAATTTCGGGGCGACGTTGTCATCAATGCCGCCGGACCCTGGTGCAGGGAGGTCGCCGTTCGTTTTGATCGAGACCATCCGCGCCTGTTTAACACCATGGTGGCCTGGAACGTGCTGTTCGATCGTCCCTCCGTATCGCCCTACGCCATGGCCGTATCACCACCGCGGGCCGGTGCGCGCACCTATTTCGTGGTTCCGTGGAAGGGCCTTCTTTTTGCGGGAACCGGTCAGGTACCCTGGGCCGCCGGACGCGACACCACGCCGGTCAGGGAACACGAGCTGGATGCTTTTTGCCGAGACATCAACATGGCTCTGCCCGCACTCGCGTTGAAGCGCGAGGATATCGTACACGTTTATTCCGGGCAGCAATCGGCGAAACGGGCAGGCGGCAGTGATTTCACGCATCGCGATGTCTTTGTCGACCATTCGCAGCGAGGCGGTCCCCAAAAACTTTATAGCATTTCAGGGATTAAGTTCACCACCGCGCGGCGCATGGCGGAAAGAACGTTGAATAAAGTCTTTTTCCCCCGAAGGCACGTGTATACGGGGAAGTCAACGCGCTTTTACGACCCTCCGCCGGATATTTCCCAAACGTTCATGTTGTTTGATTACGACTGGCAACCGCCTGCGGGAGACGATTCCTGGCACCAAATGCTGCAGTCATTGATCGCCAGAGAGGCCGTTCAGCATTTGGACGATTTGGTCGTTCGGCGAAGCAATTTAGGTGATAATCCACATCGGGCGCTTGCTCTAGCCGTTCGGTTATCTGAACTCTTCGATTGGGACGACGCCCGGCGAAAGATGGAAATCAAACGATTACAGGACTCGTATCGGCAGACGGGCCCTGAAAAGGATACTCGAAACCCAACATTTAACTGATTGTGGAGGAGCGGGGCATGAGGATTTTCGTTACCGGAGGAACCGGTTTCACAGGCGCGGCGCTGGTTATGCGGCTGATCAAAGAAGGACACGAAGTCGTGGCTCTGGATAATCAGAGGGGCATCCAGTTTGAAGCCCTGAAGAACGCTGGCGCAGAATTGTTGATCGGAAGCATTACCGAAAAAGATGTCCTGATGAATGCTTGCAAGGACATCGATGTGGTCTTCCATCTTGCAGCCGCTTTTCGGCAATTGAATGTTCCTGACAGCCATTACTATGAGGTCAATGTCAAGGGGACCCGCAATGTGATGGAAGCGGCAACCGCCCAAAAGGTCAAAAAGGTGGTCTACTGCAGCACCCAGGGCGTCCACGGGCACATTCACAATGCCCCCGGAGATGAAAATTCCCCCATCGCTCCGGAAGACTACTACCAGGAGACCAAATATCTCGGTGAGCAAGTCGTCATGGAGTACGCCAAATCCGGGTATCCAACGACGATCATAAGACCCACGGCCATCTATGGTCCTGGTGATCCGGCACGCTTTTTAATGATCTTCAAATGGGCCAATCGGGGCTTTTTCCCCATGTTTGGAGATGGCAAAACATTTTATCATCCGGTTTACATCGACAATCTGTCGGATGCCTTTGTGCTTTCGATGGATGTCAATGCCGGCAATGGCGAAGCATTTATCATTGCCGATGAACATTACTACCCAATTTCCGAGCTTGTCACGCGAACCGGCCGTGCTCTCGGCAAACCGGTCAAAATTATCTATATGCCGATAACCCCCCTGGTTGTGGCCGGTCATATTTGTGAAAAAACATGCAAACCTCTTGGCATCACGCCGCCGATTTTTCCCCGTCGGGTGGATTGGTTTCGCCAAGTACGTGCGTTTAAGATCGACAAGGCCAAATCTTTGCTGGGCTACGCCCCGAAGGTCGATATTGACGAGGGGCTTCGGCTGACCGCCGAGTGGTACGCCACTGAACGGTATATCTGAACCGGCCGCCCTGGAAAGAAACATTTATTACACTTGCACTCGCTATACAGGTCTGGACAAGGAAGCATGCAGATCATGAAAGTTTCCAAATCGCACAAGGACGTCACGGGAAACAGCGGCATCCTCCATCGGTATCAGGATTCGATGGTCGGGTCCAGGTCGATTGCCTACACCTGCCTGTTTGAAATATGCACGGCCTTGTCGGTGGTGCCCGGCGCAAGCGGTCTTTTTCTCAGGAAATTTCTCTGGCCGAAACTTTTTCAGTCGTGTGGGAAAAACGTTCTCTTCGGCCAGAACATCGTGCTGCGCCACCCTAACCGAATAGCGCTCGGCAACAGAGTCGTGATCAGTGAAGGGTGCATATTGGATGCCAGAAATCCTTCTGAAGACGTTGTCATCAGTATAGGCGATGACGGAATGCTTTCAACACAGGTGCGCATCGCGTGTAAGAACGGCACCGTGACCATTGGCGCACGGTGCGGGATCGGGGCTCAGACGG
This sequence comes from Desulfatitalea sp. BRH_c12, assembly GCA_000961655.1. GTDB lineage: Bacteria > Desulfobacterota > Desulfobacteria > Desulfobacterales > Desulfosarcinaceae > Desulfatitalea. The sequence continues at coordinate 251,243 of LADR01000023.1, forward strand.
TGATAGCCGCCAGCGCCGGGAATCCGGTCACTATCGGTAACGATGTGGCCATCGGACCCCAATGCTATATCACGGGCGGCGGCAGCTACGCCCTTGACCGGACAGATATACCTATCGCGCAGCAAAGCACCCGCATCACCGGCGGTTCTTTCCTGGAAGATGGCGTCTGGTTAGGGGCCAAAGTTGCCGTACTGGGAGGGGTCACCATAGGATCGGGGGCTGTTGGCGGGACCGGGTCCGTGATCACGAGAACCATTCCCGAAATGGCTATCGCAATGGGTGTCCCGGCCAAAGTGGTTAAAATGCGAAAACAGGACAACGGTGAAAAAAAACCGTGAGTAAAAAAAGACTTCATCAGGCGTTGTCCATAGGCAAACTGCTGTTGGGAGTGGCTCTTCTGACCTTGTTGTTGCTGTGGGACGACAACGCCCAACGCTTATGGTCCCTTATTCGCTCCATTAGGCTGGAATGGATTTTTGCGTTGCTCGTGCTCGGCATGGGGTTGAACTGGATAAGTTGTCTGAAGTGGCGGATTTTTTTAACCGAAAGAGGGATCACGGTTTCGATGCCACGCTTGCTGGGATTATATCTGGTGGGCAAGTTCTTCAGCAATTTCATGCCGTCTATGATCGGAGGGGATCTGACCCGCACCTATCTGCTCGGCAGGCAGATTAATTCCCAGTCCCAATCTTTCGCCAGTGTGTTCATGGAACGGTTCACGGGCCTGGTGGCGCTGATTCTGCTCGCGATCTTTTTTTCCCTGCTCAATCCGGATTTGTTGGGGGAGCCCAAAATCGGCATTGCGATCGTCGTCATTTCAGTGACTTTCATTGTCGGCATTGTGGTTTTGCTGAATCAGGGCTTCGTGGAATGGGCCGGAAAAAAGTTCGGCTTTATTCCTTTTGCGACAGTCTTTTTCGGCAGCATCCACAAAGTTCAGAAGGACATTCTATATTTTAAGCACAAATACAAAGTCCTTTCGAAAGGCATGGCGTACTCGTTCGGGTTTCATTTTTTGGCCAGCATAAACGTCTATTTGTGCTGCGTGGCCATTAACATATACCCATCTTTTTTGGATATCGCCGTTATCACCCCGGTCATTCTTTTGCTGAACATAGTACCGGTATCACCGAACAATATTGGCTGGTGGGAGTGGACATTCAGTTTTCTATTGGTTGAAGCGGGAACCGGCACTGCCGAAGGCTTGGCGGTCGGGCTGATATTGAGAGCGATGACAATGGCGTTTTCTCTGGTCGGAGGGGCACTGTTTCTGTTCGAAAAATTGAGCGGAAAAGAAGGTGCCGTCAACTGCCGTTAGGCGAACTTTGGGTGCTATATGAATTCAATATTTGGTGTTTCAGGGCAGGTACTCGACAGCACGCTGCAACAGATGGGCCGTCGCCTGATTCATCGCGGCGGCGCTTCAAAAGTGCACCGCCTCACGCACGAGGCACCGGTAGCATTTGGTGTGACCGGAAGCGAGAGCCACCTGTTTTCGAAAAATAATTTCACGATCGTAGCGGATGCCGATATATACAACAAAGAAGAACTGCATCAATTTCTGGTACGCAAAGGCATCTCGGTCCGGCCCGAATCAGAGGCCGAACTCCTCCTGGCATTATTTCAGGTGGATGGCGTCGAAGGGATCGAAAAAATAAATGGCGATTATGCCTTCGCCATTTGGGACGGTGACAACCAGCTTTTGACATTGGTTCGGGATTACTGTGGTTGCAGGCCTCTTTTTTACGCCGCATTACCCGAAGGCAAGGGCATCGCATTCGCATCGGAATACAAGGCCTTGCTGACCTTGCCGGAGATATCCCCCGAGCCGGACCGGGACATGCTCCAATGCCTTCAATACCACAAGAAATTGCCGGTCGGCCGAACCTTGTTCAAAGGTATTCGCGCTGTCGGCCCCGGCAGTATCACTATGTTTAGTGCTGCCGGGCAGCGGGTAGACCACCGTAAGATGACAAGTGTCCAGCCCCTGGCCGTTTTGAGCAACGAAGCGGAAGCCGTCGCTGAAGTACGCAATGCCCTGACAGGGGCAATCAAGTGTCGGATCAGCCATCCCGAGCGTATTGGCATCGCCCTGAGCGGCGGTATTGATTCGATCGGAATCGCATTTATCTGCAGGCATTTATTTCCGGATTCGGAAATTCACACGTTTACGGCGGGTTCAGACACACAAGACGAGGAATTGGTCGTCGCAGAGCGTGTTTCTCGCTCGATCCGGTCCATCCACCATGCTGTGATAACGTTGCCTGGCCTGATGAAAGATCATTTGGAAAAACTTGTATGGCACATTGAAGAGCCTTACGCGCGCAGCGAGTCTCTGCAGCTATTTAAAATCGGCGAAGCCGCAGCGCCGCATGTGACTTCATTGCTGTGCGGAATGGAAGCCGACGCGCTTTTCGCGGGAATGCCCCGGCATAAGATATTATGGATGATGACTAAATGGCCGCTTTTCAAAGATGTTTTTGGAGAAATCTATGATCTTACGCAAAGCGGATTGCAACCGGCCAGTGTGATGGGGAAAATACTTTCGAAATCCTATTTCAGGCATAAAATTGCACCTGTGCCCAAGGTATCGGGGGGCTCATACGTACCTGTTAAAACAGTGTTTCCGTCAAGCAACAATCAATTGGTAACCACCTTTCTATCCAATGTTTTTCAAGGGGGTGCCTGCCAGGACGGACAAAAACTCGAGAGAACGTTTGCCGCCTGGGGAGTGCGTTATCAATCCCCCTTCCTTGATCGAAACTTGATCCGAACCGCATTCGGAATTTCGGATCAACTCAAATTCAAGCACGGAAAGAACAAGTATATATTGAGAAAGGCGTTGGAGAAGTATGTCCCCGAAGAATTTATCCATATCCCCAAAAAGCCCCAGCGGATGAAATATGACCTGGCGTTCGCCAAAGTCCTCGATGACGTCGCCACGCACTATCTCGGTGATGGGCGGCAGGGATTTTTCAACCCGCACGACATCGTGTCCTTGAAAAAGATGAAGCGTAATGGTGCTTATCCTCCCGAAACAGGAATGCGTCTGTGGACCGCTGTCCTGACGCAAATCTGGTATGAACAATTTGGCCAATTATGAAAATAATTACCTATATTGAGGTATTTTTTTCTGATATACAGCTAAGCAATGCATCATATTTATTGCGGGCAGGATATCTGCCAGCGATAAATTTTACGATCCGGATCAAAACCTGAGGAAGGCATTGCAGTCACTCCGAATGGATAATGCGCTGCGCTCAAACAATGCGGCCCGCTGTCCTGCCTACATCTTTATCCGCACTAAATCTCACGACTGATGTGGCGCGGACCACCCGCCGGATCACCTCTTCCGTGCAAATTCTGAAAGTTGACGGATAATTTGGATCATGGCGCAAAGTTTGCTTCTAAATGTTCAGAATCGATGAACAATACGATAAAATCTTTAGGGAAGAAGGAGCTTCAATGAATGCGTCCACGCCAAAACGGCGACTCGGATGGCTTGTAATTCTTGCCGTTCTTAGCATACTGGTCACCCTCAGTACGCCCATTATATCCTTTGGGCAAACCTGCGCATACCGGATCATGCCGCTTGGGGATTCGATAACGAGCGGCGTTGGCAGCTCCGATCTTGCCGGATACCGTAAAGTACTTTACGATCTTTTGAATCAGAACACTGATTATGCATTCGATCTTGTCGGTTCCCTGATAGGTGGCCCCGCGACATTCGATTTCGACCATGAAGGGCATGGCGGCTATAGCGCAGCCCAGATCGCATCGGGCACGTATACGTGGCTGAAGGACAATCCCGCGGAAATCATCTTGCTCCATGCAGGGACGAACCGTCTAACGACTTCCACCGCGGCAGTCGAAGATATCCTGGATGAAATTGATCGCTTCAGTCCGGACACCTGGGTTGTGCTGGCCTTGATCATTAACCGAAATCCCTATAGTGCCACCACCTCGACCTTCAACGATAACCTGCTGGCAATGGCTTTGAACAGAATTGCCAATGGCGATAAAATAATTGTAGTCGATCAAGAGAACGCTCTCATTTATCCGGATGACATGGCGGATTTGTTACACCCCAATGATCAGGGATATTTCAAAATGGCATGGGTATGGGCCGAGGGTGTAGAGCCATTGCTCGACGATCTATGTAGCAGTGCTCCTCACATTGTCACAAGCGTGGTGTCCCCCAGTACGAAAGCGCGTATAAATGAACTATATACTTACACTGTCAGAGCGTTCGGTGATCCGAACAACTACTTTGAACTGGTAGAATCCCCCAGCGGGATGACCATCGATGCGGCCACCGGTCTCATCCAATGGGTGCCTTCCCAGGCCGGCGCCTTTGAGGTAACGGTCCAGGTCAGCAACAGTTTCGGCGCCGACAGCCAAAGCTTTACCCTGGTGGTAAGCGATGCTTCCAATGAATGGATCATCGACAACGGGGATCCGGGAACGCTGGCCTCCGGGGCATGGCCGGTGTCCAACGCGGTAGGCGCCTATGGTACGGACTCTCTGTACAGCAAGACGGTGTCGGGCACCTATACATTTTCGGCCGAGCGCAGCGGTTTGCAGGATGTGTACCTGTGGTGGACGGAATATTCGAATCGGAGTTCCAACGTGCCGGTACGGATTTACGATGGATCGACCCTGTTGGCCACGGTGAACGTGAACCAGACCGCAAACGGGGGCCAATGGAACCTGCTGGGCAGCTACAGCTTCAGCGGGGTTGCCCAGGTAGTGGTTGTGTCCACATCCAGTTCGTTGACGACCTGCGCCGATGCGGCAAGGTTCGTGAGTGCCGACACGACGACTCCAGCGATTTCTTCGCTGCCGAACGTTTCCGGCAGCGTGGGGACACCCTACACGTACAGTGTAACGGCGGTCGGAGACCCGGTTCTCGTGTATGCGCTGACGACCGCCCCCAGCGGAATGACCATCGATGCGGCCACCGGTCTCATCCAATGGGTGCCTTCCCAGGCCGGCGCCTTTGAGGTAACGGTCCAGGTCAGCAACAGTTTCGGCGCCGACAGCCAAAGCTTTACCCTGGTGGTAAGCGATGCTTCCAATGAATGG
>LADR01000066.1 GCA_000961655.1 Desulfatitalea sp. BRH_c12
CTGTCAATTTAAAGCCCTACGTAAACCTCATTGCCCAATCTCGCAGGGGCTCCACCTGTAGGGGCGACCGGCGGTCGCCCGGTTCGGGTGCAAACCCCCCACCTCCGGCAACCATGTGTGCGGGAGAAAAAGGCTGCGCCATTTTGTGCGATCACCCGAATTCATAGGTTCGCGCGGGCGACCGCCGGTCGCCCCTACAGGGGGCACCGTGGACCTAACGGTGTTCATCCGTCCCAGGGATTCATTGAAATCAACGCACCGGGCAAACCCAAGGTTCGCCCGAAATAAACGATGCCCTGTCAATTTAAAGCCCTACGTAAACCTCATTGCCCAATCTCGCAGGGGCTCCACCTGTAGGGGCGACCGGCGGTCGCCCGGTTCGGGTGCAAACCCCCCACCTCCGGCAACCATGTGCGGGAGAAAAAGGCTGCGCCATTTTGTGCGATCACCCGAATTCATAGGTTCGCGCGGGCGACCGCCGGTCGCCCCTACAGCGGGCACCGTGGACCTAACGGTGTTCATCCGTCCCAGGGATCCAATGATATCTACGCACCGGGCGAACAACGTGATAACATATACGATCGACAGAACAGCGCCCTTTACATTGTAAACTTTACACTTAACACTTCGCCAATAGCCCCTTCGGCGAACTGGAAAACCCTAAACTCATGTAAGGCGACAATCCATGGACAGCTTGACCCCGCATGCGGTCACCGTCATGTTTCTCTCCCTGGCCGTCTTGCTGGCAGTTGCGCGCGGGCTGGGTGAACTGGCGCAGCGGCTGCACCAGCCGGCGGTCTTGGGGGAGTTGTTGGCCGGCGTTTTGTTGGGACCGACCGTTCTGGGCCGCTTGTTTCCCGGGGTGGGTGCATTTTTGTTTCCCACCCATGGCCCCAACGCCCTGGCCTTGAATGTGATCGCCACTGTAGCGATCGTGCTGTTCCTAATGGTAGCCGGCATCGAAGTCGATCTATCGACCATCTGGCGACAAGGCAAAGCCGGCTGCAAAATCGGTATCGCCAGCATCGTCATCCCCTTTTCGCTGGTGCTGGTCGCGGCTTGGCTGCTGCCCCATACCCTGGGCCGCCAGCCGGACGCCGACCCTCTGATCTTCATGCTGTTTCTGGCGATCGCCATGTCGATCTCCGCCTTGCCGATCATCGCCAAAACCCTCATGGACATGGATCTTTATCGCAGCGATCTGGGCATGATGGCCATCAGTGCCGCTGTTTTCAACGATCTGGTGGGCTGGCTGGTGTTTGCGGTCATTCTGAGCCTGATCGGGGATCCGTCCGGGAACGACAACAACATTGCAACCACCATAGTCCTCACGCTGGCTTTTGCCGGAGTGGTCCTCACCGTGGGACGCTGGGTGATTCACAAGGTGCTGCCCTTTGTCCAGGCCTATACCCGCTGGCCGGGTGGCGAGCTGAGTTTCGCCTTGATCCTGGCCTTGCTGGGCGCGGCTTTCACCGAATGGATCGGCATTCACGCCATCCTGGGCGCCTTTCTCGTGGGCGCCGCCATTGGCGATTCATCCCACCTGCGCGAGCGCACCCGGGTGACGATAGACCATTTTGTCTCTTTCATCTTTGCGCCCGTGTTTTTTGCCAGCATCGGCCTGCAAGTGGATTTTCTGGCGCATTTCGATTTTCCCCTGGTCCTGACGATTTTGCTGCTGACTTTTGGGTGCAAGCTGGCCGGCAGCACCATCGGTGCCCGCTGGGGCGGTATGTCGCCGCGGGAATCCTGGGCCGTGGGTTTTGCCATGGTGTCGGTAGGGGCCATGGGCATTATCGTGGGCCTGCTTGCCCTGCGCAGCGGCATTATCAGCGAGCGTTTGTTCGTGGCCCTGGTCATTATGGCCATGGTGACATCGATGATCAGCGGTCCCGCGATGCGCCTGATTTTACGGCCACCCAAACGCTGGCGTCTGCACGATGCCCTCTCATCCAAATATTTCATCCGGGAGCTCAGCGCACTTACGCGGCGCCAAGCCGTTCACGAGCTCACCGCGGCGACCTGCCAGGCCGCCGGTTTGAATGCGTCCGCCATCGAAGCGGCGGTTTGGGCGCGTGAAGAGGCGCTCAGCACGGGCATCGGCCGAGGCGTGGCGCTGCCGCATGCCCGTATCGAGGGGCTGCGCGAGCCAATCGTGGCCGTGGGCATTTCCGAATCCGGCATCGATTTCGACGCACCCGACGGCAAGCCGGCCAATATCCTTTTTCTGATCCTGACGCCGGCCCACAACGCCAGCACGCAGTTGGTGATCTCTGCTGAAATCGCCCGTCTGTTTCGGCGCCAGCACGTGCTCGACCACGCGTTACGCACGGAATCGTTTACCGATTTTCTGGCGTTGATGAGCACGGCAGTGGCGTCGGAGCCTTCCGGGTTGTGACGCCGCCCGTGGTATGAGCGGCGGCTCTGAAAATGTCTTTGTCTGGTCGCAATTCGCTCAAGTGATGGAAGCGAAGTGTTAAGTTTAAAGTTTAAAGTGTAAAGGGAGGCATTCTGTCGATTTGATGTGCTCACCTCCCATGTTGCACGCTTTCACGTGCATGCTTTTATGACACACCCCATACCTGTGTCTTACTGGCGAACTGCATAACCATAATCTTTATTTTCGGCACCGGATGCTTATTGTGAGTAGTTAGCAAAGCAACAGGCGTGACCCGCGCCCCTTTTTGGATGCCGGCGCAAGCCTTTCAGAAGCATCCTGCACGTCCTAATGAAAGGATCGTCCATGAGAAAGAAGCTCGAGCATTGGGTTAGAAGATGCGCCGTCCTCAGTCTGCTCTTCTTTTTGGCGGCTTGCTCCCAAGTGCCCATTACCGGGCGGGGAAGTCTGCAACTCGTCCCCAACAGCCAGTTGGTCAGCTATGGTGTTCAGCAGTACGATCAAACCTTAAAGGAAAGCAAGCTCTCCACGGATGAGGCCAAAACCGCCATGGTGCGCAATGTCGGCATGCGCATTGCCCGCAGCGCCGAGGAATTTTTGCGCCAATCGGGCAATGCCGAGCAAGCCGAAGGGTTCAAATGGGAGTTCAACCTGATCGAGGATGACAAAACCGCCAATGCCTGGGTCCTGCCCGGCGGCAAGGCGGCCGTTTATACCGGCATTCTGAAATATACCCAGGATGAAACCGGGCTGGCGGTGGTGCTGGGGCACGAGGTTGCGCATGCCATGGCCAATCACGGCAACGAGCGCATGAGCCAGGGCTTGCTGGCCCAGTTGGGTGGGGTGGCCTTGGCGGTGGCGGTTTCCGAAAGACCGGCCCAGACCCAGCAACTGTTCATGACCGCGTACGGCGTGGGCTCCAGCGTGGGCTTGTTGCTGCCCTACAGCCGGTTGCACGAACGCGAAGCCGACCGTATCGGGTTGGTGTTGATGGCGATGGCGGGCTATGATCCGCGCGCGGCCGTTCCTTTCTGGCAGCGCATGAACCAGGCGGGCGGCGAGCGGCCGCCAGAGCTGCTGTCCACCCATCCCGCGCCGGACACCCGCGTGGCCGAAATTGAAAAAAATTTGCCGGAAGCATTGCCATACTATGAAAAGGCGCGGGCAAAATAGCGACAAACCATGCCGCGTCGCGTTCACCCCGGTGATATGGGGGGCGAAACGGCTATTGCATTCGCATGAGGCGCGCCTGGATCAGAATGCCGGCGACGATCAATCCGATATAAAGCACCATCTCCTGAGCGGGGGTCCAGTTCACGGTCTGGACGATCAGGGTGGCGCCGGCCACCGATGAGAGCACGATCAGGCCCCAGTCGAAGATCAGGTACAACAGGATGGCGCCAACAACGCCGCCAGCGAATTGGATCGCCAGGATGGGTGCCCAGTCGAACAGGACCGCAAAATGGGTCATGACCGCGCTGCCGGTCAGGAATCCGGCCACCCCGATGGCCACTTTCTGGAAGAAAAGGGCCAGCAGCGCGCCAAGCAGACCGCCGGCCAAGCCGGCCAGCAGGACCATCCAGTTCGGTTGGGTTGGCAAATAGGCTTCGGCCAGACGAAAACCGACGACGACGCCCGTGAGCGCGACAAATAGCCAGAAAAGCTTGCGGCCCAGCGTTAAAAGCAGGGTGCCGATGACGATGTTCATATCCTTCTCCCCTATCCGGCTGTGCAGTTCCGCACCTGCGTGGATGGTATCGTTACCTGTAAGGGCGCATGTGTTCGCCCGCGCAGCGGAGGTGCACGATGGATGCTAAAACCCTGATCGACCAATGGCTGGCCAAGCTGTTCACGCGATTTCCAGCCCTGTTTCGACGTTGGGTGCGTACCCATCGCTTTGTCGAATTCGATGACGTCCCCTGGACCGCGTTTCAGGGTAAAGCCGCCCACAGCCGGGTAGCGCTGATCACTACGGGCGGTGTCCACCTGAAAAGCGATGCCCCTTTCAACATGCGGGACCCGGCCGGCGACCCCACATTCCGGGAGATTCCGGCCGATGTGACCGCGGGCGCATGGACGATCACGCACAACTATTATGACCATAGCGATGCCGATCAGGATATCAACGTGGTGTTTCCCATCGACCGGTTGCGCGAATTGGCCGAATCGGGTGAAATCGGCACAATGAATCGGCGGCACTTCTCGTTCATGGGCCACATCCTGCCGCCGCATATTCATACCCTGCTGCACACCACCGCGCCCCAGGTGGCCCGTTTGCTCAAGCAGGACAAGGTGGACCTCGTCATTCTGACACCGGCCTGAGGCTTGTGCAACCAGTCCGTGGGACTGATTCAACGCGTCATCGAAGCCGCCGGCATCGCAACCATCTCGATCACGCTGTCGCGCGGCATCAGCCGCAAAGTAAAACCGCCGCGCAGCGTCTACACAGGATTTCCTTTGGGCCACCCGCTCGCTTTTCCGCATCAGCGTTTCCGCCAGCTTCAGTTGATGCGCCTGCTGCTCGGCTACGCGGAAACCCTGGACACGCCGGGACAGATTGTGGTGCATAAGCTCAGCCGCGACAGTGATCCGGACGCCGATTGCGTGCTGTGCAGCGCGTTGGATCTGCGCCCCTGATCCGCCGCGCCACGGCGCACAATTCCCCGTTGGCACTGCAGGGGAATCTCGTGTTCGCCCGCGTGCCAGCACGGCATCCTATCAACGCAGCGACCTCATCAGCACCCTCGGCGGACCTTTCGTCCCTGCGGTGACAAATCCGTACCAGGGCATTATGTTGCAAACCAATCCAATGCTATTCAAGGATGGTTTTCATGAAGCACGCAACACCCTGGCAGATCCGTTGGCACCGGGCCATGGCCGACATCGACCAGACCGATTGGGATCGCCTGGCCCTGCCCTTGGCAACCCCGTTGCTCGAGTGGGAGTGGCTGCACCAGCTGGAGGCCTCGGGCAGTATCGCGCCTGGCACCGGCTGGCATCCGCGCCACCTGACCGTGTGGCAGGGCGACCGCCTGGTGGGGGCGGCCCCCTTTTACATCAAAACCCACAGCGACGGCGAATTTGTTTACGACCAATGGTGGGCGCGCTGGGCCTCGGACGCCGGCATCGCTTATTATCCCAAGCTGATCGGCATGAGCCCGGTCACCCCGGCCGTCGGCTACCGCTTCTTGCTCGACCCATCGGTTGATGGGGCGGCCGTTCAGGAGGCCATGCTGACCGCCGTCGATGCGTTTTGCGCCAAGACGGGGCTCTCCGGCAGCCACTTGCTTTTCGTCGACCCTGAGTGGGCCGCTACGCTGCCGGTCGGCCGTTTCTTTGCCTGGCACCACCAGAGCTTCTTATGGCGCAATCCCGGCTACGCGACTTTCGAGGATTATCTACAGCCTTTCAAATCCTCGCAGCGCCGCAACATCCGCCGAGAATGCAGGCAGATGGCCCACATGGGAATCACGATCCGCGCCTTGAGCGGCGACGCGATCGCCCCCGCCATGGCCGAACGGATGTACCATTTTTATCTCAATACCAATGCCCAATTCGGGCCTTGGGCAGCCCGCTACCTCAACCGGACCTTTTTCAAAGCCATGTTCGCCCACTGCCGCCAGCGCCTGCTGTTGATTGCGGCCTATCACCCGTCCAGTGACGAGCCCCTGGCCCTGTCATTGCTGCTGCGCAAGGGGCCGCAGCTCATCGGGCGCTACTGGGGTTGTGCGCACACGATCAAGGACCTGCATTTCAATATGTGCTTTTATGCGCCGATTCAATGGGCGATCGACAACGGCATCGAAAGCTTCGATCCGGGTGCGGGCTCGCCCCATAAGATCTATCGCGGTTTTACGGCGGTGGCCAACACCAGCCTGCACCGGTTCTACGAACCGCACTTGCGTCTGTTGTTCGGGCGGTTCATCGGCGATATCAATCAGGTGGAGCAAGCCAACATAGAGGCGTTGAACGAGCAATTGCCGTATGCGGCGGCACGATAAAAAAGCGGTCGCGGGGCATTGATCAAACAAAAAAGGCCAAATCTCCTGCGGACCACACGCGAACCCTTTTCACCGTGATCGCAGGGGGTTCCACCTGTAGGGGCGACCGGCGGTCGCCCGGTGCGGGAGCAAAGCCAGCATGCCACGCAATCATTAGTCTTAAGTTCCCAGCCTGAACTGTTATCATCGAAAGCGAAGAAGATGTGGTGGTCACCGTACAACATGCAAACAGGATAAATGCACCTATCACAGTGTACACGAAAGGTCCCAACAAAATAAAGGACGCTGGGGGGACTAAACAGGATAACCGCCTTTGCGTATGGGCCGCATTTCAGAATGGCACATCGCTCTTGCTCAGGGCGAACCTTGTGTTCGCCCGGTGCGTCGATGTCGTTGGATCCCTGGGACGAATGAACACCTTGATGGTCACGGTGCCCGCTGTAGGGGCGACCGGCGGTCGCCCGCGCGAACCAATGAATTTGGGTGATCGCACAGGCTGGCGCGGCCTTATTCCCCCGCACTCAATTGCCAGGTACGGAGGTTTTGCACCCGCACCGGGCGACCGCCAGTCGCCGCGGTTACCCTGGGGGACTAAATTGCCCCTGTCCCCTTGGCGTATCGGACAATGATTGTCTAAAAACGGCTCTCTCTGCTGAACTTGGAAATAAGCAACCAAGTTGTGGTCGATGGTGTGAATCAATTATGATAACGGATTTCGCGTAGCTCCCCAGCTTTGAAGTTGCTTTTTCTCGAAAAATTCACAATTATTAGAAAAATAGATTGGGGATGGAGTCCCCCATATAAACCGCCCGGGCTGGGCTGATGACTCCTACCGGCAGCAATGTACGGTGGGGTTTATCAAATGTGTGCCCGCAGGCGGTTTTTTTGTTCCCTGAACAGCATTTTGAAAGGAAGCCCGAGTGTTGACTGGGAGGCAGAATGCGGATGGCGCAGTTGGAATCATTCCTTGTGGATTTTCTTGCCAGGGAAAAGTTCAACGCCCTGATGGACGCCGTCTCCTGTCGCACCCTGGATTTTATCAATGCCGTCCTGATGGAAGCCGGAATCGCTTTGCAGGCCTTGCAAATGCCCCAGCAGGAACTTGAAAAGAATATTACCATATTCGAGCAAACCCTGAAGAGGGCCGAAAGCGAACGGCGGCTGATCCAGGATGTTTTGGAAGGCGATAAAAAACGCGTCACGTTTTTTTGTGGAGGAACAGGCGCGCGACCTGCAGCAGGAGGCCGGACAGTTTTTAAAGGCCATCATGAATCGCGGCCCTGTCTCGCGCAGCTGCGGTGTGTCCTCCAAGGCGGGCATTCGACAGGCCTGGGGCCGAAGCAATTCCCGATTTTTTGCGATCGGAGGCCGGCGCATGAAAAATTTCAGGCGGTTAGCTTATAGATAACCCAATTACAAGGAGCTTAGATGGATTCCGAATATGAAGGCATTCGCGTGGAGATACCCGGCAGAGAGCCGTTGGTATTAAGCCAGTTGCTGCTCGATTTTACCGGAACCTTGTCGTGCGACGGGGTGCTGACGCCGGGCCTTTCGCAGCGCCTGAAGGCGCTGGGGCAAAAACTGCGTATCACGGTGCTGACTGCGGACACTTTCGGAACGGCCGCCGGACAGCTCGAGGGGTTGCCCTTGCAACTGCATTTGATCGAAACCGGCTATGACAAAGCCGTATTTCTATCCGGTTTGAATAGCTCTGAAACTGCGGCCGTGGGCAACGGACGCAACGATGTGGAGATGGTCCGGGAGGCCGCGCTGGGCATTGCGGTCATCGGCCCGGAGGCTTGTGCCGCGGAATTGATCTCGGCTGCCAAGATCGTGTGCCACGATGCTGTGGCAGCCCTTGATTTGCTGCTCAACCCGCTACGGATCAAGGCGACGCTGCGGGATTGACGTTCTTGGTGGAAACGGTTTCCCGGAAAGGGATTCCATATGGATTCGATCAGAAATGCTGTTTCCGTAAAACAGCAAGTTTTAGCCGATTCCGACAAGAAGAAGGAACACTGGCTGAACCGCAACGTGGTGGCCTTCGGGCTGACCAGCCTGCTCGGCGATATCTGCCATGAGATGGCCACTGCCGTGCTGCCTCAGTTCATGCGCGCCATCGGGGCCGGCGCCGCCTCGCTGGGGTTGATCGAAGGCGTCGCCGACGCGCTCGCAAGTTTCGTCAAGCTAGGCTCCGGTTTTCACAGCGACAAAATCGGCCACCGCAAGGCCTGGACGATGGCCGGTTATGCCTTGACGGCCATAGCCAAGGCGATCTTCGCCTTCGCCCTGGCCTGGCCGTTGATCTTGGTCGCACGGGTCACCGGCTGGTTCGGCCGGGGCATCCGGGGGCCTTTGCGCGACGCCATGCTGGCCGATTCGGTCGATCCGCGTTAATCGCCTGGGAAGATACCCTCGAAGGCGCTGCGGTGCGGGATTTCACCGACGAATCGACCGCCGGAACCGCCTTCGGGGTTCTGGGGGAAGTCAACGGCATCGGGGATCTGGTGTCAAGCCTGATGGTGGGGCTGTTATGGACTTCCTTCGGCGCCCAATGGGGGGTTCGGGTACGCCGTTGTGGTGGGGTTGGCGGGCGCCTTGTGGATGGCCAACGTACAGCCGAAAAACGGCAGGAACAATCCTAAAGGAGGTGTAAAATGAAAAGAATGAAAAATTTCATGGTGGTGCATAAAGACCCAAAAGTGAGCTGGGATAAAGTTGAAGAAAACTGGTCCAAGATGGTGGATCTGGAACCGGCCACCTGGCTCAGGACTTACTACAATGTGGATCAGAAGATAAGGTTTTGTTTGTGGCTGGCACCGAATGAAGAGGCGCTGAAGAAGATCTTCGCAGATTTTCACATTGCGTGGGAATCCATCCTGGAGGTTGAGGAAACCATACCTGATATCTGGGCCAAAAAGTATCCCTCAAAACGCTGCTCTTTGCGGTAACTATTGTGTTGTCTTTTTTGTGCTGCCTTATCTGACACCACGTTTCTTCAGAAAGTACGGCAATCGACCCTCCGAGCTGGAAACCAAATTCCTGCTGCTGTGCCTCTTATCGGCATGGGGGCGTTGGCCAGCTGGGCCGAAAGCGAAGCCGTTTTACCCGCTTATATCATCGGCATGGTTCTGGCCGGAACTGTGGGTAAGGACCATGTGCTGATCCGCCGCTTGCGTACGGTGACGTTCGGCTTACTGACCCCATTTTACTTTATCCGAGCCGGCTCGTTAGTATCGGTGCCGGCCCTGATGGCCGGGTTTTCAATTTTCCTGATTCTACTGCTGGCCAAAATGGCCACCAAAATGGTGGCGGTGTATCCGGTGACCAAGGTTTATAAAAGCCCCGGCAAGGAAGGCATGTACACCACACTGCTGATGTCCACCGGACTGACCTTCGGCAGCATATCGGCCCTTTTTGGTTTGTCTCATAACATCATCGACACATCCCAATACACCTTCCTGATAGCAGCGGTGGTAGGCAGCGCTGTCGTTCCAACACTGATCGCCAATGCGTTCTTTTTGCCGCGGCACTTATTGAGAAAAGCCCCTATGGAAGAACCGGTGGCGCAACCTGCGACCGCCGCCACACCCATCGAGAAAGGAGCAGCTTTTTATGATCGCTAAAATCCTGGTCGCCTACGATGGTTCCTGCCAATCACAAAAGGCATTCGAATATGGGCTCGATATGGCCACCAAGTATTCCGCCGAAATGGCCGTGCTCTCTGTCGCGCGCCCGACCGAACCGCCGGTCAACGTCGAGATTCAGGCTGTGTTGGAACATGCCACGGAATACTTCAAATCCCATTTCGAGCAGATGAAAAAGCGGTCCTCGGCCGCGAGCATTGCAGCCTCGTTCGAAGTGCGAGTGGGACATCCAGCCGAACAGATCGTGCACATGGCTGAAGAAATCAAGGCGGATGCTATTATCATGGGGCATCGCGGCGAGAGTCTGTTTCAGAAGTGGTTGCTCGGATCTGTGGCCCGAAAAGTTCTGAGTTATGCGCATTGTACGGTGATCGTCGTGCGGTGTTAAGGGCTAACACGGGCAGTGAATATTTCCGTTGAATGTAAAACCAGTCAAAAGAGATTGTTAAAATGGGAGATTGGCTGCACGGTTTGGTTCAGTTAAGCCGTTGTGGAGGAGGCTGTGCAGATGCTATTTAGGAGCACCGGAGCATTATATTCTGGTTGGCGGCAGTCTGGGTGCGGTAAGTCGCTACCTGATCGGGTTTTTGACCGCAACCCCTGGCCGATTTACTGGCCAACAACATGGGAGGTCTGACCCTCACCTTTATCGGCATCTGGCTGTCAGGCCAGAAGTAGAGGCTTTCGATGTTGAATTACAAAGCGATAGAGATTTTTACTAGCGAAGAGGCGCGCTACCGCAGAAAATCAGTCGTAGATGCCGTCCTTCAGTATGTGCGTGAATTGAAAATCGCCGCGCGCTGTATCGTTACCCGAGGCGTTGCCGGTTGCTACGAAAGGATCAGAAAGGGCGGGCTGCCCCTGCGTCTTGGGCTGCTGGCGGAATCCGACCGGAACCGCCGGGAATCCACTTTAGATCATTTGGCCTCCCGCCATGCGGCCGAGGCCATGACTGCTCCGGCGATCGGAATCGCTGCGGATCGAACGCTGACCGAGGCCGTGGAATTGATGCTGGGCAAGGACGTCAAAAGACTCCCGGTCGTGGATGAAAATGGCCAATTGGCAGGCATGTTGTCCAGGTTGGACATCTTTCGCACAGTCATGCGTGAGGCGCCGGATTGGAAAGCGTTTCGAGCGCAAAAGATCGAAGTGAGGCACCTTAAGTATGTGCGTGACATCCTGCGCCGGGACACCCACACCATTTCTGCCGAAACCAGCCTGGACGAGGTTATCCGGCTTATCGACCGCAACGATATCCAAAGAGTCGCCGTGGTCGATGCCCGGGGCAAGCTGCTCGGATTGATATCGGATCGTGATTTGCTGCGTTATTTCAAACAGGAGGAGTCGGGCATATGGCACCTGTTGGCAAAATTCAAAAAGCCCTCAAAGCAGGATGTGTGCGAGACCGACTTGCAAAAATGCTTGTCTGAAATCACTGCTGGAGCGGTCATGACCACCAAATTGATTACGGTTGAGGAAAAAATGCTTATCGAAGAGGCTATCGTCTTGATGATCGACAAGGGACTTAAACGTTTGCCGGTAGTCGATGCCGACGGCAACTTCAAGGGGATGATCAGCCGAGATTCTTTGCTGCGCACCGGCTTTGGTGAATCTGCGTAAAGAAAGGGGTCCATGCTTCAATTTAGCCAGGAAACATATTATTCACGAATCGTGTTGCCCGACGGAAGAATTACCGACCGCCCCATCGAAGCTCGCACCAATCCGATCACAGGCCGCACATGCAGAATCACTTACAGCCGCGGAGAAGAGCGCGAACCCGGCACGGAATCTCTGCCGGAGCCGCCCCCCTTTGCTGGGGACCATGCCACTTGTCCCTTCTGCCAGGCGCTGCTCGCGACGCATACACCACAGCTTACGCCTGAGTTGTGTCCGCAAGGGCGCATGACTCGAGGGAACTCGACGCTTTTCCCCAACCTTTTTCCCTATGGACGGTATTCAGGTGTCAGTCTTTTCGATGATGAGCATTTTGTTGAGATCGGCTCGGCCCATCTGCAATCCTACACCGACAGCTTCCTAAACTGCCAGGGCTACCTGCTGCGAGTGTTGGCCCACGATCCTGCGGCCGTTTACATGGCCATCACCCAAAACCATCTGCCATCTGCCGGCGGATCGCTGCTCCATCCTCATCTACAAGTGCAAGCAGACCGCATTCCAGCGAATTACCAGCGTTTCTTGAAATCCCGTGCTGCCGAACACCGTCGTAAATTCGGCTCACGCTTATTCAGCAACTACCTTTTCCTGGAGAAGCAAGCTAATCAGCGCTATATCGGCGCTACAGGCCCATGGCATTGGCTGGCCGCTTTTGCGCCCGAAGGTTTTTATGAAATCTGGGGTATTTTGCCCGGTGTCACCTCTTTGCGTGAAGCCTCGGAAGGTCAATGGTCCGCCTTGGCTCAAGGCGTTTTGAACGCCCAAAAATTCTACCGCAGCCTCGGTCGCAATGGCTACAATTTAGGCCTGCTCTTCTTAGAGGACGGTTCGGATAATTTGGAGCTTCGGGTGATCCTCACCGTTCGCGCCAATTACGCCCCCTGGGTACGCAGTGACTTTACCGGGTTCGAAGTAATGCTGGGTGATATGGCCACTTTTTCAGCTCCGGAATTAACTGCCGAGCGCGCACGCAATTTTTGGATGTGCGATTAATCACAACCTTCTGATTGACAATTTTATCAGCAGGCGCATGGTCCTTTTCTCCGTTGGCAATTAAAATCAGTGCGGGAGAATATAGCGTCGGGTGCATTGCCTATTGGCAAAGTCTCGGTGGGGCTGAACGAGCGGGGCCTAGTCGGGTTCCATGGTGACTTTGAGGGGAAAGCCGTTTTCACGGGCAATGGTGGTAACGGTGGCAACCTTGGTTTCGGCGATTTCGCGGGCGAATACGCCGGCAACGCCGCGGCCCTTGCGATGTACCTGCCACATCAGTTCCGTAGCCTCGGTGGCGGTTTTGTGGAAAACATGCACCAGGATTTCCACCACGAACTCTTTGGTGGTGTAATCGTCATTATACAAAAGCACCCGGTACATGGGCGGCTCCTGGGTCCGCTCTTCGGTGCTCTCTTTTACTTTTTCAATGACTTCGGGCTGTTGTTGCTCACTCATCGATTGTCCTCGAAAATAGAATACATCAAACTAACACCATTAAAAAATGAATCAACCCTGGTCAAATCAATGCTGGTGCGTGCGGTTTACCCTGGTGACCCTTAGGGTGGACGGCACGGTCCCCCGTTTTCCCTGTAGGGGCGAACCTTGTGTTCGCCCGGTGCGTAGATGATCGGTTGATCCCAGGGTCGAATGAACACCCTTGATAACCACGGTGCCCGTTGTAGGGGCGACCGGCGGTCGCCCGCGCGACCCACTGAATTCGGGTCATGCATAAATGGCGGGGCCATATTCTCCCGCACCCCTGATTGCCAGGCATGCTGTCTTTGCACCCGCACCGGGCGACCGCCGGTCGCCCCTACAGGTGGAAGTCCCTGCGAGACACGACGAAAAGTGATCGCGTAAGGTCCGGCAGAAAGGCGCTCTTTTTTTTGGCACTGGGCATCGTTTTATTATTATGGGCGAACCTTGTGTTCGCCCGGTGCGTCGATGATCGGTTGATCCCAGGGTCGAATGAACACCCTTGATAACCACGGTGCCCGTTGTAGGGGCGACCGGCGGTCGCCCGCGCGACCCACTGAATTCGGGTCATGCATAAATGGCGGGGCCATATTCTCCCGCACCCCTGATTGCCAGGCATGCTG
>LADR01000084.1 GCA_000961655.1 Desulfatitalea sp. BRH_c12
GGCGCGCGCCCAGGGTGGCCAGCGGCCCGGTGCAGGCCGATGGCAGGCCCCACACGGCCTCCCATTCAGTGAGCAACTCGGTGCAGCGGCCCGGATCCATTTCGGCGCGCAGGTCGTCTGCGCGATCGTGGATGCGCGCGGCCTCGACCGCCACGCCTTCCAGGAAACGGTGCAAATTACTGCCTATATCGCGTGTCCAGGCACTGCCCAGCGGCAGCAACGCCTTTAACTGCGCGACGTAGCGCTCGGTCAGGATCAGGCCCATGTGATGACTCCCATCGTGGCGATCGTGCCGTCCGAGCAAACGACGTTGGCCGCTGGCGCAGTGAGCGTGTAGTCGTTTTCGCCGGCTGAAATGCTGATGGCCTCGCGGATGTGTGAAAGCAGGATCGTTCCGCCCGGCACGCTGTCGCGGCGCAGCATGTCGGCCAACTCGGCGGCAATGGCGGCGCGCACGGCTGCGGTATTGGGGCTGGGCAGAATCGTGAAATCAATGGCTTGAGCGGCTGGAGCTGCGACAATCAAGGTGGCGTTGACCGGACGGCCGATAAGATACCCCGTGAGCGGGTCGAAGTGTTCTTCCAAATAGTCGGCCACCTCGGTGATTTTGGCCGCATCCGGGATAATGACAGGCAAGTCATCGCACACGAACAGCACGGTCACGGATCCGGCGGCCGGAGTCTGCTCGTAGACCCAGGCGCGCGTGACGGCGCTGACCTCTGTGGCCCACTGGCGGTATACGGCCGCGTTGGCGCCGGTAATGTTGGTTCCGGTGCGCGTAAGCACACGCTGGCGATAGGCG
Source organism: Desulfatitalea sp. BRH_c12 (assembly GCA_000961655.1). Taxonomy (GTDB): domain Bacteria; phylum Desulfobacterota; class Desulfobacteria; order Desulfobacterales; family Desulfosarcinaceae; genus Desulfatitalea. Next base: position 803 of record LADR01000084.1, read on the forward strand.
TCGAGCGACTCGATATCCAGACCGCCCGTCAAGCCGCCGGCAGCGACCGCAGATTGCAGATTGACGCCGTCGATAGGCGACACCAGCGCCAGGGACGTGCCGGCGTCCGTGTTGGCGATAACCCCGGCCTCTGCGGCCGTGACCGTCACCGAGGCGGTCCCGGCGACGATGGTGACATCTGCGCCGGTAGCATACTCGATGCCGTCAGAGCGCTGCAGCACGGTGCCAGATGAGATGATCTGGCCGTCGACGCCGCTGAATGTGATGGTTCCGGCCGCGCGGGCCTGCCCCTTGCGGGTGACCCCGAGCATGGCGCCGAATCGCAGCAGCGCCTCCTCGTCTTGCGTGTCGGGCAGGATCTGGCGCGATGTCCAGTCGATGTAACCGTACAGTCCATGAGCCAGGCCGGCTAATACGCGGGCGAACACGGCCGTCGCCCGGCGGCGCAACGTGTTGTAGGTACCCGCAAAGCGGCTGTCGATATCGGTGGTGGTTCGCGCAATCAGTGTTTTTAGGTCAGGGCGGTCAAATGCCATTTACTTTTCCTCCTGGGTCACTCCAGCAACGCGGCGCCGGATTCGTCGAGGATGATGCCGCCAGCCTCGTCAATGAGTTCGGAACCCTGCGCGGGCACCAAAACCGTCAGCGCCATCGCGTTCTCGTAGGTCGTGGCGATGCGGATGTGCAGGCTCAACGCGCCGCTTTGAACGAAACTTGCGGTCACGGTCACGGCGCTGGCCACATTGTCTTCTATCAGCCACTGCAACGCTTGCCGGGCGTACGTTTCGGCACGGCGTAACACTTGCGGCATCTGCTTTTCGCGCGCCAAAAGCCACAGACGCGAGCCGATGCGATCGCCCTCGGCTTCGGGGTAGATATCGCCCCACCAGCCGCGCCGGTCGTCGCCGCTATCGGGCAGCGGGTCATCTGGTTCGGCGCGCCGGTCGGAAAACAAGCTGATGATCGCGGCCGTGCGCAGCGTGTTGTCAATTGCCGTACCGCCGTCGCCCAGGTCCAGATCGATACTGCCGTTACTGTATGTCAGTGCCAAATCGCCCATGAATCACATCTGCTGGTTGGGGGTGCCGGTCGTGCCGCCCGAGTCACCCGGATGGTCGTGTCCGTTAAAGACCGTGCGCGCATTGGCCATCGTGGCACCGCCGCTGGCCGAACGGTCCTTGATGTCGCCGGTGGCCAGTAGTTGCGGCGTGGCGGCCGTTACGCCGGCGCTGGCGTTGATCTGCATGTTGGCCGTGTTGATCTCGCATAGCGTGGCCGCGTTGATGCGCAGCGTGTCAGTGCTGATATCGATGATTTTGCCGCGCTTGAACACGATCGTGTCTCCCTCATCGGTATAGAGGGCGACTTCACCGGCAGCCAGGGCGGTCAGACGGTAGCGGCGATCATCGACCTTGATGGCCACCGAATGATCGGAACTGCCGCCCAGGGCCAGCACGATGGCCTCGGCGCCCGTGTGCGGGTGAGAAGTGAAACCATAGTCCTGGAAGCGTTCCACGCGGTCACGCACCTCGCCGGCAAAGATGGCCAGCTGCAGATCCTGCATTTTGGGGTCATCGTAGACCAGCTTGACCACCGCCCGGCGAGCAAGAAGGCGCACGCGGCGCGTAATGGGCGCGGTGACCTTGGATATCAGACGGGTCATGCTCAAAATCCGAACCCTCCCTCTTTTTCGGGCACCGGCAGCAGTTTGAAGGCCTCCGGCCGGCACAGCTCGATCTCGGCCTGCGTGCCGCGCTCGTTGATCGTATAGGTGACCGACACAATCAGCATGTCCTGATCCAGATACAGATACGGACAACGCACGGGCACGATAAAGTTGGGCAGCCACAACCCATCGGCATGCTGCCAGCCCTGCACTGTGAGGACCGGCCGGGCGCTGCGGCCCATGCGCACGGCGGCCTCCCACACGGCGCGCTCTTTGAGACCCTGGGTATCGCCGATATCCTCGGCGATGATCACCAGCGGACGGTAGCGCGTCACGCCTGCGTCCGCGGCCTTGCCCTGGGGCCCGGCATTGTGCTCGGGGGTGCTGGTGTCAAAACCTACGTTTTGTCCCTTGCAGATATAGTCCCGGTAGCGGTTGCGCATCGAGAACGTGCCGCGGCCGCCCTTGACATTATCGCCTTGCACCAGGGCCGTTTTGATGCGTTGCGCGCCGGCGCGGGCGATGACCAGGTCGCCGTGCGCATCGGAAAGAAGTAAAACGCCACGCATGCGGGCCGCGCGTTCCAGGGCTTCAAAGGCCGTTTCGCCTTCCTGGAGCGCCGCGCTTTTAAAGGCCGGACCGACTGCTGTCTCGGCGCGTACGGAGATATCAAACGGCCGGGCGATGTCCTGTGCCACCTGCAACAAGGTGCGGTTGCGCCACTCGCCGCTTTGCACAATGGCGCTGCAATCAACCAGATCACCTGTTTTATCGCGGCCCACGACCGTTACCGCGTGCTGGTTGGCATCGAACATCGGCAGCACATCATCGACGTAGCCCTTGATCAGCACGGCGCCGTCGGCCGTCAGGGTGCACTGCTCGCCATGTCTGATCGGCCACATGCGGCTTTGCCCGGCCCAGCGGTTGGTCACGGTCAGCTCAAACGTGCCGGCGACCTGCTCGATGCCGCGCCGGATCAGAACTTCTTGCCAGCCGCCATATACCGCATCATTTACTGTCAGGCGCACATCAGGCATCGGTCAGCACCTCCAGGCCGCTGCCGCCGGTGATCTCGCCGGGGTGGCGGATGCGGTTGCGGGTCACGATTTCGTCAGCGCGGCCAGGATCGTCATACAGCCTGTGCGCCAGCACCAGGGCCGGAAGCGTCGCCGTGGGCGTAAAACGCACCACGCGCGCCAGATTGGCGCCACGCGCGGCCATGTCGCGCACCAGGGCCGCGCGCAAATCGGTCAGCACGCGGTAGGTGTCATCGTCGGCCGTGTCGGAGGCAACGTCCAGGCGATCGGCCAGTTCATCGCGCAGGGCTGTGGCATCGTCGGCACTGTCGAACGTCAGCGTCGATGCGGTGCGCACGGCCTCAACGGTGGCCGCACGCCGCACCAAGTCGGTAATGGCCTGCTGATTGTCTGCCTGGCGGGTGCGGCTTGCGGTCGTGCGCGCAATGGCCGGTGATCCGGACAGCGCGTCCCACAACTGACGGTAGGCGGCGATGGCGCGCGAGGGGCGATCGGGCAGCAGGGCCACATCGGCGATCAGGCCGTATATTTGCGCGCCCAGATCGGCCGGGGTGCGAATCAAGGATTCAACCGTGGCCGATATTTTTTGCAAATCGACCACAAAGGCATCGATTTGAGCCGGCACGCCGGGGGCCAGTTTGCGCACGGCATCCAGTTTGTCGGCGACCTGACCGACCAGGGTTTGGGCAGCGACGGCGATAAATTCCGGCCGACCGGTGGCATCAAAGCTACGCGCGAACTGAGCCTTGATCATTTCGGCCGAAAGATCGGCCTTGCCGGCGACGATCGCGGCCGTGTCGGTAGCCGCGCTGGGAAATACGGCCTCTCCGGACTCGACAAAAGTCACCGAAAAGCGCGCCATGCCCCCTTCGCGGGTGCTTTCGCGCGGGCCGCGCGCCTCTAAAACCGTGACTGTCATCGGCCCCAGGTAGGGATGGTCCAGGATCCCAGGTCCGGGTGCTTCCAGCGCGCCGATCATCCGATCGCGCTGAGTCATGTAATCGGCGCCCAGAACGAAGATATCCAATGAATAGCGCCGGCTTTTGCGGCCCATATCTTCGGCATAGGGCTTGTCGCGCTGGGGATATTCGTGCAGGGCCACGCGCCGGCCGATCTCGCCGTCGGCTGATTCGATGACAAAGGGCACATTGCGAAACGCGCCGGGCAGTACTTTTTCCTTCCAGGTCATGGGGTCACCATTGTGCGGCCTGCATCGACATCCATATCCAGATTGCTGCCCGGCTTCATGCTCGTTACGCGGGGGCGGCCGTCGCTTTCGATGGCGATTTTCAACTCGGCCGGTTCGTTTTTCTTGTTCAACAGAGCCTCCATCAGGGCCTCCACGCGCCAGCGGCCATCATCGGTGTGGGTGAAATCGAACATCGCATCGCCCATCCAGCCGGCGCCCGAGTAACGCCCGCCGGTGATCTTATCGACGATGGCGCCGTTGATTTCTTGCAGTATCGTGCCGACCGCGTATGCGGCCGGAGCGACCACGGTCGCGGTGCCCACCTTCCTGGCGGCGCCGGCGATCGCAGCGCCGCTTTTTTTGATGGGTTGGTTGCCGCCGCCCAGGCCGGTGCCAAACCCTGAGCCATCGTTGAGCATCGACATCTGCTTGTTGACGACATACACGGGCACCACGCCGGCGCCGCCCATTCCCGGGACGCCCGCGCCGCCTTTGCCGCCCTTGCCGAACATGCCCATCACAGCTTGGCCGCCGGTAAACATCTTGCGGGCAACGATCAGCCCGCCGGTGATCATGGCGATGTTCTTGCCCATTTCCAGCCAGCGCTCGACCGTGCCAGGCTTGAGGCCATCAAGGTACTCGGTCAGGCGCTTGATCGGCTCGGTCAGCTCATTGTCGGCGAACTGCTGCCAAACGGTGTAAAGGTTTGTTAAAGCGGCATTGAAAGTCTTTGCCCCGCGAATCGAATCGCGCGTGATCGTGCTGCCATCGGCCTGAACCTGATAAAAGCGTTGCAGGCTTTCGACCTTGCCGGTGCGTTGGAACTCGCCGGCGGCCGCGTTGAACGCTCGGATGGCCTCGGCGTCGAATACTTTGGACAGCGCAATCTTGCTGCCGTTTGTTTTTTTGATGATATCTTCCATGATGGCCGGCAGCGCTCGCATGGTCGTCGTCGATCCGGGCTCAAAAACAGTTATGCCGCCTCTTTGCAGCAACTTTAACTTGTCCGCATCGCCCAGGGTGCGCAGCAAAGCCTCGAATGCGGTGGCCGCCATTTCAGACGATCCGGTGCCCTGGCGGATAACCTGCAGGGCCGCACCCATTTCGCGGATGGCCGGCACGCCCGTGCGGCCCATCGCCGTGTAGGCGGTGACCACGCGCGGGCCTAAAGCGGCCAGATTCTGCAGCGTAAAGGCCCCTTCCTTGCCCTGCACGGTCAGTATGTCCAGCGCCTCAAAAGCCTGGCGGCCGCTTAAGCCCATTTTCTGGAATTCGGCTAAGATGCCGCCGATCGCAGCGCCATCGGCGCCGGTGGCCTGCAGGGCCAATCCGATATTGCGGATATTGGCTTCGGCAAACTTCAAATCACCTGTCTTTTCGATGATCTCCTCGATCGCCGACGTGATCTGGCCAGGATCGACGCGGATTTCAGGCGCCTTGGCCGTCTCGAAGATCTTCTTTTTCAGCGCATCCATATCTTCGGTGCTGCGGTTGGCCTGAATACCCAAGCGGGTGAAGCGGTTTTCCAGGTTGGCCACTTGCCGGGCGGCCCCCACGCCGGCGGCGCCGGTAATCAGGGCCATGTAGCGATTGCCCATGCGATCCAACCCTCTGCCGGCAAGGGCCACGCCCCTGCCCAGCAGTCGCATGCTGGCAGAGCCCTGGCGGCCCAGTTGGTTCAAGCTGCCGGTCATCTGGCGGGCCCTGTTTTGCAGGTTGCCGGACAGGTCCAGGATGATGGAGGTTTTCAAATCGCCCATTTAACTATCTTTCGGTAAAAAGGCCCGCACGTTGGCAATAAAACGGCTGAAAGGCAGGCCGAGTATTTCCGTGCAGGTAAATCCGGTTCGGGTGGCCATCACCAGCAGGCCGTTGGCCACGGCTTCTTTGGCGACCTGCTTAATCACACCCCCGCGCGGCAAGTCCCGCCAGGCTGGCCGTTTCCAGTTGCTCGGCCGATTCCTGCAGCAAAGACAGATCGGCGGACGACAGTTTTTTAAGCTCGGCGATGCTCAGCGGGCCCGCGTAGTCGCCCACGCGCACGATCTGGCGGCGCAGCACATTGAGCCCGACTAGGGTCGGGCTTGCAATCAACTGATAGCCGTCGGGCGTTTTGATGACCTTTTCCGATTCGTCGGTGGCCTCGATCAGGTCGCCGGCGCTGGCCTCGCGGATCTCGGCCTCCAGATGCACGGCCTCGCCGATCGTCAGGCCTGTTTTCAAAACAACTTTGACGGTGGCCATTTAGATCATCTCCTCGGCTGGGGGTCCTTCCAGGACCAACGGCACGCGTCCGCCTTCGCTGGCGGTCATTTCGGGCGTATTGGTGAGCCAGGCGCCCTGCACCACGTATTGCTGGCCGGTGTCGCATTCAAACGAGACAGTGACATTGTCCCAACCGCGCATCTCGGCCAGGCGCGTGGCCTTGCCCACGGTGACCTCGCATTCGGTTTTGCTGGGCTTGGGCGTTTCGAAATAGCCCTGCACGCTATTGGCGCCGACAACCGTGGTGCGTTCATCGCCGCCGATGTCCAACTTGGCGCCGGGTAAGGTTTCGAGCACCTTGCCGTCCACTTTGATGATGGCCTTGCCTAATTTTTTAGCCATGATGGTTTGCTCCCCTAAAAGTCGATAAGGGGCACGGCGAACCGTGCCCGGAAATTACAGTATGAACTGCATCTGGGCGGCCATGATTCGCAACTGGTTGACCAGATCGGGCGGTACCAAAAAGTCGACGCGGTTGCGGTCATTGGCATTGCGTTCGACGATCAGATCCTGTTTGAACTGCTCCAGATTTTCCACCAGTCCGGCCTGCTCCCACTCCCTGGCCAGAGCGATGGTCTCGGCGCGCAGAGTGGAAGGGGTGACAATGGCCTGGCCGGGTCCGAATTTGGTGCCGTCATCGGCCAGCTTGTGGCGGGGAAACTTCTGGGCCATGCGTGCCCGCCAGGCGTAACGCAGGTACATCAGAGTCGCCGGCGTAGTGGCATCCAGAAAACTGGGGTCTTCCACGCCGAAAGCGTTGGTTTGGTACATGGTGATTTCGTGCTCGATGCGCACCTGGCCGCCGTCATCGACAAAATGTGTGGCGATGCCGTCAAATAAAAGCAGGTTGCGCTCTTCCAGGGTCCAGCGCACACTTTCGGACGGCGGCAGGATCCCGGGCATGACCAGGGTCTGCAGCGGCCGGGCCGGATCGATGCTAAAGGATGCGGCTGCCTGGGCGCCGTAAGCGGCGGCCCACAGGTAGGCCGGCATGGGGCTGATGCCCGTGCCCATGCAGGTGACGTGCGGAGAATTGCGCGTGTCGCTGTAGGTTCCGGTGACGCTGTGCGTGCCGCGGTATGCCGCGTAGGCAATTCCGTCGATATGACGCATGCCTGCGAAGCGGTCGGCCAGTTCGGTCTCCAGGGCGGTCATGTTGGCCCCGTCGGTCCAGGGCATGATGATGGCCTGATACCATTCATCGCCCATCGCCGCGATCGCATCTGAAACGTCCGGATTGGCTGCGCCAGTGGCCATCGCCACGATGGTGACGGTCAGCCCGGTAGGCAGCACTTCGCCCTGGTAGTAATTGACCCGCACATCGATGTCGTTGCCGCACTCGCCCTTGTTGCGGGCAGTCAGGGTCACTACCCCCAGGGCGGCGACGGCCGTGACCGGCAGGCTGGTATCGGCGTTGATGGCGGCGGCCAGGGCCGTGGCGATGTCGGCCAAGGCCTGAGCGGCGGTTACAGTGATGCGCACACGCTTGCCGGCGATGTAGAGATTGAGCACGCCAGCCCAGGTAGGCACGCCGGTTAAAGTGATGGTGCCGGTGGCGGCCACGCCGGCGACAGCGTCGGCCAAGGGGATGGCCCAGCTTTCGGTATACCGGTTGCCGGCCTTGAGCACTGCGAACATGGCGGCCAACATCGAGCCGCGGCCGAAAAGCTGCTCGGCCTGGCCGGATGATGTCACCTGCACCGGCACGGCAGCGGCGGCTGATCCGGCCGCAAGCATCTGTCCCAGGACCAAAATTTTATAGGGCATGCCCGGGGTTCCGACCACGGCGCGCGTGTTGTCAAATTCCATATAGGCCAGTGGCACGCGCAGATTGCTCGGTATCGTGTTGAAAGACATCATCGGTCATCACCGCCTTTCTGGACGCACAGCACGTCGCCATCGCGCAGGCGGCGGCGCCAGTACGAGTTGTCGGGTTTAACTTCGCCGTCGGGCGACAGCGGCGCGCGGGTGTGCGGGTCGCGCACCTGGCGGCCGTCGGCCGGCTTCAGGAACAAGGTGGCAATGGTCATAGGGTGTCTCCTTCAAGTTCGATTGTATCGGTAGGCGCAGGCGGCCGCGAGGGCGCCTCATCCTGTAGCGGTTCGCCGGCGGTATCTTCCAGTGGCAGGGATTGCTCGTCCTGCGGCCCGTCTGATCCACCAGCGAGGGTCCAAGTGGCCACCGCGCGTAAAAAGTCATCCAAGGTGGCAATATCCACCGGGTTCAGGTCGACCGTATGGCGCCAGGTCAGCGCCCACATCGCGACACCCTGTCGATCGATGGCGCGCGAAAACAGATTGTCGCCGCGCACGTCGCGGGCGCTGTCGACCTGATCGTCCAGCCCGAAGCTGTTAAGGGCGATGATCGGCGCCAATGCGGCCACAATGCCCAGCACGGCCGCATCGCGGGTCAGTTGGATCTGGTCTGCGGCAATCACGAATGCGCCCCAGCTCACGGTGGCCTGCACGCAGCTGGCCCCCGGTTCGATACGCGACAGGCCCAGGCAGGCCACGCGCACCGAAGGGCTGCGCGCGGCGGCGCTTTTAAGCTCTTCCAGGGAAAAGCGCCCGCCGTGCGGCTTGACTTCTTTGAGCGCCGGGGCTGCGGTCTGGATGGCGGCGATAATGGCATCACGCAAATCGATCAGGATCACGGCAGCACCTCGCGCAAAAAGTCGTCGACCACCGCTTCGAGCTCGGCCTCGTCGTCAGCGGAGGTCCCCAGATAGGGACGTTCGGGAATGTTTTGCGAAAAAGAGTAGGGCCCGACATTGGCCCATACCGGGAAAGAGAGAACTCGTCCGAAGGCTTGTTTGATACGGCGCTGATGGGCGGGCACCTTTACCGGGTCGCTTGATCCAAACTGGTGAATGCCGGCATAGACCAGATTTGAGCCCACTTCGACCTGGTCGTCGGATACTACATAGTTGATGCTATCGAGCAGGTCGCCTTCGCCTTCGAGCAGCTTGTGGCCGCCGTGACGGCTGTCTTTGTACCGCGACGACCATTCCTGCCAGGCGCTGCCGTCCGGTGCGGCCTTGTCCTCTTCGATGCGCCGGCGCGTCTGGGACTCGACCGTGGCGCCGACAACCTCCAGCAGCTGGCGGCGGTCGACATCGGCCAGCGCATCGATGCGATCTCTCAGGCGGTCGATGACGGACAGATCGTAGGTCAGGCCGACGCTCATCGCAGCCCTCCCATGCCAGCGCGCGTGAAAAGGCGGCCATCGGCGCTGAAACTGGCCCCGCTGCCGCCTTGCGGGGCGTTGGGGTCATCTGAAAACAGCTGGATTTCGCCTTTGGCCACGCGCGTCAAAAATGCGATCGCATCCTTGTAGCGCGTGCGCCGCTCCTCGGTGACCGTGGTTTCGACGCTGCCTTTGTACAAGGCAATGTCCACGGCCATGAAGGTCAGGATGCGCGGCGGTACCGCCAGCGGCAGACGATATCTCCCGGACAGATAGCCGTCGATTTCGTCGGAGGCATCGGCCAGGGCGCGCGCGACCGCATCCGGATCCACGGCGCCGGAGGCGTCGCGATCGAAGGTGATCAGCAGCTGCTCGGCGCTGTAGCGGTCAATGATGTCCTGCTCGGTGGCGTACATAGGCCTATGCCTCGTCAGGTGCTTGTGCGGTGACGGCCATGATCAGATCGATCAGGTCGGCCTTTTTGGCGCCGTCGGGGATCGGCACATCCATCTTGCCCAGCTCCTCGCGCAGTTTGGCGACCGTCATGGTGCGCTCGATGTCGCTGCGCATCTGATCCGCGGCCGCATCGGCGGCATCTTCGTTTTTTGTGGCCGGCGCTGCGCTGGTGACCACCAGGTTCGGATCGGCTTTCAGGATCTGAAGCTGGCGCGGGTCGAAATGGCCGTCAGGGTACACGGCGGGCGCGGTGGCAAACACGGTGTTGCAGCGGCAGTAACCGGCTTGTCGGGCGGCGATACGAATCGGCATGATCTCTTATCCCTTCACTTTCAGTTGGTTGGTTAAAACCCCTGGGGTCCTTGGCAGAGGGCCCCAGGGGAGGAGCACGTGACCGATACCTGTTTAGACTATTTTTTAGGGTAGCCAGGGTACGACCAGCAGATCGACCGCCTTGTAGTTGATGTTCGAGCCGCCGCCGATCAGGTACTCGGCGTTCAGCACGGCCTTGGCGGCCGCCTCGTTGGACGGTCCGCACACCAGCAAGTTGGGCTGCACGCCCAGCGGCTGGCCGTAGTCTTTGGTCATCGAGGACAGGGCCAATTTGGCCGCGGCAAAACCGGGCGCATCCAAGGCCGCCTGGCTGCGCAACGCCATCTGCCAGAATCCAAAACCCACGTTGCAGCGCATGTCCACGCCGTAGATGTACTCTTTGCGGAAAAACACGTTCTCGTCTTTTTCGTCCTGCAGCGATACGAAATTGGCCGCCTTGCGGTCCTGGAAGATCAGCGGCTTGAGCGGCCGGCGGGTGTCGAGCAGGTACCAGGCGGTGTTGGCCCCGGCGATCATGTTGGCCACGTTGGCCACGGCGCCGGCGGCATTGATCACCGGATGGGTCAGGCTGAAAAAGGGCTGGCCGTCATAGCACAACGTGGTGCCGCCGGCGGCCAGCAGGCCGAAGACCAGAATGTCCGGATGCTCTCTGGCCGTTTGGCCGAGCATTTCGAACATGGGCGCGTAAATGCCGTACTGGTCGTCATCGATCTTGTCGCGATCCACGCCGACCGTGTTTTCAAACGAGCGGTTGCGGATGCTGTAGTCGTGCTGGCTCAGGTTGTTGATGAACCGGTCGCCGATCCACTCGCGCATGCCCGGGATCTGGCCCAGCCAGCCGTAATCGTTGACCGATGTGGTCGAAGGCACGCGCGTGGCGATTCTGGCCCACTGCGAGGGCGCAGCGTCAAAGGCGCGCTGGAAACTGGCCTTGAAAGCGCGGAACAAAATGGCAAGATTGCCGCTATTGATAATCATGGGTCACTCCTGTTGGTTGGTTAAGTGATGGTAAGCGCTTGTCCATGCAAGGGGGATAGGCCTGCTAAGGGCAGCGCACGCTATGTGCTCGGTTGAATTTTGACCCACACGCCCAGGGCGTCGACGTCCATGACGACGCCGGCGCGGCTGCGCGTGGCGCCGCCGTTGGTGCGCGCGACATCTTCATCATCGACGATGAAGCAATCGGCGCCCACATCGGCCAGGGTGACCAGATCGGCCGCCAGGTTGCCGTAGCGGAACGTGCCGTGTTCGACCGTGACGTTGATCGCGCCGGCCAGGCCGGCGGTATTGTCGGCCTCTTCGCTGGCGCGGCCCACGGCCATGTCGCCAACGGCGGTGCGCGCCGGACGGGCAAAGCCGGTGGCCGGATCGATGACGACCAGGGCGCCGGCAAAAATCCGCACGCCGACTTCCACCGGGTAGCTGGTGAGCTGGCCGGCGCGTTTGATGGTGTCTCTGTCTGCTGTTAAAGCCATTTGGTTTTCTCCTGCTGCTTAAATTTTGATGAAAGTGGATCCCGAATTGTTTTGCCGCCCGGCCGGTGGGGCCCTACTGCGCCGGGTTGTACTTTTTGTATTCGTCGACGGTCAGGCCCAGCATCGCGATCACCTGGGTCTCCTCGGCATTTAAGGCGCTGCCCTCGGCGGGGCGTTTGCCGTCCAGGCCCGAGGCATCGCCCACGACCGGCGCTGCGGCCACAAAGGCGCGGAAGCGATCCAGACCGCCCTCGGCGCGGCAGTTGGCCTTGTGGTATTCGGCGGTGGCCGGGGTGATCTTGCCCGCGGCCAGGGCGGCGGACACTTCGCTGTCGATGGCGCTGTCCAGCTCGGCGGCGGTTTTGGTTTGCAGCACGGTCTCGGCGTTGGTGGCGCGCGCTACGGCGGCGTCGTAATCGGCGCGCGGCACGAACTTGTCGAGGCTGGGCGTGTCGGCGCGGTTGAGGGCCGTTTGCAGATCGCCCTGCAGCTTTTTGACGGCGTTGATCGCCTGCGCTTCGGTGTCCGTTTCGGCCAGGCCCAGCAGGGCCAGCAGCTCTTTCCATGTCATGGCGTGTTCTCCTTGATCGGGTGATTGTTGATGGTTCAGGGCTTTGATCTTCAAATTGGGTTTGTTGGTCAGGGCCACCGAACTGATGCGCCGGATGCGGCCGGTGGCGGTTTCGTAGATAAACACCGGGCTGATGTAGCGGTATTCGCGGTTGGCCACCGAGGCGCGGCCGCGCTCGGTCCATTCAAACTGGCCCCAGATGGCGCCGCCGTCGCGCAGCTGCAAGGCCTTGCCCCAGGCCGCGGCCGGGGCGGGGTGCCCCTTGGGCGCCAGCAGTTCGGTGGCGTGCTCCCAGTCCAGGGGGATATCGCGCCCATCGCTGTTAAAGGCGGCCAGGACGCTGTCGGGCGCATCGTTGAGCCAGGCGCGCCCGTCGCGTCCGGCCACCGTCTGGCCGGC
>LADR01000087.1 GCA_000961655.1 Desulfatitalea sp. BRH_c12
ATACCTCACTAAAACTCATGGCTGACGCGGACCACCCACCGGCTCAACTCCTTCGTGCCAATCCCATGTAGGGTGGGCATTGCCCACCGCTATTCCCCGCAAAACAAACATCATCAGTTTCTGCTACTGATATCACCCAAGCGATTGGATAGACACCGGATCGAACATAGCGATAAAACGTCGAACAAGGCCCATCTCAAAGGTGATCAACACAAGACAATGGTGGGCGATGCCCACCCTACCAGGCTGCGCACACCTTATACCTCACTAAAACTCATGGCTGACGCGGACCACCCACCGGCTCAACTCCCTCGTGCCAATCCCATGTAGGGTGGGCATTGCCCACCGCTATTCCCCGCAAAACAAACATCATCGGTTTCTGATACTGATATCACCCAAGCGATTGGATAGACACCGGATCGAACATAGCGATAAAACGTCGAACATGGCCCATCTCAAAGGTGATCAACACAAGACAATGGTGGGCGATGCCCACCCTATCAGGCTACCAGGCTCAAGTGAGACTAAGGTGTGCTCCGGGTCGGGCCGCAAACTCGCTGGCGCTCAAACATTGCGGCCCACACACCTTACGCACACCTAAGTTTCACTAAATCTCATGGCTGACTGTGGCGCGGACCACACGTCCGGCTCACCTCACTACGTGCCAATCCCGAAAGTCGCTTTAATAAACAATAAACGCCCCGGTGATCACAATGTTGATCAACGCCGCCGGTATCAGAACTTTCCATCCGATCACCATCAACTGGTCGTAGCGCAGGCGTGGCAGTGTTCCGCGTATCCAAACCATGACCAGGGCCGCCAGGATCATCTTGATCGTCAGCCAGACCACTGGCGGCAGCAGCGGGCCGCGCCAACCCCCCAGAAAAAAAACCGCCAACAGGGCGCCCAGAATTTGCATGTGGACATATTCGCCGAGAAAAAAGAGCCCGAAGCGCATGCCGCTATATTCCATATGGTAACCGGCGCCCAATTCGTTTTCGGCTTCGGGAAGATCGAAGGGGATGCGCTTGCTCTCGGCCATGGCGGCGATAAAGAAGATGATAAACGACACCGGCTGCACCAGCACAAAGGGATAATCGGCCTGGGCGTTGACAATCTCCACGAGGCTGAACGAACGCGCCAGCATCACGACCGGTACCAAAGAAAGCCCCAGGGCCAGTTCATAGCTGATCATCTGGGCGGCCCCTCGAATGCCCCCGAGCAGAGCGAACTTGGAATTGGAGGCCCAACCGCCCAAGGCAACGCCATAAACCCCCAGCGACGAGAGCGCGAAGACATACAGCAGCCCGACATTCAGATCGCTGACCACCAGGGGGATGACTTGACCGGCGATGAGCAGTTCCGTGCCAAAAGGCACCACCGCGAACATGAGCAGTGCCGTAACTGCCACAATGGCCGGCGCGATCAGAAAGAGCACACGGTCGGCCGCCTCGGGCACAATGTCTTCCTTGGTGAGCAGTTTAATCGAATCGGCGATGGGCTGCAGCAGGCCGAATTTTCCGGCGCGGTTGGGTCCCAGGCGCACCTGCAGCCGCGCCAGCAGTTTGCGCTCGACCCAAACCAGATAGGCCGCCACAAAAAGGAGCCCCCCCAGTACCAGGCCGATTTTGACGAGTAATGCGATGAATCCAAAAATCCACATAATCAAGGTGTGAAGTCAATTAAGGGTTAATTTTCGTTTCTCTTTGATCGATTTTCTTTATGCTTCGGTCCGCTATGCGTGCGTGGCGGCCATCCCACGGCCAATCGGGATGGCAATGGCGCCCCACGGCCAATGTGCCTTCCGCCATGTTGTCGGCGACCTTCAGCGTGGTTTCATAGAACCCATTTTCCGCCGCAAGGGCGATACGATCGCCATCTTTCAATGCCAGGCGCCGGGCTTCCGAAGGCGCCAGCCGGGCCTGCGGGGTCGATTCGAGTTCGATCAGTTGCGGTGAGCGGCACGAGAGTTCTTCGCTGCCGAAGGTCCGCTCGGTTGACAGCAGATGTAAGCCCCCCCCGCTATTCGGCGGATTAAGAGGGCTTTCACTGGTAACATCCAGACAATGTCGCCCAATCTCCGATCGACCGGCGGAGTCCAACAGGAGGTCTTCGCCTGTGGGCGGCTGGGCCGCTTTCAGGTTTTCAAAGCCGGGGACCTCGCGAGCCAGCCACTGCAGGATGTCCGCGGAAGATCCGAAGGCCGACTCGCCGCTCAGGGCGGAAAGCATGAGCCAGGCCGGCATGGGCTGATTGCCCGGAATGCCTTGACCATAGAGGCGCGGGGGATGCGTGTTGCTGACAAGACGCAAAGCGGTGCCGCCCTGCAATGCCCCTGCGGTCTTTTGCACGCGTCCTTCCTGATTGATAAAAGTGCCGCCACTTTCGAAGATCGTGGTGCTAGGCAGAAAAACGTGTGCCTTGCGCGTATGCGGGCCATCGAGATAATCCAAAGTCACCAGCAGTTCCAGGCGTGCCAGGGCGTCGGTCAACCGTTTCCGGTTGGGCAGGTGGTGGAAAGGATCGGTTTCCACCACAAGCAAGGCTTTGACGGCGCCCTGGGCGATGTCGGCCGCCACCTGCGCCATGCTTCGGCCACGGTTCAGCAGAGCGGCGCTATAGGCATTGGCCCCAGGAAGCACATGGAACAGGCCCGAATCTCGATTTTCACGCAGCACCCGGGCGAGTTTGCCAGCCTGCCGGATGGCGGCCACATTGGGCAGATCGGTGCCGCATACAATTACCGGACGTCGGCTGCGGACCAGAAGATCTGCCGCCGCCGCCAGGGGATCCGCCGGCGACCCGGTTTCCAGCGCACCAGGGTCGTGCGCGACAGTGCCGACCCGCGTGATCAGATCGTCAAGGCAGGCGGCCAGTTGGTCGGCGGCCAGCGGAATATGCTGAAACGCCAGCGGCAACTCGATGGGACGCGGATCTATGACAACGATCGTCGCGCCGCGGCGCTGCGCCTGTCGCAATGCCAGGGCCAGCATGGGAGCTTCGGCTATCGGATCGCAACCGGCCACTATCACGGCATCCGCATTTTCCACCGCACGCAGGCTGACATGCACCTGGGCATGCTGCTGCGCAACCGCTGTTTGCACGGCCGCCAGCCGTTCATCATCGTCAAAAAAGGCCGGTGCCGGCCACCCTTGGGCGTTGCACAGGCGCACCAGGGCGCCCTGGGCCTCCACACTGCTGCGCAGTGAACCAATGCAGGCCACGGCGGCCAGACCATGCATCCGTGCGATGCTGGTCAGGCGCTCGGCGGCGTGTTGCAGCGTCGCGTCGACGTCGGCGGGTTGGCCCTCAAAAATAGCCTGCCGCGGCCGACCGGCGGCACTGGTATAGGTATATCCATGCCGACCGCGGTCGCACATGAAATAGCCGTTGATGTGGGGATTGAAGCGCGCTTCCAGGCGCACCACCTCCCGATAACGGGCGCTGACCACGATGTTGCAGCCCAGCGAACAATGGATGCACACGGCGGGGCTGCGTTCGTAATCCCAGCGCCGTCCCATGTAGCGCGAGGGTTTGTCGGTGAAAACGCCGGTCGGACAGATATCGGCCAGGTTGCCGGCAAACGGACTTTGCAAGGTGCCGTCGCGGTCGCGCCCGAAATAGACTTTGTTGCCGATCTGCATCACACTTAAATCGCGGGCGCCGGCAAAATCCTGATAATAGCGGCTGCAGCGGTAGCATTGGATGCAGCGGTTCATCTCATGCTGCAGCAAGGGCCCGAGATACTGATCGCGGTGCGTGCGCTTGGCGCCGCGGTAACGCCGGATGGCATGCCCGCTGGAGACCGTATGATCCTGCAACAGGCAATGGCCGCCTTCGTCGCACACGGGGCAGTCATGCGGATGATGCAGCATCAGCCATTCAATCACCTGGCGGCGAAAGTCGACGGCTTTTGCATCGGTGGTCGACACCACCATGCCATCTTGGGCATCGACCATGCAACTCATCTGCAGGCCTTTGACCGGCCCATCCAGGAACATGACCGCACACAAGCGGCAGGCGCCCACCGAGCCCAGGGCCGCGTGGTAGCAAAAGCGCGGAATCATGATCCCCAGCTGTTCGGCAGCCGCGATCACTTTGGTCCCAGTGGGAACCTCGATGGGGTGGTCATCGATGGTGAGTTGGGGCATTAAGTTTTCCTTCTAACGATCAATATCCGGCAAAATGTAGTCCAGCGAACCGAAAATGGCGATCAGATCGGCAATGCTCTCGCCCAGGGCCATCAGCGGGACGGCCTGCACATTGGCGAATCCCGGCCCGCGGATGCGCATGCGATAGGCGTATCCCAGCCCATCGCTGACGATGTGGTAGCCTTGCTCGCCCCTGGGAATTTCGCAGACCGCGTAGGCTTCGCCCACCGGCATTTTGGGTCCGCGGGTCACATTGATAAAATGGTGGATCAGGCTTTCAATGTCCTTGAGCATATCGGCACGGCGCGGAACAGTGTAGCGGTACTGCTCGGTCACATGGCGGCCGGCCGGCATGCCTTCGGCGGCCTGGGCGATAATGCGCATGCTCTGGCGCATCTCTTCGATGCGCACCCGGTACCGCGCGTAGCAATCGCCTTCGTCGGCCGTGGGCACGTCGAAGTCGAAGTTTTGGTACCCGGAATAGGGAAATGCCTTGCGCAGGTCCCATTGCAGGCCGCACGCGCGCAGGTTGGCGCCGGTCACCCCCCATTCGATGGCATCGTCCCGCCGCAGACGCCCGATGCCCTGGGTGCGGGCTTTGAAGATCGGGTTTTTGGTCAATAGCGATTCATATTCATCCAGCGCTTTGGGAAACAGCCCTAAAAAACGGTCGACAGGCTCTTTCCATCCCGCGGGCAGGTCCAGGGCCACCCCGCCCGGGCGGAAGAAAGAGGCGTGCATGCGGCCGCCGGTGATCAGTTCGACGATGTCGAGGATCATTTCGCGTTCGCGAAAGGTGTAAAAGTTGGGTGACATGGCACCCAGGTCATGCGCCATGGTCGCCAGCCAGACCAGATGGCTGCTCAGGCGGTACAATTCACTGAGCAGTATGCGGATGGTCTGGGCGCGTTCGGGCACTTGAATGCCGGCCAACGTTTCCATGGCCAGCATATAAGGCAGGTTGTTGGCCGCGCCGGCCAGGTAGTCCACACGATCCGTGTAGGGGATGAACTGCAGCCAAGTCTGGCGTTCGCCGATTTTCTCTACCGAGCGGTGGTGATAGCCGATATCGATATCCATATCGGTGATCTCTTCACCGTCCAAAGCGATGATGTACCGTATGATGCCGTGGGTGCTGACATGATGCGGTCCGAGGTTCAGGACGAGTTGTTCGCGGTCACCCGGCAGCCGGATGTACCCGCCGGCGTCGCGCGGCTGGCGCTGGCGCGCATCCTGCAGCGTGTAGGCCGGCATCTCGGTGGCCCGGCCCGGGTGGCTCTTGCGCAGGGGATGACCTTGCCAATCCTCAGGCATGATCAATCGGCGCAGATCCGGGTGGCCTTCGAAGCGTATGCCGAACATATCGAAGACCTCGCGTTCATACCAGGCGGCCGATGGCCAGATGCCCGTGACACTGGGTGTCGATGGATTTTCACCGTGCAAGGCGACCTTCAAGCGCAGGCGCATGGGCGGATCGAATGCCAGCAAGTGATAAACCATGTGAAAATCGGGGTAGGCCTCGCGGTTGCGCCGCGCCGACTCGTCAATCGCGGTCAGGTCGTCCAGCCGGCGGAAGCGCGGCCGGCAGTCATCTTTCAGAAAGCGCAGCACCGCGCGAAGGCGCGCGGCAGTCACCTGTAATGCGGGCATGTCAGAGGTCGGTTCGATGGGCGTGACATCAGCCCCGAAACGTTGCGTCAGCGTATCGACAATACCCCGCTGGGTGGCGTTGAGGTGGATGCGGTGCGCGGGCGGCGCCCACATCACGTCGGCGCGGCTGTCATTGAAAAAAGGCGGGCGTGTGGATGTGCCCCGAATCGGCGTGCCATCCATTCCCGGTCCGCGCGGATCGCGCGATTTGGTCTGACCGTCGATCAAGATGGGTGCCTGGGTGCCCTGCGCACCGCCGCCAAGGTGAAAGACAGTCCGGAAAGGGCGTTCGTCGGCGCTTATTTTTTCCTGCAGCAGCACCAGGGATTGCTCGACGGCCTCCGGCCGCGGTGGGCAGCCGGGAATGTACAGATCGACCGGCAGTATTTGATTGACTCCCTGCACGACACTATAGCCATCGTACATACCGCCGGAATTGGCGCACGAGCCCATGGAAATGACCCACTTGGGTTCGGCCATCTGCTCGTACAGACGCAACACGACCGGCGCGATCTTCTTGAACACGGTGCCGGAGATGATCAGCAGGTCCGCCTGGCGCGGGGAGGGGCGCAGTACTTCGGCGCCAAAACGCGCCAAATCGTAACGCGCGGTAAAGACGGTGGCTTCTTCCACAAAGCAGCAGGACAGGCCGAAGAACATGGGCCACAGACTGTTTTTGCGCGCCCAGTTGATCAACGTGTCGGCGGCCTGTCCCGTTTGGTTGCTTAGCGCTTTTTGAACGTCGGTCCCCACTCGAGCCCTCCTTTGCGCCAGATGTAGATCAACCCCAGGATCAGCACGGCGATGAAAAAGCTGATTTGCGACCAGCCTTTCCAGCCTAAATCATAGCATGCCACCGCCCACGAAAAGATGTAGGCGCCTTCCACGTCAAAGATCAGAAAGAAAATGGCCACCATGAAGAAAGGTACCGGCAGGCGCAGCCGGGCCGTGCCGGTCGGAATGATGCCGCTTTCGTAAGCGCGCAGCTTTTCGACTGAGGGACGTCGCTCGCCCAGCCAGGTCGCCAGTGCCAGCAGGACGATCGTCAGCACCAGGACGGCGGCGAAGTAAATGCTCAGGCTGAACACACCCGGCTGCCATGGCGACAAAGCATTCGCTTCGGCCATTGGCAAGGGTTGCATCGGCATGTTGCGCTCCTGCTGAAAGGTGACAAAGATATCGGCCGGCCGTTTCGCAGCCGAATACAGTGGACCGTGCTGATTCCGCATCCGCAGACAGGTCGCCAAGGGGTTATTGCACAGCACGAGCAGCAGGGAATATCGAGGTGAGACTTGCGCCAATTTAGGGCGCATTGATGCCGTTGTCAATGGGCGCAGTCCGGCGCCGGGGTAACCGCATTTGGAAAATTCAGCTCTTTAAGCCTTCTCACCCTATTGTTTCGAAAAAGCTGCCGTTCACCATAGGTGCGGACCCGAGGGGAGACGCCCCACGGTGAACCTAATCCCGTTCATCTGTAGGGGCGACACAAGGTTCGAGAACGATGTTCCGGTTCTGTGATCAAGCCACACGCAAAATTTCGGTTAGGAACACCCTCGTTGGATGGGTGTTGTGTACCTGACATACCCTTTCGCATTCGCGGGGCCACACCTTCCGGCCACTGAATACGATGATTGTATTTTGACCGCTAAAATGTTTTTATCAGCGCAAACCAGACCCAAAGAGGTGAGATGGCATGAAGCAACCTAAAGAGTACATTATTTTCCCACTGGACGTGCCCACTGCCGAGCAGGCGCGTCACTTGGTGTCCTTGCTCCACGCGCATGTCGGCATGTTCAAAGTCGGATTGGAACTCTTCATACGAACCGGCCCGGCTTTGCTGGAATGGATCGGTGCGCGTGCCAGGGGAGGGATCTTTTTGGATCTCAAACTGCACGATATCCCCGAAACGGTCCGGCGCGCTGTGCGCGCCATCACCGATTTCAACGTGGCCCTGACCACCGTGCATTGCGGTGAGAGCCGGGCAATGCTCGAAGCGGCCGTGGAGGGCAGTCAAGGCAAGGTAAGGGTTTTGGGCGTGACCGTGCTGACCAGCATTGCAGCCGCGGATCTGCGCACCAGCGGGTATAGCGCGCAAATGGCCGATGATGTCGGGCGTTTGGTGCTGCACAAGGCCGCTATGGCCCAAGCGGCCGGTTGCAGCGGTGTGGTCTGTTCGGGGCACGAAGCCGCCGGTATCAAGGCCCGGTTCGACCCAGCGTTTCTGGCTGTAACGCCAGGCATCCGACTGGCTGGCGACAACGGGCAGGACGATCAGCAACGCATTATGACACCAGCGCTGGCCATTGCCCAGGGCGCGGATTACCTGGTGATCGGCCGGCCGATTCGCGATGCGGCCGATCCGGTGGCAGCGGCCGAAGGGATAGCGCGTGAGATCGGAGATGCCTTCGCGCGCAGCGACGCATCCTGATAAAATAGTTTAGCAAGGGACCGGCATTGCATCAGCATAGGGTCAGGTAGCGCCAGGCGCTTAGACCGACAATCGCCAACCCCAGTACAATGATCAAGATAAGGTGGTCAGGGCTGAAGCGTGGGATTTTCATGCACTCTGATTATTCTTCCGCATCCAGCCCGAAAGCGGTATGCAGCACCCGCACGGCCAGCTCCGTGTATTTCTCTTCGATGACGCAGGAAATGCGGATTTCGGATGTGCCGATCATCAAGATATTGATGTTTTCACGGGCCAGTGTGTTGAACATGACCGATGCCACACCCGAATGGTTCTTCATCCCCACACCGACCACCGATACCATGGCGATATCGGTGTCGCCCAGAACCTCTTCCGCGCCAATCTGCAGGGCGACTTTTTTGGTGATCTCCATGGTCCGCTTGAAGTCTCCCTTGGGGACCGTGAAAGTCATGTCGGTTTTGCCCCCCTTGCGGGTATTCTGAATGATCATATCGACAAGAATTCCCGCTTCCGAGATGGGGGAGAAGATGTTTGCGGCAATACCAGGCTGATCGGGAACCTTGATGAGGGTTACGCGGGCTTGCTTCTTGTCATGCGTCACACCGGAAACCAACAATTGTTCCATGCCCGAATCTTCATTGACGACCATGGTGCCTTCCTCTTCGTTGAAAGATGACCGTACGTGGACGGGAATATTGTATTTTTTAGCAAAACCGACCGAACGGATCTGCAGGACCTTGGCGCCCAGGCTGGCCATGTTGAGCATTTCATCATAGGTGATGGTTTTGAGCTTGCGCGCCTTGGGACACACGTTGGGGTCAGCGGTATACACACCGTCTACATCGGTGAAAATCTCGCAGACGTCGGCATTCACCGCCGCGGCAATGGCCACGGCCGATGTATCCGATCCGCCTCTCCCCAGCGTCGTGATGTTGCCCTTGATATCATAGCCCTGGAAACCGGCTACGACCACGATGTTTTTTCGATCGATCAAGTGTTTCAGCCGCTTGGCGCCGATTTCCAGGATGCGCGCGTTGCCATAGTCGGAGTCGGTGACCACTTCGGCCTGATGGCCCAGCAGCGATTGGGCTTGGTAGCCCATCGATTTGAGCATGATCGCCAGCAGTGCGGCCGTGGTCTGCTCGCCGGTGGCCAGAAGGGCATCCAATTCGCGTTTATCCGGTTCTTCGGCCGCCTTATGGGCCAGTTCGATCAAGCCGTCCGTGACCCCGGACATGGCCGACAGAATGACAATCACATCATTGCCCTGATCGTAGGTTTTAGCCACCCTCTGGGCGACCCGGCTGATGCGTTCGATATTGGCCACGGAGGTGCCGCCGAATTTCTGAACGACAAGAGGCATAGTATTTCCTATAAAGTGTATCTGCTTTCATTGAATAATGGTGGGCAAGGAACCTACCCTTGAATCTTTCCCTCCCAACTTTCGACCGCCTCCCTTATCAAATCGTCCATTCCAAGTCCACATCCATTTAAGCGGATCAGATGGAAATCTTCGTGGGCAAGGGTGAACGTGATTTTCAGATTCGGCACGGGCCATGTCTCATCCGGCAGGCGTTCGGACCATTCCACGGCGACCACGGCCTCATAGCCCAAGATCTCGTACAAGCCGATGCCATCGGCATCGTCATGATCGGCCAGACGATATAGATCGATATGATACAGGGGGAGCCGACCCGGATATTCGTTGATCAGAGTATAGGTTGGACTGGTGACGGCATACGCATCGGGGACACCCAAGCCCAGAGCCAATCCTTGCACAAAACAGGTCTTACCGCTGCCCAGATCTCCGCACAGTCGCAGGATCGCTCCTTGTTTCTCGAAGCGCTGCCCTAAACAACGCCCCAATGCCCGCGTCTGTTCGGGACTATGCGAAGTCACTTCGATCATATTCAGCGCAACCCGTCAACGATTCGAATCAAAAAAATCAACAAATGAACCCATCTTAACCAATTTGGTTAATCCCCGGCGAACCATTTAACGCATCAACACATGCGCAAACTCACAATACCGGCCCATGAATCGGCGATGCGGGCGGCTCCTTCAAGACCCGGTACAATGCCTGCGGCAGGACGTTCATGACCTCTGTCGCCGTATAGCCCCACGGGTTTTGCGCAGCGAGCATATCGGCCGCCAACCCGTGCAGGAAGACGGCAACGATGGCGGCGTGCACGGGCGAACAGCCTTGGGCCAGCCATCCGGCAACGGCACCGGTGAGTACGTCGCCCATGCCGCCGCTGGCCATGCCGGGATTGCCGGTGGTGTTGATCCAGACATGTCCGTCAGCATCGCAAATCAGCGTGCGGGCGCCCTTGAGGACCACACAGGCTGCGGACAGCCGCGCCAGTTCGCGGGCTGCGGCGAGGCGATCCTGTTGTACCGCGGCGACGCTGCAATCGAGCAGACGCGCCATTTCACCCGGATGGGGGGTGAGCACGGTTGCTGCATCGCGTTGGGCAAGCAATGCCAAGTGGCCGGCAAGGGTATTCAGCCCATCGGCATCGATGACCAGGGGCAGTTTGCACGTCCGCACGACATGGTGCACGAGTTGGCGGGTTGCAGGGGCCGTTCCGATGCCCGGCCCGATGGCCAGGACGCGTTTGTCCACCAGGGCGCGCGCGATGGTATTCTCGGCTGTGGGGGTCAACATGCCCGTACCGTCATCCGGCAGCGGCACGGTCATGGCTTCGGTCACCTGTGATGCCACGATCGGTAACAGCGTCTGCGGGATCCCGAGCGTGACCAGCCCCCCGCCCGACCGTATAACCGCATTGGCGGCCATGGCAGCCGCCCCGGTTTTGCCGGTTGAAGCGGCCAGCACCAGCACATGGCCCGTGCGTCCCTTGTGGCTATCGATCGTTCGCCGGGGCACCAGCGATTGAACGTGATGGCCGCTGAGCATATGGACAGGTAAATTCCCTGACGGGATGGTTTGCGCAGGAATGCCGATATCGATCACATCTATCGTCCCGCACAAATCCGCACCCGGATAGATCAGGTGTCCGATCTTGGCATACCCGAAAGTCGCCGTGGCGTTAGCCTTGATGCAGATACCGCAGGGTTGGCCGTTGTCGGCGTGTACGCCTGAAGGAATATCGACCGCAAAAACCGGCCGGCCCAAACTATTGATGAATTCGATCACTTCTTTGAAGTAGCCGCGCACTTCCGCATTCAGACCGGTGCCGAAGATAGCATCGATCCAGTACCGGCTTTGCAGCATGTGCAGCCTGTGACGGGCAAAAGCAGGTGCGTCGGGGATTTCTGCGATCGGCACGTGCAATGTTGTCAGCAGGTGCAGGTTGGCGGCCGCATCCCCTTTGACTTGCTCCTGCCGGGCGAGCAGAAAGACTTCCACCTCGATCTTGCGTTCGGCCAGATAGCGCGCCATAACAAAACCATCGCCGCCGTTGTTGCCGCGTCCGGCGATCACTCCCACCCGTCCCGGACCGGATGCATAAATCCGCTCCAGAAAAGAACGGGTCGCGCCACGCCCGGCATTTTCCATCAACACGCGCCCGGGTATCCCCAGGTCCGCAATGGTGTGACGGTCTATGGATTGCATTTCGGCGGCGGTGACGATGCGCATGGGGCGGACTCCAATCAAAAAGGGTTTAGGATCAGGTTTTACCTGAGCCTTCTGTTCTTATATCTCCCGAATCAAAGCCACCATATCCCGCACTGCCTGGTCCATCCCCACTAGTATCGCCCGTGCAATCAGGCTTTGTCCGATGCTGAACTCGTCGATTTCGCGCAGCCCGGCGAACAGCTTGATCAATCGATAATCCAGACCGTGGCCAACAGCGACATGCAGGCGCAGCCGATGGGCCATTTTGATGGTATCGGTGACTTTATGCAGCTCCTGGGTTTGCATGGCGGCCGATGTGGCCGTGCGCAGTTTCGCTGCATCGACATGGACCCAATTGGCCCGCATCTGGTGCACGATTTTGACTTGGTCGGGATCCGGCGTGATCGATACGCCCACGCTGATGCCGCTGGATTGCAAGGTGTCGATGGTTTCAAAAATGGTTTTGCTTTCGCTGACCGTGTCGAAACGGAAATCGGCGATATTGTTATCGCGCAACGCCGGCATCAGGACCACCCGGGCGGGCTTGATATCGAGGGCAATGCCGACCATTTCGGAGGTCGATGCCATATAAAGCACCAGGCGGCTGTGAATCGTCTGGCGCAGCAATCGGACATCCCGCTCGCGCACTGGGCGGAAATCTTCACGCAGGTAAGCGCCTACGCCATCGGCGCCGGCGGTTTCAGACAACAATGCGGCCGCCACGGGATCAGGGGTAGGCGACTGCATGGTTTCACGCAATGCGGCGACATGATCGACCAGAACTGTCAAAGCAGCCATTGGGTGCCCCCTGGGTTTGGTTGAGGTTCGCTTCGCAAGTGGTCAGATCGCCAAATCGGCGCTGGGATTGCCAATCAGCGACAACAGTTCGCGGCTTTTGGCTTCCATCAGGGCCGCTTCTTCTTCCGAATGGATATGATCATACCCGAAAAGGTGTAATATGCCGTGCACCAGCAGTTCATAGAAGCGTTGTTCCGCGGGGATGGCGCCTGTTTCGGCTTCCCGGACCGCGGTGTCGATGGAGATCACCACATCTCCCAGCAGCTCGGGGTGTATTGCGCCGTGATCCCCCTCGCGCATGGCAAAGGAAATCACGTTCGTCGGCCCCTTGTGGTTCAAGTATGATTCGTTCATCTGGGCGATACGAGCGTCATCCACGATCAGGATGGACAACTCCCCTTCAGGACATGCCAAGGCGTTTAAGAGGTCTTGGGCTTTCCTTTGGACGGTTTTGATCCTTATGGGATATTTTAGCTGCTGATTGTCGATCAAAATTGCCATTTTTTACCTTGATGTTCTCTTTCACGGTCGACTCGGCATATTCGATGCGATGATGATGGATGCCGTTTAAAATTTTGTTGAAGCTTTTGGCGATGCTGTGCAGGTCCTTCAGGGTCAGTTCACAGTTGTCCAACTGACCGTCGGAAAAAACCTTGTTAATCAGGTGCTGGACCAGTCCCTGGATTCTTGCCGGCGTGGGGTTTTCCAATGTGCGCGAGGCGGCTTCGACCACATCGGCCAGCATGACCAATCCAACCTCTTTGGTTTGCGGTTTGGGTCCCGGGTAACGGTAATCATCGATCTTGACGGCATCGTCGCCTTTGAGTTGTTTGGCTTTTTCGTAAAAAAAGTGAATCAGGCTGCTACCGTGATGCTGTTGGATAGTGTCGATAATAATTTGCCCCAACTTGTATTTCTGAGCGATTTCCACGCCGTCCTTGACATGCGCTGTCAGGATCAGGCTCGACATGGAAGGGGCCAGCCGGTCGTGCTTATTGCGCCCATCGGTCTGGTTTTCGATGAAGTAGAGTGGTTTGGTGACCTTGCCGATATCATGATAGTATCCGCATACCCGGGCCAGCAGCGGGTTGGCACCGATATCCTCGGCGGCGGCCTCCACCAGGGAACCGACAATGACCGAATGGTGGTAGGTGCCCGGGGCTTCGATCATGAGCTGACGCAGGATAGGTCGGTCCAGGTTCGACAACTCGAGCAGGGTGATGTCGGTTGTATATTGAAAAACCATTTCGATCAGCGGCGCAATGCCCAGAGCGATGATGCCACCCGTGAATCCGCCCACGAAGGCCAAGGTGCCGTCCCATACCAGCGCGGTTCCATTATAGTCCGATGAGAAGACGGCGATGCCGACAGCCATCAAGACGTTGAGCAGGCCGACCTTGATGCCTGCAATGATCATGACCTTGCGCTCGCGGCAGCGTTGAACCCAGTAAGCCGCTGTGGCACTGCTGACCAGGTAAAAGATAAAAATCTCCATGCGGCTGCCAACCAGCAAAGCGGCGCAGGCCGCCGCCACCAGACTGAAGGGCAGGGCGATCTCGAATCCCAGAACCAGGCATACCAGCATGGCGCCGGTCGCTACGGGAACAGCGAACACCACCGCTTCGGTCGGTATCGAAAAAACCGAATTAGGGATTTGGGCAACCGAAACGATGACGCCGATTTTGGCCATCAGCAGTACCAAGGCCAGGACAATAGCCATAAACAGTAGGTTTTTGTTCTTATTCAAACGTGCATAGCGTGGCTGATAAAAGTAAAGCACATAAAAAACCAGGATCAGGGTACCGAGAATGATGGCCGCTCCCAATCCTGTGCTGGAGATATGCCGGCCCCTTTTCTGGCTTTCCAGGGCGTTGAGCTTCAGCAGTTGCAGCGCCGAGACCCGTTCGCCTTCGCGCAGCAGCATTTCCCCGGCCTTGATCTTGTGCAGGATGGGTTTGACCTCCTGCAGGGCACGTTTTTTACGTTCCTCGGTCTCGTGATGGTTCAGCGTGATGTTGGGGTGGACCAGTTGCTGGCCGAAATCGACGATCAGATTGACCAGGTTGTAGTTGAGGTGGCTGACATACGGTTCGGCCACGATACGCACCATTGTTTTGGCCTGGTCCGGACCGTAATATTGGCGCAGGGCGTAGACGGTCTTTTCAGTTCTGTCGGCCACGTCGCGAAGCGCGATGCCTCTGTCGGCCTCTTTGAGCAATAGCTCCTTATTGGCCACAACCCCGTTGGCGAGGATGGTTTCGGTAATCTTACCAATCGGTTCGGCAATCGCCGAAGAAAACGATTCCTGGGCCAACTGCCGGTAAGCACCCGGGCTGATTTCGATGCCCAGGGCGATTTCAAATTCTTCCTTATGCACCGACAGCGCTTTTTCAATCTCCTGCTGGTCTGCTGCGGTCATTTGCGTCGATCGGAGGCCATCCGTGTCTTTAGCTGCCGGTGCCGCCAATTCCAGGTTGGTCATGATCTTGCGCATTTTATGGAAGGCGTTGTAGACGCGTTCCGTGATTAGAGGGGCAATGCGCGGGTCATGATCGTAAACGGTCAGTACCTGCTCGATGGCCTGCTGCTGATTGGCGATGGTCGCGGCTTTGTCTTCAACCAGAAAGTCCTGAGAGGCCTTGACATCCTGTTGGGCGATATCGCCTACTTGGTAAGTGTGTTGCCGTACGATGACGCTGGGGTACAAAAGGATCAGGAAGAATCCCACTACCGCTGCCAGGAGCAACCATTTCAACCGCTTCTCAAGGGTGTCGGCGTAGGGCAACACCTTTTTAAGATCCAAACCCATGGGCTTCACGCGTTTTCCTGTCCTTCCGGCAACAAATCGATATGCCTTTGACCACCATTGGCGGTGGCCGCTTTTTTTCTGGAAAGGGTTTCGTAGGCTTGGATGATATCCTGCACCAATTTATGGCGTACAACGTCGCGTTGTGAAAAGAAAACCATTTTGATCCCCTCGATCTGCCCCAGGATCGCTTTGGCCTCGATCAGCCCGGATGTTTTTTGCGGCGGCAGGTCGATCTGAGTGATGTCACCCGTGATAACCGCCTTGGAACCGAATCCAATACGGGTCAAAAACATCTTCATCTGTTCGGATGTGGTGTTCTGGGCTTCGTCCAGAATGATGAACGATTCGTTCAGCGTGCGTCCGCGCATGAAAGCGAGCGGTGCAACCTCGATGATCCCCTGTTGCATCAAAGCGGTGGCTTTTTCGAGGCGCAGCATATCATGCAAAGCATCGTACAGCGGACGCAGATAAGGATCAACCTTTTCCGCCAGGTCACCCGGTAAAAATCCAAGCGTCTCGCCGGCTTCGACGGCTGGGCGCGTCAGGATAATCCGGCTGACCGTTCCTTTGGTCAAGGCCGCGACGGCCATGGCCATGGCCAGGTAGGTTTTGCCTGTGCCCGCCGGACCGATACCGAAAACGATGTCGTGTTGACGGATGGCATCGATGTACTCTTTCTGAGCACGGCTTTTGGGCGTAATAGACATTTTTTTGGCAGTAATGTAGACCGTGTCCAGAAAAATGTCCTTCAGATGGGCGCGGTCATCGGCGCTGAGCACACGGATGGCATAATCGATGTCTGTCGCGTAGATCGGGTAACGTTCCTTGAGCAGCCCATACAGTTGGGTCAGAAGATTTTGCGCCAGATGGACGGTAATCTGTTCGCCTTGAATATGAACGGTGGTGCCACGGGCCTGGATCTGCACACCCAGGCTTTGCGCGATGCGTACCAAATGGCTGTTGTGTTCGCCAAATAACTGGCGTGCCAGTTCCACATCGTTGAAGGTAATTTTGGTTTGATAGTCGTCTGTACTCATTGTCTCCTTTCGGGCGCCGGCGCCCCGTTGATGCGTGGTGCGCGGTGACGGCCTCGTTCCGGGCGGTCAGCGGACCGCAACTGGAATCTTTATAAATATATAATTTTTAAATCGATTGCAAAGGCAAAAGTCCGCAAAGGCCATCGTCCGCGTCAACCATTCAGGGTAACGGCATTTGGAAATTCAGAGTTGTGGGGCGGGGCGTCTTTCGACGCACAGTCTTCATCAAGTGGGCCGACGGCCGTCATACGCCCCGGGCGAACACAAGATTCGCCCCTACGAGTAGAACGATGTTCCGTTTCGATGATCAAGCCACACGCAAATGCGGTTACCCGGGTCAAACCCTTTTTAATCCCTTGACGCTATTCAGGGCCTCTGTTAGCCTCGGTCCGTTTTTATTCAGGATGAAACCGCATCGACCGGAAATGATTTACGTAACCGGACATGACAAGGTGGCGTTGTGAATTTACTCGATTATGGAATGATTTTTATACTGGGGTACTGCCTGGTACGCGGCATTTTTCGAGGTATGATCAAGGAACTTTCCGCCATCGTCGGTGTCATGGGCGGTTTTTATTTCGCCTTCAGCTACTACGATCAGATGGCCAAACATTTGGGGCGCTACATCACCAGTCCCGGCTATGCGAATATTGTCGGGTTCTTAGTCCTGTTCGTGGCGGTCTACCTAGTGATCAGTATTACAGGCGTCATCATCAAATATCTGTTGAACATCGCCTTTCTAGGGTGGGCCGACCGTGTCGGTGGTGCCGTGTTCGGCGGACTCAAGGGTGTGCTCATCGTGGCCGTGATGGTGGTCATGCTGACCACCTTTTTGCCGAAAAACCCTCCCGCGCTGCGAGATTCACTCGTGGTCCGCGAAACCAGCGAGTTCAGCGCCATCCTGGTCAAGATCGCCTCAACGGAAATTAAAACCCTTTTTGACACCCATCTGAAGGAACTGAAAACATCGTGGCATCCCACAGGAAAGTGACCCCTTCTCCGACGTTTTCGGCCGTACTGGAACTGATAGCCGCCTTGCGCGCCGAAGATGGTTGTCCCTGGGATCGCAAGCAGACCCCACTTTCCATGACCGTTTACCTGATTGAGGAGGCTTTCGAACTCGTCGAAGCCATCCGGGCCGATCATACCGCCGATATCCAGGAGGAAATGGGCGACGTTCTGTTCCAGATCTTGTTCCTCATGTCCCTTTACCAGCAGGAGGGACGCTTTGCGCCCACTGACGTCCTGCATCAAAATCTGCAAAAAATGATTCGGCGACACCCCCACGTTTTTGGAACGGACAAAATTGAAACGGCTGGGGAGGTCAAGGTACGCTGGCGTGAAATCAAACAGCAGGAAAAACATTTTGATTCGGGTTCGTTGATGGATTCGGTGCCCAAGGGACTGCCGGCTTTGCTCAGAGCGTACCGCATCTCCGAACGGGCCGCCGGTATCGGTTTCGACTGGGACCACCTCAATGGCGTGATGGCGCAGGCCGAAGCCGAGTGGGATGAGTTCAAGGATGAGCTCGATCGCCCCAACGGGGTGGTGAAAGACAAGGCCAAGGCCACCGAAGAATTTGGAGACGTGCTGTTTACACTGATCAATGTGGCGCGCATTGCCGGCATCCACCCGGAAACCGCCCTGTCCCAATCCACCGGTAAGTTCGTGCGGCGGTTTAAACGCATGGAAAGCATGGCGGCCGCAGAGGGACGGACGGTCGCGGAGGTCTCCAGGGAACAGCTGGAAAAATTCTGGCAGAAGTCTAAAAAAATGGAGGCGATCCGAGACGCCGCCGACCCGCAAGAAGATTAAATCCGTTCATCGACCGGTTTGTGAGAGGGCGGCACCCTCATGATCAGGTCTCCGTCCTTATTGTACTTTTCGAAGACAAGCGTCTTGTCCTCGAACAGGTAATTGGTTTGCTCCCCTTGCGTATCCTGCGATCTGGCCTTGCCACTCGTATCCGCATTTTCGATTGGACGGTCCTGCCGGGCCACTTGGGTTTTTTGCCGGATCGCCTGCCGGTCGTGGACTGCCAGTAGCGGATCCGCCTTAGCGGCCGTTCGAAATGTATTCTCACCAATACTGTTGATCATAATTCCTCCTTCCCGGCGTACGCCAGTAGCGTATCCCGGGGGGCGGTTTAGCCCGGTTGTTCACCCGCTTGCTGCTTCAGCGCGGCCCGAGCGATCAGCGGGTTTAACTCCTCAATGCCCAAGGTATTGGTCCGCTTGCAGTTGTTTTCGTCGATGGCCGTATACGTAAATTCGGCTTCCTTCTTTGGGCTCATGGCATCTTTTTCATGGGTGGCCGCCGGATCGGAACAGGCAGCGTCAAGTGCGCGGTGCGGGCCCGTCTGGACAATCCGCTCTACAATTTCAGCCGATATCTGATCGATGAGCGATTGGCGTTGCCCGCTGTTGGATCGCAGGCGCTCCATGTCCACAGGCACCGATAGCAGGCGTAGCTTATCCGGATTCGGCCCTTGGATCAGCTGCTTCCGATAAACATCGAGCACGTTGTGGATCTGATAAGTATGGATGTACATATGCGGTTCCTCCGAAAAGGTATCGACCGGTCTTCGGGGAACTTTAACAAAATTTTGGTAATTGGTTAGCCATTTCGTTCAGTGACAATTGGCGAAGTGTATTCGGGATTGGTGAGGAACACCCACCCGGATCACCGGGGCTTTGGCTTTTTAAATCCGTATCTCATTTGACCGAGCAGGGTAGCGCGGTGGTGGGCAATGCCCACCCTACAACTCCCCTGTACAAGGCGGGCCGATCATTGCCCGAGGCCCGCAGGCAAGCAGGTAGGGTGGGCATCGCCCACCATTTGTCTTATATTGATCGCCTCTGCGATTGGCCGTATTCAACGTTCCATAGCTATGGACGCTCTGGTGTCCACCGAAGTGCTTGGGCGGGATCAGTGTCAGAAACCGATGATGTAATAGCGCGGTGGTGGGCAATGCCCACCCTACAACTCCCCTGTACAAGGCGGGCCGATCATTGCCCGAGGTCCGCAGGCAGGTAGGGTGGGCATCGCCCACCATTTGCCTAATATTGATCGCCTCTGCGATTGGCCGTATTCAACGTTCCATAGCTATGGACGCTCTGGTGTCCACCGAAGTGCTTGGGCGGGATCAGTGTCAGAAACCGATGATGCAATAGCGCGGTGGTGGGCAATGCCCACCCTGCAACTCCCCTGTACAAGGCGGGCCGATCATTGCCCGAGGTCCGCAGGCAGGTCCGGTTGCGCCCCTTTTTGATTAAATGCCTCTTTGTGGGGCGCAACGGCGTTCGGTACCAGTTGCGTTCAAAAAAGCGAGGGACTGGCAATTGTTTGTGGCGGTGCGCATAATCATGGGTTTGGATTACGCGCACCCGCGGCAAAGCCGCTTCACCATCAATCTTCAAAATTACCGGCAGGTCCTTTGTCGCTTGTGATGCTTTTGGCTCTTTCGACGATTTTTTCCGCGGTCCATTCACGCGGATCTTCGATGCGCTGCGCCTTGGGGCCGGGATCGTGGCTGCCGGCTTTCAAGATTTCGGCGATGGCCAACGGCGCGGTATCCTGTGCATTGAGGACATTGACCATCATCGTGTACACGAAGGTTTCCACGCGTTCGGCCATGCGGTCACGAATGGGTTTGGGTTGGGTCAGCAACTTGCTTTCGAAGGGCAGGTTCAGTTTCTTGTAATCCCCCTTTTTCAGGGATTTGCTTTGGGCATACTGTTTCATCTGAGCCCACATCTCTTCACTGACACCCTGATCTTTGACTTTGATAAAATCACCGCTGCTGTCCAATATGGCGTTGCCATAATCATTGACTTCCAGGCCCCATGATATCATCTGCAGTGCGGTGGCCACATTGGCTTTGGTGGTGCGCGTCGTGCGGGCGATCTGGCGCAGACGCTCGGAACTGTTGCCGGAGGTGCCGTGTTGGGCACCGGAAACAAGGTAATCCCGCAAAGCCGCATGGATTTCGGCGGTCAACTCGACCTGGATGCCCTGGTCGCTGGCTTCTATTCCGTGGGTGGTGCCGTTGTTTAGCGCTATCCAGTTGGGAAAAATGTCGTGGGCATTGAGTCCTTGAATCAGGAACAGGGCTTCTTCCTTGGTGGAAAGCCCTTCTTTTCCTTTTATCTCACCAACTTCAGTTTCAAGACCCGCCCATTTCGGGACATAGGTATTGAGCACGATGCTGGCCAGAAGATTCTTGTCATCGGGCATGTGCGAGGCATCGATAGCGATGGATGTGATGCCGGCATCGAACATCGATGGAATTTCGAATTTGGCCGTGTCGATATCCTTGTCATTTTTAATACCGTAATGATCGGCATGAATTGCGACCGGAACCGTGATGTTCATCTGATTGCACAAAGTGTCGACGATACGTGCCATGTTCCAGTAATTCACCGCACAATAAGCTTCGGAACCCCCCTCGGATTTGGCAATTTCGATGATCAGCGCGGCATTGGCCCGTTGGGCGGCGCGCAATGCACCTTGGATGACGAAGTAACTGCGCCCGTTGGCGGCGATGCAAATGCTGTTGCCCTTGGCCAGCATGGCCAGATCGATGAATTTGCCGCTGATGATCAGAGCCCTGGAATTAGGGAATAAGGCTTTAATGTTGGGGGGGCGTCCAATGGCCAACGCCTGATTGAAATCCGATGGGGCGGTTTTTGACATGCGTTTTTCCTCCTGAACCGGCTTCGCCGGAGTTGACATTGAAAAGAGAAAAGGGGCGGTTACCTCCTAATGGGTTCCCGTGAATGTCCCTGAGGGGCTTCTAAGGTTTTGGTTTCAGGCGCTCATTGAACGCCTTGACTTGTTCCGTCAAGGCATCTCGTTTGGTATCATATGCCTGAATATGCGCATTAAATTCGATTATCTTTTGATTATAGCCCTTGATCTGATCCGGCGTAAGGGCAGTGTTCTTTTCCTCGTCCAACTCGGATCTTCTTTTCATCAGCGCATCGTATTCCTTGTTTAGGTTTTGCTCTTGCTGTTCGAGGTGCTTGCGCTCATTTTCAAAATCATCCACCGCCGGTTGCAGATCCTGCGCGTCCGGTGGCGTGGGGGTGTTTTCGTTCGTGGGCAGTGGTGCGGAACTGGACTCCTCATACATTTGGGCCTTTTGGCGTTGTTCCTTGGGAACCTTGCTCAGGTCATCCGTATAGAGAACATTGCCGTGCCGGTCGGTGTACCGGTAAAATTCGGCCGATGCCGTAGGCACACCGGCAAAGACTATCATCAACAGAGAAACAATGGCTGCTGCTTTCATCGTGAACCCCTCACATGTCAGTGTCGTTCGGATTATCCGCGGATTAGTCGGCTATTAGAGCAATTTGCTAGCATAAGATTTAAGAAGGTAACCTGTCAAGAGTAGGAACGGCTCCTGTGGTTACTGTCGTTCCTGTTCCGCACGTTGCCCCTGTTCAACCTTATGGATGTCCATAGCGACGACGTGATGGATAGTGCCACACAGGGGCGGACTGTCTTGCGCAACGTGCACTATTTGACAATAAAGGAAACTAGTGTAAATTGAACACCAATTTTGGCCTTAACCCCAATCATTCGAGGCATGTGTGGTACTAAAAAATTCTCCATTGTATTTCGGCCATATTTGGGTGTTGTGTTTCGTGCTGCTGCTCAGCGCCTGCGCCTATGCGCCACGTCCCTCCGAGGATGCCGAGGATATTGCATTTCAGGAAGGTGAATCCCTTTTTCAGCAAGGAGCGACAGATCAGGCGCTGGCCTCTTTCAGTCGTTATCTGGGACGTTATCCTCGCGGGCGCCATGCGCCAGTGGCCTTGCGGCGTATTGGCGACATTTATCGAAGTCAAGGGGCCAACGAAGCCGCCCAAGCCTTCTATCACAACCTGATTGCGCAATATCCCCAAAATCCGGTATCCGATCAGGCACGGCTGACCCTTATCGATCTTTACATCGAAGAGGGCCGATCACCCGAAGCCGTCGATATCGCGGTTGAAATGCTTGAGGGCGATTTGAGCAAGGAGGTGCGTCAAACGTTATACCGGCGGTTGGCCCAATTGTACCGGGTGAGCGAGGATGCACCGCATTCAGTATTGTATGCTTATCTGTTGTACAAAGAGCTGCCCGCTTCGGAAAAACAACAATGGGAGACACAACTGGAAGAGGCGATCGGTCGCCTGGACGGACCCGCCATCGAAATGGTTTGGGAGCGCATCGATGATCCGCGGATCCGCGGCTCGTTGATGTACCGCTATGCCATGATTCAGGTATCGCTGGCCAATTACGACGATGCCCTGGATCTGCTGACCGCTTTTCAGCAGGCTTCTCCGGACCATCCCAGGTTGCCCGAGGCGCTGAGCAGGATACAGTCGATCATCGATATCCTCTCTTTCACGCCCCATACGCTAGGGTGTTTATTGCCCTTGAGTGGGTCGCATCAGGCCTACGGCCAGCGGGCCCTCAATGCTGTGGAAATGGCTTTGAACCTGGCGCAAACGCCTGTCCCCATCAAATTGGTGGTCGAAGACACGGCTTCGGACGATACCCAGGCCGTGCTGGCAGTCAGGAAGCTGGCCGAGGCCGGGGTGGGCGCCATCATCGGCCCTATTGTCACTGCCCCGGCTGCGGCGCGCGAAGCGCAACGGCTCAATATCCCCATTGTGACCTTTACCCAGAAACCGGACATCACCACCATTGGAGATTATGTTTTTCGGCATTTTATCACGCCTCAAAACCAAGTGAAAACTTTGGTTGCCTATTTTATCAGCGATCTTGGGTTGCGCAGGTTCGCTGCCATGTACCCTGACGACACTTACGGTCGGACATTCATGGCGCTTTTTCGTGACGAAGTTACCTTGCAGGGTGGAATTCTGGTCGCAGCTGAAACCTACGCCCCCGGATTGACCGATTTTTCCAATGCCATCAAAAAGCTTGTAAATTCTCGTTCTCAAAAGTTGCAAGGGCGCGTAGAGAGAGATGCGGCCGACGCGTATCTCGCACAAGATCCTGAACTGGGCCAGACCATGCTTGTGCAGCGCGGTTCGGTCAATGACAGTAAGGTGATCGAGGTCGACTTCGACGTGCTGTTCATACCCGATTCGCCCAATGCGGCCGGTATGATCCTACCGCAATTGGTCTACCATGATGTCACAGGTATTTACACCGTGGGAACGAATTTGTGGCATTCTCGACAGTTGATCGATACGGCGCACCAGTATTCGCAAAATGCCATCATGGTCGATGGCTTCTACACAAACGGCCAGTCCGATGCCGTGCGCAATTTCGTGGACACCTACAGAATGATCTTCAATACGGAACCCGAGCTGATGGCGGCTTTTGCGTTCGACACCGCCAACATCTTGATAGATTTACTGGCTCAGCCGCAAATGCAAATGCGCCATCATCTGCGCAATCAACTCAAGCAGATGCCTCAAGCGGAAGGGGTCACCGGCGCAACCGCTTTCGCGCCGGACGGGGAAGCGATCAAGCGATTAACCTTGCTGCAAATCAAAGGGGATCGCTTTATCGAAATTTCACGGCCATGAATGCGCTGCATTTCGCCTATAACCTGATCGGTACCGCGGGCCTGGCCCTTGCGCCTTTGGTGTGGCTGCATCAGCGCAGGCATGCCGAGGATTTGGAACGTTTCCATCAGCGCCTGGGAAGGTATCCTCAATCGTTGCAGGGACGTTTCCGCGGACGACCGAGAATCTGGCTGCATGCGGTTTCGGTCGGTGAGGTCGGCGTGGCGGGTGCGATCGTGCGTGCATTGGCGGGACACCTCACGGACGATCAAATCGTGCTGTCCACCTCTACACGGCAAGGCTTGGCGCGCGCACGGGCCCAGCTTCAAGGCGTAACGAGTTTTTACGCGCCGATCGATCTGATCGGACCGTCGGAGAAGGCGCTGCAAATGGTGCAGCCCGATGTCCTTGCGTTGCTCGAGACAGAGATTTGGCCGAATCTTGTGATCAGGGCCAAACGCAGGGGCGTGCGCACCGCGATTTTGAACGGCCGTATTTCGGTCCGCACAATTCGCCGCTATACCATGATTCGGCCGCTGATGCGGCACGCGCTGGCCCATATCGATGCTTTCAGTATGATATCGACGCAGGATGCCCTGCGCATTCAGTCCCTGGGAGCCGATCCGCGCAGTATTGTCGTCAATGGAAACGCCAAATTCGACGGCGCGGATCCGCTCGCGCAGGGCAATCGCGCCAAGCAGTGGGCTTTATCTTTGTACGGTTTGCAAGCGAATACACCTGTTTTCGTGGCCGGTAGCACGCGCAATGCCGAAGAGCCGATCGTGTTGGATGCCTTTTTACGTATTGTTCGTGATTTTCCCCGCACGGTATTAATTCTGGCCCCCCGGCATACGACCCGCGTTGAACAGATCGAACAATGGATCAAAGCGAAAGGGTTGCAATGGCAGCGCCGGACCACCTTCGACGGCGTCAATCATCACCGCACCGCGTCGGTAGTTGTTCTGGATACTATTGGCGAGTTGTCCGACACCTACAGTGCAGCCGATTTTGTTTTTTGCGGGGGGAGCCTGGTGCCCAAAGGCGGTCAGAACCTGCTTGAACCTGCGATTTGGGCCAAACCGGTGATGTATGGCCCTTCCATGGATGATTTCAGCGATGCGCGACAGTTGATCGAGCGTGCCGGAGGCGGAGTGACGGTTTTCAATGCCGACCAAATGGCCGCAACGGCCTGCGACTGGCTACGGCATCCCCGCATAGCCGTACAGGCGGGAGCGGCTGCGCGCAATGCCATTTTAGCGCATCGGGGTGCAGCCCATAACCATGCCCATGTGATCATGCGTTTTTTGGACCATAGCATGACACTATCCTAAGCAAGTCACTGCGCGTGCCGATATCCGTCTGAATGGCCTCCATGCCGCTGATCGGAGGTCTTGATCCGGCGCAAAACAACGCCCTCAACCCTGCTGGTTGTTCTTAAGGGATCCCTGGCCTGTCGCAGACAGCACCGCCGACCAGAGTTCACCGTTGGGAGAGACCTGTTTGCGCTTCGTCGTGGTCGCTTCCATGGGGATGTGAACAAAATGGTTGTTCCATCGTCCGATAACTACTTTGGTTTTGCCCGCCATGCCGGCATGCACGGCGTTGCGCCCTAAAAAGCCGCAATACACGCTGTCGTTGGCGTTCGCCGGCAGGCTGCGGATCATGTAACTCGGATCGATGTATTTAATATTGGTCTCGATACCACGAGATTTAAAGTGATTGGCGATCGTGCTTTTCAGGAAAACCCCGATGTCCTTGAGCCGGATGTTGCCCGATTCATCACGCTCTTCGGGGGAATTCTGGAAAAACCGCTGACCGGCTCCCTCGGCCGCGACAATGACCGCATGACCCCTGGATGTCAGACGTTTTTCAAGGGCGGCCAGGAATCCGTGCGGCCCCTCCAGGTCAAAATCCACTTCGGGAATGAGCACGAAATTGACATCCTGCTGCGCCAGGGATGCTGTAGAGGCGATAAAGCCGGAATGGCGCCCCATTAGTTTGATTAAACCAATGCCGTTGGGATATCCGGCAGCTTCATTATGGGCGCCGATAATGGCCTGGGTCGAAACGTCCACGGCCGTATCGAAACCGAAGGAACGTGAAATCAGGTTGATGTCGTTATCTATGGTTTTGGGAATCCCCACGACGCTTATTTTAAGACCGCGCTCCAGCACGGCGTCGGCGA
This sequence comes from Desulfatitalea sp. BRH_c12, assembly GCA_000961655.1. Classification (GTDB taxonomy): domain Bacteria; phylum Desulfobacterota; class Desulfobacteria; order Desulfobacterales; family Desulfosarcinaceae; genus Desulfatitalea. The sequence continues at coordinate 26,168 of LADR01000087.1, forward strand.
TTTTGACGGCTGCCTTCATGGTGCCGTCACCGCCGATCATGAACAGGATGCCGATGTTCATGCGTTCAAGGCAATCGACAATCTCCTCCATATCCTGCGGCCCGCGCGAGGAACCCAAGATCGATCCGCCGCGATCAAGAATATTGGTTACGGCCGCCGGCGTGAGGTCGATGACTTCATGGCCGTATTTTGGGATAAATCCCTGCAGTCCGTAGCGCATGCCGTAAATGTTGCGAATGCCATAGCCGTAGGAGAGTTCCAGTACGATCGAGCGGATAATATCGTTAAGCCCCGGGCACAGTCCGCCACAAGTGACCAGAGCGCAACGTAGTTTGCTCGGATCGAAATAGATCTTTCTGCGTGGGCCGGCCACTTCGAAACTGGGCGGAGAAATATTTTTTTCCAGGTTGGCCGCAACTTCTTCGACGCGGATATGCACCAGCACGCGGTCTTGTTCAGTGATATAATTTTGATTTTCTGCGCGGTCATTGTTGGACAAGGGTGAGTTGATGCCCACGCGACCCAGGCTGGTAATACTCGTATCAAACACTATGTCGTTCATTGAATCCCTCCTCGGGAGGATTTTGTCGTGCAGCGGCGCAGGTGAAAAAAGAGCTGTTCACCATTCCCAGGTAAAGAATTCCGTGAAACGGAAGCAGGAATCTGCAACGTCGCGCTACGTGTCGAAAAGTTACCGTCCGTTAAACTTAAATTCACCTTTGCCCAGAATATCGTGCAAATGAAGAACGCCCTTTAATATTTTATCGCTATCGATAATAGGCAAGACCGTAATTTGATAACGCTCCATGGTGTTGAGCGCATCGTATGCCGGCGTATCCGGATGGGCAAAATGGGGTGCCGAACTCATCATCTGGTCGACTTTCATGGTGTACAGGGGCACGCGCCGGGCGACGGCGCGCCGGATGTCCCCGTCGGTGAGAATCCCGATCAGCTGATTTTGTGCATTCAGGACAAGAATGACGCCCAGGCTGTGGTGATTCATCTCTTCGATGGCCGCCGGCATGTCGGTGTCCGTCATGACCGAGGGAACGGCCTTGCCGGTCAGCATGATATCGCTGACATCCTGTGCCAGCCGATGTCCCAGACTCCCGCCCGGGTGAAATCGTTTGAAATCGTCTGTTTTGAAATGCTTGCGATTGATCAGGACCACCGCCAACGCATCTCCCATGGCGAGCATGGCCGTCGTGGAGCACGTGGGCGCCAGGCCCAGGGGACAAGCTTCTTTTTCCACTCCGGTATCGATGATTATGTCGCTGTGGGTGGCCAAGGTCGAGGCCGGGTTGCCGGTGAACGCAATGATAGGGCATCCGACGGAGCGTATACGGGGGAGCAGTACGTTTAATTCGTCCGTCTCACCGCTGGCCGAGAGGGCCAGGAAAATGTCTTCCGGGCAGACCACCCCCAAATCGCCGTGCATGGCTTCCACCGGATGCAGAAAAAGCGAACGCGTGCCGGTGCTGTTCAGCGTGGCGGAAATCTTGCGGGCGATGATGCCTGATTTGCCGATACCGCCGATGATGACGCGCCCCGTACACCGGCATATTGCCTCGACCATCTGGACGAACGCGTGGTCAAGACGTTGACTCATACGCAATATGCTATCCGACTCCAACTTGAGGACGAGGGCTGCTTCATCGAGAATGGTTTGAATTTCGGTCGGGTTCATAAGTATCATCCTGTTCATGCAGCTATGTCTGCCTGCCTCCGGGTGCCGTTGGGCAACCATGATCTGCGGCCCCTTTGCCGGTGCCAAAATAGGCACAATAGATCAACTTGTCCGTACATGCAAGGACCGCTCTTTCAGCAAACAGGGTAACCGCATTTGCGTGTGGGCCGCATTTCAGAAATGGCACATCGTTCTTCCTCAGGGCGAACCCTGTGTACGTGGTGCGCTAAGATGTCCGTTGATACCAGGGACGAATGGACAGCTTAATGGTCACGAGACTTATGGCACGATGCGCGCTGTAGGGGCGACCGGCGGTCGCCCGCGCGAACCTTTGCATTCGGGTCATCGCAAAGGCTGGCGCGGAAATATTCTCCCGCACGCATGATTGCCGTAGATGGTGGCTTTGCTCCCGCACCGGGCGACCGCCGGTCGCCCCTACAGGTGAACCCCTGCGATAACACGGTGAAAAGGGCCGCGTATGGTCCGCAGGAGGATATGGCCTTTTATTAGCTCAGAATAACGCTTATTGCAAAAGTACAGTAATGAAAAATATCAATGCGGTTACCCTGTTTCAGCAAAAGTCTTACTGAGGGCAAAGTTTCAATGTTACATCTCAACTTTCCGGAGTGGCACGCAGTGAGGTGATCCGGGCAGGTGGTCCGGCGCCACAATCAGCCATGAGATTTAGTGAGGCCTTAGGTGTGCGTAGGGAGTTTGGGCCGCACTGTTGAGCGGCAGCGAGTTTGCGGCCCGACCCGGAGTGCACCTTTAGCCTCCTTGAGCGAAATGGCGTGTGGCGCGGCCACTCGCCCGGATCACCGGCGTTTGGAACCCGTAACGCAACTTTCGGGGTCGGCATTTGGACCACCCATCGGGTCGCCGGCGTTTGAAATTCGCGCGCGAACAATGCACGGGCATCATGAACAAATACGCACTCCCATAAAACGCACCGGGCGAACACAAAGGTTCGGCAGTAAGGGTTCAACGACGGTCCAGAACGATTCGAATGGCAGATGGCGCCCTTTTACGAGGTCCATCAAAGTTGATACTTTAATTTGACAACGGGGGCCATTTCTTTGATAGTAGGCGCCTACTCACCCCGCGAAGAGTCGCATCAAGGGTTTGGCTCGAACAAGGATTTGCATCGAAAACAGGACATACAGGAGGAATAATGGACTTGGAGATTATCTTACAAAAGATATGGGAATTGGTGACTATTTACGGACTTAAAGCGGTCGCCGCCTTGGTGATCATGGTCGTGGGCCGTTGGGCGGCCCAGGCGGCCGGCAACCTGGTGCGCAGCATGATGCGCAGGGCGAACATCGATCAAACACTGCGCAGCTTTGTCGGCAACCTGGTCAATGTCACTTTGCTCGCTTTTGTGGTTCTGGCCGCGTTAAGTCAACTGGGCATCCAGACCACCTCCTTTATCGCCGTCCTGGGCGCCGCCGGCCTGGCCATTGGTCTGGCCCTTCAGGGCTCCCTGGCCAACTTCGCCGCCGGGTTCCTGATGATCATCTTCAAACCATTTGGGGTGGGCGACTATATTGAAGGTGGCGGTGTTGCCGGTACGGTCGAAGAGATCCAGATATTCACGACCACGCTGAAAACGCCCGACAACAAGAAAGTCATCATCCCCAATGCCAAGCTTACCGGCGACAATATCGTCAACTGGAGTGCCAATGGGACCCGCCGCATTGATTTTGTTTTCGGCATTGGGTACGGCGACGATATCGACAAGGCCAAGCAGATCATGCAAGACGTCCTGGCCAAGGACCAACGCATCCTCAAAGATCCGGAACCCCAGGTTGCCTTATCGACACTAGGCGAGAGCAGTGTCGATTTTGTCGTCCGACCCTGGGTCAAGGTGGCTGACTACTGGGGCGTTTATTTCCAAACGATGGAAAACATGAAAAAAGCTTTTGACGCCAACGGCATCACCATTCCTTACCCGCAGCGGGACGTGCATGTTTATCAGCATGCCGCGGCTGTTGACCCGTTATTCGTTCAGCCATCAAACAGTGCCTTCGTTGAATCGGCGATTACCGCTGAGGATTCTAAAAGCTCATTGCCCGAACGGACCATTCGAAGGAATTAACGAAAACTTTCGAGATTGGACCGTAGTTCGGGATTGGACCGGTAGTGAGGTGATCCGGGCGTGTGGAACCCGAAAGTTGAAGAATTAACGAAGGATCAATGAACGAAAACACTTGACAAGGGCTGAAGTCCCAACTATAGCTCGCCGGGTTATAAATTCTGAAAAATTGCCGGGAGAACCTTTCGGCTTTTTCAAAAAATATGCAGAAGGGAATATTCGAAATGATTTGTCAAACAATCCGCAAAGGTTCTGAATGCGCTTTCATGACCGCCAAAGGGTGCAACTACAATGGCGGGGTCTGCCACGAAATCGTCGATGCTTGCCAGGGGTGCGGCCGCGCTACTCAGATTGAAGCGGGCTGGTATTGCAGCGCCTGTCCCGAGCCGTCGACCAAGTGGAAACGTGGCAATTGCAATCTGGCCACCCACATCGCCGCCACCGTGGCTACCGCCAAAGCCAAAGTCAATCCGCTGAAAGCATCCAAACGCGGTATGAAGTGAATTTTTCCGGTTTCCGGTATGGTTTTGAACCCCATCCTGAAATCAGGATGGGGTTTTCAGTCTTGTGCAACAACTATCGCCAAGGCATCGCCTTCATTCCATTGAAAATCTTGACTGTCATAGCGGGGGGTACCAGAGCATGAATCCGTTAGCCGTGGAGCTAAACCAGACGATCCGTCGGGGTAACGCCTCGATCGAGGCCATGTTGTCCGATGTGGGCCATAAGCTTTTTTTCCCCAAAGGGATTTTGAGCCAAAGCGCCGAAGCCAAGGAAAAAGCCCATCGCATCAATGCCACCATCGGTATCGCCAAGGAATCCGGCCGTACGATGTGTTTTGGCAGCATCATGGATTCTGTGCAGGGGATTCCGGCCAGCCAGGCGCTGACCTACGCACCTTCTTTCGGTATTCCGGCGTTGCGCAAGCGATGGCAGGAAGACATTTATGCCAAGAACCCTTCGTTGAACGGCACCCCGATCAGTATGCCCGTGGTGACCTGTGGTATCACGCATGCCGTCAGTATTTTCGCCGAGGTGTGGGTGGATCCGGGTGACGTTATCCTGATGCCCGATATGATGTGGGGCAATTACAATATGATTTTCGGTGTGCGCCAAGGCGCGCGCATGAGCCACTACCCTTTGTTCAACGCCGACGGCGGGTTCAACCTGGAGGCCTTGGCGGAAGCTGTGGCCAAGGAATCGAAAGCTCATCAAAAAATTGTCGTGCTGCTGAATTTTCCGCAGAACCCGACCGGCTACACGGTTTCCAAAGATGAAGCCGAGGGCATCGTTCGCATTCTGACACAGGCGGCCGAAAGCGGCACCCGCGTGCTGGCCGTTTTAGATGATGCCTACTTCGGTCTTTTTTACGAAGCGCAGACCATGAAAGAATCCTTGTTCGCCAAACTTTGCGGCTGCCACCCCAATTTACTGGCCGTAAAACTGGACGGCGGCACCAAAGAGTATTTTGTATGGGGATTGCGGATCGGTTTCATCACGTATGGTTTGCAGTGCAATGGCGACCCCGCGGCGCTGTATGATGCCTTGGAGAAGAAAACCGCCGGATGCGTGCGCGGCAACATCTCCAATGCCTCGCACTTATGCCAGACAATGCTTTTGCACGCCATGCAGGATCCTCGCCATGAAATCGAGAAAGAACAAAAATTCGATATTCTCAAGGGGCGTGCCCTGAAGGTCAAGCAGGTCCTGGCCGACCCCAAATATGCAGCAGCCTGGGAGGTCTACCCTTTCAATTCGGGCTACTTCATGTGTCTCAAGCTCAAAACCGTCGAAGCCGAACCCCTGCGGGTCCACCTGCTGAACACCTACGGCGTAGGCTTGATTGCCCTGGGCAAACATGATTTACGCGCGGCGTTTTCATGCATCGATGAAGATCAGGTGCAGGAGCTTTTTGATACCGTTTTGCAGGGTGTGCGCGATTTGGAAGCGCAATGAAACAAAACTGCCGGCATCCAGTCGGTCTGGTGCCGGCATACTGAAATAATACGAAACTACCAGAATTTTAAGTTGATGCGACCCTTGGCCTGGACCAGTGCTTCGGTCGTATGTCGCAAACGTCGCGACAGTATTTCGGACATGAGACGATAAAACACGTATCCAAAGGCCAGTTTTTCGTTGCCCGTCAATTTCTCCAGGTAAAAGATGTCCGTGGCCAGGCAGACGGTATCGGTCACGGCATGGGCCGATGCCGAGCGTCGCGAACTGTCCAGGGCGCCCATTTCGCCGAAAACTTCGCCCTTGCGCGAAAGAACGACCACCTCTTTGCCGCCCTTGCTGATCCGGATCTTGCCATACATCAGAAAATAGAGCCAGGTATCCGAAAGCCCCTCTTCCACGATGCACTCACCTGGGCGGTATTTACGAATCTTGCTCATCTCCAGCAGTTTGTTCAACTCCTGTTCTTCAAAAGATTCCAACACTGGAATGGTTTTTAAATTTTCCATCATCGCCGCGTTGTTGTCCAGAAAGGTGGTTTCCAGCATTTTGCAGTCCCTTTGTGCATGAGATGATTTTTCCATTATCTATCGGACGGCGAGATGCCCGACATAATATATTTGTGGATAGCTTCGGCTTGATTCGAAAAGGTGTCCTGAGCCCAAACCGTTTCCGTTCTGAAACTTTTTCCTACGCAAGTATGATGCCAATTCACCTTTTCAGTGCACGTCAGGAAAGTTGCGTCACAGATTGAACAATAGGGGCAGGGGTGTCTACAAACGAACCTTCGAAATGTATGCCAAATGATACGGCTGATGGTTCCGGGCAAGTATCAGTAATAGACGGCCAGCAGACATAACCCCTGGGGTGGGGCGGTGGCGGCGGCTTTGTTTCTGTCGCGCGCCAGCAAAATGGCCTGCAGGGCTTCAGGCGGCAACACGCCTGTGCCCACCGCGGTCAATGTACCTACGATATTGCGGACCATGTAGCGCAGAAAACCCTCTGCCTGGATTTCGAAAACGATCAGGCCCTCCGACAGCTTCTGCACTTCGGCGCGCATGACATGTCGAACGGTGTGCGCGCGCGGGCTGCCCGTGCCTTCAAATGACTTGAAATCTTTGAGCCCGATCAAATAAGCGGCCGCAGTGGTCATGGCTCCCAGGTCCAGCGGCGCGCGGATCCACCACGCATACTGACGTCCGATGGCCACCGGCATCGGTTGGTTGCGGATGCAGTAACGGTAAAGCTTGCTTTTGACGTCATAGCGGGCGTGAAAGGTGAGGTCAACCTCGGCACTCTCCCGTATAACAATGTCGTTCGGCAGCAAGCTGTTGAGTCCCTTCTGAAAGGCTTGCGCTGCAATGGTTGTGTCGCATTTGAAATGGGCGACTTGTCCGATGGCATGGACACCGGCATCGGTGCGGCCCGATCCAATCAACGTCACCGGTTGACGCGTCATGGTCTGCAAGGCCATTTCGATGGTTTGCTGAATGGTGGGACCATTGGGTTGGCGTTGCCAGCCGCAATAAGCGCTGCCATCATATTCTATCGTCAACTTGAAATTTTTAAGCATGCAACAACCCTATTACGACCGTCAGGGAACAAAAAGATAATACCGTAGAGAGCATAATTGCGGCTGACGCCAATTCAGTATCGCTACCCAACTGGGATGACAGCACGTAGATCGCCGGAGAAGTGGGCAGGGCAAAAAAGATGAGTCCTACTGCGTAATAAATTCCTGCGACACCGAACATGTGCAGGAAAAGAGCCCCTGTCGCCGGCAACAGCAATAGCTTGAACGCTGCTGACGCCAGGGCCGGCCTGAAATAGGTTTTAAGCGTTTGCAAGGTCAGGCTGCCGCCGATCGAGATCAGGGCCAATGGCAGTGTGACTGCGGCGCCCAGCCGAAACGTGCTGTCGATAAAGGATGGAAACGCATTGATCCAGCGCGCATAGAGCAATCCGGCCGCGCAGCTGATCACCAGCGGGTTGCTCACAATTGAAAAAAACGTGCTGCGTAAACGCTGGCGCCAGTTTCCCGGATGTTCCGAAAACCAAATCAAGGTTGTGACCGCCAGAACATTGATAAGCGGAATGGCCACCGCTATGAGGATGCCGAAAAGTGCGACGCCTCTTTCACCCAGGATGCTAAGTACAACCGCCATGCCCACGTAGGTATTGAACCGATAACAACTCTGTGAAAACGCACCGGCTTGAAATTTAGGGACCCAAAACACAATATACACTGTGCTGAGCACATACACTGCGCCGATGGCGCACATGGTCGCCAGATAAAGATCGAAGGCCTCTCCGGCCAGGTGGCGGTCCGCGGTGCCGATCTTCCAGAACAGCATGCCCGGAAAAAATATATAATAGATCAAGCGATCGGTGCGCGCCAAAAAGGCCCTATCGGTCATGTGGAAGCGTTTGAGGAAAGCGCCTAGTACAATTAAAGCGAATGCGGGAAAGAGATGCTCGATGACCATGAGAGTGGGGAATCCTGAGGTTGACCGATGATTGAGATCAGTCCGCTACATCCGATTGCAGACAATGTTGCCCAAAGCCGCTTCCATGCGTTCATCCAACTGATCGAGCAGGTCGGACAAGTCGTATTTCAGGCTGCATGCCATGCAGCGCCAGTGCATGTCCCGTCACGACCGTTGAAGCGTCAACGGCTTGCGGCACTGCGGGCAAACGAATGAAGGGGTGTCCAGTCGCATATGAACGTCCTGATTTTGAAATTGGTTCAGCGTCATTTCCTTTTCCTGGTTCGTACATCAGTGAACCGTAAGGATACGCGTCAAAAACTACTGTTTAGTGAAAATTGGTTTCGATGGCAACTAAAAAGGCGAATTGACATTTGCCCGGTTTTGACCCATGAAGACTTTCCCAATGTTGATTTTCAACGTCGATATCATGCGAGCATCATCAAGGAGGCTAATGTGAGCGAATCCATTCAATGCCCAGGATTTGTAGCGGCAGGCGTATCCGCCGGCATCAAGAAGAAAACAGCCCTCGACCTCGGGTTGATCTTTTCACAGCAGCCTGCCACGGTTGCCGGCATGTTCACGCGCAATCGCGTCATGGCCGCCCCAGTGCAAATTACCCAAAAAAGGACGGCGCATGGCGTGGCCCAGGCCATCGTGGCCAATGCCGGCTGCGCCAACTGCTGCACAGGCGACCAGGGTGTGCTGCATGCCCGTGAAATGTGCGCCGCCGCTGCCGCCGGCCTGGGAATCGATGCGGAACGAATGCTGGTGGCGTCTACTGGTGTCATCGGCGCGCCCCTGCCAATTGCAAAAATTCAGGACGCCATGCCGGCGCTGATCCAAGGCCTGCGACCGGACGGCTTCGAGGCTTTCGCGCGGGCCATAATGACCACCGACACCGTTCCCAAACTGGTGCGCCGTCAGGGTGTCATGGAGGGTACGCCTTTTACCCTTTTGGGCGTTGCCAAAGGCGCCGGTATGATCCGGCCCGACATGGCCACCATGTTGTGCTTCGTTTGTACGGATGTGGCCGTCTCGGCGACGTCATTGCAAGCCATGTTGCACCAGGCCGTCGACCGATCCTTGAACTGTATCACCATCGACGGCGATACCAGCACCAACGACACGGTTTTGCTGATGGCCAATGGGGTTTCGGGAGTGGTTGTGGAAACGGCTGACCAGCGCCAGGTATTTCAGGACCTGCTCGATGACCTGTTGATGGACATCGCGCGTCGTCTGGTCAAAGATGGTGAAGGGGTCACCAAGGTGGTGGAAATCAAGGTCACAGGCGCTGCATCGCGGCAGGATGCTTTCCGGATTGCCGACACGGTTGCCCATTCACCCCTTGTCAAGACCGCTTTTTTTGGTGAAGATGCCAACTGGGGGCGTATTCTAGCCGCTGCCGGACGTGCCGGCGTGGCGTTCGACCCGCGCGTCATCGAAGTCTTTTTCGATGGCATTCAAATGGTTGCGGCCGGGCAGGGCTGCGGTCCGGACAGGGAAACGCAGATCACCGCCATCATGAAACAACCGGAGTTCACTGTGACCATCGACCTGCACGGCGGCAGCGCCGAGGCCAGCATGCTGACCTGCGATTTTTCACTGGACTATGTGAAGATCAATGCCGATTATCGATCATGATTGTGTTGATAGGTTAACAAGGTGTTTCGAAAACGCAAACATCGACGCATCAGCAAATCAACGATCGACGATCGACGACCTGGCAAATCAACGAACGAACAAATTCAACGAAAAAGAACCATGACAAGGTTGCAAAAATGGCTTTCCGAAGCAGGCGTCTGTTCTCGCAGGCAGGGTGAAGCGTATATCCTGGCCGGTCGGGTACGCGTCAATGGAAAGGTCGTAACGGAACTCGGCAGCAAGATCGATCCGCTCAAGGACCGGGTCGAGGTAGATGGCCGTCTGGTCAGTGTCGAACAAATGCGAATCTACATCGCTCTCCATAAACCGAAAGGGTATGTGACCAGTTGTCTGCATGCCGGCCATAAAGTTGTGCTGGACCTGATCGACCTGTCTGAACGCATCTATCCGATCGGCCGCCTGGACAAGGATTCCACGGGGCTGTTGCTGCTGACCAACGACGGCCGGCTGCATCATCGACTCTCGCACCCTTCATTCGACCATGAAAAAGAGTATGAGGTGGTCGTGCAGAGCCCGATCGAAGATAGTGCCCTGCGCCAACTGGCCGAAGGAATTTCCCTGCTGGGTACCAAAACAAGACCGGCCCACGTCCGCAGAATGTCGGGGCGGCGTTTCCGTATCGTGCTTCAGGAAGGCCGTAACCGTCAAATCCGTCGCATGGTGCGCAATGTCGGGCACAAGGTCAAACGTCTGCAGCGCATTCGTGTCGCTCAAATCCATCTGGGCAGTCTGCCCGAGGGGGCGTGGCGCTATTTGACCTCTACCGAGAGGAAAACCCTTTTGCGCGGGTTGGTGGAACCCAAGAACACCTGAACGGCCCCGGCCAACACCTTCGGTCCGCGCTTGCATTCAGGACGATCCCACGTGTCCCGGAATGCGGGGCAGGTGCGTAGGGCTGAACCATCAGGGCAATCGCATGTAAGAAACTCTCTCAGGATACCCAGATTCGTTTTCGGGGTTGGCACGGAAGAGGTGAGCCGGGTGGGTGGTTCGCGCCACGTCAGCCATGAGATTTAGTGAGGCAATAAGGCGTGCGCAGGACATAAGGGCCGCACTGTTTGAGCGCAGCGAGTTTGCGGCCCGTCCGGAGCATGCCTTATTGCCTCACTTAATCGAATGGATGGTGGCGCGGACCACCCATCCGGATCACCGGATTTCAGCACGATAGATCTCATAATAGCACGCTACGTGCCAAGGTTTACATGGCCCGCTGATCCATCCCCGCGCACTTGTTTTTGGTGGGTCGTTGCTGTATGAAATCCGCATCGCCCGATGATAGCAATCCCTCAAGCACAAATGTGTGACTCAAAATACAAAAGGAGCGTGTATGGTCACTTTCGACTCTTTGACCGCCCGTCAGGACAAGATTGCCGTGGTGGGGTTGGGTTATGTCGGTTTACCGCTGGCCGTTCGTCTGTCAGCTCATTTTGACGTGGTCGGTTATGACATGAAGACGTCACGTGTGGCCGAATTGCGCCAAGGTCACGATCGCACGCTGGAGGTTGAAGAGGCGGTGTTGGCGGACGCCAATATCGTTTACACCAGCAATGCCGAGGATCTGGCTGCCTGCCGTTTGATCATTGTGGCCGTTCCGACCCCGATCGATCAATACAAGATCCCCGATCTGGGGCCCCTGCAGGGTGCTTCAACGGCCACGGGCCGTTTTTTGCGCAAAGGGGCCTGCGTCGTGTTCGAGTCCACCGTTTATCCGGGTGCCACCGAAGAAATTTGCGTGCCTATCCTGGAAAAGGAGTCCGGACTTACTTTAGGATCCGATTTCACCGTTGGCTATTCGCCTGAGAGAATCAATCCCGGCGATAAGGTCCATACTCTTGAAAATGTCATTAAAATCGTGTCTGGTTCGGATGCCCTGACCGCCGACATGTTGGTCAACGTGTACAGCCAGGTGGTCAAAGCCGGTATTCACAAAGCCTCGAGCATCAAAGTGGCGGAAGCCGCCAAAGTCATCGAAAATACCCAGCGCGATTTGAATATCGCCCTGATGAACGAACTTTCCATGATTTTCGATATTATCGGCATCGATACTCAGGAAGTACTCGAGGCGGCCGGCAGTAAGTGGAATTTTTTACCCTTTCGCCCAGGCCTGGTCGGGGGACATTGTATTGGCGTGGATCCCTACTATTTGACTTTTAAAGCCGAATCTCTTGGATATCATCCTGAAATGATTCTGGCCGGACGCCGTATCAATGACGGCATGAGTAAATACATTGCCGAAAGAACGATCAAGCTGATTATTCACAGCGGCAAGCCCGTCAAGGGGGCCAAAGTAGCCGTGCTCGGATTTACCTTCAAAGAGGATGTGCCCGACCTGCGTAATACGCGTGTGGTCGATATTGTGCGGGAACTGGAGGCGTTCGGTGTCCAGGTTCTTGTTCATGACCCCCTGGCGGACTCCGAGGAGGCCGAGGAACATTATGGTATGACGCTCAGCCCTATGGAACACCTCAAAGGGGCGGATGCGGTTGTGCTGGCAGTGATGCACAGGGCGTATTTCGCGATGGGTTTGCCCGGAATTGCCGAGTTGTGCACCAACGGGCATCCCATTGTCGTTGATGTCAAAAGTGTTTTCAGCGAAGCCCAGGCCGCACTATTGGGTATCACCTATTGGCGCTTGTAAGCGTGACCCCCGGCCATCCGATGCGGATGGCCGGTCGCGCTGATCGGTTGTCTCAAACTGGGCCTTCTGTCTCTTTTTCTATCATAACGACCCAGCTACAGCATGTTCCCGTCCGCTCTTCCTACCTGAATTAATGAGTTATCCAAGCCTGTTATCTCTGATTTCACGCAATGGCACAGGCGTTGCTTTGTTAGGTGACGTAATGCGCCTGTGTGCTCGAAAGATTTCGACCGATGGTTTCAGGAAGGACACTGCCGATGATTGCCGAACCGCCTAAACGTTTACCAAATAATTTGGGAATGCCCTGTTATGCTTGTCAAAAGCAGTTGGCTACCCATGTGTGCCGATACCGTATCGGCGAACTGGCCGTGCAAGTTTGCCTATGTCCGCAATGTATGCAAATGGATACTCAGCGTTTGCTGAAAAACACCATCGGTATCCAGGATATCGGTGTTCATGCCCCGTTGAACTATCTCATTGGAAATGAGAAGAAACCCCTTGAACAAGGCTGTTCGGATGGCCCGGCAGAAGTTGTTACCTGACGCCTGCATCGCCACCTATAAAGGCATCCCCTGCCTTTGGAAATCTCTCCACAGTAATACAAATGAAAACCAGAGAATATCTTCGTTACGAAGAGGACTATTCGTGCAGGAAAGGACTACATCATAGCACTGGTGATGATAGGCGTTTTGGCCCAGGCGTTCAGTTTTGCGGGTATGTTGTGTTTTTAAGACAGTATCCAGCCCCCATGCGGTCCAGTTCGTCGAGTACCATGGTGATCAACGCATCCATTCTGGCGGCCACAACCGGGCTGAGGTCCACCGATAATGTTGCGGTATCCAAAGGTTCCACACCGATAACCACAATGTGTTGCGGCACCTTATCGACGGCCGCGCACAGTGCCAGGACCTCGGGCAAATCCATCTGGTGCATGGATTGTTTGGCCAGCATTCGGCGTGGCACTTGTTCGTCCGCCAATCGGTAAAGGCTCCCCGGTTCGTCGTTGTTGTGAACGGCATCGACGACGATCAGTATGTCGCTCTGGCTGATTACGCCCATCAGCCGAATCCCCAGCACGCCACCGTCCACAAGCTCGACGTTCGGATCGAAGTCATAGCGGTTCGCCAGTTGTTCGATGACCCGAACGCCGATACCCTCGTCCGTGAGCAGGATGTTGCCCACGCCCAAGATGGTGATGTGCTCTGTCGAGGTCTGCATGCTACGATTCGTTGCGCGCATCGAATGCCCGCGCCGCTTCATGCAGCAGCTTGAGCGTTTCTTCGGCCGCGGCTTCGTCTAATTTCTGGATGGCAAATCCGGCATGAACGATCACATACTCACCAACGGTTGCATCGGGTAGAAGCAACAGGCTGGTTTCACGCCGGACCCCTTCGACATCGATGGTGGCCATGCCGTTCTCAATTCGGGTGATGCGACCGGGAATGGCTAAACACATGGGATAAAATCCTCTTTTTTGTCATAGGCAACGCCAAGCCGATCCAATTCGGCAAGAACCCGGGCGAGCATGGTGTCACAGCGTTGTTGCAGCAAGGGCGTCAATGCGCAGGCCAGTGTATCGTTGTCCTGCGGCTGGATACCCAGCAAGACAGCCTGCGGTGGATGGTCCAACACCTGGCAGTGACTTAAGGCTTCCAGAAAATCGACCTGCTGAACATGATTTTTCACCTTGAGCCGTTCCAGAATGGCAGTGCCCTCCAGGCGGCAGATATCGCCGGGTTTGCCGCCGAAGGTGATGGCATCCACCGCGATCACATGGTCGGCCTGGGCGATCGTGCCGGTCAAACTGATGCCGATCAGGCCGCCATCAGCCAGAAGCACCTCCGGGGGAAATCGATAGGCGTGCTCCAGGGCCTGGACAATACTCACACCAAAGCCCTGGTCGCTGTAAAGGGTGCATCCGATTCCCAGTATCACGATTCGTCCTGCTCGCATAGAAAGGCACTCCATCATACGGTTCAGGCTACGTCAACCCCATCTTTGGTAACAGAGGAAAGTGGCAAGTTGAAGGTGGCGCAATGGTGTCGATTTAATCCGCCATGACTTTTTTAAACGGTACGCGCATTTGCTTGTATTTTCACAATTTATGGTGAACATCGCCTTTGCGGAATTCACGGCGTCGGAAACAAAAAAGGTCCCGGCGACCCTATGAAGGTCTGCCGGGACCTTTCGGTAACTAAGATTACAGCACCCGGACTTTATACACCTGATTGGAGTGCGCATCGATGACATGCACGCCGCAGGCGATACACGGATCGAAAGAGTGCACGGTGCGCAGGATCTCCAAAGGCTGGCTGGGATCGGCGACCGGGGTGCCGATCAGGGCTTCTTCGACCGGTCCTAATTTGCCCTTGGCATCGCGCGGCCCAAGATTCCAGGTGGAAGGCACCACATACTGATAGTTTTTGATCTTTTTGTTTTCCACCTGGACCCAATGGCCCAGAGCGCCGCGCGGCACATCATTGAGGCCGACGCCCTGGCAGTTTCCTTCGGGAATCTCGTAAGGCTCGTAGCTCTTGGTGTCACCGCTCTTGATATTTTCCACCAGGTCCATGACCCAGCCCTGCAACGCATCGCCGATCGCAACGGTCTCGATGCAGCGCGCCGCGGTCCGGCCCAGCGTCGAAAACAGCGCCGGGGCGGGAACACTGAGCGAATTCAGAACTTTTTCAACGAGTGGCTTGATATCCTTATGACCTTTGCCATAAGCGACCAGCACGCGGGCCAATGGACCGACTTCGCAGGCCTCGCCTTCGTAGCGTGGCGCTTTGGACCAGGAGTACTTGCCTTTGTCCGGATTGTATTTGGGGTTTTCCTTGAGCGGTTTGGTCTCGCCCTCAAAAGGATGTTTCGCGGCGCCTTTTTCATACCAGGCGCGGGTGACATCCTCGGTCACCTTGGTGGCATCGGCCATCTTGATGTTGGCCAGATCACGCTTCATCATGACCCCGCGCGGCATGTAAAGACTTTCAGGTTCTTTCTCGTCCGCCGGAAATTCCCCCCAGGTGAGGAAATTCTGGGTACCGCCGATGGCGCCCCAATCCTTGTAGAAGGAAGCCACTGCCAGCACATCGGCCAAATAGACGTTCTTGATAAAATCCTGAGTCTCCTTTGTCAGGTAAAGAAACTCGGCAATACGCTCCGCGTTCAGATCGGCCGCACAGGTGACACCACCGACCACCAAGCCCTGCGGATGGGGATTTTTACCGCCGAAGATAGCGTGCATGCGTGCCGTGCGTGCCTGCAGTCGCAAAGCCTCGATGTAATGCGCACTGGCCATCAGGTTGGCCTCGGGCGGCAGTTTGTAGGCAGGATGGCCCCAGTAGGCGTTGGCGAACGGGCCCAGTTGGCCGCTGTCCACAAATGTTTGCAGCCGCTGCTGAACTTGCTTGAAGTAGGCTGTGCCGCCTTCCTTGGCATTGGACAGGTTGTCAGCTAGAACAGCTGTTTTCTGGGGATCGGCTTTCAGCGCGCTGACGATATCGACCCAATCCAGGGCATGCAGGTGATAAAAATGCACCAGATGGTCATGCTGGTATTGCGCGGCATGCATCATGTTCCGAATCAGACGCGCATTTTTCGGGATCGTTACCTTGTAGGCATCGTCCACGGCGCGTACGGATGAGATGGCGTGAACATACGTGCACACACCGCAGGAGCGCTGTACGAAATGATGCGCATCTCGCGGGTCGCGCCCCTGCAGGATCATCTCGATGCCGCGGAACATCTGCCCCGAACTCCACGCATCCACGACCTTGCCGCCTTCCACTTCGACTTCGATCCGCAAATGGCCTTCAATTCTTGTGATTGGATCGACTACAATTCGCTTACCCATGCAATTTCCTCCCTATTTTCAAGCACTCCGTGCGGGTTGTCACATCTCTTGATAAAACGGGGTCATTTCATCCCAGAAATTGGGCTGGCTGCATCCGATGCATGGATGGCCTGCTTCCACGGGCCAACTGGTCCCATCATTGAATTTGGCAATCGGACAGTTGTTGTAGGTTTCAGGACCGCGGCAACCGACTTTGTAGAGGCAATAGCCCATGGTCGCCTCTTTGGAGCCGAACTCTTCCACAAATTCGTCGTTTTCGAAATGCGAGCGCCGCGGGCATTGGTCGTGAATGGTTTTGCCGTAGGCAAAGAGCGGCCGGCCCAAGTTGTCCAGGTCCGGCAGTTTGCCCAGCAGGAGATAATTGACGATAGTGCCCACCAGGTTGACCGGATTGGGAGGACATCCAGGAATGTTGAGTGTTTTCATATTGAGCGCCTGGCCGACCCCTTTGTAGCCACCCGGATTGGGCTTGGCCGCCGGCACGCCGCCAAAACTGGCGCAGGTGCCATAGCAGATGGTGGCTGCAGCCTGCGGGCACACTTTTTGAGCGATCTCCAGAAAGGTCCGATTTCCGATTTTGCCGTATCCACCTTTATAATTGGTCGCGATCGAGCCTTCCACCACGCAGATGAATTTGCCTGAATGCTTTTTCACCGCTGCTTCCAGTTGCTCTTCGGCTTGATGGCCAGCAGCTGCCATGATGGTCTCGTGGTATTCGACCGACAGGATCTCCAGGAGGAGTTCGTCCGCATACGGATACATCGTGCGCAGCAATGATTCCGAACAGCCGGTACATTCACCCAAATTCAGCCAGATCACCGGGGGGCGCGTTGAAGGGGCGGCGAACACCTCCGCAACTTTTGGCACGAAACTGTGCGACAGTCCCAACGTGGCGGTCACGAAGGTGCAATACTTCATAAAGTCCCGTCGCGTTACTCCCTTGCTTTCCAGTCTTTCATAAAAGCGCTTTTCGTTCTCCATGGATACCTCCTGCTGCAGTTTTAAGGGATCTATGCATCACCCTGGTTGCCCTGACCAGATACCGGGGGACTTGAACAAGACAAAGGCCGGCTCGCGGCATAATATCTATCGTAATTTTTTTTATGGATTCCGTTTGTGAAATCGAATACCCTGTTTTTCCACAAATAATTTTTCTTACCCGGGAGGGGTTGCAGGAAGGGCGCCGGGAGTTGTCTGAGGATAATAAGCAGGGAAGCGTCACTCAAAGTAATGCCTGTCAGTTTTTAAACTATCTTCATCACCTCAATGAGGATTCATTTTTATTATCATCAGCCATTCAAGTCAAGGGGAAAGATTGTCGGAACATTTTCGGAACAAAAATCTATCGAGGCAGGTGTTGCCGGTGGCCGAAGTCGCCGGCTTGTTTTACCCTGCGTGTAAAAATAGGGTAGAGCGCAGGGGCAAAAAAGGACCTTAACGGACTCACGGAAGCTTCAGTTAACTAATTCAACTTTCGGGTTCCAAACGCCGGTGAGCCGGGCGGGTGGTCCGCGCCACACGCCATTTCGCTCAAGTGAGGCTAAAGGTATGCGTAGGGTCGGGCCGCAAACTCGCTGGCGCTCAAACAGTGCGGCCCGAACACCCTACGCCACCTTAAGCCTCACTAAATCTCATGGCTGACAGTGGCGCGGACCACCCGCCCGGCTCACCTC
>LADR01000035.1 GCA_000961655.1 Desulfatitalea sp. BRH_c12
GGCGGCAGAATGTAGGGTGGGCATTGCCCACCACCGCGCTATTACAACATCATCGGTTTATGACACAGACCCCACCCAAGCAATTGGATAGCCACCGGATCGATCAAGCGATGAAACGTTGAATAAGCCAATCACAGAGACAATCGACATAAGACAATGGTGGGCGATGCCCACCTTACAGGGGCCACCGGCGGTCGCCCGGGCGGCAGAATGTAGGGTGGGCATTGCCCACCACCGCGCTATTACAACATCATCGGTTTATGACACAGATCCCACCCAAGCATTGGATAGCCACCGGATCGATCAAGGGATGCAACGTTGAATAAGCCAATCACAGAGGCGACCGACACAAGACAATGGTGGGCGGTGCCCACCCTACCTGGCTGGGCCCACCGGCGGTCGCCCGCGCGGCAAAATGCAGGGTGGGCAATGCCCACCACCGCGCTATTACAACGTCATCGGTTTATGACACAGATCCCACCCAAACAATTGGATAGACACCGGATCGATCAAGGGATGCAACGTTGAATAAGCCAATCACAGAGGCGATCAACATAAGACAATGGTGGGCGGTGCCCACCCTACAGGGGCCACCGGCGGTCGCCCGGGCGGCAGAATGTAGGGTGGGCATTGCCCAGGGCATTGCCCACCACCGCGCTATTACAACATCATCGGTTTATGACACAGATCCCACCCAAGCATTGGATAGCCACCGGATCGATCAAGGGATGCAACGTTGAATAAGCCAATCACAGAGGCGACCGACACAAGACAATGGTGGGCGGTGCCCACCCTACCTGGCTCCGAACGGCGGGCGGAATCCGTTTTTCGCAGTGCGTCCACCAGGGGCCACCGGCGGTCGCCCAGGCGGCAGAATGTAGGGTGGGCATTGCCCACCACCGCGCTATTACAACGTCATCGGTTTATGACACAGATCCCACCCAAACAATCGGATAGACACCGGATCGATCAAACGATGAAACGTTGAATAAGCCAATCACAGAGGCGATCAACATAAGACAATGGTGGGCGATGCTGGCTACCTGGCTGAGTACCGAGCCGGAAAAGCCATCATATGCCCCGTGTGGCTTTATCGCAAGAAGAGCGGAATCCGTTTATCGCAGTGCGTCCACCTGTAGGGGCGACCGGCGGTCGCCCGCGCGGCAGCACAGAGTAAGGTGTCAGCTCTGTGCACACAAGGTCCGCCCCTGCAACGGTATCATAAACGCGCACATCCAAGCGCACCGCTGCTTTTCACATGCGTTCCCCCGGCTGACCTGTGACTATTTCATTGACAAAACTCCCGGCAGCTATTTATATATCGGAAACTAAAAAGAACGCAGGAACCCATGACACGTTTTCTACAGGCTGCCGCCGCGCGCAACACAGCTCGGGCGGAAGGCGGCGAATCAAAATAATTACGTCGTTCACCTCGCCACGGGCTGTAGCGGTCGGTCCGTGGCGTCTCGTTTGAAGCCTCGGATCGAAGTTACGGTCCGGGGCTTTTGTGTGCAAAGGAGACTGTAAATGGAACAGCAGGAAAAAAAACCCATTCAATTCGCCCGACGCATGTCCCAACTGCCGCCGTACCTGTTTGGTATGATCAATCAGATGAAGATGGAAAAACGTTGGAAAGGCGACGACGTGATTGACTTGGGAATGGGCAATCCGGTTGACCCGGCTCCAGCGCCGGTCATCGAAAAACTGATCGAAGTGGCGACCGACCCCAAGACCCACCGCTACCCGGTCGCCTACGGGATGCGCAATCTGCGCATTGAAATCGCCAAATCTTACCAGAAAGATTACGGGGTCACCCTGGATCCGGATGCCGAGGTGATGTGCACCATCGGTTCAAAGGAGGGCATCTCGCATCTTTGCCTGGCCCTGATCGGTCCCGGCGACACCGTACTGGTGCCTGCGCCGGCTTTTCCCGTGCATATCTACGCGGCCATTATCGCCGGCGGCAGCGTGCTGCAAATACCTCTGGGAGAGGAAGGCGCTTTCCTCGAACGCTTGGAAGCCATGTGCGCCAACGTCTACCCGCGGCCCAAGGTGCTGATCCTCAATTATCCGCACAATCCGACCGGCGTGCTGGGCAGCATGGCGCTCTATGAGCGCGTGGTCTATCTGGCCAAAAAATACGGCTTCATGGTGATTCACGATTTTGCCTACAACAAAATCACCTTCGACGGCTACGTGGCCTCCAGTTTTCTGCAGGTGCCCGGCGCTATGGATGTGGGCGTCGAGTTCGGCTCCTTCTCCAAATCCTACAACATGGCCGGTTGGCGACTGGGCTACTGCGTAGGCAATTCAGAGATGGTGGCCGGTTTGCGCAAAATTAAAGGCTATTACGATTACGGCATTTTTTCGGCCATCCAGATCGCCGGCATCGTGGCCCTGCGCCACTGCGACGAAGACGTGCGCCACCAAGCCGCGATCTATCAGAGCCGCCGTGATGTGCTCTGCGATGTGTTGGAGCGCATGGATTGGCCGGTCACCCGCCCCAAGGCCGGCATGTTCGTGTGGGCCAAGATTCCGCCGCCATTCGATAGCATGGGATCCATGGAATTTTCGATCCAGATGATGCAGCGTGCCAATGTCGCCCTGGCTCCGGGTATCGGTTTCGGGGAAGAGGGCGAAGGCTATCTGCGCATTGCGCTGGTGGAAAACGAACACCGCATCCGCCAGGCCTTGCGTCAGATGAAGCGCGCCATGAAAGAAATCGAACAAGAGATGGACCTCCAAGCCAAGGCGGGGTGATTTCCGTCTGGGTGCAAAACGTTCAAGGAGGCTTTATGCTCGATGCGTTGGGCCTTTTAGCGCTTTTAATCGGTTTGGAGCTGATTCTGGGCGTAGACAACGTCCTGGTGATCGCCATCTTTGTCGGCCGCCTGCCTGAAGCGCAGCGCCAGAAAGCGCGTCTTTTCGGGCTGGGACTGGCTTTGGTGGCGCGTATCGCCCTTCTGGTTCTGGTGGTCTTCCTGGTAGGCCTGACACGCCCATTGATTTGGAGCTTATCCGCGCGCGACCTGATCTTGATCGCCGGCGGGCTGTTCCTGCTCTATAAGGCGGTGCGCGAAATCCACCACACCATCGCCCTGACGGATGAAGCCCCGCATCTGGCCGCGGGTGCCGCCAGTGCCTTTGGGTCGGTCATCAGCCAGATCGTGATGCTGGACATCGTATTTTCGATCGATTCGGTGATCACGGCGGTTGGTTTGACCACCGAATTGTGGGTCATCGTCACGGCCGTGGTGCTCTCATTCGTGGTGATCCTGTTTTTCGCGCGTCCGATCGGCGAGTTCATACTGCAGCACCCGGCGTTGAAGATCCTGGCGCTTTCCTTTCTTATCACGATCGGCGTGACGCTTTTCATGGAAGGCATGCACAAACATGTGCCCAAGGCTTACATCTATCTGCCCATGGGATTCGCCCTGATGGTCGAATTGCTGCAAATGCGCTACGAGCACAACCGCAATAAGCGGCAGAAATAATGGCAACCCGCCCTATCGCCCCGCCGTTTCAGCGGTCGTGGCAACCTTGTTGGCCCGCGGTAACGCCCCTGGCATGAGACACGATGCCCGGGTCCGTTTATTTCAGCGAACGGGTCGCATTCAGCACAGCGGCAACGGCCGTGCCCATGTCGGCGAACACGGCCTCCCACATACTGGCCAGCCCGAAGGTTCCCAAGACGACGAAAATGCCTTTGACGGTGAGGGCCATGACGATGTTCTGCCATACGATCCGCCGGGTATGCCGTGCGATGGCAATCGCTTCGGCTATTTTGCCCGGCGCATCGGTCATCAAGACCACGTCGGCGGTTTCGATGGCCGCATCCGAACCGAGCGCCCCCATGGCCACGCCCACATCGGCCCGCGCCAGTACCGGCGCGTCATTGATGCCATCGCCCACGAAGGCCACTTTGCCGTTGTGATCGGCTTCCCCGGCAATCTGCTCGAAAAGGCGAACCTTGTCTTCCGGCAAGAGGCCGGCATGAAACTGATCCAGATTCAGCGCGTGCGCCACCTGTTCGGCGGCGCACTGGTTGTCGCCCGTCAGCATCACCAGGCGCGCGACCCCCTGAGCGCGCAAGTCGTCCATGGCCTGGCGCGCCCCCGGTTTGAGACGATCGCCGATAAGAATGTGACCGGCATAGCTGCCGTCTATGCTCACGTGGGCCACCGTGCCTTCCACGGCACAGATGTCATGCGCGATCTTTTCATGGTGCAGCAAGGCATCGTTGCCCACCACGATCTCCCTGCCATGCCAGCGCGCCCGTACCCCGTGCCCGGCGAGCACCGTGTGATCGGCCACCGAATCCGGCGCGATGTGTCCGCCCTGGGCCGTGAACGCCCGGACAATCGATGCGCCGATCGGATGGCTGGAGTGAAGCTCGGCCGCGGCGGCAAACGCCAGCAGCTGGTCTTTGCTGTGGCCGTTGGCGGTGACCACTTGTTCCACGTCGAACACCCCCTGGGTCAAGGTGCCGGTTTTATCGAACACCACGGTTTTAACCCGCGCCAGGGCATCCAGGAAATTGGACCCTTTCACCAGAATGCCGTGCCGCGAAGCCCGGCCGATACCGCCGAAGTAGCCCAGGGGGATGCTGATGACCAAAGCGCACGGACAGGATATGACCAGCAGCACCAGGGCCCGGTAAATCCAGGTTTGAAAATCGGCCCCCGTCAACAACGGCGGCGCCAATGCAATCAGGGCGGCGGCTCCGACCACGGCGGGTGTATAGTAGCGCGCGAAAGTGGTGATGAATTTTTCAGTTTTGGCCTTGCGCGCGGCCGCGTTTTGCACCATGTCCAGGATCTTGACGATCGAGGCCTCTTTGAACAGCCGCGTCACGCGCACGGTCAGGGCTGTTGTCAGGTTGATCGATCCGGCCAGGATGGCATCGCCCGGTCGGGCCGGTCGCGGCCGCGACTCGCCCGTCAGCGGCGACGTGTCCAGCTGGGATTCGCCGGTGAGCACCGTTCCGTCCAAAGGAATTTTTTCGCCGGGCTTGATCA
>LADR01000034.1 GCA_000961655.1 Desulfatitalea sp. BRH_c12
GGCGCGCATCTTCATCGGCGGCGGCGGCCGCGATCTAACCGCCATTGTGCAGGCCGCGGCCGACCGTCTGCCGCCCGGCGGCGTTATCGTGGTCAATACCGTGCTGCTCGATAATCTGACCTCAACCATCCATGCGCTGGAAGCGCGCGGCCTGTCCGCCGAGGTGGTGCAGCTGCAGGTCGCCCGCACCAGGCCCATGCCATGGAGCAGCCGTCTTTTAGCTGAGAACCCGGTATGGGTCATCAGCGGCATCCGAAAGGAATAAAGCATGCATACCACACAACACCCGATCCTTTTCTGCGGCGCCGGACCGGGTGACCCCGAGCTGATCACGGTCAAAGGCCAACGGGCCCTGGCAGCGGCCGACCTGGTGCTCTACGCCGGTTCCCTGGTGCCCGAGGCCGTGTTATCGTGGGCGCCCGCGGCGGCCCAACGGGTCAGCAGCGCCGACTTGGACTTGGAGCGGATCATGGACATCCTGGCCGAGGCATACGAGGCCGGCCGCAAGGTCGTGCGGCTGCATACCGGCGATCCCAGCCTGTATGGCGCGATCCAGGAACAGATGGCGGCATTGCGCGCCCGTTCAATCCCCTATCACGTCATTCCAGGCGTCACGGCCGCTTTTGCCGCCGCCGCCGCCCTGGGGATCGAGTACACAATTCCCGAAGTCACCCAAACCTTGATTCTGACCCGTATGGCCGGCCGCACGCCGGTGCCCGCAAAAGAGTCATTGGCAGCCTTGGCCCGCCACAATGCGTCGCTGGTGATCTATCTGAGCATGGGCCTTGTGGCGGAGGCGGCTGCCGTGTTGGCCGAGGCCTACGGCGCCGAAGCCCCGTGCGCCATCGCCTGTCGGGTAAGCCATCCCGAAGAAAAGATCCTCACCACGCGCATTGGCGATCTGGCCCGCACCGCCCGCGAAAACGGCATCGATCGCCTGGCTGTGATCATGGTCGGCCCTGCCCTGCAAGATCCCGCCGCATTGGGCATGGTGCGTTCCAGGCTTTATGACAAGGAATTCGTTCATGGCTACCGGGGATAAGCAGGGTTTGGCGGAGTCGAAGGTGAAGTGGGAAGTTCATGGCGTCATTTTGTCGCTTGCAGCCGTCGTGACCTCTTACGAGATACCCGCTGGGGGGATGTATGTTTTGGGATAATGGCACACGTACCATAGCCGTGTGGGTTCTGACGCCCAATGGGCTTATGCTGGCTGCCAAACTGCAAGCGCAGTGGCCGGAGCTGACGCTTCATTGCTCGCGGCGCCTGGCCGATGATCCTGGCGCAAGGGCCGCGCAGCCCTTCGATGGGGTGATCATGGCCGTCCGGGAGCAATTCAACCGCTTCGATGGACACATCTTCATCATGGCGGCCGGTATCGTGATGCGCGCAGTCGGGCCGCTGCTGCGCCATAAAAGCATCGACCGGGCAGTGGTCGTCGTGGACGACCGCGGACAGTTCGCTATCAGCCTGGCCGCCGGCCACATTGGCGGGGCCAACCGGCTGGCCGACCGGACAGCCGCAGCGCTGGGCGCCACGGCCGTGATCACCACCGCTACCGATGTCAACCAACGGCCCGCTATCGATACACTGGCCATGGATCTGGCGCTGGCCATCGAAAATCCCGCGGCTATCCGGACGGTCAACATGGCCCTGCTCACCGGCCGACCGGTGATGCTCTATGATCCCCACCGCCTGTTGGCCGATATCCTCGGCGATGCCTGCCGCCGTGTGGCGCTGCCGGCCCTGTTAGCGGCCGACACTGACGCGCCGGGCGTCTATGTGGCCGACCTTTGTCAGCCGCTGCCGCCGCATATCCTCATTTTACGGCCGCCAACATTGGTAGCGGGCATCGGCTGCAACCGCGGCACCAGCGCAACCGAGATCCGGGCCTTGCTGACGGCGGCCTTGGCCGATCAGCGCCTGTCGGTCCGCAGCCTCTGCAAAATCGCCTCCATCGATCTGAAACTCAACGAACCCGGCCTGTCGGCCCTGGCGCAAGCGCTGGGGCTGCCGTTGCATTTTTATTCAGCCGATACTTTAAACCAGATCCATGTGCCCAACCCATCGGCCATGGCCGCCAAACATGCAGGAGTCCACAGCGTATGCGAAGCAGCAGCCATTCTGGCAGCCCAACAGGGTCCCTTGATTGTCCCCAAGTGCAAGAGTCCAAATACGACGGTCGCCATCGCACGCCGCGCCTTTCTATCGTCGGCATCGGCCCCGGCAGTCCAGACCATCTGTCCGAGCGCGCCCGACAGGTGTTGGCCCAGGCCGACGTGATCGCCGGCTACCGGACCTACCTCGATCTGATCCAACCTCTCGTCGGCGACCGGCCGACCATCAGCACCGGCATGACCCAGGAAGTCCAACGGGTCGAGGGCGCCCTGACAGAAGCCCTCTCCGGTAGCCGTGTGGCGCTGGTTTCCAGCGGCGATCCGGGCATCTATGCCATGGCCGGACTGGTGCTGGAGATGTGCGCTGTGCGGGGGGTGGATGTCGTGGCGGCCGAGGTACCCGCCGCAAACGGCCTGGTGATCGAGGTCGTACCTGGCATTCCGGCCTTATGCGCGGGCGCCGCGCTTTTGGGCGCACCGCTGACCCACGATTTCGCAGCCATCAGCCTGAGCGACCTGCTGACCCCCTGGGAAACGATCGCGGCGCGCATCGAGGCCGCGGCCCGCGCGGATTTCGTGATCGTGATCTACAATCCCAAAAGTCGCAAGCGGCACTGGCAGCTGCAAAAAGCCCAGCAGATCCTGCGCGCCTTTCGCGACGGGGCCACACCGGTGGGTATCGCCACCAGCGCCATGCGCGACGGCCAGCGCATTCACATCACCACGCTCGACCAACTGCACTTAGCGCAGGTAGACATGCAGACCACTGTCTTCATTGGCAACCGCAGCACACGGTGCTATGGAACTTTTATGTTTACACCCAGGGGCTATGACCGTAAGTACATCATGGACATACCCACATAGGGGCGTTCACCCTTTATCGGAGGACTTTTTTCTATGCACGGCTACGTACATGTGTATACCGGCAACGGCAAAGGTAAAACCACGGCCGCCCTGGGGTTGGCCCTGCGGGCCGCCGGCGCCGGCATGACGGTTTATATCGGCCAGTTCATCAAAAACGCCGATTACAACGAAATTAAAGCCCTGGCGCGCTTTGCCGATCAAATCACCCTGGAACAGTATGGCCGGGGCTGTTTCATCTACGGCACACCCTGCGACGCGGACATCGAAGCGGCCCGCACGGGCCTGCGGATCATTCGCCAGGCGCTGATATCGGGCGCTTATCACCTGGTGATCGCCGATGAAATCAACGTGGCCTTCGGATGCGGATTGCTCGACGAGACGGATTTGCTCGACTTTATCGAAGCCCGGCCACCTGCGGTCGAATTGGTGCTGACCGGCCGCGGCGCGCCGCAGGCTGTGATAGAACGCGCCGACCTGGTCACCGAAATGCGCGAAATTAAGCATTACTACCAACGCGGTATTCTGGCGCGCGAAGGCATCGAAAAATAATAGGCTCGGAGAAATCGCACGTATCACGACTTCAGGGCGAATCTCGTGTTCACCCGCGTTCGGCGCACGGTCTTCTAACCGCCCCCATCGACCCCTGTCCTCTGCAGGACAACCCCATACTGGACCACAGGCAAAAACCGTAGTAAGAGGTGAACCGCGCAAGGACTCATGGATTTTCCAAAGGGCAGAGAGACCTTTTCATGGCAATTCGCAGCGGTATACTGAAAATGCATCCGGCAACGCTCGTACTGGCGAGCTTCATTCTGGTCATCCTGACCGGCATGATGCTGCTCATGCTGCCGATCGCCACCACGTCCGGCGCGATCCGTTGGATCGATGCGCTGTTCACGGCGACTTCGGCCGTCTGCGTCACCGGATTGACCGTTGTGGACACGGGCAACTATTTCAGCACCTTCGGCCAATGCGTCATCCTGGTATTGATCCAGATCGGCGGCCTCGGGCTGATGACCATCTCGGTGGCCTTGTTCCGCTGGGTTGGCCGCAGCATTTCCATCCGCCAGCGCATGGCCATGCAGGATCTGTTCGCGCATACGCCGCGCGGAGATATCTTGGGACTCGTCAAGAGCATTTTCCTGTTCATGTTCATCGCCGAAGCGATCGGGGCCGTCCTGCTGACGATCCACTGGACGGGCGAACTGGGTTTCAGCCAAGCGCTCTATGCAGGTGTTTTTCATTCAATATCGGCCTTCTGCAATGCGGGCTTCTCCTTGTACAGCAGCAGTTTGATGAACTACAGCGACAGCATTCTGCTCACCGGCACGATCAGCGGCCTGATCGTTATCGGCGGTCTGGGGTTTCCCGTGCTGTACGACTTGCAGTGCTGGATGCGCCTGCGCAAGAAAATGCGCTGCCGTCTCTCGGTCCAGACCCGAACTGTCTTGCTGACGACCGTGATTTTGATCTTCGGCGGCGCCATCGTGTTTGCCTTGCTGGAACGCCACTCCCTGGCGAACGCCCCTTCGATAATGCACCGCATCATGGTGCCGCTGTTTCAATCGATCACCTGCCGCACGGCTGGTTTCAATACGGTCGATATCAGCGCGCTGCGCGAAGCCACTTTGGCGATGATGATGTTCCTGATGTTCTTCGGCGCTTCGCCCGGCTCTTGCGGCGGCGGCGTCAAGACCACCACGCTGGCACTGCTGACGGCGTTCACGATAAGCCGCATTCGCAAACGCCGCCGGGTCAATCTCTACAGAAAAACCATCCCCGTCGAAACCGTCACCCGCAGCCTGTCGCTGATTCTGGTTGCTATCGGGATTCTGTGCGTGGTCCTTTTCTTGTTGCTGGCCGGGGACCCGGTCACCGGCCAGGAGAGCGCCCGAGAAGGCCATACGTTTCTGGCCTACCTTTTCGAAGCGGTATCGGCCTTCGGAACGGTCGGTTTGTCGATGGGGATTACTCCGGACTTGAATACCCTGGGAAAGTACTGGATCATTTTGTTAATGCTTGTCGGACGCGTGGGCGTGCTGACATTTTCGTATATCGTTGTGGGAACAGGCACGGCCGAAGGCGTGGAACATGCCGAGGAAAACATCATGATCGGTTAAGGCAAGGAGAACCGAATGAAACGATTTGCAGTGATCGGGCTTGGCAACTTCGGTTTTCATGCCGCCAAGGCCCTTTACGAGGACGGCAACGAAGTCGTGGCCATCGATACGGACAAAAACAGGGTGCAGGCCATCGACCCGCATTGCACGGAGGCGATCGTGCTCGACTCCACCGACAAGGAAGCGCTCAAATCGCTTGGCCTGGAACACATGGATGGGGTCATCGTTTCCACCGGCACCAATATCAGCACCAGCATCCTGATATGCCTTTACCTGCAGGAGATCGGCGTCAAGAAGATCCTGGCAAAAGCCCTGGATGAGGATCATGCCAAAATCCTTCGAAAGGTCGGCGCCACCGAGATCATCCACCCGGAAAGGGACATGGCCGTGAGAATCTCACGCGGTTTGTCCCGGCCCAATGTGCTCGATTTCATTCCCCTGGCAGAAGAGTTCGACCTGATTCAAGTCGGACCGCCGCGCGAGTTCATCGGCAAGAGCCTCAAGGATCTCAATTTGCGCGCCAAATACAACGTGCACATTATCGCCATCAAAGAGCTGGTCCCGGAAAATTTCATCCTGGTGCCGCCGGCCGGCTTCATCATCAAAGACAGCGACATCCTGATTATGCTGGGTAAAACTGAAGATATCCGCAAAATCAAAGCCTTGAAGTAAGCCAGGCCGGACGATAGGAGAGCGGAGCGAGATTGCGACGGCCTCAGGCTGAACGAGCGCTGTTCGCCTTCGCAGGCCCTGGCGCGTGGCCTTCTTGGGCTGTAAAAAATTTGGCATGATCAATGCTTCTCTATGGTTGTAGTCTTACGCGGAATGTATTAATCTTCGCCGCAATGCAAGGCGTGACCATCCCACGCGAAGATTCGTCGGGATGGGCGCGATGACCGGACGCGCGGGGCGGCTTCTGTCCGGAACGTATCAGCCCTGGGTGTATCGGTATCAGCGGCATTGGGGCGTGAATGGGGCGGTGGCGCCGGGTGGCGGCATCTTTTTTTCTGTCGACGGTTGGGTCCACTGTCGGATACAGGATGGGGCCATGCCGCGGCAAAAGTGACGGGTGGCATGACAGGCATTAAAGATCCAGGCCGATGCACAGCAGGTATAATGGGGGCCACCAATCGCCTTCTGCATCGGATGGGATCTTACGACACGGCATAATCGGCCGAATATAAAATAGAAAGGAAAATCGGTGCAAAAAATTGTACCTACAATGATGTTTTTCACCAAGGGGGTGGGGTATCATCGCAACAAGTTGCAGAGTTTCGAATTGGCCCTGCGCGATGCCGGTATTGAAAAATGCAACCTGGTGACTATTTCGAGTATTTTCCCACCGGATTGTAAAATCATTTCCAAGCAGGAAGGGCTAAAACATCTTGCGCCTGGTCAGATCACCTTCGTGGTGCTCGCCCGGGAAGAAACCAACGAGCCTGCCAGGCTGATAACGGCCGCCATTGGTCTGGCGCAACCTAAGGACAAGAAGCAGTACGGCTATATTTCCGAGCATCACGGGTTCGGGCAGAATGCCCGGCAGTCCGGCGATTTTGCCGAGGACCTGGCAGCTACGATGCTGGCCTCCACCTTGGGCATCGAATTGGATCCGGACAAGGCTTGGGACGAACGCAAACAGCATTACGTGGCCGGCAAGGATCGCCTTTTTGTCAGCCGCAGTATCGCCAAAGCGACTCACGGACATAAAGATGGCCTATGGACCACGGTCGTCGCCGCTGCGGTCATGCTCGTCGATTAATCGATTCACTGCGCCGGCCATCGTTTTCCAATGGCCGGCGCAACCCATCATATTTCCTTAATGGTAATCGCGTTTTCTTCACATGCTTCGATGCAGCTTTCACAGCCGACACACTCCTGTGCATTGACTGGCACTGACGTCGTGCCCTGAATCTCATACACATCTACAGGACAAATATCGACGCATTCCTTCGCGTAGGCTTGGGCAATGCGCCAATCAAAAGGAATCTCCATCAGAATGTAGGGTGGGCATTGCCCACCACTATTGCCCGCAAACAACATCATCGGTTTCTGACACTGATCCCGCCCAAGCGATTGGGTAGACACCGGATCGACATAGCGATGAAACCTTGAACACGGCCGATCACAGAGGCGATCAACATAAGATAACGGTGGGCGATGCCCACCCTACCTGG
>LADR01000080.1 GCA_000961655.1 Desulfatitalea sp. BRH_c12
GCCGCTCTGTTTAGGAATCATCGAGGGAGCAACGACCATACAGTCAAAGCCTTTGGCGGTCAGATAACGATAGATTTGGTAACCACACGGCCCTGCTTCGTAGCCAAAATGCAGGCAACCGCCTTTGCTGACCAATTTGCGCACGACCTTGTCCAGGGCCGCCAGGGTGCCGTCGATTTTTCCATAGTGTACCACCTGACCATCCCGCCCCTCATAGGCAATTGCAATATCAATGCTTTTTTTGTGGACATCCATGCCGATAAATATGTTATTGTGTTCCATACCTGCCTCCTTGATTTTGGCTCTGTGTTGGGTGTTTGTATTGACTTCCAGCATAACCCACGACTCTCAAGGATGGCAGGTATTTTTTTTATGATTTAGTCGGTTCTACCCGCGCTATCTAGCGGAAAATTATTCATGGGGCCGAGAATGGGCCCATAAATTTGCTCGTCGGAGGCCCCATGAATAATTTTTTGCGGGTCTTTTGAGAGAACCAACTCCCGGGGTTACTTCCGGGATGCTGTCAACCATTATGTCTACATAGCTGGGCCTGCTTTTTCCCGCTAAAAAGCCACAATCAGCTTGGGAGCAAAGCCACCGGCGACCGTCTAACTGACGCCAACCTGAAGGCATGCCCGGAGTTTATCAACGATGACACGCATCGGATAGAATTTTTTTTGGGCAAATCATGGCCGGCAGGGCTGACAATTTCCGGATTCGATCCTCAGATCGCAGCGAATCAGCCTCCCGTGATTGTCGAGTATGGGCCGCAAGGAAGGCCACCCGAAATTTCCAGTTTGTTGCACAGAGGATTAGCCAGGCTTTATCGTGATCGCTACTCTTGATGACCGCCCGCGGCTGAAATAAAACAGCCACTACCCCCGCCACTGCCGTTGGCGCTGTCACCGGTGGCGCTTGCCGGACCGGACGGATCGACGATTATGCCGTTGACCACGCCATCCGCATCGCCGGCGCCGCCGTCGGTAAGCTCGATGGACACGATTTGCCGATTGTCGCTGATGGTCACCGCGGAGGAATAATCGAACCAACCGTTGACCGTGTCGTACTTGTACCAGGAAAACGGCGCGGGCAATTGCGTTGAATAGTACTTTGCCACTGTTAGCGAAGCTCCGGGCGTATCGAGCACCAGTCGCATGCCGAACAGTCCGTGCGGAAAGTTGTCCGGCCTGCCTTCCTGATCCGCAATTTCTTCACCGCCGATGCGGTAAAAAGTTTCAACGAAATAGCCTTCACCGTCCTTGAGGCACGTCCAGCCGAAGCCGTTCGGCAACGCAAGGCAATGCATGTCCGCCTGAGACAGGTCCTGGCTGCCGTCGCCGTCCAGATCCGACAGCGTACCGTCGTCGACCTCCTGATCGTCGGGCAGGCCGTTGTCGTTGTTATCGGTATAGACCTGCCCGGCTGTCGCAAAAGTCCTCGAAGCGGACCAGGGCCAGAAAAACCCGTCGATGTCCGCATAGCGCGCCCGCCAATAATATGTCGTGTAGGGCATCAGGATGGCCAGGGGTACCCTCAGGTCGGTTATATGCATTTCAGAGGTAATATCGAGCACCTGATCGTTGAAATCGATATCCAGCGCGATCTGCCACCGGGTCCGGCCATGATGTGCCCTAACCGCACCGGCCGCATAGCCTGTTTCCAGCAATAGGTCAGGGGATTGCCCGGATGCCAGGTTCGCCGGCGCCATCAGCACTGCGGTGCCGGGCCCCAGTGTCTCCACCAGGGGATCGGTGCCCATGTGGTATTCTTCCAGGTTGCTCAACCCGTCGCCGTCCGGATCGAGATCGGCATCATCCACCAGGGGATCGAGGCCGTATTGATTTTCCCAGACCGTGGGCATGCCATCGTTGTCATGATCCACGGCCGCATAGTCGGTGATCGTCAGTACGGCTGATACAACGCTTCCAGCGCCTGCACCCGAAACAGCGCTCAGGGTCAGATGGACGGTTTCCGGCCCTTCCTCGGCAGCATCGTTGCGTATGGGAACGCTGAAGCTTTTATCCGATGTGTCGCCGGCGTTCCACGTCAGGGACCCGGATACGGCCGTGTAATCACTGCCGTCAACGGCCGTGCCGTCCGAGGTGGCATAATTCACCGAGGCAACGCCGTCCCCCTTGCCCGTCCGGGTGACGGTCACGGTCACTGCCCCGCCATTTTCCGCGGCGTTGTAAGCCGCTGCACTGAACTGGATGGTTCCGGGGCTGAATTCGAATGCACCGATATCCGGAAGGGCGCTTCCGTCGTCATCGCCGTCCGCCGGACGGGGGTAGCCGCGCTGATCCCGGGCTTCGGCGGTTGCGCTATCGCCGGCGTCCACGGCGATACTGCCGGATGAGATGGCATGGGTGCGGGTGCTGCCGCCGTTGTCTTGGAGAGGACCGAGGCCGGGGTCTCCGGAAAAAGCGGGTGTACAGGTGTTGTCTTCGATGAGATTGGCGATATTGGCCGAGATGATCCCGCTGTCAACCGCGTCCTTCGGTGCGTTGTCGGCAATGAGGGTGTTCCTGAGATCCAGGGTTCCGGCATTGAAAAGGCCTCCGCTGTCTGCGGTAGAGGTGTTGGAGGCCAGGGTACTGTGATTCATGATAAGAGTAGAGCGGTTGGCGATGCCGCCGCCATCGCCGAATGCAGTGTTGCCGCTGATGGTGCTGTTTTTGATGACAAGCGTGCCGGCGTTATAAATGCCCCCGCCGATGCCACCCTCGGCGACGTTATTGCTGACAGTGACCCGGATCAGGGATAGGTTGCCGGTATTGTGGATGCCGCCGCCGTCGCCTATAATCCGGCCGTTGTTAATGGTGATATCGGAGAGGGTGACGGTGGCGCCGGTGATATTCAATACACGCACGGCCGAATTGCCGTCGATCGTGATCCCCAGGCTTTCGGACCCGACGAGGGTCAGGTCTTTGTCGATGGTCAGACCGCTGATAAGGGTGATGGTTCCGGTTATCCCGGTAAGATCCAGTCGATCGCCGTTACCGGCCTCCGCAATGGTTTGCCGCAGAGAGCCTGCGCCGCTGTCGGCAGTGTTGGTAACGGTCCTGCCGCCGGCGACATAGATCGTCGGATTGAAGCCGGGACTGTCGGCGCGGCCGTCATTGACCGTCACGGTCGAAACCAGTAGTGAAAGCCAAAAAAACGCAATCGCGTACTTGAATTTGCCCCGGTAGGTGTCTTTTATTTTACTGGACACCGCGAATTTATCGAATGGACTTGCAGCCATATTTCCCCTTTCAACAGTCACACAACGTTTCGGCACAGATTACTTCCAGAACCAGTGTGGATCACAGCTCGGAAAAGAAACATGAACAAATTGCGGAGCCTATTTTTGACACCTTATAGTAAGGTTAATCAGCCATCACAAGCTCTATTTAGGTTGACGCCAACACAGGGGTGCCTCGGGTTCCGGTTGCGGGTCTGCTGTGAGCATCTGTTCGGATGAGCACAGCGGGGCCTACGCTTTACAAACCGGCGTTTGGCCAGAACGTGCCCCGTGGCCATTCACATAAGGGCCCCAACACCAAGGGATACGATTCTTACCCCATTTCATCCTGTATGGCTTTCTTCCTATCTTTTTAGTGTTTATTTTACCCGCAAAGGGAGGAAACTGGCTTATGGAAGACCAAGCATTACATGAACTCGAGACCAAACTACTGGCACGTCGCCGTGAACTGCTGGCGTTGCGGTCGTCCATGCGATCGACGTGGCAACGTTTGAGCGAACGGGAAAGCGAACCGGAGGAAAGCGCTGCTAAAGAAAACATCTCCCGTGATCTGGAGCGTTTTGACCAGCGTGGCAGTCAGGAATTGATGCGCATAGACGATGCGCTGGCGCGTATCGAAAAAGGTGAATACGGGCTTTGCGCCGTTTGTGGCGAACCGATTTCAACAAAACGGCTGCAAGTGTTGCCGTGGGCCCGCGAATGCCTGGAATGCGCTGAACAGCGGGAACTTTTTGCCGCCGGCGAACCATTCAGCGTGGCCGAACAGATCGAGGAGGATGAACTCAATGACGATGAAATCGTTGAGGCCATCTGGAACGAACTCGAACGGGCTGAGGAGGTGGAGAAAGAAGGCTTACGGATTTCTTGCCGGGACGGAATTGTTACCCTGTCCGGAACCTTGCCGGATTCGGGCCATCATCAGAAAGTGATGGAAATAATCCATGATGAACTGGGGATCGACGATGTCATCGATCGCATCGAGATCGGTGCAACGGTCTATGAGGAGCATATCGACACCGATATGCGTAGCGCTATGGATCCTGAAGACAAGCAAACAGCCTTGGATGGGGAAAAGGGCCAATCCGATGCCCATACTGCCATGGCCGACAACGAACCGCTTGTGCCGCCGGACGAATTTGTGGAGGATTTGGGCAAAAAATAAGCGCTGAAGGCAGAAAGGTCGCCGGCGCCTTTCATTTGACGTGTTGATGGCCCCGCACATGCGTCATCTATGTCGCCGGAGTCATAACCGAGAACCCCAAATAAAGGATCCAATATGAAAGTTCCTATTGAAATAACCTACCGCGATGTCGCTAAAAGCGACAGCATTGACAGTCTGATTCGTGAAAAAGCCGCTAAGATGGACCAGATATGCGATCATATCACCAGCTGCCGCGTGGCTATTGAAAAACCCCACGAATTTCAGAGAAGCGGCCAACCCTATCGGGTGCGCATCGAAATGCGCGTTCCGCCGGGACATGTGTTGGTGGCCAAGCGTGAATCCACGGAAGGCGACATCCATAACGACCTGCAGGCGATCATCCGGGATGCCTTCGATGCGATCCGCCGCCAGCTCCAGAAAGTCAATCGGCAACAACACGGTCAGATCAAGAGCCATCCGGAACAAGAAACGTCGGCTTTGGTCGACAAACTCTTCCCTTCCGAGGGATATGGATTCCTGCGAACCATGCAGGGGCGTCAGGTGTATTTCAACAAAAACAGTGTCCTTTATGGAGACTTCGAACGTATGTCCACAGGTGACGGTGTGCGCTTCGTGGAGCAGGCCGGCGATGAGGGACCTCAGGCCAGCACGGTGCAATTGATCGATAAACCGTCCAGAGGATAGCGTGGAGGGGGGCTTAGCCCTGGGCTTAGCCCCCCTCATGAGTTTTGCGCGAGAGGAGCTCTTCCCCCCCCGAACGGATTACATCTCTAATATCTCAGGGTAGCCACTGCGGGGGCCTTGTCCGGTATTTCGGAAGGATCGACACGCCACACCTCCCCGCCTTTGAGAATCGTTTCGCATGCCGCCACATCCAAGAGGTCCACTAATCCGGGCGCCGGCGAATCGTCCGAGACGATTTTTACTTCCTGCCCGTTTTCGTCATAACTGCCCCAGCGGTGCAATCGCTCTCCCACGATCAATTGGGCCACGCGCCCGTCGATAGCACTGCTTAGAATGGACGGCAGATCCATAAAGGTGAGGCCGGTTCCCTTCAATTCATTGTATCTGGCAATCCCCTTGACTCTGCGCGTGCGCAGCTCGGAAGACATCACTTCCCAGGCTTGACGATGCAGCTCATCAGCACTGACCCGTTCCACGTTGCCGATAACGCCCTCCGGCTTCATATGGGGATAATCACTGGCCTCTCGAAAAATCGCCTGCAAGTAGTCGACACCCGCCAGGACCAGAGGCGCTGTCTCATTGCGCAACACTTCATACAAGGCATCGTCGATCATGCGACAATAACGCAGCAGATTGTCATTGACATCATTGGCCGATGAACCCTGCCCGTGAAAAACAGCCGCGCGGCGGTGCGTTCCGCGCACGACCGGTCCGCCCGTATAAAATTGAAATTGCCGCTGCTCCAGATCATACTGCAGGGCCTCGTCGATACTCTTGGGCAGGTTCTGCACCTGCAATTGCTCGCAGTGCAAGCGATCACAGCGATAGAATTGGACGCTGTTTTGCGCCAGCGCCAGGATATAGAACCTCGGATTATCGGTTATCAGGGGCAATGCCGGGCCGAGATGAAAGCGGGGGGCAATTACATGCAGATCTTCGAACGCTATAGGTAGACGAAAAACACGTGTGACATCCCGGGCCAGGAAGATGGCTAATCCCTGGCTCTGGGTACGCCAAAAAGCCCCATCCTCCAACAATGCTTCGATCGGATCGAGCATCTCTCGATGTTTGCCGCCATCCTTGTACAAGGCCGTAAGAGCCCCTTTGGCATCGGCCAACGCATTTTTCAAACGGATGGCATTCTGACGGGTTTCCTTACCCTTGGCATGCATACGCAGGTAAAGGGATACACAGGGGTTTTCAGAGTATAAAGCGAGGGATTTGAAATCTTCCAAACTGAATATATCCATAACGGCTCCTTTGCTTTAGAAAAATTGGCCGGATTCCGGAAGGGAACGATGCCGGACGCAACCGGCATGACCACGATATTATAAATGAAAATGTAATGCAGAAATCAATCTGTGTCCGGCAACTCAAGGCAACATGCATCGCATGCGATTCGTCCCATAAGAATACGTATTTCAGCATACTATCCCTACGATGAAAATAGGGGATCAGTTGTATATTCGCAGGGGTTCCACCTGTAGGGGCGACCGCCGATCGCCCGGTGCGGGAGCAAAGCCACCATCTACGGCAATCATAAGTGCGGGAGATATTTCCGCGCCAGCCTGTGCGATGACCCGAATACAAAAGGTTCGCGCGGGCGACCGCAGGTCGCCCCTACAGCGAGCATCGTGCACTTAAGCATTATGCCCATAAGCCTCGTGACCATCAGATGTCCATTCGCCCTAAACCGACATCTCCCCGCACTGCGCGTGCACATGGTTCGCCCCTAAGAAAAAACGAGGTTCCATTTCTGAAATGCGGCCCATACGCAAATGCGGTACCCTGCGTTGCACCCTCCCGGCACTCTTGTTTTCTGCGGATTGATAATTATAAGGTATGGTCAACCTGCACCATCATCTTGATCATCGCGGCAGGTGTTGACAAAAACATGGGGCATAGCCGATTTTCCCACGGCTTATACGATCAACTGAATGGGCCCTGAACGCGTCTCGGCAGAAATCCGCACAAGTACCATTTTCAGCATTTCAAAGATTATCAAGGACCATCCAAAACGAAGGAGCCGTATGAATTCAAAAGAGTTTCGCAAGAACCTGTCGGTCAATGGCCAGACCTATCATTATTACGACATTCAGGAACTGGAGACCCGCAGCATCGCACCTATTAAACGGCTGCCTTTTTCAGTTCGCATACTGGTGGAAAATCTTCTGCGCAAACTGGACGGCCACATCGTCAAG
Organism: Desulfatitalea sp. BRH_c12; assembly: GCA_000961655.1. Classification (GTDB taxonomy): domain Bacteria; phylum Desulfobacterota; class Desulfobacteria; order Desulfobacterales; family Desulfosarcinaceae; genus Desulfatitalea. The sequence goes on from LADR01000080.1 coordinate 7,292, forward strand.
GAAGAAGACCTTAAAAAAATCGGATCCTGGCAGAAAACCTATAGCGCCCCTGTGGAGATCCCCTATCATCCGGCGCGCGTTCTGATGCAGGATTTTACCGGCGTTCCGGCTGTGGTCGATCTGGCCGCGATGCGTGACGCCGTCAAACATCTAGGCGGCGATACCACCCAAATCAATCCACTGGTGCCGGTCGAGTTGATTGTCGATCATTCGGTTCAGATCGATTATTTCGGCACAACCCATGCGCTGGAAAAAAACGTGGCCAAAGAGTACGAGCGCAATGGCGAACGGTACAAGCTGCTCAAATGGGCCCAGAAAAGTTTCGACAACTTCAAAGTCGTCCCGCCCAATTCGGGCATTTGCCACCAGGTCAATCTCGAGCACTTGGGGCGCGTCGTCATCGCCGAGCAAACGTCCGACGGATGGATCGCTTATCCCGACACCCTCGTCGGCACAGATTCGCACACGACCATGATCAACGCCATCGGCGTCATGGGCTGGGGCGTCGGCGGCATCGAAGCCGAGGCGGTCATGCTCGGCCAACCTTACTACATGTCCATTCCGGAAGTGATCGGCGTGAAACTCATCGGCCGCCTCAAGGAAGGCATTACGGCCACCGACCTTGTCCTTAAAGTCACCGAAGTGTTGCGTAAGAAAGGGGTCGTCGAAAAATTCGTCGAATACTTTGGGCCGGGATTGAAACACCTTTCGATCCCCGATCGCGCCACGATCGCCAACATGTCACCGGAATACGGCGCCACCATGGGCTTTTTCCCCGTCGATGAACAAACCCTGGATTACCTGCGCAGCACCGATCGCGACCGGCAGGCGCAACTCGTCGAGGCCTATACCAAAGCCACAGGCCTTTTTTATACCGACTCCCAGAACCCGGAGTACACCGAAATTCTGGAAATCGACTTATCCGCTATCGAGCTCTCGCTGGCCGGCCCGGCCCGGCCCCAGGACCGCATCCCGCTGTCGGGCATGAAAGAGGCTTTTGCCAAAACACTCGGCTGCGCGTACAACCGGCAGGCCGAACTGGAAGCCATCACGCGCTTAGGGGATGAATCCGGCAACGCCAATGGGCGGTTAGGTCAATGCACCCCCCTGGCACAGCGCGAAATCGACATTGTCCTGAACAATCAGCAGACGAAAATCGGTGACGGTCATGTTGTGATCGCTGCGATCACCTCGTGCACCAACACCTCCAACCCGCATGTCCTGATCGGTGCCGGACTGCTGGCCAAGGCGGCCGTGGAACGCGGCCTGAAAGTCCCTCCCACGGTTAAAACCTCCCTGGCGCCCGGATCCCGGGTCGTCATCGACTATCTGCAAGAAAGCGGCCTTTTGCCCTACCTCGAAGCGCTCGGTTTCCATCTGGCGGCTTTCGGGTGTACCACGTGCATCGGCAACAGCGGCCCACTGGCGCCGGCCATTGAACAGGCCATCGTCGACAACGATCTTAACGTGGCGGCCGTTCTGTCTGGCAACCGCAACTTCGAAGCGCGCATTCATGCGCACATCAAATCCAATTTTCTGGCTTCGCCCATGCTGGTGGTAGCCTACGCTTTGGCCGGACGCATCGATATCGACCCAACCACGGAACCCTTGGGGCTCGACCCCAACGGCGGTCCGGTTTATCTCGATGACCTGTGGCCTTCGTTCGACGCCATCGATGCCTTGGTCGTCAAGTATGTCCGGCAGGATTTGTATGCCAAAGAATACGGCCGCATCTTCGAAGGCGATCAGTTCTGGAAAGCCTTGCAGGTGACCGAAAGCGCCACCTATGCCTGGGATGCGGATTCCACGTACATCAAGCGACCGCCCTACTTCGACGATTTCAAATTGAAACCCGAAGCCAATGTCGGCATTGAAAACGCACGCGCCTTCTTACTGCTCGGCGATAGCGTTACCACAGACCACATCTCTCCGGCCGGCGGCATTCCGGAGAAGTACCCCGCCGGCCAGCACCTCATCGCCCAAGGTGTTCCGCCAGCCGAGTTCAACTCCTATGGATCGCGCCGTGGCAACCATGAAGTCATGATGCGCGGCACCTTTGCCAATGTGCGTATCAAAAATAAAATGCTGGCTCCCAAAGAGGGGGGCTGGACGCTGAAGTATCCCGAAAAAGAAGAGTTGTTCAATTATGAGGCCGCCATGCAGTACAAAGCGCAAGGGGTCCCGCTGATTGTCGTGGGCGGCAAGGAGTACGGCACCGGATCCTCGCGCGACTGGGCCGCCAAGGGCACCACTTTGCTGGGCATCCAGGCCGTGCTGGCCGAGTCCTTCGAACGCATCCACCGCAACAATCTGGTCGGCATGGGCGTTCTGCCCTTGGTGTTCAAACCCGGAGAAAACGCGCAGACCTTGGGATTGGACGGCAGTGAGGTTTACGCGGTGGCTGGCACCCAGGATATTACGCCCCGCCAGGTGCTGACCATTCGCGCTGTCAAGGAAGACGGCAAACTTATCACCTTCCAGGCGATCGCCCGGCTCGACACCGAAGTGGACGTCATCTACTTCCAGCACGGCGGTATCCTGCCCTATGTCCTGCGCAAACTGATGAACGTTTAAAACACCAAACCCCGCGATCCCCATCATGATGCATGGAGATTGCGGGGCTTGATCCCACGATGTTCCTTGACCTCGAGATCAGCCTTGCCTGGCGTGCCAGCGCCAAGCGGAATCGATCATGGCGTCCAAGCTTTCGTATTTGGGCTTCCAACCCAATGTGGCTCTGATCTTATCCGAATCAGCCACCAGCGCCGCCGGATCACCCGGACGCCGGTCGCAGGCCACGGCCACAATATCCCTGCCGGTCACCCGGCATGCCGTTTCAATCACCTGTCTGACCGAGTGGCCGACGCTGTTGCCAAGATTGAACACGTCGCTGCCGCAGCCATCCCCCAGCGCCTCCAGGGCCAGCAGATGGGCGCGGGCCAAATCGCACACATGCACATAGTCGCGCAGACAGGTGCCGTCCGGGGTCGCATAGTCCGTGCCGAAAATCTTGACCGACGCCCCCGCCAGGGCGGCTTTCAAAACCAGCGGGATCAGGTGCGACTCGGGATCGTGCGCTTCTCCGATGCTACCGGACGGATCGGCGCCGGCGGCATTGAAATAACGCAAGCAGATTGCGCGCAAGCCATTGGCGCGGCCGCAGTCCGCCAGCATGCGCTCGATGCTCAACTTGGTGTTGCCATACGGATTGGTCGGCCGGCAGGGATGCGCTTCGGTGATCGGCACGTGCTCAGGCTCGCCATACACGGCGGCCGTGGAAGAGAAGATAAAGCGTTCAACCCCATGGCGCTGCATCGCTTCGAGCAGCGCCACTGTCTCACTCACATTGTTCCGGTAGTATTTGAGCGGCACCTGCATCGACTCCCCAACCAGGGAAAACGCGGCAAAATGCATCACGGCAAAGATCTTGTGCGTGCTGAAAACGCAATCGAGCAATTCTGCGTCGCCAAGATTCCCCTGGACAAAAACGCCGCCTGTCACCAACCGGCGATGCCCCGTGGAAAGATCATCGAGAACCACAACAGCATAGCCCTCATCGAGCAACAATTTGACCATATGGCTGCCAATGTACCCCGCGCCGCCCACAACCAGAATTGTCTCCATTATCCATCCGATCTGCTCGCAAGTGTTCAGTCCATATGCTTTGGCCTTGGGCCCAACTGCTGCTATCGCTTGACCAAGCGCGCCACGGCCTCGATATGGAACGTGTGCGGAAACATATCTACCGGCTGCACCTCTGCCACGGTATAAGCCTCTTTGAGCAGCAGCATGTCCCGTGCCATGGTGGCCGGATTGCAGGAGACATAAACGATGCGCTCCGGCGCCAATGCCATGACTTGTTTAACGACATCCTCGTGCATGCCCGATCTGGGGGGATCGATGATCAGCACGTCCGGACGGACGTCCAGTTCCGGCAAGGTGCGGCGGATATCACCAACGATGAAACGGCAGTTGTCCACCCCGTTGCGCAGACAGTTGCGCCGGGCATCTTCGACCGCGCCGGCGACGACCTCCATGCCGACCACTTCCTTGGCCGCCGAAGCCAGGTAGATGGCGATGGTCCCTGTACCGCAATACAGATCCAGAACGGTTTCACTGCCCTGCAGGCCGGCATAATTCTTGACCGTTTCGTACAGGCGGTGGGCGCCGCGGGTGTTGGTCTGAAAAAAAGAGTTGGCCGACAGTTCGAATTCGAACGGGCCGATGCGCTCCAATATCACTGGTTGCCCGGCCAGCAGCAACTCGTATTCCCCGATAGCGATCGACGCGCTGCGGGCACTGATGTTGTTGACGACCGACACGACCGCCGGGTATTTTTCAACGAGCATGTCCGCCAGCGGTTGCACCGCGCCGCGCTGCTCGCTGGCCGTAACGATGTTCACCATCCAGTGATCATAAGCCACCGAATGGCGTAAAACCAGAAAACGCCAGAACCCCTCGTGACTGCGCAAGCCGTACATGGGCAACCCCGAGGCTTTCATGTAGCGTTTTACATCGGACAAGATGCGGTTGCCAAGTTCCGGCTGCAGCAGACATGCCTCTATGTCGAGCACTTTGTCGAAAGTGCCCGGCACATGCAGGCCCAGGGCGGGTTCGTCGGGTCGCTCGCCCTCGCCCATCTCCTCAGGCATCCGCCAGCGCCGCGTGGCACATGAAAATTCCATTTTATTGCGATAACCGAATACCTTTTCGCTGCCGATGGTCGGATGCACCGGAACATCCTTCATCAGTGCGATGTGTTCGAAGGCCTCGCGCACATGCTGTTGTTTGAATGCTATCTGATGTTCATAGCCAAGAAACTGCCACTTGCACCCCCCGCAGACCCCGCTGTACGGAGAAAGCGCAGGAACGCGCAACGGCGAGGGTTGCAACATTTCCACGACCCTGGCTTCGGCATAATTTTTCTTTTTCTTGATAATGCGCGCCGTCACACGGTCCTGGGGAACGGTCTGGTCCACGAACACCGCAAACCCGTCCACACGCGTAATCCCCTTGCCGCCGAAAGCGATTTGAGCGATCTCAAGATCGATCAGTTGTCCCTTTTTAAGTCCCATGGTATAGATCACATCTACTTTCTACCAGATATGGCAGTACGATAGTATAAGATCGACAGACGACCTTTGCTTTGCACTTTACCCTTTCCACTTTCAATGCCGGCCCAGCCGGCGCACAAAGGATCTGCTTTCCATGTCCACCGAGGAAACCATTCGCTTCATGTCCGACGGCTTGCAATTGACCGGCACCCTGCACTGCCCGGAACAACAGACCATCGCAGCCGTCATCGGCTGCCACGGCTTGCTGGCCAACCGGCACTCCCCCAAACAGATCGCCCTGGCCGAGGCTCTCAACCATATCGGCATTGCCTATCTGCGTTTCGATCACCGCGGCTGCGGCGACAGTCAGGGACGCATTGTGCCGGCATCCTTGCTGGCCGACCGCTGCCGCGATCTATACCATGCTGTCGAGATAATGAAAACCCGCTTGGCGCCGGACATCCCGGTCGGCATGTTCGGCAGCAGCTTCGGCGGAACAGTCGTTATCGCCACCGCTGCGGTGCATCCCGTCCCGGCGGTGGTCACCTATGCCGCGCCTGTTCACAGCCAAGCCATCCAGAAGCCGAGCAGCCAGCAAATCCAAGCCCATCATGCCCTCACCCAGCAAGATGCGGACGCTTTCAGCTTCGACATCAGCCGGCATGCGGCCGCCATGCGCAATATCCTGGTGGTGCATTGCCAGGGAGACGAAATCGTCCCCAGCGACCACGCCCGGCAAATTCACGCCGCCTCCGGGGAACCCAAGCAGATCATCATCTTCGATAACGGCGATCACCGCATGAGCGATGCAGGCGACCAGAGGCACTTTGTCGAGGCATGCGTCGCGTGGTACCGACGGTTTTTCGAAAACACGGCAGGGATTCAGGCGTGATGCTTTCGTAGAAAAGGCAAGTTTGACGGCATTGTAAAAAGTCGCGTTTCATCCGGTAGGGGCGAACCTTGTGTTCGCCCGCGTCCAACGCACGGGCATCCTAAACATAAACGCACCCCCCATAAAACGCACCGGGCGAACACAAGGTTCGCCCCTACAGCTTGAACGACGATTCCAGACCTATTCGAATGGCAGTTGTCGACTTTTTACGAGATCATCAAGATTGGCCGGCGAAATCTACGTTTTCCGGGCGGTATGGGTTCTGATGATCTCTTCCTGATATCTGCTCAATTTGGTTTCGAATTGAACGGCGATACCCGGATTTTCCGCGCGCACAATCTTGCCGGCGATCTTGAAGTGGCTTTGCGATGGCGGCAAGGTAAACGTCAGAGAAATGGTTTCACCTATCCGAAAAGGTTCCCTGGTTTCGATGAACACCCCACCCTTGCTCATATCTTGTATGAAATCGCGATAAATCCGCTTCTGATCGGCGTAATCCACTGGGATCAAACAAGGGATGCGTTCATCCGCGCGCTGCTCCTTCTGTTGCCATTCAAGCAGCAGATCGACAAGTACCTGCTTTTTCTCGTCCGAGAGACCCTCCACCAATGATCGGATACGTTCATTGATATCCAGACCCTTTGCATTGCCCTTTTCCATTTCAGCACCCTCGAAAACCGCACAAGTGAATAAGAATTTCTCCGCCCAACGATCATCTATCAGGATCTTTTAGAGTTATGAATTTACAAATTGTATTGAAAGCAAAAAGTCATCCGCGGCGCGCCCCGGAATAGCCGACACGCCGACATGTCACGTTTAAGATTACAGGTCCATCAGAATTTTCCGGGCCATTTCCGCCCCATCGAAAGCCTCATCGAGTTTCAGTGCCTGCGACAGGTGTTCCCTGGCCGATTCATAATCCTCTTTTTTATAGTAGGCCAAGCCCAGGTGATAATGCACGCTGGCGTTGTTGGGCAGCTTTTCGATGCTGTCCACAAATTCCGCGATGGCGCTGTCGTACAGCCCGCGCTTGTAGTAGACCCAACCCAAAGTATCCATCACGCTTGGGTCCTGAGGTAGCTTTTCCTTGGCCTTTTGCGCCAGCATCAGCGCCTCATCTAACTTATCCGACTGTTCCGCCAGCAGGAAAGCCAAATTGTTGGCTGCCGGTGCAAAAGAATCATCGATCCGCAAAACCTCGCGATAATGCTTTTCAGATGCACCGAATTTTTTTTGGGTATCGTACAAGGTGCCCAACAACATGTGCGGGCCGACCATATTGGGATTTTTTTGCAACATCGCATCGTATTGGGCAATCGCCTTGTCGATCTGCCTGCGCTGCAAATACAACTGCGCCAAACCGAAGTAGGGCTGGGTAAAATTAGCGTATGCGGCAATAGCGGATTGGTAAGCGCTTTCAGCCTTGCCGCCCATATCCTGATCGGCATACAAACGCCCTTTCAGGTTCAGGATAAATGCCTGATGAAACGGAGATTCCTTGACCAGGTCCATTTGCCGCTCGCAACGCGCCAGGGCGGTCTCGAAATCATTGCGAGACGCATAAATACCGACAATCTGCGCCAGCACATCCAACTGCCCCTTATCCAAGGCCAAGGCCTTTTCAAAACTGGCCAGTGCGCCCGCGTTGTCAGCCCCGACCCGCAGCAGCATACCCTGCAAAACAAACCCGTAGGCGTTGTCCGGCTGCATCGCAATCATGCGGCCGATGACCGTTTGGGCCTCTTTCAACTTGGATTGCCCCATATAAGCCCTGCCCAGGATTGAATGGGCCTGGTAATGGGCCGGCAACACCTCCAAGACCTGCCTGGCATTCTTTTCGGCACCCGTAAAATCGCGTTCTTTTAAATAAAGGTCCGCGCGCAGCAATTTGGCCCGCAGATCCTTGGGGTTCAGTTCAATCGATTTGGCCAGAACCGATTTGGCGACCTGCCGATCGCCTTTGCCCAGCAGCGCCAGCGCTTTGAAATAGTATGCCCGTCCGTCGTTCGCATCCTGAGCGATAACCTGATCGAACTGGGCCACCGCATCGTTCCATTTGCGCTCGGACACCAAAATTTCCCCCTTCAGCATCAGTGCCGGCAGAAATTTCGGGCGCTCGGATAAAATTTTTTCAATATAGCCGTTGGCCTCATCGATCTCTCTGATTTTGAAAAAGAACTGGGCCGCGCTGATCAGCGTGCCGGCGTCATCCGGTTTGATTTCGACTGTTTTGCGATACATGGCCCTGGCCGAATCGGTCTGCCCCGTCGTTTCATAAAAACGGGCCGTCGTCAGATAAGCCCCAGCCGATTGGGAATCGATATCGATGGCCTTCAAAAAAGCCTTTTCGGCGGCATCATACTTTTTTTGTTGTGCATACAAATTGCCCTGGGCAATTCGCAAATCGGCACTGTCGGGATTGGCCGCAATGCCGTTCAGGATTTCTTGTTCAGCGCGCCCATACTCTTTTTGCGACGCATAAAAGCCGACCATTGCCAACCACAGCTTGATGTCCTTTGCATCCAACGCCTGCGCCCTTTGCAGATACGCCTCAGCCTCGTTGCGCTTATCCTGGTGCAACAAAATACTGGCCATACCGATATAGGCACGCGTTTGCCGGGCATCCAACGCGATAATTTTCGAAAAAGCCTCGGCAGCCGCTTCACGCTTGCCCTGTAGATCATTCAACCCGGCCGACAGATAGAGCGCTTCAATATGGTTCGGATTCAGATCGAGCAGTGTCCGGACATGCTTTTCCGATTCTTCGAAGTTGCGCGCCAGCATGTAAAAAGTAGCCAGCCGCAATAACGCTTCCTGGTTTGTGGCATCCAACTTGACCACGGTTGCATAGGCACTGAAAGCGCCTTGCGGATTCTCCGATTTCAGATAGGCTTCCCCCAATTTGAGGTGGGCCGGCACCGACTGCGGATCGATTTGAATCACGTTCTTTAAATGAATTTCGGCGACCTTGTAATCGCCCTTTTCCATCGCTTCAGCCGCCTGGGCCATAAACTTCGCTTTTTTATCGTCATCCGACGCACACGCCGTCAGAATCATAGCGACTGCAAGCAAGAGAATCCATCGCCCAAACCGCATATGCAACCTCCTACAGGACATCGGCTTCGTTGTTGATCTCCACCGGGATACTCGATTCGATCATGTTATCTAGCACATTCATGCTCTCAATACAATTTATTGATCGCTTGCTACCATGCCGGCTTAAAACCCCTCTCGATCAAGCGTGATTGTGGAATTATTTTCTCAATTATACCCATCCAGTTCCATAATTTTCTATCTTTTTTCTTTCAGAAAAGCCTATCTCAAGGATGTATTTCTCGATGACTATCTATATACTTCTGTATTTACGTTATTTTTTAATATGGCACACGACTTGCTATGTATTTGGCATTTGTATCTTATGGGATACCGTCTGGTTGCAATGCCTACCATTGAACAGGGCCGGCACAAAATGGGTATAAGTTTAAGATCATCATTTGGAAAACCTGCAAAAGAGCGGCTGAAATGGTCCGAAATGAAATCTTCATCGTTGATATGCTTTTTTCCCACTTCCTACTGAGACACGCATCGGACACTGCCAGCCAATTACCGAAAGAGAAGATCATTTTTAACCCAACTGTAAAAGAAGAGGTAAAATCATGTGCAAAAAAAAGTTATTCTCATTGCCCCCTGTTTGGTCAACTCTTATACTTCTGCTCTTGTTAGGCTGCGGAGGTAGTGGTGGTGGTGGATCGGACCCGGTACCGGTCACCACCCCAAAGACATTGAGCGTTGGTATTAATTACGTGGATACGTTTCTCCCATCTTGCGATGCAATTGACGCTTATTTTAATGTGCTTGATCCCGATGGCATTTCAATTGGTGTCCCCCAGAATAATGTCAAGGTTTTTTTAAACACAGATCCGAATCCATTAGAGCTTGTTGATTTCCAATGGCCTGCTGACATCAACATGCCGAATTCGATCGCGATAGTAATGGATTACAGCGGGACTATTGTCGACAATCCGCTTCTTCAACAGAAAATGGAAATTGCAGTTAAAGCTTTCGTTCAGCTAATGGAAGAGGATGATGCTGGAGAAATCATCAAATTCGCTACAGAGTATGAAAGAATGAATTTTTTTACCAGTGATAAGACTGTCTTGGAAGAGGCGGTAACAACTTTGCCCACAGCCATCGGTAGAGAGACAAATATCTACGACACTTTATGGTTTGCCGTAGACGAAGCAGCAGCAGAAGCCGCGTTGCAACCGTGCCGAAGTGCAGTGATAATATTAACTGATGGCGAACAGCTACTTAATAAAACCAAAGATGAAATATTGATTCACGGTTTGGATGACACCATACAACACGCCATTGAATCCCAGGTGCCGGTATACACTATTGGGTTAGGGACTAAAGATAAAACCAATATTATACGCATTGCGAGTGAAACAAACGGCCTCTATTTCGAAGCGACGAACGGTGATGAGCTTTCCGCGATCTACTCGGAAATATCCACTGTTTTAGCACAGCAGCATCGAGTTAGAGTAAGTGGTATACCGGCAGGCACTCACAACTTAAAGATTGTCGTAACATACGGTAAATTGACGGCCGAAAACAGCCGAGCCTTTACCCTATCCTGCCCCTAGAAACATTCATGCGGCCAGTTGGGTGCGCTAACCAAGTTATTTGTGAACTGCCGCCCGCCAGGATCATTGAAAAGCAGGCATAAAGCAAATACACCATGGCCGCCCGGAGTGCACGCGCATTCCCGGCGGCCATGGTTGAATCCACGCTTGCCGTAAATAGTGGTATCCCACTTCGCTCAAGTAAGACACAGGTATAGGTGACATAAAAGACCAATCCGCATTTGATCGAACTGCATCGCCAGATACAATCTATCCAACCGCATCCGCACCGAGTAACCTTCTTGCAACCGGATGTACCATTTTAAGCCCCCCTCAGACGGTTCCACGCTGCCAGCGACCGTCGGCAGCAAGCGGCCAAATCACTTCGAACCCCTGCAATTTTAGACAGATGTACATTCCTTGCGGATGGCCATTTGTACTGGCATCTATATTGCATCGCAGCAGCCGGTGCATGCCGAAATTTTACATGGTACGATTCAGTCACGTGAAAGGAGGGACGCATAGCCATAGACCGGGTTACCGAAGACAAGCGGACTGCGACCCATGCGGACCACCGTTTCGTCTTTTTCCGAAGTACCACATAGCTATAGCTCTACGGAGGTTCCACGTTCATTATGAAGCTGAAATCTGTTCTACTGGCCACTTTTTCTACTTTACTGTTTTTTTTATCTTTCTCCGTCCATGCCGCTGAAGTGACGCTGCGCTGGGACAAACCTGACGACACGCGCGTAACAGGCTATCACATTTACTGCGGGAAAAGCGGAACCAACTTCCAAACAACACCGCATACCAAGATAAACTCTGCCAACACGACCACCTGTGTCATCCCGGGTCTTGAAAGCGGTGTCGAATATTCATTTACTGCGACAAGCTTCGATGCCGATGGCAATGAAAGTGTGCCTACCGGAACCGTCCGTCACCTGATCAAACTGCCAGAAGATAGCGACAACGACGGCGACGGCTACACCGAAAACCAAGGTGACTGCAACGATGCCGATAGCGCCATTCACCCTGGCGCAGAAGATATCTGCGGCGACGGCGTCGACCAGGACTGCAACGGCAGTGACTTGCCGTGTCCCGACCCGAATGCCAAAACGATGGTATTCGGCGACTCGCCCGATGCCCACCACTCCGGCATTGTACAGGACACCTATCTCAATATCGATGCCAATGTGAACGCCACCAGTGCCGTGTTGAATACCTACACATGGCCCGTAAATACGCCTGCCAATGCCGTTTTGATCCGTTTCGATCTGTCCGGACTGCCTGCCGGCGCCTTGATTCAAAGCGCCGCGCTCAAGCTGTATCAAACCGCGGCGGGTGGCGATGCCGTCTACGATGTTTCGGCACATCGGATTATCAATCATAAACCTGACCTGAACAGTGCGTGTGGCTATACCTATGACGGTGTCAACAAATGGACAGCCAACACGATCGCCTACGACGGCATCCCCTTGGCGCAGGCCGATGTCGCCCCAGCCGATGATGTGAACAGCCTGGATCGAAGCCTTGGGTATAAAACGTGGAACATTACCGGCATGGTTCAGCAATGGGCCAACAATGCCGATGCGAATTATGGTCTGATGATCAATTCCGATGCGGTTGCCAGCGCAAACAGTTATCGCACCTTTGCGGCCTGCGAAGCGAGCGACGCCACGCGCAGGCCACGCCTTGAAATCACCTATTCACTCAATGGCGCCATTGATGTGGATAACGACCGCGATGGGCACACGAAAGCGGACGGGGACTGCAATGACGATGATGCCTCAATCCACCCCGGCGCTCCCGAGATCTGCGGCGACGGCATCGACCAGGATTGCAACGGCCATGATCTGATCTGTCCTGAAAACATCGACAATGATGGTGACGGCTATACCGAAACCGAGGGCGATTGCAACGATGGCAACCCCGCAATCCATCCCGGCGCCAGCGACATCTGCGGCGACGGCATCGATCAGGATTGCAGTGGCAACGATTTGATCTGTCCCGAAAACCTCGACAAGGATGGTGACGGCTACAGCCACAACCAGGGCGACTGCAACGATGGCAATCCCGCAATCCATCCCGGCGCCAGCGACATCTGCGGCGACGGCATCGATCAGGATTGCAACGGCAGCGATCCGACCTGTCCCGAAGACCTTGACAAGGATGGTGACGGCTACAGCCACAACCAGGGCGACTGCAACGACAACAACGCAACGATCCACCCGCGTGCCGAAGACATCTGTGATGACGGCATCGATCAGGATTGCAACGGGGCTGACTCAGAGTGTGGTTCCGAGCCTCTGACAGTGGTGTTCGGCGACGCTCCGGATGCGGACTTCCCCGGCACGGTCACAGACACCTTCATCAATATCAACCAAGACCTGAATGTGGCCAAGGATACTCTCACCACCTACACCTGGCCTGCGAACACGCCGGCCAATGCCGTGCTGTTCAAGTTCGACCTCTCCCTACTCCCGGTCGACGCACGCATTGAGAGGGCCACGTTGAGCCTCTACCAAACCGCGGCCGGTGGCGATGCCGCCTACGACGTGTCCGTGCATAAAATCATCAACGTCGATCCCGACTTGAACTATGCGAACGGGTACGCCTACGATCACGCCAACGAATGGACACCCAGCACGTCCTGCTACAACGGCATCCCGCTGGCCCAATCCGATGTCGCATCTGCGCTGGAGGTTGTCAGCCTCGATCACAGCCTTGGCCAGAAAAAATGGAACATCACCGCCATGGCTCAGGAGTGGGTCGACAATCCCGCTTCTAACTTCGGACTCATGCTGAATTCCGATGCCGTTGCCGGCGCGAACAGTTACCGCACTTTCGCTGCCAGCGAAGCGATCGATGCTGCAAGCAGACCGCGTCTTGAAATTACCTACAGCATCAACTCGAACGATAGGGATCGGGATGGCGACGGTTATACGCCAAACCAAGGCGACTGCAACGACAATGACGCCACGGTGCATCCCGGTGCCGAAGAAATATGCGAGGACGACATCGATCAGGACTGTAGCGGTTCTGATGCCACATGCAGCACTGAACCGCTTACGGTAGTGTTCGGCGACTCCTTAAATACAGATTACCCCGGCACAATTCAGGATACCTTCATCAACATCAACAATGATGTCAAGGTTGCGGCCCAGGTAATGAACACCTATACCTGGCCTGCGAACACGCCGGCCAATGCCGTGTTGATAAAATTCAATCTGGCTCAACTCCCGGCTGACGCGCAGATTCAAAGCGCAACGCTAAGACTCTACCAGACCTCGGCCGGTGGCGATGCCACCTACGATGTGTCTGTGCATAAAATCATCAACGTTAATCCCGACCTGGAATATGCCACGGGATACGCCTATGACTATGCCGGTGAATGGACCGCCAATGACACATGCTATAACAGCATCCCGCTGGCCCAGTCCGATATCGCACCGGCCGAAGACGCAAAAAGCCTCGATCCAAATCGCGGTTACAAGGAATGGACGTTGACAGGCATGGTTCGAGAGTGGCTCGTTAATCCAAATACCAATTTCGGCATGATGCTGAACTCTGATCGAGTGGCCAAAGCAAACAGCTTTCGTTCGTTCCTGGCCAGTGAATCAACTCATGCGGACAAACGCCCCGAGCTCATTGTAACCTACACAGAACGTCAGTAAGCACATGGGCGCCTGCTCTTTGAAAAAACGAGAGCAAGCATAATTTAATCAGAACAATCAAAGCACAAGACCCCGTGGGATTTCCCACGGGGTCTTGTTATTTCATTATGTTCGTGGATCCGAAGATCTTATTCCAGCAAAAGCACAGCTATTGTGTCTGCTTTATTCATATCGTTTGAAGTCTTGATGTGATTCATGAAATACCTAATTTGGTGACGAAGCTTCATTCACAAGGATGTTGACAACGCGATCGGCAGCCTTGCCATCCCACAGAGGTGGTGTTCTTTTTTCGCCCGGCGTATTCAGCTGCCGCAGACTGCATTCGACGATGTTCTCTTTTTTTAAACCGGCAAGCACGTTGGTCCCACTGTTCAATGTGATCGGCCGCTCTGTATTTTCACGCAGGGTCACACAGGGCACGCCCAGAATCGTGGTTTCCTCCTGGACGCCGCCCGAATCGGTCAATACTAATTTGGCATTCGACATCAAATTCAAAAAATCATAATAGCCCAGAGGTTCAATGCCAAAGAGACCGCCCCCGTTGTTGCTTATTGCCGGGGTGTTCCCCATAAATCCGCTGAAATATGAAAGCAGGTCAAACCTGCGCAGGCATGCTTGTGTACGCGGGTGCACCGGAAAAATTATGGGCAAACGGCCCCCGATCTGCGCCAGTGCTTCCAAAATGCCACTGAAAGTCCCCCTGTCATCCACGTTAGAGGGCCGGTGCAAAGTCACGACAGCATATTCCTTAGGGCCCTGATTGTGCAAGCCGAGTTGATGGAGAATCGTGGATTGCGCCGCCCGCTCGCGGTGCTGCAAAAGCGTATCGATCATCACATTGCCCACAAAATGAATTTTGTCTGCACAAATCCCTTCGCGCATCAAATTCGCGGCAGCATCCTCTTCGGTGGTGAACAATATGTCGGAAATTGCATCTGTCAGTACCCTGTTAATCTCCTCTGGCATACTGCGATCGAAGCTTCTCAACCCAGCTTCGACATGAATAACCTTTATGGAAAGCTTGGCCGCAACCAAGGCGCAAGCGATAGTCGAGTTAACGTCTCCAACGACCATAATATGTGATGGTTTTTCCTGCAAACAGACGTCCTCAAAGCGGTTCATGATGTCTGCTGTCTGCTTGGCATGCGAATTGGAGCCGACTTCAAGATTGATATCAGGTTGGGGGATATTCAATTCTTCAAAAAAAAGCTTTGACAGTTTCGTATCATAATGCTGGCCCGTGTGAATTAATTTGTAGGTGATGGTTCTGCCCGAGGGGCCATTTCGTCGATTGTGTGCATTGAGCGCATTGATCAGCGGAGCGATTTTCATAAAATTGGGCCGGGCACCTGCTACGACTAATACTTTCATTTTTATGCATCCTGTTCTTTTTTTATAATAGGCATCTACCGCTAACTGCAAAAACGCCGAGGCCGGTACAAGATATTGGCAAGTGCGAATATCCTGCGAAATACCATCATTGCTGCAAAACTGATTTTGCTCGCGATAATCGAAAAAAGGCTGGTCAGCTGTTTCGATATAGAACTTGCCGATAATGATATCGTGCGAATCTATAGAACCTTAATTGATGGGCCTACAGTGTGTCGGTTTTTCAAAGAACGATGTGATGGTGGTGGTGGTGCTTACAAATACCAGTTCAGAAGGTCGCGTTATGATATTAACCATTTCTCTTTCTAAAAGCCACTATAACTAACAATCCAGCACTAACCAAGATTATAGTGGATGCCTCCGGTACTGGCGCTGTTGAAGATCCTGGTTCAGCAATAATTTGCGCTGATGCGAGCTCAGTAAAACATTCGAAATCTTCCCCGGCCATATAGAACGAGCCCCTGAGAGAATCAAAGTTATAGTAAAGCCATCCAATAGGATTAACCGCAAAAGCTGCTGATTCCAGAATAATCGGAGCACTGAAATTTGGTCTAAAAGATGAATTCTCAATAAAATCGAACGCTCTCGTTACATCGATGATATTTTCGCTAATTGACATTTGGAAGACGTCCAAATCCCATTCTGGATTCCAACATTTAATATCCATCCAGTCGATATCGTACAGCGAGGCACCAAAATGTATGCTGACCGGATCACCTATAACAGGGGTGTAAGGTGACAAGGAATCTACTGTGGGTAATCCAAAGTTACCATCAAAATTACTGATGGTCCCATAAAAGATGATCTCGTGATAGCCTAAATCAGTACCGATTAATGCAGCGTAAGCAGAGTTTTGGGGCAAGGCTATGCAAAAAAGCACAAAAACACTAAATGTCCATTTACGCATGGGCCACCTCATTTTTTATTGGTTGGTTAAACATATCAATCGTTTTCTTGCTTCACAGCATATTTGGCTTGCCCCTCGAACGCATCTTGGCAGGTAGAAACAACAGAACAAGCATCAACCATGCCATCAACCTGTTGTGTTCACAATTGAGGCGGTCACAATATATCGGTGCTTCTGTGAACTGAACTACATGTTGGATAGTATTTGTTTACTGATTGTAAACAAGAAACTTTTCTGAGCGATATGGTCGCTTTCAGTTGTCGTTTTGACCGAAGGGGTGGATGGGACCACCAATTTTTATGGACCCAAATTGACAAAGCAGGGCCGTTATCCGGCCCTGCTTGCCCTTATTATAGAAAATAGTAGATATGGGATTTGATCAATGAATTCAATAAAATATTCGCTCCTAAAATGCACGAATCGAAAGGAAGCTTAAGATCAGGTAAATTCATTGCCTACTTTTCGGTGACGAACAACCCGGAAGGTGGTTTAAGTTGGTCATATGACGGAGGGACGGTACTACTGTTGCCGATCGTTATAGGATATCCCTCGGAATTCACATTGCCATTTATATCGACGATATATATGTAGGCTTTCTGGTTTGAAGCAAAAGAAGGGGTGCTTACTGTTACAGAGACACTGCTATTTGACCATTGACTAGGCGCCTGTATATCCCTGACGGTACAATTGCTCCATTTATTACTGTTTCCAATTTCAACTCTGGCAGGGGTATTGTCAACATATATATCGTCATAGAAAACCTGAAGACGGGCACTATTATCATCGCAGCCAGAAAAGTTACCGAAATAATGTCCAAGTATGAGGTATCTGTAATAATCGGCAGACGAACTTCTGGTAATAACAGCAGATCTGTTGGTTGGTGCACCACCAGCCAAACTATCGCCATATCCAATACGCTCCCAGCTTATTTGGCCATTTGCCCTGTTAGGGTCAGAATGCTTATAGTATGCTTCGATTCTCTGCCATTTATCAAACGCGAAAGCAGATGAGTCCAACATCCATCCTTGATTGGAGGATTTTCCATCGATAAAAACCTGTACTGATCTGGCTGTAGAACCCCACGGATACCATAGATCACCGATAACGCCAGTCCCGTTTGAATCATTAGCGATATTGTACCCTGCATTCTGTTTGACACGCCAATTTTTCCATTGAAATTTTGTACACGGACCTGACTTTACAAGTTTAATCCAAGCTGTGACGTATACTTCTTTTTGGTTATTCAGATCTTTTTCAATAAAAAATGAACGATCCTGCCAATCACCCTGAAAATCGAAAAGGATTGATTTTTTGCCGCTGTATGCACTTCCATCAGTATAGATAGCGCGCTTACCGGCCCCTGGGTTGTTCCACCCTGAATCATTAAAAACTGAGCCGGAGATACCCTTCTCGATATTGTCTTTTAGAAAACTAATCGGGGCAGCAACTGGCTTAGAGCTGAAGTTAGATCCGTTGATTGTTATGGTTTGTGATTCGGACATTGATCCTTTGACGCTATTGATAGTTGGGGCTGCCCAACTTGTCGTCGCGAGAAATATCGCAATGAAAATGACCAAGTTAAAACGCTTAAAGCTTTTCACGAACATTGGAATGGCCTCCTTGGCAATGGAAATAGAAATTTGGTATTTTCCATGCAAAATGGTTGCCAATATGAATTTGAGTTTTTCCCGTAATGCCCTTTTGAGACTTGCTAAGCCCCAATTATATGCACGCAACTCTGAATTATAAGGATTTATCACTCAGAAAGCCCATACAGGAGATCACGACAACACAGCTATCTTCAACCCAAAATTGCTTAAACAGATTGGATACTGAGAAATCTATAGTACCATTTGGGTAATTTTGGAAACTAAAAAGTGCGAGAATGGTGCACTTTCATTTATTGAAAAAACGGGCATAACATTCATGGTTCGCCTCTCAAAAATAAACTCCGCACCTACAATCACCTTCCCGCGCATAAATGCCTGGCGGTTTGTATTATAGATCACCCATACGCCTACGAACGGTGCGTAAAATACTTTGCAAAATTATAGAGAGTTTATACCTGTGAAGATTCAAAATAAAATATTTGTAACCGCTGATTCTATTGGCCATTCTATTTTCTTTGACCAATGAGTCGTATTCTTTTTCGCTCAATTTTGAAAGTTTGTTGATATTAGAATTGAGAACCGCAATTTTTTCTAATAATATTTTTTTGGTTTCTCCCTCTGCCGCATGGATTATATATTTTTGGCTAGAATAAACAGGAATGATTTCAAAATCGAATTTGTTCGATTTTGAAATTATCAATTTTAGTACGATTGATTTTTTGGTTGCTGGCTGCCAAAGGTCGAATAAAAAATTCCCAAGGCTATAAGCAATTAGAGCACCATTGTATTCTTCAATGCCTTGAATGACATGTGGGTGATGCCCTAATATCACATTTACACCATGGTCAACCAATTGATGTGCAAGGTCTATTTGTTTTTTTGAGGGGTACTCAAAATGTTCTTCACCCCAATGTAAAGAGACGATTAGGAAACCATCAGTATGATTTCTGATGTGCTTTATTTCTTCTATGACATCGCTTGGCTCTGCCCGAAAACTGTAAGGGACAGTACCATTATAATATAGTTCCGGGTGCAGTGAAAATCCAGCGACCGAAATCTTAATACCATTGACTACAAAAGGAACAACATTTGTAAAGTTATCGTGATCCAAACCGACAATATGACTGCCGCTTGAATTCAAAATCGAGACGGTATCTAAAAAGGCTCCCATACCATGTTGCATAATATGGTTATTAGCAATATTAACAACGTTAAAGTTGGCATCTTGGAGGGCTTTAATTGCATCGGGACAACCCCTCATTTCAATTGAAGTCAATTCTTTTTGATTTAGTCCCTTGTTTGAGATTACAGATTCTAAATTGCAGAAATTTAAATCTGCACTATCTAATACATTCTTGATATTGCGGAAAAATGAATTTGGCCCATTTTTTTTTAATGTGGACGCAACGCCGTGGCCAAGAGTAACTGGATGGTCGGCGAACCATATATCTCCAACAGCATTAAAAACAACCGTGTCTTTCATCGTTAATGATCTTCTCGTAAAAGGTGTTGATTTTTTGACCAATTTTGTCCCAGTCATATTTCGCTAAAATCATTTGGCGGGCTTGTTTGCCGATGCGTGACCGCAAGTTGTAGTCTGACAATGCTTTAATCGCTTTGCCAGCGAATTCTTCTGCATCATCTGCTAATAATATATCATGATCGTCTTGACATTCAATTCCTTCAGCGCCTTTGGAGGTTGAGATTACAAGTTTCTGCATGGCCATCGCTGTAAGTATCTTCAATCTAGAACCGCCTCCAATCCGTAGAGGTACTACAAGCATCTTGCTTTCTTCAATATAAGATCTTTCATCGTCTACGAATCCAACGACATGAATAGCTGGCTGTGACTGGCCAATACTTAGCAGCGACGCATCCGGATGCCGACCTACGATCTTCAGTTCAACCTCAGGATGTGCCTGGACAATTTTTGGCCAAATTTTTTGGAGAAAATACATGGTAGCATCGTAATTGGCGGTAGAATCTTTGTTTTGCGCGCCGATAATAAGAATATAATTTTTTTCATTCAGGTTTTGCGGTTTGTATTTTTGGGCGTCGACACCATTTGGAATTACAGCAGAGGGTTTGTCGGTCTGAATGAGGTTATTGAAAAAATTGTTGTCAGATTGAGTACAGGTAATAAAGCCATAGGCATTCTTTAATGAATTGATCTCGTACTTTCGAGTTTTTAGATACTGTAAATAAGCGAAAAACCTGCGATGATGAGAAATCTCGAATTTGGATCTTTGTCTCATTAAATCAGATTCAATGTTATGGTTTGTCAAGATTATTGGAATGACCCCTAAGATTCTTTGATAAATAAAGAATTCAGTTTTATCAAAATGCGCAAGATGGATCTTTTCTTTTGCCAAAAGGATCTTTATTGCATTGACACATTCAGCGGAATAATAGCGTTGTGTTCTATATGGCAGTTTTGATGCTAGATTCCTTGCCAATAGAGTATAATAGGTGGTTTTATACTTGTCTGAAGGAATATCGAAAACTTTAACATCCTTACAAAATGAAA
This sequence comes from Desulfatitalea sp. BRH_c12, assembly GCA_000961655.1. Taxonomy (GTDB): domain Bacteria; phylum Desulfobacterota; class Desulfobacteria; order Desulfobacterales; family Desulfosarcinaceae; genus Desulfatitalea. Next base: position 27,970 of record LADR01000080.1, read on the forward strand.
GTAAATGTGTTGTGTATTCTTGTAAAATTTCGGGACTATTGATCATTATTTTGTGGTTGAAGCAAAACAAATATACATTATATTTTTGGGCAAGTTGTTTTACAATATTGTATGTCCTGATTTTTATCCCTGTGTTTGGAGGGTACGGTACGATGTCAGCGAGAAAAAAAATATTAAATTTTTTCATTATTGTTTAACCTTGAGATAACGAACCGTCTCTTATTCGATTTTTCTAAAGGAATACTTTGGACGATTTCCAAATTGATTTCTAAAGAAGGATCACCCTTTGTATGGATTTCATTCCTGATTTTTTCCCATATTGATTCTGTAAAACCTTTCATTGGAACGATTTTTACATCAATACTATCAATTTCATTTTGAACTACTTGGAACGTATCAACCGTTTTTTCATATTCGAAAATGCCAGTAAAAAAGTGAACTATTAGATTGTTACCATTTGGCGTAACAATGATATCTGAATCTCTTCCTTCGATGCTTTTAAAATGGTTAAGTGAACGCCCGCACTTGCATATTGAATCATGGCTTTTTTTCCCGATATCTCCAATGCGATATCTTATAAATGGCATCGCACCGGCATTGAGTCTAGTGACTAATATTTCTCCTACTTCATCCGTATAATTTTTATTTTCATAAAGGAATTCCACATGAACATGAGGCATGAATATGTGGTAATTTCCATATTCGCATTCTGCTGCTATTTGAATACCTTCACCACATCCATATGTATCGGTCACTCGACATTGAAACGCATTTTCAATCACCTTTCGATACTGGGCAAATAGATTATCACCCCATGAAACAGCTCCTTTAAGCTCAATCCCGCTATTGTTACTAATAGCTCTTTTTGCGATCAAATATAGACTTGACGCATATCCCATTATATATTTCAATTTATGCTTCTTTATAATTTTCAAATACAAATCTATCTTGTCATCGGTAAGGTCAAATGCGGAAACGTAATGAACACCCAATAGCAAATCTTTTGCATACCGAATCCAACCTCTGTTCAGGGTCATTCCTGTTTGTAGGTATGGTTGGCCAATTTCCCACCCGGAAAAGTTGGCTCGCAATAGCATCAAAGCTCGAGCCGCGCTTATTGTTTCCATATCCAGCCTTACCGATAAAGGTTTGCCGGTGGATCCACTCGTAAACAATTCAATATTGGATTTTCTGTTTTTGTTGACAATTTTGTCCGGATAATTCTTGCGGATCATATCCTTTGTCAAGATTGGCAGCCTGCCAATATCTGATAGTGATTTGATCTTACGCATATCTATATTGCTCTTATCATACAAATCACGATAAAATGGGACCTGCAGATACGCTTCATTTATAGTCTTTACAAATAGATTATTTTGGTATTCCTGCAATTTTAAGTGTGGCCACCATTGCATTTCCGAATAGAGCCGATAGTATTTCATAACTGACTGCCGTGATATTCGATCGCCAATCGGAAGCACGATATTGTTCAAAATAGATTTTTTATTCATCTCAAAGATCGCCTTACTTGTAACCCTTCATGATAGCCAAAAGGAATGAATACCGTGGGTGGAAATTTGTCTCTCGAAAAAGTGTCTGTTGAATATCGAACAAATCTGGGACAAAATTGACGTGGCATGCTGTACGCCATCAGTGCAGCTTATGTATCCGTCTGAATAATGATGCCGTCCCCGTGCAACGGAGCCAGAACGAATCCGAATCATCCTCTGGGGCGACGTTAATTCTCCCGATAGTAAGTGGGTCGGACAAATGTGATGTGCGACATTGTATCAGGGAAAAGGCTGAGACATAGCCGCTTAAGGTTAACATTTCCTTGTGGTGATCGTTGAAATCATCGCATCCTCCGTTGGGGTATGCAAAGAAGAGTGTCTCTTTACCTGTCATCGCATCCAGCACAGACTTATTTTGACTGATTTCCTCCCTGCAAGAGATACTGTCCATAGCGGTGAGAATGGTGTGCGTGTGGGTGTGGCCCCCAAAACAAAAACCCCGCCCACATAACCTTCGAATCTGATCTGGGGTCATTGCCAAGAAGTATTTCGTTAAAAATTTACGAAATTCCAAGTCGTTTTTCACACGCATCTCGATTCGCTCAACAACTTCATTTCTGTATAAAAAAGGTTTTCTTTTCAAAATGCCCAAACCTTTTTCGGTTAATGCATTTTTAACATTGGAAAAACTTTTAATACCTATCAACCCTGCAAACCATGAACGATCCGCTTCTTTTCCGTTTGCCAGAAAATACCAGACCAGATCATACCAGAATGGCAGCCTTTTTTCGACATACAGTGTTGGTACGAAAACGATAGGGACAATATTCAGCGATTCTAATAGGGGCGCTGCTAATTCATACAAATTGCCGTATGCGTCATCAAAGGTTACCAGCGCTGCATGATCCGGGAGTTTCTGCCCGGCCACAATAGCATCCAGCAACGCTTCCGGTCGGATCACGTGATAGCGGTCCTTCAGCAGAGAGAGTTGGTCCTTCATGCGCGACACATGGACAAAGGTGGGAGGCAGAAGTGCAGCATCCTCATAACGGTCATATACCCCGTGATAGGTGACGACCAACAGTCGTTGGCGATGAAGCCAGTTAATGAGGTGTGGAATGCCGGTAATATTTGCGATACGATGCTTTGAAATTGACAGCGTTGTTGCATTCATGTGGCAGTCACCAACTCTTTATAGAGCGAAATTGTGTCCTGAAGCATCTTCGAGATCGTAAATCGCGCTTGAATGTGACCACGCCCGGCCTGTCCCATTTTTTTTACGCGTTCAGGATTTTCAATGAGGGAAGAAAGAGCTCCAGCCAGTGCCTCGTGGTCACCGGGAGTTACCAGCAAACCGTTTTCCCCATTGGCAACCAACTCGGAATTGCCTCCGCAATCCGTTGCGACCACCGGAAGACCCGCTGCCATATATTCCATGATGGCGTTGGACAAACCTTCGCTGTCGGAGCAAATCACACCAATGTCCATTTCCCTGAGCAGTCTCGATACGTCGCTACGGCGCCCCTCGAAGCGGATTTGTGAACTCAGCCCCAAGGAGAGAGCGAGGCCTTCAAGGTATGGCCGCAAGTGACCGTCTCCCACCACTTTGAATTCCGTTTCCGGATGAAGCTTGCAAACCAACGCAGCGGCCCTGATGAAAACGTCCACACGTTTTACGTCTCGGTTGAGGTTGGCAACGATGCCGATCACCGGGACGCGCGAAGGCGGTTTGTCGGCCGCGTTTTCATAGGCGGCGTAATCGATGCCATTGGGAATAACATGAATTCGATCCTTATCAATTCTCTCCAAGGCCATTGCCTTCTTCTTAACCGCCGAAGAGTTGGCGATAACCGCTTCGACAAAGGGGTTGGCTGCTTTGAGCTTCAGCACATCTGTTCGTGTGAGATTAAAGGCCATGTCACGCCGGGACGTAATGATGTGCCGTATTCCGGCCCATCGTCCGATAAGCGCGCCGATACTATTTGACGTCGGGAAAAAGCAGTGGAGAATATCAGACTGGCTCTTCCTAAGCATAAAGAAAAGCTTGAACATTGCTGGAATGGAACGCGATATATCCGAATTGGCGCCAAGGCTTGCAATTCGTATTTGGGGAAACGCGCGGATAGCTTCCTGGATCAGAAAAGGACTGGTCTGCAGCGAAATGAGATCAACTTTGAAGCCGCTTTGCGGAAGGGCCGTCAACAGGTGCGCCAACTGTTTCTCGGTGCCCGCTTGAACCGTCCGCAAAAAATCGACAAGATAAGTGATTCGAATGGGTTCCTGCTTCATGGAGTTGGCTTTGACAGGGTTTGCTTTCAAGAATACAACTCGACATCGCCGTCGCCATGCCAGAAATTCCAGTTCAGGCCTTCAAGCGCAAGCCCACTGTGGCCCTCTTCAAGATAACGATACGTAAAGCGAGGTGTTTTTCCAGTCGGTAAAAAGCCAATCCGGAAAAACCATCTTCTGGCCGCCGGCAATGTGGCAAAAGTAAAGACCCGCTGCACGTGGTGTTCTTTAAAAAATGCCAATGCGCGCCTGAGCAAGCCATATGCACACGCTGCATCGTCAGGCGCACAGATCAGATCGACGATCCAGCCATCACCCGAGGCATCCTTTTGGGGAATATTGAGCACAATGGCACCGCGAAGTCCTGCGTCATAAGCTTTAAAAACGGTATAGGTTTTTATGGGGCATCGAAAATAGCGCCAATTCAAAAAATCCGCGGACTTGAAGGGTATGATGACGTTCTCTGCGGATCGTTTTTTTGCAAGGTCGTCAAATTCCCTGTCGAAATGCCTGATGCTTGCCACTTGCAGATTATCGCGACCCCGCGGAAACGGCACCAATGCACCATAAACCCACAATCCACATTCGATCAGGTATTTTTTGAATGGGTTTGAAATGGCGGCTGGCTTAAGAACACGCACCAGATAGTCTGCGTTATCGACATCCAAAAACCCGACCGACTTTCGCAATCGATACATGGCCGGGCTAGTCCCCTTGGCCATAACCAGATGGTAACCTTTTTCGGCCTCAGCTACGAGCTTTTTGCCGAGGCCCCTGCCCCGCATCGCGGAAGATACGAGGGAATCCTGCTGCCAGCAGGCTCTGACAGGTTGCCCCTTGACAGTGACCATCAAAGGAACGACGCCGATACAGCCGACTACGGAATCCTCAGCTTTGGCAACGATCGCCTCCTCGCCTCCGGATTCTGGCATGCCTTGCTCACGCCAGTGCCACAATTCATTGAAAATGGGCCAGGTCTTTAAAGATTGTTCCATAAAACCAAGCAACCCGGGGATTTCTTGATGCGTAAGCTTAGAAATTTTAATGGTCATTGTTTTATCATCGTTTATCTACTGAGGCACCCTGAACCTTTGGTTATCAAAGTAGCCAGAGCTATTCATACGGGTTGGTATTTCTGCCTCCGGTGATCCCGACTGATCGGCGCAAGGTTTTGAACAATTGGAGAAAATGCCTGGTCCGTATGTGTTTAAACTTTTCCCAGGACAGTTTTCCCCGAACAAGCGGCAGGATTCGAATCCGGAATTCCCGCTCAAGCGAATAGATGCGCCAGAAAAGCCCATACGCAGGCCACCTGAAAGGCACACTCAGTCTCGGCATGTCCATTTGACGATGCGGGGTGATATCTCTCGAAACCAAGGTATTATCTTCTATGCGGGTGGGTATGAAGCCTATGGAAAAAGAAGAGCCTTTTTCTTTTTCCAAAGTAAGAAGGCCTGCCTCTCGCTGCATAGGTGTGAGCCGCATATTATTTTCTTGCAGATCCCCATCATTATTGGTGAAACGCCATGTAAAGTGATCAAACAGAAAATTCCCCAAACTGTACGCCACCGCACCGCCTTCAATATACTCAATTCCCTGGAGTACGTGAGGGTGGTGGCCAATGATGAAATCGGCGCCGGCGCTAATGAGATTTTTGGCAAGCTTTCTTTGAGATGGCGTCGGATATCGGTAGTGTTCTATCCCCCAATGAAGTAAAAGAATCACGATATCGGCATGCAATCGGCATGATTTCAATGTTGCCGTGGTTTCTTGAAGGTCAAATCGGGCAATCCCAGGGGTCTGGAGATCAGCGTAACTGGGAGATGCCACAAAGACGGAACTTCGTGCGACAAGTGCGATTTTACTACCGTTGGCGTCTATAACCAAGGGTGCCAAAGCTTCTTCACTGTTGCGCCCTGCCCCCAGCCACTGAATTCCGGATTGGTTCAAATGGTCTATGGTATTCAGTAAGCCATCTTTACCGTAATCCATCAGGTGGTTGTTGGCAAGACTCAGGACATTGACCCCGGCCTGCTGAAGCTTGGGTGCCCACAGCGGGTTTCCACGCAGGGTACATTTACCGGGAACTGATTGGCCCTCAAGGGTCAATGGGCATTCCAGATTGCCGATCACAAGATCATATTGGGCGAATGTCTTTGCCAGCAAAGTCAGAGGATTCGGTCCATTGATATTCTCATAGCGCCCGACAAAGGCCATGTCCCCTACCGCTGCAATTTTGAGTGCGTTAAGAGAATAATTTTTTGAAAGTTCATTTAATCGTGCCATGATTGCCTTTGTCACAGAGATGAGTGGTGTTGTGCAACTTACCTTATCATGGTATTTCGCGACGGATAAATTGATACTTACCAGATTTCAAAAATGGGATGTGCTCAACGAATTCAATATCGGTGAGCATTTTGCCTTCAAAAAGAGTATCGATTGTCCTGTGGATATGAGCGATGCCTTTTTGATTGTCGCTTTTTGAACCTGACATTTTTATAAGCAAATGGTTCTTTTTGTCTTGAATGATCTGAAATCTTCCAACCCTTGGTCCCTCTGCAAGTAGATAGTGAATTATAGTAACGCCGCCAATTTTCGTATTATCAACCGGTGAAACGATGTAGTCGGACAATCTTGCCGATTCCAGATTGAGCTTAATAAGTGTTCGCCCACAGCTGCATTTGCCAAGTTTAATTTTTGACATGTCTTGTATTCGATATCGAATCAGTGGCATCGCGAAATTCGAAAGATCAGTTATCAAAAGGTTTCCGACATCGTCGTTTTCAGTTTCCACTTCGATATGTATAAGCTCTTCCGCCACATGCAGACCATCATGTTCATTGCACTCGGATGCCATGTTGCCGCACTCTCTGGAAACATAGCAGTTAAAAACTTTGCACCTGAATGTTTTTTCAAATAACGCCCTCTGAAATTGATTCAAGGTTTCTCCCACCGTTATAATCGCTTTAGGTGAATAGGGGGAGATATTGTTTTCATTCAAGTACTCAGCAAACATTTGCAAGCTGGAGGGAAACGCACGAACAAGATGGGGTTGGAACTTTTTCCATTTTTCGGCATGTTGCGCTAATATTTCGGGATTAAGTTTTCCGGCATAAAGAGCCAGCCGTTTTCTAAAATATTTTTGGATTATCTCATTTGGTTTTTTATTATTGCTGCTGAAATCCTGAATGGGCGACCAGTAGTATAAGATCCTTTCACCAGGTTTCCAGCCCGCCCAACTATTAAAACGAAATTCAGTGGCTTTTTTTATTGCAAGACACTCGTTCGATCGCACAAATTGGGTTGAGAGCCCCGTGGAACCTCCTGTTTTGTCATAGTGTATTTGATCCTTCGAATAACGATCCGAAATAAGCGCCTGAAGTTGGCTGTTCAGGTCTTCCCTTGTAAGGGGAGGTATTTTTTTCAAATCATCCAATGATTTTATGTCACGAGGTTTTATACCGGTTTGATTCAAACGTTCTTTATAGAATACGGTGCTTTCATACGCGTGCCGGAGTAGATTTTTGATTTTATCAAGTTTTTGTTCTTGGATCGTTGCATGCGCTGCAAATTGCGTCTTGAGCAAAGAATGATAGTGTTTGTGTACGACTGAGTCCCAACCACTTCCATATGCAAGCATCCACTTATTATAAGCATTTAGCATCATTTATATCCTTCGATAGCCGATAAAAATCGGTTCCAGAATATCCTATAATATCCAAGCCCGATATCAAGCTATTCTTATCCCAAAGGGGCGCCCGGGCAAATGCTATCCAGAATACCCGATAAACGCTTTACTATAGAATGAATATGATAGGCTTGTAAGTTCAATTCGTTCGGATGATAGGCGATATTATCTTTTTCTTTATCGTTGATTGCATTTTTCAGAAAGTAGGCAATTGGTTCCGGTGCGTCGCTTGAAAAGACGGTACCTGTTCCGGTTTTTGTGATTAATTCTGCAGCGTCACCTTCTGGGAAAAAACCGATGATCGGTCTTTTTGCAGCGAAATATTCGAACAACTTTGAAGGAACGTAGCTGCTGCTTTCATTTCCGGTGCCCAACGTGGCCCACAAGAGGTCAGCCCCACACATAAATTCCCGTGCACTATTGAGTGGCACCCACCCTTCTATCGTAACGATATCCTCCAGTTCAAGATTTTTGACGATATTTCGGGTAACTTCATCTTTTACACCAAGCAATCGGATGGAAACTTTATTTTCGGGAAAACCGCCAACAGCAGAAGCAATCTCACCTTTGCGCCATGCTGCTATTGCCTTAAGCAACCCGTATGGTTGGAATTTTGGATAGAAAGAGCCGGCGTGCAAGATTTCAAATTTTTTTGCCTGCGGCTTTTTCATTTTGTTTGAAGCAAACTCTATCCACCCATTGGGCAAAAGGACAACTTTGTCTTTCGATAGCCAGGCAAAATCATGCATAATTCGTCGTCTATTGCTCTCTGTGTTGGCTAAAATAACTGTCGCATTTTTGTATACCGAGACCTCAAGAAGTTTTTCGATATGGAATAAAAAACGTTCCATAAAATCATTTCTTCGATATGCATTTTGAGTCCATGGATCTCTAAAATCTGCAATCCATGGTAAATTAGACATCCGTGAAATTATTAAGCCGGCTATATGAGAAGAGTGCGGTGGGGAAGTTGTATAGATAGCATCATACTTTTGTTTATGGATTTGCGCCAGGGCTCTGCGGACCGCAAAAGGTATCCACAGCCCCATATGATCGGGGAAAGAAAACAAGCGCATCATCAAAGAACGAAAAAGTCTGAAAATGACAAACTGGTAGTTTCGTCGGCTAAAGAAAAGCCACGGATCGATCGTTTTTGTTCGAAAGACATTGAATCGCCTGCTCTCTTGATCGGTGGACGCCCAGTTCGTTACAGCATCAACCCTGGGGTGAATCGTGATGACATCGGTCTCCCATCCAAAATCAGGTAGATACTTGGCAAATTTTAGCGACCGAACTGCACCAGCGCTGGCATTGGGTGGAAAAGGGTAACTTATCATCAACAGGCGTTTGTTCGTTTTCATATGCATATCCATTAACCATTTATGTACACAAGTTCCGCGTCGTCGAATATCGCACCGTCAACTCTATTTTTATTTGAGATTGTTGCGGTGTGGGCTATGATGCAGCGGGACAATCTTGCCGAGTAAATCGCCGACAACACAAAGGCATCTCCAGACAGCACTTTCGATCGTTTTAGGGGTTCTACTTTTTTCATGCTCATGTCTGAGGGCATCGCCGGTAAGAAGGTAACGGAGCAAGCATCTGCGCATATCGAAAATTTGTGGCCATCGCTGCTGCCTGAATAGATCCTGCATCTTGAGCAGGTTTTTCCTAAACAAGCCATAAACAAAAAAAGCTTTAACGTGGATCATCATATTGTCGCGGCAGGTAAAATAATGCTGTTTTAAGAGTTCTTCGGAATCATCCAAAGAAGCGCTGAGTTGTTTCAGATCTGCTTTGGAGGAAAGCGTTCTACGATGGTTCAACATACAGGTATATCCATTCGCGGTTTCGATGGGTTGAAGTTCGACATCCCTAATTTGAAGGTTGTCGAAAGAAACTCGAAGAACGATTCCAATCCGCGAATCGGTATTTGCAATGGGTTTCATGTCAAACAAAAAATTTCCAAGCCCATAGGCAATAAAACCACTTTGATACTTCTCATACCCCTGAGGAACATGAGCATGGTGGCAAACGACAATTCTGGCCCCCGCCTTGATTAGGGCCCGGCATAGAGCAACCTGGTTAGGGGTTGGATAGTTAAAAAATTCCACTCCCATATGCAGGAAACCAATGGCGATATCCGTCTCAGAGACCAACTTCTGCATCTGTTGAACGGCCGAACAGGGTTCCAGCACGGCAGCCCCCCATCCGAGATTGGAAATAGCTGATATTTCGGGTTGCGCCAGATTCAAAACGCCAATGCGATACCCGTTCTTTGTTATAACAATCGGCCGTTGCGCTTGTTTCTTTGAAAACCCTGCCCCGCCCCATTGTATCCGCGATTTTTGAAGATAATCGATGGTGTCTTTAAGACCTCTTTGCCCGTAATCTGCTATGTGGTTGTTGGCTAATGAAACCGCATCCAATCCAAGGGTTCTGAGCATTTCTCCAGATTTGATAGATGCTTTCAGTGTCTTGAAATGATGCCATTTCGGGGTCGGGTTATCCGTAAGGGGGCATTCGAGATTGCCGATAAAGACATCGGTCTTATGGAGAAAACGTAAAAGTTCTTCCTCAATGGGCAGGCTGCCGTTGGATAGAAAATACGCCTCCACACCTCGGCAAAAGGCAATGTCACCACAAAGTGTAATAGTAATTTTGCGATTGTTCAGATTCATGGCCGGGCTGCATTCGAGATGATTTTACGATGAAAGATATTTTTCAAAAAAGATTTTATAATCCGTTTTTCATCGGTATTAATAATATTAAAAACCCATAATATAACAGGATAAATCGCGCACAGGGCGGTATCATAAATGATGGCGGCCACAAAGTCATGGAGGCTGATAAAGAACCGGGCGGCATAAAGAAGGACAGCTGCGCCAAGCATGAAGGTCAGCCTAAACCATTCGAAGGGTATATTGAAAAACCTTTTCCCGATGGCATAAAGGCAGACCACCTTGAAAGTTAATGATATAAATGTGGCACCAACGGCCCCCCAGACCCCGTAGGTTGGAATCAGTAAAAAATTCAAGCCGATATTAATTGCCCCCATGAAGAGGTTGACCAAGGTCCAATATTCTGTTTTTTTGGCGACAAGGATTCCGAAGCCCACATGGTGGTCCATTGCATAAATGACATAGCAAAGCGTGACCGCCGGGACATATCGCGCTGCAGACCAATATTCGGCAGGTGATATGATTTGAATAACATCGTGAACGAATATTGAGATACCCAGGCCAACGTATATCATCATTCCGGCGAAATAAGTTGCTACCTGTGCAAAGAGTTCCTTGGGTGCGCCCTGGCTATACAGGGCATACTTTCTGGGGTCCCAGATTTGCATAAAAGGAACGCGAACCAGATAAAAGACTATATTTCCCAACTTATAGCCAAGGCCGTAAATACCGGCATCGGCAATAGATAAAAAAACTTTGATGAAATAGCGGTCGGAAGCATTTACGGCCAATGAGGCCAGATTGGATGGAATTACCGGCAGGCTGAACCTTAGCATCTTTTGGGCTATCCCCCAAGAAAATCGGATGCCTATACGATACAACAGGAATGGATATAGGCAAAACGCAAAAAAAGCAGCCGTAATGCAGTTGCTGATAAAAAGGCCTAAAACCCCCATTTTCATACCAACGATGAAAAAAATGTTAAGAGATAAGGCTGTGATCAGTTTCAACAGGGATACGACTAAGTATTTAGTAGACGCTTCATTGATGCGAAGATAGGTATAAATGAAATTGACTTGCTGGTTAAACCACAAGGTGGCAAGCGCCAGCAGGATGTAAATATACTGGCTGCGTTCTTCGAGAACGACAGACGCAATGGGTTTTGAAAAGAAACCGATCAAAGCGAGAAGTAAGAAGCTCGATAGGGTAATTCCAATACAGGCAGTACTGAAAACAGTGTTGGGGGAATCCGTTTCGGATTTGTCGTAATAAAAACGATATATGGCATCAGAAATCCCTAATCCTAAGACAATGCCGATAATTTCTGTTGTCAAACCTACCAGTTCGTTGATTCCGTAATCAGACGGAGAAAGATAATGAGTGTATACAGGTATCATCAAAAACCCTACCAAGCGGCTTAAAATACCTGCGATTCCGTAAATGGAGCCATGCCGGAGCAGTCTTTTTAGTTCAGATGCTATATTTGTTTTCTGGGTCATATCCCTCGCATGTCTTATAATGACAGGTGGTTTGTCTAATAATTGAACCGTTTAAAAAAGCTTTGAAGCATAAGTACTCTTTGAAAAAAGTTCAACAAATACGTTTTTTCTTTGGTCAACTCGAACAATCGCCGCAGATCATTTTCGGAAAAAATTTCAGGAATATAACTTTTATTAGAAAAATAGGCTTCCAGTTTCTCAAGTTCTTTCCGATGGTAAAAAAAGTATTCAGTTTGAGACGAATAGTAGGGAATCATCCCTTTAGTTGCGGTATTGAGTTTTTTTCGGCTTGAAACGTATTTAGATTTAATTATTTCACCTAAAGTTTTACCCCGATTGCCATATGAATCTTTATAGGTGATTTGATAAGTGTCCGGAAAAACTTTTTTATACATCTCGCGGTACAGTTTCCCTTTTCTAATCGGAAGACCCAACCTATACCCGAAATCGACCAAATCATAATCAAAACCAGGTTTGAAGACATAGCCATAATCTTCCCGACTGTGGTAGGACTCTGCAACATATCTTCTAAGTCGTCCTGCTAAGTAAAACAAGGTGCTTATTTTTATCCCATCGCGTTGATCTGAAAGGCCGAATTCGCTGATCAAATTTTCATATGCGTTCCTTGGGGATTCGGAGATTTGTTTGGCATCCAAACATGAGGAAAAGAGACTGAGCGCATTGACTCCTCTGCAATATATGTTTTGGAACCGGTCAAAGCTAAAATCTTCGTAGGTATAGGGAGCACTAAAAAGAAGACCTAAGTATATTCCGTCATAGATGCACTCATAATCTATTTGATCTCTGAGCAGCTTTTTGAAAAAGTATGTATAAAAATATTGGTTTAATACGCTGTGTGAATAATTCTCTTGGATATTGTCGTAAAGGAACTCGCGAAATTCCGATTTGGCTATTTGCGTCTTGGAAATGAGTATGTGTTTTTTGAACTGAAGTTGGTTGCCAACCGCTTTTGCAATTTTCACCTCATCATGCAGATTATAGGTCAATCCTGTAAGGTCTTTGTGATTCGATGATAAAAAGCAGGCGATTGCTCTTGAATCAAGTCCCGCGCTCAAAGGCATTAGAATGGCGTCGGATAACGGCACAAGAGAAGTTATCGACCGCTCCGCTGTTGTTGTAAAATTCCTTATCAAATCTTCATCGATTGTGTTGAGCTTGTCTATCGGCGGATCGGGTAGCCAGTACCTGGTAAAATTGTCCTCTAAGGATGGGGAGAGCGACCGCTCAAACAAGGTCCCGAAAGGGAAACGCTTTATATTTTTATCCAGTGTGGCGTCTCCAATAAAAAAGCCACTCGTTAGAAACTGTATTGTTGCAGAGAGATCCTTTTCTTTGGGAATAATGGCGGCATCGACGATAATGCCTATATCCGGGGCAAAGATAAAAGTACCATTATGCAATGCATAAAAAAGTTTTTTAGAACCGAAACGATCGGAAATTAGAAAAATTTTATCCCGATCATAAATTATGCATTCGAAAGAACCCGCAAGCGCGAAAAGATTTTTTTTAATATCTCTTTCGTTCAATTCACTCAAGAAATCGATTATTGTAGAAGACCATAGGTAGTCACCATTTTTATGGAGTCTTGCATATCCATTGAAAGCGATAAGGCGTTGATCGGTCACTTTCCGAAGTGTGATATCCTTATTTTCTCCGTGATTCCTGTAAACAATACCTATCGAGGCATGCGGCATATGCTCGATGCGAAAGGAATAATCTCTTTTATCGACCCTTGTAGTCATCCTGCTTAGAATTGGAATTCGAACATTCTCCGATGATAAGCAACCTGGCCCCGATACGCCAAAAAGTCCAATCATGTTTACAACCTCATTGCATCAATATATGGAAACGTCATTGCAGAGAATGCGCAATGGAATATTATGTGGTGATGGTGGTGGTTTCCTGATTCACCATAATGCGGTCGAGAGCGGCCATCACCGCCGCTGTCATGTACCAGAAAAATATGTAGACGCTGTGAGAACCCATGCCCATCACAAGCCTGACGATGGTGGCCACGATTATAGACAAGCAGATTGCATGGACAGTACTATCATGTGTATCTTTCATGGTGCTTATAGCTTTTTTGAAATAGGACAGAAAAAACTTCGCCCAAACAACGGTTCCGATGATGCCAAGTTCGCCAATGAGTTCGCCATAGTGATTGTGAGCCCAAAGCCCCCATCCAAACCATGCCTTGCGGGCCAGCGGGTAACAACCCGGCCCAACGCCCAACAGAGGCTTTTTGATCAACATTTCGATTCCGTGACGTAATCCGTCGATTCTTGAGCTTCCGGAAATACCGGACGAGCCGGTAAAAAGATCCAAAATCGTTCTAATGTATCCCCAATAGCCTTCAGTGGTAAGCAGAGGGAAAACCAAAACGACAACCACCCCTACCCCTATAACCAAAGACCTTTTTTTGGTAAAATACAAAATACAAAGATAGAGAACGACGATGCCGACAAATCCTCCTCGCGACCCACTGATGACAATACCATAGAAACAAATGGAAAACAAAACCGCACCAGCTATTTTGACCAACTTACTCGCGCTACTTACAGTGAAAAACCAGATAAACGGCATTCCCTGAAGGGCCATATTAGCAAGTGCCACATGCCCCGACCCCATTCCCTCGCTGGCTGTCGCATAGTTGATTCTGCTCCCCCCCATACTGTATACGATGTTGCCGGTGTGAAAATTGTGGATAGCATCGTAGGCTGTAAAAACCATTAAAGAGGCGAAAACCCAAAGAAAGAATTTCAGATCTTTGACATTATCCGCCATCAAAGTGATCATAAAGTAAAAGACGATAACTTTCCCAAACTCTATCATCCACCCTGAAGAATGTGAAAAGCTGAATGCCTGAAGCATGGATAAACCCATTACAGCAAGCAAAATTAACAGGTTTTTTGAAATTCTAGCGCTCTCCAGGTTTATCTTCTGCAAATTACCTGGTGATAATATGACGATGGTTATTATAAAAAGCCCGACGATTAATTCTATTCGATAATCAGCCAACATCTGATAATGAAGACCCGGCCGGGTGACCATGATGATCAAATAGCCTACGACACCGTAAAATTTTCGGTATATGGCCCCAAAAACCAATACTATTGCAATAGCCAGAAGCACATGTCTGATGATGTCAGGTGTAATCATTTGAAAATCCCTTTGGGATATTTAGCAGGATAGCGATGGCGTGCGTTAACAATGCCGATCAATATTTTAAAATTTTGCGGTCCCTGAAAGCAACACATAGTGCCCGAGAACATAGCAATTTTTAATTAACGATACGTGTGGTTTTGTCTGGATACGCGCTGCGGTAGTGTAAGGGCGCATCAGTTTTCCGTTGCTCGCATGCTTTCACCAACGATTCGACGATAATGTGTTCGAGATCCAAAGAAACTTCCAAGGGCAGATCGAGATTGTAATCGTTCTTGTAGACGAAACTGGGTTTTTCTTTGTAGGCATAGTGGTGCCACACTGGTGAAAATTCAGTAATGAGGAACTCACCTTCTGATTCGATCAGATCCAAATTCAGCCAAGTCCCGCTGAGGGCTTTGACCAACCGTGTGGATAATTCAATCGGTATATCCGGAACATAGCCCCAGACGCCGGTGCCTCCACCGTCGATGTTCATTTTCCACATCGTTTGATCTGCCTGATAGCGCCAATGCGCCTCAACGACATTGTCTTTGTAGACAACGGTTTTAAGGTCGCGGGAAATAGTGACATATTTTTGAGCTATAAGCGGCGGTGAAAAAAAGGGGAACCGCATTTTTTTGGCTTTGATTAACTGCCAATAAAAGAGCTTCTCTTTAAACATCGGAATAAAGTATTTCAGGGCCCCCCAATGTATCATATCCATCTGGGACATCCGAAAAAAAGACTCCAACTCCTGCCGACACCGCACAAGAAAAACAGATCCTCCACCAGCGCCATAGCGATTTTTGATTACCATGGGAAACCCAAGTTGTTTCTCGGCAAGACCGACGGCGGTCAATGAAACCAGTGGAATGGTTTGAGGTATAGGAAAACCATGATGATGCAAAAACAAATACTGCCGATATTTATCGTTGTAATACCGGATTGTTCTCGGATCCGGGTAGATACTGAGGTGGGGCCATGTGTCAGCGATAAAACCGATGTGATCTTTGACTTTCTGAAGCGCCAGTGGGCTGTTTGATGAAAAGCCGAACGAGGGATAATAAATGACGATATCTTCTTTAGAAAAATCATGTTGAAACCAATTCGGATTTTGGAAATCAAGCACTGTGGTGCTGATATCAAAATCTTCTAGTTTCCGGTGAAATGAGGCGAAACGTTCATCTGATTTGAAAAGAACAGCTTTTAGCATAACCCATCTCCTTAATAGAAGGCTATCGACGGTGCCCGAACACCTGTTCTTCATCCGGCTGCGAAGGGTATCAATTGTCGATACAAGGTCACATATGAATTCGCCATAGCCTGACTGGAATAACAACCGGAAAACCTCACATACGCATGCCGGGTTAGCCGGTCCGCCAGTTGTCGGTTGTTTAGTATCGCCATGAGCCCATCGGCAAGCGCCGCTGCACTCCCCGGATCCACCAGAATGCCGGCTTTGCCCGAATCAAGAACAGTTGGAATGCCACCGACACGGGTGGCAACCACCGGTACACGTGCCCGCATGGCTTCAAGAAGGGTAATCGGCAGCCCTTCGGTTGAGGAAGAAATAGCATAAACACTGAACCGTGCCATAAAGCGATAAGCGTTCTTGTGATATCCGAGCAGAAAGACTTTTCCGGTGAGTCCGAGTTGCCTGATCTCTTTTTCAAGTTTTGTACGTTCAGAGCCTTCTCCGATGATCACCAGGCGCGCTTCTATTCCGGTGTCCAATATTCGCCGAAACGCCCGGATCAAGATATCATACCCTTTTTCCAAGGACAGCCGTCCGATGGTTCCGATCGTAGGGATGTTGGCAGGAGAAAAAGCGTCCATACCGGCGCTTTTTGATAGTTCCATGGAGGAGATATCGTCGGCGGCCTGCGGTCCCGGTGAAATGCCATTATCAATGACGACGAGCTTCCGATGGTTTTTGATGGCACCCAAAAGCGGATTATCGAGCATGCCGGCATTGACGCACACAACAGCATCGACGAAACGAAGAGCAGTGCGATCAAGCGCCTCGTAAAGTGTCATCCTGGTAAACCGGGTTGTACTGGTCCAGCCATGAAGCGTTGATACCAAAGGAACGGATCGCAAACAGGAAGGAACCAGTCCCAGAAGAATATTCCCTTTGTAGCCGTGGGAATGGATTATCTGGGCACCCGTCTGTCTTGCCCGACGAAGCAAACTGATGGCACCCAAAATGTTGGGACCTGGCGTCATACGAAATGTTTCAAGGGGTAATCGATTCTCCTGTGCTTCGATTTCTATTGGCTTTGGACCCGATCGCCGATCACCAATGCTTATTATGACGGGATCAAGCCCTATGCGGCGTTGTTCCCTCGCGAGGTTTAGAAGCATCACCTCCGCGCCATACAACCCCCCACTATCGATAACATGGAAAATTTTCATCCCTTTCGAGGTGTCCATAGTACCACGCGACGCCCAAACAAAAACAAAACAAATGCGTGGGCGGAAGCAAGATTAAGGAGCGCAAAATAACGACACATAGTAGAAAAGGATTTTATGGGTCCATATTCATGCAAACGCGAACTGAAAAACGCAAGCAGGTATGCACCAATTTGTAGTGAGAAAAGTACCTGAAAGAAAAAACCAGATTTCAACAAGCTCATATTGCTGAAAAAAGCTATGAGGATGAATATGAAGGCCATATATCTGAGAACTTTGTGAGACCAGAGTTGCCAACCGAAAAGCGGATAGGTCCGAAGTGAAAGCATTTCGCGCATATCCAGTAGAGCCCACAAGGCTCGAAGGGCAACCCGCACCCGCATCCGATACTCATCCCCATCAGACTTCAGCGTATCTTCATTCAAGATAGCTTCGGGTTCGAATACCACCCGAAACCCTTGTTTTCGGACAATGAGGGGTAAAACAAAATCCGGGAGCTGGTCCGGTCGCATTGGCCGGTAAAGGAATTTGCGCACTGCATCAATGCCGCCATTCACGCCTACGATAGAGCCAACTGAGGTTTCAGCCTTTCTTAAAAAATTCTCATACCGCATGTAGGCTGTGCATCCATCACCGACCCGAGACCCATCAGGATTAGAATAGATCATTTTTCCGGTAACATAGCCGACCGAAGCATCCTGGAAATTACGCGTCAGTTTCCTAAGCGCATCGCGTCGGTAAATCGAATTGGCATCGGAAAAAACGAGAATGTCCCCTTTTGCCCGCGATACGGCTATGTTCAGTGCGGCTGTTTTGCCTTGGCGCGTTTTTTGACGCAGGAGGCTCACATTGCATGCCGCGAATTCCTGAACCGCACGGTCAGTACCGTCATCAGATGCATCGGAAACAACAATGATTTCCAGTTTGTCCTTTGGGTACTCCAATTGCAATTTATTCAGCAGCGTATCACGAATACAATCGCCTTCGTTGTACGCTGCGATCAGTATGCTGACCGTAGGCTCAATATCAGCTTTATATACGCGTTTTCTTAAGAAGGATGTCGCCACAAATATAAGGCAAGGATAACCGACATAGATATAAACTATGGCGGCTAAAGAAAAAAATAACAAAAATTCAGCCAATGTTACACCCCAAAATGGATCCAAAAGTGTTTTATCAAGTCCCAGTTAAAACAATTTCTGGTTATGCACTCCGCTCCCGTGACTTTCTTATGACACCCCATACCTGTATCTTACTGGAGCGAAGTTCATAACCAGAAAACAATATTTAATCTAATGGGCTATGTACTCTTCAAACACTGGATAGAAACTTTTCAAAAAATCCGATATTATTGCAACCCCCCATTCAGGCGTATTGGCATCAAGAGAAACAGATACCCGCACAAAGGCATTATCACCCCGAGGGTGGATGAATTGATTGAGAAAAAGACTCAATTTCTGCTCGAAGGTAGAAAGATGCGCTGAATGGCCCGCCTGAAACCAGTAGGCGATCTCAGATTTTTCCCGTCCGTTTTCCGCCACCATTGTAAGAAAAGGCAACCTGTCGAGATGCTTTGAATTCAGTTGAATCCGGCGTTCATCTCTTTTAGAAATTTTCCAGCCTTGACCAGGAAAGCACACCAGTGGATCATGTGCGGCACCGACTTTTTTGCCGGTGAAGTAATAGCCGATATACAAAGTGATTTGTAGGCCTTCTTTTTGAAAAACGCGAAACAAGTAATCATCCAGCTGCAGTTCTTCCACAATGTCAGACGCCAACGGTATATCATCCTGAAAAGTCCACCCATCGAGATCCAGGATAGCCTTTTCAAGAGGTGTTTCTTTTGGGATAACTTGCTTATCAGGCTGCACATAAAGAAAAACGCCTGCACTTATCATCACAAGGGCAGCAATAACATTTCGTCTTAAGAACGTCTTTCCCATCTCGACAAGAACCCCCTGAAACAGAAGATAGCCACCAATGCCAGCAAAAAAACGGCTACCCCAAAAAAAGTGTGGACAGTCTCTGTGGTGACATCGATGTCGAAAAAATAAAATAGTGCGACCATTACCGTTACTCGGAAAATATTAACGAATATCGCCACTGGAACGGCAAAAAGGCACAGTGCGACCCGCAATGCGTTCCTTGTCAATGCCATATATCCGAACAATGTACAAATCATCAGTATGGAAATCACAGATCGAAGACCGCTGCAGGCCTGAACGACCTGCAGAGTATACCCCGGAATATGGATAATGTTGCCTTCTCTGAGTACGGGTATACCAATAAATCTGGCAATCTCACAAGAAGCGGCTGAAACAAAGAGTTGCAAAGGTATCGTCAATAGACTGAATATTTGTGCCGGTACAGGTATCATGAATATCAGAAAAAATATCGGAAAAAGATAACTGCGAACATGGAATGAACCAAAGATATAAAGGGTCAGTGAAAAAACAGTGGTCACAATAGACAAGTATGCAAGCGTATTTATCCCTGCAAAGCTTGCAACGATATAAATCAAAATGCTGAAAGTCAAAAATAAAAGTCCCCAAGAGGACCTATCAATAGGAATATTATTGTTTAAACGGTAGATTCTGAAACAAAGATACACCGAAATCGGCAAAACCAGAAAGCCATGGTTGTAATCATCATTCGTATACCAAAATTCAATAAGATCGCGCCAAGCCGGAAGAAAAACCAGCACAAGCAGCGTGCCGAAAAAGGCTACAGTCAAAGTACGATAATTTTTTTTAATGATCATTTCCATAGAAGATCCAGGCGTGAAGGACATAGTTCAGTGGGTTTCCAGCAGTCGAATCATCTCGGCAGCAGGTATTCTTGCCAGTGAATTGATATTATCTTTAGCACGGCACACCACATATGGTTGAGATACAACCGCAAAATCCGATTGCCAACTACCAGGCTTTAAATAAGTTGTCCCAAACAACACCCACACATTGGCAATCGGATTCAACCCGGCACGTTCTAATATCAATTTCAAGTCTGCTTTCTCCTCGAAAAACAAAGAACCGGTAATATAGTGGTGTGAATCAGCAGTATATTCCTTTAAAGATAGCTTAAGGGCAAAGTGGATGGGGGACCTGACGTATACCGCGGCCTGATGAGGTGAGCCAATAGCGACAATACAATCTTCTGGGGTAAATGAGCGATTCAAGAATGTCGCACACGTTTCATAATCAGCTAAGACCCGCTGTGGCGTGAATTGATCTGTTGTTCCGGGTTGTGCCATGACAATATTGATGACCGCTGTTCTAATCTGAAATGCACCCATTAGAATAACGACGAATACTATTATTGACGTGGGTTTGAAACGATTCGGTATTTTGTGCCTTACTGCGTCGATCATTGACGCAACAGAAAATATAAATAATGGGATTATGAAATAAGCATATCGAATATGGACATAATGGGTTCGCGCAGCACCAATTATCGAAATGCATATGATCATGATAAGCAGAACAAATGCAACCGGCTTTCTATGAGAGCCTGCCCAAATAAGACCGATAGCGGAAAAACCGCCCAAAAAAAGGGTTATTGGAAGCCCTGCGTCAACAATGGGTGTGAAGAATCGCTCAAAAATGTAAGGATAGTTGTATAGTTTACGGAAAGCTTCGAAAGGTTCTAATTGAAAGTTTGAATACATGCCTGCAAGAACCTGTGTACCGGCAATACTAATCAAACTGCAAAAGCATAAAAAACCAATGAATGCTGTTGTACGCCACACACAATAAGCGATTCCGAATTGTTCTTTGGAATACAGAAAAATGAATAGCAGGCAAATACACAAAAAGGCCATTAAATGAAGCTGAATAAATACAAAAAAGATTGCCAGGCAAGTGATGATTTTATCCAAAAAATATTCTGTGGATCGCAACCACTTGCGGCAACAATAAACAGTGATGGCCAGCAAGGTGAAAAATAACACAACATACAAGGGGTTAACGTCCAAAAGCATTTTTAGGATATGAAAATCCGGAAAAATTACCATATATGCTGCCTAAGTGTGCTTTACCGGAAAAAGTAGAAATGAGGATCGACCCGTCAAATATAACTTTGCAGAAACATATAAAGGATTTTAGGATATACGGCCCAAAATACGAATAAAATAAAAAAGCCGGATATAGAGACGATCATTTTTCTCGAAAGACGGCTGTCGATCACAATGGGCGTCAGATAGCATATCAGCGGTAAAATTGCCGCCTCATGCAGGGTTATCGATAACACGGAAAAAAAAATCAGTCCTGGGAGGTAAACTTTAGCGGATCGGAAGTACCCCAAAAAAAAGAATGTCCACATAGCCAGTACTGTAAACAAAAACGTTTCGTACATTCTTGGCATTCTAGAAAAATAAATGGCCACCGGGGAAACGGCGAACAAAAAGGCGGCAATGACAGCGACCCCGTTTTTACGGGTTAATGTCTTACAGAACACGAAAACCAGAAGAATATTGAGAACACCGATTAGCGCATTCGGAAATCGAAAAGCAAACTCCATATCTGAAAAAAAACGGGCTGAGAGTGTCTGAAGGTAAATGAGTGGCACTGCTCGGGTGTAAAGTTTTCCGCTTGGCATGAGGGGAACGCCATGCTCGCTTATTGCGCATGCACCAAGCACATGATAGGCGTTATCGCCTTCAATGGGCAAGTCGCCCAATCTGTAGAATCTTAACCAAGCGCCAAGTATAAAGATCATTGCAAGCAGGATGATCGTGCGATTGTTCATGGTAAGCATGCAGTTGGCATTTTACGACCTAAATAAGGGTGTTATCGTAGTGACGTGAAGAATCAGTTAGAAACTTTTTTCGATCGTATACTCTTTGACCTGTCTACCGTGAGTGAATGCTATGATTTCGCCCAGCAAGCCGAGCCCCGCGGTTTCGACACCTGCAACCATCAAGATGACTGCGGTCAACAGTTCAGAGCTACTGCCCACAGGCATCTCCAGGAAAAGTTTCTGGAAGAAAACCCACAAGGCGATGAGTCCCCCCGCGGCCGTAAGGCCTGAACCGATGATGCTGAAGAAGCGTAGCGGTTTTCGACTGAAGCGCAGATTGAAATATACTGTGCCGATATCCACGAGGCGTCCAATGTATTCCGACACACTGTAAAACCCTGTTTTCCCGCGCTCTTGGTAATGGGCGCAGGGGATTTCGCGGATTCTGTAGCCCTTCTGCTTGGCCATTATCGGCAAGAAACGGTAAAGATTTCCGTAAACACGTATCTTTTCGAGTACCTCGCGACGGAAAACGCGCGTTGTACAGCTCAAATCGTGCAATTGACTACCCGTGATGAAAGCCAGGAACTTGTTGAACAGTCGTGATTGCAATTGGTTGAGGGCGGAATCCACCCGATGGTGCCGCCAGGGGCAGACAATGTCGACATCATCACTAAAAGCATCCAGCAACGTACCAAGGCCTTCTGCCGTGATCTGCTGGTAAGAACCACACATGACCAGGATCTCCGAGCAGCTTTCCTTCAGTGCTGCACGAACGCAAACCGCTTGGGATACCTTGCGCGGGAATGCGAAGGCTTTAATGTTCGGACACGTGCGCAATAATTGATCCAGGTGAGATTTAAGAAAGCGTTCAGTTCCGTTGGCAATGATCACTAATTCAAAGGCAACCTCGCGACTCTCGAAAATATGGTGTAGTGCCTGCACGTAGTTTGCTATATCTGGGCTTTGCTCATCCAGCAGTATCGCGACCGATATATCAGTTTTGCAAATCATTGCCAGTGCCCTCGCTATGAATGGTGAGATTTCTTTTGTTGATTTCAGGAAGATCGGTATGCGTTAAATCACTATTGGCGACTATCAGTTCACCTATCATGCCCATCAGGACAAGCATCAATATCGCCTTCAAATTTAAGATGGTCAGCAGTAAGAAAAAACCGGGTTTGCCGTCTGTCCAGCCCAAAAATGTCGCTATAATCGCAAGAAAGCCGAAGAACACCATCAAAGCCCCAAAGGGAAATGCGCAGATGGAAAAACCGATCAGGGGCGTACTGGAGAATCGAATAATGAGATTCATGGAGAAAATGTCGCTGAAAACTTTAAAAATTCGGCTGAAACCATATTTGCTTTGGCCAAACCGCCTTGGCAAGTGGTTGACCGGCATCTCGATGACGCGGGCACCGGTCATGCTGGCCAAGGCCGGAAAAAAGCGGTGCATCTCACCATAGGCGTGAATAGATCTGATGCAATCCGCACGATAAATTTTTAAGGAACATCCATAGTCGTGGAGACGGACCCCTGTGCTTTTTGAAATGATATAATTGGCAATCCTGGATGGAAGCACCCTCGAAAAGTGATCCTTGCGCTCTTTACGCCAACCACTCACGATATCCACACTATCATCTTCAAACAGTTTGAGCATTCGGGGAATATCGGCTGGATCGTTTTGCAAATCCCCATCCATGGTCGCAATGAACTTTCCGCAAGCATGATCGAATCCAGCGACCATGGCGGCTGTTTGCCCGAAATTGCGGCGGAACTTAATTCCTCGCAGATGCGGAACAGACGCTTTGAGTTGTTCTATTTTTTTCCAAGTTTCATCTGTAGAGCCATCGTCAACTAAAATGATTTCATAGGTAAAATCAAAATTCGATGTGGTCTCAAGAATTCTTGAAACAAGTTCGTCAATGGAATCCGCCTCATTATAGAGCGGGACGACAATGCTAATGTATTTTTTCATATTCCAACCTTCTCGAACCGAATGGGTGCATGCGATCAATGGATAAGTAGCGCGAGATCATCCCTGAATGCCGGCAAGCGAATTGAAATTCGCCCCTGATGGACATCCACTTTGACGTTGGACTGCTGGCCAGAGTCAGGTTGATACACCCTCATATTGTATACGCCATCATGCAGGGATAGACCTTGAATCGTGGCATGACCGGGCGGGTAGTGGTGTCCAGCTTCCCCATTCGGGGATTCAAGATAGATGATCGCACGCGCATCGTTGTGAAGACAATAGCTGTTTGCGACGGGGTGATCGATCACAACCCGCTGGGCGGGTCGGAGCCCTGTGGGATCCCCGGCATCTTCGACGAAAGTATTGAAGTGCTTGAAATGGGTCTCCGCAAGGGTGTTTAAACGGTATGCGGCTTTCCGCTGATGCGTTAGCGAATCAGACCAGCCTATAAGGCCGGATAGCTTGGAAGCCAACCTGGGCACCCATTCAGTATCAGCGATTGAAACACTATCGGCATATCCGGCCGCTGCCGCGACACGGGCCATGTACATGCGCCACCAGTATTTGCGGCCACGCGTCTGCAGCAAGGAATCCTTATTGATCTCCAAGTTATTCGATCCATAAAAATACAAGCGTTGCTTTTTGGCAGCATTAAAATCGATATTACGGACCGAGACAGTCGGCTTTCCGAATTGCCGAAAGGTTTCCACATGGTCGCTATAACGGCCTGAGTCTTTAATGATCAAATCGAGATGGGGATGAGCGATTGAAAAATCCCCCATTCGCCGGCCGCCTTCATCGTTGAGTGTCAAAAGAACACGGATGCCGTCCTCTTTTTCTTTTTGACGTATGGCCGATATAATGACATCGACCCACTCACGATTGGCCGCGGTGCCGTTGCCTATCTCATTCATGATGTCATAAAAGACATTGCCGATATCGGCGGTTGCATCAATGACACGGTGCACATAGGCAATCTGGTGTTTCAGCAGCAAAGGGTTGGCAATAGTGGAAAACTCTTGAGGCCCGGCGTGCGCGGCGATCTCCGGGTTTACATTATTCAGTGGATTATAATAATTTTCTGTCCACTTTTTTTTCCAGTGGACTGACTGCCAAAACTGCAAATGAACGACAATCCCGGCGCGCTCGAACTGCCGGCACGCTTTGCGCAATTCGCGAAAGTAAGCATCATTGAATTGGTTGAGGTTGAATTTATCCGGATTGACAGAAGCGCGTTCGAAAAGATTGATCGCGGGTGGGTTGACGACAATGGATGGCGGATAAGAACGAACGTTGCCATAGCCGAAACGCACCGCCCAATCCAACCAGTCCGCGTAGTCTTCGCCGTTGCCGCGCGGCAAATAAGTCAATATATGCTGTGGGCTGGGGCCATAGGCGCGCACGGGTTTCCCCTTGAATGTCAGTATCGGAGGATTGCCCGATTCACTGGTGACCGTCAATTGACCATAGGTTACAAGCGGCGTTGCAAAAATGGAGAACAACACCAATATCCCTGTTCCAACAAGTTTCAGGACCATAATGCCTGCCTGCGTTTTCCAGGCAATCGCCGTTTTGGCCGACGGTAGTTTTATCAGAATCAGAAGAGACACTGGTATCACTGAACTGGCATGAATTTGACCGCGTCGGCGCAGCTGGTCAACGTACGGGATGTGGACACAATTACTACCTGGGCAACCCCGCTGAAGCTGTAGCTGCCCAGCAGGTTCCATTGGCCCCCGTTTGCGGTCTGGTTCACGTTCACCGTGGCCAACAGGGTCGATCCATCGTAGATACGAACCGGCACCTTGGAACTCCGATTCGAATATTCCGTCCACCACAGGTACACATCCTGCAATCCGCTGCGCTCGGCCGAAAATGTATAGGTAGCCGACAGCGTCTTGCTGTACAGAGAGTCCGCACCATAGGCGCCCACCGCGTTGGACACCGGCCACGCCCCGGAGGCCAGCGTTCCCGGATCCCCGTTGTCGATGATCCATTCATTGGAAGCATCGCTTACCACCAGGGTAAAGCTTTGGCTGTCGGCGCCGAAACTGTTGCTGACCTGGACCGTTACCTCAAAGGCGCCGGCCTGGGAAGGCACCCATTGGATGAGACCGGTGGCCGCATAGATGGTCATCTCGCTGGGGGCGGCCGTCAGCGCATACACGAGAACCGGGTCTCCGACCGCCGTTACACTGTACGTGTAGGGTGTCCCCACGCTGCCGGAAACGTTCGGCAGCGAGGAAATCACTGGAGTCGTCGTGTCGGCACTCACGAACCTTGCCGCATCGGCGCAGGTCGTCAACGAACTGGATGTGGACACAACCACTACCTTGGCAACCCCGCTGAAGCTGTAGCTGCCCAGCAGGTTCCATTGGCCCCCGTTTGCGGTCTGGTTCACGTTCACCGTGGCCAACAGGGTCGATCCATCGTAGATACGAACCGGCACCTTGGAACTCCGATTCGAATATTCCGTCCACCACAGGTACACATCCTGCAA
>LADR01000073.1 GCA_000961655.1 Desulfatitalea sp. BRH_c12
CGCACCAAGTCGTGCGCCGCGGGCAGCGCCGGCGGCTGGGGCTGCCCGTGGGGATGCCATCCCGGCGCGCTCGACCGCAACAACTACTGCGGCATGTGCCTGGAGTGCATCAAGACCTGCCCGAATGGCAACATGACCGTCAACCTGCGACCGTTCTGCGCGGACACCCGCATCGAGGGCACCGACGAAGCCTTCAAGGCGTTGATCATGATCAGCGTCGCCCTCGTGTACTCGGTCACGCTGCTGGGCTCCTGGGGGACCGTCAAGTCCTGGGCCAACATCAGCGAAGTCGGCGACTGGCGGGGATTTCTGATTTATGCCGGCGCCATCTGGGTCATCTCGCTCGCTGTGCTGCCCGGTGTCTGGGCACTGGCCTGCCTGCTGGGCCGCCGGCTGGCCGGTTCTTCCGCGGTCCGAACCAAGGTCCTTTTCCGGCGCTATGCCTTCATGCTGGTGCCGCTGGGACTGGCCGCCTGGGTGGCGTTCAGCATCCCCCTGGTCATGGTCAACTGGTCCTACATTCTGGCGACCGCTTCCGACCCCATGGGTTGGGGCTGGAACCTATTCGGAACGGCGGACACCGTGTGGAAGCCGGTGTATCCACAAACCATGGTGTACTTACAGCTTGTTTTTCTGCTTTTCGGGCTGGCTTGCGCGCTGAACAAGGGTTTCGCCATCGCCAGCGATCTGTGGCCCGGACGCAAAGAGGCGCTGCTGAGCCTTTCACCGCCGGCCCTGCTCTGCACGACCATCGTCATGGGGTTCATTGCGTTGTTTGCGGGGTGATCATGAAAAACGGAATTGCCACCATAGTGGTGTTGCTTGTCCTGGCGGGGGTGCCCAGCCTGGTGTGGGTCTACCAGAAATTCTGCCGGCCGCTGCACTATGCCGCGCGCGTGATCGACATCACCGGAGTGGGCGCGGCAGGCGCCTGGACCCTGGAGCGGGTCAGCGGCCTCAACTACTGGTGGAAGCCTTTTGAACCGGCAACCATCCATCTCTGGCGCGGCGAACAGGTGGTGCTGCGATTTCAGAGCGCGGACGTCTTTCACCAGTTCTACGCGCCGGCGCTCGGCCTGGGGCCGGTGGACGTGGATCCCGGCCACACCCGCGAAATCGGGTTCAAGGCCGAAAAATCCGGCGTATTCCAGTATTACTGCACCTCGATGTGCGGCAACTGCCACTTCTACATGCAGGGCTGGATCGTGGTCACCCCTGCCGGGGAGAAGCCCGTCTCCCCGCGGCCGATCACCTGCAGCCTGTGTCTGCCCGATGCGGACGATCCGGGCGACAAGGATCTGGCCGTGCAGGGTGAATACCTGTATCGGGCCATGGGGTGCGTGACATGCCACGGCATCGCCGGAAACGGCGGTGTCCAAAACTACAACTATATCAAGGAAACCGTTCCGGCCCACAACCAGACCGCAGCGAAACTGTTTCTGACCGATGAAGAGGATCGCCGGATGTTTCTGGCACGGATCCGCCAGGAGGCGGACCCCGGCGATGTGAACGCGTGGCAGGACATTTCCAGGCCGCGGCTGGTTCTCGACCGCTTCAATGCCGCTGTTGCGCTGATCGAACAGGGCAAAGCCGCGGCGCGCCTGGACATGAACGGACCCGACCCGCCGCTGCACATGCCGGCCTGGCGGAACAGCTTGAGCCGCAAACAGATCCACAGCATCATGGCCTATTTCATTTCGCTTACCGAAGAGATCGAAGAACAGGAAGTGTCACCGGAGGTGTGAAGGTATGCGTTATCGATGGTTTTTAATGCTGGCGGCAATAGAAGGGATCGTGTTGTTTTCCATGGTGACATCCGGGAAATTCACCTCCGAACGGGCCGAGTCCGTTCGCCGCGCCAACCAGCAGCTGATCGAGGTGTTCGACCTGACGGACCTGGCCCTGTGGACGGGCGCGCGCTACACCCGCCACGTGTCGCAGGCCGACCTGTTTTCGGCTTTTCAAGACAGCATGGGCGCGCTGGAACGCTTTCCGGAAGGGGGGATGGCGCCTTTGCCGACCCCCATGCAGCCGCCCGCGCCCCCCGCGGTGGCGGAAAAGCAGGAGCATGATGAACCGACATCTTAAAATTCTGGAGTTTGCGCTGTCGACCCTGCTGCGCCACAAGACGAAAAACATCCTGGTGGCGATCGTGTACACCTTCGTGGTGTTTACTCTCTCCTCCGTGCTCTTCTTTTCTCAATCCCTGAAAAAGGAAGCCAATCTGCTGTTCAAGCAAACGCCGGAGTTGATCGTGCAGCGGGTGTCTGCCGGCCGTCACGGCTGGATCCCCCTCTCCTACCGCGAGACCATAGCGAACGTACCCGGCGTGGCCAGCGTTGCACCGCGATACTGGGGATACTACTACGACCCGCCTACGCGGGCCAATTACACCTTTATGGGCGCGGATGAAATTCCGCCCGAAATCGCAGACTTCGTGGAGGGGTCCTTTGTCACGCCGGCAGACCGCCTGGGCTGTGTGATCGGCGACGGCGTGGCCCAAGCCCGCATGCTCGAGACCGGCGACAACCTGCCGGTCAAGGGGGCCGACGGCAAACTGTATGTTCTGAAGATCAAGGGCACCTTTCACGCGGCCTCGCAGCTGCTGACCAACGACCTGATCGTGATCCCGGTGGCGGACTGGCGCAAGATATTCAACATACCCGACGATGCCGCCACCGATCTGGTCACCCGGATTCCCAACGCGCGCGAGATCGACACCATTGCCCGCAAGATCCAGGAGCGGCTGCCCGATGCCCGTCCCATCAGCCGGGAGCAGATTCTGAAAACCTACGATGCCCTTTTCGACTGGCGCAGCGGTCTCATGATCACCACATTCGCCGGCTGCCTGGCTGCCTTCGCCATTTTCGCGTTCGACAAGGCCGCTGGAATGAGTGAGGACGAACGCCGCGCGGTCGGTATTCTCAAAGGCGTGGGCTGGGAGATCGCCCATATTCTGGAATTGAAGTTTTTCGAGAGCTTCTGTCTTTCCGTTTTCTGCTTTCTGACCGGGGTCATCGCCGCCCACGTGCATGTGTTCTATTACGGGGGAACGATCTTCGTTCCCATGCTCAAGGGCTGGTCGGTGCTGTTTCCCCGTTTCCGGCTCACCCCCCATGGGGAGCTGTCCCTGATCTTTATTGTCTATTTACTGGCAGTGGTCCCCTACCTGATGGCCACACTCATACCCGCCTGGAAAGCGGCCATCACCGACCCTGACATGGTTATGCGCGGATGATGGCGCCGCGCCTCACAGGGCCTTTTATGCGCGCGCTGCTTGTCTTTGCGGCGTTGCTGGGGTCAACGTGCACGCAAAAGGCGCCCGAATATCCGGTGGTGCAGGAGCAGGACGGGCGGGTCGCCATCCGCCTGTCGATCATAGACGATGGTGGCGTGCATCATTTCACCTACAAGCACGATGACAAGAACATCAACTTTTTCATCCGTACCGACGTAACCGGCAAGTTGCAGGCCCACTTCGACGCCTGCTACAGCTGTTTCAAATACAAACTCGGCTATGTCCGGGAAGGCCCGCAGGTCGTGTGCATCGCCTGCCGGATCGGCTACGATCTCGTCGATGAAGTGTGGGACTACATCGGCGCCTGCGCCCCGATATCCCTGCGCAGCAAGGTGGTGGGGGAGGCTCTGGTGATCGAGCGCAAGCATCTTGAAGCCGGCCAAAAATACTTTTGAGGGCCTCAGGAGGACGGAATTCTGTATTTTTGCATCTTGCGGTAGATCGTACGGCGGCTGATCCCCATAAGTTCGGCCGCTTTGGATTTGTTCCAGCGGGCCTGATTCAGACTGTGCCGGATGACCAGGGCCTCATCTTCGGTATGCTGTACTTGGGGAGGCTGAATCTCCTTTTGCAGCTTCATCATCTCCATCGGCAGATGACGCATGCCGATGACCTCTTCATGGCAACGCACGACAGCGTGTTCGATGATGTTTCTCAGTTCCCGCACATTGCCGGGCCATGAATAGCTGTTGAACAGTTGGCGGGCATCCGTGGTGATGTCCCTGATCGATTTGTGGAACTTTCGGTTAAAAAGGTCGAGAAAATGATCGACCAGGAGCGGAATGTCCTCCCGCCGCCTGCGCAGCGGCGGCAGAATGATTTCCATTATCTTGAGACGATAGAATAAATCCTTGCGAAATTCTCCATCAGCCACTTTCTGCTTGAGATTCTGGTTGGTGGCCGTCACTACCCGCACATCCACCCGGATCGTGGTCGCGTCCCCTACCCGCTCGAACTCCATTGTCTCCAGAAAACGCAGCAGGCGCAGCTGGATCCGCCCGGAAATTTCACCGATTTCGTCCAGAAAGAGGGTGCCGCCGTCGGCGCGTTGAAAACGCCCCGCCTTGTCCTTGACCGCGCCAGTGAAAGCACCGGCCACATGTCCGAAGAGCTCGCTTTCGAGCAAGTTTTCCGACAGGGCCGCGCAGTTGACCTTGACCAGCGGTTTATGGCAGCGCGATCCCCTGCGATGCAGTTCTTCGACCACGAGCTCTTTTCCCGTCCCGGTCTCCCCCGACACCAGCACCGTACTGTTCACGCCGGCCAGGTCATCGATCATGCATTGAACCTTGCACATCTCCTCGCTGTGGCCCACCAGGGCGTTTTTATCTCTCAGTTTCCGCTCGAGGCTGACCATGCGGGTCTGGTCGCGAACCACCAGCACGGCACCGGAGAACTTTTCGTCCCTGCCAAGCAGTGGGTAGGCAGTCAAACTGACCACCTGATGAGTCTCTTTGTTCGAGCGACACTCGATATTGCGGACTTTGGTCGCCTTGCGTTGTTCGAACACCTCATTGAGAACTTCAACGCAACCGCCCCGGCAGCGGCCCGCGCGCGGCGGAAATGGCGCGTCGAGGACCTCCGCGCGTGCGATGCCGCAGATGCGGCAGGCCGCCTGGTTGATTTCAGTGACCGCCAGGTTTCCGTCGATGGTGATGATGCCGTCTTTGACGCTGCGGAAGATGGCTTCGAAGTTCCGGCGGCACTTTTCTTTTTCATCCGACAACTCTTTTCGCTTCAAGGCTGTTCGGACGGATCGGACCAGATCATCCTGAAGAATGGGCTTTACGATGTAGTCCATCGCCCCGTTGCGCAATGCATCCGTTGCCGTCTCGACTCTTGGCATTCCGGTGATCATGATGACGGGCAGTTCGGGGTAAATTTGACGAACGGCCTTCAACAGGTCGATGCCCGTGCCGTTTTCCATGATGATGTCCGCGTAAATCAGATCGAAGCGTGTCTCCGCCACAAGCGCCAGCGCTTCACTGTAACTGCCGGCACACGCGACCGCATGGCCCTCGTCTGAAAGAAACACTTCGAACGTGTAGCGGATGCTCTCCTCGTCGTCGACGACCAAAATGCGACTATTCATCGTTCGGCCTCTCGGAAGCCTGGCTGGATGGCAATTCCACGCTGACACAGGTGAACTCGCCCTCGACGCTTTCGATTTTCAACTGCCCGCGATGGTTGTTCACGATCCCGTGGCTGATGCTCAACCCCAGACCTGTTCGCTTGCTATCATTTTTGGTTGAAAAAAACGGATTGCGGACCTTGTCCACAATATCGGCCGGAATGCCGGAGCCCAGGTCGTGAAACGCGACGCGCACGTGGGATCCGTTGAGACCATGGACCTGTTCGGCCGTAATTTTCAATCGCTTGCTTTCATGCCGACCCGGATATTTTTCATTGAGTGCATGCAAGGCATTGATGATGATATTGATGAACACCTGCTCGATTTCATGCGCCTGTCCCATGATCGGGGGAAGGTCGGCGGGAATTTCGGACTGCAACCCGATGTTGTCCTTGCGCATCTGCACCCCGGTAAGCGCCAGCGCATCGGACAGGACATCTACCAAGGAAAAAAGGGTCTTCCCTTCCCTTTTGCGCTGGGCGAAGGTGAGCAACCCCTCGACGATGCGGGCGATCCGATTGCCCTCCTTGATCATGCGCGGAATGATGTCGCCGATAAAAGCGTTGCCGGCGCACTTGTTGGCCAGTATTTGGGCGTAATTGATAATGCCGTTGATGGGGTTGTTGATCTCATGAGCGACCCCGGCGGCCATTTCACCCAAAGCCGCCAACTGCTCCGCCCGCATCAGGTCGTAGGTGTGCGCCTTTTTTTTGGTTACATCCCTGAGCAGAACGACCACCTTGCTTTCTCCATTGATATCCATGATCGGCGCGTAACTCTGTTCGAATGTCTGTTCTTTCGGTGTTTCATACTCGTTGTACTGAACCTGTCCGCTGCTGATGGCATTGTGCATGAAACAAGGCGAGCAGGGCTCCGGCGAGTTCCGCAGGCAACGATAGCACGGCTGGCCATAACAGTCCCCGATGAGCTTTTCGAAAAGACTGTTTTGATACTCGATCGTGTAATCGGCATTGATGATGCAGACGCCTTCCGACAGGTGCGTCAAAATGCGGTCCAGTTTGTCGCGTTCCAGTTCAACGGTCTCCTGCGCGTTTTTAAGTGCGGACACATCCTGAAAAGATTCGACGATGCCAGCGATCCGGCCATCCGGACTCCTGAAAGGCCTCGCGCTGAGAATGCACGGGATCAAGGTCCCGTCCGGCCGTTGCTTCTCGACATAACAGTCCACCTGCTCTTCCCCTTGAAAAATACGCGTCAAGGGGCAGCCGTTCGTGGCACACACGGAACCGCCGAACAGGTCGCTGCATTTTTTGTCGATGGCGTCCTTTTCCTTCACCCCGGTCATATTTTCGAAAGTCTGATTGGTTTTCACGATTTTGAAATTCCGGTCGACCACCCGCATGCCGACCGAAGCGGTCTGAAAGATCTGATCCAACTCCGCGTGCGCCAGCTTGAGGTCGTATTCGAACTGCTTTCTTTCGCTCAAGTCCAGAAACGTTTCCAGCAGATGTTCTCTTCCGTTGTACTTGACACGGGTGATGCTTTTGAGGATCGGCAATTCCTCACCATTGGCAGTCAGCAGGACCCGTTCAGACTGAGCCGACTTGCAGTCGCAGTCAACCGCCGGACATGTGTGCTGTTTGCCCGGGCACAGAAAATTGTGGCAGACCTGTCCTTCCACAGCGCCTTTGGTGGAACCGATCATTTTTAACGCATTGCTGCTGGCCCAACTGATCTTGCGGGTTTCCGCATCGACCAGAATAATTCCGGCCGGATTGTTTTCCAGTATTTTCGTAAGCTCTCGCTCTCTTTCCTGCAGTGCCGCCTCGGCCCGCCGGCGCATATTGATGTTGTACTGAGCGTAAAAGCTGAAAATGATCAGAAGGCTCATCACCAGAATGCGTTTCCAGATCTCGTGGCTATCGGTGGTCATAAGTTCGGCAAGGAGGTTGCCCTGTGAAAAGAAAATGGAATGGACCATCGATTCCAGCATCCATGAAAGCAACGCCAGGGATATGCCGATCCATACAATATTTTGGGATGGCGCAATGAGTGTCTCACCGTTGAGCTTCTGCATGCTTTCCTCCTGCGAAGAATCACTGTGAAAACACTGAGACAATATTGCTGTGGTACTTTTAAAGACTGCGTGCCTCTACGATGCCGATCATGCCGGCGGGACCTTCAAAGCGGGTAGCTGTCAAACGGCAAGTAATGGCGGACCCCGTCCAAACGTATTTTGCTCACTTCATGGTCATCCAGTACTCCGTTCTCCACAATTTTTTTCAATGGGCCGTCCTGGGACCGGACTTCGGTAACACTTTTGAGCACGGGAAATACCCTTCCCTCGACATTGCGGAGTTCATGCTCTGACACATTGCCGGTTCGGTCTGAATTCAGATGGGCACATGTATATGTGGAACTGTCTATAAACCGGCTGGATGTTTTCCCGACAATCGTTGAAGATGGCATTCCAATCATCATCGAAGCATTTTTATTGGCATACGATATCCGGCCGGATGCGCGATCAACCAGGAGGATGGCAGCAGGATTATGCTCCAGGATGTGTGCAGCTTCTTCTTCGCGTTCTATAATCGTCAGTTCTGCTCGCCTGCCCCGCGTGATATTATGATGGACGCGAAAACTAAAAAGGAGGAGAACCATCAAGACACTTATCCGCATCCATATCTCATGGACGTCCGGCTGCAAAACATGCACTAAAAATGGTTTTGGGTCGAACAAAAACCAGTGCATGGCAGATTCGATAAACCAGTAGAGGGCGCAAATAATTGTGCCTGCACATAGAAAGTTTATGTTTTTATTCTGGAGGATATTCTTTAGTGGGAATAACATCAGAGACCCCGCTGAGCTTAGGTTCAGTAAAGATCGAATGCCGGATGTTGAAGGGGGGCGGTGGACAGGGCAGTAATTACCGACAGAAAGCCATATCAACTTGGTTGTAGAAATTCTGGTGCAAATTCAAATATGCGCTCGCAACCCGGTTCTTTTTGGTTGCGCGCGCCTCACTGAATTCTATGGAGAAGGAAATTCAGATCGTACCCTGAATAAGCACAAAATATGCCTTTATTTCGATTTTGAAATTATCCATACATATAATAAGTTATAAGTTTTTACATGAAAATGCGGAAAGAAATGATAACTTAAATTCCCAACAACTGAGCAAAACATTTCACATTTTAACAATTTCCCCACATACAAAATGCAATAAAAAATAGTCAGATGGTGTACACACCTATTGGTTTTGAAGCTCAGTCAGGATGCGCCGCTCCATCCGGGAGCTATCGAATAGCTATCTGCAATGCTGTCCCCGATGAGCACTCCCCAGGGGAAAAAGAATCCCGGGGCGAACTGACACCTTGATGGTCACGATGCCCGCTGTAGGGGCGACCGGCGGTCGCCCACGCGAACGACTGAATTTGGGTCACCGCACAAAATGACGAGGCCTTTTTCTCCCGCCCCCCCTGATTCCCTGGGATGGTGGCTTTGCTCCCGCACCGGGCGACCGGCGGTCGCCCCTACAGTGACGGGAGCCGTGTGGACTGGGCGTCCACCTCCAGGGCGTTTTCCAACGCGCCAGCCTGGCGGCATCCGGCAGCGCAGTCGCCGTGAACATCGACGACCGCACGGTCGTTTGGAGCGGAAGCCCCGCTCTGGCGACAGTGTGGGACGCATTCCTGGCCGAACCACTCTTTACGACCGACAGCCGGGTTTATAGCCTGAACGATGACCTTCAACCCCTGGTGGTCGGCCGCAAGGGCAATCATAGGTTTATCAACGGGTAAATTGAAAACCGGGCCGACCTGATGTTCGCTTTCAGGTCGGCCTGCATTAACATAAGAGAATCTCACCCACACGCATAAAGGAGAGTGCCATGCAAAAATTATTTATCGCTCTGCTGAGCATAGTCTTGTTGATCGGCGTAAGCGGTCTGTCGGTTGCAGATCACCATGCCATAAAAATAGACACAAAGGCTGGCGTAGGCCAGTACCTCACCGATGCCAAGGGAATGACGCTGTACTGGTTCAAAATGGACAGCAGCGGCCAGAGCGCCTGCAACGGCGAATGCCTGGAAAAATGGCCCGCTTATTTCAGCCATGGCGTCGCCGCGCCAAAAGGTGTCGATCCGAATGATTTCACTACCATTACCCGCACTGACGGAAAGAAGCAAACCGCCTTTCGCGGTTTTCCGCTGTATTACTTCTTCAAAGACGACGCTCCGGGAGACACGTTCGGGCAAGGGGTCAAAGATGTTTGGTATGTGATCGATCCGGCCATGTTTCCACCTAAATAAGCTGAATCGTTCGTGTGTTATCTATCCCTACAGGTGCACTGTAAAGGGCGAACCTTGTGTTCGCCCCACCTTCAAACCGCAAGTCATCCCCAGCGAACGGCGCATCGGCAGCGCACCTGCCGAATCTCGCTCAGCAGATTGCCGCCTCCCGATAGACGCCAGCATTTTTTAGATTTCACGGGGGGGAATGACATGAAAAGAAGAAAAGTAGGGCCTTTTCTTATAGGATCCATGCTGTCTCTGACGACGATTGTCATTGCAAGTGAATTGCCGCCCGCGGACAGCATCCCCCTCTCCCACATTCTTCGATCCCTTGAAGCCCAGGAACGGGATTCATTACGGAAGCCGAATTCGATGATGGATTGTGGGAAGTCGACCTGCGCCAGGACGGTCGCAAGATCGCGCTTTATAAATCCAATGACTGGAGTAATGAGATAAGTCCAGCCTTGTTCCATGCACATCCGGACCGCCACGGTCTTGCTCATCCGCACTTGAACAGGTCTTATCCCCGGCTTATATATAGAATCTGGTAGCTATGATGGAGAGAGACAGTCCGCTGGGAGCAGGATATCAATAAACAACTCAAAAGCCGCTACGACGGCACCCGGAAGCAGGCGCGCAGCCATGACCATAATTGCCAATCCACCACCACACGCGACCCGGATGACCTACATAGGCGCGATCTTGCTGGTCCTTGTCGCGCTGGCCGGTTGTGCCATGCTGCCCAAACCAACCCAGTCCCGCCAGGTGGGCCAACTCGGCCCTGCAGGCAGTTGCGCTGACTTTTTCGCCGAATTGGATCAGCAGGTGCAGAATGCCGGGGTGCTGGATTCCGGCACCTTCAGGATCGAGGATTACCCTTACCTGCGGGTGAATCGTTTTCTGGCCTCTTTCAACGGCGATATCCACGACGAGGCGGATTTTTACGCGTGGGTGGCCCGACTGCAGGCCCTGGACCAGGAGGGGCGCCGCTATGAAATCGCCAACCTGCCGGATGCAATGACGATCGCGGGCGAACGCGGCGCGACATCCGAGACGGTTCAACAAAAGGTCATTGCATGCGGCGATCTGCTCAAGGACGCCGATTTTGTTGCTCAGCAAACCCGCACACGCCTGCAGGAACGCATTACGGCCCCGGATGATTACTTGACCCTGCGCCGGGCGGTTGGATTGTACCCGATCACCAGTGCGTTTGTTTTTCAGGGC
Organism: Desulfatitalea sp. BRH_c12; assembly: GCA_000961655.1. Taxonomy (GTDB): domain Bacteria; phylum Desulfobacterota; class Desulfobacteria; order Desulfobacterales; family Desulfosarcinaceae; genus Desulfatitalea. Next base: position 10,906 of record LADR01000073.1, read on the forward strand.
GTGCTTAAATGGCATGCGAATGAGCGTCGACGATTTACCGTGCAGCCGCCCGCCGGTTGGCGCTCGGTTATCTATGCACCGCCGGACAGTCCCCGCCGGGACGCCAGCGAGATCGTCGCTCGGGTCCAGCGCGATGCGTTGGGGATTCCGCTCTATACACCGGCGGAGCAGGAGGCCCTGCTGCAGTTCCATGCGCCTGTCTGGGAGGTCGAGACCGCCGGGGATTTCGATCGGGTCGGGACCCCCTACTGGACTGAGCAAGGGCGTCTGGACGTGGATACGCAACAGCCTGCGGTCTATACATTGATTTCATTTACCCGCTTCGGCAGCGAGATTCTTACGCAGCTCAACTACATCAGCTGGTTTTCCGCCAGGCCCAAGCAATCCGTTCTGGATCTTTACGGCGGGCTGCTGGACGGTGTCAACTTCCGGGTCACCCTGGACGCCGCGGGCGTCCCGCTGCTGTACGAAAGCATGCACAACTGCGGATGCTATTACAAAGCCTATCCCACCCACCGGCTGCAAGTCCGCGAAACGATCGCCTACCAGGAACCGCCGCTGATACTTCAGGCGCCTGAAATCGACCCTGGAACGCAATTGATCACTGTTGCCATGGAAAGCCGCACGCACTATGTTCAGCATCTTTACACCACCGACCGCCGCCGACCACCGCATGCGGTCACTTACACCCTGATAGATTATGGGCATCTGCGCAGTATGGCGCGTCCTGACGGCGGACGGTCGAGCATGTTTGATCAGTATGCCATCGCGCACGGCAGCCACAGGCTGGAACGTTACCTTTTCTGGCCGATGGGGGTGCTGTCACCCGGGGCCATGCGCCAGTCTGGGCGCCATGCGGTGGCCTTCATCGGCCGGCGCCATTTTGACGATCCCCACTACCTGCAGGAGATGTTTGTCCGAAAGTAATGATTTTATCAGATGAACAGGAGATTTTCATGAATGGCCGTTATACCCTGTGCACCATCAAGGCATCACTCGTCATACTCCTGCTGGCCCTGCCAAATCTGCTTGCGGCGGAGATCATCATCGATGATTTCAGCCAGGGAATTCGTCCGGGGTGGCGCGAGAAATCCTTTGCAGGCCACACCGAGTACACGCCTGCCATTGAAGATGGGATCCATTGCCTTAAGGCAACCAGTTCAGCCGCGGCGTCGGCCTTGATTTACGAGATAAAATTCAACGTCGAAGCGTACCCGCTGCTGACCTGGAAGTGGAAGATAAAAAACACGATACCCAGCGGCGATGCCCGCCGAAAGGAAGGAGACGATTACGCGGCCAGGGTCTATGTCATTTTTCCTTCGAGGTTCTTCTGGAAAACCAAGGCGATTAATTATATCTGGGCTAACAAGCTGCCGAAAGAAAGCGCGATCCCGAATCCTTTCGCTGAAAATGCCGTTATGATCGCCGTACAAAGCGGAACCGCCGAGACCGGCATCTGGAAGGAAGAAAAACGCAGTATCCTCGAAGATTATCGGAAGTATTTCGGCGGGGATGTGCCTGAAGCCGGTGGGGTCGCCATCATGACCGACACCGACAATACCGGCGAATCGGCAACTGCCTGGTACGGCCCCATAACATTGCAACCGTCCGGTCGCTGAACGAATAAATCCACTAAACCGAACGTCCCGAACCCGAAAGTTGAGTTTCAATTCTAATTTCAATATAAAGGAGTCAAACCATGCTATGCTCAATAGCGACCAATATTGATGAATCCACGCTTCAGACTATCCAGGATCTTGAGAAAGATCTGGGGAAGTCCCTTTTGGCATTTAAGTGTCATGAGTTAAAACCTTCGATTGTAAGTGATGGCGAGCTGAGTAGAATCAAAGAGGTCGAAAAAAAACTGGGCATGTCTCTTGTGGCCGTCGAAGCCTGAAGGCGTGGCATCTGCCGGGAGCGCACTTGCCGCCCGGTGCCGACATCGTTATTGAATACACCGGCGTAGAGCAGATCGTCATCGATGCCATGCGTTCCACCAGTCACGGGGGCATTGTTTGTTTAGCTGGCATTTCTTCCGGCGTACGCGAAATTCGGTTAAACGTGGTTGCCTTCAACAGCGGCATCGTGCTGGAAAACGATGCGGAGTTCGGATCGGTCAATGCCGACATGCGCCACTACAAAATAGCTGCGGAGACGCTGGCGCCGTTTGTGCAGTGGTGCTTGAGAGTCTGACCTTCCTGACGGAAAACGGCATTTCGCGAGTTTCTAAGCCATTCCGAATCGCACGGCATCATAGGAAAAATAAGCTTCTCCTTTTGATCGATCAGATCCCCAGATAGGCTTTGCGGATATCTTCATTGGCCAACAGATGCCGGCTTTTGTCGGAGAGGGTAATATAACCGTTTTCCATGACGTAGCCGCGGTGGGCCACCTTGAGGGCGAGATTGGCGTTTTGCTCGACCAGAAAAATGGTGGTATTGTTCTCGGCGTTGATCTTCTCGATGATTTCGAAGATGCGCTTGACGACCAGGGGCGCCAGCCCCAGAGAGGGTTCATCCAGCAACAGCAGCCGTGGCCGGGCCATCAGGGCTCTCGAAATGGCCAGCATCTGCTGCTCGCCGCCGCTGAGGGTGCCGCCGGCCTGGTGGCGCCGTTGAGCCAGAATCGGGAAGAGGTCGAGAACGTATTCCAGGTCTTTGGCGACCTCCGACCTGTCGTTTCTCAGGAAAGCGCCCATATCAAGGTTTTCCAGAACGCTCAGATAGGGGAAAATGCGGCGCCCCTCGGGCACATGGCAGATCCCCAGGGACACAATGTCGTTGGGCGTCATCCGGGTGATGGATCGACCTTCAAACGATATATCGCCGGCGCGGGTCGGCACGATACCGGAGATGGACATCAGGGTCGTGGTTTTACCGGCGCCGTTGGCACCGATCAAAGTGACGATCTCGCCTTGTTCGATTTCGATGGAAATACCTTTCAAGGCCTTGATGTTCCCGTAAAAGGTTTGAACGTCGCTCAGCTTAAGCATCGATCTCTTCTCCAAGATAGGCCTTGATTACCACGGGATTGCAGCATACTTCGGCCGGCGTCCCCTCTGCGATCTTGCGGCCGTAATCCACGACAAAGATGCGATCCGACAAGCTCGTCACCAGTTTCATATCGTGTTCGATCAGCAGAATGGAGATTTCTTCTTTATTACGCAGTCGGACGATCAGATCATCGAGATCTTTGGTTTCTTGGGCGTTCATGCCGGCGGCCGGCTCGTCCAGTAGCAGCAGAAACGGCTCCGTGGCCATGGCGCGGGCGATTTCGAGGCGTCGTTGCGCCCCGTAGGGCAGGTTTTTGGCAAACTCATTGACATAGCGGTCCAGTTGGAAATTTTCCAGGATGCGGTAGCTGTCATCGATGACCGCTTTTTCTTCCCTGCGGGTGCGGGCGTTTCGTAAAATCGCACCGGGGATGCCGGCGTGCATGCGGCAGTGACGGCCGATCATAACGTTTTCCAGAACGGTCATATTCTGGAACAAACGGATATTCTGAAATGTCCGCGCCATCCCCAGACTGGTGACCTTGTCCGGTTTGAGTCCGTTGAGCCGGGTGGTGTGCCCTTCCGGGGAGGTGATCTCCACACTGCCGCCGGTGGGGATATAAACGCCGGTAAGGCAATTGAACAGTGTCGTTTTGCCGGCTCCGTTCGGGCCTATCAAGGCAACGATCTCGTTTCGGCCGATCGTCAGGTCAACGCCGTCCAGGGCGTGCAATCCGCCGAAAGTCTTGGTCAGCTGGGTAACAGTCAATACCGCTTTCATGATGTTATGGTTGTCCTTCAAGCTTATTACGGCCTTCGAATCGGTAGACCCGCCGCACGCTGCTGATCAATCCGCTGGGCCGGAATACCATCATTAAAACCAGAACCGTGCCGAAAACGAGCATGCGATATTCGGAAAAGGCGCGAAAGTATTCCGGAAGCAGTTTCAGGACCAGGGCCCCGGCCACCACGCCGATGATGCTGCCCATACCGCCCAGCACGACGCAGCACAGAATTATAACCGACTCCCAGATGGTGAAACTGGCCGGATTAATGAACGTGGTTTTGGCGGCGAAAACCACGCCGCCCATGCCGGCCCAGGTAGCCCCAATGGCAAAGGCGCTGAGTTTGGTGCGGGTCTTGTTGATACCCATGGCCTGACAGGCGATTTCATCTTCGCGCAAGGCCGTCCACGCGCGTCCGATACGTGAATCCTGAAGGCGTCGGACTACGAAGATCGTGAAGACCGTCAGCCCGACCATCAGGTAGTAGATGTAAGTATGGTTCTGATGCAGGGCCAGATCCATCCCCATAAATCCGGGACGGGGTATGTTGGCGATGCCGCTGGGGCCGAAGGAAAACTCGTTCCAGTTTTCCAGTACCAGACGAATGATCTCACCGAAGCCCAGGGTCACGATGGCAAGGTAATCGCCGCGCAACCGCAGCACCGGGAAACCCAGCAGGACACCGAATAAAAACCCCAGCGCGCCCCCGATAGGCAGACAGATCCAGAAGCCCAACTGAAAATGGACATTGAGCAAGGCGTAAGTATAGGCGCCGACGGCAAAAAAGGCCACATAGCCCAGATCCAGAAGACCGGCCAACCCTACCACGATATTGAGTCCCAACGCCACAACCACATAGATCAACGCCGTGGTCATGATATCGATCTGGTAAAGAGAAAAGACCAGGGGAAAGGTCAAAAAGAAAAGCACCGCCACCGCCAGGGCAGGTCGTGAGAAGCGCGGATTGGATAGAAGCCTTTGCAACAGGTCCTGATGGGTGTTTTGTGCGGTCTCCTCCCGCTTGATGCCGGCCTCCTTGCGGCGAATCATATAGCGCCATAAAAAAGAGAGCAAAAAAGCGCCCGCGCCCACGAAAAACAAGCGCTCCCAGCGCCATTCCACGGTCCGGTGAATGGTGTTGACCTGGATGACCATGATCGGGAATGTCAGAAACATGAACCAGATGCATGTCAGCAGAGATTTCTTGATCTCTTCCCAGCCGAAAAGTATTTTGTGCTCCGAAATTTCCGACATATCAGCTCTACTCCACTAAACTTTGTCGCTTTCTTTTCGACCCAGTATGCCCGATGGGCGGAATATCAAAATGACGACCAGGAACAAGAAAGCAAAGACGTCTTCATAGTCGCTGGAAATGTAGCCCGTAAAAAAGCTTTCCGACCAACCCAGCACAAGACTGCCGATGACGGCGCCGGGCATGCTGCCTATACCTCCCAGCACGGCCGCCACAAAGGCTTTGATGCCGGCCAGAAAACCGATATAGTAATTGATCTGACCGATGTGGGAAGCAATCAGAACGCCGCCCAGCGCCGCCGTCGCCGAGCCCAGGATGAATGTCATGGAGATCACGCGGTTGACATTCACGCCGACCAGCATGGCCATCTCACGATCCTGACTGGTGGCGCGCATGGCTTTTCCCATCCGGGTGAACTTGATCAGGAGGGTCAGTGTCACCATCACAACGGCCGTGACGGCATAAATGAGAATCTCCGAAGAACGGGCAATATGCTCGATCGGCTCGAGGAAATCGAATTCCGGTATCAGGTTGGGGAAAGGCAGAAAATCGGGCGTCTGGGCCAGCAAGACATAATTTTGCAGAAAAAGCGACATGCCGATGGCGCTGATCAAGGCCGACAGCCGGGGCGCTTTGCGCAGGGGCTTGTAGGCGATCTTTTCCATGGTCCAGCCATAGGCGCATGAGTAGATCATCGCGGCGATGGAGGCGATCACCAGGATCGCCAAAGCCGGCCATCCCAGCAGTGTCAGCAGACCGGCCACGATCAGCCCCGTGAACGCCCCGATCATGTAGATTTCACCATGGGCAAAGTTGATCAGCTCGACGATGCCGTAAACCATTGTGTACCCGAGGGCAATCAAGGCATAAATGCTGCCGCGGGTCAGTCCTCCCAGAAACAGCTCAAAAAAGTATTCCAAGTCCATGGCGCAGCCACCTCAATGAAAAACCAGGGAACAGTCCCGCAAAGGGAGCCTGTTCCCTGAGAACGCTGTTCCGACATTGCTATTTTACTTCAACATAGGCGCCATCACGGACTTGATACATGGCAAATCCCACGCCGATTGCATCACCGCGTTCGTCAAACTTGATGGTTCCCACCGGCGTATCGACCGCATGGGTCTGCAGCGCCTTGACGATGGCGGTGTATTCGGTGGATCCGGCGTTTTCAATGGCGCTCAACAAAGCGATGGAGGCAGACACGGCATTGTCGAAAAACGCCCCGGGATCGGAACCGAATTCGGCCTTGTGCTTCTCGATGTAGGCTTGGGTCAAGGGATTTTTACTCACATCCTTGGGACCGGTGGCATAGACGCCCTCGGCATATTTTTTGGCCACTTTAATGAAGGTGTCGTCTTTGACGCCATCATCGGAAATAAAGATGGTGTCCATTTTCTTTTTGCGCATCAGGGTAACGATCTTGGAGGCCTCCGGATGGTATCCGCCGAAGATGATGGCCTCTGCGCCGCTTCGTTTTACCTTCTGGACGACGGCGGAATAGTCGACCGCCCCAGGGGTGATCCCTTCGTAGAGTACTAACTGGGCCCGCTTTTCCGCCTCGACGAATCCTTTGGCGAATTCGGCCAATCCTTTGCCGTAATCGCCTTTGTCATGCAATACGGCGATCTTTTTAACTTTGAGGACGTCCAGGGCGAAATCCACTTGTTGGCGGGCCTGCGCATCGTCGGCGGCAATGGTGCGGAAAAAGTTGGGATAGTCGCCGCTTTTGGTGAGCGCCGGGTTGGTGGCCGACGGCGACATGAGAACTGTATTGGTATCCTTGTAGATGCCCAATGCAGCCTTGGTCGCCCCGCTGCAGATATGACCGAGAACCACGGCCACGTCTTCACCGACCAGCTTGGTGGCGGTGCTGGTGGCGACCTCCGGTTTGCAGACATCGTCCTCGGTGACCAGTTCGACCTGTTTGCCCAGCACGCCGCCCTTGGCGTTGAAATCGGCCGCAACCAGCTTGGCCGCATTGATGCTGGGAAGCCCGTAGGAGGCCAGGTCTCCGCTGTGCGCGCCGGCAACCCCGAATTTGATCGTATCTGCCGCAAACGCCGCAGAACAAAACACCATGGACATGACAAGAGCGGCCATTACCGCCAACGTTTTATTCGATCTGCACTTCAACATGACTCATCTCCTTCTTCAGTTGGTTGAAACAGCTCGACAGCTTAACAAACCAGACACTAAGCAATTGATTTTCAAACGCTCTAATCGTTCTTCATCTATGACGATTGCCGCCGTCCGTCAAGAGATCAAGTTATTCGATGTCACCGACAACTTCATAACACCTGACTCAAAAAAAGCCGCGTGCGTTCTTCCGTCGGAATCGTAAAGAAGTGTTCGGGCGTGCCCTCCTCGACGAGTTTGCCTTCATCCATGAACAGGACGCGATCGGCGACTTCCCGAGCAAACCCCATCTCATGGGTGACCACGCACATGGTCATGCCTTCCCGGGCCAACTGCTTCATCACATCCAAGACTTCGCCCACCATCTCAGGGTCCAGGGCGGAGGTCGGTTCATCGAAGAGCATGACCTTCGGATCCATGGCCAATGCCCTGGCGATGGCCACCCGCTGCTGCTGTCCTCCAGACAACCGGGAGGGGTACTCGCTTTCCTTCTCGGCAATGCCGACCTTTTTCAGGAGCGTGCGCGCCTTGATCTCCGCATCTTGCCGGGATCGTTTGCGAACCACCCGCTGGGCCAGGGTCACGTTCTCCAGGACCGTCTTGTGGGGAAACAGATTGAACTGCTGGAACACCATCCCCACCTCGGCCCGCAAAGCATTCAGATCGGTCTTGCGACCGGCCAGGTCCACCCCATCGATAAAGATGTGGCCCTCGTCGAAAGCCTCCAGGCCGTTGATGCAGCGCAGGAAGGTCGATTTCCCCGATCCCGAGGGGCCGATAACGACCACCACCTCACCCTTGCCGATATGGGCGGAAACTCCATCGACTGCCCTTACGGGCACCCCGCGTCCGGTAAATATTTTGACGACATTGGTTGCCTTAATCACTGACCGCGAACCTCCGTTCCAGATAAAAAACCAACTGCGACAGGATGGAGGTGACCACCAGATACATGGCGGCGACTGTCAGCCAGACCTCGAAAGTGGCGAATGTACTGGTAATGATTTCCCGGCCCGATTTGGTCAGGTCGGTGATGGCGATGACCGAAACCAGGGAGGAATCTTTGATCAGACTGATGAATTGACCAGCCAGGGGAGGCAGTATGCGTTTCAATGCCTGGGGCAAAATGATGTGAAACATGGCCTGAAAACCGTTCATGCCCAGGGAACGGGCCGCCTCCATCTGCCCACGGGAAATGGACTGGATACCGGCACGCACAATTTCGGCCACGTATGCCCCGGCAAAAATGGCCAGGGCGCCTACGCCGGCCACGTTGCGATTGAGATTGAACACCGTGCCGATAAAGAAATAGGCGATAAAAATCTGCACGAGCAAAGGCGTGCCGCGGATGAATTCGATGTAAAGGGCCGTCAAGGTGCGCAAGGTAAGATTTTTTGAAATCCGGCACAATCCGGTGAGCAGACCGATGACCAGCGCCAGCACACTGGCGACGCCCGAAATCCAAAGCGTCGTCCACAAGCCCCACATCAACGGTCCCAGGCGCCACTCCTGTTTGAATCCGACGGTATCCCCCATGAAGAGGTCGTCACCTTCGGAGACCCTCAACATATCCTGGTTCACCGATACCGTCATCGTTTTGCCCTCTTCCGATACCAGTCGGACCGAGGCTTTCGCGCCTTGCGCCGCGATCTCCTCCACGCGGCCGTCGAAAGGGATTTTGACGGGTTCCTCACCTTTGTAGGCGAAATATTGGGGAACCCGATTCCAGCGCCAGGCGTAGTCTATTTTACGCACGGCGCCCCACGTGCCGGCGGCCAAGGCGATGAGAATGGCCGCCAGCAGAAGGATCCAGGGGAGTTGGTGGGGCGTTTTCTTCAACGCGCCGGCCATGTTTATTGCAGCTCTTTCAACCAGGCGTCATCCACGAACCATTTGGTGTAAATTTTATCATAGGTGCCGTCCTTCTTCACCTGGTTCAAAAAATTGTTCAGCCAGTTGGTGAAATCGAAATCCCCCTTGCGCACGGCCCATGCGATAGGCTCGAAGGTGAAGGGTTGATCCAGGTGCACCAATTTGCCCTGACCGCGTTGGGAGATGGCCGCCGCATTGTAGGGCATATCGTAGATGAAGGCGTCGATTTTACCGTTGACCGCTTCGAGCACCCCCTCCTGTTCGGTCTCGTAGGAAATATACTTGGCCTTGGAAATCATCCGCTTGGTAGCCTGCTCGCCGGTGGTCCCCAGTTTGGAGCCGACCTTGTATTTGGGATCGTTGAGGTCCTTGTAAGTTTTGATCTGGCCCACCAGTTCCTTGCGCAGCAGGATGGTCTGGCCGATGATGATATAGGGCTCGGCGAAGTTGATCTTCATGTTGCGCTCCTGGGTCAGGGTCATCCCTGACATCAGGATGTCGAATTTATTGGTGAGCAGGGCGGGGATGATGCCGTCCCAGGCCGTGGAGACCAACTCGAGCTTGACGCCCATGGCTTTGGCCATCCGCTGGGCCATATCCACGTCGAACCCGATGATCTCGCCCTTTTGGTTGGTGAGCTCGAAAGGCATGTAACCGGGTTCCATGCCGACCCGCAAGGTACCCCGTTTGAGGATCTCCTCCAACGTGCCGGCATCCGCCGGCGCCGGACCGAAGGTCAAAAGGGAAGCGATGCATAACGCCGTAACCAGCATCAAGAGTTTTTTCATGAAAGCCTCCTTTGTCTGTGCGCTGCAGGGGGCCGGCAAACGGCCCAACCATTCCATTTCAATACGATTTGCCCTCATCCAACAACTCTTCGATGACCATGCGTACACCTTTGCACTCCGGATTGGGGCACCGGGGCAAATCTTCCAGCGGCAGGTAGACGATGGCGTGTCTCCCGCAACGGGGGCATCTGACCTGTACAGGTTCGTTATGACCGCGCTTCATACTTGACACGCTTTTGTTGTGAGTGCATGGTACGCCGTTAAAAACGATGCTCTCCCATAGCACAGGCGGATGCTCATCACAATATGCGCGTCAGGAAAGGCCGAATTTTCCTTTTACCCAATGTTTGCGGCGGCATTGGAAGTCCGCGGCAACCGTGAATCCGGAGTCCCATGCTGAAATCGTTGCCGCTCGTCCCAGGGGACCGTCGCCGTTATCTGGCCGAATTTGCCCTGGTCATCGTCGCCGTTTTCTGGGGGGGTACCTTCCCGCTGGTCAAGGATGCCATCCAGGACACCCCCGTGATGACTTTTTTGTGGGTCCGTTTCGCACTGGCCGCCCTGCTCCTTTTCCTATGGGCCGGCCCCGCCAGAATCATTGCGCTGAGCCGCGGCGGTTGGCTGCGCGGCGTGGGGCTGGGAACCCTGCTCTTCTGTTCCTATGTCTTCCAGACCTTCGGATTGGCACTGACCTCTTCGGCCAACGCCGCCTTCGTCACCGGCCTGAATGTGGTCTGGGTGCCCCTGCTGGCCGGCCCCCTGCTGAAAAAACCGCCCCTGGCAGGCTCGCGCATCGGTGTGGTCTGCGCGCTCTGCGGCCTTTTCATGCTCACATACCAGGAACCCTTCCGATTGAACCCGGGCGATGGACTGGTGGTGGTCTGCTCCGTGTTCGTGGCCCTGCATATCCTCGGGCTGGATGCCTGGACCGCCGGTCATGACGGCAGAGCCCTGACCTTCGTGCAGATCGCCACCATGGCGGTTCTGGCCCTTGCCGGGAGCCTGATCTTCGATCCCGTGACCTGGCCCCGGCAATGGACGCCGGCGCTGTTCTGGGCCGTGATCATCTGCAGCGTCTTCGCCACCGTGTATGCCTTCTGGGCCATGACCGTTTTTCAAAGGATGACCACCCCCACGCGGGCGGCCTTGATATACACGATGGAACCGGTTTTCGGGGCGCTTTTCGCCATCTTTTATGCCGGCGAACGCCTGACCAACATCGCCTGGCTGGGCGGAGGGCTGATCGTTCTGGGGATGATCGTCGCCGAAGCGTGGCCGGCGCTGGCCAAGCGGACCGAAGGCTGCTGGGGTTGAACTCCCGAACAGCTACGCGACGCGTGCTCACATATGAGCACCAAATTATCCTTTATATCGAGAAGAGCTGTCCGACCATCTGTTTTCTTGACATATCCCTCCTTTTTTTGCCATAAAAGACGCCTCGTCCAAGCTGCAACACACACGATCATGGTGCCGCTCGGGGAATGGTTTTGGTTTGGCCCCCAGAGCAATATGAACGCAGTAACTGTAACTGTCAGGAGGAGTACGAATGAAGAAACAAATTGGTTGGTTTGGATTTGGCGCATTACTGTTAACGGTGCTGCTTGCGGCACCGGCTTCCGTTGGGGCCGTCACCTTTCAGGTGCCCGGCACCAACACCACTTTGGATGTGGGCGGCTATGTTAAGCTGGACATGATTTATAATGACGTGTCATCCGGGGATAACAGCCAGCTCAACATCGAGTATCTCCCCGGTTTCATTCCGGTGGACGGCACTGAAGAAGGCAAGGACGAACTGGTCTTCAACGCCCGTGAAAGCCGCTTGCGCGTAAGGACGACCACTCCCACGGCACTGGGACCGCTGGTAGCGCATTTCGAAGGGGATTTCGACACTGAAGATCAAGGCAATCAGGGCTTCACCAACGGCCACGAATTCCGCCTGCGTCATGCCTACGGAACCCTGAAAGGCTTTTTGTTCGGTCAGACCTGGTCTTTGTTCATGCACCTGGAATCCTATCCGGAGCTCAACGATTTCGGCGGCCCCACAGGCGCCTTGTTCGTGCGTCAGCCCCAGTTGCGCTACACCTGGGCCTTGAACGACTCTAACACCCTGGAATTCAGCCTGGAAAACGCGGAGACCCGCGAAGCCACTTTGGGTAATACCGATGACGACGATATGCCGGATTTTATTACCCGATACTCAATTAATCCCAGTTGGGGGAATCTTTCCGCCGCAGTCATCGCCAGACACCTTGTGGTTGAAGAAGGTGCAGTGGACGACTCCACTTTTGGTATAGCCGGACAGATTGGCGCCTTTGTGAAGGTCTTCGGCAAGGACAACATCTTTGGCTCCCTTACATACGGCGAGGGCTTCGGCCGCTATAGCAGCTTTGGGGCCCATGCTGATGCTTACGTGAGCGGCAATGATATTGAAGCCCTGGAACAATTTGCTGCCCTTGTCGGTTATCAGCACTACTGGTTTGGCACGTGGCGTTCCACGGTTGCCGTGGGCTACACCAAGGCCGATGATCCCGCCGAACTAGTAGCACTATCACAAGCAGCTGCCCCAGCTGATGACTTTTACAACGAAGAAACTTTAAGTGTTCATGCCAACCTGATGTTCAACCCGACCGAGGAAACCCGTTTGGGTATTGAGTACATCCGGGGTGAAAGGGAGACATATGCTGGCCGCGATGGTGAGTTGAACAGAATTCAATTCTCCGTGATGGTTCTCTACTAAACAGTTGGGTTAAAGCGATAGCATAAGGTCACCTTACAAAGAAGAGCAGGCCTGCGGTCCAACAGGATCGCAGGCCTGAACAGTTCAGAGTCGGTCCAAATCGGGGTTCGGCCCGATGCTCCTGATTGTGATCGACGGAGAAGCGATCAGGAACGATTAGAATCAATCAAAGGAAACAATCATGCGCAATCGATGGATCTTGACCTTCCTGCCTTTAGTCGCCGGCATGGCCCTTTTCGCCGCCATGGGGTGTTCGCAACGCATGTCCAAAAGCGACCTGCGCAATGAAGTATCCGGCACCATCTACCAGGTCAGCGAAAAGGAAGCCTTGGATCTGCTCCACTGGGCCATGCAGGAGATGTTTCCCGAAGAGACGATCTATCGCCTGCGCAAGCCGCGCATCGGGTTTTTCGTGCATCAAAAATCGAAACCCGGCGGCGATGCCCGCTATGCCAAATACAAAGAAAAAACCTACATTTACGAAGCGGGCCTTCTCCCGGTGCAGGGCACCGGCCCTGATGGCCATCCGGTCAGCGGCTTCACTTACGCGGTCAGGGGCCAGGGCGACCTGAAAGGCGGACCCGAGAACGTGATCGAAACTGAAAAGCGCATCGAAGCCGCTTTCGAACAATCCGGCCGGGCCGTGATGGCAACCGCTATGACCGAGCGGCCGATGATGGCTATGCCGCCTCCTGTGTCGGCCGTTGAGACGCCGGACGCCGGGACGCCCGATGCATCCGGTGATGACCCGACGCCTGCCGGGGACGATGTGTTCCAGAAGCTCGAGCGGCTCAAGGAGTTGCACGACAAAGGCGTCATCGACAAGGAGGAGTTCGAGTCCAAAAAGAAAGAGCTGCTGGACCGGATCTGACGGCCAGCGATTCTTAATGAATCCCATTCCTTTAGAATCAAAACAGAATTCCAGCATAACCGACAGCCTCCTCGATAATTGGAGACCGGAACCATCCCAATGCTGCACCATACGATGCTTCGCCATTTGCCCGCCATGGGCCTTCTACTGGCCATGATCCTGTGGGCGAGTTCGTTTATCGCCCTGAAAATCGCATTCCGAACCTATGACCCCATGGTGGTCATCTTCGGCCGCATGGCGGTGGCCAGTGTCTGCTTTTTAGTCATGTACCGCTGGATCCGGACATCGATCGATTTTCGCGCCGGCGACCTGAAATACATCCTCCTGATGGCTTTCTGCGAACCCTGCCTCTATTTTATCTTCGAGGCCGAGGCGCTCGTTCACACGACCGCATCCCAAGCCGGCATGGTCACTTCCATGCTGCCCATCCTGGTCGCTCTATCGGCAGGCTGGTTCCTCAAGGAACGAGTGGAAAGACGAACCTGGATCGGATCCCTGCTGGCCGTCATTGGGGTCTTCTGGTTGACCATAGAGAGTGTCCCGTCCATGGATGCGCCCAACCCGCTGCTGGGCAATTTCTATGAGCTGATCGCCATGGTGTGCGCCACCGGGTACACCATTACCTTGAAGCATCTGGCGGACCGATACTCCCCTTTTTTTCTGACGGCCACGCAGGCCTTTGCCGGCAGTATCTTCTTCCTGCCGTTTCTTTTCCTGCCCTCCACGCAACTGCCCGTAGTGTTCAACCCCTCGGCCGGCATGGCGGTGATCTATCTCGGCGCCGTCATCACCCTGGGCGCCTATGGTTTGTACAATTTCGGCGTCAAGCATATACCCGCAAGTCAGGCTTCGGCGTTTGTCAACCTGATACCGGTGTTCACCGTCCTCATGGGATGGATGCTTTTGGACGAATCCTTCACGCCCCGCCAGTGCCTGGCGGCCGTGACGATCATGTCGGGGGTCTTCATCAGCCAGAAGCGCAGGAAAAAACTTGCCGAGGTGCCGATTGGATCCAACTAAATTGCCATACCGCATCTTTCATCCAAGCCGACAGGCCATGACCTCGGGCATGACTTGACGGACAGGGCGATTGCCTATACAGATCGGATTTCCAAGCTGCAATGAAATCATTCCCTTTATACGTATGACAGGAGAGCGGGTCATGAAAAGATGCATGTTGACAGTCTTCGCGGTGATGGCAGTTCTGGCTGCGTCCGTGGCTTATGCCGGTCCCTATCGAATTTCGGTCAGTCAGTTTGTCGAACACCCGGCATTGGATGCCGTCCTGAAAGGCTTTCAGGATCAACTCCGGGAAAAGGCGGTGGATGTGCAGTACCACATCCACAATGCCCAGGCCAATATGGCCACGGCCAATCAGATCGGGCATCAGATCATGGGTGAAAAACCGGACCTGATCCTGGCCATTGCCACCCCCGCAGCCCAGGCTTGCGCCCAGGCCCTCAAGAAGGCGCCGCACATGCGGAAAACACCACTGTTGTTCACCGCCGTCACCGATCCGGTTGGCGGTGGGCTGGTCAAGGACCTGAAGCACCCGGGAGCCAACATCACCGGTGTCTCCGATATGCTTCCCGTCGACCAGCACCTTCTGATGGTCAAAACCTTTTTACCCGGGATCAAACGCATGGGATTCTTGTACAGTGCCGGAGAAGTCAATTCCAAAATTCTGGTTCCCCTGTTTAAGGCCGAGGCCGCAAAATTGAAATTTGACATCAAGGAGGCGACGATCTCGAAATCCAGCGATGTCTACCAGGCGGTGAAGAGTTTGGTGGGCCAGGTAGATGCGGTTTTCATCCCGACGGACAACACGGTCGTGTCGGCGTTGGAGGCGGTGATCAAAGTCTGCACGGAAAACAAGCTGCCCCTCTTCAACGCGGATGTCGATTCGGTCAAGCGCGGCGCCATCGCCGCCATGGGATTCGATTACTATCAACACGGATATCAGACCGGCGAAATGGCATTGCACATATTGCATGGCGCCGATCCCGCGACAACGCAAGTGGAGTTTCAGGAAAAACTGCAACTGCACATCAATGCCCAGGCAGCGGAGCAAATGGGGGTTGCCATTCCCGCGGAACTTCTGAAAAGGGCCGATCACGTCTATAACTGATCTTTCCGCAACTCAGCGAACCGGCAAAACCACATGACCTGGTATGCAATCATCGGCGCTCTGGAACAGGGCCTGGTCTATGGAATCATGGTCCTGGGGGTCTACCTGACCTTTCGGGTACTGGATTTTCCCGATTTGACCGTGGACGGCAGCCTGCCCTTGGGGGCGGCCGTCTCGGCCGTGGCGATCACGAAGGGCGTCGATCCTTTCGCATCGATACTCCTGGCGGCTTGCGCCGGGTTTGCCGCCGGCATGGTCACGGCGCTGCTCAACACCAAGTTGAAAATACTGCATCTATTGGCCTCGATTCTCACCATGATCGCTCTGTATTCCATCAATATCCGCATCATGGACGGCCCCAACGTCTCCCTTTTGGGGGCATCGACGGTATTGGATCCGTTCATGGCCGCGGGAACGGCCGGTTATGTTGTGGCACCCGTCATGTACGGCCTCCTCGCAGTACTGATCACAGGCGGCATCGTCTGGTTTCTGCATACCGAATTGGGGCAAGCCATGCTGGCCACCGGCGATAATCCGCAAATGATTCGCAGCCTGGGTGTCAATACCCATCACATCATCATTATCGGTGTCGGGCTCTCCAATGCCCTGGTCGCCGTCAGCGGCGCCCTGGTCGCGCAAAACCAAGGCGCCTCCGATGTCAACATGGGCATTGGAACCATTATCGCGGGTCTGGCATCGGTCATTCTGGGAGAAACGGTTTTCGGCAGCACCGGGGTGACACGGACCTGCATCGCCGTGTTGTTGGGATCCGTGCTTTACCGTTTGGCTATTGCAATGGCGTTGGGGTTGAAACTCGGTAATTTTGCCGTGACACCCAGCGACCTGAATCTGATTACCGCCCTACTGGTCGTACTGGCCCTGATGGCCCCGGGCATCAAACGCAAATTCGGCGGCAGGGCTAAATGATTCAACTGAAGCAGTTCACCAAATACTTTCACAGAGACGGCGTCGACCAGGTATTGGCCCTGGATGGGATCGACCTGGGAGTTCAAAAAGGTGATTTTATCTCCATCATCGGTTCGAACGGCGCCGGCAAATCCACCCTATTGAACGGCCTGGCGGGCACTTATGCCCCGGATGACGGACAGATTCTGTTTGGGGGCAAGGATATCGGCCAGTGGCCGGAACACCGGCGGGCGACATTCATCGGGCGCGTTTTCCAGGATCCATTGATGGGAACCTGCGGCGCCCTGACGGTCGAGCAAAATCTGGCACTGGCCAAGCGCCGTGGAAAGCGACGCGGGTTCGCACTGGGGGTCAAAAAAGAAGACCGGCAGCTTTTCGAAGACAGGTTGAAGGAATTGGGATTAGGACTGGAAAATCGGCTTGGCGACAGGGTCGGTCTGCTTTCCGGCGGTCAACGCCAGGCTTTGACCATGCTGATGGCCACTGTGATTCCGCCGCAGGTCCTGCTGCTGGACGAACACACAGCCGCCCTGGACCCCAAAACAGCACGGCAGATTTTGGATCTGACCCGGAAGATCATCGACGATCGGCATCTGACCACCTTGATGGTGACCCACAACATGCGTATTGCCATTCAGATGGGGAATCGTCTGATCATGCTGCACCATGGAAAGATAATCCTGGATATCAAAGGCGAGGAGAAACGCTCCCTGACCCAGGAAGAACTGGTGGCTCGCTTTTATGATCGTCAGAAGAAGGAAGATATGCTCACCGATCGAATGCTGCTGGGATAGAAGCCTATCGTGAAAAATGCACCGGTGCGATTCAGTGAATCCGCTCGAGACCGATCTCTCTCTTGCGCTCTTCCATGTGGCGACTGAAGCGGCGCACATGTTCCCGGGCCACATCGATGGCCTGCTCGGACCGGCCGGTGGCCACGGCTTCGACCAGCTGCTTCAGGTCATGGTAGTTTTCTTCGAGCTCGTCCTGGCCGCAAGGCAGAAAACGGTTGAAGTAAATTTGAATGTTGTCATGAACGGTTTTCAGGATCAGGGCGTACACCGGGTTGCGGGCGATGCGGGCCAGGGCCATGTGGATCTGCTCATCCACCCGCACGAATTCGGGCCACATCTGCACACCCGCCTGCCGGCATTGCCCGGCCGACCGCAGCAATTCCCGCAGCAGCGCGATATCGTCCGGCCGGGCGCGCTGAGCGGCCAGGCCGGCCACCGAGCCTTCCACCCCTTCCCTGAATTCGGCCAAATGTTGCAGCGACACCTGGTGACCGCGAATGAGCATGTCCAGGGATTCGGTCATCTGCTCACCGCCCGGTCCCTTGGCTATGGCCCCGCCGCCCACGCCCAGGCGGATTTCGATCAAGCCTTTCTGCTCCAGGACGCGCAGAGCTTCCCGCAGCGTCCCGCGGCTGGTGCCGAGCATTTCGCCCAACTCCCGCTCGGCGGGCAGTTTTTCGCCCGGCTGGATGCGCCCGTCCAGGATGGCGGCCTGTATCTGATCAACCACATCCTGGAAGATACGGCTCTGCCGGGCTTTTCGAAACATCATAGACATGGCATCCCCCATTCCCGAGGAGACTGAAATAGACGAACACTGAATTCAAGATTGGGCATCAACATCTGACGTCCGGCAACCAACATCTTTCATCTTTATAAATCTTCCCCCAGATAGGCTTTACGGATATCCGGATTGTGCAAAAGATTGGCGGCGGTGTCTTCCAACACGATGCGCCCGGTTTCAAGCACGTACCCGCGCTTGGCAAGCTTCAGCGCGATGTTGGCGTTCTGCTCCACCAGCAGGATGGTCGTGCCCTCACGGCGGTTGATGTCCCGGACAATCTCGAAAATGCGCTGGACAACCAGAGGCGCCAATCCCAGGGAAGGCTCATCCAGCAGCAGAAGTCTGGGACGGCTCATCAGGGCCCGGGCGATGGCCAGCATTTGCTGCTCACCGCCCGAAAGGGTGCCGCCCATCTGTTTGCGGCGTTGCCTGAGGACGGGGAACAGATCGAAGACATGGTTGATATCCGCTTCGATGTCGGAAATATCTTTTCGAAAAAAGGCCCCCATCTCCAGGTTGTCTTCCACGCTCAGGCGCTGAAAAATGCGCCGGCCTTCGGGAACCTGGCACAACCCCAACTGCGGCAGGGTATCGGCCGGTCTGCCGTGAATGGGTTGTCCATTATAGAATATGGCGCCGCTTTTGATCGGCACGATACCGCAGATGGACATGAGCGTCGTGGACTTGCCGGCCCCGTTGGCGCCGATGAGGGTGACGATCTCCCCGGGCATGACCTTCAGGGAAATGCCTTTGAGTGCATCGATATTGCCGTAGCTGCTATGCACGTTTCAGTTCGAGAATGGGCGCGGCGGGATTCATGGCTTATCCTTTTTCCTCGGAACGGGTCCCCATCCGTTTGGCCGGAAGGATCCCTTCCGGTCGGAACAACATCATCAGCACCATGGCGCCGCCCAGGGCCAGCATGCGGTAGAGTTCGAATTCCCGGAATACTTCCGGCAGTACGATCAGGGCCATGGCCCCCAGAACGATGCCCGGTATGGAGGCCATGCCGCCCAACACCACCATGGCCAGAACGGTGGCCGATTCGATGAAGGTGAAGCTTTCGGGACTCAAGCTTAACTTCTTCGGTCGGCAGGGTATCCGCATTTGAAAATTGTTCTCGTAGGGGATAACACCTGTAGGGGCGACCGGCGGTCGCCCGGTGCGGGTGCAAATCCACCACTTTAGGCAATCATGGGTGCGGGAGAAAAAAGGCCGCGCCAGCCTGTGCGATGACCCAAATTCAGTGGTTCGCGTGGGCGACGCCGGTCGCCCCTACAACGGGCACCGTGACTATCACGGTGTCCATTCGCCCCGGGACCGACATTTACGCAACGGGCGAGCACAAGGTTCGCTCCCGAGGAAGAACGATGTTCCATTTCTGAAATGCGGCCCATACGCAAATGCGGTTACCCTGCGCCGGTCGGTCGTCGGTCGGGGATTCCCGGTGAACATGTTCATTTAGCGGTAGATGCAAGGGGGACGGGCTTAGAACACCATGTCACCCAGGCCACGGCAGTTCGACAGGAGCTCACAGTCAGCAGGTGAAACGCCTGGCCCCCGCCACGGGGAGGACGAACTACGGGACTTGGGCACTTTTTACGACTTCAAAAAGTTTCAGGCGAGGTGTTCTGTCGATTATAACGTTGATCCCTGTCGGATTGACGCCGATCCAACATCATGAGCAGCACGGCCGTCAGAATAAGAGCGCTGCCCACATATCCCGCCAGGCCAAAGGCCTCCTCCCACCAGAAATAAGCCACCACGGCCGCCATGACCGGCTCCAGGGTGGCGGTGATCGCAGCGCGGGAGGCTTCCAGATGACGCAACCCTTGATAGTAACAGAAATAAGCACCGTAGGTGGATAGCGCCGCGATGCAGATGAGCGCCCCCCAGGCGGTCGTGTTTTTGGGCGCGAACTCGACCCATGGCAGCAGAGTGACCGCGCCGATGGGCAGCAGGTATAAAAAGAGGTTGGGTGATGAATAGCGGGTGGAGAAGAATTTTCCGAATATGTAATACAGCGAATAACAGAATCCGGCGGCCAGACCGAACAGCAGCGAAGACAGGGTCACATCGATGGTGCCCCCGCCCCAGGCCACACCGACCACACCGGTCAGTGTCAGCACCAGGGCCAAAATTTTGAAGGGCGTGAACAGCTCTTTGAAGGCGAAACGCGCCAGCACGGCCACCCATGCCGGTGCCGTATAGAGCAGGACGGCCGCCACCGCGGCCCCTCCGGCGCGAATGGCCATCTGAAGGAACCGTAAAACAAGGTAACACCGGTAACGGCAAAAAGCAGCACCATCGGCACATCCTTCGGGCGAATGCCGACGGCCCGCGTGGCGACGGCGTGTATGCCGAAGAACCCCCAGGCCAGCAAGGCTCTCCAGAAAGCCACCTCCATGGGAGCCAATCCCTGGGAAAAAGCCAACCTGGAAAAGGGCCCCAGTATGCCCCACAGTGCTGCCGCCGCTATGATGTAGAGAAACCCCTTCAGATGCAATCGGATATCCTATGGCTAAAGTGTCTTTAGGACGTGCGGCTCTGGCAGGATGCCATCGGCATGTCCGAAACCGTTCACAATCGAAATGAGGCTTATCACCGATCCATGCCTACAGGTCAATGACGTTTTAAGAGCGACTTCACGACTACCGCCCCCCGATCACCTGATAAAGGCTGCCGTGGCGGGCTGCAACTCAGTATGCGCGGAGGCGGCCGCCGGCGCCTGGATCCGGACCACCGACGGCGCAAAGGCTTGAACGCATACCCTGCCCCTGGATTTCAGCGTCGTGCCCTGCCCCATGCGGATGATGCGCTCACCGCCCACGCCATCGGTAATCCAAACCGCACCGGTCAGGCAGGTGATCTCTATGTGGCGACCGCGCACGGGCAGGACCTGGTTTGCGGACATTTGAATAGGGCGCGGACGTTTGAACCGAAATAGGCTGAACATGGGTCATTGCTCCTTAAATTCAAACAGGTTGACAGTTTAGCCAGCAAATTAGCCCAGGTCGGTCGCCACCGGTAGCAGCACCCCCGCACCAACCCGAAGGATACAATTCCGATTTTCGAACGACTGTACCCATCGATTTGACGATCAATTGTATATTTCCTTTATTCTCCACTTGGGCTAAGACAGATCTCGATTCAGAATCTAGAATTCATCCCCAGGAGCCTTCAGGAGCCGGGAAATGCCGGATAGAACCACCCGCTACGAACAGGTTGCCGAACGCATCCGCCATCTGATCCAGAACGGGGCTCTCAAGGAGGGCGACCGCTTGCCCTCCTTGCGTCGTTTGAGCGAAGAGCTGCAGGTGAGCATCAACACCGTCAAAGAAGCCTATTGGCGATTGGAGAATCAGAATCAGATCACCGCCGTGCCCCAAAGCGGTTATTACGTCCGCAAACAACCGCTGATAGACGCAAGCCATGCCCAAGTGGACCCCACTCAACTGGACCCGCAGGAGATATCGCTGTGTCAGATCTTCGGCGCGTTTCAGGACGCCGGCCAGTGTACGCCGGAAATTCGCCTGGCCGTGGCCCATATGGACCCGGCTTTCTGGCCGGCCGAAACGCTCGGCCGCTATTTCCAGGAAATCGCCCGCAACCAGCCCGAAGAAGCCTTTACCTATCTCATGGCGCCCGGCAGCCGGATGCTGCGCGAGCAGATCGCCCAACAAGGCCTTTCGTGCGGGCTGGATCTTTCGCCCGATGACATCGTAATCACCAACGGCTGCCAGGAAGCCCTCTTTCTGGCCCTGATGACCGTTTGCGAGCCCGGCGACACAGTGGTCCTGGAAAGCCCCATGTATTTCAGCCTGATCAATCTGCTGCAGCAGTTGAAGTTGAAAATCATCGAAATCCCCACGGCCGATGACGAAGGCATCTCCCTGGAAACGCTGCGCTTCGTCTTGGAAAACCACGCCGTCAAAGCCATGTTCTCCATCCCCAATTTCAACAATCCCATGGGCTTCACCATGCCGTCGTGGAAGAAGAAGAAACTGGTCCAAATGCTGGGACGGTACCGTATTCCTTTGATCGAAGATGACATCTATGGGGATCTATGCTTCGGACCGCGGCCCGAGCCGTGCAAGGTCTATGACACCACCGGCGAGGTCATCCTGTGTTCATCTTTTTCCAAAACCATCGCTCCGGGCCTGCGGGTCGGCTGGATGCTGCCGGGCAAGTACACCGATCAACTCAACCGGTTGAAAACCCTGATCAATATCGCCAATGCCCCCATCAACCAGATCGCCGTAGCGCGTTTCCTGAAAGAGGGTGGTTACAAACAACATTTGCGCCGGGTGCGTCGGCAGCTCCACAACCAGGTTGAGGCGCTGCGCGCAGCGGTGTTGAAATATTTGCCGCATGGAACGAAGGTCACCCGGCCGGAAGGCGGACTGTTCATCTGGGTCGAACTGCCGGAAACGGTCAACACCGATCTGCTCTACCGCAAGGCCGTTCAGTCCGGCATCATGTTCGCGCCCGGTGATCTTTTTTCCATCCAGGACCGTTACAACCATCACCTGCGCCTGAGCGCCGGGACCTGGAATGAACGGGTGGAACGCGCCATCGCCCAACTGGGGCGTTTGTGCGCCCGAATGTGCGACGATCGTGCCGACGGCAGGGACCGCCCGGACAGCTTCGGCTTAGCCCCGCAATATGTCCCCGAAAGAGACGAATTTGGAGAAACCTGATATTCAGCCCCCGGAAAAATCGGCCGCGGGCGCGGCTGCGGCTATCGGGGCGTTCGGCATCTGGGCGCTTTTCCCCATCTATTTTAACCAGTTCGGTCCGGGTGTATCGCCATGGGAGATCCTTCCGCACCGCATGATCTGGGCAGGGGTCTTCTTGATCGGGTTCGTGGTGATATCCAACCGTCTGGACCGCGTGCGCGCATTGATCAAGCGGCCCAGAGCGATGTTGGCCCTGACGGCCAGCGCACTGGCGATCAGTGGAAATTGGGCCACCTTTATCTGGGCTGTCACGCATGAAGAGATTCTTCAGAGCAGTCTGGGCTATTACATCAATCCGCTGCTCAACGTTTTTCTGGGGTACTGTTTTCTGGGCGAGCGCCTGCAGCCCCTGCAACGCCTGGCGGTTGCCCTTGCCGCCGGCGGCGTGCTGATCTCCCTGATCGGATATGGCGAAGTACCCTGGCTGGCGCTCATGATGGCCGCCAGTTTCGGCCTTTACGGGCTGATCCGAAAACAGGTCGATATCGACAGCATCACCGGTTTGATGATGGAAACCATGCTGCTGATGCCGATCGCCGCGGGATGGCTGGCCGTCATGCACTGGCAGGACCGGGCCGCGTTTTTGCACACCGGCCTGCCCATCGATATGCTGCTGATCGGGGCCGGTTTCATCACGCTGGTGCCTTTGATTCTGTTCGCCGTGGCCGCGCGGCGGTTGCGGCTGGCAACGCTGGGGCTCCTGCAGTATATCGCCCCGACCGGCCACTTTCTGATCAGTGTGTATATGTACGGGGAGCGCTTTACCACCGCCGATGCCGTCACATTCGTCTGCATATGGACAGGACTTGCCCTCTATACCACCGACATGTGGCTGCAGCATCGCAAACTTTTCGCATTGAAATAGAAAGATTCAACAAGCATCGGGAGGAGCGGCCCCAGGCGAAAAACACCGCTTGCCTCACAAGGGCTGTCATCTGGTTCCGATCAGGGCGGCAATGGACGCCCAGATGGTGTAATCACAGCCTGACAGGAAAGTCACCCAAGCACATTATGATCAATAATCGAGAAGCAATTGATTTTCGTTGCCACTTGAATAAAAATGCAGCAAAAGGCTGGATAAGGCTTCGAAGGGAGGCAAAGCCGGACGGCGTATGAAAACGATGGCGCAAGGATCGAGCGGGAACAACCGCGATGCAAAAGGGAAAATTCCCGGGCGCATGTGGCCCGATTGGTACAAGTCCCTGGCTGCCTTCCGGAAATCCGACACCCGGAAAGCGACTTGGCAGCTGATCAACACGTTGGTCCCATACGTTTGCCTGTGGTACCTGATGATCCGGTCCATTCGACTCGGTTACTCTTATGCGTTAACCCTGATCCTCGCTCTTGCCGCCGGCGCCTTCCTCGTCCGGATATTCATTTTGTTTCACGATTGCGTCCATGGGTCGTTTTTCAGGCGCCAGGGCGCCAACACGTTCTTTGGGTATGTCCTCGGGGTCCTGGTGTTCACTTCTTTTGAAGATTGGCGCTTTGCGCACCTACGCCACCACGTCTCTTATGCAAATCTGGATGCGCGGGGGTTCGGGGATATCTGGACCATGACGCTGACAGAGTATGAGAACTCACCGAAAAAAAAGCGGTTGCAGTACAGGCTCTACCGCAATCCCATAGTGATGCTCGGATTGGGCGCCATGTTCACTTTTTTTCTCGCCAACCGGCTCCCGACCCGCGAGGTGAAGCGCAAGCAACGCCTGAGTGTGCTTTTCACCAACTTGCTCATCGTTGCCATGATTGTGATTGCAGACCGGATAATGGGATGGCGGACGTACCTTCTGATCCAGCTGCCGGTGTTCTGGCTTGCCGGGGCGGCAGGGATCTGGCTGTTTTACGTCCAGCATCAGTTCCCCGGGGGCTATTGGGCCCGCAAAGGCGAATGGGAACCATTGCGGGCGGCCTTGGAAGGAAGCTCGTTTTACAAATTGCCGGATGTGCTGCGCTGGTTTTCGAGTAACATCGGATATCACCACGTCCACCATCTGAACCCCAGAATCCCGAACTATCGCTTAAAGAAGTGCTACGACTCGGTGCCGGCGCTGCAAACGAAGATGCCCCTTACGATCCTACAAAGCTTATCGTGCATTCGACTGAATTTGTGGGATGAGAATCGCCAGGAGATGGTTGCCTTTCCTGCCAACGCTTAAGTTCGATGCGCCTTTCGCCGGGCTGCGTTTATCTTACCCCTCCGGCATTTTGTGGGACGCACCGAAAGATACCTTGTGCCGCCGACCGGCAAGCCCAGTTTCAATGTGTTGAACATGGCCCGTGCGGATCTCAAATTCGACCTGACCGCCGCACTGCACAAGGCTAAAAGCAAGTGCAGATACATCAACTTAATCGATGGCAAGATTAAATCACAGATCGCTTGAAATATCACAAATTTTAGCACCATAAAACGATCAAGGCAGTTATTTTCGTGCCCAAAATACTTCCTTATTCCTTAATCGAAAATGGAAATAACCCATAATCAGTTAACGAAAGATATTCGCTCAATGTTTTTTTGTCACCTTCCGGGTTTTTGTAAATATCCGCACAATCTTTAAGCCCATCGTAAAGACGTTCATATTGGCGGCATACTGCATCACCCTCGATCCATGTTTTCCCTTTATGAGCACCGAAAAAATCAACAAGCTCACATTCTCCACTTTTGCTTTCTTTTATTGACCATTGATATCCATAACATTGCCCTGTTGTTGTTTTTCCAAGCATTGAGTCCCGAATTTCCTGCCCTGTCATCTTATTTTCCTTATGCAGTTTGTAATAACCTGAAGGATCCCCTTTAAACCCTGCTTTGATCAAACCTTGAATATATCGATCGAATACTTCAGGATTTTTGCGCGGAATAAAGTAGTATAGGTCCTGGACCCCAGGACACACCGGAAATCATGTAAAGAAGTCTTTAAATGCCTCTTTTGCTTTTATATCATTTCCGAGCAGTGCATACGCTGCGGCAAGATTGCCATATAGTGCGAATGTTTCTGGATAGTCTTTAAGGGCTTTTTCTATGTATTTAACGGCTTGCTCGTAATCTCCCATCGCAAAGTAGGCGCGTCCTATCCCTGCAGTGCTTTTGTGCAGTGGATCCAGCATTATCGAACGCTTATAGTATTTTATTGCTTCCGTTGGATTGTCTGTTATAAGCCCTAACGTTTCCAAAGCATCAGCATCATTGGGGGCAATGGCTACGGCATGTAGAGCACAATCAATAGCTCTATCGAAATTGCGTTTATATAGTTCCATTCGCGCCAAGACTTGATAGCCTCTGGAAGTTGGCTTTTTCATCGCCAATTCCACGAAGTGACGGGCCAGTAACCGGGCTGTCTGGAAATCTTTGCCAATTTCATCCCAAAATTGTTTTCCTCCCTCAAGTGCACTCATATAGGTAAACGCTAAATTAGCATACGCCTGGCTGTAATTGCGGTCAATTTCGACGGCTTTTTTAAAGTGATCAATAGCTATGACATAACCTTCTGGTGTAAACTTTCTCATGTGGTTCATGCCTTTTAGATATTCATCATAGGCAAAAAAATCATCTGTCCCCGCTTCAGCTATTACTATTTGCTCTATATCGGATAATTTTACCGAAAGTGCTGATACGATTTTTTTTGTAATGCTGTCCTGTAGATCAAAAATATTTTCATTTTTGCCATCGAACCGATCGGCCCATACATGACGATCGGACACTGCATCAATCAGTTGCGCGTTTATCCGGACCTCGTTACCGGCTCTTCGAATGCTGCCTTCAAGTATATATTGAACACCAAGTTCCTTCGCTATTGCTTGGATTTTGATTTCTTTCCCTTTGTAGGTGAAGGCAGAGTTGCTTGAAATAACCATCAGGCCGGATATTTTTGAAAGATCGGTAATTATGTCATCTGTCATGCCGTCACTAAAGTATTCTTGTTTTTCGTCATCACTCAGGTTTTTGAAAGGTAAAACAGCAATTGAAGGTTTGGTTGCAAGTCGATCAGCCATTTTATCGATCGAGGCAGGCTCGATGCCCGGCTGCGCCATCTTCTCCACTGAGGCGGGTTCAATCTCGGGTTGCCGAAAGTAAAAAATCCAAATCAGACCGCCAATGATGATTAAAATTACGGCAAGCGCCCCTGCTGTGATACCTTTATTCCGATCTGCTGCACGCCTTTTCGGCTTTGTTTTTCCTTTTTCACCTGTAACCCGCGTTTGCATCAAAAGCTTGTAGGCCCCGACCGGCCTGGCGATGTTTTTGACTGTTTGCTCCCCAAGAAATTCGTAGCCGAAGGGCAGTTTGGTTTCGATGTGGTCAAAAGCTGTCTTGGAGATGCAAATGCCGCCGGGGTCGGCCAAGGCCTCCAGCCGGGCGGCAATATTCACCCCATCGCCGTAAATCCTGTCACCTTCCTCAATCACATCCCCGAGATTGACCCCTATGCGAAATTCCATGCGACGGTCTTCAGCAAGTTCGGCGTTGCGCACCTTGAACTCGTTTTGAATCGCCACTGCACACTGTACGGCGTCCACGACACTGACAAATTCGGCCAGGATATTATCGCCCGGCGAGTCGACGACCCGGCCCCGGTGCTGCTGGACCAGCTCGGCAATGATGGCACGGTATGCGGTAAGGATTTGGACAGTCTGAGCCTCGTCCTGTCCCATGAGGCGGCAGTAACCGGCTACGTCAGCGCTCAAAATGGCGGTTAACTTGCGCTTATAAGAGTGTGCCATTGGTTCACCCCCGTGTTGAAAGGACACGATAGCCGAAAAGGCAGAAATGAGGGCTCGGCTTTGGAGGATCAGACGGGAACGGAGATTCTGCCCGTAATGGCTGAATCTAATTTGCCCATAATCGGATTGGCGGGTTATTGTCAATAAAGGATTCGATGTATTATGCGCATAATATCTGGCATCCGAACTGGGCACTAATGGCCAGATTCATTACTATTCCAATGGCTAAACGGCATACACGGGAAGCAAGGAATTGCGCTATTTGCGTGCGACGTTTCATTTCGGTATCGGGAAGGGTTTCGTATTTTGGCACCGAAATTGGAGCCGCAAAAAGGGTTCGTTTGAAGAGGGACCATATGGGGACCGCAAAAAAGTTATGAAGCGGTTGTGCAACATGGCCAATGTGAAATATTTCAGGTTTCATCCGATCCGGCATTTGGGAGCTTCATGGACGAAAAAAAACGTTTCCCTGGGAGCCATTCAAAGGATCCTTGGACATGAAAATCGCAAAACAACTGAAATATCTTCATAGTATTGGTGATCTTGAAAAGCAGGCGATGGCGATTTTTGAAAAGGCATTGGAAAAGTCTCACACAGACTCTCACACCGGAAGTGATCTATAATAAAACAGGGGCTATGGCATAAAACAGGGGCTACGGCCTAAACCGCAAACCCCTGATTTTTATGGTGCCGAGGGACGGAATCGAACCGCCGACACGGGGATTTTCAGTCCCCTAAAATCTGTTTTTAGTAGATTTCACCTACCTTCACTTACCTTCATGATTGACTATTAAAGATGTTGACATTATTGGTTTTTAATTATATTTCAACCTTCACATAGCGTCACCATGAAAATAGGTGTTTCATTAAAAAAAGTTGTACAGGGGTTGTACAGAATTAAGCAACAGTGTTTTTAACAAATGAGGTACCCATGAGCAAATGGTACAAAACCGACTTCAAAGGTGTTCGATATCGCAAGCACCCCACACGAAAGCATGGCGTCCAGATGGATCACTATTATGTGATCACCTATAAATTCAGCGGCCGAACCATTACCGAGGCGGTTGGATGGGCCACCGATGGGAATAAGCCCTCCGACGCCTTCGAGTTGTTGCGCAAACTGAAACGCAACCAAAAAACCGGAAAGGGCCCCTGTACATTGGCCGAGATGCGCGAGGAGTCCGAGGCTGAAAAGATGGCCAAACGCCGAGAACTGGCCGCCGAAGAACTCCGAAACATATCGTTCAAGACCTTCTTTAAGGACACCTTTTTACCGGATTCAAAAACCCGATGGAAGCCTGAAACAACCCGCAAGGCCGAAGAACACGTCAAGAACTGGATTGATCCAGTGACCGGGGCCACACCAATGCGCGAAATTGGATTGACTCAGGTCAATCGTATAAGGGGCAAGCTGGCCGATGCAGGCCGAAGCGCCCGAATGCAGCAATACGTTTTCAGGACCTTTGCCATGGTTTGGAACGCAGCCCTCGATCATGGTCTTGTTGACGGCCCCTCCCCCACTAAATCAGGATCGTTCCGCTTACCAAAGGTTGATAACGAACGTCAGCGGTACTTGACCATTGATGAAGAAAATAAGCTGTTGGCCGAGGTTCTGAAAAAGAGCAAGCAGGCGCATGACATGGCTGTTGTATCTCTGGATGCCGGGCTTCGCTTCGGCGAAGTGGCATCCCTTACCTGGGGCTGCGTTGACAAGGAGAACGGTCTCCTGCGCATACTGGACACAAAAAGCGGAAGGGACCGCAATGTGCCAATGACTATGCGGTTAAATGCCCTTTTTGAATCTATGATGTCGGGCAATTCAAGTGATTTGGTTTTTCCTCCTAAGACTCAAAAGCCGAAACAGGATGGTACCGCCTCGGCGTCGGCAACTTCTCGCAGACAGCGGCAAATTCCATCTTCCTTTAAACGTGGCCTTGAAGATGCCAAGCTTAATGAAGGTGTTGAAAACCCAAAAATGCGCGCCAGTTTTCACACTTTGCGCCATACTTGCGCTTCCCGCATGGTACAAGCAGGTGTTGACCTATATCGGGTTCAGCGCCTTCTCGGACACTCCACTCCGGTCATGACAGCCAGATACTCAAAATTGGCCGATGACGATCTTCGTCAAGCAGTCGTGGCCATGGAGCAGGATGGCAAAATCCGAAAATCAAAGGGCAAGGTCATAAAATTTTATCGCAAGGACGTAAAAATTTTTCCTGGGGATAGGTGACGCGATCATCGACACCGGACGGCAGCTTCCTGAACCGCTTTCACTTGGATTACCATATAGGGCCGTAGATAGGAGCAGCGAATATGAACGAAAAATCTGACGAACTGCCCTTCCTAAAAGTTTTGGATAGGCTCTCAACCCATTTGTATAGATGTGCTGAAATACTATATATTTACCGCCATCCCAAGTTGAACATAAAAGATTTGAAAGAAGGGTTTGCACGTCAGAATAAGATACAAGTTATTTTGGATAAATTGAAAGAAGATGTTGCACGTGAGAATGAGGCACGAGAAAAACATGGTGAATTACCAAGGCATTATAGCCAAGATAAACTGAACGAGGCCCTCGAAGGTTGTAACGGACCTTATGACCTGTCTTATCTGAAAGAACGTGATAAAAAATGGCATGAAAATATTTTTTATGTAAGTGAGTTAGATGAAGATTCTATTGTGTGGCGTCTATTTTACGAAGGCTGTTTTTCATCAACAATGGATGACTGGTTGAATTGTGCTGATATCGAGAAGATAGAAGACATAGAACACCTCTGCTTATCTGTTCATTCCTGGCTTTCATTATTTGTATCTACAAAAACAATAAAGAAAGAGCATCATTTTTTTGCCCTCAGTAAGATGTCTGAAGGCAAAGAGTATGCAAAAGTTTACTCTAGTGTGCCAGGTGCAAAATCGCCAAAAATTGACAAGGTAATCGATTTGGCGCCAGACCTTTTATGTATGGCCAAAAGTGCTTGTGGCTATTTTAAGGGTAAGGATATTGCAAAACAAAGGGCTGGATATATAGGAAGTATAAAAACTATAACGAAGAAAGAGGAAGGAGTTGAAGTTTTTTTAAATCTGTTAAAAACACATAAAGGAAATTACAAGGACGATAAATTCAAAATCGCAGCAATGTCCTCTGTCAAGGGTAGAAATGGAAAAGAGATGAGCAAAGCTACATATTTCAATTATCTCGGGGAGGCAAAAAAACGGTACCAAAACCTCCAAGAAAATCAAGCAAGCCATGCTTCAAAATAACTCCTCAGTCTAAAACCATAGGTTTTGGAGTCTAAAAGCTATGGTTTTAGACTAAAATTCAATTAAATCAATAATTTTCATTGTGCTTCATAATTATAATAAGGCATGCTCGCATTGTACGAGCATGCCTTATTTTTTTGCCACAAAAGGAGATCGCAATGTCAAAAATTGATTTTGGTGCAATGAGGAAAAAATGGAAATCTACGGTGGTCGCTCGCAAAAGTGTCGGAGCATTCACAGGTGGCTTTGTTTCGGCTGGTACAGTAGCAAATGCGGATGCCGTCGGCAAAGGGCCAGAAGACCGCTTTCGTATCGGACGCAATGTTGGATACTCAGTTGATTCGCTAATTGACTGGCTTGAGACGCGCGCTACAGGTGAAAAGCAAAAGCGCGTTCCCCAAAGAACAGAACAGTCAAAAGCTAATCCCAGTGTGCGGAAGTGGATAACTGAGGCGGACAACGCAGAGGAGAGAGCATAGCCCATGAAGCAAATATACAATGATGAAACAGAATACAAGTTTATCACCACTGGCAGGTTCGCGCGCCTCCTAAAGGTGAAGCCTGAAACTGTGCTCGCCAGCCTGTCGAGGCAAGGGCAATATCTCGGCGTTGTTCCCGCGAAGGTAGAAGGCCGTTGGTTATGGCCAACCCGCAACTGGAAACACATTGTTAAGCGACAGGCAGAGCGCATGGAACTTAATCGGATGAAGAAAAATTGAAGTAGAAATTGCTCTAAATCACGGAGGGGCCAGCAAAGCGCATCAAAGAAGCCGAGGTAGCGGTAGATGAACGAGTTAGGATTACTATACCCAGATTCGCCCGAGAAGGCCATTGTATCTACCATTTTAAACGATCATGCAGCTATCCCGATCATTGCCGGTCAGGTTGCGATAAGTGATTTCTCGAGCGAGTTCAATCGGATTATAGCACAGTCGGCATACGATCTATGTGCGGCCGGTGAATCATGCACTTTCGATGACATCCTGGGACGGCTGAGCAAATCTGGTCACATGGGCAGCGGCATTGGGAGCTACATGGGCCATGCAGTGGAAGAGGTCGTATCAAGGAACATTTCGTATGATGCGGCCGCTATGAAAGTAGCGGCGACTCGACGCATTTTTTTTCTTAATGCAAATGAAATTGTTCAATGTGGTAAGGCTCAAGACTGGCCTCGTTTTACCGATTTGGTTAAACGTTTTGCAGATAAAGCCCGACTATATAACGACATTGCAACCGATTGGGAGGGGGATCCGATCAGTTTGGATAAACCGGAGCCTCCCAGTTTCGGCGAAGAAGACTTCCCTCCGGGCTTGTGGGATAAACTTAAGGCTGTGTCACAGGCCCTTGAGGTGCCCATAGAATTGCCTGCTACTCAAGGCTTGGCTGTGCTCGCCGCTGCATGCCAAAAGCGTTTTGTGATCCAAGTGGAGCCAGGTTACACGGAGCCGTTGAACCTCTGGCCGTGTTGTGCACTTGAACCCGCAAACCGTAAATCACCTTCATTGAAGAACATGGCCGCACCACTGGCGTCGTGGGAAATAGATCGATCAAGGGATATGGGTCCAGAAATTGAGCGCTGTACACTTGAATACAAGGCACAATCAGCACGATTAAAAAAGCTCGAAAAAGATTACGGTGCTGCGGATGATCCTGCGGAGCGCGAAAAAATTTTTGCAACACTGTCGGAGTTGAGCAAATCTATAAAACCTATTCCGATGCCACCCCAGATCTTCACCCAAGACACCTCGCCAGAGAAACTAGCCGTTTTACTCGAGAATAACCATGAAAAAATGGCCATATTTTCAGCAGAGGGCGGAATATTCGACATTATCTCGGGAAGATATTCAAACGGAATGCCGAACCTTGACATTTTTTTGCAAGCTCATAGCGGTGATGCCGTTCGCGTGGATCGTGTTGGCCGCTCAGGTGTCTACCTGAAAGAACCTGCACTCACGATGGGTTTAAGTCCTCAACCCGATGTGATTCGCTCATTGGCAGATAGGCAAGGGTTTAAGGGACGCGGTTTTATAGCTAGATTTTTGTTCGCCCTGCCACGTTCCAATGTCGGCCAGCGGACCCTGGAGCCAAAACCCTTAAGCGCCTACGTTGAAGAGCAATATGCCCGTACTATTCGGGCGCTTTTGGATTATGTCAACGAGGTCCCTTTGATTATCCATTTATCCCAAAAGGCATATGACTCTTGGAAGACATTCCAACTCACGGTTGAAATGGAGATGGGCGAAAATGGCGATCTTGCAGGCATGAAAGACTTCGGCGGCAAGCTGCCGGGGGCGGCTGCCAGAATTGCCGGGCTATTTCATTGCTATATCCACGCTCACAATGGGCCGCAAGTGGAGCGCGTCAGTTTTGCCACGATGAGCGCGGCGCTTTCCCTTGCTGGTAAATTATCTGCTCATACCAGAACCGTTTACGATCTTATGGGAGTCGATCCAGACATTGAAGATGCACGCAGAATGCTCAATTGGATTGTTAAAGAGAGTAAGCACCGCTTCACACTGCGGGAATGTCACCGAGCCCTGCAGGGCTCATTTTCGCGAAAAGAGGCACTCGAGCCGGCCTTAAAGGTCTTGACTGAGCGCGGATATATTAGACTTATGGCGCGGCCAAGTACGCAAGGCCCTGGGCGGCCTTCGATCATCTATGAAGTACACCCATTGATCATCAGAAAATAGGGAGATGTTTTTGTCAATATTGTCAATATAGTCAACGTTTCAAAAAAAAGGCATTTTGAGTATCATTATATTTAAAAAATATAATGTAAACAGAAGCTTAAACAGATAGAAGGTTTTTAATTTTGATTTTTAAATTCTCCAATTACATTGACAATATTGACAAAAATATAACCCGTTTTTGCTCCTGTGGTGCTGCCTCACCTGTAGGCAACCACCCCCCTGGACCGGCTGCCTTCCGGCTCCAGGGGGCTACATCAAAAGATTTTGACTTTGCATCCCACGAATTCTGCAATCCTCTGAGAGTTGCTCAATCTTCCTCCTTAAACTGAAAGGAATTTAAAATGACATCAAACAAAAGACCACCAGGGCTCACCATGATTGGTAATAATGACCCCGCGGTGAGCCAATACCTTAAAGCCTGGATCAAGCAGGGCCGCATATGCGTTTGCGGTGTCATCGGCGAAGGGGCCAGTAAGGACATTCAGGTCAACTGGAATTCCCCGTTCGAGCAGGACACCGTTGGCAGCAAGTTCGAAAAGGTGGCCAGTATGGTGCAAATAAAAACCGGCCAAACCAGCAAAGGCAAGCTCGCCAGCGAGCAGGTATGGGAGGGTAACCGGCCGCACACATTCAATCTTCCCCTTAGATTCTACGCTCTTTCAAATGCAAAAAAAGAAGTCATGGACGCTTTGTGCGAGTTGGAAAAGATGCTTTCGCCCGAGGTCGGCACGTATTTTGGTGGGCCGGTCCCGCAACCCGTGTCGATCAACATCGGGCGCAGCGCCATTTATTCCAATTGCGTGATCACGAACATGAGCACGCCGCTCAGCGGCGGCCGTACCAAGGAAGGATATCTTGTGCGCGCCGAAATCACCTTGCAGATCGAAACCAAGCAGATGCTTAACCGGTCCGAAATAGAGCGCACATACAGGTAGAGCAGCAGTCCACCAAACCCAAACCAAAGAAGGAATGATTTTATGCAATCGAAAGCTAAAGAAGTCTTTTTGCCGATCGAAGACCAACTCAATGCCACCAGCGAGTGGGTGCCAAACATCCAAGATATCGATTGGACCGCCTTTCCAGATATCAACCCTGAGAAACAACCTGGCATAGTATGCCCATGTTGTGGACAGGCCCTTTTCGACCCCGCCTTTCTGCGCCAGCTCGAAGGGGTATACCGCGCTGTGCCATTTAAAATTTTAGGCGGATACCGATGCCATAAGGCTGATGCCGCCATGTTTCCTGACCGACCGGCCACCGACTGTGCTGGTAGGGCCTCGCACCTTAAAGGGATCGCCGTAGATATTGAGGCTTCGGATTTAAACCGTGCCGATCTGATTCGGGCACTGCTCCACGCAGGCTTTGACCGAATCGGGATCGGTTCATTTGCCGAGGGCCCCGGGTTTATCCATGTAGATGGAAATCGAGCAGTATCCACTGGGGTGGCCTGGCTCTGCTGTATTGGAAACAAGTCCGCGCACGACCGTCTGGGCATCGAAAATGCTAAGGTGCGGTTCAAGATAGTTTCGTCGCACCTGGCGCGCGGAACAAAAATTTTTGATATGCGGCCGAATTATTTGCTGACCGATAATGGAACGTCAATAGGCAACTTCCCCACCCCGGCTGAAATTACCCGTGAGACAGCCCGGCGCGAGAGGGAGCAATTGCGCAAGGAAGAGGCCGAAAACCAAAGAGCCGACATTGGACATGCATTAACCAAAGAGCGTCTTAAAGCAGCCCTATTGGCTGCCGTGTATCGAGACAAACTGAGCCATGAGGAAGCATTAGGACAGTTCGCCAAAGATAATAACCTATCCCGGGCCCAGGTAGATCGACTTGCCGCCGGCATAGAAATATAGCGCTTCTAATAGCAATACTCGCCTTGACACGGGCTTTGGCCTATGGCAGGGTAGGATTGCCTAGAATACAAACCGTGAGACTGCGTTAATGCCATCATATTTTTTGGTTACTGATAATCTATCGCGCGTAAGTGGCGGGTGTCCGCGAGGCCCCGAACGGCTGTTTGTAGCCGTAGGCCCACTTACGCGCGATTTGTTTTTTTACCCCCCACACACATAGAAACAGGAGCTCACAATGAACTTAGTTTCGATCAGCGCATCGCCGGCCTGGAATTTCATTAACTCACATGCCCCCAACGCGGTCGCGGAACTGACCGCCGCAATTAAAGAGGGACTATGTGTGCAAAGCCTGGTTAAAACCTTTCATGACATGCCTGACACTCCGCCAGAGATAAGAGAAGCATTCGTTGAAATGGTCATAGCCATTGACGGGCAGGTGCACCCGCCTTTTAAGCAGATCAAGGACGAAACTTTTCGGGACTGTCTCGAGCTGGCTCGTGATTTTTCAAACGTGCCCTATACAATATTAGACAGGGCTGCGGACGAACAAAAGTCCGCCAACGAAGATATCGCCGGCGTACGTATCGGCATAGAGAACGATAATCACCGCGCCAGGGTGCTATACGGCCTTTTAAAAGCTGGTTTCAGAAGGATCGGCTTGGCCCCTGGATTTATCTATACAGACCTTGCCGGGGGTACGGATGACCGGCCGAATGACTTCGCGTGGGTCTATTGCCACGGCAAAGCAGGCAGCTGCAAACAGCGGTTCGCTTTGCTCAAAGCAATGGTAATCGATGCCGGCGTGCTGCACTTCGAAGTGGGCAGGGATTATGTTTTTGCCAAGACCTATGCGGGCGCCAAGGATGCTGTATCGATAGATTTTTAGAGGGTACTAATAAGGCAAAAAATTTGCCCTTTTAAAATATCAATACTCTTACCATGGACCACCGTGAAAGGATGGATCAAATGCCAGCTCAACCCGGGGCAAGCACACAGCAAGAAGCGCGCACCTTTGAGCGATTATTCAACCAAATTCGCAAGGCAAAGATTGAAACCCGCCAGCGAGCCAAGGGCACGCTCACGCCGGCCGTACTGCGCAAGCATCTTTCATCCGGTGCACCGCTGGACCTGCTCTATGGTGTCAAGCGCGATGGCACCCCGTTTACCGCCGAAGATCTAAAGCATTTCGACCGCCGGGCGCACAAAATCAGGTCAGTTTTCGAATTCACCCAAAAGGGCGTGCGAGCCGATCAGCTCATTGCTACTTCGCGCGCGATTGATATCGAGCGCAGTCGCCAGCAGATCCGATCGGCGACCATGTACCGCATTTTCAACTCAAAAGAGGGCGTGCTCCTGCACTTTCGGACGCCGGCCAGCGATAAAAGCCAATATCAAAATCACCAGGTCAAGATCCGCTTAGATGAGTGGAACGACTGGCTGACCACTTCGTTGCCGTTTACGAAAGCTGCCAGGAACCTGCTGGCTGGTCGCATTTCCTTTGATTGCGATTGTGGCCGGCACCAATACTGGTTTCGATATGTTGCAACTGTCGGAGGGTTTGCTTTAAAACCGTTGGAGAATGCCTACCCAAAGATCCGAAACCCAAAGCTGACCGGCGCCTGTTGCAAGCATGTGCTGCGCGTGCTGGCTACGCTTAAAGGGCCAGCAGTCGAACGCATGGTGGCCAAAGAGCTCGAGCAGGCCGCCGGCAAGATCGGCTTTGGCGATGACAAGCGGGCCGCGAACAGATTCTTAACCCAGGCCGAGTTGAAAAAAACCACCCGATCCAGCGCGGCGATGAACGTGCCCTCATCCAAAGAGGCGCAAAAGGCCTTTGAGGAATATTTGACGGCCAAAAAAGGGATCCGCAAGAAAATGACTGAGAAAGCTACGATGACCGCTGTTGACAAGCTGAGATTGGAACGAAGCGCGTACAAACAAATTGCCAGGGCTGAGCAGGAGCGCCGGGAGGCTGCCGAACGCCAAGCAGCTGACCTTACCCATGCGCTGGCAAAATCTAAGCTCAGCATGGCCCTGACGATCGGCATTTATCGAGACAAATTGAGCCGCGAGAGTGTCATTTCGAAGTTTGCCGAAGATAATAGCCTGACCCGCGAGCAGGTCGCCAGCCTGGCCGACGGTATTTCGATTTGATGGAGGGGAGAGTCATGGCCGGTACTAAAATAGTAGACTATCAAACTGAATGTATTCTATACCTTAAGCTCAAAGCTGCCGGCAAGAAGATCTCACAAGCCGCCTTTTGCGAAAAACGGTCCAAAGAGCTGGGTTGCACGGTATCACTGGCATACTTTAAAAAAAAGATGTCCAACGATATTTCCAAGCAGTGCGGTCGTAACCCCAAACGATACCCGGCTGCGGGATCGAAAACCAAAGGCCGCCGGCATGATTATGAAGGCTTGCGCCTGGAATTTCTTGCCGGATCCTGGCGCACGATAGCCTCTTTTTGTCGTGACAAAGGCATTTCCGAAAAATCGACTGCTTTCCGTGTAAAGACAAAGGGGTGGCTTAAAGAAAAGCGCGCGATCCAACTCCAAGCCGATGATGCTGCGGTCGAAACTCTTACCAAGCTGGGTGTAGGGAAACGAATCCGTAATGTCGTGGCAACCGTCTGTGCCCTTGAATGGTCGCTGTTAGACATCGCCCAAAAATTGATCGAATCACAACCCAACTGGAAACCGATTGAGTCCACATCGGCCGCCCACGATGGTGCCCTGTTCGTCAAAGACTTGCATGCCGCCTTAAAGGACATAACACCCTTTTTGCAGGGACTGGATCGGTATGAAGAGATGAACAAAGTCTTTGACCGTTTGAAAACTGGCGAAATTGATGTCGCTCAGGCCATAATGAAATTGCTGCAGATGGGCGTTGAGGTTCCAAAATCGCTTCAGATAATGCTGGCAAGGGGCATTGCCGATGAGCCGCCCCCCGATGATGGCGAGATCATTTCCACTGAAAAGATCCTGGAACGCCGTCAGCAGATGCTCCGAGAAATCGACATCCAGCGTACCGAATTTGTTTCAGTCAGAACCCGGGAAGTGGCCGAGATGAAGGCCGGCATGGCCGGGCGGGATTCGTTCGCCGAGCAAAATTGAATGGCGCTTTGCGGACCTGCATCAACTCAAAATTGAAAATGAAGGTGGAGGCAAAAATTGGAAGAGCAAAACGTCAAAGGCGTGTTGAGGGTCTTTGCCATGTCATTGGCGGGCCCGGAGAAATGCAAGGCATATGCTATCTACGATGGGCAAAACCTGGTGATAACCCATATACAAGCCCTAACCGGTGAGCCCGATGTCCTGGAGAGAAACTTGCTCCGCGAGACGTGGCGCCGTCAATCCGAGGGCTTCCTCTGTATCGGTGAAGCTTTACCTGAACCTTTGGCGTATTTTGCCAGACAGTTCATACTTGATGGCGAGAACCGGGACGCTGCGCTGGAAACCTACCTTTGCCTGGCCGAAAATGGCAATATCATCGTGGCTCCCGAGTATCCGGAATACATGCCACAGCCTGGCTGCCATATTCGAACGGCGCAGGGCGAGGATATCGGGGTACACAGGGTAATCCTACTGTGTGTGGCAGGCTCTATGATCTCGGCGTTTATCGATCGTATCACCGATGAGCTGGTGAACGAAGGGTTAACGGATGAGCAACAGGAAATCGTGAAGCTCGCTTTAGACTATCCGAGAAGTCTTTTATTAAGTGATAGCAGCCATCTTTCCGCATGATCACCAAACACAAGGAGCGAGAAAGCTACAGCCGATTGGAGGGCAGCATTGCGCCAAACATGAAACCGAATTGAAGGAGATGCTCATGAAAAAGTGCTCAGTAGTGCTATCTGTTCTGTGTCTCATGCTGTTTGCTGTAAATTGTTCCAAAAAGCCGGAGAACTATGTTGAGCTTGTCAGGGGCGGTTACCTGCAAGAATATAAGACCACGACTATCGGCAAAGCATTCGATGCTTCCTTTGACAATCCTCAATGGAAGGCCTTTGAGACCGACAAGGGGGTCATTATCGTGGAATTCAATGGCTCCACCAGTCAAAAAACGCACGAGAACGCCTGCCGATTGGTGCTTGCCGAGCACGCCGGCGTGATGCCCGAAAGTGAATTCAGGGAACTTATGGATTCAGGGAAATTGGATGCTATGTGGACGCCAGGCGTACCCGCTACAGTACAGTTTACCATCGGGTTAGATCGGGAAAGCTTCGAAATTTCCCACATCAATAGCCCGGCTTGGTCACTCATGGAAGCGGACGATGTACTTACCGTCATTTATCATTGAACCTGGGTATGGAGTATCGCAAAATTGAGCCCTGGCTTCGGCCGGGGCTTTTCATTTCAGTTTAATACAAGTCAGATCCGGGTAATTGACCGCGATGACTATCCTTGGTTCATGGCAGAAGAATTTGCGACGTGCTCGGGTATGTTGAGCCATACAACACTCGTTCAAAGGCACTGTAAGCATGGGGAATTGCTTAAAACCACTGAAACGGTGGGTTTGAATGTCCGGTCAAATGGCCGTTTTATCCAACTGCAAGCACTTGAAATTACTAAAATACGGTGAATTGCCGTATTTATGAATGCCTCCGCAAGGGCTATGGCAAAAAAAGGCCCTGGATCCGACAGTACCGGCAATCCAAGGCCTTTAAAGTGTTGAGTCTGGAGGGCGGCAATCCTCATCTTCCTCACAACGTGACCCAATGGTCAAGGTGGGCAAACCGGAGCGCCTTTCCGGAAGTCAGACTCACTGAAATTAATATCACCTATAATTTTGATGTCAAGGCAGTAATTATAAAAATGCTGTCAAAAAGCCGGGCTCGACGCTGCTGTCCAAGGCGCACCGCTCAACCTGGACCAGGTTCGGACCAAGCAAGGGGCCAGTATTAAACTCGTCTGCACAAAAGTTTCAGCTGGACGGTAAGATATATCCCTGCATGGTCAGTGTGCCCGATTTCACTCCTCCCGAGCTTCACGGTGTAACCTGGGATCTGTCGTCCGAACGGTTGAGCATGACAATTTCGGCCTTGCGGTTGCGTTTTTTCTCCTACTCTTTATGGGCCGGCATCCATATGCCGGTCAATACAAGGGACCAGATATTTCTACGGGTGAGACGATTGCCCAAAATCGATTTGCTTTTTCGATAACGCGGCGGTCATCAACGAAGACAACGCCGCCTCCCGGAGCATTGGCTCTGGATTTTTTTCTGCTCCGGTTAGTAATGCTTTCGAGCAAGCATTCTGTCTTATTCCAAGCGCGCGCCCTCGCGCGTCTTGCGGCACGGATCGCGGGGGGGATTGACCGGTGAAGGGAGACGGCATGGAAAGAGTGATCCAGGGGGGCAGTAGTCATCATCGCCCTTGACGGCCAATACTAATTGCCCGGACTATCAGGGTGGTTCGGTTTTGATTTCAGAATCGAAAAAAATGGGGGGGTAGGGACATGAAAGAGCTCATTCCGTTTCAGTTCGAAGGTAAGGAGATCCAGGTAATCACGGATGAAAAGGGCGATCCGTGGTTTGTGGCCAAGGACGTTTGCGCCGTGCTGGGGTTTGGGAATCCGTATTCAAGCCTTGCGCTACTTGAAGACGACGAAAAACAAACCATCCATAGTGTGGAGGGTTTGACAAGTAGTCGAAATTCTAATGTAGTTATCATCAACGAACCCGGCCTTTACAGTCTGATCCTCCGAAGCCGCAAGCCCGAAGCAAAGGTGTTTAAGAAATGGGTAACGCACGATGTATTGCCAGCGATCCGCAAAACCGGCGGCTATATCCACACAACCCCCGAAATGTCCGACGATGAAATCATGGCCAAGGCGCTATTGGTGGCGCATCAAAAGATCGCGGACCGAGAGCGCAGGCTTTCCGAGGTCGAAGCAGAGGTTGTGGCCATGCAACCAAAGGTCGAGGCCCTGGGTAGGATCGCGGATGCCGATGGAAGCGCCTGTCTCACCGATGCGGCCAAAGTTTTGCAACTGCGCCGCATAGACCTAATCAGCTGGATGGTAACCCACGGGTGGGTTTATCGTCGCCCTGGATGCCAGCACATCCTTGGATACCAAGAAAAGATCCAGCAGGGCGTGTTGACCAACAAGGTTTCGACGTATGAAAAGCGGGATGGAAGCGAGGGGTGCAGTTATCAGGTGCGTGTGACCGCCAAGGGTCTTACGAGGTTGGCTCAACTGATGGCGTCGTGTCTCCAGGCCGCTTGAGCTGCGCGCAACTTTATGTGATAGAATGAAGCTTCCTTCATAAAAAGAAAGCACACTATGGCCAAGCTCACAACCAGCACCCAGCAAGAAGCGCGGACCTTTGAGCGTCTTTTTAACCAAATCCGCAAGGCAATCACCGGCGGGAATGAAGCGCAGCGGAATTCTCGCCCGTGTGCAATACATGGTTCGGCCTCTATATGCTTGGCCCCACAAATCTCCACAGTTTCCTCCCTCCTCCTCCAAACCTGTGTGAACGGATCTGCATAGGATCTTGGGGGAATCGGGCATAGCCTATCGGAGTTCCAAAAAGCTCTGTCTCCACGAGCAGAGTGACGTCATTGTTGGTTGACTGATACACCGCATCCAAGGCATATCTGCGGCCCCATCCTCCGAAGCAAATGAGGTCATGTCTTAGTAAAGCGTGTTTGAAGACCTCCAAACCAGATATAACTTGCTGAAGCGCACATAGGGAGTTGATCGCGTTGTTCAGTGTCGCACGCTGGTACTGCTGAATCCGATCTGCGGCCATACCTTCATGTGGCAAAAGAGGCCGCGAATTGGTAAACGCATGCGGTTCGATAAATGTCATGATTGACCAAATTAAAAATCATAAGGTCCAGCGCTTGGCCGAGCGGATAGCAAATGGGATTAACCGGTAAGGGAGGAAATCCGAGCATGGGAACAGAGTGACCCCATTCAGTTCTACACAAGGCAGATCCGGAGGTAATTGACCCCGATGACAATCCTTGATTCAGTGCAAAAAATGTTTGCGACGTGTTCGGATATGTTGAGCCATTAAACTCCGGTTCAAAGGCACTATAAGCATGGGAAATTGCTTAAAACCACTGAAACGGTGGGTTTGAATGCCCAGTCAAATGGCCGTTTTATCCAACTGCAAGCGCTTGAAATTACTAAAATACGGTGAATTGCCGTATTTCTAAATGCCTACGCGGGAGGGCTATGGCAAAAAAAGGCCCTGAATCCAACAATACCGGGAATCCAAGGCCTTTAAAATGTTGAGTCTGGAGGGCGGCAATCCTCATGTTCCTCACAACGTGACCCAATGGTCAAGGTGGGCAAACCGGAGCGCCTTTCCGGAAGTCAGACTCACTGAAATGAATATCATCTTAAATCCTGATGTCAAGACAGTACTTTAAAAATGCTGTCATTGAAGGCTTCCCTTATTGCCGCTGGTTCATGGTAGGCATTGGTTTTTCAAGGGCTGCCAAACATTACAGCATCGTAAATGAAAACGAAAAGATGAAAG
Organism: Desulfatitalea sp. BRH_c12; assembly: GCA_000961655.1. Taxonomy (GTDB): domain Bacteria; phylum Desulfobacterota; class Desulfobacteria; order Desulfobacterales; family Desulfosarcinaceae; genus Desulfatitalea. The sequence goes on from LADR01000073.1 coordinate 53,737, forward strand.
TTTTTCTTATTCAACTTCGACCAAAAAGTGACCATTTGCCCATGAAATAATTGAATTCCTAAAATGTTTTTTCGTGAAAGGACGTTTGAAAATAAGATTATCGAAACGCGATAGAATTTGAGGATCACGCCAAGCCCTGATTCCATTTAACATTGCATAAGAATAAGGTTCAATTTGTAATAGCCCATCATTCTCCTGTTCTAAAAGGATGAAGAAATCTTTAAATACCTCAATCGCTGAGGATAAATTCGTTTCTTTTTTGCCTAAAGTTTCTGCAACTCGCCTAAAAGTCTCACTGACAGACCATTCATCTAACTTCGCTAACAAGATTAATGTTGATGCCATGACAGCTATAAAGGTCATATTGCAATTAATCAAGCCTGCTACCGCTTTGGCATATATTGAATTGTGCATCGCATGGCTTTCTACGCAAACAAACATAGCGGGTTCTATCCATGTGCCTTCACAACCAAGAAGATCCTTTCCGAGTAACCTCAGATGCAAATCATCCGATATCAGAATTCTATCCGACCCATTCGTAGCCATTAAGCTATCCAAGAAGCAAGGGTGCATAGAATCAGTGATTTTGGCAAGTTTTGGATCTATATCGCTTTTCCCAACTGCGGGGATAATATCGCAATTTGCACATGCCCAATCATAAATATTCTGAAAATGTTCAAGCCCTTGCATAATGCGCTCATTGGTTATCTCTTCTTTTGTGTAGGTATTTCCTATTTTGCTTGTGGAGATAAAAGGGGAGCTCGACTTCAGTTCATCAATCTGTTCTCTATATAGTCGAAGGGTGGAATGGACAATGCCAAACCTTCCCAACTTGACATGTAAATCGTCAATTATCCCAAGAGAAAAAGCTGTATATAGGCTTAGTGGATCTATTATGCATTTGCCTTTATTCTGTTTTAATATTTCTATTGCTCTATCACGTTCCTCTTTGACCCCGGTGGAACAAAAAAGCTTGCCAAAAGAAGGATTCATGAAGCCAATCCAGGCCTGTAATGGGTTAACTCCCAGTAGGTTGGCAACAACTCCGATGGGGTATTTGCTCTTTTCGTACGCTTCTCGAATCTCTGTAGCATGTTCATGCCTTCTATCAATCGTCTTTAACATGAAGCTTAAATCAGGATTGCCATCTTTATCAGATCCAATTTTTATTGGATAAAAGCCATGTTTTTCTGGAAAAAAAGAATTATAGGTTTCCATTCGTTTATGGGCAAGATAGATGTATTTGCTCTTTATATCTATAATTTCGAAAGTGCTCTCCTGGAAATGATTAACGCGGAAATCGAAAGTGTCACCTTTAGATTTCCCTTTAACTGTTCTTGATAGTTGATGTGAAGGCGATATTTCTTCCTCCAATAAAAAAACAATTCCTTCCTCTTCGATAATTATAGTTTTCTGTTCTCCGAAACCGTCGCGGAGTGTAATCGCTGCATGCGGACCTGCACTTTTGCATTCAATCAGACCCTCTGGAAAATTTCCCATCAGGATCAACTGAATGTACTTCAGCGTTATTGTTTGGCTTCTAGGATGCAACTTACAAAGTTCATATCCCAACTTTAAGCAACGCTCAAAGTATCCGTATTCATGAAAATATTGGGCAAGTTTGATGCGGTCTTCCGGATCAGCATCTGAATAGTCTGAACAATTTTCAAGGAACCTAATAATAGAGTCATCTTCGTTCTGGTAGTGCAAAAGCACGATCCAGTTTAATCTTAGATGGAGATCGTCAGGGGTCTCCGAAATTAATTGATCTAAGCCTTCTCTGCACAGGTCGAGGTTGCCGATTTTGAAATTAAAATAGACTTCAAAGCGACGAATCTCTGGATTCAGACGATCGGATGTATCCATTTTAGATAAAATTTCTTCTATTTCCTTACGTTGCTCGGTATTCAAATAGCAGGTCAAAAGATTTTTTAAAATATGGCTATAACTATATGTGGTTAACAACTTGCGGTAAAATATCATTGCCTGTTTGAACTTGCGAAAGCTAAATAGTGTATCAGCAACACGCAATTTTTCTTTGTAATCATTATCATCGGTCAATTTAGAAGCTGTATTTAGAATCAGCCTTTCCGCTCGATCGGTTTCTCCAGTTTTCCTGTACATCAAAGCCACAGACATCAATAATTCAGTGTCGCGGTCTTGTGATACTTCTATCCGTTCTGCAGCCTTTACTGCTTCCTCCTTTCCAAAAAGTTCAAAAGTCAGGGTCAGTCGAATTGATTCCGCAACAGAAATCAAGTATGAGTTGTCAGGGGGTATGTTTATTGTCTCGAAATGGGTTAATGCTTTTTGAATTTTTTTATCTCCAATGAGCGCCTCTATATATGCGAGGTCGGTTTCAACATTACAACCCCTCGGGATATATTCAAATTGCTCAAGAGCCTCCTTGTATCGTCCACTTGATAATAGGTTGAATGCTGCCATTTCCCTGACTTGCACATTATCGGGGGCTACTTGAAACATTTCTTCGAATAATTTGGCTGAAAGATTATCTTCTCCTATAAAAAGGTATATAGATAATAAATTCAATCCTATGGATGACAAGAAAGGCTTAAATTCGGTGTCGGCGCCAACCCAAATCTCTTCTAGAAGTTTTCTGGCGTGATTAAGTTTAGATTTCGACTCAGCATTTACCTGCATCCCGCGCAAGACCATCGGATCGCTGAATAAACCCTCTATAATAGATATCGCGTATGCCTGTTTCATCTGCAGGCTTGAGTCTTTTTCATAACTGCGCCTAAACCAAAAACATGCTTGATCATGCATCCGTTTACGCCGAAATGCATGCCCTATACTATAAGCAACAGGCGCGCTATCCCACTTATCGGGCGGAACAAGCGATTGATAGTCATCAATTATCTTATCATCGGGGTATGAAGTTAGTAATATTGAATATCCATCAACATCATCCGGATCGGCCACTATAGCCTGCTTCGCCTTTTTTCTTGCATATTCAGGATTACCCAATAATAGGTGGGCTAAAGCAGCATTCCTCAGCGCCTTAGGGCTATCGGGGCTATAGGTTTCTGCTGAAAAGAAGTGCTCTGCTGCTGTATCGTTTTTGCAGAGCATCATATAGCATGCCCCTATATTGGTAATGATTCGAAATTTTATCCTATTTGATGCAGTTTTCCAATATTTCTTTTTTAAAGTATCATAAAGGGAAAGGGCTGTTCGAGGTTTTTCTTTAATCAAATCCCGGTAGGCGTCAATTTCGTTATTAATCGCGATTTCAATAGAATCACTCCCACTATAAATGTCGGTTGACCTTATCGGCAGGTATTGTCTTAGACTTTCCTCTAATATTTTATGGAATATGTTAGGAAAGGCTGCTAATTGTTCCTTGTTGTTAGCCTGTTCAATCTGGATTTTATGTAGCCCTTCGGTTAAAATTTCATTTTGCGAGCTAACTGTTTGTGCTGAGCTACCAATATTATCAACGCTTTGTTTTATTAGATCTATTGCGCTACCCATTTTATGAAGATCATTGGACATAAGCGAATGATCTTCTTGGTTAGTGTGCATAGCGATTTTTTGCAGCTCTATTTGAGCTTGGTGGGCATACTTTTCATTTGCTGATAAATACCTAATGAAGGAGTTTTTAAAACTTTCAACAAATTGAATTGTTATCTCTATATTTTCGGGAACTTCTTTAAGGCTGCTGTTTTCAAAGTCTAATATTGATGAGGCGAGTGACCTGCTATCTATGAATTTTTCCGCCTGCTTAAAAACTTCAATTCTGTCGTGATTCCCTGAGCCACCTATGATGGCTTCAATTCTACTAACTGGGAATGGCAAACTCTTACCTTTGAATTCTTTCTCAGTTTCCCGTAGCGCCTTACGCAAAGGATCTGTGAAAAATTTCGAAAGCTTTGTTCCTGATTCCCATATCAGTGTTGCTAAAAGGCCATACGTAATATTTGGAATTATCACTGGCATCATACTTCGCCTATCATTCCCTTAAAGTTTAGATCGATCCTTTTCCCTGGCGCGACATGGCTTTTCAGGTATTATACAGTTGGGAAGGCTGACCAGAATTGGCATTTTGGTCTTCTGACCTAATCCCAGCTGGGATTGACTCGTATATTACCTTTGAAAGAACTGCAAAAGCGGCACTTTCAAACGCTTTATCGTCCATATAGCGGGTAACAATTTTATCATTTTCGCCCATGCGCTGGATCATCAAATCTTCGATCAGCTTTCGCAGTCCCAGTTGGAATTTGTCGAAGGGGTTGGCTTGGCGAAGCTGGATCACTTGGGGATGGTTCGTTGCCTTTTCCTTGATCTGCGCAAAGAAGAGACGATCCTCTTCGGTAAAATTGGTCCCAAAGCGTTCGTTGAGCAGTTCGATGATTTCCGAAAGGGGCGCCCGTTCATCCTTGGCCTTACGGCTCCCGACATCGGTAGGGCTTTTAATGCCAAATTCATCGGCATCTTCATGTAGGGCGATGCCGCCGGAAAATATGCGTTGCAGGCGATAGTATTGCAGACTCACTTCATCGCCCAGTTTTACAGGGTCCTTCTCCAGATCCGAAGGCAGGTGTGGAAGCAAGAGGCGCCCGTAGCTGTAAAGCATTTCAAGATCCGGATCACTGTAAGGCATGATCTGGCTTAAGAACGAATAGACCCGCACGTAGCCTGTCAGCTTGTCACGAAACACACCGCGCAATTCATCCGTATAAAGCGCCTTGAATCGATCCACGGCCGGTTGCAGGTGCCGCTGCAGATGCGCATGGTCGGCCGCCGCTTGCCTGGCGGGTGATCGATAAAATACACGGGCGAAGGCTTCGACCTCACTCCAATGATAGATCTGCATCGCGTCCAGTTCGTGTTTGAGTTTCTCGAGTTGAGAAGGATCCGATGTCTCCTGCAGGCTGGTCGCGTCGTAGTAAGGCTTGAAGGCCTTGTAAATGTCTTCGGCATCGTTGACGAAATCGAGCACAAAGGGGGTCTGCTTGCCCGGCAGCATGCGGTTGAGGCGCGACAGGGCCTGAACCGCCTGCACCCCATCCAGGCGCTTGTCCACATACATTGCCATCAGCAGCGGCTGGTCGAATCCGGTCTGGTATTTGTTGGCTACCAACAGGACCTGATAGTCCGGCGAGGCGAAGCGCTCGGGCAGTTGCTTTTCGCCGATCTGCCGGCCGCTGATCACATCGACATTCAGGCCCGGCTCTGTGTACTCAAGGCCTGTTTTCGAGTCCTTCACCGCACCGCTGAACGCCACCAGCGGCCGCACGTCCTTGTAGCCGCGCAGGTTGATGTAGCGCTGAAAAGCTTCGAAGTATTTCACGGCTTGCATGCGCGAGGCGGTTATGACCATGGCTTTGGCGCGCCCGCCCAGATGGTGCATCACATGGCGCCGGAAGTGCTCCACGATTACTTCGATCTTCTGCTCGATATTGGTGGGGTGCAGGACCAGGAACTTGGCCAGGATGCGGGCAGCCTTCTTTTTCGGCAGGTCGGGGTCGTCTTCGATCTTTTTGACCAGCCTGAAATAGGTTTTATAGGTGGTGTAATTTTTAACCACATCCAGGATGTATCGCTCCTCGATGGCCTGACGCATACTGTACAGATGAAAGGCCTCCGGTTTGCCGCTGTTGCCGACCCGGCCGAACAGCTCCAGGGTCTTGCCCTTGGGCGTGGCCGTAAAGGCAAAAAAGCTGATGTTGGGTTGTGGGCCGCGTGACCTTATGACTTGAATAATTTGGTCTTCTATATCCGGCTCTTCATCATCGTTTAGAGGCGCGGCCTTAGCCCCTAAAATGGCTTTCAACTCCTTGGCAGTCTCGCCGGTCTGGCTGGAGTGAGCCTCGTCGGCGATGATCGCATAGCGCCGTTTGGCGATCTCCGCCTCCCAGGCCTTGGCCTTGGTGAGCTCCTCCGCGGTGGGCGCATCCAGGTTGTCCGCCCCGGCCGCCCGCAGCAGGCCGCGCAGCACAAAGGGAAATTTCTGCAACGTGGTCACCACGATCTTGGTGCCGTCGATCAATGCAGCGGCCAGTTGGCCGGAGTCCTGGTCAATGGCCTTGACCACGCCCTGGGCATGCTCGATCTGGTAAATGGCATCCTGCAACTGCCGGTCCAGCACCTGGCGGTCGGTGATCACGATCACGCAGTCGTAGATCTTCTCGTCTTGCGCCGTGTGCAGGCTGGCCAGCCGGTGGGAGAGCCAGGAGATGGAGTTAGTCTTGCCGCTGCCAGCCGAATGCTGGATCAGATAGTTGCGGCCGGGCCCCTCCTGGCGCGCGCCGGCCACCAGCTTGCGCACGGCATCCAACTGGTGGTAGCGCGGAAAAATCATATTCTCCCGTGTCACTATCCGCTGCCCGCCCTTGCCGTCGTCGATCTTGATATCGTTCTTTTCCACAAACAGAAAGTGGCCCAGAATATCTATAAAGCTATCCGGTTCCAACACCTCTTCCCACAAAAAGCCGCTACGGTAACCTGAAGGATGCTGGGGATTGCCCGCCCCGCATTGGATCTCGCCCGGGTGGCTGCCCCGGTTAAAGGGTCTGAAAAAAGTGCTGTCACCGGCCAGGTGGGTGGTCATATAGACCTGGTCCGGGTCCACGGCAAAATGGACCAGGGCCCTTTTCTTGAATTCGAACAATGGCGCGCGCGGATCGCGGTCATGTTGATATTGATGGATGGCATGGCGCCAATT
>LADR01000019.1 GCA_000961655.1 Desulfatitalea sp. BRH_c12
CGCCCCTACAGCGGGCACCGTGGTCATCAAGGTGTCCATTCGCCCCAGGGATTCAACGACATCGACGCACCGGGCAAACACAAGGTTCGCTAAAATAGACGATGCCCTGTCCAATTTGCAGCTTTACGCAAACCCTCATTGCCCTATCATCGCAAGGTCTTCCACCTGTAGGGGCGACCGGCGGTCGCCCGGTGCGGGAGCAAAGCCATCACCGCCGGCAATCATGAGTGCGGGAGAATAAGGGCCTCGCCATTTGTGCGATCGTCCAAATACAATGGTTCGCGCGGGCGACCGCCCCTACAGCGGGCACCGTGGTCATCAAGGTGTCCATTCGCCCCAGGGATTCAACGACATCGACGCACCGGGCGAACACAAGGTTCGCTAAAATAGACGCTGCCCTGTCCAATTTGCAACTTTACGCAACCCTCATTGCCCTATCATCGCAAGGTCTTCCACCTGTAGGGGCGACCGGCGGTCGCCCGGTGCGGGAGCAAAGCCATCACCGCCGGCAATCATGAGTGCGGGAGAATAAGGGCCTCGCCATTTTGTGCGATCGTCCAAATACATTGGTTCGCGCGGGCGACCGCCCCTACGGCGGGCACCGTGGTCATCAAGGTGTCCATTCGCCCCAGGGATTCAACGACATCGACGCACCGGGCAAACACAAGGTTCGCCCCTGAGGAAGATCGATGTGCCATTTCTGAAATGCGGCCCAGCGCAAATGCGGTTACCCCTGGACCGAGGTGAAAACGTTCTGGACAATCGCGTGGCGAACATGGCAGACTACGCCCCACTAATCACATGAGTGCAAGGGAGCCTGTCTGCGAAACAATGAGCGACACCGTTATTCCATTCAACACCAATGGGCGTTTACTGGCCAAAGCGCGCGCTTACATGAGCGCTCTGGACGAATTGATCGAGGATAACTGCCAGGCGATCGACACACTGATCAAAGCCTACGCGGTGGCCGATACCGATCTGAAACTCAAGATCGTGCTCATGCTCGGTACGGTGGGGGACAGCCAGGTGCTCTGGCCCCTTTACAGGATCATGACCGATGCTGCTGAAACCGAAACGCTGCGCCATGCCGCTGCCGTACAGTTGAGTCTGGTGGCCGGAATGGTGCCCGACGCGGCAACGGATGGCCTTGCGGAAAGCCTGCTCGCGGACCTTGCGCACACGGATGCCATTCTGCGCGCCAATGCGGCCTTTGCCCTGGGCTGGGAAGGCAATCAACGCGCGGTCCCAGCGCTCATCGACACCTTGTGCGACGAGGATGCGGAAGTGCAACAAGCGGCAGTCAGCGCCCTTTCCAACATCCGCGACGATCGCCTGTTTACCTGCCTGGCCGAACGCCTGATGCGCGGCTCCAAGGAACAGCAACGCTGCATTCTCTATCATTTATGTTGCTTCACCTCCAAGCAGCGGGAGGTCGTCCGGATCTGTACCCACTATCTGTCGCACGTCGATGCCGATCTGCGCTACGATGCCCTGATCGTGCTGGATGCGGTCAGTGGTGAGAAAAAGCCGCTGCCACTTTACCTCCAATGCCTCAGAGATGCGGATGCCCGCATCCGCGAGCAAGCCCTGCTTTACCTGGCCCTTGCCGACGAAAGCCGCCTGAAAGGCTTGACATCCCATATCCGGCCCTTGTTGGAGGATCATTCGCCCGGCATCCGCCAAGCGGCCGTCCGCCTGCTGCACCATATTTGCGACGGATTGACCGCCGTTGGCAGCCCGTTGGCCCATTAGCCCTATGGCCCATATTGCGTGGAAACGAAACCCTCGCTACAGGCTGCCAGGCTATTCACACTTATGGTTATGCAGTTCGCTCCAGTAAGACACAGGTAGTGTCATAAGAAGGTTACGTTGTAATTTTTAGAACCTTTTAACAAAAGCATTCAAGTAATAGCGTGCAACATGGAAAGGTGAGAAACTTAACACTTAACACTTCGCCAATGGTCACTTGAGCGCAGTGCCTAACCAGATTCACACGATTACCGCTGTATACGCCCTCGGGCTAACGGGCCCACGCCCCGCTTGACAGCCCTCCTTCCGATCGCATCATAGGGTCATTTCAGCTGAACCGCATACATGGATGGAACGATGCCGAACAGATCCGGATTAATTGTGCTCATGGGATCGGGCGAACTGACCGCCACCATGGTCGAGGTCCACAAGGCGCTTCTCCGCCGCGATGGCGTCGATGGCCGGGCCGTGTTCATCGACACACCGGCTGGATTTCAGCTCAATGTCGATCATCTCTCCCGCAGAGCGATCGACTATTTTCAGAACCGTGTCGGTCAACCGCTGTCCATCGCTTCGCTGAAAGCGGTCGCGTCCGCCTCTGACCTGGCGCTTGAACGCTGCTACCAGGCCGTTGACCAGGCGGACTACATCCTGATCGGCCCGGGCAGCCCTACCTACGCCTTGCGTCAATGGCAGCAGACCCAAATTCCGCAACGCATCACCCAACGCATCCACGCCGGCGGCTGCCTGGTGGCAGCCAGTGCCGCCGCGCTCACCGTGGGCCGTTTCACCCTGCCCGTCTATGAAATCTACAAAGTTGGCCAGGCCCCGCACTGGGTCGACGGATTGAATATCCTGCAGACCTTCGGCTTCGACCTGACGGTTTTGCCCCATTGGAACAACGCCGAGGGCGGCAACCACGACACGCGTTTCTGCTTCATGGGCGCTGCCCGGTTCGCGCAGCTGGAAGCCATGCTCCCGGAGGGCACTGGCATTCTCGGCGTGGACGAACATACGGCTCTGATCATCGACCTGGCCAAACCCGACGCGATCGTCAAAGGGCTCGGCACCGTGACCCTGCGCCGCAATGGGCGCGAACAGGTGTTCGGCAAACACGATCGGATTCCTCTGGCGCTGCTGCGCTCGGTCGCGGAATGGAATCCACCGGCGGCGCAGGAGCATCCGCCAAGTGTTCCGGAGCAAGCGGCATCGCTCACGGAAGACACCGTTTGGGACCCGCTGCCGGTCATGGCCGAAACCATCCAGGATTTTCTCGATCATGATCGGGTGGACCAAGCCTTTGGCACATTGCTGGCGCTGGAGCGGCACATCTGGAACAAACACGATGACTTGCAGGACCGCAGCGCTCTGGGGGCCGCACGCGCGCTCATGCGCGATATGCTGGTGCTGATCGCTGCGCGCATGGGCTGGCCGGCGAGCGACCGTGCCGAATGCCTTGCGCCTCTGGTGGAAAAACTGCTGGTCTTGCGCACGCGCTTCAGAGACCAAAACCAGTGGGAAGCAGCCGATCAGCTGCGCGAGTGCCTGCGACAGGTCGGCGTGACCGTCCGGGACACAGCCGCCGGATCGCATTGGGAATTCGAAGCCAACGAAAACCAAGGAGCGCCACACTGAGCCGAGCCACTGTTGACGTCATATCTTTCGAAACTTTTGCTGCGTTGTGGTCGCAAACCCGGGAGGTCTGGCCGTGGACCTGTCTTTTTGTGGCGCCTTTTTGGCTGGAGACGGTGTACCGCCACCTGGGGGCCGCCGGCGCGCCCTGCATCCTCAGCGTCCATGAGGAGCGGACGCCGATCGGCATGATGGCCCTGGCGATCGAGAACGATACAGCCTGTTTTCTGGGCAGCCCCGACGTGTGCGACTACCAGGATCTCATCAGCGCCCCCGGCCGGCAGGCCAAGGTGCTGGAAAGTGTCATCGCCCATCTTGCAGCCTGGGGCATCCGCCAATTGGACCTGCGGACCTTGCGACCGGATGCCGTTATGCTCGACGCGCTGAATTCAATCACCGCCGGCTGTGGCCAGGCGGCGCTCAGCGCCGACGAGGTGACCTACGAAATACCCTTGCCCGCCAGTTGGGAAGACTATTTGGGCGGGCTCGACGGCAAACAGCGCCATGAGGTGCGCCGCAAGCTGCGCCGTCTCGAAACCCGCGGCACGGTCCACTATCGGTGCGTGTCCGATCTTGCGCCGAGCGCCGCCCCCGTTGACACTTTTTTGGCCCTGTTCCGCCGCAACCGTCCCGATAAAGCCGCCTTTATGTCCGAGGTCATGGAAGCCTATTTTCGCGACCAGATGCACAGCCTGGGCATCCAGGGCCTTTTGCGGATCGGCATTCTGGAGGTGAACGCCCAACCGGCCGCGGCGGTGCTTTGTTTTGATTATCGCGGCGTGCGTTATCTTTACAACAGCGGCTATGATGAACAGTTCGAGCCCTTTAGTGTGGGTGTTGTCAGCAAACTTCTCAGTATTCGCGACAGCATTGAAAGCGGGTGCCGCCATTACGATTTTCTAAAGGGCCAAGAGAGTTACAAACGACGCATCGGCGGCCGCGAAGTGCCCTTGTACCGCTGCCTGTTACCTCTTTAATGGCCCCGTTGAAAGGGACAATGTAGAGAGCGCAGCGAAATGACCGTACATTAAGTGACAGGATAACCGCATTTGGAAATTGTTCTCGCAGGACACCTGTAGGGGCGACCGGCGGTCGCCCGGCGCGGGTGCAAACCCACACCCCAGGCAATCATGGGTGCGGGAGAAAAAGGCCGCGCCAGCCTGTGTGATGACCCAAATTCAGTGGTTCGCGTGGGCGACCGCCGGTCGCCCCTAAGCGGGCATCGTAACCATCAAGATGTCCATTCGCCCCAGGGATTAACAGACATTTACGCACCGGGCGAACACAAGGTTCGCCCCTACAGCTTTAACGACGATTCCATGATGCTTCTTACCAACCCGACATACGGTCCAGCGCCCCTGCGCATCGCCATGCTCAGCGTTCACTCCAGTCCGCTCGGTCCCCTGGGCGCGAGCGATACCGGCGGAATGAGCGTCTATGTGCGCGAGCTTTCGCGCTGGTTGGGCGCCGCCGGTCACGCGGTCGATATTTTCACCAGCGCCGGGCCGCACCATCCCGACCGCTTGCTCTATCCCAATGTGCGTCTGATCCACCTTGGAAAAGGCTTGGCAAAAACCCCGCCCAAGGATGGTTGGCTGGATCTGCTTCCGATGGTGTTCGAAGCGTTGGACGCGTATGCCCGCCGGCAGACCCGTGGTTACGACCTCATTCACAGCCACTACTGGCTCTCCGGCGTGGTGGGCGCCATGGCCCAGGCACGCTGGCGACGGCCGCACCTGACCATGTTTCATACCTTGGGTGCGGTCAAGAACAGCACGCAATCCGGCGAGAACGAACCCGACATCCGCATTGCGCATGAACAATGGCTGGCCATGGCGACCGACCGCATCATTGTCGCGGCGCCGCGTGAACAGGAGCTGCTGGCGCAATGGTATCACGCCCATTCCAGCCAAACCCGCGTGATTCCCTGCGGCGTGAACCGGGACCTTTTCCGGCCGGTGGCCAGCGAGACCGCCCGGCGGCATCTGGGCATCGCGCCCGAAGCCCAGGTCGTCTTGTATGTGGGACGGTTCGCGCCCCTCAAAGGGGTCGATCGGCTCGTGGCGGCCGTCAGTGCGTTGCGCCCGCGCTTTCCCAAACTGCAGTTGCTGATTGTCGGCGGCGATGGACCCCGGTCGGGCAGTTCGCGCGCATTGAAGGCTATGGCCGCCCGCTTGGGCATCGCGGACGCGGTGACCTTTAAAGGGCGCATCGAACACCCGGACCTGCCCCCCTATTACAGCGCGGCCGATCTGCTGGCCATGCCGTCGTATTATGAAAGTTTCGGACTGGTCGTGCTCGAGGCGCTGGCTTGCGGAACACCGGTGGTGGCCACGCCGGTCGGTGTTGCACCGGCCGTGATCCGCGAGGGGGTCACCGGCACGCTGGTTGCCGGCGCCGACCCGCGGGACATTGCCCAGGGAATCGCACGCATTCTCGGTCAGCCGGCCGCCCTGAGACCGGATGCCGCATCGATCCGGGCGGCTGTGCAGGACTATGGCTGGCCGCGTGTGGCGGCGGTCGTGGCCGAAGAATATGCCCAATTGCTCGCGATGCATGACCCGACCCACGCAACGCCGGCCATATCCCCCGGCGGCTGGCCGAATGAAAACTGGAGGTGCCTGCCATGACAGAACCTGTCGACATCCTCGTGATCATCGCCCATCCCGACGATGCGGAATTTGGCGTTGCGGGCAGTGTGGCCCATTGGATCGGCGGGGGCCTTTCCGTGGCCTATGTGGTGTGCACCAGTGGCGAAAAAGGCACCAGCGACCGCAGCCTGACCCCCGAGGCGCTGATCCGTATCCGCGAACAGGAGCAACGCGCCGCGGCGGATCTGCTGGGCGTGCGGACGGTCGAATTCCTGCGCTATGCGGATCAAGGTCTCGAAGACACCCCGGCGTTTCGAAAACATATTGTTCAGGTGATTCGCACCTACCGGCCGCACACGGTGGTCACCACCGATCCCTACCGCCGCTACGTGTGGCACCGCGACCACCGCATGATCGGGCAGGTGGTCCTGGACGCGGCGTTTCCGTTTGCGCGCGATCATGCGGCCTATCCCGATCTGCTGGAAAAGGGCTTAGAACCGCACAAAGTCAAGGAGTTGCTCTTTTTCGGCGCGGAGGAGATCAATTTTTACATGGACATTAGCGACACCTTCGCGCAAAAGGTGGCTGCGCTCAAATGTCATGTCAGCCAGATGCGCGAGTTGAATGTCCAGGATCTGGATGGATGGCTGCGGCTGCGCTACAAGAATCTGGCCGCCCAAAGCGGCTATGAGCTGGCTGAAGCGTTTCACCAGGTCAAAATGCCTGGATAGCGGAACTGGTCTGGCGTGTTTCAGATCGAAAACAGGATAAGGATGACAATGACCTTCGGACAACTGCGCGCGGCGGCGGTCTCATTGACCGCCTGGATCTCGGGTCTTTGCATCTTTGTCCCTGCCGGCCTGATCTTTCTCATGCTCAGCTTCTTTATTCACCCGAAACATTTTGACCGCTGGATCAAAGCGGCCTGCCGCCTGATCGTGCGCTGTCTGTTCATACGCGTGCAGGTGCACGGTGCCCAGGCCGTCCGCCGCGAGCGCACCTACCTGTTCATGGCCAATCATGTCAATTTATTCGACGTGTTCGTGCTTTACGGCCACATCCCCAATGCCTTTCGAGGCGTAGAGCTGGACGAGCATTTCGACTGGTTTTTCTATGGCCGTATTATCCGGCGCCTGGGAATGATTCCGATCAGCCAGACCAACGCGCGCAGCGCCTTGAAAAGTCTGCGGCTGGCTCAGGAGGCCCTGTGCGGGGGGACATCGATCCTGATCTTGCCGGAAGGCGGACGGACCCTGGACGGCGCTTTTCAGCCATTCAAACGCGGCGCCTTTCTGCTGGCCAAAAGCGCGTGCGTGGATATTGTGCCTGTGGTGATGTCGGGTGCCTACGCGATCAACCGCAAGGGCAGTTTGCGCATCCGGCCGGGCACAATGACGCTGCGCTTTGGCGACCCCATCTCTTCCGCAAGCATCGCAAACGTGAACAGCGCCCAACTGGAAGCTCACGTCCGCCAAAAAATGCTGGACCTCTTCGAGGGGTGAACGACGCGGCCTCACAGTGGTTTGGCACAGATGTCACGCATCCTGTGGATGATGATAATAAATCACCGGTCGTTCCTCTTCGGAGGGCGTCTCAAACACCAACGAGGTGATCGACGCGTGCGCGGGGTAGCTTGCCCCGTAACCGGCTTGGTGCAGACGGCCTTTGTTGGCTGGCGTCAATTCACATTTTTTGGCCCACAGCACCGAAAACGTAATCACATCGCCGTGAGATACGGCCACGACATGCCGGCCGGCAAATTGGGTGCGCATACGCGTAAAGAACTTTTTCACCCGCTCGAAAATATCCGTCGGCTGTTCGAAACAAGCCGCCGAGCCCGTGTAGATATCCCCTTTGCGCCGATCGACCTGATCCGCCGGCAGCCCTTCATACGACGTGCAGACCTCGTTGAGCCATATCGAGGTGCGCAATTTCAGATCGGGAAAAAAGGTCAGGATTTCACCGGCTGTCTGGCGTGCGCGCAGCATGGGGCTGGAGAAAACCCCGTGCACCGGCTGGTCGCTGAGAAATCGCCCGGCGTCCCGCGCTTGCCGGCGTCCCTTGTCGCTCAGGCGGAAACGGGGCAGGCGCCCGTAGAGAATCTTATCGGGGTTATGCACGTGACCGTGGCGCACCAGGTGAATGATCGTTGATTCGTTCAATGGTCGATTCGTCAATTCGGTCCCTCTTTAACCTTCCGGCACAATCTTATTTTTCCGTTCCGTCCGATGGTGAACCATCAAAAACAGACGACCACGGTGAAGTGTTAAGTGTAAAGTTTAAAGTGTAAAGGGGGGTATTCTGTCTGATAGGTTATCATGCAACTTTCGGGTTCCAAACGCCGGTGAGCAGGGCGTGTTGTCCGCGCCACACGCCATTTCGCTCAAGTGAGGCTAAAGGTGTGCGTAGGGTCGGGCCGCAAACTCGCTGGCGCTCAAACAGTGCGGCCCAGAACACCCTACGCACACCTAAGCCTCACTAAAGCTCATGGCTGACTGTGGCGCGGACAACACGCCCTGCTCACCTCATTAATTGCCAATTTCGAAAGTTTCGCTATCCCTGTAACGGATTACGGATGATCATGCGGCTGGCGGCCCAATGGATGGCTGTGGGCATGTTCATGGTGGTGCAGGTCGCTGTCGATGACGATCTTTCCATCTCTCAGGGTGTAGAAGGCGGTGACGGTGTCCGCCATGAAATCGAACTCGTGGGAGATGAGGATATAGGAAAGATCGAGCGTCCGCAGAATATCTTTCAGCCGCTGCTTGGTCCGTTCGTCCAGACCGCTGGTGGGCTCATCCAGCAGCAGCACCTCCGGTTCCATGGACAACACCGTTGCCAGGGCGACCAGTCGCTTTTCGCCGCCGGACAGTTTGTAGGTGATGCGGTTTTCGAACGCTTCCAGGCCCAGGCGCGCCAGCACGCGGCGGGAAACCGAGATGGCTTCGTCCTTGCTCTTGCCCATGTTAAGAGGCCCGAAGGCCACGTCCTCCAATACCGTGGGCGAAAAAAGCTGATCGTCGGCATCTTGAAACAGCATGCCGATGCGCTGGCGAACAGCCACAAAATCCTTCTCTTCCTTGACCGCCCGCCCGAAAATCTCGATGTGGCCCGCATCCGGCCGGATCAGGCCCATGATGATGTGGAACAAGGTGGTCTTCCCACTGCCGTTGGGCGCGACCAGACCGATGCGATCGCCTTTGCGCAAGGTAAAATCAAGATGGTCCAGAACCACCTTGCCGCCCGGATAAGCAAAGCAGATATCCTGCAAGCGGATGAGCGCAGCAGGAGAATCGGCCGGATGTGCAGTGTGTGTATTCATAACGCCTGTGGCTTTAGCATACTCGAACGCACTTATCCATGGCATAGATGGCCACGGGTGAGTTCCCGCAATCCGGACATCTACTCCGAACGGCGGGCGGAATCCGTTTTTCGCAGTGCGTCCACCTGGGCCCACCGGCGGTCGCCCGGGCGGCAGAATGCAGGGTGGGCAATGCCCACCACCGCGCTATTACAACGTCATCGGTTTATGACACAGATCCCACCCAAACAATCGGATAGACACCGGATCGATCAAGCGATGAAACGTTGAATAAGCCAATCACAGAGGCGATCGACACAAGACAATGGTGGGCGGTGCCCACCCTACAGGGGCCACCGGCGGTCGCCCGGGCGGCAGAATGTAGGGTGGGCATTGCCCACCACCGCGCTATTACAACATCATCGGTTTATGACACAGACCCCACCCAAGCAATTGGATAGCCACCGGATCGATCAAGCGATGAAACGTTGAATAAGCCAATCACAGAGACAATCGACATAAGACAATGGTGGGCGATGCCCACCTTACAGGGGCCACCGGCGGTCGCCCGGGCGGCAGAATGTAGGGTGGGCATTGCCCACCACCGCGCTATTACAACATCATCGGTTTATGACACAGATCCCACCCAAACAATTGGATAGCCACCGGATCGATCAAGGGATGCAACGTTGAATAAGCCAATCACAGAGGCGACCGACACAAGACAATGGTGGGCGGTGCCCACCCTACCTGGCTGGGCCCACCGGCGGTCGCCCGCGCGGCAAAATGCAGGGTGGGCAATGCCCACCACCGCGCTATTACAACGTCATCGGTTTATGACACAGATCCCACCCAAACAATTGGATAGACACCGGATCGATCAAGGGATGCAACGTTGAATAAGCCAATCACAGAGGCGACCGACACAAGACAATGGTGGGCGGTGCCCACCCTACCTGGCTCCGAACGGCGGGCGGAATCCGTTTTTCGCAGTGCGTCCACCAGGGGCCACCGGCGGTCGCCCAGGCGGCAGAATGTAGGGTGGGCATTGCCCACCACCGCGCTATTACAACATCATCGGTTTATGACACAGACCCCACCCAAGCAATTGGATAGCCACCGGATCGATCAAGCGATGAAACGTTGAATAAGCCAATCACAGAGACAATCGACATAAGACAATGGTGGGCGATGCCCACCTTACAGGGGCCACCGGCGGTCGCCCGGGCGGCAGAATGTAGGGTGGGCATTGCCCACCACCGCGCTATTACAACATCATCGGTTTATGACACAGA
>LADR01000049.1 GCA_000961655.1 Desulfatitalea sp. BRH_c12
TGGGCCCCGCCGGTCGACGGCCGGGCCGGTCGTCCGGCCGCACAGCCACCTTGGCCTGTTCGGCCGGTTTATCGATCCACACCTTGGCCATGATGCCCGCCCCCACCACCAGCAATACCAACATGGCCAGGCCGCTGAAGATTTTCAGAAGCTGCAGGGTCGCATCCGGCTTCCTGGATGCGCGTTTCCTGCTTGGCTTGGTGCTTGGCTTGGTGCTTGGCTTGGTGCCTGATTTGGTGCCTGATTTGGTGGAGGCGCGCTTTTTAGCCATTACCGAGCTTCTTGAACATATCGTATCCCATCAGGATGTCCACCGCGCGTCTTACCTGGCTGTCCTTGAGCAATTGATCCGGAGTCAATGGGCTCAGGCGCGATTTAATCGTCTCGGCGGTATCGCTGTCGGGCTGCTTGGTTTCGGGAGCCTTCTGTTTGGTAGCGGGTTCATTGGTGCCCGGTTCGGCATTCAGGTGATTGGCCAGATCTTTCTCCTTGAAGAAACTGTTCTTGTCGAGCTCAGCCACTTCGTCGGGCAGGATTTGATGCGTCACGGCAATATCCGGCTCCACGCCTTTGGCCTGAATGGAACGACCGCTGGGGGTGTAGTAACGGGCGATCGTCAGCTTCAAAGCATAGCCGTCCCTGAGATTCTCGATGGCCTGCACCGATCCCTTACCGAAAGACGTCGAACCGAGGATCAGGGCCCGTTTGTCGTCCTGCAGGGCGCCGGCCACGATCTCCGAAGCGCTGGCACTGCCGCCATTGATCAGCACCACCATCGGGTAGGTACGCGGAGGGCCGTTCTTGGTGGCCTTGTAAACCCTTGTGTGGTGGGGCAGACGGCCCTTGCTGGTCATGATCACGCCATCATCGATGAATAGGTCCGAGATGCGGATAGCCTGGTCGAGAACGCCGCCCGGATTGTCCCTGAGATCCAAAACCAGACCGCGCAACGGCGGATCGGCCTTTTCCATTTTTTCGAGCGCGGCGACTACATCTTCAGTTGTATTTTCCCGGAAATGCGTCACCCAGACATACCCGTACCCGGGTTGCAGGATGGTCGACTTGACGCTGTGAATCGGAATGAGGTCACGCACCATTTTGAATTCGAGCGGTTTCGGCTCACCTTCTCTCAATATGGTGATCGTGACCTCGGTGCCTTTAGGCCCGCGCATGCGTTTGACCGCTTCGGTGAGATTGTCGGTGGGCGTGTTGTTCACCTTGATGATTTTATCCCCGGCCTTGATGCCGGCATTGTAAGCCGGGGTGCCCTCGATAGGCGAAATCACCGTCACCAGATTGTCGCGCATGGTGACGTGGATACCGATACCGGTAAACTCACCCTGGGTGTCTATCTGCAACTCCTTGAATGCCTCGGGCGTGAGCAGTGATGAATGCGGATCAAGACCGCTCACCATGCCCTGGATGGCATTTTCAATGAGTTTTTTGGATTCCACCTGATCAACGTAATCCTTTTCGACCATATCGAGCACGTCGGAAAAGATTTTAAGACTTTGATAAGCTTCCTCTTTATCGGCCGAAAGATTTCGGTATGCACCGGGTACGAACAACGCGATAGCCAGAGCGACGATACCGACCATGACCCAGCGGGAAGCATTTCGCGAATGAAACATGAAAAGACTCCTATCCTTTGCTAATCCATTTGAGCGGATCCACGGGTTCGCCGCGATGCCGCACTTCAAAATGCAACGCCGGCCCCAACAGGGATCCGGAGTCGCCGACAGTTGCAATCACTTCATCTTTTTCCACACGATCGCCCTTGACTTTGAAAACCTCTTCCAGATGGGCATAGACCGTGTAAAAGTGATTGCCATGATCGATAATCATCATATTGCCATACCCTTTGAACCAGGTGGCATACACCGCCTGGCCACCGGCAACGGCGCGGATCGGTTCCCCCCGCTCGGCCTGAATGTTGATGCCGCTCTGAAAATTGACCAAATTGGTTTTTTCATCCCGGTAAGGCCCGAAAAAAGAAATGATCTTGCCTTTGACCGGCAGCCCCGAAAAAACTGTGCCATTTTCGAGAGGCGGCTTCTTTTCAGACACCCTGGCGGCAGCGGTCTTGGGCTTTGGCGGAGGCGCGGATTCGATGGCGGCAATTGTCGCATCCAGTTGTCCGGCCGCTTGCCTGAGTGAATGCAGGGCTGCGTTTCCCATGCTTTTTTCACTGCGAAGCTTGGCCAGCATGGCCGTTCGCTTCGCCTGCTCGGAATGCAGCGCATCCATGCGCTGCTGCAGTGCAAGCTCGGAAGCGTGCTTTTCAGCTCTGCTCGTATTGAGTTGCGCGATCAACGCGGCTAATTCAGCCTGATCATCACGCATTTTTTCAAGTAGCGCTTCGTCCTGGTTCAAAATTCGCTCCAGGGCCGCTCTGCGATCGATAAAATCGTAGAATGAGTGGGCGGTGGCCAGCAGATGTACCCGCCCCACCCAGTTAAGTTTGTAAAGGGCAACCAGGCGTTGGGCCGTGTATGCCTCGCCATCCCGGATCTCTTCTTGGAGAAATGCTTGTCTGCGATCGATCTCCGCGGCCTTTTCCTGCAAGGCCGCCACTTCCGCCCTGGCTTGGCGGACCTGCCGACGGGCATGGTCGAGAGCCTTTTCGGCGGCATTGATGCCGTCGAGGACCGACTGCTCCTTGCGTGAAATCGCGGCGAGTTGATCCTGCCTTGTCTTAACTTTTTCCTGAAGCTGGTCGGCTTCCCGGCGCAAGTCCTTCAAAGGTTTTAGCGCGGCGGTGACATCGACCGAATTTTCAGCCTTGCCAGGGTCAACACGCACGAGATGCCTGCGATCCAGGATGTAACCGCTGCGTCCGTCATGCTCGATTTTTAGCCAGCCGGCACTGTGTTCCAGAACACGTACCTGGCTTTGAGATGGTAACCGGAACAACACATCATGGGCCAGATTCGGTCCTGAACGGACATTCAAATCAGAAACCAGCACAGTGGCCTTTTCGGCCGCATTTGACAGGCCGCTCGCCATGACCGAACCCAGCAGGATGCCGACAACCCCCACGATCCATCGATACTTCATATCGTATTGAAAATCCACTGCTAACTTTTTAAAAACTGCTTCAGCGACACCCAACATCCCAACCATCCGATGACGGCGCCACCCCCTATGATGGCCGCGCAGATACCGGCCGAAAAGAACCGCACCGTGAGTAGTCCGCCGGCCATACCGGATTCGAAATTCCGGGTCAGAAAGAAATACCCAAGATACAGAAGCCCCAGTCCGACCAGCGTGCCCGCGCCCCCCTGGATCATGCCTTCCAGATAGAATGGAATTTTGATGAAACGATCAGTGGCGCCGACCAGGCGCATTATTTCGATCTCTTCACGCCGCGAGTATAACACCAGCCGGATGGTATTGGCTACGATGAATACCGTGGCCATAAAAAAGAGGCCTCCGATGGCATAGCCAGCCAGTGTGAACAGATCCACGACACTGCTGAAACGCTGTATCCACTGCCGGCCGTACTCGACCTCTGCCACTGCCGGCAAATTCTGAATGCGCTCAGCGAGAAATCGCAGATCTTCGCTGTTACGTGTCTGCGGCTGCAAGGTGAGTTCAAAGGCTTCGGGCAGCGGGTTTTCTTTTAGATTTTCAAGCAGCGCCGAGTGGTGCTGCATCTGCCCTTTTAAACGTTGCATGGCATCGTTCTTGGAGATATAGACCGCATCGTGCACGCCAGCAATGCTTTGCAGACGCAACTGGGTATCCAGACGCACGGCCTCGCTCGTGTCCGCCTTCAGGTAAATCATCATGCGGATGCCCTTTTGCCAATGGCTGAACAGATCCCCGACGTTGACAAAGAAAAGCGCGAACGAAGAGGCGATCAGGATCGACAGGGCAATCGTGATGATGGAGATCATCGTCAAAAATTGGTTTTCGAGAATATCCTTGAATGCGCGTTGGTAAAACCGTTTCATCTATTTCCACATCCATTCGGTTCGATGGACCCAACGCGGCCCTCACGTAGATTGACGATCCGGGTACGGCTGCGTTCGAGCAGATCCTTATCGTGTGTGGCGATAATCACGGTGGCGCCGCGGGTGTGAAAGGTGTCCAGAAAATCCATGATCACGCCTGCCGATTCTTCGTCCAGGCTGCCGGTGGGTTCGTCGGCCAAAATGATTTTGGGATCGCCGACAGCGGCCCGCGCGACGGCCACGCGCTGCTGCTCGCCACCGGAAAGGCTCTGGGGCAGGGCACCCATGCGATCTTCCATACCGACCGTACGCAGAACGCTGCGGACTTTTTTTGGGATCAAATTCGGTTTACGGCCCGCTGCTTCGAGCACCAGAGCCACATTTTCATACACGGTTTTCGTCGGAATCAGCTTGTAGTCCTGGAAAATGATCCCGAATTTGCGCCGCAGGTCAGGAATGCGATGGCGGTCGATTCGCGACAGGTTCACGCCATCGACAAGCACCTGGCCTTCTGAAACCGGCTCCCCCAGGTAGAGCAGCTTTAACAAAGTGGTTTTACCCGCGCCGCTGCGCCCGGTGACAAAGACAAACTCGTTTTTGAAGATATCCAGGGTCAGATCCTTCAAAGCGGATTTGCCGCCGTAGCGCTTATGCACGTGAAACATTCGAATGATGGCGTCACTACTGGCTTCGTTCATCGATTTACCCACCCCGGAGGCACACTATCCAAGATCATCGAAACACTTCTCGCTGAAACGATGCATCCCGCAAGAGACCACACACATGAAAATTGCTGAAAACCCGCAGGCCACGCCCCCCCTTCCCCCTGTCAAGACGCGTCAGCCAGCGCATGGCTTGGCTTTGCAATTGACCGGCGGGGTGATAACTGGTATGAACGCCGTTGAGCTCAAGGAGTGCCGTCCCCCGGTTTTCCTTGCTTTGCCTCCACTGAGACCCAAACTGCGGCTTCTTCCAATCAGTGGAGGCATTATTATCTCATAAGTGCTCTATAATCAAGCACTTCTTGAATCACTCCCAGGAGTCGCCATGAAACAGGAACTGCTCGACCTTCTTTGCCGCAAATCCTTCAAGTACACCTCCGAACCTACATTCAAACTTGTATCGGGTCGCATGAGCCACTATTACGTGAACTGCAAACCCACGACGCTCAGTCCGCGCGGAATGTACCTGGTCGGCCAATTGATGTTCGAAGCCATTGCCGACCTGCATCCGGATGGGGTGGGCGGGCTTACGTTCGGCGCCGATCCGATCGCCATGGCCACGGCCTTCGCCTCTGAATTGAAGGGACAACCCGTCCAGGCCTTTTCGATTCGCAAGACACGCAAAGATCATGGAATTGCGCGCTGGATCGAAGGCGACCTGCCGGACGGCGCACGTGTCGTGGTCATCGACGATGTGGCCACCACCGGCGGATCGACTATAAAAGCCATAGAACGCGCCCGCGAAGAAGGTTTGCAGGTCGTGCGCGCAGTGGTGCTCGTGGACCGTCAGGAAGGCGGGCTCGACGCAATTCGTGAACACGTCCCCGATGTAAGGGCCCTCATCACCCGCGAAGAGCTGATGAAAAAAATAACCGACAGCAAGTAGAAAGTGACTTTCCACCAGTCGAAACATTTTGAAAACCAACCCTCCATCAGACAACCACCACGGATCCGGAATCGCCTTGCTTATGGCCCTGTTCTGCATCCTGGTCTGGGGCACGTCTTTCGCTGTCACACGCAGTGTCGTTCAACAAATCCCCCCAATGACCCTGGCCGCCCTGCGTTTTTTTCTGGCCGGTGCGTTCTTGTGGCTGTTGACTCGCAACGGCAGCGCTCGGCTGCACCGCGAGGATCGCAAGTGGATCGCGGCTATGACCCTGTCGGGCATCACGTTTTACTTTGCCTTCGAGAATTTCGGCCTCAAACTGACGACCGCATCTCACGCCTCGCTGATCATTGCCACGATCCCGTTGGGCACCGAACTGGTGGCGGCCTGGCGCATGCATTATTGGCCGCGTCCCGCCATCTGGATCGGCGCAGCGACGGCAATCAGCGGCGTGGGCTTGATGATGACCGGCCGCGGCGGGGGTGGGGCATCGGTGTCGGGGGACCTGTTGATGTTCGGTGCCGTTGCATGCTGGATTGTCTATACCTTTTTTGTACAGCGTGTGGGCGGACGTTATCCTTATTTGGTAGCCACACGCTGGATCATGCTGGCCGGTGCACTCTCCCTGTTGCCCGGCGCCTTGGTGGAAATGGTCGTGTACCCCCTGCCCCATCCCAACTTACTGGCTTGGGGGCAGGTTCTGTTCTTGGGCGTTGTGTGCTCGGCCATGGCATACGCTTTTTGGAACCGCGCCGTGTCGGCCCTCGGCCCCACGGCCATCAATACGCTGATTTACTTCATCCCGCTGATCGGCGTGATCAGCGGCATCATTTTTCTGGGCGAACCGCTAACGCCAGCGCTCTTTTGGGGCGGGGGGCTGATCTTCTGCGGGGTCTTACTGGTTAGATGGCGCTGAAAAGCGTTTTCTGGTTGTGCAGTTCGCTTAAGTGACTATTGGCGAAGGGTTAAGTGTAAAGTTTAAAGTGTAAAGGGAGGCATTCTGTCGATGGGATAGGCTCACCTCCCTATGTTGGAGGCTTTTACGTGCATACATTTTTTCTGCCGGCTGAGTCGCTGGTATGGTTTGGTTAAAAAAATGCTGCGCGAAACCCAGAATTTCCGGCTCAGCGCAGAGGAAAGTCCATCATCATGAAAAAGAGTGCAATGCCATTGTTGGTAGTGCTGTTGCTGGTTGCATCCGGTGTCAGCACAGATGCTGCGGCCGGAGACCTGCGGCGCTTTTCACACAGCGGGGATGGCCGCATCCACCTGGTCAGCGCCAAAAACGGAGCCGTTTTTTCAGGAACCTACCGCCATGGCCTAGAAAGCTACGATCCCGCGGCGCTTACCGAAATCCGGCGGGTTTTCGCGGCCCCACCGGATGATCCCTTGGCCGAAATTTCGCTGCGGCTCATAGAGTTCATCGATTTTTTGCAGGACCATTTCAAACCGGACGCCCGCATATCCATTGCGTCGGGCTGGCGCAGTCCGGAGTACAACACCAAACTGCGCGAGGCCGGCAGCCTGGCGGCCACCGCCAGTCTACACCAATACGGCATGGCGGCCGACATCAAAATCGCGGGGGTTTCTTCCCGGCGGGTCTGGGACTATGTGCGCCAGACAGGTTTCGGCGGCGCCGGATTTTATAATGGCACCCTGGTGCATGTGGATGTGGGGCCGGCACGCTCCTGGGATCAAACCTCCTCAGGCGTGGGTACCGATATATCGACCGAAAACAAACTGATCCGGCTGGTGACCGATTTCGATGTCTACCGGCCCGGAGAGGCCATTGTCCTGCGTTTTACCCGAATGACCGCCTTTCCGATCGGTGTGAGGCCCGAGTTCGTGTTGGAAAAAACGACCGCATCCAACCCGGCCGAGCCCAACAGCTTCCGTCCGGTATTTGCCGTGGACACAGCCACCGCTTGCCCAAGATTCAGCGACATTGCCCAGATGATGAACATCCGCTGGCAACTGCCGCCCGATCTGCCTTCAGGGTCTTATGTCATTCACGCCACCTCCTGTAACAACCCGTGGGAAGCCATGCCGGCCACGATCAGCACGGCGGCATTCGAGGTGCGTTAGCCCGCTTGCGCAGCCAGGGCTCCACGGCACGCAGGGTAATTGCGGCGATAATGATACCACCTCCAAGCATGGCCAGCGGACCGGGTTGTTCTCCCAGCAGAAGCAGGACCCACACCGGGTTCAGAATCGGTTCGATCGTAGAAACGAGCAGTGATTCCAAGGCGGTGACATGGCGGATGGCCAGGGCAAACAATCCGTACGCCAGGCCCACCTGAAAAAGGCCCAGCAAAACCAGCCCGAGCCATCCTTGAGGGGTAGGATTGCCGGCGCTGACCATGAAGGGCAATGCGATGATCGCGGCAAACAGGTTGCCCAGAGTAACCGATTGGACCGGATCGGCATCTTTCTGCTTGCGCAGGAAAAGCGCCATCCAGGCAAAACCCAGGCCGGAAATCAGAGCGGCCACATTGCCCCAGAGCCCGTCTATGGTCAGATCGTCCAGGAAAAAGAGAACCATACCGGCTACAACGAGCACCAATGCGAGCCAGTCCACCCGGCGCGGCCGCTCACCCAAAAACCAGTACCCAAAAAAGGCCACATGCACGGGTGCCGTGTACTGCAACAAGATAGCGTTGGCCGCGGTGGTCAATTTGTTGGCCAAAACGAAACAGGTGACGCAGGTCGCATAGGCCACCGCCCCGCCGACCAGGTATCGGTTAAGCCGCAAATGGCGCGGTCTAAACAGCATCAACAAAAAGACCCCGCCGATGGCGCTGCGCATGCCGGATATGGCCATCCCCGGCCACTCTACCCACTTGATCAGAAAACCGCCGGTACTCCAAATCAAAGCGGTGGCCAGCAGCAGCAGGATAGCGCGCGATCGTTGCATGTCGCTCCGAGAATCGGGCTGTTGTGTTGAGTGGTTTTTAGAATCGCTGACTTATGCTTTGTCGGGTTTCCGTCTACAGGTTCAGAAAAGCCGGTCGCCGGTTGTCGGCGAGAAGCCCTTCATCGATGCGATCGAGCACCGTCTGCTTTTCTTCGGGAAACTGATATCCTTCGTAACCATTTGTAAATAAAAGGTTGCCGCTACGGTCAGTCCAGTAATTCCCCGCATGATCGAAGCACACTCTTGAAGTGACCTCCAAAGCCGTGATCATACATTTGAGTTCGCGCAATTGTTCTTGCGGCGTGAGCATCTGAAAGGCCCCATTCTGCGCCTGCGCGCACAAAGGGGTATCGGCAATGGGATAGAACGGCCGGGAACGTATATAGTGCGGATTGATCGCATTGAGCACACGCGCCGTACCCAACGCATGCTGCTCCCAGTGTTCGCGCCCGCCCAAGCCGGGCATCCAATACTCGGACAACTGAAATCCGGCGGTCATGGCTTTGCGGCCGCCCGCGATATGACCGTCGGCCGTCACGCCCTTTTTGACCTTTTTGAGCAGGTCGTCATCGCCACTTTCCAATCCCACATGCAGCCGATCAAGGCCGGCCTGACGGATGGCCACCAGCTCCTCCGGTTTTTTCTGGGACAAGGTTTTTGAACGGGCATAGGAGGTGACCCGTTCAAGGGAAGGAAATGTGCTGCGCAGGTGGCGTAATGCCGCCACCAGGTCGGCCGTCGGCAAGATTACGCTATTGGCATCCTGCACAAAAGCGGTTTTGCCGCCGGACAGCAGCCAGTGATAGACCATGGCGAAACCCGGGTGGTCGTTGAGTTCCGGGTAACGACCAATCAGGGCCAGAACGGACTCCCGGTTAAGGCCGTTACCGCCTCGCGTCAAATCGCTGCACAAAAGGGCGATGGCATCGATATCGCTATTTATTTCAGTAACAGGACGTACCTGAAACTTTTCTTTTTTGTACATGGCGCAAAAATCACAGCGGTTCCAAGGGCAGTTGCGCGTAAACCGCACCAGCAGGGAGTAGCTGCCACCTTCGCTGGGTGGTCGGTAAATCCCTGTTTCGAACGCGTATCGTTGTGCATCTGGAGATAACATGCCTGACTCCTTTAAAAATAATAGGCTTTTCTGGTTATCCACTTCGATCAAGTGAGATACGGGTGTGGGGTGACGTAGGAAAACCCCGGTGAGCCGGGAGGTGACATCAATGCACAGGCCTATCGTGCTTTTTTCCTCAAATCAAACCCGCTAACAGCCGATAATGAAATAGTATCCTTCTATGATGAACTGTGCAAGGGAAACGGCGGTCCGTGTAAGATGAGCCCGCCCGGCAAATCACACGCATTCAACTCGAATTAGCGGATCGGCGCCATGAACGACCTTTTGTCCATTTATCTGCTGCCACCAGTCCTTTCGCTGGTCAGCGGGCTTTACCTGGCGTTCTTAGCACTTGCGCGCGGCACCATCAGAAGGGAAAATCGCTCCTTTGCCCTAGTCTGCATCTGGTGTTCATTGCTGGCGCCGGTATTCATTGCTTACCAGTTGATCGACGACCCCGACCGGATTCTTACGCTCGAACGGGTGGTCCACTTTTTTTATGTCTACTTGCCGGTCTTCCTGGTGACTTTTTTTCATCACATTCTCGACATCCAGAACAAAAATGTTGTCCGGGCTGTGTGTGCACTCAGTTTCCTGATCAGCCTGACCACCCCCACCAGCTACTACATCCATGGATTCCATCGTTTCACCTGGGGCTATGTCGCCAAGGGTGGGCCCGCGTTTCAGCTTTTCAGCCTTTACGGTGCTGCGGTCTTCCTCTATTGCCTTTTTTGCTTTACCCGCCGCTTGAAGGTGGAAACAAACCCGTTTTTGCGTTTAAAATTTAAGTATGTGCTCATTTCTTTCGGCTTGCTCGGATTGCTGACCCTGATGAACATTCCAGCAATGCACGGCATCGATATCTATCCGGCCGGTAATTTTATTTTTCTGCCCATGGGCACCATGGCGTACGGTGTACTCAGGTATCGCCTGTTGGAGGTGCGCAGCTTTCTGCACGTTGTTTCGACCCGCGCCCTGATAGGCTTGCTGGTCGTATTGCCCAATGGGGTCGTGTTCGTTTATTATGCGAACAAGGTCGGCACGATCCCGCCTTTCGTGCATTTTTGCCTACTGGCCGTCTGGTTTGGTGCAAACTGCATCTACATCCGGTGGATGCGCGAACTTTTTGGTCGTTATTTCCATAAAATGCGCCAGACACTTAAAGAAACCGAAGCACTCCTGAACAAACAATTGCTGGTGCTCAGACATATCGACGATCTCTCCGGCCACCTGAGAGAAGTAATCCGCGCCATTTTGCCTTGCCCCTGGGCGCATGTCTATGTGTACGACGAGGCGGAGCGACAACTCGACACCCCTGGGAAGCGACCTGTCGCGCTTCCCGACGACCTTGCCCGCCATCTGTTTGCGTACAAGGGCATCATAGAAGTGCAATCACTCGGCCTGTTGCCATACCGGGCCCATTGGGCCGCGCCGCTTGAGGACCTGCTGCGGGAAATGAACGCCGCCTGCGCAGTGCCCCTGGTGCATGACAGTGTCTTGGTCGGAATATTGGTCTTGCCTGAAAAAGAGAATCACAAGCCGCTCACGCCCGATGAGGCCACCTTCATTTTAAGCATCTCCACTGCCTTGGCGCCAGCGCTGGCCAATGCCATTATGTACCAGCGGGTCTCCACCTTGAAAGACATCCTGCAGGCCCGAACGGAGGCGCTTTCCAGGGAAATTGACGATCGCAGGCGTGCCGAGCACAAATTGCAAACCGTTCAAATGGCATTGCAAGATGCCAATCTCGAAATGGAAAAAGCCATTTTGCAGGCCAATGAACTGACGGTTCGGGCCGAAATCAACAACCATGTGCTGACTCGGGAAATCGAAGATCGCCAACGTATCGAGGCCGCATTGCGGCAAAGTGAAGAAACCTACCGTCTGATCGCCGAAAACGCCACGGATGTGATCTGGACGATCGACTTGCAAGGCCGCTTTACCTTTATCAGCCCGGCCATTATGCATCTGCTGGGCTACAGCCCGTCGGAGTTGACCGCCCAAAACATTACCATGGTATTGACCGCAGAATCATTGGCGCATGCCACCCGGCTCATAGCCGTGGAAATGGAACGCCTCCGATCCTCCGAAGGCAAACATCGCAAAAGTCTCGCTACCCCGATAGAGCAAGTCCGCAAAGACGGCACCACCGTATGGACTGAGGTCAACACCCGCTTTATTTCAGATGTCGATCGGAAAATCATCGGTATCCTGGGGGTGACCCGTGATATCACAGAAAGAAAAAAGGCGGAGCAAGAGCTGATTTTCATGGCCCACCACGACGCACTCACCGGATTGCACAACCGCAAAGCCTTGGTCGAGTTCCTGGAAACTGAAATCCAGCATGCACACAGTACCCCAAACCGCATTGTGCTGTTGTTCTTTGATTTGAACAAGTTCAAGCTGGTCAATGACACCTATGGCCATGAAATCGGGGACAGGCTTCTATCCAAGATTGCGCAACGGCTGAAAAAGGCGGTTCGCGAATCCGATTTTGTGGCGCGCCTGGGAGGTGACGAATTCACCATCATTTTGAAAAATCCACCCGACCATCTTCCTGACAAGATCGTACGTCGTATTGCCACTGACCTGGCCGTGCCGTTTGATTTTGGAACACAAAGGATCGATTTTGTCAGTGCCAGTATCGGAATGGCAACATTCCCCGATGACGGTACCACCGCTGGGGAATTGATGCGCAATGCCGACAAAGCGATGTATGATGCCAAAAAGACTCTGAACGGCGAGCGCGCTGCCATTAACCTGATCGCTGCGTGTGCACATCGTGATGAACGCGCATAGCTCCCACCAAATCATTGCCTGGAAAGCCTTGAGCCCCAATGCGCAAAAGCGGCCCTTGTCCGGGTCGGGTCCTCCAAGCAGCGTGTGAACGACAGGTAGTGTTTTTATCTGTGTCCTCAGCGCGTACTGTGGTAAAAAGCTTTTCTGGTTATCCACTTCGGTCAAGTGGGATATAGGCGATCACCTCCTCCGTGCCGATCCCGACTTCGCCAATTGTCACTGGAGCGAAATGGATAACCCAAAGAGAATTATTGGATTGGATTGACTGCCTGTGGGCAATTGACTTTTACCATTCAGCATGAGTGGGTATCGTTCGATCGACTGCCCACCGAGACGATGACGCGTGGCCCCATGCATATTGAAACCAATGTAGATTTACAGCCCTTTAATACCTTCGGCTTACCGGCCAGAGCCCATACCTTGATCCGTATTCGTTCGGAAGCGGGCTTGGCCCAGGTGGTCCGTAACCCCGTTTACGCTGCCGCGCCGAAATTCGTTCTGGGCGGCGGCAGCAATGTCGTGTTCAGAGAATCGGTACCCCACGTTATCTTGAAGGTGGAAATCACCGGGCGGCGTTTGTTCCGGGAAAACCCGACGGAATGGATCGTTGAAGCGGGTGCAGGCGAAAATTGGCACGAGTTGGTCGCATGGACATTGGCCAACGGATGGCCCGGGCTGGAGAACCTGGCCCTGATTCCAGGCACAGTCGGGGCCGCACCGATCCAGAACATCGGCGCTTACGGGGTCGAATTCAATGACCGCTTTCTATCGCTGGACGCGGTGGACCTGACCTCCGGACAACCTGTATCGCTTTCAGCAGAACAATGCTGCCTGAGTTATCGTGACAGTGTGTTCAAAAAGACCTTGGCTGGCCGTTGCCTGGTGACCCGCGTACGTCTGAAACTGCCCCGGCCCTGGCGTGCGGTGCTCGATTATCCGGACTTGCGGCGTCGCCAGACAGCCCTGGGCAGTGCTGCGCCCGATGCCGGAGAGGTTTTCGAGTGGGTTTGCGCATCGCGCCGCGCCAAGCTGCCCGATCCAGAGCAGATCGGCAATGCCGGCAGTTTTTTCAAAAACCCGGTAGTCGAGCGGGAACGCCACTGCACCTTGCTCGCCCGCGAGCCGAACATGGTGAGTTATCCGTTGACGGACGGTAGGTTCAAGTTGTCGGCCGGCTGGATGATCGAGGCGTGCGGCTGGAAAGGCCGGCACTTAGGCCATGTAGGGGTTTACGACCGCCAGGCGCTGGTCTTGATCAATCTGGGAGGCGCGTCGCATGGCGAATTGATGACCCTTGCGGAGGCGGTGCAGGACAGTGTCTACGACCGGTTCGGTATCCGGCTGGAGATCGAGCCGGTGGTATTATGATGGCAGCCAGATCACGGTGAATAGGTCGCGCAGGCATCTTCCGATTCCCAGGTTGTGACGCGGCTGATCTTGATACCAGTGCCTGCCAGGCGTTCCGATAGCGCATCGGCAATGTATACGGCAATGTTTTCAGACGATGGATTGCCGCTGAACATCTCCAGATCATTAAGATATTTATGATCCAGCGTCCCGACGATCTCATTCACATGGGCCTTGAGTTCACCAAAATCGATCAATACGCCCGCTGAGTTGAGTTTTTCACCGGCCACGCACACCTCGACCTTCCAGTTGTGGCCATGCAGATTTTCACATTTTTTTGCAACCAAACGCAATTGGTGGGCCGCTGCGAAATGGGTCAGTATCTTCAGTTCGAACATGGGTACGTTATCTCCTAACCGGTGTCACCGGCGTCGTCATAGCAATGCTAATGGGTAGCGTGAAGGCCATCGCCGTTTAGTTGGCGGCTTTGGCGGCTGCACTTTTAAGTATGTTTTTCAGACGCTTGCCGAGCTTGTTGTCATCCAGCTGAGCAAATTCCCGAAGCAGCGCTTCTTGTTTTTTATTCACATTGGTCGGCGTTTTGATAGTCACCTGAACAATCATATCTCCGGGACGGCCGGTGCGCAGTGACGGAATGCCTTCGCCGCGAAAACGAAACACGTCACCATATTGCGTTCCCCTGGGGATCTCCAAGGTTTTCTCACCATTGAGCGTCGGCACGACGATTTGGTCGCCGAGGGTCGCCTGAATGAAAGAGATGGGGATCTGGCAGATCACATCATTTTCTTCCCGCCTGAAAAAATCATGCGGCTTGACGTGAATGAAGACATATAAATCGCCGGGCGGACCGCCCATGGCGCCAGCCTGGCCTTCATTGGACAGACGCAGACGCGAATTGTCGTCAACGCCAGCCGGAATCTTCACTGATACGGTTCTGTGAACCAAGGTCTGACCGCTGCCGTTGCACGCCGAGCATGGATTAGGAATAATCTGGCCGGCGCCCCGACACTGTGGGCAGGTCGTTCGGATCGTGAAAAACCCCTGGCTGCGACCGACTTGACCGGCGCCCCGACAATGCGGACAGGTTTCGGCGTGGGTGCCCGGCTCCACCGCGCGCCCTTCGCAACGCGCGCAGGTTTCATGTTTGTCCAGATCAATCGTCGTTTCGACGCCGAATGCCGCCTCCATGAAACTGATGCTCAAATCGTAGCGCAGGTCGGCACCGCGCTGGGCACGGCTGCGCCCGCCTCTGCCGCGCGTGCTGAAGCCGAAAAAGTCTTCAAAAATATCGCCGAAACTCGAAAAAATATCCTCAAAACCACCGAAACCCGAAAAACCCGATCCTTCCAGGCCTTGGTGGCCGTATTGGTCATAAATCTGCCGTTTACGCGGATCACGCAGGACTTCATAAGCTTCGGCAGCTTCCTTGAAATTTTCTTCAGCCGCTTGATCCCCGGGGTTGCGATCGGGATGATATTGGAGGGCGAGTTTGCGATAAGCGGTTTTCAGGTCGGAGTCGGAGGCACTCTTGCCGACTCCCAATACTTCGTAATAATCTCTCTTGCCTTTCATATGGTCTTCCGATTGATCCTTGTTGAGGGTCCGCTTTCTGTGTTAAAAACAACGCTTCCCAATTGCCAGATGGGATCGCGACAATAGGCGCATCAAGTCCCCGGTGGCATATATTTTGGGTCCGGTGTCTCTGCATACTAGGACAACGGCCGTTACTCTTAATCAATGCCGAAAATTAATGCAAGAGCATAGGTTGTCAATGAAACCCCAGGAACTGCCCTTTGTGCGTGATATGTTTGACCGGATCGCACCCTACTACGATTTTTTGAACCGCTTGCTCAGTCTGCGCCAAGACGTGTATTGGCGCCGGGTGCTCGTGAACAACCTGTCCGTCCGTCCCGGAGGGGTCCTGCTGGACGTCGCCTGTGGGACAGGAGACGTGGCGCTGGAAATCGCCCGCCGCCGGGTTCCGCATACCACCAGCATCGGTGTGGATTTCGCGCCTCAAATGTTGCGCCGGGCGCTGCCCAAAACCAAAGGTACCCGTGTTCGCCTGGCGGCCGCCGACGCCTTTCACCTGCCGTTCCCCGCCGCAAGTTTCGATGCAATCACCATTGCATTCGGGATCCGCAACATTCAGGACAAACCAACTGCCCTGCAGCAATTTTACCACCATCTCAAACCCGGAGGCACGTTGGCCATACTGGAACTGGTCACACCCGAAAAGTCCGCTATTCGGCGGGCTTATCTGTTTTATTTCAATCGGCTGCTGCCGTTGTTGGGCCGGTTCTTTTCCAAGCACCATTATGCCTATTCCTATTTACCGGCCTCCGTGGCACAATTTCCGCCCTCAGCGCAATTTTGTGCCGCCATGCGCGCGGCCGGCTTCAAAGGCGTGCGCTACCGCACGCTGACGATGGGCATTGCAGCATTGTTTGTGGGCCAGAAAGGGTAGTCCTTTTTATCTGACACAGTCTTGGCACGACGTGGTTCAACCGCAAAGAAAACAGGAGCAAAACAACAATGAGTGACCGCCAACTGAATTCAGGCCTTCTTATCATACGCCTGAGCATCGCCGTCGGCATGCTCTACCAGGCCTTGCCGCGACTGCTTCATGGCGCGCGCGCCTGGACCCTGGCCGGCAGGGAGTTTCGGATCCTGCACGGGGATCTTTCCGCTCAAATCGTGGGGCTGACGCTCCTGGTCGTTGAGGTGCTGGCCAGCATCGGTCTGATCAGCGGTTACCTGTTCCGCCTGAGTGCCGCATTGCTGGCAGGCGTTTATGGACTTTATTTTTTCAATTACCTGAACGCCGGGTATCGCTCATTGTATGTCTATGCCGGCATGATCGCCTGCATCTGCATCGGCCTGCTGCTGTCAGGCCCGGGTCGTTATGCGGTGTACGTCA
The DNA here is from genome assembly GCA_000961655.1 of Desulfatitalea sp. BRH_c12. Taxonomy (GTDB): domain Bacteria; phylum Desulfobacterota; class Desulfobacteria; order Desulfobacterales; family Desulfosarcinaceae; genus Desulfatitalea. The sequence goes on from LADR01000049.1 coordinate 16,683, forward strand.
AAATCAAATCGTGACCGGTTTGCCGGCGTCGAAAAACAAAGCGAAGGTATTCCGACTTTTAAAAAGCATGCACGTCAAAGCGTCCAACATGGGAGGTGTGCATATCAAATCGACAGAATGCCTCCCTTTACACTTTAAACTTTACACTTAACACTTTGCCAATAGTCACTGGAGCGAACTGCATAACCGTATTTTAATAATATATGCTTTCGGCGGTCTAAGTAACCACTTGCGTGCGTGCGCGCGCTGAGCGATGGCTACGCCAGCCCAAAAGGATGCCCTATCGATGATACTTGACGAGATCCTGCTCTACAACCGCCGGACCGGCCTGATAGAAAAAGAACAGGTCTACGGCCGCCAATGGATGGATATTTTTTATGGCAGGCCATGGGGGCGCCGAATCACGGACCACCTGTTGTGCAAGCACCCATTGTCGCGCTTGTACGGCTTGATGCAGAAAAGCAAATGGAGCCGGCGCAAAATCGCGCCGTTTGCCGCACAGTACGGCATCGATTTGTCTGAAGCGATCGTCCCGGCCGGCGGCTTCGACTCGTTCAACGATTTTTTCATCCGCAGGCTCAAACCCGCCGCACGCCCGCTGCCAAAAGATCCGAGCCTTTTGATATCCCCGGCCGACAGCCGATTGCAGGTTTTTGAGGTAGCCGACGACAGGCCTCTAACAGTGAAAGGTACTGTTCTGACCTTACCGCAACTGTTGGGGGTTCCGAACCTGGAGCCAGCGTTTCGCGGTGGCTTGTGCCTGATTTTTCGTCTGGCGCCCTGCGATTTTCACCGCTTCGGCTATATGGAAGGGGGTGTCCAGGGACCGGTGCATACCATCGGCGGTCCGCTGCACTCGGTCAGCCCGTTGTCCTTGCGCCACAGACCGGACATTCACAGCACCAACTTTCGGCAGTGGTGCTTTGTGCAAAGCCCGCGCCTGGGCACCATGATCCAGGTGGAAGTAGGCGCCATGATGGTAGGCAGCATCGTCCAGCGTCTGCCTGAGGGCGGCCCATGCCAGCGCGGCCATGAGAAAGGCTACTTCCAATTTGGTGGATCGACGGTCATTGGCATTCTGGAGCACGACCACGCATGCATTGACCCGGATATCCTTGACAATTCGCGCAAAGGCATCGAAACACTGGTGCGCTATGGTGAGCCGATAGGAACGATTCTCGAACAATGGAAACGGCTGCAACCTTCCGCCCCGATGCCGTTTTAGAGTCAGTGCAGGGTCAGCAGACAACTGCAGCGGTCCTGGCAGGCCACATGAATCTGAAAGCCACAATCGCCCTCGCCCAACGCCTTGGCTACGGCCAATAAAGCTTTCTGCGGCGTGTTGTTGGTTTCGCTGAGATGGGCCAGGATGACGTGGCACAGGCCATCATGACGAATTTCAGCCAGTAGATCGCCCGATTCCTCGTTGGACAAGTGGCCGTTACGGCTTTTGATGCGTTGTTTAAGCGGCCATGGATAGGGACCGTCAACCAGCATGGTCGGATCGTGATTGGCTTCCAGCACCAGCAAGGCGCAGGTTTTAAGGTGCTCCTTGACCATGCCTGTTGCGATGCCCAAATCAGTGGCAATGCCGATTCTGTGCCCGTTTTGAGAGATGGTGAACCCGGCGGGGTCTTCGGCGTCATGAGCGGTGGCGAATGGGTGGACGACCAGATCATTGATGCCAAACGGGCGACCGATCTCGAAATGACGGATTTCGTGCAGACGCCCCAGTTGCCCGGCGGCCGCGCGTTCGGTGCAGGCCGAGATATAGACCGGCAGCTTGTAACGGCGCGACAGTACGCCGACACCCCGCACGTGATCACTGTGCTCGTGCGATACCACGATCGCATGCAAACACTCTATTGCCAAATCAGCGGCCTGCATGCGCCGTTCGATTTCGACACCTGAAAGCCCGGCATCCACAAGAAAAGCAGTGCGCCCGTCGCCGACCCAAATGGCATTGCCTTTGCTGCCGCTGGCCAAGACGCAAATGGAGAGCGTACATTCATTCAAATTCGGAGCAGCGGATTCCATTTGAACGCTCAAACCCCCGTGCTGCCGAATCCGCCCGAACTTCGTTCGGTCTCGTTCAATTCCGTGACCACCCGCACACGCGCCTGGCAAACCTGCTGAACGACCATTTGAGCGATGCGTTCGCCGCGCCGGATCGTATAGACCTGATCGCTCAGATTGATCAAGCCCACTTTGACTTCCCCCCGGTAATCGCTATCGATAGTTCCCGGTGCGTTGACCACGGTGACGCCATGCCGAATGGCCAATCCACTGCGCGGGCGGACCTGGGCTTCGTAACCATTGGGCAGTGCCATGGCAAAACCGGTGGGCACCAATGCGATTCGCCCGGACGCCAGAACCAGATCTTCTTCAATCGCCGCGCAAAGATCCATACCGGCCGCATGGGCGGACATATAACGGGGCAAGGCAATATCCTGATCGCGGTCGGGATAGAGGCGTTTGATGCGGACCAGAGGGGTGTCGGACATAGCAAGCGACCTTTTCGAAATGGCGATAACAGCGGGAAAACAGGCGGCGTCAGCGATCAACTGTCGAGCCTATAGGCCGGTGAGCGGATGGGGAAAGTTGCGTTAGTCCTTAAAACTTTACACGTAACGCTTTCTTATCCACCGTACCCAGAATGGTCAACGAACTTTGCTCCATCTTGAAAACCACTGCGGCCAAAGTTTGGATGTCATCGACCGTTACCCCGTCGATCTTCTTAACCACCTCATCCAGTGGCACGTAGCGTCCAAAATGCAGTTCATTCTGGGCCAGGCGCACCATCTGATTGTCCACGCTTTCGGCGGCCAGAAAAAGGTTGCCCTTGGTATACTCTTTGGCATCCTGAAGCTCTCCGCCCGATACGGGCGTATGGCAAAACCGTTGAACGGCTTGCACGATCAGATCGATTGTCTGGGCGACGTTTTCGGAGCTGACGCCGGCATAAACGCCGGAAAGTCCCGAGTCCACATGAGACATCATAAAAGAATAGACGGAATACGCCAGACCTCGACGTTCACGGATTTCTTGAAACAGCCGCGAGCTCATGTTGCCGCCCAGAATGGTGTTCATCAGCGAAAAGGCGAAGCGCCGGGGGTCGCTCGCTGATATTCCGCCGGTGGTCAGGCACACGTGGACCTGTTCAAGTTTGCGGCGGTGAACCCGGTTTTTGGGAATAACGGACGGCAGGGTTCTATCCGGCAGCGGCTGGTCGTTTTTGATGGTGGCAAACAAAGGGCCGATCATGTCGACGAAGCGCTCATGGTCGACATTGCCGGCGGCGGTAATGACGATCCGATCCGGATGATAAAATCGGGTAAAAAACGCCTTGATCGTATCGGCGGAAAAGCCCAGGATGTTGTCGGGCGTGCCCAAAATCGAGCGTCCCAGCGGGTGATCGCCCCAGAAATTTTTGCCCGCCAGAATATGAATCAACTCTTCAGGTGTATCTTCGACCATACCGATCTCCTGCAGAATGACCGGCCTCTCGCGCTCCAGCTCTTCGGGATCGAAGATGGAATTAAGAAAGATATCCGAAAGAATCTCCACCATCGTGTCCAGGTGGCTATCCATCACCTTGGCATGATAGCAAGTGTTCTCCATCGAGGTGAAGGCGTTGGTGTGGCCGCCAATCGCATCGAATTCCTTGGCGATCTGATAGGCCGAGCGGCGGGTCGTCCCCTTAAAAATCATGTGCTCGATAAAATGGGATAACCCGCTCTGCTCTTTGGATTCGTCCCGGGCGCCCACGTCAACCCAGACTCCCATGGAGACGGAGCGGACGTGGGGCATTTTCTCAGAGACGATTCTAATCCCGTTCGGGAGGATTGTTTTCTTGGGCACCTTGGTTCGCTTCCTCTTCCAGAGCGGCCTTGAGACTCAGACGAACCCGGCCGTCCTGGGAGACTTCCAGAACCTTGACCCGGACAATGTCGCCTTCCTTGACCACATCGGTCACTTTGGCCACGCGCCGATTGGCCAACTGGGAAATGTGCACCAGGCCGTCGGTACCGGGTGCCAACTGGACGAATGCGCCGAAGTCAGTGGTCTTGACCACCTTGCCTTCGTAGATGGCGCCTTCCTCGGGCTCCATGGTAATGGCCTGGATCTGCTCCATGGCCGCTCTTCCTTCGGTTTCATTGGTGGCGGCGATCTTGACCAGTCCGCTGTCTTCGATCTCGATGCGGGTGTTGGTTTCAGACTGGATGGCGCGAATGACTTTACCCCCCGGGCCGATGATATCACGGATCTTGTCGGGATGGATTTTGATAATGATGATTTTCGGCGCGTAGACCGAGATATCCACCCGCGGCTCGGCAAGCGCTTCGAGCATCTTGTCGAGAATGTGAAGTCTGCCGCGACGCGCCTGCTCCAACGCCTGCTGCATGATCTCCTTGGGAAGTTCGTGGATCTTGATATCCATCTGCAGAGCGGTTACGCCGTCGCGCGTACCGGTGACCTTGAAATCCATGTCTCCGGTATGGTCTTCATCGCCCAGGATGTCCGATAGGATCACCACCTGGTCGCCCTCCTTGACCAACCCCATGGCGATACCGGAAACCGGGGCCTTGATCGGCACGCCGCCATCCATCATGGCCAAAGTGCCGGCACAGACGGTCCCCATGGAAGAAGAGCCGTTGGATTCCAGAACTTCGGATACGATCCGGATCGTGTAATCGAATTTTTCACGATCGGGCAGAACGCTTTCCAACGCACGGGTGGACAGCCCGCCATGGCCGATATCGCGGCGGCTGGGCCCCAGGCGTTTGACTTCGCCCACCGAATAGGGCGGAAAATTATAATGCAGCATGAACGGCCGCATTTCTTCGCCGCTAAGGGTCTCCACGCGCTGTTCATCCTGACCCGAACCAAGGGTCAGCACACCAAGCACCTGGGTTTCACCCCGGGTAAACAAAGCGCTGCCGTGCGGTCTGGGCAGCAGGGCGACCTCGCAGGTGATCGGACGGATTTCATCGAACTTGCGTCCGTCGATGCGCCGGCCTTCCTTCAGAATCATCTGGCGGGAGGCTTTCTTTTGAATGTCACCCAAAATTTCGTTCACCTCGGCGCGGCGATCGGCATACCCTTCGCCCAAGGAAGCCAGAATCTCCGCTTTCAGCGCGCGCATGGCGCTGGCGCGTTCCACTTTTTGCGGGATGACAAGTGTCTGCCGCATGCGATCCCTGGCCAGGCCTTCCAATTGCGCAACCAACGCCTCGTCCTTGGACGGCGGCGTGAAAGCTCTTTTGGGCTTACCCAGGGCTTCACGCAACTTTTCCTGAATATCGATCAGCGGCTGCATGGCGGTATGACCAAAGAAGATCGCCTCGAGCATATCGGCTTCGGACACCACCTGGGAACCGCCCTCGACCATCACCACGCCGGTTTTGGAACCAGCGACGATCAGGTTGATATCAGAGGCCTGAATTTGCTCCAGGGTCGGATTGGCGATCAACTGGCCTTCGACCCGGCCGACACGCACACAGGCAATGGGACCTGCAAAATGGATGTCGGATATGGTCAGCGCCGCCGAGGCGCCGACGACTGCAAGCACGTCCGGATCATTCTCTTGATCCATGGACAGAACGGTCGCGATCACCTGGGTTTCATAGCGCCACTGCTTGGGAAACAAGGGTCGCATCGGACGATCGATCAAGCGGGCCGTCAGCGTCTCTTTTTCGCTGGGCCGGCCGATTTCGCGGCGAAAATAGTTGCCGGGGATACGCCCGGCCGCATATATTTTTTCCTGGTATTCAACCGTCAAAGGCACAAAATCGTTCGACCGTTCATCATGGGCCGCCACGGCTGTGACCAGCACGATCGTATCGCCATACTGTACTTGGACAGCGCCACTGGCCTGCTTGGCCATTTTGCCCGAGCGAATAGACAGGGTCTTACCCCCGACCTGGGCACTTAGATTAATTTCCATATTCTCTCCTCATTTTATGCGGCCCTGTATGAAACAACAATAGGGATCAGCTGCTCATTCCGGCCATTCTTTATACAACCGGCCGTTGGTTTACCCATGCAGCAAAGACCGAACCTCAAAGCACCCGTTTGGGTACAATGAAGATTCGGTCGCAGGCCGCAGGCATCGTCCGCGGACCGGAGGGTTATCTGCGGAGGCCCAAAGTGTCGATAATCGTACGATACCGCTGGACATCGTTATTCCGTACATAGTTGAGCAGCCGGCGGCGCCGGCCAACCAACATCAATAGCCCACGACGCGAATGATGATCCTTTTTATGAATCTTCAGATGCTCGGTGAGGTACTGAATGCGATGGGACAGCAGGCCGATCTGCACTTCCGGGCTTCCCGTGTCGCTGTCGTGCAGTTTATATTGATCGATCAGTCCCTTTTTGTCTTGCGTCGATAAAACCACAGTCTTTCCTCCTTTTATTCAACAATGCTCGCATATGCTATGAATTAGTTAAAAACACAACAATAATTGTACTTGGCGCCCTCATCGGCCGCTTGCAAAACCGCCCGCAAACGCCCTTGCTCATCCACTACCTTGAAATAGCCGCCACCCACCGGCTCGTTTGCGTCGATGTCCCGCTGTATCCACTCGGCCGGCAAGGGCTTACCATGCATCAGGTGCTGCACCATGGCACCGTCGGCTCTGATCAGCGGCATATCGGGCAGGGCGTCCGCCATTGGCACCACCTCGGAGCGTACGTCTTCCGGCGCCGTCCGCTTGAGTGCCTCTAAGGATATGGCCGCGTCCAAAGTGAACCCACCGCAGCCCGTCCGCCGCAACTCGGCCAGATGGCCGCCGCATCCGAGGGCCTCGCCGATATCGGCGCACAAGGCACGTACATAGGTGCCCGCGGAGCAACACACTTCAAAGCGTATATCCGGCAGCGCAGTCTCCACAATACGCAAGGCCAGAGTCACCTGACGCGCCGGCTTCTGCACAGGCGTCCCCCGCCGTGCCAGCTTGTAAAGCGGGGTGCCCTCGTGTTTGAGAGCGGCATACACCGGCGGACGCTGCATCTGACATCCTTCGAACCGCCTGAAAACGGACATCAGACACTCTTCGGAAAAATCCGAAACCGCATGGCGGGCGATCACCTGCCCGGTGCCATCCTGCGTATCGGTGGCGATACCCAGGCGCAGCAACGCCGTATACCGTTTAGTGCCGTGCAGAAAAAAACGGGCAATGCGCGTCGCCTGATTGAGGCAGCACAGCAGCACACCGGTGGCGAAGGGGTCCAGCGTGCCGGTGTGCCCCACCTTGGCGACACCCACGGCTTTTTTGACTTCGGCTACGGCTCTGGCCGATGTAATACCGGCCGGTTTATCTAAAACAATGATCCCGTTCAGTTTGTTACCCCATCCGGAATGGTGTCGGCCAGTTTCATGATCCGGCTCTTCAGTTCGGCCAACGTCGATTCGGCGCTGAATCCGGAGGCACTGATGTGCCCGCCGCCGCCATAACGAGCGGCAATGCTGGCCACATCCACCGAGCCATCGGAACGCAGGCTCACATGAAACGGCCGGTGTCCTTTTTGAACACCGGCATTGCCACCCAACTCATGGATCAGGGCTGCCACTTTGACATCTTCGATACGGCGCGCGTAATTGATGATGCCATCGATATCTTCGGAATGCGTGCGCGTCTCGCGCAACATGCGCTGGGTCAGGGTCATCACCGATAACCGGCCATTGGGTGAAATCTCCAGCGAATCCAAGGCCAAATTGAGCAGCTTGATGCGCCCTAGCGAATAGGTACCGTACACATTCTGGGCCACTTCATAAGGATTGGCCCCCTTGGCAATCATCTCCTCGCAAATGGCAAATGCCGACCGATTGGTGTTGGAAAAACGAAAAGAGCCTGTATCGGTCAGGATACCGGTATAAATCGCAGTGGCCATGGCACAATCGATCGCCACGGGCAACGCCTTGATCAGCCGGTAAATGATTTCGGCCGTTGCACACGCATCAATATCGATCACCTGGTGATGTCCGAAACGTGTGTTGGTGACGTGGTGATCGATATTGACCAGCACGGGTATTCGATTGACGATCTCGACACCGGCACCGATTCGGTCAATATCACCGCAGTCCAGCAGCACGGCTACGTCAAATTGCTGCTCCGGCGCGACCGCTTGACGAATGGCGCTGACGGAAGGTAAAAAACGGTAAACGGCCGGGATGGGGCTCTCATTGAACAGATGAACATCCTTTCCCATGGCCGTAAGGGCCAGACCGAGAGCCAGCAGCGAACCAATGGCATCCCCGTCGGGGTAGGTATGCGAGGCCAACAGGAACCGCTGGTTCCGGCCAAAAAGGTCAACGATCGTCTGCGTCATCTTTTTTCACCGCTTTTAGCAGCTTTTCAATGCGGGCCCCGTAATCGATCGACTCATCATAGTAAAATTGAAGGTCCGGCATATACCGCAAAGTCAGGCGCTGGGCAAGCTCCCGCTTAATAAAACCGCGCCCCCGCTCAAAGCCGTCCAAGGCACCCTGCACGGCCTCTTTTCCGCCTGAGGTCGAAAAATAGATCTTGGCCAGACGCAGGTCGCGGCTCACCACCACATCGGTAATCGTCGTGATGGTCAGGCGCGGATCGCTGATATGTTTTTGCAGCAACTCGGCCAGCACCTGTTTGATCAAGCCGCCGACGCGGTCACTGCGTGAAAAAGGTTTCATTTCGTTACGTCATTGATCTGTTTGATTCGTTCATACGTGATAATCGATGCCACTGGTTTTTGATTCACTGTTACGACGATACCTGCATGTTGCAGGTTAAACCGAATCACGAATCGACGATTCAGCCTTTTCACCCATTCACATATGAACGATTTCCGTTTCCGTATCGATCATCTGCGCCAGGCCCAAATCTTCTGCAAAATTGACCAGCTTGTCCATTTTGGTGTTGATCAGCCGATGATCGGAGCCGGCCAGGGCAAATCCAATCTCGGCGCGCTGGTGCACGTCCTGCGCACCCACTTCGGCCACCGAAGCATTAAAGTGATTGCGGATTTGCCCGACGATGGCCTTGACCACGCTGCGCTTGGCCTTAAGCGAGCGGCTGTCGTGCAGATAAAAAATAAGCACGCCATATCCGATCACCATGTGGGCTTCGGATGATCGCTTTGTCATCAATCCATTTCCGGGCGAATCTCTTCCATATAGTAAGACTCGATGATATCACCGATTTTGATGTCGTTGTAGTTCTCCAGGCCGATTCCGCACTCGTACCCGCTCTGCACTTCCTTGGCATCGTCTTTAAACCGCCGCAGCGATGAATTTTTGCCTTCATACACAACAATGCCGTCGCGGATCAGGCGTGTCAGTTTTCCACGCTCGATTTTGCCATCGGTCACATAACAGCCCGCAATGGCACCCACTTTGGGCACATGAAACACTTCGCGAACTTCAGCGCGGCCCAGCGAGCGCTCTATGAAAGTCGACTTCATCATACCCACAATGGCATCCTTGATCTCCTTGATGACATTGTAGATGATGTTGTGGTAGCGGATATCGACCTTTTCTTCATAGGCCATTTCCTGAACCTTTGAGTTGGGGCGCACATTGAAGCCGATAATGATGGCTTCGGAGACGGCCGCCAGGGAAATATCCGATTCGGTGATCGTACCGGTGGCCGAATGAATGATGTTGATCGAAACCTCCGGATTGGAGAGCTTGAGCAGCGAGTCGCGAATGGCTTCCATCGAGCCGTCCACGTCAGCCTTGATAATCAGGTTCAGCTCCTTGACTTCACCTTCCTGCATGCGTTCGAACAGTTTATCCAGGCTCATACGACTGTTTTTGGCCAACTCTTTAGCCCGCAACTTCTGCGTGCGGTGCAAGCTGACCTGGCGGGCATCTTTTTCATCTTTCAGAGCCACCATTTCGTCACCCGCCATGGGCACGCCCGACAGACCGATAATTTCGACCGGGTGCGAGGGTCCGGCCTGATCCATTTTGAGCCCTAAATCATTGAGCAGCGCGCGTACTTTGCCATAGTGTACACCACATACCACCGCATCGCCGGCCCTCAGCGTACCTTCCTTGACCAGTACCGTGGCTACCGGACCGCGCCCTGAATCGAGTTTGGCTTCGACCACGTGGCCTGTGGCCAGTTTGTCCGGGTTGGCTTTCAATTCCAGCAACTCGGCCTGCAACAGGATCATCTCCAGCAGGTTGTCGATACCGATCTGCTGTTTGGCCGACACTTTGACAAAAATGGTGTCGCCGCCCCACTCTTCCGGTGCAACACCAACCTCTGACAACTGCCGCTGCACACGATCCAAGTCAGCATCGGGCTTGTCGATTTTATTGACCGCCACTAAAATGGGCACCTTGGCGGCCTTGGCATGGTTAATGGCTTCAACCGTCTGGGGCATGACACCATCGTCGGCCGCCACAACCAGAATAACCAAGTCGGTGATATGGGCCCCGCGGGAACGCATCGCCGAAAATGCCTCGTGGCCTGGGGTGTCCAGGAAAGCGATATCACCTTTCTCCGTGGAAACCAGATAAGCGCCGATATGCTGGGTGATGCCGCCGGCTTCACCCGCGGTCACGCGCGATTTCCGAATCACATCCAGCAGCGAGGTTTTGCCGTGGTCGACGTGGCCCATGATGGTGACAACCGGTGGTCTGTGCGACAGTTTTTCCGGATCGTCTTGAGCGCTTTGCAGGATCGTTTCCTCTTCGAATGCAGCCCGTTCGACTTCATAGCCGAATTCACCCGCCACCAGCACGGCTGTGTCATAATCGATGGTTTGATTGACGGTGACCATCACGCCCATGAGCATCAGCTTGGCAATCATGTCTCCGGCTTTGATACCCATGCGCTTGGCCAGATCGGACAGCACAATGGTATCGTCGATGCGCACGCGACGCTTGATGGCCTTGGCCGTGGTGATCTGGGTTTTATTCTGAATCGGCACCGTTTTGGCGCCCTTGCCCCCTTTGCGTCCCTTACGGGGCTTGACACGATCGTAAAGATCGGCGCCTTCCACGACTTCCTTTTTGCGGAAAGATATCTTTTTCTTCAAAAACTTTTTATCCGGCTGGACTTCTTCCTCTGCCTCGCCCTTTTTCTTGCCTTTTTTCTTGGGGCGTTCTCCCTTACCGGCATCGGCGTCCGCTTTTGCAGCTGGAACCGGCGCAACTGGGGCGGGCACTTCGGGTTCGGCCACTGGCGCCGGCGTCACCGGTGCCGGTGCCGGCACTGGCGGACGATCGGGCAGTTTAATGATCTTGGCCGCAGACTCTTTTTTCTTTTTCTTGACCTTGGATATGATTTTGGCTTTACCCGATTCTTCGTCGGCCGAGGGGGCCGTTTCTTCTACCGGTTGGGCTGCCTGTTGGGTCGTAATGGTGTCCGCCACCTTATCCTCTTCGGGCTCGACGGCCGTTTCTTGATCAGGGATAACTTCAGCCTCTTTCTCCTCCGGAACCGCTGACACCGGCGCCTCGGGTGCTGAATCCTCTGAAGCGGCCGCTTCGACCGTTTCCGGCTCAGGGGCTTCGGGAGACGCCGCCTCCCGCGCTACTTCCGGTTCGGGGGCTTGCTCCGGTTCAGGCGCTTGCTCCGGCTCAGCTTCCGCCGCCACCGGCTTGGTTTCGACCGGCTTGGTTTCGACCGGCTCTGCAGCCACCGGCGCCTCTTCCTTGGTCTCCGCAGCCGGCTGTTCCTCTTCATCGGATACGTCGGCCACTTTGCGCCGCCGCCGGATCACGGTCGGCTGAACGCGTTTTTCTTCCAGTTCAGGTGCGGGGCCCCCTTGGATGTACTGACGGATGATGGCTTCATGGCTGTCATCCAGGGTACTCATGTGGGAGTTAAGACCCAGATCGAGCGAGCTGATCTTTTCAAGCAGCGCCTTGTTGGTCATGTTGAGCTCACGAGCCAGCTCATATACTCTTTTCTTGGGTTGTATCATCCATCCCCCTTAACATAATTTGCATTGCCCGTATTCCGGCATCATCGCTATTTTCAATAGGCTAATTCTGGGACGGCTCTTCAGACGCGTCGGTATCCGGCGGTGTCTCTTGCGTCTCTTGGGTCCCTTCAGGTACTTCAGCCTGGACAGTGGACGGAGGGGCTTCCACTGTATCATCTTCGGGTGTATCTACTTTTTCGGGCGCGATTCGGGATCGTCCTGCGGATAGCACCCGCGCCTCTTTGAGGGCGTTGTGGGCATTGTCGATCAACTGCTTGGCCTTTTCTTCACCAATGCCCCGGATTTGGACAAGATCGGCCACCTCGGCCCCGGCCAGCTCTTCGGCTGAATAGTACCCTTTTTCGAACAACGCATCCGCCATGCCGATCCCTACACCCGAAACCTGCACAAGCGAGTCATACCCGCTCTTCATGGTTTGATTGTACTGGCTTTCGCTGTTGACATCCAAGTGCCAACCGGTCAACTTGGAGGCCAGCCGGACATTCTGCCCGCGTTTGCCAATGGCAACGGACAAAAACTCGTCGGGCACGATCACCTCCATGGCACGGTTTTCTTCATCGATGATGACCCGCGAAATCTCGGCCGGCGCAAGCGCATTGCAGACAAACTTGGCAGCATCTACGTGCCAGGGAATAATATCGATCTTCTCGCCACGCAGCTCCTGAACGACGTTCTGCACGCGACTGCCCTTCATGCCCACGCAGGCGCCCACTGGATCGATGTCAGAATCCTGGGAAGAAACGGCAATTTTAGCACGGCTGCCAGGCTCACGGGCGGCCCCCTTGATATCGACAATGCCCTCGGCAATCTCGGGCACTTCGGTTTTGAAGAGCATGACCAAAAAATCCGGATGTGTGCGCGTCAAAACCACCTGGGGACCGCGCGTTTCATAAAGGACATCCAGAATCAGGGCGCGGATGCGATCACCGCGCCGGTAACTTTCGCGTGGGACTTGCTCGCGCACCGGCAATGCCGCTTCGGTGGCGCCCAGATTGACGACGATATCCCCCCGGTCGAACCGCTGAACGATGCCGTTGATGATTTCTCCCTTGCGATCGATAAAATTGGTATAGACGGCGTCCCGCTCGGCGTCCTTGAGCTTTTGAATAATGACCTGCTTGGCCGACTGCGCCGCGATGCGGCCGAAGGTGGAAGCATCCATTTTGGTTCCCAAGCTATCCCCGACTTCGCATTCCGGATCGAGTTTGCGCCCCTCCGCGATACTGATTTGCAACTCGGGCTCTTCCACTTTTTCGACGACTTCTTTAAACTGGAACACTTCAATTTCACCGGACGCATCGTTAAAGCTTGCCTCGATCTCGATCTTGGGACCGAATTTTTTGCGGGCCGCCGAACGCAGCGCTTCCTCAAGGGCCTGGATCAATATCTGACGATCGATCCCTTTATCGCGGCTTACTTGTTCCACAACGCGTTTAATGTCTGCTATAAGCATGGGTTTTCTCCATTGTGATTGATAAGGTGCGCCTTTACGATATCGGCAAACGCGATGCGAATGGTCTGGTTATCCACCAGGAGCAGGATGGACAGTTCGCTGACACCTTCCAATGTACCGGTAAAATTCTTGCGCCCATCGATGGGCTGAGCGATACGAATTTTAGCGCGGCAGCCCCGGAAACGCTCGAAATCGGCAAGTTTACCCAACGGGCGCTGCACGCCGGGCGAAGAAACCTCCATCCGATAAGGATGGTCCGCCTCAAGGCCCACATCCAGGATATCGCCAAGTTGGCGGCTGATTGCAACGCAGTCGTCCAGGCTGACCCCGCCGGGCTTGTCGATGTAGATGCGCAAGGTTCTACCCGCCGGTTCGCGCTGATACTCCACGTGCACCAACTCCATACCTTCACCGATGCACAGGGGTTCAGCCAGCGCCCATACCCGTCCTACCATCGGATTATTCGCTATTCCCAGCACTTGGGATATATTGTGACTTTCTAAAACCATTTCGATTAGGTTCCTGATGAAAAAAACAAAAACGGGCTTAAAGCCCGTTCCCCTGCAAAGTAGATCGTTAATCCGACCTGGATTCGTGTATCCGCTATTTGGAACCCATCATCTGAAGCAAACGCTCACAAAAACACCTGCTCGTTTTCTACTTTGCCAAGTTCGGTTCGATGAAAAAACCGGACTTAAATTGGTGGAGCGGGCAACGAGATTCGAACTCGCGACACCAAGCTTGGGAAGCTTGTACTCTACCAACTGAGCTATGCCCGCTTACCAGAAGCTTTATATAAGACAACCAAATTTTTATGTCAACTGATTTCACGGGCATGCACCGGCCCTCAGAGATTCGGGCAAGTGAATAGGGTTGGACCGCACGCGGCCCTCCGGCAGAGCGCTATTTACTCCAGCAAAGACCTGATTGTCTTCAGTTCATCTATGACCTCTTTGATCACATCCGTTTTGGACCGCGGGGCGTTGTCCGATGGCGGCTCGCCGGCAGTGGCTTTGAGATATTGCCGGGCGCCTTTGATGGTGAACTTACGATGGTAGAGAAGATGCTTGATGCTCAAGATCAGTTCCACATCGCTTTTGCGATAGAGCCGCTGGCCGGCATCGGTGCGTTTTGGCCTGATACGCGGGAATTCGTTTTCCCAGAAGCGCAGAACGCTCGACGGCAGTCGGGCGATGCGACTGACTTCTCCGATGCGGAAGAAAAGCTTGTCCGGAATTTCGGGCGGATGTTCGGACGACGCGGTCATTGGCGTTCCTTTCGCACTCCGCGTGGGAATCCATCCACAAACGGTCTCTTGCCAGGCCGACTTTCAGCCTCCAATGTCCCGGAATCACCGCTACGGATTATCCACCCTGTAAACCTGAATGCCTGTCATGTTGGCAGACCGGCCTTGAATGCAACGACCAGACGGTCGGATATCCGTTTGTGCAACTCGTTGACATCCGTGTCCGACAGCGTCGTTTCGGGTGAGCGATAGACAATCCGCAAAGAAACGCTTTTACGACCCTCGGGAATGGGATGGCCGACAAACACATCGAACAGGCGCACCTCCTCCACAAGCGGTTCGCGCATTTCCCGTACATAGGCCAAGAGCACGGCGGCTTCCATGTCCTGATCGACGATCAATGTCGCGTCTCGAGCCACATCCGGGTACTTTGGCAACGGTCGGGACTGAAAGGTTTCAGGGATATGCGCTGTAAGCCGTGTCAGATCCAGGTCGAAAACAAAAGCCTTCTGGCGCAGTTCATAGGCGTCCAGCACCAGGGGATGGACTTCACCGATCACGCCCAGAAACTCGTCATTGATCAGTATCCGGGCGCTGGCGCCGGGTTTGGTAAACGTGCAGTGCTCATCGGCAAGTGCCGTGAACTGGACCGGGGAAACGTGCAACCCGTCCAAAAGGGCTTCAGCAGCCCCTTTCAAATCGTAAAAGTCACATGGCTCGGGTTTGGTGTGCCATTCGACCTCGCTGCGGTCACCCGTCCACAAACCGGACACCATTTCGATCTCCTCCGGTTGCACCTCACTGCCCTGACCGATAAAGATGCGACCGGTTTCAAACAGCTTCAGGTTGCGTGACTGGCGGGAAAGGTTGCGCTTCATGGTATCGAGCAACCCCGGAATGAGACTGGTGCGCATCACGGCTTGATCTTCGGTCAAGGGATTGATCACGGCCACCTGGCGGCAGCGCGCGTCATCCTCCGTAAAGCGCAGATGGCGGCACGAATCGGCATGCACGAAGCTGTAGGTGATAATTTCGGCGAAGCCCCTGCCGGCCATCAAATCACGCACCTGTTGGCGCTGGGTCCACAATTTGGGGGCGGGCCGCGCAGCCGGCGGAACAGCCGGGAAAGTGACCGGAATTTGATCGTATCCGGCGCGCCGGGCAACCTCTTCCATGAGGTCTTCGGGGCGGCTGACATCCACGCGGAAGCTGGGCACGGCCACCGTTAGAGTATCTTGATCCTGGGACATCACTTCGAATTCGATGGCGGCCAACAAGCGGGCCATCTCCTCCCGTTCGATGCATGTGCCCAGCAGGCGGTTGGCCGCCGCGACGCTCATGTGAACGATCGGTGCCTGAGGTATTTCATGGGCGGCATCGATGACACCATCCAGCAACTGCCCATTGCCCAGTTCGGCCATCAGTTGGGCGGCGCGGTTCAAGGCGTACAGCGTCCCCTCGGGGTCCACGCCCCGTTCGAAGCGGTGCGAGGCATCCGTCTTGATTCCTAGTTTCTTGGCAGTCCGACGAATGCTGGCCGGATTGAAATAGGCGCTCTCCAGCAAAACGCGCGTGGTGCCGGCACCAATTTCGGAGTTCATACCGCCCATCACGCCGCCAACCGCGACCGGTTTCCGGCCATCGCAAATCATCAGCATCTGGCGGTCCAGCACGCGCTCCTTACCGTCCAGAGTGGTAAAACGCTCGCCATCCCCGGCGGTACGGACCACGATCCGCTGTTCGGCCAACTGGTCGAAATCAAAGGCATGCAGGGGTTGGCCAGTCTCTAACATGACAAAATTGGTGATGTCGACGATGTTGTTGATCGAACGCAATCCCACCGCTTTCAGGCGATCCTTCAACCAGAACGGTGAGGGGCCTATGGTGATGCTATCCAACAAACGGGCGGCATATCGCGGACAGTGCGCCGGTGCTTCAATCGTCACGGAGGTCATCTCCGCAATTTTTCCATCGGTCGCCGGCAGTTGCACGACAGCGCGCCTGAGTCCGCCATCCTGAAAACCCGCCACTTCGCGGGCAATACCGAGCATGCTCAAGCAATCGGAGCGATTGGGCGTCAGCCCGATTTCCATGAGGGTGTCGGAAAGCCCCAGCGCTTTGTTCAAGGGCTCTCCGGGGACGAGATCCGCCGACAGCACCATCAGACCCGCACCATCGGGCCCCAAGTGCAGTTCGGATTGACTGCACAGCATGCCTTCCGAGATCTGCCCCCGCAAAACATTTTTGGTGACGACCGTGCCCTCAGGCAATAGCGTTCCGCCTAGTGCCAGCGGTGCCAGCATGCCCACGGCGGCATTGGGCGCACCACAGACGACTTGATAGGTGTTCGAGCCCGCTTCCACCTGGCATACTTTGAGTTTATCCGCATTGGGATGCGCCGCCACTTCGCTGATCCGGCCAACGACCACCGTATCGAGGTACGCATAACGCTCCTCGATCGATTCGACTTCCAGCCCCACCATGGTCAACAGGTGAGCCAGCCGATCGACAGGCATATCGATGGTCACATAATCCTGAAGCCAGCTTAAACTAATCTTCATTATTTATTCCAGAAAACGGTAGAAAGAAGAAATCAGAACTGATTCAAGTAACGGATATCGTTTTCAAAATTCTTGCGAATATCGTCGATACCGTATTTGAGCATGGCGATGCGCTCCACCCCCATGCCGAAGGCGAATCCGCTCACCTGAGAGGCATCGTAGCCCACATTCTCGAGAACAGCTGGATGCACCATGCCCGATCCCAGAATTTCCAGCCAGCCGGATTGCTTGCACACCCGGCATCCCTTGCCGCGGCAGATGACACAGAGGATATCCACTTCGGCGCTGGGTTCGGTGAAAGGGAAAAAGCTGGGCCGAAATCGCAAGCGCGTCAGAGGGTCGAACATCTGATGGACAAAGGCGGTCAACGTTCCTTTCAAATCCCCGAAAGAAATATTTTTATCGACCAGCAACCCCTCTACCTGATGGAACATGGGGGTATGGGTGATATCCGAATCGCATCGATAGACTTTCCCGGGAGCGATGATGCGCACCGGCGGCGTGCGTTTTTCCATCACCCGCGGCTGGGTGGGCGACGTATGGGTGCGAAGAACGATATCCTCGGACACATAGAAAGTATCTTGCATGTCGCGGGCCGGATGGTTTTTGGGGATGTTCAGGGCTTCGAAGTTGTAGTAATCGCTCTCCACCTCAGGACCCTCGACCACCTCGAACCCCATACGCGTCAGAATGTCGCAAATGCGGTGGGTGATTTGGGTCAGCGGGTGCAGCGATCCTGATCCGAATTTCCGACCGGGCAAAGACACGTCGATGCGCTCCACGCGGGAGGCTGCGGCGGCTTCCAAGCGGTCCAACGCCTCCTGGCAGGCGGCTTCTATGCGCTGCTTGACCTGGTTTGCGTGTCGGCCTGCGGCCGGCCGCTCTTGTGCCGGCAATTGGGCCACGCCGCGCAACAATTGTGTCATCAGGCCCTTACGGCCTAAATATTTTGTATTGGCCTCATGAACGGCCTCGGGCGTCAGTGCTGCTTCTATCTCCCGCAGCGCCGCCGCGCCGACCTGATCGATGCTCTGCTCCACGGTTGTCTCTTTTTCGCTTATTGTACAAATGACCTGCGGCCGTCAGCATAGACGGCCGCATCGCGACTGGCGATGCCGAGTGGGATCGTTACCTGTGGGCAAACCTGGCGTCTAAGTTCGGATCGGACGGCAGATTGTCAGCCGACCATTTACTCTGATCCATCTATGTGCTCACGCCCGGTACTCGGCGACTATATCTGTTGCGAGGCCAACGCGGCGATCTTTGAAAAGCCGGCGGGATCGGACAGGGCAAGTTCCGCCAGAACCTTACGGTCCAGAGTGACACTCGCCTTTTTCAAACCATTGACCAGCTTGCTGTAAGAAAGGTCGTTCATGCGTGCACCCGCATTGATGCGCACAATCCACAACCGTCTGAAATCTCGCTTACGCTGGCGCCGATCACGATAGGCATAATTGAGTGCTTTATCGACGGAATCGGCGGCTGTGCGAAACAGCTTGCCGCGACCCGCACGAAAGCCCTTGGCCAGTTTGAGCACCTTGTTGCGTCGCCGCCGGGCCTTGAATCCTCTTTTAATACGCATGTTAAATCTCCTTATCCGTTGGGCAGCAGCCGGCGGACCTCTTTCATGTCGCAGGTTTTGATAACCTGGGATTGTCTCAGCCCACGTTTGCGCTTGGGGCTCTTCGATGTCAAAATATGGCTGGCATGTGATTTGGAAAATGAATATTTTCCACTGCCGGTTTTGCGAAACCGTTTGGCAGCCGAACGATTGGTTTTAATTTTGGGCATGATCCGTTTCTCCTGTGTCTGTTTGTTCCCGCGTCGTTGGACCGGACCCCAGCAGCCTGCTTCCGGCACTCGCCGTGCCGAGCACCAAAAATAGAAGGCGCGAGTACCTCAGAATAGAAGGCCCACGCCAACGGGTCTTTGCAACCGGTCATCATCAGGTGCGGGGCACCTGCGACTTATTCAAATGCGTGCCTGGAATTACTTCGGTGCCAGAATCATGATCATGGTGCGCCCCTCGAACTTGGGGTATTGCTCCACGACTGCAAGCGTCTCCAATTCTTTGGCCACTTGTTCGAGCAGTGATCTGCCCTTGTCCGAGAGGGTGATTTCCCGCCCCCTGAACATCACTGTCACCTTGACCTTATCCTTACGCTCCAAGAACTTCCGGATATGACCCAGCTTGGTTTGCAAATCGTGCTCGCCGGTTTTGGGTCGCACCTTGATCTCTTTGATCTGAAAGGTGGTCTGCTTTTTTTTGGCTTCATGCTGCTTCTTGGTCTGTTCGTACTTGAACCGGCCATAATCCATTATTTTGCAAACAGGTGGCTTGGCGGTGGGCGAAACCTCCACCAGATCAAGACCGACCGCGGAAGCAGCGGTAAGGGCATCCCGGATCGGCAAAATTCCGAGTTGGTTGCCGTCCTGATCAATGACACGAACTTCCCTGGCACGAATGCCTTGGTTCAATCGTGTGCGTTGCGCCTGATCCTCTTTTTCAGATTTAAATTGAGCTATGCCAACACCTCCTCGACACATGGTTGGGCTTTTCGGCCATCCGACACATACAACAAAATGGCCCGTTGATATCAGCCGGTTTTTGCAGGCCTCTCTTTAAAATTTTATTTCAATATATAAACAGTCGCTGAATTGCAAGCAAAAAAGCGACTGTGGCGGTACTTCCCGGCGAATTGTCCGGCCGCTGTCCGGAGCCACGGGGCCCTGTGATGCGATCGGGCATTTTTACATGGACCCGCCGGCAATGCAAGTCAAAAACAGTGACAGCAGTGACAGGGAATTTGACCGGTGATCACGATTCACACATCTGGCTGAGCGTATAGGTCGACAGCAGGCTGTCGCGCCAGTAGGTGGTATCCGGGCGATTGAAAAATGACTGGAACAAAATCAGGCTTTCCTTGCGGCCCACATCCGGCACAATGCGCAACCCATTGCGGCGATAGAGATCCGGCAGCACGGAGCGATCGCAGCCCACGCCGCCGCCCATGGCGTCTTCATAGGCATAGACCAGCGTTCCGATGCCGCTGATCAAAATGGCGCCAAAACACATCAGGCACGGCTCTAACGTGGCATATAAAGTCATGCGGCTGCGATCCATGTCCGGGGGCAGCGTTTCCACGCGCCGCAACGCGAGAATTTCGGCATGATCCAGTTCACTGGGAACCGATTGCCGCGTGTGAATCCTTTCTCCGTGGGCGACCACCCTGCCTTCATAGGTAACCACGCAGCCCACGGGGAATTCGTCCTTGTTCAGGGCCTGACGCGCCAAGGCCAGGGCCTGTTGCATAAAATAGTCGTGCGTCATGGTATCAACCCCATCACAGGAAAAGCTCGGGTAAACAGGTCTCCCTCTTTAACTTTCATCTTTTCACTTTCTGCTTTCAACCATCTATTTCTTTTACACATATCGTGCTATCGCAAGGACATCGATCATCGACTTCGTAGGCCATGACGATACGCGCCTCCATTTTGGCGCGTTCGGGTGAAACGGTTGCCCAGACATGGTTCTTCAACCTTTTTTCCAACTGCTCTTTGGAGGGGATCTCGGCCAAGCCGGCACCCGTCACTTTTCCGGTCAAGCCGTCCAGGATATCGGCCTGCTCGCCATTGGTGACCACAACCACCGGGATCTGGTCGGCGGCAGCCAGGCGCGCCAGGGCCAGCGCCGGGCGGTGGCGTGTCACCAGGGAACCGGGGCCATAGTGAATCAGCATCGCCGCCCGTCCGCTCAAGGCAATCGTGAAAGCGACCGGCACACATGCGGTGCGCGCGTCGGCCTGAACGTCCACGATCAGCCCGGACCGGATTTCCGATCGGTCATACCTTTTTTCCAGTATGAGCATGCGCGCTATTTTTTGCAGGTAGCGCTCGTCATGCGTGTCATCTCTGGTTTGACCGGTGAGATAATCGGTCAGTTCCCCCATTATCAGATGATGATCATTCATGGTTTTCCGATGCCATAGTGTTGTGGACCCGATGAACGCCATGCCCTGGCAGGGCAAACGAAGTTGCGTTCCGCTTTCTCCCGACCTTTGCTGCGCCCGCGCCTCCCGATGGGCCACGATCCATAATGCGGTCGCCGGCCCTTTTGGAGAATCAAGTTGCCTGACCCGCTGGAATGGGATACCGTTGCTCAGTTTACCCGAGGGCAGCGTACACTATCAGCCGGTTTTGTTGCTTGAATACATGTACCATGGTCAACGGGTGTTTGTTAAGGGTGAAGGAACATTCAAACGAAATCGATGCGGGGGTGGCCTGCCGGAAGTCATGACATTACGTGAACAATTCGAAAAACGCGAAGCCAACTTCATGTCGCCCTATGGTTGCCTGAGCGCCCAATCCCGGGGCCGCGTGAAACCCGAACCTGAATGCTCCATCCGCACCGCCTTTCAGGTGGATAAGGACCGGATCCTGTTCAGCAATGCCTTTCGGCGCCTCAAGCACAAAACCCAGGTTTTTCTCAATCCGTCGGGCGACGAATACCGCACGCGCCTGACCCATACCCTGGAGGTGGCCCAAATCGCCCGAACGATCGGCCGCGCTATGTTTCTGAACGAGGATCTGGCCGAAGCCATCGCCTTGGGTCACGATTTGGGACATACGCCCTTCGGCCATGGCGGCGAACTGGTGCTCAAGGAAATATTCTCGGATACCTTTTCGCACCCGAACCAGGGCGTGCGGGTCGTCCAGTTGCTCGAAAACGGCGGCCTGGGGCTGAATCTCACCTTTGAGGTCCGGGATGGTATTGCCAAGCATTCCAAGGGGTACGGCAAGATCATTCCCGACGATCCGCGGGAATTGCCCAGCACCATGGAAGGCAGGGTGGTGCGTGTTGCCGATATCATGGCCTATCTGAATCACGATCTGGATGATGCTATCCGCAGCGGTGTCATTTGCGAAGCGGACATTCCCGACGAATGCGTGCGGGTACTGGGGACTTCCCCCGATGAACGCATTACGACCATGATGGCCGATTTAATCGCCCAAACCAGTCCGCGAGAGGGCCAGTTGGTTCTCAATATGAGCGACACGGTGTTCGGGGCGATGAGCGAACTGCGCCAGTTTCTTTATGACCACGTGTACCGTTCGCCCATGGTGCACAACGAATTCATCAAAGCGAAAAAAATCATGTCCGAGCTTTACGCGCACCTGCTGACCAATGAAACCTTGTTGGCGGTGGAATTGCAGAAAATGCGCCTGCCGGACAATAACCACAGCTCAAAAGAGCGCATGGTATGCGATTTATTGGCATGCATGACCGATCGGTACGCCCTCTCGCTGTATGAACGGACCTTTTTTCCTGCCCAGATGGGCTGACACGTGATTGGCACCATGACGAACTTCCAACACACTCTGAATAAGGTAGACGACGTTTTCAAACGCATGGATCAGTCGTATCGGCAGACGGCCGCCGAGCTCGGTTTTGTGTGTGCAGGATGTGAAGAGAACTGTTGCCGGACGCTTTTTCATCATCATACACTGATAGAATATCTCTACCTGCGCGAGGGCCTCTCCACGCTGCCGACCGAGCTTCACCGACTAGCTGTCCAGCGCGCCGCCGAGGTTCTTGAGCGGACGGATACCGCGCAGGACCGCGCGGTGAAACGCATGTGCCCTTTGAACATCGACGGCCGCTGTATCGTGTATGCGCATCGCCCGATGATTTGTCGCCTGCACGGCATACCGCATTCCTTGCGGCGGCCCGACGGCCTGCGGCAAGTCGGACCGGGTTGCGCCGATTTCGATCGCCAATACGCGGGAACGGATCCCATTCGCCTGGACCGAACGCCCCTGTACGCCGCATTGGCCGAACTGGAAAGAGAGCTGCGCCAAAACTTGCGGTTCACACGGAAACTCAAAATGACGATCGCCCAGATGATCACTGAGACCATTTGCATAGCGCCGGCAGCGCCGTCTTCAGGAAAAAACGATGAAATACATCAGCACCCTTAAACTTGACCAGATCCCGGGGCGCCCACTGGCGGCCAGCGACACATTCGACTTCCGCTGCCATGCGGGTTTAGCGTGCTTTACCCAATGCTGCCGCAATCTGAATTTGTTTCTATACCCGTATGACGTGCTGCGCCTGAAACAAAACCTGGGCATCGAATCCGATCGCTTCATCGACCAGCATGTGGATGTCGTCCTGCGCGACGGCCATCATTTTCCCGAAGTGCTCCTGAAAATGGCCGAAAACGACCAGCGCACCTGCCCTTTCCTGGAAAGCGAAGGATGCCGCGTTTACCCCGACCGGCCCCATACCTGCCGCACCTTTCCCGTAGAGCAAGGGGTGCTGTTCGACGCGGCGACCGGAGGGAGCACAGCGGTCTCTTTTTTCCGCCCGCCCGATTTCTGTCTGGGGCAACATGAAAGTCAGCAATGGACAGTGGCGGCCTGGAATCGAGATCAGGAAGCTCAACGCCATCACACGATCAATTTGCGCTGGGCGGAAGTCCGCCGCCTTTTCGAGAACGACCCGTGGGGCGCTGAGGGGCCGCAGGGCGCCAAAGCCCGCATGGCTTTCATGGCCGCCTACAACCTGGATCGCTTCAGGGAATTTATCTTCGACAGCAGCTTTCTGAAACGCTACCATGTCCAGTCCGCGCTGGTCAAAAAGATGAAAAAGGGTGACGAAGCATTGCTGACCTTCGGCTTCGAGTGGATTCGCCATTTCATCTGGGGCATCTCCTCTGCCCAGATTCGGCCCCGACGCTGAGAGCAACTGCGTTGCCCAACCTGTTCTTGAGGTTTATACTGGATTAGTAAAAAGGGACTTTGATTGCCTACAGGATACCTTCGGGCATGGGAGCGATCTTCTCACCTCCCAACACATAACCGCCATCGAGGCGCACCACGCTGCCGGTCATAAACGGGGCGTCTTCTATGATGAAGCGCACCATTTTAGTCACATCCTCTTTGCGCCCCGTACGGCCGAGCAGGGTATGCGCCGTAACAGCGGCTTTCTGTTCATCGCTGAGCAGGCTCCAACCACGGGTGCCCTCCGCATGGCGCGTTTCGAAGATACCCAGCATGATTTCATTCACCCGCACCTCGGGCGCGCCCAGCCGTGCCCAGGTTTCGGTCAAAAGGCTGATGCCCCTGTTAGCGGCGGCGTATCCTTCGTTGAAAAGATAACTGGCCGGTCCGCTGCGCCCGACAATGCCTGCAATCGAGGAAAAAGTGATCACCACGCCATCGCCGCTCGATTTCAGGTGGGGCAAGGCGGCCGCAAACACCCACTGCTTGGCGCGCAGGGTCGTGGCCAGTTCCAGATCCCATTGATCAGGCACATACGGGCCATGGACGACAGGCCAGCCACCACGTTCGATGTTGTTGATCAAAATATCCAAACGGCCGAAGCGTGCGATCACCGTTTCGATCAACGCCGCAATGGCGCCGTTATCCAGAAGATTCACACCGACGATCAGATGCGCGTGTCCCGCCAGCGCAGCATCTTTTTCCAGAGCCGGTAAGCTTTCGGGCCAATCATAATGGGTATACACGACCTTGGCCCCGGCTGCGGCCAGACTCAAACCGACGGCCTTGCCGATGCCCTTGACGCTTCCCAGGACCAGGGCGACTTTTCCTGTGATTTCCATGATCTTCTCCTTCTGAAGACGCCCTGCGAGCGCGGCATCACTGTTCATGGTTCCTGTCTGTATAGACACAGAGGGTCCCGTCAGCCCCTTTACTGCCATCCGGACAGATGGCGCTCAGCCTTGGCCCAGAATTGATCGACGCGAGCCGGCGTCAGACATTCGCTTTTGTACAGTGACAACATTCTGAACCGGCATTTCGGCGCGCACGTTCCAACAATGGCTGTTTTTAGAATTCTCTTCAGCGGCTGTCGCATGACGATACGATCAACCCACCATGGGGCGCCTAATGACGTGAGGACCAGCATCTCGCGAAGATGATGCAATCTGGGGCGGATCGGCCCATAGCCGGTTGAATGGTCGTAGGCCACCCCGGGTGCCCAGACGCGATCGAACCAGCCCTTGAGAATGGCGGGGAAACCGAACCACCAGGTGGGGAATACCAAAACAATCGCCTCGGCGGAATGGAGTCGTTCGACCTGAGAGGCTACCGATTGCACCCAAAAAGGCTCTTGGTAGTAACTTGCCCTTTCAGCAGGAAGCATTGCAGCGTCGAACCCCTCCGCATACAAGTCCTCTAAGACGACATCATGCCTGGCCAGATGAAGCCTATCGACAACACGCGCCGACATGGAGGCACATAGACTTTCTGACAGCGGGTGGGCCTTTACCACTAAGCAGCGCATAAGAGACTGGGTCCTTTGGCCCTCAACATTTCAGCCACGATCTACTTTGCCAAGTGTTCTTCATCCGATGCTTGCGCTTTTTCATTCTTGCACGCGTTGCCGATGATATCCTGTTCAGGTGTTTTTTGAAAGTGCAAGGATGAACGGTTACCCAATGCATGGAATGGATCGGCTGGTTTACGAGGCCCCTTGCGCAGCAGACCGAATCCGGCGGCCTTTCCAGCCATACAGCAGGCCCGACAGGCCGAAAATGATCGAAAAACCAGTAATGATATTTGCTGCTCGGCTGCGCGCGGCTCGCAGCGGTACATTCGGCGCGGCCAAAGCGTCCGCCGCATCACCGCCCTCGGCCACTGTAAGGTCCAGGCGCAACCGATGACCCATGCCATCGGTGACCACGGCCTGCCAGCGGCCGGTGCTGTCGGGCCTGAACATCATGACGCCGTTACGATCGGTGCGGCCGGTTTGAAATGCGATCTGAGCATTGGGCGGCGTGATCTCCACGGCCGCGTAACACATAGGTTCGCCGTCATCGTACACGGCCGTGACCAGATAGCCCTGGGCCGGTGCGATGGAACCCTCCACGCCGTGACAACCGCCCGGCGGTGATCGCAGCAAAAGGATCCCCAGAATCACTGTTGCAATGATGGACGCTCTGCCAGTAGTTTTCATTTCAGTGCTCCTCGCGGGCTGTTTCATTCACGATGACCTTCGCCATTGGCGACCGATGGCTGAAGAAAAAATAGACGACCAGGCCGACGGCAATGGTAGCCAGGCCACACAGGGCGGCCACGGGCCGGCTTTGAATCGACAAGAAGATGATGGCCCCGTTGCCCAGGATGAACACCAGCGGGGTAATGGGATACCCGAAGGTTTTATATATTTCCTGCGTTCGATCGGCTTTCCGGCGGATCCGCATCAAGCCGATAACGGTCAGCATGGCGCACAACGACAGGGTGAAACCGATATAAATCAGCAGGGTATCAAAAGAGGCCGTAAGCACAATCCCTATAGCCAAGGCCGCTTGCAGGAAAATGGACGCTGCCGGCGTCTTGCGATCCATGTTCAATCGGCCGAAAATCCCGAAGAAGAGGCCGTCTAGTGACATGGCATAGTAGATGCGCGGTCCGGTCATGATCATGGCGCTGAGCACGGAGAGAAGCCCCATTGCCACAGCGCCGCTGAACAGTTTGCTGATATCGGCGCCGAACAGGGCGATGGCCGATTTGTCGCCCACCTCGAGCACCCCCTGCATCTGCTCGGCTGGTAGGGCGTAAATGTAGACGACGTTCAGCAGCACATACAAGCAAATCACCGCAAACGTGCCCAATGTCAAGGCCAGGGGAATATTGCGGCGCGGATCGATGATTTCACCCCCCAAGTAGGCGGCCGCGTTCCAACCGCTGTAGGCAAAGGAGACAAAAATCAAGGCCACCGCGAACTTCTCGGCCGTAAGCGGCACGGATGCAGGCGTTGAAAAGTTGGCCGCCGACCCGGTGCCAAAAAGAAATCCGGCCAGAATAAAAACCAGAACCAGGGCAATCTTGAAAACGGTGAGACCGTTTTGAACATTACTGCCCACATGCAAACTGTAGTAATGGAGCATTGAAAAAAGGACTATGGCCGCGATGGCCGTCAGGGTCAGTGGCGATACGGCCAAAAGGCGAACGCCCCATAATGCCAGTACCAGCGGCTCGCCCACCGGAATGGACAAGGCCTGGAAGGCGTACGTGGCAAAAGCGGTGGCTGCGGCGGCGATGGGTGCCGAAAAACCGACAAACAGGGAGATCCAGCCGGATAAAAAGCCGATGGGTTTGCCGAAACTCTCTTTCAAAAAGACATATTCGCCGCCCGCCCGGGGATAGCGCGCCCCCAGTTCGCCATAACAGAGGGCGCCGCACAAAGCGAAGAAGCCGCCGCACAGCCAGCAGAGCAACAGCATCCGCGGCGAACCCAATTCCGCCAGGATGAAGCCGGAGGTGGTGAAAATGCCGGTGCCCACCATATTGGCGATCACCAGGGTCGTAGCGGAAAAAAGCCCCATCTCCCTGCGCAAGCCGTTCCCGTTAAGCCTGTTCTTCATGGTTGCATTCCATTCAATTCAAGAAGCAAACTGCCTTGTGGGCCCATGACGCTTCCGTTTTTTAGGACTACGGGCGGCGGCCACCCGTCTTCGGTTTGGAAAAGTGACCCGGCCCTTGCTACCGGACCTCGAACGCAAAGGTCACGTTGACCATGGACGCGTCGCACATGTTTTTGTCCGGATAGGCGCTCTTGCTGGAAAGCACGATCAGCCAGTGCCCGGCTCGGTCCGGGACAATCACGGCGCGGCCCTGATCGTCGGTCACGGTTTCCACGGGGTAATGTCCGCCTGAATACCCCTTGCCCGTCGCTGCCTGTTGGCCCTGTTTTTGCTCTTCGAATCCGGCATAGACAGCTTTGACCTGCGCGCCGGCCAGCGGCTTACCCTGGTACATGACGATTAGTGGGAAGTTCCCGCCGACCTTCACCTGCAGGGGATCGCTGTCCGGCATCAGCTCAAGGGTTTGACCGCTGTCCGCGCCGAAGTTTTTCGGGTCGCCACCGGCGATGAGAACGGTTTTGGCCGCGATCTCGAAATGGGTGCATGTGACAGAGTTGGCGATCTCCTGCTTATGGCCCCATTTACGGCCTTCCGGTGTCATGCTGAAAAAACCTGACTTGATCCGGGCGGTAATGATGTAGGCGCCGGCTTTGTCTACTTTGATACGATAGCTGTCCACGGTTGTCCGTTCAAGATCGACGGTGCGGCCATCAGGATCCAGGGCCTGAATCGCTTCGACCTGGTCCGCTTTGACCGCCTGGTCCGAACGCCCAGCCGGGTACTTGTGGCCCCAGCCGATGCCGACCTCTACGGTGGTTCCCACTTGCGGGTAGTAATTCATGGGATTGAGCCAGAGCATATGCGCGCTGGCCGGCCCCGCGCAAAGCGCAGGCAGAAGAAATAGTGCTAAAAAGAAGACTCTTTTCATCGTTGCTTCCTTTGTGTGTGAGAAATCGGTTGATTGTTCTTTGGATGTCAGTGGGCGACTTTTCCGCCATCCGCCAAAAAGTCGCCCACGTATAACAGGTATTCGAAGGGCTGCTTTTCCGGACCGAGCTGATGCAAAATGCCGCCCAGAGTGCCCTGCAACACCTTTTCCTTAGCGGCATAGCCGGCGCTGGAAACGATGGCAACGGGCGTATCGGCCGGATAGTGTTTGGACAATTGATCGATAAAATGTTTGAACTCCTTGCGCATGGTGAAGATCACCATGGTGCTCTGGTGCACGGCCATCTCTTCTACCGACCAGCCCGAGGCCAGCAGAACCGAATGACTGTTGCGACCTTCGGTGACCCCGGCGCGCAAGGCCGCGTTGGCCGCGTTGAAACAGCTCAGGCCGGGCACCACTTCGATCGCAAGATCGCGCAGGGCGGTCAGCGACCAGGCGCAGGGGCCATAAATAAGCGGATCGCCGCTGTCGAGCATGGCCACGGTTTGGCCTTCGGCCACAGCCTGCCGCACCAGGAATTCGAACTCGGCCTGTTTTTGATGATAGGCTTCGCAGCTCATGCGCTCATTGGCCCGCTCGGCCGGCGTCACCTGCGCGCAGGCCTTACCGTAAAAGGGAAAGAGCCGACCGTAGCCATCTAGCACCTTTTTACCCGCCAGCAGCGCTGCGTAGCGGTGCTGAAGTTTTCCGGAGGCAAAGATGAGATCGGCCTTTTTGATGACTTCGGTCGCCCGCAGAGTAGCCAGATCCGCATCGCCGGGCCCCATGCCCACCAGGTAGAATCTGCCCCGCCCGGACGGTGACGCGGCGCGCGCCGGTGGGGCCTGAGCGTTGGCCAGGGCTTTGCCGACATAAACCAGAGACAAAGTGATATCCTTATCGCCCAATCGGCTGCCGATATCCCCTACGGTACCCATCACCACCTGCTGGCGCCCGAACTGACCGGCTTGAATGACGATGGCCACGTGCGTGTCAGGCGGGTAGGCGCGGCCCAGTCGCGCGATCAGCTCCGGCATGTCGCGCGGCATGAAAATAACCATGGTGGCGCGTTCATGGACGGCCAACTGCGCGATGGTATCCATGCGGCCCGCGCGCTGGAAGGGAGCGGTGATGATCACTTCTCCAAGACCGGCCTGCAGGGCGGCGTTGGCCGCGTTGAGGGCACTCAGCCCTGGCACCACGGCGGGATCGAGATCGCCAAGCGCCTTGATGCTCCACATGTCCGGTCCGTAGATGGTTGGATCGCCGCTGCTCAGCAAGACAACATGCTTGCCGGCCTGCACGGCCTGCCGGACGATAGCGACAAATTCGTCCTGCTGCTGGTGGAATTGTTCACAGCTCCTGTTGTGCCAGGTGCGCTGCTTCTCGGGCAGTTGCGCGCAATCTGTGCCGTAATAACGGAACAGGACACCATAGCCATCCAGCACCTGTTTGCCTTGGAAGGTGACGTAATCCGCCAATTTTTCTTTGATGTCCGACTTGCAAAAGACCAGATCGGCCCGGCGGATCGCCTCCAGGGCGCGCGCAGTGAGCAGGTCGGCGTCGCCCGGGCCGATGCCCACCAAGGTATAACTGCCTTGGTGCGTTGCGCTGTCGGTCGCGGGGCGCGTCGCGCTGGCGGCGCATCCCATCACAAGCACCCATAAACAGATCACTGCCAGTGATCCGAAGCAGACTCTTTTTACTGTCCATGTCCCATGCATGCGTTTTTTCTCCATGATGATACGTCGCGCGGTTGGATTTAAGACCATTTTGGTTATGCACTCCGCTCCAGTGATTATGGGCGAAGTGTTAAGTGTAAAGTATAAAGGGAGGCATTCTGTCGATTTGATATGCTCATCTCCCCATGTTGCACGCTTTGACGTGCATGCTTTTTAAAAGGTTCTAAAAATGACAACGCAACCTTCTTATGACACCCCTTACCTGTGTCTTACTGGAGCGAACTGCATAAACAGAAAGACCATTTATATTCGTAGAAAAACTACATCTTCACGCTGAACGAGGCTCCGAAGGTGCGGTCAGTTGCCGGAAAGCCCGAGGTGTCGTAGTATTCTTCATCCAGCAGATTTTTCACATACACGCTCAGCACCCCCTCATCGAACCAGCCGATTTGCTTGAAGAGCGTTTGCTGGACGCCCAAGCTGAAAAGGTGGTAGGCATCGTTGTGGATTTTACGGAAATCCCACACATCCGGGGCCACCTCTTCGGAGATCTCCGTGGTTTCCTGGCTCTGATAAGCGTAATCGAGCAGAAGGGTGGTGCGGTCGAACACCGCATAGCGCAAACCCGCGCCGACGCGGTGTTCGGCCCGCTGATCCAATTCGGTTTCACCTGCCGGCTCCTCGCCTTGATTTTCAAAGGTCTGCCAGGCATAGGTCAGATAAAACGACAACGCGTCAGCCAAATGCCCGCCCAATGCCACATCCACTCCGTGGCGATAGACTTCCTCCAGGTTGATCTTGTAATCGCTGAAGCGCAGGCTGCCTGCACCAGCGCCAGAATAGTTGGCGTAGCTGCTGTTGGAAGCAATATAGTCCTTGATGCGGTAGAAAGCGTAATTGGCCTTGAAGGCGATGTCGCCCCAAAGGCGGCGGTTGAACACGAGGTCGTAGCCGATACCGTTCTCGGGCGCGAGCCATGCGCCGGCCGGGCGGCCCTGCGGGTTGTAATCGCCATGTGCGTCAGGGGCGCGCCAGATCTTGCTGATGCCCGCCGAAAGCGATGTATCGCGCAGCCAGGGGGCCAAGCCGTCCATCTTGTATGTGGCGAAAGATTTAGGGATCAATTCGTCCCAATGGCGATCGATCCATTGCCCTCTGCCTGGGATAGAATTCGCACCTGAATTGCTGACGCGGATCTCGACATCTTCATGACGCAATCCCACCTTCAAATCCAGCGCCGGCACGATGGTCCACTGGTGTTGCAGGTAAGTGCCCTGCTTGTCGACCCGCTTTGTTTTGGCGTCGTCGATGCCGTCGTCGTATAATTGCGCGATATCGAATCCCACGGTGGTCAGATGATTGACCGACCAGCGGATGGCATCCTGAATTTTACCGCCCTGCTGCCACCATTCGGTGTCCGAGTGCGATTTCACCATGTCGCCGGGATTGACGTAATACGCCCGGTCGCGGCTCTCTTCGCCGTAATACGCGCCGATGTGCAAACGCCCGATGGGCAGGGTTTGTTCGTAGTTGAGCCGGTACGCGCTGGCGATGCCGTCCCAGGTGGGCGCCGCAAATGGATCGAACGGGCCGCCCTCCGTCCGCGGATAGTCGTCATCATAATCACCGTCCGTTTGGCCGGGATTGTTAACGGCTGCCTGACGGTCCACATCTGAATAGACAGCGCTCAGCGCGATAAACCCGTCCAATGGCAACACGTACCCGATGCGGCCGTAGACATTGTCGATATCGATGGCATTGTTGCGCAGATAGCCATCTGTGGCGTATTTCTGGTACGCCAGATCGTAGGTGACCGCATTCACGGCGCCTCGAAGGGTCATCTGGTGGGTCTGCGTCTCGTAGGTGCCGTAGCTGGTGGTCAATTGCATCTCCGGCTTGAGACGCTCGCGTCGGCGCGGCGATTGGGAAACAAGGTTGAGCACGCCGCCGATGCTTTTGCTATCGTACAAGGCCGAATGGGGGCCTGGCAGAATTTCGATCCGGTCGATCAGAAAGGCCGGTAGCAAAGCATAATCCACGATGTTGCTGGATTTGCGGCCGCCGGTTTTCTGGGTGGTCAGGCTGTCGAGCGCCGTCACGAATCGTTGGCTATCAAAACCGCGCAGATGAATACTGTCGACGCCTGGGTCCAGGTTGGTCTCCCCGCGAAAATCGATCGACGCCTGGGTCCTGAGAACATCCAACACGCTGTCGGGCACGCCGATGGTGGTGAAGGTATCGACGTCAATCACCGTTTCGCTGGGGCTGATCGTCTGGCCGGGAGCGCCCCCCTTTTCGTGCACCACCACATCTTCCAGCCGCTCGATCTGCGCCGGTTCATCATCGGCCCATACCGGGGTCCAGCCCCAAACAACTACGGCCGCAACTGCGACAACCCATGGAAAAACATTGCCATACCGTTTGAACGCGTGCATCCCTTTCGTCCTCCTGTTCCGCTGCAATTCGATGCAGATATGAATCCAGCCGCGGTCATCGGCACAATTGACGTCAGGGAGGCTTCGGTGTTAAAGAAAAGGCGAAGCTCCCTTTGACCGGGGGGATTCACTCCAAAGGCCGTCGCTGCATCCTTGCCGGGAACGCGACGGCCTTTTTTAACTACTGGGTAAAAACGATCCTGTGATCGACCAGGTTCATGCCTTTCAGGCGGCCCTGGATCAATTTCTGCTCGCCGAAAATCGTGACCAGCCGGAACCCGCCTTCGTCCAGGGGTTCGACAATATCCACCGATTCGAGCACCAGGGCTTCAACGCCGTCTTTTTCGATGTACACATTGGCTTCACACATGCTTGAACACCTCCTTGATTTCCTTCGCCACCAGACGTTGGACAAAGTGGGGCAAGGGCTCATTGACAATGCCGACAATATGAATGCGCTCTTGAGAGAGCGGCAGTAGTATTTTGACGGCCGGACTGGACGTGATCGCTTCCGCCATTCGAGGTGTCACTTCACCGAGCATGGCGTTGGCCCATGTAATGGCGACGGTGCCGATAATGCAATCCGTCCGTTCGACCATGAAACAGATGGCGTTTTCGCCCGAGGCGCCTTTGTTGGCGCCGGCCCTGAGCATCTGGGCCGTGGCAATGGCATTGGTGCCCAGGGCGATCAGTTCCAGGGTCTCCCCATAGGCCGCTCTGAGATATTTGATCAAGGTTGCGCCGATGCCGCCGCCTTGGCCGTCGATGATGCAGATTTGTTTGCCCACTGGCAATTTGCCTTTCTCTTCGTTCAATTAACCGCCTGCAGCTGCCGCACGGCCGTCAAAGCCGCCTTGCGCTGGGGACTAAAGCCGGCGGCGCGTTCAAACGCCTGTCGGCTTGCGGCGATATCGTTGGCCTGCCAGGCGGCATAGCCCGCCATCAGCCAAGCCCGTCCTGAACGCGCATCGTCGCCACGGGCGGCTTGCCGATAGGCCGCCATGGCTTCAGCATAGCGTTTCATTTCATAGAGCACGTCGGCCCTGAGCATCAGCAGCTCAGCATCCGTTTTGGCGTGAACACTTTGCTCCAGCTGCTTCAGTGCGGACTCGGGGTCACCAATCCGACGGTAGGCCGTCACGAGCTTTTTAAGCAGGTGGCCATCCTGATTTTCTTTCAACAGGGCCGCATAAATCTGCGCCGCCTGGCCGGGAATGCCCGCCTGCAGGCTCAGATCGGCCCACAATTTTTTTTCGTCGGCTGACAACGGTGTCAGATAGCCGTAAATGGTCAACGCAGCCAAAGCTTTTTCATAATTGCCGGCCGCGGTCTGGATTTGGCCGAGCACCTTCCACCATAGGGTTTCCTCCGGCGCCGCGCGGGCCAGTGCCAAGGCATAGTGGCCGGCCTCGGCGTACAGGCGCAGCTGCATGTACTGGTAGAGCAGGATCTCCTGCCAGCGAATGCGATTTGCGCCGGTGTGCAGTCTGATGAGCGCCTTGATGTGAGGCAAGGCACGCCGGCTCTGGCCGTCGGCCAGTAACGCGTGAACCCAATGTTCGCGCCAAACCGGCTGGATCTGGGACGCATGCGCCTGCCCCAACTGCTCGAAAGCGGCGATCGCCTGGGCATACTTTTGGGCCATGAGATAGGCGGCCGCGCTGTAATATAGGTGTTCCGGCTGCTTGTTTTCGGAACGCCGGTACGCTTCGGCGAAATGTTGCGCTGCTTGGACGGGTTGACCGCCTTCATAGCAGGCTTTGGCCAGATTGAGCCAGGCTGGAACCATCTCCGGCCGGCAGACCGTGACCAATGCGAAAGCTTTTTGGGCTTGCGGGTAGCGCTCTTGCAGCAGGTAGCAATTGCCCAGGGCAAAGTAAATCATGGGGTGGTGATGCGCATCGCTGCCCGACGCCCCGCCGGCAGGCTCCGGACCGCCGCGGGACTGGAACGCGCGCAGCTGCGCGATGGCGCGATCATACTGCTTCTGATCAAGCAAACGGCTGACATCGTTGAGCACGATACGCACCGATGCAGGCACTTCGCTGGCGGCGGTTTCCGCCAGCGCCTGCGTCAGATTCAGAAATACGGTCGTCGTGAGTATGATCAGCGTCAGAACGGCCATGGCCCTAAAAGCATGTACCCTCATGGCATCCTCAATCCAATTCAAAATGGATGGTGGTTTCGGCCCACACTTTGACGGGGCGGCCTTGCACTGTACCCGGCTGAAAACGCCAACCGGACACACAACGGATCACACTGTCGTCGAAAATGCCCGGGGACTGGGCTTCGCTGATAGTGATCTTTTCCACCGTGCCGTGCTCATTGACGATGAAACGGACAGTGACCCAGCCTTCGGTGCCTTTGCGCTTGGCGGGCAAAGGATAAACCGGCGCCATGCGGACCAGGGAGATCAAGGACTGGTCCAGGTCCGCCACGCCGAACAGATCAGGTATGCCGGCACTTGCGCCCAGCTGGGTGTCGATGGGCGGCAGGGCCAGCGTCGCCGGTCCGCCTGGCAGGCGCGGATTGATCTCAAAAGGCCAGACCGGCTGTCGGAGCGCCTTTTCGGTCATAATCGGCTCCGGGCGGCGACTTTGTTCAACCGGCGGCGGTTGCACGGGGGGTCGCGCCACCGGGGTTTCCGGTCGTTTGAGGCGGATCACCTGGATCTGCGGGACCAGGGTGTCGTGCATCGGCTTAGAAGGCGTCGTGTCCAGCAAGTGCGGCATCGCCATGAACATCGCCAGGTTCAGACACACCGCGCCTATCAGGGCCCCCAACCAAGCCCGGCGATTGCACCGGGCAAGAACCACCCGATAGCTCTCGAATTGCACCGTAGAGGGGATCACGGTCCCAGGCCTTCCGGCAAACTGGCTGCCAGGGAAACATTTTGCGCGCCGGCCATGCGGCAGCCGTCCATGACTTGGATGGCGGTCCCTGTACTGCTGGCGCGATCGGCCACCACCACCACCGCCGCTTCCGGATTTTCGGCCAGGGCCCGTTCCACATTGGCGCGAACGGCACGCACATCGATTTCACGGTGCTCCATGAAGATGCGGTTGCCAGGGTCGATGCCGATCAGGATTGTGGCCGTGGATTGGCCGGTGACCGTGGCAGCGGTGGGCCGACTCACTTCGATGCCGGTCTCTTTGACAAAGCTGGTGGTTACCAGGAAAAAGATCAGCAGGATGAACACCATATCGATAAGCGGCGCCATGTTCAGCTCGCTGGACCTGCGATTGTTTCTTCTGGTAGCGGTGATGTTCAGCATAAAACTCCTAAGTCGGATACGCCGGAGACTATAGAACCTTTCGCAGGTAATACCCGATCTGGACCAGCTCCTGGGTCAGCGTCCGGGCGCGGCGATCGAGAAAACCTTTCATGTAAAGACCGGGGATCGCCACCAGCAGGCCAGACTGCGTCGTGATCAGGGCCTCCGAAATGCCGCCGGCCATCGCCTTGGCGTTGCCGGTGCCGAAGACCGCGAGCACGTCAAAGGTGGCGATCATCCCGGTGACCGTGCCTAACAATCCCAGCAATGGGGCCACAGCGGCCAGCACACCGATCATTGCCAGGGTTTTTTGTAACCGGCGGCTGATCCACTGAACGCTTTCTTCTAGAATAAAATGATCCAGGGCGCGGTCGCCGCTGCGCCGTTGAAGGAACTCGGCCACCAGCCAAGCGACAACCCCCCTGTCTGTGCCCGGATCGGGCATGCGCAGCGCGCGGATGAACGCAAAGCCGGTGCGGGCATCCATGGCGTTGTGATGCAGACGCCTGAAAAACACGGCCCTTTCGATAATCAGCACCCACATCAGGACACTGGCCAGGAGCAGCGGCAGCATTACGACCCCGCCGTTGCGCAGATAAGCTTCCAGTCGGTAAAAGGTCGTTTGTATCATCCTTGCGAGGCCTGCCTGTGCCTGTGTACGATGTTAATCAATGTCAGGGCCTTTTCCTCCATCTGACCGATATGGTTGTCCACCGATCGGTTGAGCAGGGTGTGCGCCAGCATCAGGGGAATGGCCACGCACAGCCCCAGCATGGTCGTTACCAGCGCCTCGGAGATACCACCGGACATCATGCGCGGATCGCCGGTGCCGTGCTGGGTAATGACATGGAAGGTGTTGATCATGCCGGTCACCGTACCCAAAAGTCCCAGCAGGGGCGCGATGGCCGCCAACATGCCCAGTGTCGATAAAAAGCGTTCCATGTCGGGCACCTCCTTTAAAATCGCTTCCTGCAGCACATTCTCCATCTCTTCACGCTGCAGGGTGCGGCAACCCAGTCCGGCGGCCACCACCCGGGCGACGGGTTTGCCCACCTGTTGCCGGCAAACGGCCAGGCACTCCTCCCACTTGCGCTCGGCGGCCGTTGTTGCGATGCGGTGCATCAGGCTGTCGCCGTCCAGGGGTTTGCGGTAAAGAAAGAACACCCGTTCGACAATAATGGCCACACCTATGGCCAGCAGAGCCAAGATCGGCCAGACAATCGGACCGCCTTTGGGGATCTGCTGCCAAAGGCTCACGGCATGCGTCAGCTGGTTCAAAGCGCCGCCGCGCGACACATCCATGGGCACGGCCTCGCTGTCGCCGTCCATGTAAGCGGCAATTTGTTTGCGCATGCGCGCCGGCGGCAGGCGCGACAAGGCATACAGCTGATGACCGGCGGGTGAACAGGTCAGATAGCCCACCTCTCCTTCAATTCGGTAAGCGGCTGTAAAATTGCCCAAAGCCAGAATTTCGGCTTCGATTTGGCGCCCGGAACGATCGGTAATTGGTCCGTGGGTCAATGAAACGTGACCGCTGGCGATCGTTGCTGCGATCAGGGCCGTCGCCATTTTACGGATATCGGCCATGCCCGGAAACTGAGATTGTTCTGCAATCGCACGCAGGCGCTCGGTCTCGACCGCCATCAGGGCCGTTTGCAGGTTCTGGTCGATCAACGCCCCCAGATCCT
The DNA here is from genome assembly GCA_000961655.1 of Desulfatitalea sp. BRH_c12. Taxonomy (GTDB): domain Bacteria; phylum Desulfobacterota; class Desulfobacteria; order Desulfobacterales; family Desulfosarcinaceae; genus Desulfatitalea. The sequence continues at coordinate 54,287 of LADR01000049.1, forward strand.
TGGCGGTGACCCGGATGACGCCCACCAATTCACGGATCATGCCGTCACTGGCCGCCAGGCGCTCCGACACGGCCGTTTCCGTTTTTTCCAGATGGTGCAAGTCGCCGGATAAAGCGGCCACCTGTTGTTTCAAGTCCGTGTTTTGTAACTCCTGGGTACGCAGCGCTTTTTCCAAGGCCGAACGATCCCGGGCGATAAGCGCCCGACTGGCATTCGCCGCCTGTTCGGCCGTGCGTTGCTCGGCGGCGGCCTTTTCCATCATGGCCTGTCTGGCTTGCCTGGCCTGAACCGATCCTTCGCGCATGTCATCGGCGTATGCGACCGTGGCAACCAGGACTAACCCAAAGGCCATCGCTATGCCCCGCTTGAAAACAGCCGCCTGACACGGCATGGTCCTTTTCATCGCCCCGCCATCCTTCCCAGCGGCAAGGTCAACAGTTCCACCGGCTTGCGCTTGGCGCCGATTTCGATCGCTGTTTGTATGGCTTGGTTGAAGGTGCGCGGCAACGACTGCCAATCGGCCGCGGCCATGTTGTAAACGCCACAGTTTTTTTGATCGAGCGTCTGGTAAAACAAACTCATGCGCCCCAACCGAAAAATATTGGTCAGCATGGCATTTTCACCAACAGTGATGGTCGCCTGGTAGACCTCGGTGGTATTGCCATATTCCGCTTCGATCATCAGGGCTTCCATCATTTTGCGAAATTTTTCGCTCACCGCCACCTCCGGATCCGCCGCCAGATCGGTTAACCGGTCGACGCGCGCTCGCCGTTCGTTAATCAGAAAAGGAAGGCTGTCATCGACACTGGCACGCAGTTGCACGATCATTTCATCGATGAAAGGGCCTATCAGGCTGCCGATCTGATCGATATCGGCCATTTGCGTTTCCTTCGCCGTGATACGTTCACGTGCTGCCGCAACCTGCGTCCGCAGTTGCTCCTGGCGGATTTGCAGGTGCTTGTTTTCCAATTCCAGCGCTTCGAGGCGCGCCAACATCTTATCGCGCGCCGCGCGCCAGCGCTCCTCTTCGCGCTGTGTGTCCTGCCGCGTCGCTATGGCCTTTTCAACCGGTCTTTCCACGCGCGAAACGATCTCGTCGCCCGAAACGATCTCGTTGGCAATTCCGTTCGCCGGCAGCATGAACAGGTGCATCCACACCAACGGGACGATGATTCGAATCGACGTGAGAGGCAAAACGATACTCCTTCCTTTTCTTTTTCCAAAAACAAAAAAAGCCGCGAAAATCAGCGTTGGGAATTCATTCCCAAACCGACCTTCGCGGCCTTGTATTCGTTCAAATATGTTCGGGCTGCGGTTTCTCACCTCGCCCGGTGGTTTTCAAACAAGCGCCTTCATGGCGCGCTTTTACTTTTAATGGGTCCCATTACGCAGAAGCCGGCCCGCGTGTCAAGCGAATTTTCTCCTGCCGACCCGCAACCATTCGCCCCAAACCCGCAAGTAACGGGCTAACGACCCGACGAAGGGGTGCCGAACAGCGCATGGCTGAGCCATTCCTGACCCCAGGACAGCCAGGCGGCATCGTCGTTGCCTTGCGGGATCGCTGCCAACGAAGGCGCGGACATACCGACCAGACGGTTGGCGCCGGCCTCTGCCTTCAAACGGTCCAGGTCGTACAAGGCCATGATCGCCCATTGCTGGTGTTCTTGATCGAGCGGTCCTGGACGCAACCGGTTTTTCAGCGCAATCAGCGCCAGTAAGCGATCGTTGGCCGCCAAGCCCGGTTCAGCGCCCTGCCCGGCGATCCACTCGCCGACGGTCTGCGTCCGGTTTTGCTCAAAACCATGGCAATGGGGTTCTTTCAACAGGGCATAATGCACGGTCAGGTGGCCGTCGGCGCGCGAACGGTGCAGTGCGCGCATCACCGGATAAAGGCGGCAAGAGGTGGGACGGGCGGCATACACGCTGCATCCGTCATCGCTCACAAAAGGACATCGCTGGCCGTTGGACGACGAAAAAACCAGAGACACCACCGGCAAACCGCTGGCTGGCCCCGCGAAGACATACGCATGGCGCTGCAGGAACGCCTCCCACCCCAACTGAAGATAGGTTCGCAGTTGCAGGACATCATACGGTGTCAGGGCTTGGTTCAATTCCCGGCAACAATGATTGAAACAGGCGATCCGGGGATGGCAGTCGAATTGAAAACGATCCTCCGGGGACAGGGCGATCAGTTCCGGCTCTTGCATGCGGCGCTCTCCATCTGACGCGATTCCTTTAGATACTTGGGCATCTGGGTGACTAACGGACCTGTTCACCGGCGATTAAACACGAATCATGTTCATAGACGATTCGCGATCGTTCCGCAAGCGTTCGCGTTCGCATAGACAGGGTAAACGCATCTGCGTATGATCCTCATTTCAGAAATGGAACATCGTTCTTCCTCAGGGGCGAACCTTGTGTTGGCCCGGTGCGTAAATGCCGGTTAATCCATGGCACCTTGATGCCCACGATGCCCGCTGTAGGGGCGACCGCCGGTCCCCCTACAGGTGGAATACCCTACGATAGCACGGCAGCGAGGGTTCTCGTGGGCCGCAGAAAGGTACGGCTTTTTGATTTTTGGCACTGGGCATCGTTTTGTTTATTGGCGAACCTTGTGTTCGCCCGGTGCATGCGATGCCATTGGTCGTTACAGGTTCCAAGCGGTGACGAACCCGGGCGAACGCAGAGGGTCCCTACAGGTAAAAAGGGGTTCTCGCGAGCACGGAGGGGACCCAAAACAGGCCGACGCGCCAGGGCGGCAGCGGTCCCGCCGGCCAATGGATTTCATCGGCTGGTAACGATCTACATCTTGTGCTGTCGGATCGGGCACCCGGCTATATATGGAATCCTGTATTCAGCGGGCCGATTACATACACTTTTAGGGTCTTGGATACTGAAAATTATTGACAAGGAGGAAGCGGAATGTTATTCATTTCACCTTGGTTTATTTATAAATATTTGAATTGCTTATATAAAGTTCCCCACTGGATTTCCCGGCAGTTCCGAAGTCAAGGTGCCGATGATGATAAAGTTTGAAAGTTCCATTTACACAAGTCCGCGAAGATATCGTCGGACGATCAAACTGAAGGGGGGTGCGACAAAAAAGGTAATGGCCGATTTACAGGCGTGTATTGGTTGAATTGAATAACCAAATCTAGGAGGATAGTAAATGCCAAGTTATGTAATTCAGGAAAAATGTGACGGTTGCAAGGGTGGCGATAAGACCGCTTGCATGTACATTTGCCCCAACGACCTGATGGTTCTCGACCCCAACGCGATGAAGGCTTACAATCAAGAGCCGGATCAGTGCTGGGAATGCTTTTCCTGCGTGAAAATTTGCCCCACCCAGGCCATCGAAGTGCGCGGCTATGCCGATTTCGTGCCCCTGGGAAGCTCGATCATGCCCATGATGGGAACCGAAGACGTCATGTGGACCTGCAAATTCCGCAACGGAACCATCAAACGCTTCAAGTTCCCCATCCGCACAACTCCCGAAGGTGCCGCCAATGCCTACGAATCCCTGAAGGGCAAAGATCTCGAGAGCGAACTGCTGTCCACTGAAGAAGCCGACGGCCGCCAGCTCCCCCGCCCCCAGGCCACAGTGTAAGGCAGCCATTTGACTCTTTTGAACCTTATCAATCGATATCATTTTTTTTAGGAGGAACATTATGGCAATTCCGAACAAACCTTTGGGTGAACTCAAGGCCGTACGGGATCCTGCAGTAGAAGAGCGCGAAGTCGACATCCTCATCGTGGGCGGCGGCATGGCTGCCTGCGGGACTGCTTTTGAAGTCAAAAAATGGTTGCAGCCGGGCCAGACCGTCCTGCTGTGCGACAAAGCCGCCATGGAGCGTTCCGGCGCTGTGGCTCAAGGCTTGTCCGCCATCAACACCTACGTTGGCGAAAACTCACCCGACGATTACGTCCGCATGGTGCGTAACGACCTGATGGGCCTGGTGCGTGAAGACTTGATTTTCGACCTGGGCTGCCATGTCGATGATTCGGTTCATTTGTTCGAAGAATGGGGTTTGCCGATCTGGAAAAAATCCGAAGAGGGCAAAAACCTCGACGGCAAAAAAGGCCAGAAAATGGGCACCCTGAAATCTGGTGCCAAACCGGTCCGCACTGGTAAATGGCAGATCATGATCAACGGCGAATCCTACAAACGCGTCGTTGCCGAAGCCGCCAAGAAAGCCCTTGGAGATGAGAACATCATCGAGCGCTGCTTCATCGTCGAGCTGCTTCTGGACGCCAATCGCCCCAACCAGATCGCCGGCGCTGTCGGTTTCTCGGTGCGCGAAAACAAAGTATTCATCATCAAATGTAAAACCATGATGGTCGCCTGCGGCGGCGCGGTGAACATCTATCAACCGCGTTCGGTCGGCGAAGGCAAAGGCCGCGCCTGGTACCCGGTATGGAACGCTGGTTCCACCTACACCATGTGCATGAAGGTCGGTGCCGAACTCTCCATGATGGAAAACCGCTTCACGCCGGCTCGTTTCAAAGATGGTTACGGCCCGGTCGGCGCCTGGTTCCTTCTGTTCAAGGCCAAAACCCTGAACGGTCTGGGCGAAAACTTTGCCGCCAGCGATGCTGCCAAGGCGGAATTGGCCAACTACGCGCCTTACGGCACGGCTGCGATCACCCCGACCTGCCTGCGCAACCACCTGATGCTGTTCGAGATGAAAGCGGGTCGCGGCCCGATCATCATGGATACCGTCACCGCTTTGGCTGAGCTTGGCAAGACCATGGACAAAAAAGAGCTCAAGCATCTGGAGTCAGAAGCTTGGGAAGACTTCCTGGACATGACCTGCGGCCAGGCCAACCTGTGGTGTGCTCAGAACTGCGAGCCGGAAAAGAAAAACTCCGAAGTTATGCCGACCGAACCGTACCTGTTGGGTTCGCACTCCGGCTGCTGCGGTCTGTGGACCTCCGGCCCGGATTTTGACTGGGTTCCCGACGCTTACAAGATCAAAGCCGACAACGGCAAGATCTACAACCGCATGACCACCGTCAACGGCCTGTTCACCTCCGGCGACGGCGTGGGCTGCTCCGGTCACAAGTTCTCCTCCGGTTCGCATGCCGAAGGTCGTATGGCCGCCAAACAAATGGTCCGTTACGCCAAGGATCACGCGGATTTCAAACCGACCCTGAAGCAGACCAAAGAAGAGCTGGTCGACATGGTTTACAAACCTGTCCGTACCTATCTGGACAACGTTGCCTATACGACCGCCTCCGATATCAACCCCAACTACATCAAGCCGAACGGCATGATGTACCGGTTGATGAAGGCCACCCACGAGTACGGTGCCGGTACAGCGACCTTCTATCAGACCAGCAGCAAGATGCTGGAAGTGGTCATGGATCTGCTTGCGACCATGCGCGAAGATTGCACCAAAATGGCCGCCGGCGACCTGCACGAACTGATGCGCGCTTGGGAAATCGAACACCGTATTTGGACGGTGGAGGCTCACCTGCGTCACATCCAGTACCGCAAAGAAACCCGCTACCCGGGCTTCTACTATCAGGCCGATTACCCCGGCCAGGATGATGCCAACTGGTTCTGCTTCGTCAACTCCAAGTTTGACCCGGCGAAGAAAGAATGGGATGTTTTCAAAAAAGATTACATCAAGATCATCCCCTAATGGATGGGTGTCAGTTGTACACTGAGTGACACAGATATACCTCCAGGCGTCTTTGTGCGCCTGGAGGTTTTTATTAACGGCTCCCACAGGCAATTGCAAGGGAGCCCGACCGCCTGGCGGGTGGTTTCTGCCTCAGCCCGTTAAAACACCCTGCCGCAGCAGGTTCAGGCGATTGCCCTAATGCCGGCCTTTCCGCGCTCAGCGAAAAATCCGGTAAACAGCGCTGAAGCGCGCAGCTGAATCCTGGAGCAAGTCGGTCGGCTCCAGGATTCAGCTGCACGATTCAGGATCCAAGGGTATCGCCTGCAAGCCGAACCTGCGGCCGGAACAACGTTGTATAATGTCTTGAAGCGGCTTCCGATCTGAACTTCAAATGAGACGACAGGAACTGCTTCTACCAAATCAGAACGCACGGAGGGATAGCATGACAAGTGAAAATAAAGCCCCTGCGAGTGGAAGCATAGTGGTGGTGGGCGGCGGTATCAGCGGCCTGACCACGGCCATTGAAGCTGCCGAAGTGGGGTACGAAGTCTACCTGTTGGAGAAAAACCCCTACTTGGGTGGCCGCGTGGCTCAGTTGAACCAATATTTCCCCAAGCTGTGTCCGCCGACCTGCGGGCTGGAAATCAACTTCCGCCGCATTAAAGACAACCCGCGCATTAAAGTATTCACCCAGGCGCAGGTCGAAAAAGTGGAGGGCACGCCGGGCAGTTACAATGTGGCCGTACGGCTCAATCCCCGCTATGTGAACGAGCGCTGCACCTGCTGCGGCGAATGCGCCAAAGCGTGCGGCACTGAAATCAGCAATGAGTTCAACTTCGGTATGGACACCCACAAGGGTGCGCACCTGCCGTTCGAAATGGCCTTTCCGCCTCGCTTCGTTCTTTCGCAGCAGATCATTGGAACCGATGATGCCCAGAAAGCCAAAGCAGCTTGCAAGTACGACGCTATCGATCTTGAGATGCAGCCCAAGACGATGAACCTGCAGGCCGGCGCGATTGTCTGGGCCACCGGATGGGAACCTTATGATGCGGGCCGCATCGACAATTTGGGCTTCGGCCAATATGACAACATCATCACCAACATGATGATGGAACGTCTGGCCTCCCCCAATGGACCGACCCAGGGCAAGATTGTTCGCCCCTCGGACCAGAAGGCGCCGCAAAATATTGGCTTCGTGCAGTGCGCCGGCTCGCGCGATGAGAACCACCTGCCGTACTGTTCCTACATCTGCTGCATGGCTTCCCTCAAGCAGGCCACCTATTTGCGTGAACGCTATCCGGATGCCAACATCTATATTTTCTACATCGATCTGCGCACCCCCGGCCAGCGCTATGAAACGTTCTACAAGAAAATAAAAGAAGACAAGAAGGTCTTTTTTATTAAAGGCAAGGTCGCCGAAGTGATCGAAGACCCGGCCACCAAGAACATCACCGTTGTGGCCGAAAATGCGGTAACCGGCGAGAAAATCAAACAAACCGTGGATCTGGTGGTCCTTGCCACCGGCATGCAGCCCACGGCCGCCAATACAAAGCTGCCAGCGGATCTTAAGTACAACCCCGACGGATTCATTCTCAATGATTATGAAAAAGGCGGCATGTTTGCTGCTGGATGTGCCCACAAGCCCGCCGACGTGGTGTCATCCAATCAGAATGCGACCGGCATGGCCCTGAAGGCCATCCAAACCTTGGCAAGGAAGTAGGAGGTCATCCATGGATAAAAAATATGGTGTATATATATGTGAAGGGTGTGGGATCAGCGAATCCCTCGACATGGCAGCGCTCAAGGCCGTGCCTGAAGACGAAGGCCTCACGACCAAGACGCATCCCATCCTGTGCAGCGCCGACGGAGTCGCCTTTCTGAAGAAAGAGATCGAAGGCGGCGTCAATACGCTGGTGCTGTGCGCCTGCTCGCGGCGGGTCAACTATGACACCTTCCGCTTCGACGGCTGTATCGTGGATCGGGTCAACCTGCGCGAAGGCGTGGTCTGGTCCCATCCGCGCGACACGTTCGCCCAGCTGACCGAAGAGCAAAAAGCCGACGGCGACTACTTCGACCGTGTGCAGATGATGGGCGAAGACTATATCCGCATGGGCATGGCCCGCGTTGAAAAAGTCAAGCTGCCCGAACCGTACAAAGTCGACAATCTCTCCAGAAAAATTCTGGTCATCGGTGGCGGCATCACCGGCCTGAGCGCCGCCTTGGATGCAGCCAAAGCCGGCTATGCCGTAACCGTAGTCGAAAAAGAAGACCGTCTGGGCGGCGCCGCGCTGAACTGGCGCAGTCAACTGCCCACGGCCGATCCTTACGATCGATTGATACCGCCGGTCATCGAAGCCAAAATCCAGGCTGTTAAGGCCGAACCCAACATCACCGTCAAAACCGGCACGGTCGTAGCACGTTTGGCAGGTCAGCCGGGCGAGTTCACCGTCTCATTCAAAAAGCCGGGTGAAAAGATCGAATTCGACGTGCCGTACCCCCTGCCTCCTGAAATGCGGGTGGATGAGAGCGGCAAGGAGCTGGACGCCGAAAACCTGCACAAAAAGTTCCTGGAGTACAACGAAGGCCGCAAAGACATCCTGACGCTCGACCCTAATGGCGAGTTGTTCGGTGCCGTGGTATTGGCGGCCGGTTGGCGGCCGGATACCATCGAAGGCGACAAATACGCCCATCTGGGGGTGGGCCAGAGCCCCGATGTGGTGACCAATGCGCAGTTCGAAGCGATTGCCAAAAAGGGCAAAGTCGTGCGCCCCTCCGACGGCAAACCGGCCAAATCCGTCGTTTTCGTGCAAAGCCCCGACAAAGATGAAGATGACAGCGACTTTGACTATGCCGGCGCGGTCACCAGCCTGGTTTCCCTTAAGCAGGCCAAATACGTGCGTGACGACTACGAAGATGGCAAAGCGTTCATCTTCTATCAGCACATGCGTACACCGGGATTGAACGAGAGCTTCTACAAAAGCATGCAACAGGACCCGGGCATCTTCCTGACCAAAGGCAATGTGCTCAAAGTATCCAAAAACGGCGGCGGCTTCATCGTCGAAGCCAGCGATACCCTGCTGGGCAAACAGCTCAAGGTCAAAGCCGACATGGTCGTTCTGGCCGCCGGCATGGTTCCGGTCACCAAGGACGATGCTATCGTCAACATGGCCTATCGCCAGGGACCGGCTTTCCGTGACATCGGCCTGTTCAATGGGTACTGCGATTCGAACTTCATCTGCTTTCCCTACGAAACGCAGCGCACCGGCATCTATTCCGCCGGCGCCGTGCGCCGCAGCATGACCACCGAGGAGTCGATGGAAGATGCGACCGGCGCGGCCTTGAAAGCCATCCAGTGCATCGAGTCAACCAACCGCGGCGTGGCCGTTCACCCACGTTCCGGTGACATGACCTTCCCGGACTTCTTCTTCCAGCGCTGCACCCAGTGTAAACGCTGCACGGAAGAGTGTCCTTTCGGTGCCTTGGACGACGATGCCAAAGGCACGCCCAAGCCCAATCCGACACGCTGCCGGCGTTGCGGCACCTGCATGGGTGCCTGCCCCGAACGCATCATCGGATTTGCAGACTACAACGTCGACAGCATCGGCTCGATGGTCAAATCGATCAAGGTGCCCTCCGAAGACGACTATTCCGAGCCACCGATCCGCATTCTCGGTCTGGTCTGCGAAAACGATGCCCTGCCGGCCCTTGACATTGCCGCGCTCAACAGGCTCTCTTACTCGGCCGACGTGCGTCTGATTCCAGTGCGCTGTTTGGGATCGGTCAACGTGATCTGGATTAAAGATGCCCTGTCGCAAGGCATGGACGGCGTTTTTCTGCTCGGTTGCAAGCATGGTGATGATTACCAGTGTCACTTTGTCAAAGGCAGCGAATTGGCCGGCATTCGTATGAAGAAAATCGGCGATGCCCTGGCCAGTTTGGCATTGGAAGTCGAGCGCGTGGCGCAGTTCGAAATCGCCATCGACGAGTACGACAAAGTACCCAAGATCATCAATGATTTCGTTGAATCGGTCGAAGCTTTGGGTCCCAACCCGTTCAAGGGCTTCTAATGATCCGACCCGTGATATTGAAACAGCTATTGTGTTACGCTGTGACTATTTAGGAGGTAACTGTATGTCCGAAACATATTTAGTCGAACCGGATGTCGGCTTTATCAAAGAAGTCGGCAAACTCGGCGGGCAGGATCTTAAAAAATGCTTTCAATGCGCCACCTGCTCGGTGGCCTGCCCGATCTCCCCGGACAACAAGCCGTTTCCGCGCAAGGAAATGATTGCTGCATCGTGGGGATTGAAAGATCGCCTGATCGGCAATGCCGATATTTGGTTGTGCCATAACTGCGGCGACTGCTCCACGCTATGTCCGCGCGGCGCCAAGCCGGCCGATGTACTGTCCGCGATCCGCGCGTATGCCGTGACCGAGTACGCAACCCCGCGCGCCTTGGGCAAAATGGTCAACGACCCATCCAAGTTGCCGATCCTGCTGGCCATACCGGTGGCCATCTTCCTGGTGGTCGGCTTGATCCTCAAGATGTTTGGGGTGAACTGGCTCAACTTCGCCCCGACCGGCGATGAGCTGTGGCAGGCCGACTACATCAGCAACTACCTGGTCGACATCATCATGGTGCCGACTTTCTTTGCCGCCATTGGTGTTTTCGCTTTGGGGTTAAAGCGTTTTCTGGCGGACATTCACGCCAATGCGCTGCTGGAAGGAAAGACCACCCAGAAGAAAATCGAACCGGTGGGTTTTGTTCAAGCCTTGATCAAAACCGTCCCGACCATTATGAAACACGGCCGGTTCACAGAGTGCGGCGAAAACAAAGAACGCGCCACCGCTCACATGATGGTATTGTTCGGCTTCATCGGCCTGTTTATCGTTACCGGTGCCTTCTTTGCGGCGGAATGGGTCTTTCACATCGAAGGCCCCTACAGCCAGATCAACCCGTTCAAATGGCTGGGAAACTTGGGCGGCATCGCCCTGATTATCGGCGGCATCCTGATGATCGCCAAGCGCATGGGTCAGAAGGATCAGGTCACCAGCTATAAGGATTGGTACCTTATCGGCCTCGTGCTGCTGCTGGGCGGAACCGGCCTGCTCACCGAGATGCTGCGCCTGGGCGGAATGTACGGTCTGATGGCCCTCGTCTACGTTCTGCACTTGATCTTCGTCTGGGCGCTGTTTGCCTATACACCTTTTTCCAAATTGGCCCACTTGGTTTACCGTACGGTAGCCATGACCTATGCGGAATATGCAGGGCGCAAATAGCAGGTAGCGTTTAGCAAAGTATCTGAAGGGGGTCGTGGCCGGTTTGGGCCTGACCCCCTTTTTTGTACGTTGACCCATTGGCCTGTGCACCCGTTGGCAGTAGTTTGGGGCCCTTGTACAGCTGGCATGCCAGGCGATACAGACGACGGTGGACACGGCAGGCACATCGAGCAAGCCCCCAACGAGCTAATGGGGCTAATGTGGAAACAGGCTAACGGGCAAACGCAATGACATCGAAATCAAACAAGTCGCCGTCGGCTGGCCAACCCTCGATCGACTTTTTCGCCATGCTGGACGCCTTGCCGTGGGGAGTGATCATCTTCGACATCCAACGACGGACCTTGTTCTGCAATCAAGCCCTGTCGACGCTGATCGGGCTATCTGCGGATGCTGCCAAGGGGTTGCGGTGCTACAATGTTCTGCGCTGCCGCGCCTGCTTGAGCGACTGCCCGACCGAAAAGCCCGGTCCAATGACGACACCGGTCACTTTCGAAACCGACCTGATCAATCGCGATCGCAAACGGGTTCCCCTGCGCGTGACCCTGGCACCTTTGTTGGATTTGCGGCAGCAACAAATTGGTTTTATCGAAACCATCGAAGATTTGCGTCCGCTGATGGAGCTGGGCGCCAAATCGGCTCAGGCCTATCGTTTCAGCAACATCCTGGGCCAAAGCGTGCAAATGGTGAAGTTGTTTCGCATCGTGCCGGTCATTGCCCAAAGTGATTCTTCGGTCCTGATCACCGGCGAGACCGGCACCGGTAAAGATATGCTGGCCGACACACTGCACCAGGAGTCGGACCGCAGCAAGGGGCCTTTCGTCAAAATCAACTGCGGCGCATTGCCCGAAACGCTGTTGGAATCGGAACTGTTCGGCCACACCAAAGGCGCTTTCACCGGCGCGGTTGAAAACAAGCAGGGCCGCTTTCACCTGGCCCACAACGGCACATTGTACCTGACCGAAATCGGGGACCTGCCGCTGACCTTGCAGGTCAAGCTGCTGACCTTCCTGGATGACAAGGTCGTCTATCCTCTTGGCGGCACCAAGGGATTTGCCGCCAACGTGCGTATTGTGGCCGCCACGCATCGCAACCTGGAACAGATGGTTCGCGAGGGCCGGTTCAGACAAGATCTTTTCTTCCGTTTGAATGTGATGCGCCTGCACATTCCGCCGCTGCGGGAACGCGAAGGTGATGTGCGCCTGCTGCTCGACTATTTTGTCAATCACCTTTCGCAAAAATTGAATCGCAGCGTGTCCGGGTATACCGGCAAGGCCCTGCAACTGCTGCTTGCCTATGCCTACCCCGGCAATGTACGCGAACTGCGCAACATCGTCGAATATGCCGTCAACGTCTGCCAGGAAGGCAGGATTGCGCCCAAGCATTTGCCAGCCTACCTGACTGAGGACCGGGCGCAACCCCTCGTTGAATTCATACCCGAACCATTGCGCCCCCCACCGCCACATCCCGAGCCGCAGGGGGTCAAAGGGACTTGGCCGACGGTTGAAAAGCAAATGATTCTGGATGCGCTCATCAAGGCCAAAGGCAATCGCATGAAAGCCTCCCAGGCACTGGGTTGGGCGCGCAGTACCTTGTGGCGCAAAATCAAACTATATGGAATCGATGCCTCATGACGACCCGCAAAGTATTCATACCCCTGCACGGTGAAGAGGTGGCGCCGCGCTTCGATCTAGCCACCGAAGTGCTGATGGGAGAATGTGATGCCGAGGGACGCATCCTGATTGAAAAAGTATTGCTCCTGCCGGGCCCTTCGGCCGAACGTCTCTGCCATATGGCGATCTCTGAACGGGTTCAGGCCGTCATTTGTGGTGGCATTGACCAGGAGGTGTACGATTACCTGACCTGGAAACGGGTCGAGGTCATTGACAACGTCATTGGCCCGGCTTCTTTTGTTTTGCGCCACTACGCAGCCGGCCGTCTGCACACCGGAGATATCCTCTCGTCCGCAAAACGATCTTAGATCGGTGTTCGGTCCTGGCGCTGGATTGCTCCGGTGGCCTCTGTATCACCTGAAATGCCATCCCAAACGCCACGCATGAATCCTTTTGACAGCAGCTCGCCCGAACGGCAGAAGACCGTACGGATTCGTTTCATTTTGGTTCATAAATGTTTCAATTCGTTCGATTTTGCACCCCGACCTTCGCACTTTGTCCATAAGTCCTACTAACTTACCGATTCTTTAGTTTATTTCATCTGGCATACGGCTTGCTTCTCTAATGATTTTCTATGGGGACAACCGGCAACAGTGATGGGACCATGAAAAGGCAATTGCTGATCATTGAAAAGGAGAACAGCCTGCGCACGGCGCTCGTCCAACATTTACAACAAGAGGGTTTCTTGGTGTCCGAGACCGATCGTGAAGACCAAGTCGTTGCCCTCTTGTCCGGCGCGCCGATCCGCCTGGTTCTTCTCAGTCTGCAAGGATTCAAGCGCCAAGGTATCGCCATGATGCGCACGATTCGCCAAGCGTTCCCGGATGTCAAAATCATTACCATCAATTCGGGCGACCAATTGGATTTGTCCATCGAGGGCATGCGATTGGGGGCTTTCGACGATTTTCTGATTCCTTTCGACTTGGATGAACTGATGATATGCGTCCGCAATGCTTTTGCCGAACCCAGCAGGCAGCTGCCAACACAGGAGTAAAGGATATCCGTCTGCGGTTACCACAGACGAGTTTAAAGCGGTAGGTCCAATGACTATGATAAAACGAATACTCTCGCGCAACACTTGCGCGTGCACCTAAATACAACCATGCAAACTTAACACGCCGGCACAGCCGGTTCAGGAGGTGGAAGGTGAAACGTTTCAAAGTCAAAGATTTGATGGTACCGCGTTCGGAATACGCCGTGATTTCGGAAGATGCCAACATCTTCGAGGCTGTCATGACCCTGGAAAAGGCCCAGCAGGATTTCGATCAAACCCGCTATCGACACCGCGCTATTCTGGTAGAAGACAAGAACCATAAAATTGTCGGTAAATTGGGCCAAATTGATGTTCTGACAGCCCTGGAGCCCAAGTATCAGGAGATAAAGACCGATTCGAGAGGCATGGCCAAGTTGGGCTTCAGTAAAAAGTTCCTGATGTCCATGCTGGAAACCTATGAACTCTTTAACAAACCCATGGATGATGTCTGCCGTAAAACAGGACAGGAAAAGGTCGGCAAATACATGCACCGTCCGACCGAGGGCGAATACATCGATGAAAATGATTCGCTCGACAAAGCCATTCACCTGTTGGTGATCGGGCACCACCAATCATTGCTGGTCACCCGGGACGATGAAATTATCGGCCTGCTGCGCCTGACCGATGTGTTCGCGGCGGTGTTCCACACAATGAAAGAGTGCAACCTTTAGAACGAACCGACCTTACCGATCTGACACACGAATTGGGTTTATAAGGAGGATAAATGACGACCGAAACAATGGCGATGCGCAACAGTATCGACTGGAAAAAAATGGGGTTCTTACTTCTCGGTGTACTTCTTTTTACGGTGGTCTACTGGATGCCGCCCTGGCCGGACGCTATCGATCCGATGGGAAAACATTTTGTGTTAAGCCGTGAGGCCAAGGGGGCGTTGGCGATTTTTCTCCTGGCCGGTACGTGGTGGGTGTTCGAGGTGGTGCCGATTGGCATCACCAGCCTGGCCATTGGCACACTGCAAGCGCTTTTTCTGATCCGGCCGGCCAAAACGGCCTTCACCGATTTCATGCTCCCTTCCGTCCTGTTCATTTTCGCCTCGATCATGATCGGGCTGGTCTTCACCAAAACAGGGTTGACCAAGCGTCTGGCCTACAAGATGTTGATGGTCGTCGGAGAAAAAACCAGCATGATCATGTTGGGCGCCTTCGTGGTCACGGCCGCGCTGACCCACATCATGGCGCATACGGCTGTGGCAGCCACAATTTACCCGCTGCTCGTATCCATTTACGCCCTTTACGGTGAGGGAGATAAAAAAACCCGCTTCGGCAAGGCGTTGTTCATGGGAATGGCTTATGTGGCCGGCGCCGGCAGCATCGTCACCCTGCTGGGCGCCGCCCGCGGCGCCGTGGCCCTGGGTTTCTACAATGATATTATGCACCATGAAATTTCCTTTTTCCAGCTGAGCTACTACATGGCTCCCGTCGGCTGGGCGATGACGTTCCTGCTGTGGGGCTTTTTCATGCTGTTTTTCAAGCCGGAGAAAAAGTCTATTCCTGGATTGCGCGCAAAAGCGCGCCAGCTCAATTCAGAACTGGGGCCGCTGACGGCAAGAGAGATCAAGGCGGCCGTCATCGTGATCGCCTGCATCGTGGTCATGTCCCTGCAATCTTTCGTGCCCGCCTTGAAGCAGTTGGACAAAACCGGCATCATCCTGATTTCCTCGATCCTCTTTTTCATTTTCGGCATTTTGACGATTGAAGACCTGGAAGAAATTCCCTGGAACATCATCCTGCTGTTCGGGGGGGCCATGAGCATCGGCAACTGCCTGTGGGAAACCGGGGCAGCCAACTGGCTGGCCGTGAATTGGCTGGTCCTGTTTCAAAAAGCCAACTGGTTCGTGTTTATCATGGGTATCGCCTTTTTCGTCCTGATGATGACCAACTTTATCATGAACGTGGCCGCGATCGCCATTTCGCTGCCGGTCGCCCTCGTCATTGCGCCCTATCTGGGCGTTGCCGGCGAGGTAATTCTGTTTGCATCGCTGGTCGCTGCGGGCATGCCCTTCCTTCTGCTCGTGGGTGCGGCACCCAATGCGATTGCCTACGATTCCAAACAATTTACCCCGGGAGAGTTTTTCCTCTACGGCCTTCCGGCGAGTCTCTTGCTGATGGTGGTTATCGGAATAGCCGTTTTTATCCTGTGGCCGTTGATGGGCATGCCCGTAACAGTTCCCCGCTAAGCACGCGGATGGTGGGCGGGTCGTTCGCGCGAACCGCCCACCGGATCGCAGGCATTTGAAAACCTGAAAATAAAACGGAGGAGAGCGAATGCTCTCCTCCGTTTTAAATTTTAAGCAACCGGCTTGCGGGATATTACTCGCCGGTAGCGGCTTTGTGGGTCTTAATCTTAACCTTTTCGGTCAGACCTTGGTAGTATTCGCGCAAGATAGCGACAACTTCATCACGACCGAAGTGATCGGGCATCTCGCCGCCTTCGCTGAGAATCTTGCGAAGCATGGTGCCGGAGAGCAGCACGCGGTTTTCTTTGCCGTGCGGACAGGTACGCAAAGAGGCCATACCATCGCACTTGGTGCAATAGAAGGTCCAGTCGATCTTCAACGGGGTGCACAGCAGGGCCTTGCCGCCCTCGGGTTTGGGAATCTTGTCGAAGATGGTCTGCGCTTCGAACATACCGTAGAAATCACCAACGCCGGCATGGTCACGACCGATGATCATTTTGGAACATCCGTAGTTCTGGCGGAAGGTGGCATGCAGCAACCCTTCGCGCGGACCGGCATAGCGCATATCCAGCGGGTAGCCGCCCTGCACGACGTTCTTTTCGACAAAATGATGTTTTACAAGGGCATCGATGCATTTCACGCGCACTTCGGCAGGAATGTCGCCCGGTTTCAGGTTGCCGACCAGGGAGTGGATATAGACGCCGTCGCACACTTCGACCGCAATCTTGCACAGATATTCGTGAGAGCGGTGCATGGGGTTGCGCAACTGCAACGCGGCGACTTCCGACCAGCCTTTCTCTTCGAAAATCTTGCGGGATTCGGCCGGACGATGATAGACGCCGGCATACTTTTTGGGATATTCACCTTCGCTGAGCACTTTGACGGGACCGGCCAGGTTGAACTCTTTCTGGCCAAACACCATCTGAACGCCGGGGTGATCTTCCTTCGCGATCTTCCAGAAATCTTCGGCGGTCTTGGTGCCTTCACCCATGAAGATCTTTTCGCATTCCCATTTCTTGTCGGCGTCGGTCATCTCGTATTTCTCGGTGACCTTCATGGTGGCCATGATCTCGTTGCCCTCGGGATCGAACAGGGCGATCTCCTCGCCAACCTTGATACCGTCAGCGTCGGCCTTGCTGACATCCAGGGTCACCGGCACCGGCCAGAAAGTACCGTCGGCAAGCAGAAATTTTTCACAAACGCTTTTCCAGTCGGCTTTGGTCATAAAACCGGTCAACGGGCTGAAACCGCCGATGCCGATCATGATCAAGTCGCCTTTGACGCGCGGGGAGATGGTAACTTTTTTCAGGCCCGCGGCCTTTTTCTTTTCAGCTTCCAGTTCCGCGCCTTCCAGCAGGCAAACGGTCAGGCCTTTGCCGCCATGAGGAGGAATAAGATTTGCCATTGTTGATCTCCTTTCGGTGTTATATTGATTTTAAAGGCAAAACCGCCTTTTGGATATGCCCTTGCATGATCAAGGGGGTATACCTATTAAGAAAGCGCTATTTTGTCAACATCAATCGGGGCTCCCCGCAGGGCAATCGCATGTAAACCTTGGCACGTAGCGTGCTGCTATGAGTTGTCGGGTGGGCATTGCCCACCACCATAGGCGCTGGATTGAAGGGATTCGCAAAGCATGCCGGTTTTCCGGCAGGGCAAGGAATTTCTGGCGCCGGTAAGTTAGCACGATAAAAAAGCAAGTCGCACCTTTGTATTGGCGCGGCGTTAATCCGACATGATTTTTCATCAACACTTATGGATAGGACGGGGCGTTGCCAGCCATCGTGTCATTCAGAGCCATCCGCACCACAGATCACCTATGATTATTTGCAAATAAATGGTGGGCGATGCCCACTACCTGGAGGGAAAATTTCGGGATCCTACGCCACATGGTAGCACCCCTAAAGGCGGTTTACAAACCAAACGCCTGAAAGCAGTTTGGGATCATAAATACCCGTTTAAAAATTCTGCAAGCGTGATTTACTACATGCGATTGCCGACGCCCAGAGAGTTTCAGGCGCGTCGCGGGGACGCCGTAAAGACTGAAGGTGTATAAAGAGCCGACGTAAGTCCCTTCCACGACTCGGCCGTTGATTTGAGACCCAAAGGGATGCTATCAGTACCAATTGAAATCGGCTACAAAGGAGATTCCGCCATGCGTTCTGTCGGAAAAACAAACAATAGCGCTGATATTTTCGAAAAAATCAAAACGCTGCCAGCCCTTGAATCCTTCGATGAGAATGATTTGAAAGAGTTGCTGCGGATCAGCAAAATCGTCCGCTATAAACCCGGCGATCTGATCGTGCAGGAAAGCTTCTATGACGGCTGGATTTACTATCTGATATCCGGGCGCTTGCGAATCGTCAAAAAAGGGTCCGAGTTGGCATTGCTGCAACGCACGGGCGATGTTTTCGGTGAAATGGGCAACATGGGCAGCAGCGAACTTTCCGCATCGGTGTACGCTCTGGATGAATCGACCTGCCTGAAAATCGACATCTCCAATGTGGATGGATTGCCCAGCGAAAATCGTTTTGTATTCCGATATGTCATTTTTCGCGGATTTGCCGAGGTGCTGGCAAAACGCCTGCGCATCACCACCGAGAAATACCTGCGCGCCAGGGAAGAGATCGAACGGCTCAAGACCAACACGCAAAGTGATAAAATCGATCGCATGCCCTGACATGGTCCCATTCATTTTTCGGAGGCCCGCAGCGCCACTTATGAAATAATCAACAAGAATTGAAAGGACGCAAATGCTTAGAGTAGCTCGCCAAAGAGTGTTGACTCGCTTGCTGGCTTGACTTATTAAACCTTTTTTTGGCCCCCTTTACACTTCATCCTGCGGCAGGGAACACCATGCAACCATTTTTCCTATCTTTGCTGATCATTTCCTGCGGGGGCATCTTGCCCCTGTTTTTATGGCGCCGCCCCCTCCTGATGCGCGGCGCGGGCGCGACTCTGATTGCAGCAGGCAGCTTGCTGGGACTCGTCGATGCGGCGCGCCAGCTCTATGCGCCGGTTGCGGTCACGGCCACCGTCGACCTTCTCAACACGGTTCCGATCACATTTACATCCGACAGCTTATCTGCTTTTTTCCTGGTGGCCATCTTTGCCGTTTCCGGGTTAACCGCTGTTTACAGCTTCCATTACATGGACAAATCCGACCACGCGGTCCGTACCGCCGTCCACTACCTTTTTTTCAGTCTGCTCATCGCCGCCATGGCGCTGGTGGTCACTGCCGACGACATGATCGCCTTCCTTCTTTGCTGGGAAATCATGTCTCTGTCGTCGTTTTTCCTGGTGGTGTACAGTTATGAAAAGGAACAAAACCGCAGGGCCGCCTTTTTGTATGCTGTCTTTTCGCAGGTAGGGGCCATGTTTATCCTGGCGGCCTTCGGCGTTATGTACGCCTGCACGGAAAGTTTTGCCTTTGCCGGGGCCAGTGGTATGCCCGCGGCGATCAAACTGCTGGTGTTCATTCTGGCCATGGTCGGCTTCGGCTCCAAGGCGGGCCTGTTTCCATTGCACATTTGGCTGCCACAGGCCCACCCGGCGGCCCCCAGTCACATATCCGCGCTGATGTCCGGTGTGATGATCAAAACCGGCATCTACGGTATCATCCGTCTTTACGCGATTCTGGAGTGGCATGCGCCGGTGCTCGGACAGATCGTCCTGGCCGCAGGCCTGGTATCCGGCGTGATGGGGGTGATTTATGCTCTCGGCCAGAAGGATCTCAAAAAAGTGCTGGCTTTCAGCAGCGTGGAAAATGTCGGGATCATTTTAATCGGAATGGGCGTCGGGATGATCGGCGTTTCAGCGGGCAAACCGATCATGGCGGTTCTTGGTTTCGCGGGCGGCCTGCTTCATGTTTTGAATCACGCGTTGTTCAAATCGCTGCTGTTCATGGGCGCCGGCATGGTACTTCACCGCACCGGCACCGGTGTGATCGATCACCTGGGCGGGCTGATCAAGCGCATGCCGATTACCGGAACCACCTTTCTGATCGGTGCCCTGGCCATACCCGGCTTGCCGCCCTTCAATGGATTCGTCAGTGAATTTTTGATTTATATCGGTGCCTTCAATGGCATCGCCCTGGGAAAAACCAATTTTGTATTAAGCCTGCTGGCCATCGTCGGCATGGCGCTGATCGGTGGTTTGGCCCTGGCGGCTTTTACCCGGGTTTTCGGAATCGTGTTTCAGGGCGAACCACGCAGCCCGTCGGCGCAGGCGATTGAACAAGGGCCGACCATGCTGCTTCCCATGATCGTGGCAGCGGCGGCTTGCGTGGTCATCGGCGTATTCCCAACCGCCTTCCTGACCATGGCCATCCAGGCGGTCGAGCCATTGCAGCTCGGCTATGGGCGGATCCCCCTGACACCTTTTATACAGATCACCGCCACCATCACCCGCGCTGCGGTGGTGCTTTTCGCAGTGTTCCTGATCCTGCTGGCCCTGCGCAAACTTCTTTACAGCGGCAAGACGGTCACCCGATCGGGCACCTGGGGATGCGGCTTTACGCAACCGTCAGCGCGGATGCAATATACCGGCAGTTCCTATGCCGCTTCGATTCTGGCCTTTTTCAAGCCGCTGGTTCCGATCGAAGAAGATCATCCGCCAGTCATTGGCCGCTTTCCTGTTAAAACCCATTACCAAAGCCGGACACGGGATATCGCTGAGCACCAGATGGACCGTCTGATCGTAAAACCGGTTCTCTTTTTGTTCGACAAACTGCGCTGGCTGCAACATGGCGACATTCACCTGTACATCGGATACATTTTACTGGCTATCGTTGTCGCTCTGTTTTTCGTTTAAGACCGGGATGGCCTTGAGCCACAACACCTGCTGAAAGAGGTTGCAATGCAATCGGTTGTTCTTCTAGTTTCGGCCCTGCTGCTGGCGCCGCTCTACTCGGCAATGATCCTGAAAGTAAAAGCCTTTTTCGGCGGTAAAAAGGGCCCGCCGCTGCTGATCAACTATTATACCCTCATCAAGCTGTTCAAAAAAGGATCGGTCTATAGCACCAGCACCACCCTGATCTTCAAACTGGGCCCGCTGGTATCATTGTGCACAGCAGTGATGATCCTGCTGTTTTTGCCGATCGCCGGCCACCCGCCGCTGATCTCATTCAATGGCGATATCATCCTGGTCATCTACCTGATGGCCCTGGCGCGCTTCTTCACGATTGCCGCCGCCCTGGATACCGCTTCGCCTTTCGAAGGCATGGGTGCCGCGCGCGAAGCTTTTTTCCCGATTATCTGCGAAGCGGCTCTGTTCATGATGCTGATCCTTTTTTATATTCTGACCGGCGAGCTGAATCTGGCGGCGTATTTCGCCGGCGCGCAACCGCTGGGGCTATGGCAGAGCGCCGGTGCGCCCCTGCTGTTCGTGGTATTGGCCCTGTTCATTGTCATGCTGACCGAAAACGCACGGGTTCCGGTTGACGACCCGGCCACGCACCTGGAATTGACCATGATTCATGAGGTGATGGTTCTCGATCACAGCGGTCCTGATTTCGCGTTCATTGAACTGGGGGCTTTTTACAAACTTTTCTTTTACGCCACTTTGGTGGCGCGCCTGTTGTGCCCATGGACATTCGATGTTCCTCTGCTCGACCTGATCTTTTTCTTTGGGGTGCTCTGTCTGGTCTACATGGCGATCGGCGTGACCGAATCGGTGATGGCGCGCTATCGCATGGACAAGGTGCCGCAGTTTGTCCTGACCTCTTTTGCATTGGTCTTTTTTGCAACCGTCATCACCTTGGAGTTTATTAAATGATGGATCCTGTAGATACCCTGCTGGCCATGGTGCTGCTGTCGGTGCTCATCTCCTTTGGCTCCAGCCGCCTGCCGGCTTTGATCAAAGTGATCGCATTTCAGGGCGTGGCTGTGTCGATCGTACCGCTTTTCATGGGCCATGAGATGACCTGGGGCGGGATCGTTTTTACCCTGGCCACGCTCATGATTCGCGGCATCGGCATTCCGGTCTATCTTTCCCGGGCCATCAAGAAAGTGGCCATCCACCGTGAAGTGGAACCCGTCGTTGGTTATCATGCCTCTTTGCTGGCCGGCCTGGTGCTGATCGTGGCGGCCATCTATGTCAGTCCCAAATTCAATTTGCCGGTGGGCAAAGGGTATATTCTGCTGCTGCCGAGCGCCATCACCCTGATCGTGGCCGGCATGTTCCTGTTGATGGCCCGGCGCAACGCCATTGCCATGGTGCTGGGCTACATCATGATGGAAAATGGTATCTATCTGGTGGGTACGACCTTTTCCATGCGCGCGCAACATATCGTCGAGTTCGGTATTCTTCTGGACGTATTGGCCGGGGTCATGATCATGGCCATCATCCTGCAGAATATCAAAAAAACCTTCAATGATGTGAATACGACTCTTTTGAGAACCTTAAAGGAATAGGACCGGCTCATGGTTGAAACCATTATTCTGATTCCGCTCGTTGCCGGCATTCTCGCCTTTTTCCTGCCGCGCACCTCAGGCCGCCTGCTGCTGGTGCTGACCGGGGCCGTTCACCTCGTGTCGTCCGTGCTGCTCTGGATTTACCGGCCGGAGGCGTTGCTGAACGACTATTTTGCCGTGACACCCGAGGGCCTTCTGTCGCTGATCGTCATCTCTTTGCTTTTTTTTCTGATCGCCATCTACACCCGTTCTTATTTAGAAGCCGCCGAAATCCATGCGGAGCATGTCTTTGCCGGGTCGATGCTGCTGTTCCTCGGCTCGATGACCCTGGTCACGCTCTCGGACCATATCATGGTCATGTGGATCGCCATCGAGGCGACCACCCTGGCCAGCGCCCCGCTGATCTATACGCATCGCTCGGGCGCTTCGATAGAGGCGACCTGGAAATATGTGCTGATCTGCTCGGTGGGCATCGCCTTGGCCCTGCTCGGATCGGTGCTGATCGCGCTCTCCATGGACATCGGAAATGTCGATGCCCCGATGTCGTTTTCCAGCCTGACCCAAGTAGCCGGACGTCTTGATCCTTTATGGCTGAAAACCGGCTTCATCTTCATTCTGGTCGGCTATGGCACCAAAATGGGATTGGCGCCCATGCACACCTGGCTGCCCGATGCGCACAGTGAGGCTCCCAGCCCGGCCTCGGCCCTGCTCTCCGGCGTGCTGCTCAACTGCGCCTACCTGGGCATTTTCAAAACCAATAAAATCATGCATGCTGCCGGCTTGGGCGATTTTTCAGGCACCATCCTGATGGTCTTCGGCCTGGCCTCCATCGTGGCCGCGGCAACCTTTATCTTGAAACAAACCGAGTACAAACGCTTGCTGGCCTATTCCAGCATCGAAAACATGGGCATCATCGCTTTCGGCACCGGCATCGGCGGCCTGGGCGCCTATGGGGCCATGCTGTGCCTGATCCATCACAGTCTGATCAAATCCTCCTTGTTTCTGTGCTCCGGCAACATATTGATCGGGTACGCCAGCCGTGCGATCGAGGGCACTGGTCAGCTGGCCAAGCGCATGCCCAAAACCTTCGTGGCTCTTTTCGGCGGCTTCGCCGGTATTTCCGGTTTTCCGCCGTTCGGGATTTTCTTCGGCGAACTGTTCATCATCATCGCAGCTTTCCGCGCCGGCCACTACGGGGCTGTCAGCATTTTCATCCTGAGTATTTGCGTGATCTTCGCCGGTTTCATCAAACATATCATCAGAATCTCTTTCGGGCCGTCCCCGTCGACCATCCGCATGGAAGAACAGCCCACCATGATCTGGCCACAATATGTACTGCTGGTGACCTCGGTGGTCCTTTGCTTCTGGATGCCGGACACCCTGTACGAGACAATACGCCTTGCAGTGGCGACCATTGGCGGGGGAATCTAAATGAAACCTGGTTTTCTTCAAATCGACAACGGCAAAGCGGTCGCCATCGCGTCCATCCCTGACCTGGCCTTCGATGATTTCAGAAACGCAGCGCTCGATAGGGTCGCAGACGGCGCCCAGGTAGTACACTTTTTTGCCTACAAAACCGGGCAGCAGATTCGGCTGGCGGTTGTGCTGCGCACCCAGCACTTGCTGGTGGCCACCTGCGATGCACCGCACACCTTTCCATCGCTGACCGCAGTCTGTGAACCCTTCCACATGTTCGAGCGTGAAATCGCCGAGCAGTTCGGCCTGCGACCGGAAGGCCATCCCTGGCTGAAGATGGTACGCTACCACGCCAACCAGGAAGGGCTTGCCGACATTTTCGGCAACGCGTATGAACACGATATCCCCGGCAACTATCCCTATTATGCGGTTGAGGGCGAGGAGATTCACGAGGTCGCGGTCGGACCGGTGCATGCCGGCGTCATCGAACCAGGCCATTTCCGTTTCAATTGCATTGGCGAGCGGGTGTTGCATCTGGAAATTCAGCTCGGATACCAGCATCGCGGGGTCGAGCAGCTATTGCGCGCGGCCGATTTCAAACGATTGCCCACCTTGGCCGAAAGCATTGCCGGCGACACCACCATCGGCCACAGCCTATGCATGGCCCAGGCGGTCGAGGCCTTAAGCGGTCGTGCGCCCGACGCGGGGGCGCGGATCATCCGCACTATCGCCTTGGAATTGGAGCGGATTGCCAATCACGCCGGTGATCTGGGCGCCTTGAGCGGCGATGTGGCCTTCTTGCCGCCAGCCAATTATTTTGGTCGCATGCGCGGCGATTTTCTAAATATGACACTGTGGATCTGCGGCAATCGGCTCGGCAAGGGATTGGTGCGCCCCGGTGGCGTCCTTTTTCCAATAACCGATGAAGACCGCAAAGTATTGAGCGGACGCTTGAATGAGCTGACACCCCAGGTGGCCCATACCATCGAACTTCTGTTTCAAACCTCCAGCGTTCGTTCGCGGTTCGAGGATTGCGGCGTGGTCAGTATGGCGGACGCCGCCAAATTGGGGCTGGTCGGCCCCGCCGGACGCGCCAGCGGGTTGGCCTATGATGTGCGCCGGGATTTTCCCACAGAACAGTACCCGCATATCGCAATTCCGTTATCCATGCAGACCGGCGGCGATGTCCTGTCCCGGGCGCGCATTCGTGCCAGCGAAGTATTGCAATCGATCGCGATGATTCAAACTTTGCTCGCCCAACCGATCGCCACCGAATGTGTACCTCCCGCCGACATGACGCCATTGGCGCCATCCTCGTTCGTGGTGACGCTCAACGAAGGCTGGCGCGGAGAGTTGTCGCATTGCCTGTTGACCGACCCGGCGGGCAACATTGAACGTTACAAGGTCAAGGATCCTTCCTTTCACAATTGGAACGGGTTGGCCATGGCGCTGAGAAATACGGGCATTTCGGATTTTCCGCTCAACAACAAGAGTTTTAATCTATCCTACTGCGGGTTCGATTTGTAATCGGGGTCTTCAAAACGGCGGGACATAAGCATAAAAAAAGGCTGAAGTGAAACCAATATGCTCACCATACTAAAAAACAGATTCGAACAGGGCTACCGCACCAGCACCTATCCAAAGACCAAAATCGAGCTGCCGGCACGTTACCGTGGACTGCCGAAGGTCAATCCCGAGGCGTCCCTGGCTTTGGCCGAGCAATGTGCGGCAGCCTGCCCGCAGGATGCCATCGATGCGACGGGTCGCACCATCGACATGGGGCGATGCATCTTCTGCGGCACCTGCGAACGCCTTTGCGAAGGCGGTTTTATAAGCTTCACACGCAATTTCGAACTCTCCACGGCCCACCGCCGCGACCTGATTACGGGCGGTGACTTACCCGCTTTGGCCGATCACGCCAAAAAGCATTTCAAAAGCCTTTTCGGCCGCTCGTTGCAGTTGCGACAGGTGTCGGCGGCCGGATGCAATGCGTGTGAGGTGGATTTGAATGTGCTGGCCACCCCGTTCTTCGATCTGGCCCGTTTCGGCATCAACTTTGTGGCTTCTCCACGGCATGCCGACGCCATCGTGGTCACGGGCCCCATTTCGCGCAACATGAAAACCGCTTTGCTGCAAACTTACGAGGCCGTACCGGCTCCCAAGGTGGTGATCGCGGTAGGCAGCTGCGCCATCAGCGGCGGCCCTTTCCGGGGCAGTCCGGAAACGACCGATGGATTAGAAAAACTCATGCCGGTGGATCTGTTTATCCCCGGTTGCCCGCCCCATCCGTTGACCAACTTGCATGCTTTTTTAAATTTTTTTAAGTAATTCAACTTTCGGGTGTCAAACGCCGGTGATCCGGGCGTGTCGCCCTGCTCACGGCTTGATCAGGATCGTCGGGTAAAGACCGCTGAAATCACCATTGGGGTAAGGCTGAATGGTGTTGAAGGAGATATTTTGATTTTTTTGCGCATGCCCCTTGTTCTTCACGCCATTATATAAGGCGCCATTGGCTTCCAGGATGTGCTGGATACGGTCACGGAAGACTCCCACGAACGCGGCGCCGTTTCCTTCGAAAAACATCCGGCCTTTGGAGAAAAAGGATCGAACCTTCGAAAATTCTTTCAGGCTGACACTGTTTTCTTCTAATGAGGCTTGATCGTTAATAAGCCCCCAAACCAGGGATCCGGGCGGAATGTTCAGGGGTTTGTTGATGTCGATGATCGTATGCGGCATGATGACGCTATCCTGACCGATGGTCAGTCGCGCATCAGCCCTACCCCTTAAAAAGCTGTTGAATCCGATAAACACCTGATGCCCTAAATGTGCTTCCACGATTTTGGCGCCATGGGCGGTGACATTATTGCCTTCCAGACGAGAGTTGATGATGTAACAATTCTCCTGGGCATTAGCGCCCTTGCCCAACCAGGCATTTTGTAAAAAAGCGCGCTGCGAAACGAGTACATTTTCACTGATATGCGTTTTGGCCTTGACGACAGCGAACCGATCCAGTGACGCATTGTGGGGAACACTGACGGGGTGTTCGATATTGACCACATCGAAAATACGTTGAAACGCTTCTTTGCGGTCTTCCACAAAATCCATGAACAATCCCTGGGGCGGCTTACCTGCTTCGAAATAGATGTAATGCGCTAACTGTTCAGCCGGGTAGCGGTACCAGAAGTTGAACACATCCGGACTGCGCACCCATATCGTCCCGGGGGCGACATTCAAATGACTTATTTCACTGGCCTGTACATATGAAAAAGCGCCGATCACACAATCGGTCATCGTGGTCAGATCGATGGTCGCGAAAGGGCCAACAAAACTGCCGTCCGTCGGCGAGCCATGGATATTGGCATATTGCGTGGATACCGTACTGCGGATGAAGAATTTTTCAAGGGTCTCAGGATCGTGCGAGAAATTGTGCACCAGCGTTTTGATTAGGATACTGTCTTCGATATCGATCATTTCATCTTTGGGCAGTTCGATATCAAAGCCTTTGTAATGAACGACATCTCCCTTTTGCTTGAGTTCGTCCCCGCGGATATCGCTTTTATAGAGAATGGAATTCGTCGTACGGATTTTTCCTAAAAAATAGCTGCCCGCCAAACTGGAATGCAAAAATTCGAAACTCAGCGGATGGCTTGGCGTGATGCCGTAAAAGGCATAAAACTTGGTCATATGGTCCAAGTTTATGAGGTTGTTGACATAAGGCTTAACATCAAAGCCGGTCTCGCGAAGATTGATGTTGGTTCTTTGAATGATTCTGGCGAAAAGCTTCAACAATTCTTTCATCGGCACTCCTAAGGTAATGTCGTTTCGCACTCTTTCATGGTGTGAAATATGGCCGCAAAAACATCGGTCAGCCTTAAAATGCCGACAATGTTCTTTTCATGGGTCACTAGAAGAGAGAGATGATCGCCTGCGACCAACTGGTGGATGGCGATGTCAAAAGAGACATCTTGTTCGATATATTCGCCTTCGCTATGCGCCTGCATGAAATTTTCCACTTTCAGGCGCATGGCATTGACACAAAGATCTTTCAAGGGGGCCGCCTTGAGACGCCGCTGTTTTTTCAAGCTCCTGATGAACGTGTCGCCGAAACCGAATTTTTCGAGTTCTTTCAATTCATCCCCATCTTCGACATCAGGCTCGAGCGCGCGGACAACATCCAAATGACTCAGCTTTCCGACCACCGTTTTTTCTTTGTCCAAAACCAGAATGGCGCGGTGCCGGTATTTGGTATGATCGAAATCCTCTTGGGCCTTTTCCAGGGCCAGGATTGCCTCAAACAGGGTAGAACCTATGGAAACAGTTGCATATTCGGAAAGAGGGACCATCAATTCCTTTATTTTAAATTCCACGATGCCTATTCTCCTTTTGAGGAACACCTAAAATATCTTTTAGGGATTGCTTACCATTTTTTGTGAAACATATGTAGTCATATATCCCATCGTAAAAACACAAAGCCCAGCCGGTTGCACCGGTTGGGCCAGGATACTGAAAATGGCGGAGAGAGAGGGATTCGAACCCTCGGTGCAAGTTTCCTCACACACTCGCTTAGCAGGCGAGCGCCTTCGACCGACTCGGCCATCTCTCCTTTGCAGGTTTGTTTAATCGTCAAATCGATAAATCGTGGATTCGTGCGCTGTCTCGTTGCTTGCTTACGATTCTTACACGGAACGAATCGACCATTGAACGACTCAACGAAACTGGCGGAGGGAGTAGGATTCGAACCCACGGAGCTTTCGCTCAACGGTTTTCAAGACCGCCGCCTTAAACCACTCGGCCATCCCTCCCGCAAAGCAGATTCGCTTTTAACACCCAGCATCTATAGCGTCAACAGGTTTTGTGCCCAAATTTAAATATCGCCGCCATCGTTAGAAGTATCGCACAGATAAAAACGCTGTATACATAAGGTTCATATTCACCGGCACAAGGTTTTCGAAGACCCTCCATGGGGCCATTTCCGGCCTTCATTAATTTTCCGGTTGTCGATCAATCCAGTGACACCGGCAATAGCGCGGGTCGCGCTTATCGAGGCGAATTACAGGGATTCCCCTATATGCAAAGCTCTTTACAGATATGATTAATTGGGAGTTGACATCGGTCCACATTGGTGATTTAGGTGGCCGACGATAATTCTTGCCCCAACCCTGGGGTATTTAAGGAGATCCATCATGAAACAAAAGTATGCCATCCTTCGGGATGACGATCAAAAAACATTGATCGTGCGCGAATACGCTGAACTGGACAAAGAGATGATGTCCTTGCTGTGCGAAGAGACCTATTCACAGGAGCATATCCAAGGCGCCCTGAAAGAAGGCCATCAGGCAGTGATCAATGTCATTCGCACCAACAATATGTATCCGCCGACCATGTTCGCCCAAGCCATTGCCGAAGCGATTGATGGACTTTTGGGCGATAACGGCAATCAATCGGCCGAGCTTTTTTTCGACGACAAGGATCTCTTTAACCAGGACATCGTCGTTCCGCCCGAGGTGGATGAGGACGTGGATGAAGAGGTCGATGTAGACACCTTGCTGGATGATGCCATCGATGATGATTTTGAGGACGATAAAGTGCTCAAAGAGCTCAAATCATCGATCCAGGTGGCTGATGACGACAGCGGCGATATAGAAGATGCGGTTTAAGCGGCCGCTCAGACGCTTGCATCGGTGCACCGCTTCGGCAGGTTCGCTTAACAGCCTGTTCGGTCGCACATGGTTTTGACGACGCCTGCGACTTTTGTGAACGTTTCTTTGGGGACATTGCTATACAAAATCGAGCGCCTTATCCGATCGGAGGGCGCTCTCTGTTTATGACCGCAGGGTCATCCCCCACCGGTCGTTTTCGACAATTACACGCTTTTTCAATCGGTATCGGTCAGGGACTTTATCCGGGCGGTTAATTGAGCCGGTGTTTGTCTACCTGGAATTTTTTCCAGAATGCGACCGGCTTTGACCGTCATGACACTCGGAACACCGACAATTTTATAATGGGCCGCGGCCGGCATGCCAACCATATAGACCGGAAACGGCAGATTCAGATCAGCGACCAGGCGCTGAACGGGCTTGGCATCACCTTCATCCAGGCTGAGAGCCACAATTTTTAAACCTTCGGGGAGTCCGCCGCGATAAAGGCGGGCGACATCGGGCAACTCTTCGCGGCAGGGCGGACACCATGCGGCGACCACCACGACAAGGCCGCTGAAATCCGCGGATGTGATCATGCGGTCGAACTGGCCAATAGCCATCTGCCGGACAGGGTTGGCGCTGTGGGTCGGCGTGTCGCTACACCCCATCAAGATCAGAACCATTACCCCTGTCCAGTATCCGAGCACCTTTTTCACGCGTGTCTCTCCTTTGCTGAAAAAAATGAGTGGCAGCGTCTGCACGCTGGGGCTGATTACCTTTTAAAAAGGGACTTTAGCCATCTCTATGGATTTGGCAAATCGCACAAGGCGTCGTTTAGCATACTGCGGGCCGAAGGATCCACGTTTCACCCGTAGGGGGCCAGCGATGTTTAGGTATCTTTGATCAAGCCAGGCGCCCCCTGGGCTGCACAAAGCTTCAAAACAGGCAATCGCATGTAAAAAACTCTCTCAGGATACCGAATTCGTGTTCGGGATTGGCACGGAGGAGGTGATTCGGGTGGCGCGGACCACCCACCCGAATCACCGGGGTTTCAGCACGATAGATATGGCGCCAAGTAAAGAACTCATAAGAACTCCCTGGGTGCCAAGGTTTACATGCGATTGCCCTGGGCTTCACAACAGGGTATCCGCATTTGAAATTGTTCTCGCAGGGGATCCCACCTGTAGGGGCGACCGGCGGTCGCCCGGTGCGGGTGCAAAGCCGGCAGGGCAGGCAATCATGGGTGCGGGAGAAAAAAGGCCGCGCCAGCCTGTGCGATGACTCAAATTCAGTGGTTCGCGCGGGCGACCGCCGGTCGCCCCTACAACGGGCACCGCGACTATCACGATGTCCATTCGCCCCGGAATTGACCGACATTACGCATCGGACGAGCACAAGGTTCGCTCTCGAGGAAGAACGATGTTCCATTTCTGAAATGCGGCCCATACGCAAATGCGATTGCCCTGGGCTTCACAAGCGTTCATCTTGACAAGCCCCATCGATCTTTTTTAAGGTACACGGTTGTCTGGTACCCATTTTCCTGCACACGCTCAAAGGAGAAGCGATACGTGGAAGCGTTGACCCGACGGATCGAACAGCAGCATGTGCTGGTCGATCGCATCCGTACAGAAATAGGCAAAGTTCTCATCGGTCAGCAGGATTTGATCGACGGACTGCTCATCGGTCTTTTCGCGAAAGGCCACATTCTCATCGAAGGCGTGCCCGGCCTTGCCAAAACCAGTGCGGTCAAGGCTTTGGCGGAAACGGTACGGGCCGACTTCAAACGGATTCAATTCACACCCGATCTGCTGCCCGCCGACCTGATCGGCACGGAGATTTACCGTCCCAAAACGGGCGACTTCATCGTCAAAAAAGGCCCCTTGTTCAACAACATCATTCTGGCCGACGAAATAAACCGGGCGCCATCCAAGGTCCAGTCCGCGCTGCTCGAAGCCATGCAGGAACGTCAGGTGACCATCGGCGAAACCACCTTTCGCCTGGCGGATCCATTCTTGGTGCTGGCCACGCAGAATCCGATCGAACAGGAGGGCACCTATCCATTGCCCGAGGCCCAGGTCGACCGCTTCATGCTAAAACTGCTGATCGATTACCCGGACAGAGCCGAGGAGAAGCTGATCATGCAGCGCGTCGGTTTCGAATCGCCGGCTCAGGTGGCAGCTGTTCTGGCGCCGGAACAGATCGACACCGTCGGCGCATTGATCAACGATATCTATATGGATGACAAACTGCGCGACTACATCGTGGAACTGGTCTTCGCCACCCGCGAACCCGCGAAGCTGGGCCTCGACATTGCCGAATACATCCAATACGGCGCCTCGCCGCGTGCCACTATTTTCCTGAGCCTGGCGGCTCGGGCACACGCCTTTTTGAACGGCAGGGCTTATGTCACACCGCAGGATGTCAAAAGCATCGCCCCGCTGGTGCTGCGCCATCGCATCATTCCGACCTACGAGGCCGAAGCCGAAGATATCACCCCCGATCAGATCGTCGCCCGGCTGTTTGATGCTGTGCCGGTACCGTAAGCCGTTGGCCCGTTTACCCGTAAATGGGGAAGTTTCTGACACCATATTCCGGAAACGCAAGTTAACGGACAACGAATAACCGGGCAACGGATTAACGGCCCTTTTGGGCAAACAACCTGACGAACCAACCGGCAAACGGACCCATGCTTCCCCACGACATCATCAAAAAAATCAAAAAAGTTCACATTCGCACCGGGCGCATGGTCAACACCCTCATGGCCGGGCAGTACCGGTCGGTGTTTCGCGGGGCCGGCATCGAATTCGAAGAGGTGCGCGACTATGCGCCCGGCGATGAGGTCAAGAGCATCGATTGGAAGGTATCGGCGCGCCTGGGCAGGCCCTTTATCAAACGCTACCGCGAAGAACGCGAACTGGTCGTTATGCTGCTCGTGGATTTGAGCGCGTCCGGACGTTTCGGTACCCGGCCGGAAAGCAAACAGGAGCTCGCCGTGGAAACCGCGGCGATCCTGGCATTCAATGCCATCCGCAGCAATGACAAGGTTGGCGCCATCTTGTTTACCGACCAGGTGGAACGCTATATTCCGCCCAAAAAAGGCAGCGGTCATGTCTGGCGGGTCATTAAAGAGATCGTCACGCATGCGCCCCAGCATCGCGGCACCGATATCGCCGGCGCGGTGGCTTTTCTGGCCAGGGTATGCCGTAAGCATGCGGTGGCCTTCGTCATTTCCGATTTTCTGCTGCCGCGCGGCGGTATAGTGGTCGACCGCGCCATGCGCGCGGTCAGCCGCAAACACGAACTGATCCAGATACGCATCAGCGATCCGGGGGAATTCGTCCTTCCACCGGCGGGAATCGTCCGCGTGCGGGATCTGGAAACCGGCCGGCAGATGCTCCTGGATGCCTCGCACGCCGGCACACGCACGCTGTACGAGCGGCGTTGCCGGCAGGCGTTTAAGGCGGTCGGCGACCAGTTCAAGGCCGCCGGCCTGGACTGCATCGAAATTCGCACCGACCACTCGGCCGCTGATGCCCTGACCCGGTATTTTCGCCTGCGGGAAAAACGTAAACGATGAGCGACAGTACCATGACCGATCCGGCCGGCATGGCCGACATCCATGACATCAAGCCCATTTTGACGGTTGCCGCGGACTGGCACTGGCTGATTTGGGCAGTGGGGGGCCTGCTCCTGCTGATCGCCGCCTGGATGATCTGGCGACGTTGGCGACGGCGGCCGCGCCACCCCGAAACGGCGCCCGCGCCGCCCAGTCCCGATGCCGAAGCATATCTTCAATTGGACAGGCTGGCGGTTGCGGGGACCGTTGACGGCAAGCAGTTCTATTTTCAGTTGTCGGCCATCCTGAGGCACTATGTGGAACGGCGTTTTGCTTTTCAGGCCGCCGAAATGACGATCGAGGAGTTGCTGCCCCGCATGGCAACCTTGGCGCTCGATGCGGATCTGGTCCGCGCTTTCGAACGGTTCTGCCAGACCGCCGAACCGATCAAGTTCGCCGACGTCGTCGGTGAGCCCGGCGGCATGTCCCACGACCTGGCATTTGTGCGCGACTTCGTGGATCGCACAACCCAGATCGACGCGCAAACCGGTCCCCCCAGCCAAGAAGGGGATTGCGGCCGACCGCCGCAATAATGGATACCAGGGAGAGAAAAATCGCATAATGTTCCGCTTTGCGACCCCATATGCTTTTGCGCTGCTGGCGTTGATTGCACCGCTCGTCTGGCTGCGGCGGCGCCAACGCGAACCAGCCATGGCTGTTTCCAGCCTGCATGCCGCGGCCGGCCTGCCGCGGTCGCCCGCCTTGATCTTGCACCGGCTGTTACCCCTGCTGTATTATCTCACCCTGGTACTGCTGGTCACGGCCTTGGCACGCCCTCAATGGGGCACACAGCGCATGCCGCTTGATACGCACGGCATCAATATCGTGCTGGCCCTGGACCTGTCGGAAAGCATGGCGGCCCTTGATTTCACGCACGACGGCCGGACCATCGACCGCCTGTCAGCCGTCAAAGAGGTGGTTGGCCGATTCATCGCAAACCGCGTCAGTGACCGCATCGGCATGGTGGTCTTCGGCAGCCAAGCCTACACGCAGCTGCCGCTGACCCGCGATTACACCACCATCGCCGCGATTCTGGAACGGTTGCAGATCGGTGCGGCCGGTCCCGCTACGGCCGTCGGAGACGCCATCGGAATATCGGTCAAACGGTTAGCCGATATCGAAAGCCGCTCCAATGTCATTATCTTGCTCACCGACGGCCGCAGCAACAGCGGCGAACTGGATCCCCAGGCCGCGGCCCGTATTGCGCATCAAAAAGGAATCAAAATACATACGATCGGCGTGGGCAGCCAGGGCAAAGCGCCGTTCCAGGTTGACCACCCGATTTTCGGTCGGCGCTATATCTACCAGTCAGTGGATCTGGATGAAGGCACGCTGCAGGCGATTGCCGATGTCACCGGCGGCTTGTATTTCCGGGCCGAAAACCTGGAGGGCCTGCGCGAAATCTATGCGACGATCGACGCCATGGAAAAAACCGACATCGAAATCCAAACATTTGCCGAATACAAGGATCTGTATCTCTATTTGCTGCTGCCGGCCTTCGCCGGCCTGGCCCTGTGGATCATCCTTAAAAACACCCGATTTCTGAGTATCCCGTAATATGGAGGAAACCTAAAATGACCCGACGTTCAACGAGCCGCTTTCCACGATGCCCTTTGGCCTTTTTTTAAAATGACTTTCGCCCACACCGAAATGCTTTTCATGCTCTGGGCCGTGCCCCTGCTGGTGCTGGCTTACGCGTATGGCCGGCGCAAACGCAAAGGGGTTCTGCGGGCGTTCGCCGATCGACGGGCCCTGCCCCTGCTGGTTCCGCAGGGCCTTACGGCCCGGCGACGTCTGCGCGCCGCTCTGATAGTGATCGCCGCCCTGTTGCTGGTCGGTGCCATGGTCGGACCGCGCTACGGGTTTCAATGGCAGGAAACCCAACGGCGCGGTGTGGACCTGATCATTGCCCTGGACTGCTCGCGCAGCATGCTGGCGGCAGATATCCAGCCCACGCGACTGGAACGCGCCAAGCGCGAAATCATCGACCTGCTGGCCATGCTGCAGGGCGATCGGGTTGGATTGGTGGCCTTCAGCGGAAGCGCATTTCTGCAATGTCCGCTGACCATCGATTACGCCGCCTTCGATCTTTTCCTTTCTGTACTGACACCCGACTACCTGCCGCTGGGCGGCACCGATCTCAACGCCGCTGTACGGACCGCGTTGAGCGGGTTCGCTCCCGACAGCCCCGCCGACAAAGCCATTATCCTGATCACCGACGGCGAACAGACCGGCCGGGGCGACCCTGAAGAGGCCGCGTCCGCCGCACAAGCGGCCGGCGTGAAACTTTTCTGCATCGGCGTGGGCACAAGCCAGGGTGGACCGGTGCCGACCCACGAGGGGTTCAAGAAAGACGCCGGCGGACAAATTGTGCTCACGCGTCTGGACGAAAGCCTGCTCACGCGCATGGCCGTGACCACCGGCGGCAGCTACGTGCGTTCGGTGGCCGGCGACATGGACCTGGAGGCAATCTACCGCGACCAGATCCGCGGCGGCATGCAGACGGCGACGCTGGAAGCCGGCCGCAAAAAGGTGTGGGCCGACCGTTACCAGTGGCCGCTGGCAATGGCTATCCTGCTCCTGATTGCCGCCCAAGCCATTGCGCCAGCCCACAAGACGCTGCTTTCCCTGGTCCTCGCCCTGGCCGTGCTGGCCTCAGCCGCCCCCAGCCAGGCCAGCTCCCTGCGCAAAGGGTACGAGGCCTACCGCCAGGAACGGTATGCAGAGGCTCTCGAGCAGTTTGTGGCCGGACAGATTGAAGATCCGGACAATCCCGAAGTGCTGTACAATCTCGGCAATGCCTATTATAAAAACGGTGACTATGCGGCCGCCGAGGCACATTACAGCCAGGCGCTTTCGCGCGCCTCCGAGGATCTCAAGGCCCGCATCCTGTACAATTTGGGCAATACCGCCTTTCGCCAGGATGCGCTGAACGAAGCGGTTCGGAACTACCAGGCCGCTTTGCAGCTGGCCCCCAACGATCTTCAGGCCCGGGAGAATCTGGCTTTCGTGGAAAAACGGCTGCAGGAACAGCAACAGCAATCGTCACCATCCGGCGCGTCGGGGCAGGCCTCCGAATCGAAGGAACCGCCTGCGTCGCAGCCCCCGGCGCAAACGCAGGACGAAACGCCTCCCGAGGCGCAACGACAGGGTTCGCCCCAGGAAAGCGAACACCCCAAAAAGTCTGAACCGGCGGGCGATCCCGGGACGGATGGCGCACAACAAGAAGAACCAGCCAAGAGGTCGCAACCGGCCGAAGGTCGCAATGGCACCGCCACGCAGGCCCAGCCGATGGCCGATCAGCTTCTCGACCGTCTTAAAGATGAGCCGGGAAGGGCCATGATGCCCGCTTACGGGCGACAGCCGGTGGACAAGGATTGGTAGTGAAAAGTACAGGATCAAAAAATAATAACCGGTCGCAAGAGCGTGCCGGCGCCATTCTGACCGTGTTGCGGAGTTGTCTTCTGGCCGGGATACTGCTGACCGTCTGGGTATCGCCCGGGCTGTCGCAAACCGAGGCCGACAGCGCCGTGTCCATCCGTGCGCATGTGGATCGCACCCGGGTGGTCCCTGGCGAAGCGCTCCAGTTCAACATCACGATCGAGGGCGGCGAAGGGACGGTGGACCTGCAGGAACTGCCCGATTTCACGGTTTTTCCCCAGGGCACCAGCACCAGTGTGCGGATTATCAACGGCAGCGCCGCGCGCCGCGAGACCCACACGTACCTGTTGATTGCGCAACGCTCCGGGCAGCTGCTCATTCCTGCCCTGACCGTGCAGGTCCAGGGCCAGGCGCTGCAGACCGATCCCATTGCCATTGCGGTGACCCCCCAGCCGGACGCTGCCGGCACCGAACACAAGGAGGTGTGGGTGGAAAACGCCGTCTCCGATCCGCAGCCCTTTGTCGGCCAGCCAATCACCTATACCTTTACGCTCTACCAGACCGTACGCGTGACCAACGCTGCTTTTCAACCACCGGCCTTCGATGGTTTTTCGGTCGAAGAGATTCAGGAGCGCGACTCCGAACGCACGGTGGTCAATGGACGGGAATGCGTGATGACGCGTATCCATTATATCCTGATACCCAGCCAGACCGGCGACCTCACCATCGCACCGGCCGCTTTGCAGTTGGGCATCGTGCGTGCCGACGTGCAACGGCGGCGCACACCGTTCGACGATTTTTTCGATGATCCTTTGCTGAACCGCAACCGCGTGGAGACCAAAGTGCTGCAAACCGCGCCGCTCACCGTGCAGGTCAAGCCCCTGCCCCCCTATGCCGGGTCCACGCCTTTTTCCGGTCTGGTCGGGCGTTTTACCATGAACGCGGCCGTGCAGGACACCGCGCTGAACGTCGGCGATTCGACCACCTTGACCGTCACGGTGCAAGGCCAAGGCAACATCATGGATGCACGCGCACCCGCGCTGCACCTGCCCGATAGCATAAAAACCTATGCCGATGCGCCTACCGAAGAGATCCGGCGCACGGCCGAAGGCTACAGCGGCAAAAAAATGTACCGGACCGCGCTGGTGCCGCTGCAGGCCGGCACCACCGAACTGCCCGAAGTGCGCCTGGCCTACTTCGATGTGGCCCAAGCGGACTATCGTATCCTGACCGCACCTTTGCCTGCGCTGCAGGTGCAGCCGGGCGCCGGCGAGCAGGGCACCGCCCCGGCCGTTGGCGCAGATGCGCGAACCACGCGCCAGCAGTCGGTCGCTTTCACCGGCCGCGACATCCTGCCCCTCAAAGAGGGTGTGGAGGCGCTGCAGTCCCATCAGCCGATGGCCTGGCCATTTTTTCTGCTCTGGATCGCAGCGCCGGCTGCGGCTTTCGGCATTCTGATGACCGTCCAGCACCTTTTCCGGCGCGATGACAGCACAGGCGCGCGCATGCGAAGTAAGATACGCCAGACCCTCACGGCCGCCCAGGCCACAGAGGCGCGCGAGCCCTTTTTGAGTGCGCTATACCAAGCCCTGGTCACGGCCATACACGCCCATGCCGGACGCGAGGGCGGCGCCTTGACGTGGAAAGAGGCCCAGGCCTTGTTGTGCGGCGCGGGCACCGATGCCGCGACCGCCGCCGAAGCCGCCGACCTGCTGACCGCCATCGAGTCGATCAAATTCAGCGGCGCACCGCTCACGCCCGACATACACCGGGATCTGCTCGATCGCACACGCCGGATGGCAAGGAGGCTGGCCGCATGAGGCGCACCCGACGATGCACACTGGTCTGGGCGGCACTGACCGCCATGCTGCTATCCCACATCCCCTGCGGCGCAAGCGAGCCGGCCCGCACCTTTTTCGATGCCGTGGAAGCCTACAAATCCGGGGATTATGGCGCGGCCGCAGAACAGTTCGAGTCCATCGCACGCACGGGCGTGCGCAATGGACGGCTTTATTACAATCTCGGAAATGCGTATTTAAAGGACAATCAGCTCGGACCGGCCGTCCTGTGGTATGAACGGGCCATGATTTTAATGCCCAAAGACCCGGATCTGCTTTTCAATCTGACCCACGCGCAATCGCTGACCCGCGATGCCCCCGAAGAACTGCATTCTCCCTTGATGCGAATCTTGTTCTTTTGGAAGTATCAACTCAGCGCGCAGGCGATCATTTACCTGGCCTTGGGCTTCAATCTGCTTTTTTGGATGCTGCTCGGCCTCCAGCGATGGCTGCACCGCCGCGGTTTGGCGCGCGCCATCTTGCTTGTGGCCGGAGCCGCACTGCTGTTCAGTGCCACGGCCGGATTCAATTACCTCGAAGCCGGGCAGGCGTCACGAGCCATCGTGCTGGCCGAGTTGGTTGCGGTGCGATCCGGTCTGGAACCGAACTCGACCGAGTTGTTCATCCTGCACGCCGGCGCCAAGGTCAAGGTGCTCAAACAGCGCAACGCGCACTACCAGGTCCGGTATGGCGCCGACAAAATCGGCTGGGTGGACCAAAAAGAGATCGGGCTGATCTAATCAGCCAGGTCACGTGCCACGCGGAGGAGAACCGATGACGAGGCAGCCCGATACCCCGCCGCCCATAACGGTCTCATTCAGGCAAGCCCTTAAATTCTGGACCAAACTGGGCTTTATCAGCTTCGGTGGGCCCGCCGGGCAAATCGCCATCATGCACGAGGAGATCGTGACGCGTCGACGCTGGATCAGCGAAAACCAGTTCCTGCGTGCCTTGAATTTCTGCATGTTGCTGCCGGGCCCCGAGGCTCAGCAGTTGGCGACCTATATCGGTTGGCGGTTGCATGGCACACTGGGCGGCATCGCGGCGGGCGGGCTGTTCGTGATCCCCTCCATTTTCGTCATGCTGCTGCTGAGCTACCTGGCCGTGCGGCATATCGATATACCGGCCGTGGCCGCCGCTTTTTACGGCATCCAGCCGGTGG
This sequence comes from Desulfatitalea sp. BRH_c12, assembly GCA_000961655.1. GTDB lineage: Bacteria > Desulfobacterota > Desulfobacteria > Desulfobacterales > Desulfosarcinaceae > Desulfatitalea. The sequence continues at coordinate 93,559 of LADR01000049.1, forward strand.
TGGCCGCCGTGGTGGTCGAAGCGGTGCTGCGCATCGGCCGCAAGGCCCTCCGGCATCGCGCCCTTTACGGATTCGCCGCCCTGGCCTTTGTGGCCCTTTTTTTCTTTAAAGTGCCGTTTCCATACATCGTCGCCGGAGCCGCCGCTGGCGGACTGCTGCTGCGGCAGTGGCTGCCGCAGGTGTTCTGCAAGCATACCTTTGACCCTGCAACGGCCACTTGCCGGCCGGAAACCGACCCATCCGCCGGCCGAGCCCGCAGCGCCCCTTCGGTGATCCATGTGCTCCGGGTGTTTCTGATTTGTCTGGGGCTGTGGGCGGTGGTGGTGGGCGGGGTGTGGGCCTGGCGCGGATTCGAAGATACCCTGACCCAGATCGCCCTGTTTTTCACCAAAGCGGCCTTCGTCACCTTTGGCGGGGCCTATGCCGTACTGAGCTATATCACCGATGTCGCTGTAGGCAACGGTTGGCTCAGCACCGAACAGATGCTCATCGGTCTGGGACTGGCCGAATCCACTCCCGGCCCGCTGATCATGGTCACCCAGTTTGCCGGTTTTCTGGGGGCCTGGAACCTGCCCGGAGATCTTGCGCCGCTTACGGCCGGCATTATCGGCGGACTGCTGACCACTTATGTGACGTTTCTGCCCTGCTTCTTTTTCATCTTCGCCGGAGCCCCCTATATCGAAACCATGGCCGGAAATCAGCGCCTCCAGGCGGCGCTTACCGGCGTGACCGCGGCGGTGGTCGGCGTCATCCTCAACCTGGCCGTATGGTTCGGAATCAAGGTTATGCTGCCGGATGGGGCTATCGACTTTTTCGCACTGTTATCCGCCGCGACCGCCCTGGTCTTCATCCTGAAATGGCATGTCCCCATTCATTTTCTGGTGCCTGCCGGCGCCGTAGCAGGCGTGTTATGGCAGATGGTTTAATGGCGTATGCTGTGTTACCATTCAGAGGGTAAAATAGGAGCGATACCGTATGCTGGGCCCATCCGATCATTACTGCAGCGGGATCATCATCGCAGATGACGCCCGGTTTCGAAGTATCCACACACCCGCCCCGGAACCCGGCGACCTTGGCTGGCTGGACGACATCCTGGCGGTATTCGCCCGCGTGTTCGACGACATCGTCCTGGTGACAGGCAACCCGGCAACCTATATGATGGCCTACGATGGGTTGATTGTCAGCGACCACCACGCCCCATGCAGCCTGTGGAGCGGCATCCAGGCCGGCCTTTTTACAGCGCGGCATGCACATGCCTTCGTCACGGTTGGCGGCCAGCCCGTTTCGGAGAAGATGGTGCGCCTCTTTCTGGACGCCGTTGCACCGCGCTACGATGCCGTGCTGACCGCAGGTGTAAACGGCCCGCTATCCGTGCCGGGCGTGTATGCTAAGAATTGCCTGAAGCCTCTGGGGCGCCAACTGTCGCAAGGTGAACGACAGAAAGACCGATGGCTGCATCAAATCCGCGTTCACACCCTGGCGCAGGAGACGCTGCGCACATGCGACCCGCTTTGGCAACCGTTTCAATAAGCTTAGCGACGCGAAGTGATTCGATGGTGATGCAGGGCACCTTCCTTTTGATAGGTATCACTCCTGCGCAAACATGGTTTTATATCTTCCCGTGAAGTCAATTCTGGTTGCGGTTTTGCGCAGTTTTTTCAATTGGATGCTGAACACATCCAAGCCAAACGCATTGATATTTCTCAAGCCGTCCGTATTGACGGCGACATCTGACACATGGGCGCTGCATTTAAGCAAGGCATCGGCCAGTTCATAGGCTGATGTGCCATCAAAATCGCCCTGCAATTGAAGGTGAAACGACTTTTGGTTGGCCTTTTTCACGGATAGAATCCGGAATTTTCTTTCCATGATTTCCTCCTCAGTAGTACTGCGAAAAGCAGCACGTTCCCTCTGCGGACCCGTAAACATCGTTTCAGAAGACACATAAAAACGGCGTTATTGATCAAGGCGCCGCCTGGGCGCCCCTGCAGTAGGATCCGGACGGACCGCAAACTCAGGACCCCAAAGTAGATTGACATACTGCGTTGCAACTGTTTCTTCGTTGACCACTATAAAAATCTGCAAAGAGCGGGCCAATGAACTGGCTGATGGTTGGCACAATGTTAATACTACTACGGTTATCCTATCGCCCCTATAATGAACGGCGTATGGCCGTATTGGGAGTGCTGCGTGTGGCTCACTTTTTGCTGGAAGCTCAATAGCCGAGATACTGTCGAACCCCGGGTGTTGCTTATTGACAGTTGCATTGCCAACGAAAAGCCATTCGGTTATTGGTAACCAGGATAGCATCCTGCACAGAAAATTCTGTGGAATGAACCACGACATGTAAAATCGGCTGACACATCGTAAACGTGTCCGTCGGGTATCCGTCGGAGCCAACGTCGCAAGGCATTCAAAATGACCATCTTGAACAAGCTTCCTTTTCTGAGTAAAAAAGCCGCGGCCAGCGGCGCCTCCCGTGAAAAGCTGATGGCCGTCTTCCGCCACAAGTATGCAAATTTCCAGACGCTGCTGGAATCCAACACCGAACTGCTCAAAATCATATCCGACATCGAGGAGAAATTACGCGGTCAGAGCGTATTTGGCCTGTCGTATATCGACGCCCAGACCATGCGCAGCATATTTCACAGCGCGCGCATGGTTCACTGCCTAGAAAACATGTCAGGGCGCGCTTATCCCGTACTGACGAAAACACTTTCGGATATTCATCAGAAAATAAAAATCGAAAAAAGTGATGTCGGAACTATTCAGGTGCCCGGGACGGATTTCACATTGCCTTACGACCGTATCGGGCAGAAGACAATCGAGCAGGTGGGGGCCAAAAACGCCAACATCGGAGAGATTGCCGACAAACTGGGAATCCCTACGCCACGCGGGTTTGCGATAACAACGGCGGCGTTTCGGCATTACATCGATGCGAATGATCTGGCCCAGACCATTGTACGCATGAAAAGCAAGGCCGATCTCATCGAAGCGGAAACCATCCTGCAAGTCAGTGAGGAGATTCAGAGCCGGATCCTGGCCGCTGAAGTTCCGCCCGACTTGGCCGCAGAGATCCGCCGGGCGCACAGCCGTTTGGCCGACACCATCGGAATCGATCGCAATGCTTTGAACATTTCCATGCGCAGCAGTGCGATCGGAGAGGACAGCGCCCTGTCGTTCGCAGGCCAGTACTTGACCGTGCTCAATGTCACCCCCGACAGGATCCTCGATGCGTACAAACGCATCCTCGCCAGCCTGTTTGCACCGCATGCGATTTCATACCGCCTGCACATGGCCATCACTTTTCAAGAAGCGGTCATGGCTGTCGCGTGCCAGGAGATGATCAAGGCCACAGCCAGCGGGGTCATGTACACCCACAATCCGGTCAATCCCATTCAAGCCCGGATGATGATCAAAGCCGTCCACGGTTTGGGGCCTTATGCCGTCGATGGTATTGTGCCGCCGGATACATTCATCTTCGACAAACAAGACCCGCCGCAGCTTGTCGAATCCAGGACGGAGAACAAGCACAAGCGACTTGTCGCGACACCCGCCGGCGGGCTTCTGGAGCAGGCGATCTCGCCGGAAGAGGGCCGCTTGCCCTGCTTGAACGCACAGCAGGCGAAGCTTCTGGCTGAATATGGACTGCGCCTGGAAGCCTATTTCGGAATGCCCCAGGATGTGGAATGGGCCCTGGACGACCAAGGCTGCATCGTCATTTTACAGGCCAGGCCGCTGCGCGTCGAAACAATGGAAGCGGGGGGGCCCAAACGGCCCAATGATCCTATTGCCGGATACCCCATCATACTGGAATGCGGCGATATCGGTTGCGCCGGTGTGGGCTGCGGGCCGGTTTTTCACGTGTCCACGGAATCGGATTTGGCGGCATTCCCCGACGGAGCCGTCCTGGTTTCCGCAAATGCCTCGCCTCAATTCGTGATGGCCATGCCCAAAGCCAAAGCCATTCTAACCGATTCAGGCAACATTGCCGGGCACATGGCGTCACTGTCCAGGGAATACATGGTGCCGACCCTGCTGAATTTAAAGCGGGCCACCAAAGCGTTGGCGCCAGGCACCTTGGTGACCGTCGATGCCTTCAATGCCCGCATCTACCTTGGACACGTTGTCGAACTCACGGATGCCAAATTCCAGTGGCGTGGCGTCATGCATCAAAACCCCGCTTATCATGCGTTGCGGCGCCGGGCTGACCTGATCTTACCGCTGAATCTGAAAGACCCCAAATCTCCCCAGTTCGCCCCCGCGTACTGCCGTACCATTCACGACATCATGCGCTATATCCATGAAAAATCTTATGAAGAGATCTTCCAGTTGGGAGACTTGGTCACGGACCGTGGCCAACTGTCAGTCCGCTTGAAAGCATCGCTGCCGCTGGACTTGTACATCATCGATTTGGGTGCAGGACTCAAGGTGGATGCTACCCGCGTAACCGAAATCACCCGCGGCGATGTGCTCTCCGTGCCATTCGCCGCCCTGCTCGACGGCATGCTGCGCGATGACTTGCGCAGTCACGAGCCGCGCCCCATCAATATCGGCGGATTCTTTTCAGTCATGGGTCGCCAACTGTTGACCCCGCCCAATGTAGCCGCAGAGCGTTTCGGCGATCGCAGCTATGCGATCATTTCCGATCGCTATCTCAATTTCAGTTCGCGCGTGGGGTATCACTACAGCGTTCTGGACAGTTATTGCGGCAAAACAGCGGCCAAAAATTATATCAACTTTCAATTCAAGGGGGGCGCAGCCGACGAAACACGACGCAGCCGACGCGCCCGCATGATTGAAAATGTGCTGATCTCGATGGGGTTCCTGGTCCATACCATCGCCGATCAGGTCACTGCGCGACTGTCCAAGCAACCGACGCCGCAAATATGTGAGAAACTAGACATCCTCGGCCGCCTGCTCATCTTTACGCGTCAAATGGATATGCTGATGCACAACGAATCGCAGGTCGAAAAAATGGCTGAATGCTTCCTGAGCGGCAACTATACGCTGGATGCGCGTGAAAACCGGCCGCCGGCCTGCCGGTAGAGGCCGTCCGCCCCATAATCGGCCATTGAATTTCGAGCGGGCGCACTGAAGGATCGCAGATCATTCCCGATGATCAATGGCCCCCACGGGGCAGGTGCACATAACCATCGGGGCGCATCGCGCTCTTAAGCGCTGCCCGGCCCTGGATAATGTCCGGCGTGACTTTCTCCACGACCATGTCGGCCACCTTTTGAAATGTTGGATCGACCAGGTCCAATGTGTCGCCAACAGTAATTTTGCCGCGACTGGCGAGGTCGGCAATTCCCGCCGTAATTTCCCAATGGTCTTTGCGACGGGCCATTTTGATAATGGGTACCAATCCTTGACCCATCAGGCGGACTTCCTGGAGGGTGGATATCCGGAAGGATACGATCAGGGCGGCGATCAACACTGGCAGACTGGTTATTGAAAGCCACCAGGGCGCTATGCCCAGCAACTTGCGGGTGATGGAAAGATAACTGGCCCGCAGGGCTTGTTCTGAATCGAAAATCATCACCTTCAAAGTCGCTGATTTTTCCGGTGTGCTTTCGAATGCGCTGAAAACCTGCAAATCATAGGTCCCCGGCGTTGCACCCAACGGCGCTTCCAGGATGCCGCGCCACACGCGGCCTTTGGCTTCGACGACCTGCAACCGGAAAACGGGTGCTTTTGTGAAATAGCGCACCTCTGCTGCCTCGCGGACCGGAGTGGCCAGATCGCCGCTGACCGCCTGATGTGTGCCGACCAACACCTGCAGCACGTTTTTGGGCTGCAGGTGGCCGGATACAAAGGTGTCGATGACCGATAACAGGAAGATAATCCCGACTACCGCACCGAAACGGGATACCAGTCGACGGGATTGTTGGAGTGACAGGATCATATGTTTCACTCCACCCGAGCGGGCACATTCGCTTGCAAGCGACGCACCACGATACGACTCGCCACCATCGTCACGACGCACATCGGTAGAAAAGTTTTCAAAAAGACGACCGTTAAATTTGCGGGGTCCTGCTGCCCCAGGTACATGCTGATGGTCAACTCGATCAGCAGCAGCACGTTCATAAGCACCACAACCACGCGCTGTTTGCGGTTAAGGCGCTCCTCGGGCGGAATCTGACGCGGTGTAAACATAATCGTTTCTCCGGCACTTGCTTGAACTTAGGTACATGTGAGAGGCCCGCCTCAGGCTGGCCTCTCACATGCCCGATTATTTCTTCCTTAAATCCTGCTTGGAAACATTCATCACCCGCAGCGCGGATTTTGCTTCTGCCTTGGGCACCCAAGCCAGGCGCAGAATATCGCCGGGTTCGGGTGCAATGCCGATCATTGCGTCGGTCACATCGAAGACTGTTTGTACGCCGGTCGACATTCCGTATGGATGTTCATCGCTGAATTGGAGGTCATATTCTTCCAAGGTGATCTGGTGCGTACCCCGGTCGTAGTCTATACATTTGCCTTGGCTGACTTCCGCGGCCGTGGCGCTTCCGACCATCAGGGCAACACTGATCGCAAAAAACGTCAGATAAAACAATTTGTTGGGTTTCATGGTAGTGCTTCCTCCTTGATCGCAGTTGGCTATAGCGCCTGTTCGCGGGCCTTTTTGTCGCGCAGTTCCTGGGCCGCCCCTTTAAACATGATGCCCATGATGTAGAGGCAAATCACGCCGATGGTGCCCAGAATCAGGACTGCAGCCGGCGTTTCATATTTAAATTGTTTCAAGATAATCGACACCATGCAGCACAGCACGGCCACGCCGAATGCGATGCGGATGCCATAGCCCTTGGCATACTTGGTGGCCACAGTACCGATCTGGGCGCCGATGGCCGCACCGGTCAGCATCACAAAAACGGCGACCAACTCGATGCGCCCTTTCAACGTGTAGGTAAAGGCGCCATACAGTCCGGAAATCATGACTTCGAACAAATCGGTGCCCACGGCGATATGGGTGGGGGCGCCGATGAAGTAAATCAGGGCCGGCATGCGCAGCAGGCCGCCGCCGATTCCCAGGAAGCCGGCCAGGATGCCGGTAATGAAACTGACCGAGATGGGCAACCAGGCCGAGCAGTAAATGCCGGCTGCTTTGAAGTGCATCATGGGCGGGATCTTGATCTTATGCAGCGTTTTGTACCAGGTAAACCCTTCGGTGCCTTTGTCGCCGTCGACCAGGCCCATGGCTTTCTTCTGGCGCGCTTTGGCATAATCGGAAAAGACCATTAAAGCGATCAACGCCAGAAAGCCCACATAGACCCAGCGTACGACATTGCCGACCATGCCGAGCCGCTCCAGCCACATGATCAACTGGGCACCCAGTTCGATGCCCGCCATGGTGCCCACGAGCATCACGACGCCCAACTTGTAATCCACATTGCCGAATTTTGAGTGCCGAATCGTCGATATCATGGATTTGCCGGCAATGTGGGCGATGTCGGTCCCAATGGCAAAGGCCATTGGGAATCCCAGGATATTGAGTCCCGGGGTGACCATCCAGGCCCCCCCCATCCCGAAAAAGCCACCGATCACGCCGACCGAAAATCCTATCAGCACCAATCCCGGCCAGAAGATATTCACACCGGCAATGGGCATAAACATATAGAGCCAAGAAGCATCCATACCTTTTATCCTCCTTATTAGTGTTCGACGATCTTGCGGGATTTAAGATCCAGCCCTGTACGTTCCATGATAAAATCCATCATGAAGCCCAGAGTGCAGCCCATGACCACGGTCAGCAACACGGTCCAGACTGCGAACAGCCATATATTCGTATTGTACAGATCCGAGAAATACCTCATGATCCCTTCCACCCGCCGCGTATCGGCCACCACCACGATGTTGGTCGCCTTGTCGCCAGCAGCCATGGCCAGCGACGGCAGCAGCAGCCAGGCAGCTGCGCACATTCCTGATAATCGATGAATCATTCTTTTCATTGCACGACGCCTCCTTTTTTAAGGTGTGTTAAAACCAGCCGCACACAGCTGATTTCTTGAAATCACGTCAGTCCTTGTCGTACATTGAGCAACACGCGTGCCACGCCTCTGTCAGGGTTGTTTTTCTGTACAAACAGGCAGTTATTTAAAATGGCAGTAAACCTGCCTCGGCAGTATAAACGCGACTGTTTATCAGGGTGCAAAAAAAGCCGACAGTGCTATCCCTTGCTTCAGCCATGGGGACAACCGAAACCGTGTGTTGACTGGATTTTGTAGGCACGGTAGGTTTGCGTGAAGTCATAAATACAAAAATCCCTCCATGCGCCCTTTTCACAAGGGCTGGAGGGATTTTGCGCAAAAACAGCGCAGGATGTTGGGAAGAAATGGACTTTACTAGGTGATGATCCAGACCGCCTGCTTCTTAGCCATCTGAATGACTTTGTTACTCACCCGCCCGATGAAGAAGTCCGAAATTTTATGAATGCCGCTGCGGCCCATCATGATCGTACCGATCCCCTCGCGTACGGCTTCTTCGATGACGGCCTCCGCACGGCTGCGAATTCCGGTGAGAATGCGGATCGTGACCAGATCGGGTTGCACTCCGGCTGTGATCAGACCTTCACGCAGGTGCAGCAGATGGGATTGGACTTCGGAACGCAACAGCTCCTCGGCTTCCGGCGGTAAAGACGTTTCACTGCGAATGGCATGAAAGAGGCGCAGGTGGTAATCGTGAGGGACAAGTGTTGCAGCGGCAAAATCGACAACACGTCGGGCGTAATCGGAGATATCCAAGGCCATCAGGATTTTGCCCGTAACGGGCACATCCTGACCCACCACACACAAAGGCACATCCGTGAGGGCCGAAATGAGCTTAACGGCCACACTGCCCAGATGAATATCTTTAATCAGACCGCCGCCTCTACGCCCGATCATCACTGCGCTGTATCCGTCGTGAGCCTCTTTGATAATATCGCGGGCAATGCCGACCTTTTTCTTACGTAATTTGACTTTAACCTGCGAGGCAGGAATACCGGCGTCTCTCAGGGCCACTTGGGCCTGCTCGAGAAATCCTTCACAGCGTTTTTTCTCATTGTGTTCCCAGTGCAGGACTTCACTGTACACCTTGGCAAATTGGGGATCTTTGCCCAGATCACGATAGGCCTGAGGCATGGCATTGTAGACCGTATACAGTACCAATTCGATGTGCTCCTGTTTAAACAGCTTCACCCCTCCGATATACTTGATCGTCTCGAACGATTGGCTGGAACCATCCAATGCCACCAAAATTTTTTTATTTGCCTGAAGTGCCATTTGCTCCTCCTTTGGGATCGCCACGGCTTCACCGAACCGGAATGAACCTTTGTGCCCGCATCGTATTGCGCAGCGGTCACGCTATTTAGTTTATTCGCTTTTTACTTCAAAGCGCTGCAAGACCGATGCCACGCATGGTATCCGTCTCACTGTTGCAGACGCCATGCGCATCGAAAATTTTTATACCTGATCGGCCTACGGCCGCCTGTATCCCCCTGATTTGCGGGGAGTAACGGCGGCGCACTTTAATGGCATTGATGCAGCTTAAAGGCGGAATCGCACCGATCGTGCCCTTACACCGTGTAAACCGATTTTACAGCTTTCTACGGAACACACACCAATCACGTTATACAGACAGCGCTAAGGTGAATTTTAAATGGCATGGTGCTTGCGTAATTCAAGAGGGGATTCGGGCTTAAAACTCTTTCAAAAACATGTAAGAGAAATGATGGCGATTAAAATTCACTTACCGGAATTAAACCAATCCTCAAGGACGCTGAATTGAAAAAGCAGATGTATAATTCGTTGCGGCTGAAAATCATCGGGTTGACCCTTGTGGTGTCGATCACCCCTTTGGTATTGTTGGGAATGGCCATTTACTATAGGTTCGCCCGGGCCCACGAGGCGCGCATCGAAGATCAGGTCAGGCATTTGGCCGAATCGCAAAGCTACGCGGTCGATTTTTTCCTGCGTGAACGAATCTCCCTTTTGGCCATGCTGGCCGATACGCATGGATTCGAAAAGCTTTCACAACCGGCCGCATTGTCGGAACTGTTCGAAACCATGAACCGACGCAGCGAAATGCTGGGGCTGATCGATCTTGGCGTCATCGATTGCAACGGCCAGCATACCGCGTATGTCGGCCCTTACGATCTCAAAGGACGCGATTATTCTAACGAGCCCTGGTTTGCCGAGGTAATGGCCAAAGGCAAATACATCAGCGACGTCTACATGGGCTTCCGCCGATTTCCGCACTTTATTATCGCGGTTCGCGCCCGCAATGGTCCTCAGCACTGGATTCTGCGTGCGACCACCGATTCGGACGTTTTCAACCGCCTGGTCAAGACGGCCCAATCGGGCCGGCTGGGTGATGCCTTTATCGTCAACACGGAGGGTATTTATCAGACCGCGCCGCGTTTTCAGGGAAAAATATTGGGGCAATCGCACATCGATCCCAAGAATTTCAGCCACGGCAGCACGTTTGTCGAACGACGAAGCAAAAGGGGTGCGACCGATTATTTCGCCGGCGACTGGTTGAACAATGACAAATGGTTGATGGTTATCCGCCAGGAGCTCCGCGGCCAGACAGACGGACTTGCCAAAACCCGCAACACGGAGATTATGATTATTTCTCTGGGTATACTGGCCATTATCATGACCACTATTTTCATCGCGCATTCGGTGGTCACTCACCTGGAAGAAACCGCCCGCGAAATGGACAAGCTCAATGCGCAGTTGATCCAATCCGACAAGCTTGCCGCACTGGGCAAGATGGCCGCCGGCATCGCGCATGAAATCAACAACCCACTGGCGGTCATCGGAGAAAAGGCCGGATGGATGAAGGACCTGTTACTGGAAGAGGAATTCCAGAACAGCCCCCATCTGGAAGAGTATGCGACATCGCTGCTCAAAATTGAAAGCCATGTCGAGCGGGCCCGAAAAATCACGCACAACATGCTGGGGTTTGCCCGGCGGATGGAGCCGCACCTGGATGATGTGGATATCCACCAGATATTGGATCAAACCATTGAATTACTCGACAATCACGCCCGCATCAATGGCATCAAGATCCGCAAGCACTATCATTCGGGCGTGCAAATCATCGCCAGCGACCAATCCCAGATGCAGCAAGTATTCCTGAACTTGATCAGCAATGCCATCGATGCTATCGAAAGCAACGGCCTGATCGATGTCACGACCCAGCAAAAAAACGGTACAATCGTGATTCGCATCCAAGACGACGGCCCCGGTATTCCCAAGGATCAGCAGCACCGGATTTTCGACCCGTTTTTCAGTACCAAGGCAACCGGCCGGGGCACCGGCTTAGGGTTGTCGATCAGCTACAGCATTGTCGAAAAATTGGGCGGCACGATCACTTTCGAATCTGAACCCGGAAAAGGAACAACCTTTATCGTTAGTCTACCGGCAGTGGCCCCAGAGAAAAAATGATTGCGCGCGTGCCCCCATCAACCGAGGAGTAAAATGATGCCTTTATTCAACGTTATGGTCATCGATGATGAAATCGATTTCATGGAGACGATCGTCAACCGGCTGCAAAAACGCAACCTCAAGGCCGTGGGTGTCGGCAGCGGAGAGGAAGCTTTAAAATTGATCGACCAGGAATCCTTTGATGTGATTCTTCTAGATATAAAAATGCCCGGCGGCATGGATGGCATTGAAACCCTGCGGGAAATCAAAAGGCGTCAGCCGTTGGCCGAGGTGATCCTGCTGACCGGCCATGCCTCCGTGGAGACCAGTATCGAAGGCATGAAACTAGGCGCTTTCGACTATTTGCTCAAGCCCATGAAGTTTGAAGAAGTATTGATCAAGATGGCGGCGGCTTTTGAAAAAAAGGCCTTGCACGAAGGCAAGATATGCGGCGCCAAAATACAGGAATTACGGCGGCCCGGGGATCGATGACACATCAGCGGCGCGGCGGGGTTCTCAAATTTCAGATCATATCGCAACCAGTGGCCGGAACAAAAGATGCTATGAATTGGGTATAGCTGTATGTCGACATCAAACAACGTTCAATGATATAATAGGTAAACTCAGTTTCAGAAAGTGCCACTGTGAACTGACAGGGCTCAGGAGCGATACCCACAATGCCATGGTATAAATCGACGCGCGCCAGTTATTACAAGCACCTGTTTCGCAACATGATCGTCACTATCATCGGCGTATCCTTCGTACCGGTGTTTTTAGTCAGTTTTACGATATATTATGCCTTCTTCACCGCCTACCAGGAGAAAATCAACGACCACCTGATGGCGCTGGTGGAAAACCATAAAAAGCAGATCGATTCCTTTCTAAGCAACCGTCTGGCCGACATTCTGTTTTTATCCGAAAGCGATTCGTACGGACAGTTCCGTGACCAGGCGGTTCTGGATGCCAACTTGCATTCGCTCCGCAACAGTTACGGCGGCATATTTGTCGATTTGGGTGTGGTTGATGCCGACGGCCATCAAGTCTCTTACGCGGGTCCGTTTAAATTGAGCAATGTCAATTATGCGGACGCGCTTTGGTTTAAAAAGGTGATGCGGGATCAGGTGGTCGTCAGCGATGTCTTTTTGGGGTTGCGTGGTTTTCCCCATTTCATCGTCGCCGTGCGGCGCTTTGAAGGTGATCTCCCCTGGGTCTTGCGGGCAACCATCGATTTTATCGCCTTTAACAATATGGTGGAAAATATACGCATCGGCGAGACCGGCTTTGCCTTTATCTTAAATAAAGAGGGAGAACTCCAGACCAAGCCGCGTTACAACTTCAATCCTGCCCAGGGATGCTATGGCCAATTTTTGGATTGCAGCAAACCGATCACCAGCGATATTCACATCGATGAGCGTCGGGATGAATTGGACAATGATATCATCTACGTGACGGCGCTGCTAAAAAATCGCGATTGGGCGCTGGTCTACACACAGAAGCGATCCGATGCCATGGCCGAGATGCGATGGGCCCAACGCATCTCGATTTTCATTTTCGTTTTCGGAGGCATCAGCATTGTTGCCATGGCATTTATATTGTCGTGGCGCATGGTCAATCGCATAGCGGAATCCGACCAAGCCAAAGAGATGATGAACAAGCAGGTGATCGAAAGCGGCAAACTCGCTTCGCTGGGAGAATTGGCCGCCGGCGTGGCGCATGAAATCAACAATCCGGTGGCTATCATGGTTGAGGAAGCCGGTTGGATCGATGACATTCTTACTGAACCTGAATATAAAAACAATCACAACATAGAGGAACTTCAGCGCGCGCTTAAACAGATCAACACACAAGGCAAACGCTGTAAGGATATCACCACCAAACTGTTGAGTTTTGCACGCGGCAGCGGATCGGCTATCCGGAACATGCAGATCAATGAGATTATCGAAGAGGTGATCACACTCTCTTCGCAGCGGGCCAAATATGCGAATATTGAAATGCACAGCACGCTGCAGCCCGATTTGCCCGAAATCAGAGCTTCCGAAACCGAAATGCACCAGGTTTTTTTGAACCTGGTCAATAATGCCATCCAGGCAATGGAAAAAAATGGGGGGAGCGACAGAACGATTCACTTTAAAAGTTACGTCCGAGATGGAAAAATCATTGTCGAGGTAACCGACAACGGACCCGGTATTCCTGAAGCGGTCCTCGGTCGCATTTTCGACCCCTTTTTTACGACCAAACCCGTAGGTCAGGGAACCGGTTTGGGGCTCTCGATTTGTTATGGCATCATTCGAAAAATGAACGGTGATATTCAAGTCAAAAGCACTGTCGGCGAGGGTACTCAGTTTACCATCATTTTTCCGATACAATGAAATCCTAAGGGCAAGCGGGGACAGGATGCTATATTTTCGGAAATGAGTCTCAACCCTGCAGCCGTCCTTTCTTTTTCCAACAGGATGGCGATAATAATAATACCCATTAAACAGAGAAGAGGATGTATGGCGATCGCAAACATTTTACTAGTCGATGACGAAGTCCCCTTCGTGGAAGCCATGACTCGGCGACTGACCAAAAGAGACGTGGAAATTCACGCCGCTTACAGCGGTGAAGAGGCTTTGGAAAAATTAGCCCACTCCGATGCTATCGAAGTGGTCATTTTGGACATCAAAATGCCCGGAATGGATGGTATCGATACCTTGAGGGAAATCAAACGGCGCTTTCCGTTGGTGGAGGTCATCATGCTCACCGGCCATGCCACCGTCGAATCGGGCATCGAAGGTATGAAACTGGGCGCATTCGATTACCTGATGAAGCCCTGCGACATCACTGATTTGGTCGAAAAGGTGCAGGCGGCCGCACGTAAAAAACGGGACCATGAAGAAAAAATAATTCAGGCGCGCATCAAGGAAATTACGTCCCGTCGCACATAAAAGGAGTGCCCATGAAGCCAGTCGAGGGCAACCATCCACCGATTCGCCTGCTGTTGATCGATGACGAACGCGGTTTTGTTGCCACCCTTTCCAAGCGGTTGGCCAAACGCAATGTGAAAGCAACTCAAGCCTTCAGCGGTCGGGAGGGCATCCAAATATTGCGTAAGGCTGATTTCGATGTGGTTTTGCTAGACCTGAAAATGGAAGATATGGACGGGCTGGAGGTGTTGAAAATTATTAAAATTATGATACCCGATTTGCCGGTAATCATGCTGTCGGGGCATGCCTCCGAAGAAACGGCCCACAATGGAATGCGCGCCGGGGCATACGACTACCTGACCAAACCGTATGATATACAGGAACTGATCGACAAGATTGCGTCAGCCACAAAGTCTGATGACGAATAGGAAAGATGGCGCGCGCAGGGAATCTGACCCAAAAACGGAGAAGGGGCACAACACCCGCCTCCGTTTTTATTTGGGTACAAACAAGATCCGCTATGCCGGAAATGTGAATAGTGCAAACCGCCATTTCCGCGTTGCCCAGGCGATATTTAAGCGATAACCTTCCCTAATCAAAAAAGGATAAGTATCCCGGCGAGGTGCCATGCGGTATGATCCATTATTAAACGATGCGACCCCGGTAATCGATGCCTTGGAAGGTCTGTTGGTGATCGTGGATGTTAACGGGTGCATTGTCGCTTGGCGCTCCTGCCTGCATGGCGGCACCGGCTGGGTTGATCAGGCGCTGTGCGGCGCAAAGCGATGGTGGGATGTTTTCGATCCCGTCGATCCCAAAAAATTTTCCCGCAACTTTTTTCGGCAGTTTGTTCGCAATCCCGTCAAGGTTCGCCATGTGACCCGGTGGTGCAATCCGGATAACAAGCTGGTTTTTATGGAATGGGTTTTTAAACGCATGCCGGACCCTTCCGGGGATGGCTTTGTCGTGATGGGAATGGGTCAGGATATTTCCTCCCATTTGGCTGCGCAACTTAACCTGGCGCGCCAAAATCATGCGCTGGTGGAAAAGAACAAAGTAATAGCCTGCCGGTACCGCATCGCCCAATTGTCCGTGGAACCGGGACTTGCATTCGAAGATCGCCTCCGGCAGATCCTGGAAACCATTCCCCAGGCGTTTCGTTATGCCCAGGCGGTTTCGGCTCATATTGAGCTGGACGGCATATCGTATAAGACGGACGCTTTCACACCCGGCTCCAAGCGATTGATGAAAAGGGTATCCATCCAGGGCAAGCGGCGCGGCCGGGTCGAAGTGATTTATGATGATTGCAGGATAGACGCCGCCGATGAGTCGGTGACGTTTTTGCAACAGGAGAAGCGTTTTCTCGAGGCGGTCGCCCGCAAACTGGCTTTGGTGATGGAAAGAAAAGAAGCCCGCGAAGCGGAGGAAGTGCTCAAGGAGCAGATTAAACATGCCGATCGGCTGGCCACGATCGGACAATTGGCCGCCGGGATTGCCCACGAGTTGAACAATCCCCTGGCGGACATTCTCGGTTTTGCCCAACTGGTGGCCAATTCCCCTGATTTGCCGGAACAGACCTACGCGGACAGCATCAAGATCGTTCAATCGGCGCTATATGCCCGTGAAGTCATTAAAAAAATTCTATTTTTCAGCCGCCAGACCCACTTGAGAGAGACCACTGCCAATGTAAACGCCCTGGTGCGGGATTGGTTAGGTTTCATCCAACCCCGTTGCGCCCAAAGCAACATCGCATTGGTCCTAGAATTGGATCCGGACCTACCTGATATTTACGGCGATCCATCCCAACTCAACCAGGTTCTCGTCAACCTGGTGGTCAATGCCATTCACGCCATGCCCGGAGGCGGTCGCCTGACCATCATCACCAGCGCCGATGCCGAGGGGATCAGCCTGGTGGTCAAGGATACCGGCACCGGCATCAGCGAAGAGATTATCGATAAGATCTTTTTACCTTTTTTCACCACCAAGGAGGTCGACAAGGGAACGGGGCTGGGCCTTTCCGTGGTATATGGTATCGTTACCGAGCATGGCGGCAACATTTCGGTGGATAGCCGACAGGACGAAGGGTCTCAGTTTACGATTCGCTTGCCGTTTCGCTGATGTGTTCTGTCGCCGATGTGTTCAGTTCCAATTATTTTTTCTGGTTATCCATTTCGCTCCAGTGACTATTGGGAGGTGTATTCGGGATTAGCACCAGGGAGGTGATCCGGGGTGGGTGGTCCGCGCCACGTCAGCCCACACCCGTATCTCACTTGACCGAAGTGGATAACCAGATATTTCTTCTTATGTAAATGGTATAAGGTTTTAATTACCCGCAAGTGGCGGGAAAATGGTCGTTTTTACCCGGACCATCTCAAAACGATAATTCAAGAGAGAATTTGTGGGGCCGATGGACGCGAAAGATTTTAAAGTGCTGGCGGTGGATGACAATGCCAATACGCTCGAAGTCATCAAACGCAATTTGAACAAGGCCGGATACGAGGTGGTGACCTGCACCGATGTGCCGGCCGCAGTGACACTTCTGCAAGAATACCCGATTGATATCCTTATCACCGATTATAAGATGCCCAGACATGATGGTTTGGATTTGATCGCGCATGCCGGAGAAAATTATCCCGATATCCGCATGATCATGGTAACCGGCTACCCGTCCATCGACGGAGCGGTTCAGGCGGTAAAAAAGGGCGCCGATGAATACCTGGCCAAACCGTTTACCGAGAGCGAGCTTTTGGATGCAGTGGAAAAAGTCTCGCTCAAACTGTCCCGGCGGCGAAACGCCCAATCCGATATCGCACCGGCGGCTTCATTCGGCATTGTGGGTGACTCGCAGGGTATGCGGGCTATTTTCAGGTTGATTGAAAAAGCCGCCACGATGACGGCCAACGTGCTGATTTCGGGTGAAAGCGGCACCGGCAAGGAACTTGTGGCGCGCGCCATTCACTACAGCAGCGCGCGTTCAGCCGCTCCCTTTGTATCCGTGAATTGTACCGCCATACCGGAAAGCCTGCTCGAAAGTGAACTGTTTGGTCATGTCAAAGGGGCTTTTACCGGTGCCAATGAGGCGCGGGCCGGATTTTTCCAAATTGCCGATGGAGGCACCATTTTTCTGGACGAAATTGGTGATGCCAGTTTGAACTTGCAGGCCAAATTGCTGCGGGTCATGCAGAGCAAGGAATTCTTCAGGGTCGGTTCCAGCCAGGTGTCCAAAGTGGATACGCGCATTATCGCCGCCACCCATAAAAATCTGCAGGTTATGGCCAGCAAGGGCTTGTTTCGCGAAGATCTGTACTACCGTCTCAACATCATTGATATTCCTATACCACCGTTGCGCGAACGCAAAGAGAATATCCCTATATTGGTGCGCCATTTTGTGGAAGAATTTTGCCGCCAGATGGGACGACCGCCCATCACCTTTTCCGACCGCGCCCTGGAAGCACTCACCGAATACGCCTGGCCCGGCAATGTGCGCGAATTGGAAAATCTTGTTCAAAAACTGGTCGTGATGGTGGACGGGCCACGTGTCGGCATTGCCGATCTGCCCGAGACCATGCGGTTCAGTATCCGATGCGCTCCCGGGGGGCATCGACCACTGGCCCAAGTGGAACACGACCATATCCGGGCCGTGCTGGAAAGCGTGGCCGGCAATAAAAGTCAGGCATCGGCCATCTTGGGCATTGATCGCAAAACCCTGCGCGAAAAACTAAGAAGATTCGAAAAGAAATAAAACAAGAAAGTTCCGCCCGCTGTCGTATCCAAATTACCGATATGTCGTTTCGGTTCAGGCCAGCCTGCGGATGCAAAAGGTGGGTTGGGGTGTTTCGCACCACTGGTGCGCATCGTATCATTTTTCACCGTTTGCAACCTGCGCCAAAACCTGCTTTCTTTCTACCCAAAGTCCTCTATTCACGAAACATAGCCATAATCCCGGCCCCTTATCACATATCCCCGTAAGCCTATCGCCTTTGGCACACATGCTGCTTTATGCCATGGTCATCAGCCGCTCCAACGCATGCGGCAAAACAAGGAAGGTGCAGCTATGCCGATGACCAAAGTTCTTTTAGTGGATGATGAACAATCGTTTGTGGAAACGATGATCAAGCGGCTTCGCAAACGGGACATGGAGATCGTTGCCGCTTTCGACGGCCGCGAAGCATTGGCGCGGCTGGATGAGGATGACGGTATCGAGGTGGTGATCCTGGACATCCGCATGCCGGTGATGGACGGGATGGAGGCGTTGAAAGAAATCAAAAGCCGGCATCCCCTGGTGGAAGTTATCATGCTGACCGGGCACGCCACCGTGGAAACCGGCATCGCGGGAATGAAAAGAGGCGCCTTCGATTATCTGCTCAAGCCTTGCGACATCAATCAATTGATCAGCAAGGTCAACGAAGCCGCTGCGCATCGGCGCCGGCATCAGGAAAAAATCATCGAAGCGCGTATTCAGGCGATAACCCTGCGCAAACCCTAAGCTTTCGTTTCGGCCGGTGGGAGCGAACCAGGCCGGGTTACGGTTATCCGTCGATGCCGAGCTCGTGCCGCAAACAGCAATATAAATTCCTTCGGGGGTGAAGACATGGAAATATCCGATGCAGTCAAACCGCAATCATTGAATCAATGGGGGAAACCGGAGATGGGATCGTTTTGGAAGTCCAAGAATGTGCAATTGGTACTGGCGCTTGTGCTGGGAGCCATCATTCTGATGCTACCGCGCCCGGAAGGCACTCGCTTTAAAATTACAGGCGATGCTGACCGGCTGCTGCAGACCATTGCGGGCGAACAGTTTACAGTGGTACCAGTCAAGGACAAACCGGATCAATACATCCTTGAGTTGAAAAATCCGGACGCCATGGCACAGCCCGGCATCTATCTGGCCGAACAAGCCGCTGCCCTGGAAGGTCAGAATATACAGGTAGACTACATCGATGGGCTTTCACCGAAGGCCAAACGCTTTTTGGCTGTGTTGGGAGTTCTGGTGTTCCTGTTCGTGGTCGAACCGATTCCACTTGAAATAACGGCCATCCTGATCGGGGTTTTTCTGGTGCTCATGCAGATCGTGGATGTCAAAACCGCCTGGGCGCCTTACATGCATCCTGTGGTAGTGTTCATCATGTGCTGCCTGATATTGGCCATTGCCCTGGACAAAGCCGGCATCACGGAACGGTTGGGGCATTTTATTGTGAAAAGGGCCGGCACCAGTGTCACGCGGTTCACCTTCATCATCTCGATCACCATGGGTATGGCCTCTGCGTTTATGCACGATGCCGCGGCGGTTTCCGTCGGAATCGTTACCATGCTGCCGCTGATGCGGGCAGCCAATATTGAACCGCATACCAAAACAGCGAAGTTTATGCTGATTTCCCTGGCTTTTGCCTGTTCATGCGGCGGTATGGGAAGCCTGGTGGGCGGCGGACGAAATATGGTCGCGGCCGCTTTCCTGCGCGAGTTTACCGGCTTGGAAATCACCTTTATGGAATGGATCTTGTACTGTATGCCGATTGCGATGGTCACCGTGCCGGCCTCGGTATTTGTGGTCTACCTGGTCTTCCGGCCCGATCCGAACATCAAGCTACCCCAATTCGATGAAGAAGCCAAACCCTGGTCGGTTCAGGAGATTATGACCCTGAGTATCATTGGGGTGACGATGGTGGCCTGGTTGACCACCGGTTTGCATGGCATCCACTATTCGATCACCGGTATGATCGGTGTGGCGGCTCTGGTGCTGGCCCGGATTCTAAAATGGGACGACATTCATGAAAATTTGGAGTGGGGTACTGCGCTGTTCATTTTCGGAGGCGGTATATCGCTGGGGTTGGCCATGGGGTTTTCGGGTGCGGCGGATTATTTTGCCAACCTGTTCTTCCCGCTGATCCAGGGCGGCGGCTGGTTGCTGCTCTTCGTGGGAGTAGCTGTCTTCGGTGCTTTGGTGACCAATGCCATGGCCAACGTGGCGGCGGCGGCCCTGATTCTGCCCATCGTCATCCCCATGGCCATATTGGAAGGTGTCGACCCGACGGTCCTGGCCTTGTGCCTGGGAACGGCCACGTCGTTTGCCATGCTCCTGGTGATCGGCTGTCCGCCGAACGCCATTGCCTACAGTTTCCGATACTTTAAATCAGCGGATCTGACCCGTGTGGGACTTTTGGCCACGCCGGTCCTGCTGTTTATACTTGTCTTGGTGGCGTCGATCTGGTGGAGTGTGTTGGGGCTGGTGTAGATCAAAACAAAACCAGTCGGTCGGGATTGTACCTGCAAGACCCCCATTCTTGCCCCCTTCAACGGAGGGGACAATGGGGGAGAGACGCCGGGCCCCTCAAGCCAATGGCCGTCAAGGAGACGAATCGCATGGAAGCTGAACAATTGAAAGCAATGCGTCTGCTTCTGGTCGATGATGAAGAGGACTTCCGGCAAACTCTGGTCAAACGTCTAAACAAACGCGGGATCACTGCACATCAGGCTGGCAGTGGGGAGAAGTGCCTGTCCTTGCTGGCCGACCAGCCCATGGATGTGGTGGTACTGGATGTCAAAATGCCGGGAATGAATGGTATCGATGTCCTTCATCATATTAAGCGCATGGGGATATCCACCGAAGTCATTCTACTCACCGGGCATGCTGCCACCCAGGATGGCGTGGAAGGCATCAAAACCGGGGCCTTTGATTATTTGAGCAAGCCGGTTCAATTTGAACACCTGCTGGGCAAGATCATGCAGGCCTATGATAAAATCCTGGGAGCGCGTGAAAAACATCAGGCCGCCGAGTACAAGGCGCGCCTGGCGCAGCAGATGATCGCAACGGAACGCTTGGCGGCGCTAGGCACTCTGGCGGCAGGCGTTGCCCATGAGATCAATAATCCTCTGGCGATCATCAATGAGGCAGCCGGCTTTATGCGTCTGGTACTCAATAAACAGACTGCCGACATGCCGCGCAAGGAAGCCTTCGAAAAAGCACTCGAAAAGATCGAGAACAGCGTTAAGCGGGCGCGTGCAATCACCCATCAATTATTGGGCAGCGTCCGTAAAAACGATTCGGTACTGGCCGAGGTCGATATCACCGAACTGGTGGGTGAAACGATGCAACTGATGCTCAATGAAACGCGTGAGAAAAACATATCCCTGTCTCTCGACGCGGCCGCGGATCTGAGCGCCATTTGGGTCGAACCGAACCAGGTCCGTCAGATTCTGATCAACCTGTTGAGCAATGCCATTCAAGCCACCCCGGCACAGGGCCGCGTTTGGATCAAGGTCGCCAACAGCGCCGGGGGTGTTTCGATAGATGTCTGCGATGATGGCACAGGCATCCCCAGGGAAAATCTGGAAAAGATTTTTGAACCTTTTTTCAGTACTAAATCGCCCGGAAAGGGGACCGGCCTTGGGCTGTATGTCACCCGGCAGATTGTCGAAAAACTCGGTGGCACGATCGAGGTGCGCAGCCAGCTCGGCAAGGGGTCTCAATTTACAGTTCACATACCAAATCAGGTCGGTCGACATCTTGATCATTGAGGTCCTATACTCTAGCCGGCCACCGGCTATACCAATACGATACCCCATCCTCCCATTCCTTTGCACAACGAGCGCGGGTAAAAGGCGGATGGACACCTAAATAACAGGATGACGAAATTGAAGTCCGAAAGCAAAGGAGACGCACGATGATCAAAATACCTACCCATATTTTGCTGGTCGATGATGAAAAGGATTTCGTGGAAATGCTCGCTTTGCGGCTGAACGAAACCGGCGAAAAAGTCACCCCGGCCTATGACGGCCAGATGGGCCTCGATATTTTAAAAAGAGAGAATATCGACGTGGTCATTCTGGACATCAAGATGCCCGGCATGGACGGCATCCAGGTCCTCAGGGAGATCAAATCGCTTTATCCATTGGTCGAGGTGATTTTGCTGACCGGCCACGGAAGCGCCGAAACCGCCGTGGAGGGCATGAAGCTGGGGGCATTCGATTATCTTCTGAAACCGGCCGATGCTGATGAACTGACAGCCAAGTTGCAGGGCGCCAGGGAGAAAAAAGAAGCCCAGGAAGAACGTATCCGCAAAGCGGAGGTCAGATTGCTACTGAGAAAAGGTGGCAACATTTGATTCGGATTTTGTGGATATTCGTCATCGATCCGTTGGGTTGGGCTTCCGATTCGACGATTTGATACTTGCATCCCTCAGCCCCAGGAGGCTTGAAAATGAGAAGAATAACCGTGCAGGAGTTGATGGTGCCGCTTTCGGAATATGCCACCGTATCCGAGGACGCGACCCTTGAAGAGGCGATCATCTCACTGAAAAAGGCCCAGGCGTCGTATGATTGTTCCAAGTATCGTCATCGCGCCGTATTGGTACTAGATAAAAAAAATCGCGTTGTGGGAAAAGTCAGTCAGTTGGACGCCCTCAAGTCATTGGAGCCGAAATATAATGAAATCCAGGTCGAAAGCGACAGAACCACCTTCAGCCACTTCAGCCGCTTGTTTCTCCGATCCATGGTGAAATCTTATCACCTCTTTGATAAGCCACTGGATGTCCTGCGAAAAAAAGCGGCCCAAATCCATGTCAAAGATTTCATGTACAAATGCACCGAGGTAGAACAGTTGGATGCGGATACCACCCTGGATGAAGCCATTCACATGCTGATCATGGGGTGTCATCAATCTCTACTGGTGACCCGGGGCGATGACGTTATCGGTATTTTACGTTTGACCGATGTGTTCGAAGCCGTATTCCAAACCATGACGGACAAAACGCGGAAAGCAAGCTGAAAACGCAAAAGTCGCCCTCTCCCTTGCCGGGAGAGGGCAGAGAAAGACAGTGCCGCCCTGAAGGCGTGCTTTCTCGCGTCGGATTATTTTACATGGTGTAAAAAAACCGAACACCGACCGCCTCGGACATGTACCACTTCTTTGTCACCCGTCTTGATATCCAGAAGATTATCAGAAGGCGCGATTATTGCTGTTGGAAACTGCTGAGTAAAATGGATTGGAGCGCTTACGATCTTGTGCGCTTTTTGAATCCAAGCCTGAACATTGGCAGGATGGTCTAGACCCTGGGAGTAAAACATATTGCGTCAGTCGCCAAAGCATGGTTCTAATTGTGCAGAAAGCACGCGGTTTCCGAGTTCTCGGGGCATCGCGAAACAAAGAATGATGTCGAGAAGACTGATTCCTATGTGGCACCATCTCAATCTACGATCGCGGATTTATCTGCTGCTGGTGGCACTGGTGGTCATTTCGTTGCTCGCCGGCAGCGTCATGGTATGGTACACGAATCGCGTGCAATCATTGCTGTCGAATATTATTGATCAAAATGTCGCCGCCTTTAAAGCTGCGGAGGCGTTGCAGACCGCATTGGTCAATCAAAAGGGCTTTGTCACCTACTTTTTCATGGATGGCGATCCGGACTGGCTTCGCCAGTTGGGCGAACACCGCCAGATTTTCAAGGATCGTTTGATCGATGCCCAGAAACTGGCGCAGGACCGCATCCAGCAGGTTGCCGTTGAGCAGATCAGCCGGGAGTACCAGGCCTATATTGAGCTGAAAGACCGTGTCATCGCTCTTTATACAAACGGCGACCGCAAGCAGGGCACTGAACTGCACCCGCAGGTGCGTTCTTTGTTCGCCGATATCCTGCTGCAATGCGATCGTTTCAAAGAAATGCATTTTGCGCGCATCAAAACCGCCCAGGTAAGCAGCAACCGCACGGCCGCGCAGCTCAAAATCGCCGCGGTGGCCGCCATTGGTGCGCATGTGATCCTGGCCCTGACCATCGCGGTAATCTTTTTCCGGCAAATCATGGTGCCGGTGACCCGCATGCTCCAGGCTATGGGGCACGGAGCAGCTTCGGAGGAGTCCGGCAATATTGTCGCCACGCTGAACCGCAATGTAATAGACTTGCTGCAGAACGTGGACCAGGCCCAAATTGAACTTGAGAAAAGCCGCGAGCATCTGTTGCAAACCGAAAAAATGGCCATGGTCGGGAGATTGGCCGCCGGAATGGCACACACCATCCGCAACCCTTTCACATCCGTCAAAATGCGTCTGTTCAGCCTGGGACGGTCCTTAACCCTTTCCGAGCCGCAGAAAGATGATTTCGAAGTCATTTCTCACGAAATCCGCCACATCGATGCCATTGTCCAGAATTTTCTCGAATTTTCGCGGCCGCCCAAACTGGTCCTTCAGCCGGTCAGCCCATCGGTTATCGTGGATAACGCCATTAAACTGCTGGTCCACCGGCTAAAATCCTATGACGTGGCCATTCAGGTGCAGCGCCGTGACCCGCTCCCTGAAATAATAGGCGATTCCGAACAGTTAAAGGAAGTATTGGTAAATCTCATCGTCAATGCCTGTGAGGCCATGGAGGATGGCGGATCGATTCGGATTGAAGAAACGATCCACGATGCGCAGGTCGTTCTGCGTGTTTGCGACTCTGGTCCGGGCATCGCGCCTGCCATCATGGACAAGATATTTCATCCTTTTTTCACCACCAAGGAAGATGGCACCGGATTGGGTCTCAGTATTGCCAGACGCATCGTTGAGGAGCACGGCGGCTCGCTTGAGATTGCTTCCCATGAAGCAAAAGGCGCGGCTTTCGTGATTACCCTGCCTATAAAGGAGAATTAAGGTGAACACGATTCTCATTGTTGATGACGATGATCAATTACGCCAAAGTTTCGAAAAACTGCTCACCGAGGAAGGCTATCATGCCGTTGGCGCAGCTTCGGCTGAAACAGGCATTCAGCTCATGGCGGAAACCAATCCTGACCTGATCATTCTCGATGTGCGCCTGCCCGGCATCAATGGATTGGAAGCATTCAAAATCATCCACCGCATGCAACCAAAGCTGCCCGTGGTCATCATGACCGCATACGGAACCATGGAAACCGCCATCAGCGCCACCAAGTTGGGGGCCTTCGATTATATCCTCAAGCCCTTCGACATACCGGAGATGCTGGCGACGATTCAGCAGGCATTGAACGCCAGCCGTTTCATGCGCACCAGCGTAGCGATCAACACGATCCCTGAAAAAGCGGAACTGGACGCCATGATCGGCAGCAGTCCTGTCATGCAGAAGGTTTATAAAGCGGTCGGCCGCGTTGCGTCCACCGACGCAACCGTGCTGATCCGCGGAGAGTCGGGCACCGGCAAAGAACTTGCGGCAAGGGCGATCTATCAACATAGCTTGCGTACCGAAAAGCCCTTTCTCGTTATCAACTGTGTGGCCATTCCCGAAACCCTTCTGGAAAGCGAACTTTTCGGCTATGAAAAAGGCGCATTCACCGGCGCTGTCCATCGCCGTATCGGCAAAATCGAACAAGCCAGCGGAGGAACGGTTTTTTTAGATGAAATCGGTGACATGCCCATGTCCCTGCAAGCCAAAATGCTGCGACTGCTGCAGGAACGAAGCATCGAACGACTGGGTGGCCGCCAAACCCTTGCGGTCGATGTTCGGATCATTGCGGCCACCAATCGCAATCTGGAGGATATGATCGCGCAAGGTTTGTTCCGTGAGGACCTCTATTACCGATTGAAGGTCGTTACCATCTGGATGCCGCCCTTGAATCAAAGAAGTACCGATATTGCGGATTTGACACGCTACTACCTTGCTCGGTATGCGTCTGAATTACGGATTAAAAATCCGGGAATCACCGGTGACGCGATCGCCACGCTCGAGCAAATGAATTGGCCCGGCAATGTTCGTGAACTGGCCAATACTTTGCAAAAAGTACTCATCTTCAATCGCGGCATGCCGGTTCAAAAAAGTGATATCATCAGCGCCTCAGGCAAAACGGACAAGCCCTCGAACAGTGAGAACAGCACCGCTTTGGAAGATGCCTTGCGCAACTGGCTGCGCCATAACATGCACAACGCCGATGGCGGAATATTCGAAATGCTGACCGATCAATTCTCGGCCATGTTGATCAAGGAAGCTTTGAATTTGACCGGCGGCAATCGCTCCCAGGCCGCCAAATTGCTGGGTATGTCGCGTCCGACGCTGCATTCAAAGATAGACAAATACCATCTGGCATTTGAAACACTGGTCAGGCAAGAGTAATCCTGTCATCGGTCCACACCGTTCGGGCAAGCCCGACTGAAGGTCCAAGGTTCGCTGATCATGCCTTTACGCTTTTACATTGTGTAAAATCCTTTCAACCCTCACAGGCCATCCAGCAGGCCTGCCCAGTCGTCCCCAAAGCAATTTTTACTTATTATAAATGATACTTATAAATTTTCGCGCTCTCCGATCCCACTGGCATATCGATTGCTCTATCGTTTGACAGGGCAAAACCCGGTGCGGTGGTGGTGTCTCGACCAAGCAGACGATTCGTCCCGCATCTTTTACAGGCAAAGTGGTCATCGGCACCTATGACACTCATAAAAACCATTTTGATTGCAGATCGCAACCCGCGAATTCTTGCTTTTTTAAAGAGGGAGCTCAACTCAGAGGGCTATTGCACACATACGGTCGAGAACAGCAAGCAACTGCGCCAATGGATTCACAACCATCCCACCTGTGATCTATTCATCATCGATCCGGATTTGTTCAGCGATGTGGGCTTATACGACGTACTCTTTACCTGCCGGCGGATGACAGCTCTGCCGATCATTTTGCATGGTCTGCCTGACGACTATCCACCCCATTGGAACGCACTGAACCCGATACGGTTCATTGCAAAAAGCGGGACAAGCATCGAAGAATTAAAAAAGGTCATCGGCGCCTGGCGGCGTACGCCGGCCTAACCCTCCGTCGCAGACACCGGCCGTCATTGTCGAAATTTAATATGATTTATGGAAATCATTTGGAACTCAGTTTAAATCAGTCCATAATATGTGTCCTGTTTCATAATCGTATGATCCGTCACCATTAGTATCCGCATCCACATGACAGTAGATTTCGTCAATAGCGGATAATCTTGCTCTCGTTGGGCCCCCGACTGCTCCGTCTTTGCCAGCTAGCACGAATTGTCCGGAAGAAGGATAATCAGAAGAATAATAGACCCGAAAAGGAGTCGTTGTCGTCAAGTCGACATAACCGTAATCTGGATCGTAAAACCGGCCGTTGATAACAATCTCGGTATACCCATAGTATTCGGTTATATCCATTTGATAGTTTTCAATTTTGTAAACCTGACTGGTGTTATCATTACGAAGCAACATGTTCATTGTTGCGGAAGTTGTGGAGCCGGAAATCGAAAATTCAATTGAACCGTTCATAGTTATGGATTCGGACCCGTCAGTACCGGTGATCGAAGTAAAGTACAATGTAAATAATTGCAGCTCCTCGGTGCTCACATTTATGATACCGGAAAAAGAGCATCTGCCATTAATTACCATTCCATCTTCGCAGTAACCGTTGAAATCCAGGGTGCCAGAAAAAGCACCGCTATCCGTATTCACTTGTATGCTGTAAGAAGCGCTGCCTCCGCAGGTTCCATCGAAGGAGTCAGATTCGGATTGAGTGGCCGCTGAAACCTTTGAGTTGGAGTAGGTTTGAAAATCGATGTTTTCAACCGCATTTCCCAATATTTCGGTTATATCGCTGAGGAAAGGCTTTGCCATTTTGCTCGACGTTGCACCCGTATCGTAAAGCGCAGCAATACCTGAAAGTCCCATGGTATTGGCTCCAGATTCGAATGCTGAAGCAGAAAGACTTGCGGCATTATCCTGGGTAATGGTGGCGGGCGTACTGAGTCCCGAATAGGTCAGACTGGAACTACCATTACTCGCGCTGCCATCATCACCACCCCCCCCACCGCCGCATCCATTGGTAAGGAGAAAGAGCAAGGATATACAAACGAATGCTACAAAGTGAATCCTAAATTTCCAAGGCTTGGTACAAGACCGAATTTGATCCATTATCTTCCCCCTCCTTATGAATAAGATTACAAAAATCGAACCACAAGAGGCACCATCTCACGTTTCTTGGAGCAAGCGCGTTTTTCAGGGCATATAGAAAGGAAATCATCTATAATTCAACTGTGCCGCGTTCTCAATTGTGAAATGATCTTTACAAAACCACTTCACGTCAAGAACATTGGAACAGTGAAACTGGTGATTTTTTTTGAAGGAGCACACTCTTTTCACTTAAGTGTACCTGATTGTCAACAAAAAAATGGAACTACAGATCTCCTTATCAACGAATCAGCAGTTCATTATTTCTGCTTCAAAACCGCTCAAGAAAAAACTTCGTCAAACCGCCGCCATACCCTTTTATTTAAGGTATCTTTCTATGTTGTTCTTCTCAATGTATTCTAAGGTCCTTTTTGAAAGATATGTCCCAATAGGGAATGCCACATACATAAGGCGAAGATAGCTTTTGAATATGCCAAAGCTTAACCTATTTTGTCTGATTATCCCAACTCCCAGTAGAAGGTGAAAAAGTGAAATTGCACCAATAAATAACCAAACCTCAACAAGATGGTTGATGTCTTGGAGCTTTGTAAAGAGAACCAAAAAACCGCAAAGCCCAAATATTAGAAAGAAATAGCCAAAGTTCCTAACCGGTTTATATAAAT
>LADR01000061.1 GCA_000961655.1 Desulfatitalea sp. BRH_c12
GCAAGTACGACTGTGCGCGCGTTACCGGCATTTTTGGGCCAAAGGCAAAGCCAAACAAGTGATCATAACGATTATCGCCAGAGAGCTGTGTGGATTTATCTGGGCGATCGCCGTAGAAGCTGAAAGTGCGATAACAAACTGAAGACAAATCTATTGTAGCTAATCTATCTCAGATCTAACAGGAGGTGTTTATACGATCATACGGCATATGATTCCAAGGCAGCCGCAGGGGCGCAACCACGGATAGGAGAATCCTCGACCACCCTAAAAGGATAAGCCCATCCGGGGCCTAACTCCCGTAGGTAGACCTGAGGCAGCTCCGCGACGAAGAAAAGTCATGTCGGTAACCAACCCGCGAATATCAGAATACTCAACCGTCGCTAAAACGGTTCCGCCCCTTCGGGTGCTTTGGAATACATCCACAACAAGGAATCTGGCGTCAATAAACGCTGGGCAGGCGGTCTATTTTTCTCTTGACAACTGTCAACCATATCAGGGTGGGCACCGCCCACCATTAACTTATGTCGATCGCTTCTGTGATTGGCCGTATTCAACGTTTCATCGCTATGTTCGCTCCGGTGTTTGTTCAATCGCTTGGGTGGGATCAGTGTCGGAAACCGGTGATGTTGTTTATTAGTGCGGTGGTGGGCAATGCCCACCCTACAGGTGCAAGCCCTGCGATGACACGGTGAAAAGCCTGGTAGGGTGGGCACCGCCCACCATTAACTTATGTCGATCGCCTCTGTGATTGGCCGTATTCAACGTTCCATCGCTATGTTCGCTCCGGTGTTTGTTCAATCGCTTGGGTGGGATCAGTGTCGGAAACCGGTGATGTTGTTTATTAGTGCGGTGGTGGGCAATGCCCACCCTACAGGTGCAAGCCCTGCGATGACACGGTGAAAAGCCTGGTAGGGTGGGCACCGCCCACCATTAACTTATGTCGATCGCCTCTGTGATTGGCCGTATTCAACGTTCCATCGCTATGTTCGCTCCGGTGTTTGTTCAATCGCTTGGGTGGAATCAGTGTCGGAAACCGGTGATGTTGTAATAGTGCGGTGGTGGGCAATGCCCACCCTACAGGTGCAAGCCCTGCGATGACACGGTGAAAAGCCTGGTAGGGTGGGCACCGCCCACCATTTGTCTTGATCGCGTCTGTGGTTGGCCGTATTTTATTATATTGTATGTATCGCCTTACTAACCCCTATACCGGTAAGGAGCTCCCATGATCCAGCCCATTTATCTCGACTATAATGGCACAACGCCGCACGATCCCGAAGTGATTGCCGCCATGCGGCCTTTTCTGGAGGTGGAATTCGGCAATCCTTCCAGTTCGCATTGGTACGGCATCAAGCCCCGCCAGGCGGTTGAGGCCGCGCGGCGCCAAGTGGCCGGCTTGCTCGGATGCCGGCCGGCGGAACTCTTCTTTACTTCGGGCGGCACCGAATCCAACAACCATGCCATCAAAGGCTTGGCGCGGGCCTTGAAGCACAAGGGCCGCCACATTGTCACCTCGGCCTTCGAGCATCCGGCCGTTCTGGAAGTATGCCGCTACCTGGCCGGCGAAGGCTTCGAAACCACCTATGTGCCTGTGGACGGGCAGGGCATGCTCGACCCCCTCGCAATCGCGTCGGCCGTACGGTCCGATACGATTCTGATCACGATCATGCATGCCAACAACGAAGTGGGCACCGTGCAACCGATTGCCGCCATCGCCGCCATGGCGCGCGCGCGCGGCATCGTCATGCATACCGATGCCGCCCAGTCACTGGGTAAAATTCCGGCCGACGTGCGGGATTTGGGGGTGGATATGCTCTCGGTGGCCGGCCACAAACTTTACGCGCCCAAGGGCATTGGCGCGCTGTATGTCCGCCAGGGGGTGCAGATAGAGAAGTTCTGCCACGGTGCCGGCCAGGAGAAAGGCGCGCGGGCCGGCACGGAAAACGTGCTGGAGATTGTTGGCTTGGGCAAAGCCTGCGAGATCGCCGCCCGCGATCTGGCGGCCAACATGACGCACATGCAGGCCATGCGCGACCGTCTGCATCAGGGCATTGCCGGCCGATTGCCCGAGGTGCGTCTCAACGGCCACCCCGACCTGCGCCTGCCCAACACCCTGAGCCTGGCCTTTAGGGGAATGGAAGCCAATCGCCTGCTTGAAGAGATCGGCCTGGAAGTGGCCGCGTCAGCCGGGGCCGCCTGCCACGCCGACAGTGTCACCCTGTCGCACGTGCTCGAAGCCATGCAGGTGCCCATGGAATGGGCCAAAGGTACCCTGCGCTTCTCCACAGGCCGTCTGACTTCCTCCGCCGACATCGACCGCGCCATCGAAGTGGTCGTCGGCGCCGTACAGCGCCTATAGGGGGTTGGCTGGGGCCACACACCCTCGGTCCACCTGTAGGGGCGGACTTTGTGTTCGCCCGGTGCGTGCGGATGTTGCCGCGGCGGTCCGCACAGATTGTGCGTCGAACGCGGTCGAACACACAATTGGCCCTACCCATAGAACGTGAATGAACAGATGCGCGTGGCCGTCGGGCAGACGGGCCACCGCGCAATCAAACTATCACCCCAACGGTCCCACCACAAACATCTCGCGCGTACCGCTGAACCCTTTCAACTCGCGTTCGAAACTGCGTTGCACCGCAACGGCATCCGCCACCAGCGCGTACATTGACTGCGATATCACCACTTCGCCCGGGCCGGCTTCGCCTTGAATGCGCTGCGTCAAATTCACCTCGGCGCCCACAATGCCGTACTTGGCGCGATCGTTCGACCCGATGTTGCCCACGATGGCCGGCCCGGTGTTGAGGCCGATGCCGATCTCCAGGCGTGGCA
Source organism: Desulfatitalea sp. BRH_c12 (assembly GCA_000961655.1). Classification (GTDB taxonomy): domain Bacteria; phylum Desulfobacterota; class Desulfobacteria; order Desulfobacterales; family Desulfosarcinaceae; genus Desulfatitalea. Next base: position 2,830 of record LADR01000061.1, read on the forward strand.
ACTGTGCTTCGGCCATTTCGGCATTGACCTTCTCCAGCGCGCGCTGCATCTGAAAGGCACTTTGCATGGCCGCCGCCGTTACCGGACGCAGGTCGCCATCCATCGGATCGAAAAAGGCCACCAGCCCGTCGCCCACAAAATCCACCACGATGCCCTCGTGCTGTTTGATCACGGCGATCATGCGCGCAAAGTACCGGTTGAGCATGGCAATCGTCGCCTCGGGCGTCATCAGTTCGCTGATCTGCGAAAAGCCGCGGATATCGGCCATCAGGATCACCACCTGCCGTTTCCGGCCGCCCATGGCCAGCAATTCAGGACGGCTGAGCAGACGTTGCGCTACTCCGCGATCCACATAGCGTCCGAAGGTGCTGCGAATCAAATCCCTTTCGCGCAACCCCGCAATCATCCGGTTGAACGCTTCCCCGAGTTGAGCGAACTCGTCGCGCGTGCGCACATGCACCTGCACGCCATAATTGTCTTCGGCGATCAGGCGCGCGACCATCGTCAGCGTCTTGATCGGACGGGCAATGCCCGCGGCGATGACCAGGCTGACGGCCAAACCCACCGCGATCCCCAGAATCGCGAACTGCAGCATCACCACCCGGATGGCTTTGACAAAACCCAACTGGGCATCCAGGGATTGCGCGATCACAAAGGCCGGCGCACCGGGGGCCACGCGATCGTCGATTTTCAGAAAGATGAAGCGCTCCTCGCCCACGGCATGAATTTCGGGTGTGAGCGCAGAGACCTGCGCGAGCAGGGACGGGTTGCCCGGGCCGTCCGCAGCCGGCAATCTTGCGAAAACAGGCCCGGCGGCAATCAGGGGCGTGCCCCCGGCTAACAAGGCAATCTGGGCGCGGCTGCGTTTCTGGATGTTCAGCAGATCACGCATGGACCAGGACATGCCCACGAATATGGTCCCCAACACCTCACGCTGGGTGTCCGTTCCGATCAGCAAGGGCAAGGCGACAATCTGAAGATAGCGCCCCCCATCCTGATAGAAGCCATGCGCGTTCTGTCCGGTCAGGCCGGCGCGCAGAGCGGCATTTGCTTCCAGAATGTCCCCGATCTCCTGGCCGTTGCTGCCGCGGATTTTGCCGTTGTGATCGAAGACACTGAGCAAAGACAACTGCGGAAAACCCGACATGATCTCAGTGCTCACAATATCGTCGCTGGTCACACGATCCAGCGACGGATCGGTCAGAATAATCCGCACCAGTTCGCTGCCGCCGGCCGCGCGGGCCAGTTCGTCGAGACGCGCGCGGCGATCCGCGATCAAGTCGATCACCAGTTCGCGGGTCGCCAACAGATCCTGCTTGATGTCGGCCACCGCCTCGGTTTCGATGCGGCGCTGCAGGACAAAGAAAGTGCCTGCCAGCACGCCGGCCACGATCAAGGCAATGCATAGCGCCAGCTTGTATTTGAAAGCAAAACGGTAGCGGGGGGCATCAGTTGTCGTAGTCACCGACATCCACTTCCGGAAGGTAGCTCTTGCCTTCCTTGTTCTTGTGCCGCGTCACCTCTTTGAGCAGTTTGGTACTCCGCATCCGCAGCGCAACCGTGGCCTGCTCCGGCGTGACCCGCACACCCTGGCTGTCCGATCCGCCCAGAACATGCCAGGCCTTGAGCGTATACTCGCCCGGCGGAACATCCGCGATGCGAAACCGGCCGTCATCATCCGTGGTCGCAAAATAACGATTTGGCACCACGAACACCTCGGCGATCATTTGCTGATGTATATTGCAGTACACGGTATGCGGGCCGACCTCTTTGAGGGTAACCTCTCTGGTATCGCCGGAGCGGTAGCGCCCCAGATCGAACGGCTCTTGCGGATGCGGCGAAAAGACATTGTGCTGCAATGCATCCGAATTGGTGAACCGCACTGTTTGTCCGAGAATGACCGGCAGCAGCCGGGGAATGAACGCCTTGTCGCGCTGGTCCATGGTGACCGTGCCCTGTGCCGGAACCGTCATCCCATCCAGATAGACCACGGCATGTGCAGAACTTTTCAGCGCCTTGCGGCCCGATTTATCCAAAACAGCCACATGGCCGGCGATATCGCCCGCCCAAACCCCCATAGGCAGGCACAACACAAAAACAGTGGCAAAAACAACGAAGCGCCGCATGGAGCCCCCTTTCATTCGCACGCCACCATTTATTAAGTCCGAATAGCCTATAGTCAAACCGGCGGTCCACTCCAGGCGCATCGTCCCCCGCGCGGTGCATCGTTGCACCTGTCGGGGCGAACATTGTGTTCGCCCGATGCGTGCGGATCCATTGCGTCGCTCGCATGAGATACCGTGCGTGCGAACGCGGGCCACACAAGGTTCACCCCGACAGATCAAGGGGCAAGCAGGTAATTGTAATCGGGAATCATCAAACGGCCTGTTCAACCGGCCATCCGAGACTACGCCGCCGTCAAATGCGCCACCGCTTTTTCAAGCCCGTCGATCGTCAGTTCGAACATGGGGAAAATCTGGCCGATGGTGCCGATGGTGCGGGTGTAGGGCCAGCGCGCTTTTTGCACGGGATTGAGCCAGACCGATTTGCGGAAGGTTTTGGCCAGAAAATGCAGGCAGGCGATGCTGGGCCGGCCGCTGCGGTCGGTGATGTAGATCGAGCCGTCCTGGGACATCAGTTCGTAAGGCGCCATGCTGGCGTCGCCGATCAGGATCAAGCGGGTGTCGGGGTCGCGACGGGCCAGTTCGTTGAGGGTGGTGGGTTTTTTGTAACGCGAGGCATCCGCCCACACGGTTTCGTAAATGGTGTTGTGGAAGAAGAAGGTTTTGACTTCCTTGAACTGGGCGCGGCTGTAGTCGAACAGGGTTTGCACCACCGGGATGTAGGGGTCCATCGACCAGCCGCCGTTATCGATGGCCAGGATTACTTTGAGGCGGTCTTTGAGGCTGCTGTCGAAAACGATTTCGATTTCGCCGGCATTCTTCATGGTCTGGTAGATGGATTTGTCGACATTGACCTTGTCTTTGGGACCGGCCGGGCGCAGATGACGCAGGCGTTTGAGCGCTTCGCCGATCATCGACGGATTCAGGGGCCCTTCCAGGGAGTAATCTTTGTAGCGCCGCTCCATGGCCACTTTGACGGCCGAATGGTTGCGCGACTCGCCGCCCACGCGCATGCCGCCGGGGTGATGGCCGGAGTGGCCGACGGGCGAGGTGCCGCCGGTGCCGATCCAGCGGTTGCCGCCGTCGTGGCGCTCGGTCTGGTCTTTCAGGCGTTCTTTGAAGTATTCGATCAACTCTTCGGGAGTGAAGCGCTTCAGGGCGTTTTCGTCGATGCCCAGGGCATCGGCCAGCTCCTTGGGATTTTGCAGCCATTGCTCGAGCATGGTGCGCGCCATTTCATCGATGGCCAGCCCTTCGGCTTCGGGCAGAACGGCGCCTTCGAAGAAATGGGCGAAGACCTGGTCGTAGAGGTCGAAGTAGCGCTCGCTTTTGACCAGAATACCGCGCGACACGGTGTAGAAGTCTTCGAGGCTGTTGACCAGTCCGCGCGCCAGGGCCTTGTGCAACGTCAGAAAGGCCGTGGGCGAGACGGGCACGCCGTGATCTCTGAGCTGGTAGAAAAAGTCAATGAACATGTCGTTATCCCTAAAAGCGCCCCCGGCGCTGTGACACACGCGTGGCCTGCTCGAAATCCTGGCTCTTTTTGAAGAGTACGCCCAGGAACGGCAGGTCTTCTTTGAGCAGCCGTTTGGGGTTGAAGTCGGGATCGGTCTGCAGGGCGCGGATCCAGTTGATCAACTCGCGCGTGGCCGGCCGTTTTTCAATGCCATCCAGTTGGCGCAGGCGGTAAAAGGCCTCGATAGCGTTGTCGGCCAGGCTGCCGCTCATACCCGGGAAATGGACGTCGATGATCTTGCGCATCATTTTGGGATCGGGAAAGGCGATGTGATGGAAATTACAGCGCCCCAGAAATGGATCGGACAGATCCTTTTTGGCGTTCGAGGTGATGATGATCACCGGACGGTGACGGGCCCGGATGGTTTTGTCGATCTCGATGATGTCGAACTCCATCTGGTCGAGCACGTCGAGCATGTCGTCCTGAAAATCGGTATCGGCCTTGTCGATCTCATCGATCAGCAGCACCGTGCGCCTGTCGGCCACAAAGGCCTGGCCGATTTTACCCATTTTGATGTAGGCCTCGATGTCGCTGATGTCGCGTTTGGAGTCGCCAAAGCGGCTGTCGTTAAGGCGCGTCAGGGTGTCGTATTGGTAGAGGGCCTCGATCAGCTTCATGCTCGATTTGACGTTGAGCGTCAGCAGGGGCATGCCCAGGCTTTCGGTGATGGCGTAGGCCAGCATGGTCTTGCCGGTGCCGGGTTCGCCCTTGAGCAGCAAGGGCATTTCCAGGGCCATGGAGACATTGACGATCTGAGCCAGTTCGGCATCGAGAACATATCGCGAAGCGCCGCTGAAGGTTTGTCCGCTCATGATGGTTTTCTTCCTTTATTCTTTATTTGTTGTAAAACATGCACACAAAGCGTGGCCGCGCCGCAAGCCTAAACGCCATTTTGCGCGGAGGGGCGGTGGTGGGCAATGCCCACCCTACCTGACTACCTGGCTGATCCCGTACAAGCAATCGATAGAATGCAGGGTGGGCACTGCCCACCACTAATCTCCGCAAACAACATCATCGGTTCCTGACACTAATTCCGCCCAAGCGATCGGAAGACACCGGATTGATCATGGCGATGAAAACGTTGAACACGGCCAATCACAGAGGCGATCAACATAAGACAATGGTGGGCAATGCCCACCCTACCTAACACTTCGCCAATAGAATGTAGGGTGGGCACTGCCCACCACAATAAAATGCCAGACCTATCGGCTAGGCTTCCCGGATTTTCGCGGACAGCGCCTGGGTCAATTCCAACACTTTCTGGCCCAGCGCCGGCGTCAGCGACCCCGTGCCGCAACTGGGGGTGATGAATGACTGCCGCCGCAACGTGTCTGCGGGAATGCCGATGGCGGCCATTTGTCTGCTGAAATCCTGCCACTGGGCCCACAGGCCATCGAGGGTGGCCGCTTCGATCTGATCGGCCTGCGCGGTCGGCACCATGCCCCAGGCCAGGCAGCCGCCCCGGGTGACGAACTGCTTGATCTGATCGCCATACAACACGAATTTATCAAAATAGCCATTGGCGTCGAAGTTGATGATATCCACGGCGGAGGTCAGCAGCAGCGACCAGTCGGTGTTGGCGCACACATGCACGCCGGCGGCCGCGCCCTGCTCGTGAATGGCGGCGATCACTTCGTGCAGCACCGCGCCGATATCTTCCTTGGAGATGCTGATCAGTTCGGACGACCCGTAACCGGCCAGGGCAGGTTCATCGATGAACACGATCACGGGCACCCCCGCCTTGCGCAGCTGGCGCACCTGCCAGGCGGCCTTGAGCGACAGCATCTTGACGGCGGCGTCGCGCAGGCCATCGTCGTAAAAAATAGCCCGGCGGTCCTGGTCGGTCAGACCGGTACAAAAGGTGATCGGCCCGGTGATCTGGCCTTTGACCGCAAACAGGGTATCGGGTTTGGCGGCCAGATGATCGCGCAACGCGTAAAAGCCCGGGGCGTCCTCGGGCGACAGGGCAAAGCGGCTCTGATCGATGCGGTCCGGCTGTTCGCCGATCGCCAGGTACTCTTCGAAAAAAGCGAGCATTTCCTCGTCAAAATGGTCGCTGCGCGTATCGACAAAGGTACGGTCGCCGTCGTGCGCCAATCCGGGCAGGCCCGCCGCATATTGGGCCAGCATGCCTTCGCGTTTGTAGGCCGGCAGCTGGACCCAGTTGGGAATGTCGGGCACATAGGCCCGGACCAGTTGCGCGGCCTGGGCATGGTCGGACAAGGGCTGACTGCCGATGAGCATAGGCCGTCCGTCAGGATGAAGAGCTGGATTCATGGCGTTTCCTATGCCGGTTAAGCCGGTGCACACCGGCCTATCCGGATTTGAATGTTAAAAAAGCGAATCCTAACACAGGGTCGCCGGTCAGACAAGATGGAAGCCGCGATCTGTCAGGGTACCCGCGTTTGGAAATTGTTCTCGCAGGGGATAACACCTGTAGGGGCGACCGCGGTCGCCCGACGCGGGTGCAAAGCCACCACCCCAGGCAATCATGGGTGCGGGAGAAAAAGGCCCGCGCCAGTCTGTGCGATGACCCATAATCAGTGGTTCGCGTGGGCGACCGCCGGTCGCCCCTACAACGGGCACCGTGACTATCACGGTATCCATTCGCCCCGGGATTGACCGACATTTACGATCGGGCGAGCACAGCCAGGTAGGGTGGGCACCGCCCACCATTATTTATGTCGATCGACTCTGTGATGGGCCGTATTTAACGTTTCATCGGTATGTTCGATGATGTTGTTTAGGGGGCATCGCCCACCATTGTCTTACGTTGATCACCTGTTTGATGGGCCGTATTCAACGCTTCATCGCCATGTTCGCTTGGCATAGTCCGCTTACCCGTGCCGCGCCCCCGGGCATAGTGCCAACGGCCAGGGTCAAAGCCCAAGGATGCCCGCGGGCCTCACCCTTTCCAAATGCTCTTACTCGCAGCCACGGCTCCTGCAGAATCTTTCTGAATGATGACGTAGCACAATCGGGATGCTTTTTTCCCATGAGCATCTCTCTGCACCGACCATGCCCCGGTGTTGAAATAGGTTGCGCCTAAATCTTTAAGATCGACTTGCTTATCGTCGTGGGTGTGGCCTAAAAGAACATACTTGTATGATCCTGGATTCAAAGCCATCCCCCTCATAAGCGGCGTTTCCGGAGGCTCATTGGCAGGTCCGAACATCCCAGCCACGGCAGTCACATACTTGTCGGGGACAATACCATATTCCGTGATGACCATCTGCTCTGTGGGAACAGTCGGTGGCTGCCCTTTGAATTTGTCTTTCAGGACCTCATCGATTGCTTTTCTGAATTCCACATTGCCTTGGTCGTGGTAAATAGATCGGAGCCGGTTTTCAAGAGCGATATCTCTTGAAAAAATAAGTTCATGATCACTGACGTCGCTGAAAAGTAGTTCAGGAAATTGAGGCAAGGTTTCACCTGTGACCGGCATTTGGAATGTCGTTCCATTGGCAGCAAAGTAAGGGATGCCGGGCAGGTCGATTCGCTTGAATTTGCGCGGGTCGAGTCTATACTGTTTGAAGAACCGATAAGCCGGAACGATGAGTCTCCAAATTTTGTGTTCCCAGATAAGCTGAAAGGACTTGAACCAGATGTCGAGGTTTGGTTCAAGATGTTCCATTCGATTCCAGAACAACCGCACGAAATAGTAGCCCGGACATTCGTCGCCGAATGAACTGAACCCGCTGTACAGGTTATTCACGTCGAACTGGTTTCCGTGTTCTGCATAGGTGTGAAGCTCGGGATTGTCATAGTAATTTGTGAATTGAATTCTTGAATCCAAAGAAGCATCGCCGCCTGTGATGAAACGCTTGACCTCGTTTCTCACATTGTTATCGATAAGGGAGTGATCATGATTGCCAGTCACGATATGAAGCTTACGATTCTTGGTGGTTTGAAGAAATTGTCTCATAGCGTCAAAACTGCTTTTGTGTGCTGCTGCAATTTGCTGAATCCGAGCACACTCAACGCTTGACTTAATGGAAATACTTATCCCGATGCTCTCTAAAGCAGCCTTCTCGGCGGAGCTTGCCACTTGCCATATGTCGAAGCCATCGCCCAAGATCACGAGATCTATATCACTATCAGAAAAATCTTTCGATTGTTGGTCAAGGAAGCGCACAAAGGCCTTTTCATTCTCCGGGATAAAATCTTCTAGCTCATCGCCTGACCCAAGATGCAAGTCACTGATAAAGATAGAAACTTTTGCCATAGCGGGCCTCCTTCCATCGCCGAGTTGATTATTCCAGGCAAAATCACTGCATTTTAGCTTTTACGGCCGGATCGCCTAAAACGATGAAGTTCTGGGTGTCATTTCTGGTCATCCAAATATCTATAAGGTTCCGCGTCCACTGCTTATTTTCCCCAAGGGAAGCATTACACAGGAAGTTATCCTCAATGCATGCCAATTTTGCGCTGAGTGTGGCATAAACCTCGTTGAACCGCTTCATCGCATACCCAATAGTAGCGCCTTGCAGCAGATGACCCACTGCTTGGCGGAATGGACCCATTCTTGAACCCCAGCCTTTGTCAGTTGCAATTTGGCTTGGGTTTGCAAATGAGTAGACCCAAGCAGGATCTAAGTGGCCGGAAAAAGCAAGTGGGCCTTGTGGGTGAGCGAGCAATCGCTTGGGAAGTGCCGCGATGAAATCTATGTCGGGACGGCAAGTCAGAAGCTCTGGACGTCTAATCCAATGAAAAAAATCGCTCTGTTTAGGTGTTCCCGCGCCATAGCAAGCGAAGCTGAACACGATTGACCCGTGGAGAAAGGGGGTTTCCGGTACGACGTCAGCGCAAAAGACCCCTGAGCGGCCGTCATAGTCCTGGCATACCAGCGCACCTTGAAGCTTCCTGCGGGTTGCTTCGGCAGCGCTGTCGGAGCCTGGAATGCCCAAGCCATGGCTGGCTGTATAGACTAAGGCAGGTGCAGGCGCTATGCCATCGCCTTTCAGCCGGTCAAGAAGTTCCATCTGAGTGGCTTCCGCTCCGGCCAGATAAGATACCGGGATATCTTTTTCACGCAGCATTTTTACAAGAGGGTCTGTCATATGCTGGCGACTAACAAGTGTAGCGCCATCTCCATCATGCTCAGTTGCAAAGAATAGTGCTTGCCTTGCCACATGCGCCATTGCTTGCGTCTCAAAATCGACCACCTTTTTGGCATACTTATTATAGTCGTCAAGTCTGTCGAATGAGAGGCGTCCAACCGCAGCCTGTATGTCAAGCAAGTACTGGAACCGGAATGGAATTGCATTCAGATTTCCGGCGAGCATGACATAATAAGGGCGATCGATATCGTTCATCTGACTGTATTGCTCATCGATCCAGGTCTCTGGAAATGCCGCCCCCGGAGAGGCAGGGCTATAAATGACTTGCCCCTTTCTATGTTGAATGAGTGGGTCGAGGGCTGCAGCGATGGCCTCAGATTCTTGATCGCGCGGCGGTAACAGCAACGCCCATTTTGTTTCCAATGGGTCGTTGAGATTTGGGGCTTGAAACTCGAACCCCGATCGGGAAACGATTGCTTTTATTCCGTGTGATGAATCAGCCCTAAAATGCTCTTTATCCCTGCGTAGCGCTTCCATTATGCTCTGGGCAAAGACATCATAATCGATGGGGGCCACAAGAGGTTCTTTTCTGCCCCAAACCATTCCGTTGACTAAGATTTGATCAGCCATCTCATCTCCTTTTCTGGAAATAATTGGTTGTTGGCATGGCTTGGCAGAACACCGCGTAGAAGGGATGGAATCACTATAGCTTTCAGGTAACAGATAAAACAAGAAAATTGTCGCCCGTGATCTACAAGGCCGAAAAATTCCGATTCATTGACACCCCCTGGTCGCGATGCTATATTCGGGGCTGTTGTCAAACAAGGCGGTTGCGAGGATTTTGGATGAACAAAGTTATTTCCTTAGATGCGAAATTAAAGATATCCGCCGAGTACAAGACCGCCGCCCTTCGCAAGCAGAAGATCCGTGCCGTGCGCAAAATGTTTCAGTGCACGCAGTGCTCCTCCAAATGCGAACGTTGCGGGACACCGGTCGAAGCGGGTTCGGAAACGGTGATGGGAGATACCCGGATTCCTTACCATTTCTGCGCGGCTTGCGCCGAAGAGTACCTTGACTACGTCCGTCATCTGCAAGGCAAAGGCAACCCGGAAGCCTACTGGCACAATCACCACTGGCTCAAGGTGTGGCAGACCTGGATTGAATACCAGGGCGCCATCGACCAGTACCTGCGCTCCAAGGAATTTCGGCGTATCATGGAAGAGCTGGGTCCCCACGATCACCCCTGTGATGGGTGATGCCATTTCAAAAATGAAAAACGCACCCCTTTGAAGGGACCACCCTGATAAGGCTCGTACTGGAGGATGATATGTTTGGTATCGGCATACCTGAGTTGATAATCATTTTGGTGATCATTCTGATCATCTTTGGCGCGGGCAAACTGCCGGAAATAGGCGGCGGCCTGGGCAAAGCCATTCGCAACTTCCGCAGCGCGACCAAGGATGACAGCAAAGATCCCGACAAAATTAACCACGATAAAGTCTGATTGCGCTGCGTCTTCGATCGATGCCGCGCAACAGCTTTGGTTCTTTATGACCTGCTCGTTCGGCATCGGCGGTCGCACGCAGCGCCTGGCGCCCTATATAGCGGCTATTTTCAAGCGCTGAAAATCAAAAAATGGCACCCTTCCGAAGGGGCGGCACCTGCGTGCCCTTATTTTATTTTTCGCATGCCCGTCATTCAAGTTCCTTAAAAACAGAACCGATATCCCTACAACGCCGGTGTGTGTGGCGTTCTTAGCTAAGGTATTTCACAACGGCTTTTCAAGGGATAACGACTATGCGATATTTCAATCATTTAAAAATCAGTCAAAAATTGGCCGCCGGTTTTGCGATGATGCTGATTTTCATCGGCGGCATCGGGTTGACCGGCTACTACAGCATTCACAATGTCAATGAAAACCTGCAGGATATCTTTGCCGTCCGCCTGCCGAGCCTCGATTACCTGCTTGAAGTCGATCGTGATCTGCAACAACTCCTCGTGGCCGAACGATCCATCATCTTTGCCACGCCAGGATCGGATCTATTCCGGAAGTTGGTTAAGGAGTATGAAGACAACCTGCAGCAATCCGCGGTGCGCTGGGAAAAATTCAAGGCATTGGCGACCTCCAGTCAAGAGCAATCCCTGGTGGCCCAGCACGATGCCGCCCGCAAAGCCTGGACGAAGTTGTCGCGCCAGGTGGTGCAAGCTTCCAGCGCCAATACGGAGGAGAGCCGCGAAAAGGCAATGGCGTTGACCATGGGCGGCGCACAGGACCGTTTCGAAGAGATGCGTGACAAACTCGATCAGTTGACCGAATTGAATCTGGCCATGGCCGATGCGGCCAGCAACGCTGCCCAAGCCACCTATCGCTCAGCCAATTTGACAACAGTGGCAATGGTCGTGGGATCTATAGCGGCCGGCATTTTGCTGGCGCTGTTCATCGGCGCTTCCATCACACGCCCCATCAATGCGGCCGTGGCAGGGCTCAAGGATATCGCCCAGGGCGAAGGGGACCTGACGAAGCGTCTGGCGGTCGTATCGCGCGATGAAGTGGGCTCGCTTTCGCACTGGTTCAATACCTTCCTGGACAAATTGCAGAATATGGTGCGCCTTATCACAGAAGATGCCGGCTCTTTGGCAGGCTCGGCGCAGACACTGACCACCGTTTCGGACGACATGACCCAAGGCGCGGATGCCATTTCGAGCCGATCCAACACCGTTGCGGCCGCCACTGAAGAAATGAGCGCCAATATCACCTCTGTGGCCGCGGCCATGGAGCAGACCGCGACCAACATGGAATCGGTCTCCTCGGCGGCCGAGCAAATGAATTGCACCATTGCCGAAATCGCCAAGCACACCGAGACGGCCCGCATGATTACCAATCAGGCGGTCACTCAGACCAAGGACACCTCCCACAAAATGGACCAGCTCGGCGAAGCGGCCCGTTCAATTACCAAAGTGACCGAAGTGATCACTGAAATTTCCGATCAGACCAACTTGCTGGCCTTGAATGCGACCATCGAGGCCGCCCGGGCCGGCGAGGCCGGAAAAGGTTTTGCCGTCGTGGCCAACGAAATCAAGGAACTGGCCAAGCAGACGGCCGGCGCGACCCAGGAGATCAAGGAAAAAACCAGGCTCATCCAGGGGTCCACGGAAGAAACAATCCAACAAATCAGCACGATTTCCAAGGTCATCAACGATATCAACGAGATTGTATCGACCATATCGTCGGCCACTGAAGAGCAATCCACGGCCACCAAGGACATCGCCGTCAATGTCACCCAGGCGTCGACCGGCCTGCAGGAAGTGAACCAAAACGTCGCCCAAAGCTCAACGGCATCGGCCGACATCGCCCAGCAGATCGCCGGCATCAACCAGGGCGTCAGTGATATGTCCAGCCGCTGCAGTCAGGTCAACAGCAGTGCACTGGCACTGCGCCATCTGGCCGACAAGCTGAGCGCCATGATGGGAAATTTCAAGGTGTGACACGGCGCCTTGGCAAGGGCCCAGCATATGACAAACATGCAAAAGCTTTTGCGCCCGTTTTACGACCGCGCGACCCTCACGGTGGCAAAGGATCTGCTGGGCACTTACCTGGTGCACGATGTGGCCGGCGAGCGCCGCATCGGCCGCATTGTGGAAGTGGAGGCATACCTCGGCTCGCACGACCGCGCCTCGCACTCATCCAAAGGGCGCACCGCGCGCAACGCGGTCATGTTCGGTCCGCCCGGACACGCCTACGTCTACCTGATCTACGGCATGTACTGCTGCATGAATGTGGTGACCGAAGCCCAGGACCATGGCGCTGCGGTCCTGGTGCGGGCGCTGGCGCCGGTGGCGAATATACCCCTGCGCACCCAGGGACCAGGGCTGCTGTGCAAAGCCATGCAGATCGACCGCCGCCTGAACGGACACGATCTGACCGGAGACACCTTATTTATAGCAATGCCCGCCGACCGCCCGGCCGTGCGCATCGCCGCCCGGCCCCGCATCGGCGTGGCATATGCCGGCGAATGGGCTGAAAAACCCTTGCGGTTCTACATCCAGGACGACCCATTCGTTTCCAGGAAGTAATAAAGTGCCGTGTGGGGTGATCATTATT
>LADR01000048.1 GCA_000961655.1 Desulfatitalea sp. BRH_c12
GCCGCGGCCGGCGCGCGCGCCGTGCCCCTCAAAGTCAGCGGGGCCTGGCACAGCCCATTGATTCAAGGCGCTGAAGACGAGTTCCGCACCTTTCTGGAGGGTATTGTCTTTCAAGCGCCCAAGTGCCCGGTCATCCACAATGTCACTGCCGATGCGTGCGATGCACCTGACCGGATCAGAAGCCTTCTGGCCCGCCAATTGTGCAGCCCGGTGCGTTGGTACGATTCCATGCTGAAGATGGTCGCCGACGGCGTCGAGGTCTTTGTCGAAATCGGGCCCGGGAAGGTGTTGGCTGGGTTGCTGAAGAAGGTGCTGCCGGCCGGCGGCGGGGTAAAGGTGTACAATGTCCAGGATCTGAAGAGCGCCAACGCTTTTCTGGCGGAAGAGGCATGATTGGCTCTGCCACTGGTCACCCCCCTACGGGGTTTGATCTTCCGGTTCAACCCAGACGACATGATCCTTGTTGATGAACAGGGTCTTGCCGCTGCCGCCGCTGTAACTTGCGTCGACCATTATGACGAACGGGCCCTTCTGATGCGTAAAAAGCTCGGATACTCGCTGATTGGGTGCGATGTTCACCTTTCCCCGAACTGAAGTGCCGTCACAGGTTTTGATGGTGATCATCCGGTAGTCTATATCGAAATTCGGCATTGCAATTCCTTTCGTTCGGCTTATTTTAGTAATTCGCAGATGTGATGCCTGCGATATCATCTTTGATTGCTTTGCCGTTGGCCCTGTCCCGTCAGCAACCGATCGCGCACGGGCGCGCCAATGCGAGACAATCACGATGATCGTCTGATTACGGCAAAGCGTAAGCGACGCTTGCTTCAACGGCGCCATCATTTTGCTTTACACCTCGAATCAGAGTGTGTTATCGAAATTTCTTTTGTCGATGGCCCAAAACCACTCTCAGAGAGAGTTGCCTATGAAAAAGAAAGATATCAAATTTTTCGAGGATCTTCTACGCGACCGTCTTCAGGAACTGCTTAGCCAGGCCGACGATACCGTTTCGGGAATGACCGAGCAAAAGGAAAATTTTCCCGATCCTACGGATCGCGCCACGTTGGAGTCCGATCGTAACTTCATGCTTCGCATCCGCGACCGGGAACATAAGTTGATCAAAAAGATCAAAAAGGCGCTGGAACGGATTGAAAATGGAACCTTCGGCATCTGCGAGTCCTGTGGCGAGGAAATTTCCATCGAACGGTTGAAGGCGCGTCCGGTCACCACCCAGTGTATCGAGTGCAAAACCAAAGAGGAGGCTTTTGAGAAAGCCCTTGGAATCTAATCGGCTCGGGGGCATTGATCTCCATACACACTCTACCGCCTCGGACGGCACCTGTACACCGGCCGAAATCATACAGCTTGCCGCCAATGCCGATCTTCACGCGCTCGCCATCACGGATCATGATACGCTCGAAGGCAGCCGTATTGCGATAAACAGTCCCCTTCCGGATGGTCTCCATCTTATTGCCGGTCTCGAAATCAGTGCTTCAGCTCCGGAAGGGTTTCCGATGAATGGCAGCATGCACATTTTGGGATATGGGGTGGATGTGGATGATCCCGCTCTTGGGCGAGCACTGGCCGATCTTCAGGAGGCCCGCAACACGCGCATCCCGAAAATTGTCGAACGACTGAATGGTATCGGCATTCCCATCCGAATGGCGCAAGTGCTGCAACAGGTCGCCGACGGTAGTGCCGGCCGTCCCCACGTGGCCCGGGTCATGATCGAAATGGGCGTGGTGCAAAATGTCAACGAAGCGTTCGACCGCTTTTTGTCAAAAGGCCAGCCGGCTTACGTGGACAAGTACCGCATCGAATGCCGTCGCGCCCTGGATCTGATCCAGGCGGCTGGCGGCGTGTCCGTTTTAGCGCACCCCTACCTGGTACCCGGTGGCCAGACGCGGCAAGTGACCGGACTGATCAAGCGCTTGTGCGACATGGGTTTGATGGGAATCGAGGCCTACTATCCCGAACACCCGCCCGAGTTGGTGGCATTATATCTGGAAGTGGCGCGTCAATTCGATCTGCTGGTGACCGGCGGCAGCGATTTTCACGGAGAACTGATCCCCGATATTAAAATAGGCCGGGGTCGAGGCGATCTGCACGTTCCCACCGCACTTTACGAAGCCCTTGTATCTAAAATATCGCAGCAAAAAAGAATCTGACGCATGGATGCACGCATCGACCATCAGCATTTGCAGGAGACACTCGGCTATCGCTTCAACAATCCACTCCTGCTCGACGAAGCGCTACGTCACAGTTCTTATGTCAATGAACAATCCGACAACCAATTGCGCGACAATGAACGCATGGAGTTTTTGGGCGACGCCGTATTGAATCTGGCTGTCGGACATCTGTTGATGCGCGCCTACCCCGAACTGCGCGAAGGCGATCTCTCACGCATCCGCGCCAACATGGTCAACGAAACGAGCCTGGCTGAAATCGCCCGCAATGTCGACCTGGGTTCGCATCTGCTCTTGGGTCGCGGCGAGATGCAGACCGGAGGCCATTCCAAAAACTCCATTCTGGCCAATGCCTTGGAAGCCGTTATCGCGGCTGTCTATCTGGACAGCGGCTTTGAACGGGCTTTTGCCATGATCGAAAAGCACTTTCGAGCGCTGGTCGAGGTCGCCCTGGAGCTGGCCGCCGGCCAGGATTTCAAGAGCCGATTGCAGGTGGCCGTGCAGGGAAAATACAGGGAAGTGCCGCAATACCGCGTTTTGGAAGAGATTGGCCCGGATCACGACAAAACTTTTTGCGTGCTCATGACCATCGGAGACCTGCAGTCACGGGGCACCGGTAAAAGTAAAAAACTGGCCGAGCAGGATGCTGCCCGCAAGGCTTTGGAAATTATAGCAGGCCGATAGCGCCTGCCTTGCCGGCGTGGCGTTTCCCAGGGAAAGAGTCAGCACCATGCAAGCTTCCCGGCCACACACCAAACCTTTTATCATTCCCGTGTTCATACCGCATGCCGGGTGCCCCCATCGTTGTATCTTCTGTAATCAGAACAGCACCACCGGTCAGACCGAGGCAACGCCCACGATCGGTGTTGTCCGTAAAACCATTGCCGAATTTCTCGGGTATCGCCGTGAAGACGCGCGCCGGACGGAAATTTCTTTTTACGGCGGCAACTTTCTCGGCTTATGGCCCGAACAGATCCGCTTGCTCCTGGCGACCGCCACATCCTATGTCCGTGAGGGCCAGGTCGATGGCATTCGTTTTTCAACCCGCCCGGACACGATCGATGCGGAGCGGCTGGCATTGATCGCCGCTTTTCCGGTCAGCACCATCGAGATAGGCGTTCAATCGATGAACGATGCTGTGCTGCAGCTTTCTCAACGGGGCCACAGCGCCGAAGACACACGGCGGGCAATGGCCCTGCTCAAGCGACAGCCCTATCGCGTGGGGGCACAGGTGATGGTCGGTCTACCCGGCGATACAGAGGCGACGGCCTTGGCCACGGCCCGTCAAGTGGCCGATCTGGCACCTGATTTCGTGCGGATTTATCCCACGCTCGTGCTGCGGGGCAGCCCTTTGGTGCGCTGGTACAACAAGGGCCGGTTTGTGCCCTTGACCCTGGAGACGGCCGTTGCACTGGTGGCCGAGGTGTACCGCATATTTGCCCGGCACGACATAACGATTGTCCGCATGGGCTTGCAAGCTGCCCAGGAATTGTCTCCGCAAACCGACCTGCTGGCGGGTCCCTTTCATCCCGCCTTTGGCGAGTTGGTGCAATCGGCATTATGGCAAGAGGCCATCTCGCGCCAGATGGACCGGCTGGCGCTGCAAGATTCAGAAGTCATCCTGGATATGCCGCCTCGCCTGATCTCACAAATCAAGGGCCACCGCGATGCCGTGCTGATACACCTCATCGATCGCCATCAGCTGCGTGCAATTGAAGTGCGCACCAGCGACAACATTCCCCAGGATACGGTTATGGTCAACGGCCAGCCCTGCCGCCGCTGGTAGTGGTATCAACAACGGGCCCGCGACCATACACGCCAAAGGGGCCAAAGACGAACGGACCAATGGACCTCATCGTAAAAATGAAATTCGGCGCCCACCTTTACGGCACAGCCGGCCCGACTTCGGACGTGGACTACAAAGGCGTCTTTTTACCTTCCCGCGAAGAGATCCTGCTGGCCCGGATTCCCAAGAGCCGGATGTTTTCGACTGGCGACGCCATTTCCAAAAATACAGCCACCGACATCGACGAAGAGATCTACTCGCTGCATTACTTTATCCAGTTGGCCGCTGGCGGACAGACCGTGGCCATGGACATGCTGCATGCGCCCGAAACGTTCTGGCTGGTGCACACCGACATCTGGCGCGAGATCGTGCGTCAGCGTCAGCGCTTCTACACCAAAAATATCGGCGCATTTGTCACTTACGCCCGGCGGCAGGCGGCCAAGTACGGCATCAAAGGGTCGCGCCTGCATGCTGCCGCCACTGTTTTGACGCTGCTCAAGAGCACAGACCCGACTACCAAATTGCGCGACCTGTGGAACCGCTTGCCACGCAATGCGCATTGTTTCGATGCGGGCCAGGACCCTAATGGCATGCGGCTATACCAGGTATGCGGCAAAACCTTTCAGGAGAGCGCGGCCGTCGGCTACGTCATCCCTATTCTGGAAAAATTCCACACTGCGTATGGAGAGCGTGCCCGCTTGGCGGCCGAAAACAAGAATATCGATTGGAAGGCGGTCTCGCATGCCCTACGGGCCACCTTGCAGACCCGCGACATACTCACATTCAACACCATTCGCTACCCCTTGCCGGACGCGCCTTTTCTCATGCAAGTCAAAGCGGGCCAACTCGATTACACAGGCCAAGTGGCCCCGATACTCGAGTCGCTGATAGATGATGTCGAACAGCTTCTCCAAAACAGCCCTTTGCCGGATAAAGTCGATGACGCCTATTGGGATCGGTTTATCTGTGAAACCCTTGAAAGCCATCGTTTTAAAAGATCATGAAGATTTATTCGACCATGTCGCCCCAGCCCACCGCCCCGTTTGTAGATGTCGTTGGATCCCTGGGGCGAATGAACACCTTGATGGATACGGTGCCCGCTGTAGGGGCGACCGGCGGTCGCCCACGCGAACCTCTGAATTTGGGTCATCGCACAAAATGGCGCGGCCTTTTTCTCCCGGACCCATAATTGCCTTCAATGCTGCATTTGCACCCCCACCGGGCGACCGCCGGTCGCCCCACAGGTGCAAGCGCCTGCGAGACATCGCGAAAAGGATTTCTCGTAAGGTCAGGCAGAAATGTGGTCTTTTTTGGGAAAGGGCATCGATTATTTTTAAGGCGAACCTTGTGTTCGCCCCTGCAGCTTGAACGTCGAATGGCAGATGTCGCTTTTTTCGAATCCATCAAAGATTGCAACTTTCACGCATTTCTGTGTATTCTTTTGTAAATAGCGCCATTATTGAACTGCAACGCGACAACAGGAGACGGCATGCTCAAAAAAACAGTATGGATCGGAATTCTAACGGTAGTATTGGCGGCTTGCGTCGGGCACACGGGAAATTCGGCCTATCAGGATATTTTACGCACGGTGACAACCGGAAGCCTGACGCAGACGGACATCATCGCCGGACTCAAGCAAGCCCTTGAAATCGGCACATCCAATGCGGTCCAGTGGACGTCCCAAACGGATGGCTACAATAAAAACAGTCTGATCCGAATTCCACTGCCCGAAAAAGTGCAGAAAACAGAAAAACTGCTGCGCATGGCCGGTATGGGGGCTCAGGTGGATGCCTTCGAGCTGAGCATGAACCGTGCTGCCGAACGGGCCGCGCCCGAAGCCAAGACCTTGTTTGTCCAGACCATCAAACAGATGACCTTCGCTGACGCACGCCAGATTCTCAATGGGCGCGAGAATGAAGCCACCCTTTACTTCAAGGACAAAACCTACCAGTCCCTGTCGCAGCGCTTCAAGCCGCTGGTGCATACGGCCATGTCAGAAGTCGGCGTAACCAACTATTATCAGAGAATGACGGCAGGTTTGAGCGGCCTTGCCGTGGGCGACAGTCTCGACCTCGATCGGTATGTCACCGGCAAAGCGCTGGACGGGCTATTTATCATGCTGGCCCAGGAAGAGGCCAAAATCCGCAACGATCCGGCCGCACGCGTCACCGATCTTCTGAAACACGTGTTTGGCGGTAGCCGTCAGCCCGTTTAGAGAACGCACTGCGAATGACGTCAGGCCGAGCTGCTCAGGTCTGCCTGGGTTGGGATGACAAGATCCCGAGAAACAAACGAACAAACGAGCCGACGGGCTGACGGGCAAAAAAAAGAGGCGGCCAGCAGGGTGCGCTTGCAGTGCTGGCCGCCCCAACTTACACAAAGGGCATACGATTCGAGTTCAGCTTGGCTTCAGATCGAGATCACTTCAAATCAGTCCAATTAGAGGCACAAGGCACAAAGAGGGATCAACGCAGTTTCAGAGCAACGGAAACAATTCAGATGCAACGCAGGTCAATTCAGGTAGAGGTCCGGTGTTGTCAGAGGCGTCATTGATGTTCAGCACAGTTCCGGTCGTGGGCAGTTCAACGCGCTCTTTGAGCAAGTTGATTCATACATCTGCAATGGGCATGCCACTGTGTCGAAAATATTTTTACAGGTTTCGGCGGGCCCGGATGGTGCGGGCATACCGGTGATCAGGCCCGCACTGACAAAAATTGTCAGTCGTCCTGACAAAAATTGTCACCTCGATATAGGTCATCGTTCAGGCCATCGTCATCTTTTTGACGATCCGCATTCTAAAAAGAGGAGGATTCATGATGCCGGCAAACCCTATGACTTCCGAAGACAAAGCGCGTTTCAATGTATTGAACAAGGAGAATATTGAATTTTTGATGGACCGCTACAACCGTGTCAACCGGTGGGTCATCGCAGACATGGTTCGGCGCACAGCCTACCATTACCCAGACCGGCCGGCACTTATTTTCAACGAAACGACCTTGACTTACGCCCAATTGGAAGCGGCTGCCAATCAGGTCGCCAACGCCTTGACGGGCCGCGGCATACGCAAGTACGATCGGGTCGCCATCCTGGCTCACAACACCGTGCACCACGTGCTGACCTGGCTGGGTTGCTGCAAAATCGGCGCGGTCTATCTGGCCATCAATTATCTGTTGCGCGGCAAGGATATCACCTACTGCATCAACCATTCTGAAAGCCGTCTTTTCATCGTCGAAGACGCGCTTTACGGTTTGGTGGAAGAGGTTTTGACCGAGATGCCCACGGTCCGGACACTGGTGTGGTCCGACCAGGGTGCCGGCAAACCGCCGATCGACGATCGCTTCCTCGACTATGCGCAATGGATGGCACAGGCCCCGGCCACCGAGCCGGATACGCTGCTGCATATCGAAGATCCCTGCCAGATGACCTACACGAGCGGCACCGAATCCCTGCCCAAAGGGGTTATCATCAGCAACCAGGCGCTGCTGGCGCAATACATGGGTGCTATCATCGACGGCGGCTACGAGAGCGCCGACATCAATGTCAATGCCTTGCCCATCTATCATTGCGCCCAGCGCGATGTGTTTCTCAACCCGATTTTTCTGACGGGCGGGACCAACATTCTCATGGCACCGGATATCGGGCAGATCCTGGCGACCATCGACCGCCATCGCGCCAACATGTTCTTCGCACCACCCACCGTATGGATCGGCATTCTGCGCCACCCCGATTTCAACCGTTACGATCTTTCCTGCCTGACCAAATGTTACTACGGTGCGTCCATCATGCCGGTCGAAGTGCTCAAGGAACTCATGGAACGTCTGCCGGGGTGCAAGATATACAATTACTATGGGCAAACTGAACTGGCGCCCTATCACACCATTCTAAAAGCCCAGGATGCCCTCGCCAAAATAGGATCGGCCGGCATGGCCGGTCTGAACATGGAAACACGGCTCGAGGATCCCGCGTTCAAGGCTATTGACGCCCCCGGCGTGCCCGGCGAAATTTGCGGCAAGGGACCGCATGCCATGACCATGTATTTCAAGGATCCAGAAAAAACGGATGCAGCCATGCACGGCGGCTGGTTTCATTCCGGCGACATCGGTGTCATGGACCGGGACCGTTACATCACCGTGGTGGACCGCAAAAAGGATATGATCAAGACCGGCGGCGAAAACGTATCGACCCGCGAAGTGGAGGAAGCCATTTACCGCGACCGGCGCGTGGAGGAAGTCGCCGTGGTCGGCGTGCCGCATCCCAAGTGGGTTGAAGCCGTGGCCGCCATTGTTGTGCCGCGCCAAGGCGAAACCATCAGCGCCGAGGAAATCCTGGCGCTATGCAAAAAAGAGTTGGCCGGTTATAAGGTCCCCAAAACCGTGATATTTGTTGACGCCCTGCCCAAAACCCCTACCGGTAAAATCCTGAAACGCACGATGCGCCAGAATTACCAAAACCTTTTTGAGGTATAAATGCGAACCACATTCCAGATTGAAGGCGAGTATATCGCGTTGAACAAGCTACTCAAGGCAGCCGGCCTGTGCACCACCGGCGGTATGGCCAAAAATGTCATCGAACAAGGCCGCGTGACGGTAGACGGCATCACCGAACTCCGCATACGATGCAAACTCACCAAAGGTCGCGCCGTCACCCTGGACGACACCACCATCGACATTGTCTGACCCAAAATGCACCTGCAAGGGCGGGCCTAAACACCCGCCCTTGATTCTCCTGCACGGTTCCCCTTTGTTTTTCGGAAGACGTGCGCCAGATCCGGCCCCGTTAATTCACCTTTTCTAATATCCACTTCGGTCAAGTGAGATACGGGTGTGGGGTGATGGAGGAAGGCCCCGGTGATCCGGGTGGGTGGTCCGCGCCAATCCCGAATACACTTCGCCAATTGTCACTGAAGCGAACTGGATAACCAAATTTACCTTATACCAGAACCCGGCGCACCGTGCTGGCCAGATCCGCCACCGCCACCGGCTTGATCAAGATGGCGCGGATACCGGCCGCTAAGGTGTTTTCCTCCGAGATCATATTGCTGTACCCCGTGCACATAATTACCGGCAATCCTGGCCGCAGGGTCGTCATTTCGGCTGCCAGCTTATCACCGTTCATGACCGGCATGGTCATGTCCGTGATCACCAGGTCGAAACGGTCCGGATCGGCTCGAAACAGTTCGAGGGCCTCGACACTGCCAGTTTGCACGACCGCTTGGTATCCCAGCCTTTCGAGTGTTTCGCTCATCAGATGCGCGATAGTGGGCTCGTCATCGATCATCAGTATCGTTTCTGTTCCGGTCGGAAGCGCCACCTGCGGTGCGTTGAGGACCTTGTGGGCATTGCCGGTCAGGGGCAGGTGCAGCGAAAAAGACGCGCCAGCCCCCTTTTGGCTGCAAACCTGGATATCGCCCCCGTAACTCTTGATGATGCCATGCACGACCGCCAACCCCAGCCCAGTACCCTTTCCCGGCGCTTTGGTGGTGAAATAGGGATTGAAGATCGACGGCAGGTGTTCGGCGGCAATGCCGACCCCCGTGTCTTTGACGGTGATGCGCATATACTCTCCCGGCTTCAAATCACCCACGGAGCTGACGAGTGTTTCGTCGCGCAGCGCCACCTCCAGGGTCCCCCCCGTATCTTCCATGGCCTGGGCAGCATTGGTCAGCAGGTTCATGAATACCTGGTGGATCTGAATGGCATCGCCCATCACCAGGGATTGGCTTTGGATAGACTGCTTGATCTCGATCGAAGACGGAATGGTCGAGCGCAGCAGCTTCAATGCTTCGCGTGCGATCAGGGCGACTTTTACTGGCTTGATCTCCACATCGGCCCGCCGCGCAAAGGTCAGAATCTGCCTGACCAGATCGCGCGCGCGCTGACTGGCTGTATAAATTTCCTTCATATAGCGCTGCTGCGACGATCCACTGCCATCTGTCATAACGGCCAATTCAGTATAGCCCATGATCGAAGAAAGAATATTGTTGAAGTCGTGCGCAATGCCTCCGGCCAGAGCACCTAGCGCCTCCATTTTCTGAGCCTGATACAACTGGGCACGAAGCTCCTGCTGCTTTTTTTCGGCCTTGATACTTTCGGTGATGTTCTCGCCGATGGTGATCTTTGTGCCGTCCGACAGTTCGATGTTGATCAGGCTGAGGTCTATAAGGGCGCCCGATTGCAGCCGGGTCTGGAAACGTTGCCATATGCCTTCGGCTTTGCGCATGAACCGCTTGACCTGATAGCGAACCTCAGGGTCCGGGTAACATGCCTGCCAGATATCCGTTTGATCGATGTCGGCCAAAGCGGTCCCGAAGGTCTGTTCCCACGTGTGATTGACCCATTGGAAACGGCCCTGGCGATCCTTGAAAGAGACTGTCAAAGGAATATGGTCCAGAATGGTCTGGAGCAGCTCTTTTTGCCGGCGCAATTCATTTTCCATCGTCTTGCGGGCGGTAATGTCCTGAACGACCGCTGTGCTTTTCGTCAACCGGCGGCCTTCAAAAAAATAGCGAAAGAAAACCAGGCTCCAGAATTCGGAGCCATCCTTGCGTTTGATTTTATATTCATCCGAGTCCGAAGGCGCGATGCCCTGCTCAACCAGATGCAATCGCTTGACAAGCAGCGGCTTGCTTTCATCGGCGATGATATCGAAGGGATTCAGGGACAACAACTCCGTGAGGGTATAACCGAGGTGTTCGCACAACAGATCGTTGGCGCTGAGAAATCGGTTGGCGGCATAGTCGATTTCGAAAATGCCGGCCGGTGCGTTGGTGACGATATGGCGGTAACGCGCCTCGCTTTCCACAAGGGCGTTTTCGGCTAATTTACGTTCGCTGATATCCCGCGCCGCAGCATACAGGGTATCGCCATTGGCAACGGCACGCCAGGCCAGTGTTCTGAAGGATCCATCAAGGCAACGGCAGCGGTTTTCAATCTTTTGATAGACCCCCTGCGCCTTGAGGAGCTTGTCCAGAACGTCCAAGGTGATGACGCGGTCATCCGGATGAACCAAATCAATAAATGGTCTGGCCATCAACTCAGCCAGGGAAAAACCTAGCACTTCGACCCAGGCCGGATTCAGGTATTTAAAATATCCGCTGCGATCGGCGATGCAGATCATGTCCGGAATCATGTTGAAAAGACGTTTCAGTTCCATACCACCGGCAACCGGTTCAGGAAACATCCCTGTTTCGGCGATGTGTTTTTCAGCGTGCGTGTGTATCAATGGTTTTCTCCTGGTGTGGTCGCCTGCAACAAACACAACTTGCTGTGCCTCTTGTTAATATCGGCCTCGGCCGGTCGATATTGAGCAGATGGTTCCCATTTCGGAAAAAATGCCTATTTTACTGACTCCCGTTATGCGCGGGAGGAACCGATGCTATAAATTTGACAAAACAAAGGAGTCTTTCATGAATAATCATTGGCGACCGGCTGTTGTTTTCGGACTCATTCTGGTGCTTTTCCTTTTGCCCGGCGGGGCGTTGGCCCAAACGGATTCAAAGGGCGGGCCGCACGGCGGCATGATGCAGCAGAAACAAATGGGCATGAGCGGCATGATGGGTGGGGGTCAAGGCAAGGGTGGCGGAGGCATGACGCAAGGCGGCAATGCCATGCTGATGCATGGCTTTCATCGTTGGACACACATGCTGATGGCCCATGCCGAAACCCTGGACCTCCAGCGCGACCAATTGGACAAAATCGATCAGATGCTCACGGGCCATCTGACCAAAGCCATTCGGGACCGGGCGGAGGTCCAGGCGCTGACGGTCACCTTGAAGAAAGATCTGCGCGCGGAGGCCATTGATACCAAGAACGTGGAAAAACAGCTTCAAACGATCCACACCAAGACACTTCAGATGGAACTCGACGGCATTCGCCTGTACACGCAGCTCCGTAATGTGCTGACACCCGAACAATGGGAAAAAATGCAGCAGACCATCGGGACCCCTTTTCCCGCGCCCTGGGAAAAAGGCAGAGGTGGGATGACCTGTCCCATGATGCAGTCGGGAAATGACGACCGGGGCACCGAGGGATCCTCCGACGAAACATCGCATCATTAAACGCAAGAATTCACGCGCGCGAAATCGTCTCCTGCGCCATCTAATTCTTCCAACGGAATCTCGAAAGGCCTGCGATGATCGCGAACGATGACTATGAGGAGATCGCTCCGAATTTTAAAAGCGCCTTGATCAAAAAAGCGCCATCCGTCCATCCGTTCTGGGGCTTGTTGGGCATGCAGCTAAAGGATGTCAAAAAGGGATGGGCCGTGGTGCGATTGGCTTTCGATCCGAAGCTGACCCAGGGTGACGGCATTGCTCACGGCGGCGCGATCTTCTCCGCAGCCGATGCCTCGGTGGCCATGGCATTGATCGGCATGCTGGCGCGCAGCGAGACGCTGGTCACGCTCGAGATGAAAATCAATTACCTCAAACCGTTTTCCAGCGGCGCGATCCTGGCCGAAGCCCATATTGCCCATAAAGGTTCGCGCACCTGTCTGGGTGAGGTCAGCGTCATGACCGAAACCGGCGAGCTGATTGCCAAAGCGCTGGCCACCTATATGATCATCCCGAAAAAGTGATCGGTAGGTGAGGCTGGGTCCGCCCGAAAACGTCGAGGGGGTGTGACATGTTTGCAAGAAGCCTCTGCCTGCTGGTATTGGTGGCACTCAGTGATCCGGTTCGGTCATCGGCGGCCGCCTTCATCCACCACGATCTGCAGGTGGCTGTGAAGCCGCACGCGCAGCGTTTCGAGGCCACCGATACGGTGACGTTGCCCGCCAACCGCCCGGAAACAGTGGTGTTTCGCCTGCATGCCGGGCTTGCGCCGCACTCGCCTACGCCCCGCATCGACATAGAGCCGCTCACGGCGGATGGGGCGCTGCACACGTACCGGGTTCGGCTGCCGGCCGGACAAAACAAATTCGTGCTCACCTATGGTGGCCGCATTCATCACGCCCTGCAAGACCCTACCCATCATTATGCCCGCGGCATTCCGCAGACCATGGGGCAAATTTCACCGGAAGGGGTATATCTGTCCGGCGCGTCGGGTTGGTATCCGCAATTCGCGACCGAATTTCTCACTTTTGTCCTGCATGTCCAACTGCCCGATGGATGGCAGGCGGTCAGCCAGGGCACACCGGTGTCGGCGAGCCCTGCATCGGTGTCCTGGCGCTGCGAGGCGCCGCAAGACGAGATTTACCTGATTGCCGGGCAATTCACCCTCTACCAACGCAAATCCGGCCGGGTGCAAGCCATGGTTTTTCTACGTCAGGCGGAGCCAGCTCTGGCCGAGGCCTACCTGGACGCCACTGCGCGTTACATCGCAATGTACGACCGATTGATCGGACCTTATCCATACGCCAAGTTCGCCCTGGTGGAAAACTTCTGGGAGACCGGCTTTGGCATGCCTTCTTTCACCCTTCTGGGACCCAAGGTGATCCGTTTTCCGTTTATCCTGCACTCCTCCTACCCGCATGAGATTCTGCACAACTGGTGGGGCAATTCGGTTTACCCGCGATACACGGCCGGCAACTGGGCCGAGGGCCTCACCGCGTATCTGGCCGATCATCTCCTGCAGGAACAACGCGGGCAAGCTGCCGGCCACCGCCAGACCGTGCTCCAGAAATATACCGATTACGTGTCCGAAGAGAAGGATTTCCCGCTGGTCGAATTCACCGGTCGCCACAGCTCGGCCTCCGAAGCGGTGGGATATGGCAAAGCCATGATGTTCTTTCACATGCTGCGACGGCAACTCGGCGACGCCGCCTTTATCGAAGCCTTGCAGACGTTTTACCAGCGCTGCCGGTTTCGAACGGCCGATTTTACGGACTTGCAGCAGTCTTTCGAAGCGGTCGCGGGCGTCCGGTTGGAAAACGACTTCGCGCAGTGGGTCACCCGCACCGGTGCCCCGCGGCTGGGGATCGAAAAGGCCCGCGTCCGCAAAGTGGAAGGGCTTTTCGAACTTAGCGCGACCCTGCGGCAGCATCAGCCGGGTGCGCCCTATGCGCTGCGCTTGCCCATAGCCGTGACCCTGGATGGCGAACCGGCCGCCCGCTTTGAAATCGTCCGAATGCGTGACAAAGAGCAGCCCCTGACGCTCGTTGTCGAGCGCCGGCCGCTGCGCATCGATGTGGACCCGCGCTTCGATCTCTTCCGCAAACTGGATCCGGCGGAACTTCCCCCGGCTCTGAGCCGCTTGTTCGGCGCCAGGGAGATTCTGGCGGTGCTGCCCGCGGCCGCTTCAAACGCGGACCTGGCAGCCTACCGCGCGTTTGTCCATTCCGTGGGCCGTGCCGGTCCGGAAAAGGTGATCCAGGTCCTCGACCGCGATCTGGAGCGGCTGCCGGCGGACAAGAACGTGCTTCTGCTGGGCTGGGCCAACCGCTTCCGAGATGTGGCGGCCGCCGCGCTCGCGCCCTACGAAGCGACCCTGGCCGCGGACCAGGTGACTCTGAACGGCACGAAGATCGCGCGGCAGAAGCATGCGATTGTGTTGACGGCCCGCCATCCGGATCGCGCCGATCAAAAAATTCTGGCCTGGGTAGCCGCCGATCCCCGAGAGGCACTGGTTGGCCTGGCCCGTAAACTGCCCCATTATCACAAGTACAGCTATCTCGCGTTTGCCGGCAGCGCCCCGGACAATATCGCCAAAGGACGCTGGCCGGTACTGGCGTCGCCTATGACGGTCTATTTTGGCGATGACCGTCCGGCCGCCGGCCTGCTGCCCGAAGAAAAGCCCCTGGCCTCCCTGCCGCCGGCATCTTCCGCGCAATGAGCAGCACCGCAGCACCGTACCGCCGCGTCTGTCGAACACGGGCGAGACAGGTTCGCCCTGCAATGCAAGGCTACCGTGTGCAGGACCACCGTGCCCCCTTTGCCAGGCTGGCTTACGGTCAGAGCCTTGTGCCATACCATCCAGCCAAGGTTGCACCCTTTTATGAAAGGATACGGCCATGACCTTTGACATGTCCCAGGCATCGATCGACAGCGCGGTTGCGCTGGCCGCTGACTGGCAGCAGCGCGCCAACCAATTGCTGTTGCCCGAAGAAAAAGCCTGGCAGCAAAAAATGAAGCGGCTGCTGCAGCAGCCCATGGACAGGGTGACGCTGGTCAAATTGTTCGATCAAAGCTTTCGCAGCGCGGATGTCCGCCGCACCGCCGACCAGATCCACCATCTGTTCCGGACCCATGGCGTGCCCGAATTTTTCTCGCCCTCTGAAAAAGCGCTGCTGAGCCTTTTCCGTGGGATCGGACGACACCTGCCGGGACTCTCCGTCCCGCAAATTATCGCCCGCATACGCGAGACCAGCCGTCACATGGTCGTCGACGGAGAACCGCAGGCCCTGCACGCCTACCTCGAGAAAAGGAAATCCGAGGGGGTGCAGGTCAACGTCAATCGGCTGGGCGAAGAGGTCCTGGGCGAGGGCGAAGCGCAGCGACGCCTGGCGGTGTATCTGCAGGATCTGCAAAATCCGCTGATCGAACATCTGTCGGTCAAAATCTCCACGCTCTATTCCCAGATTCACGCCCTGCCCTTTGCGCACTGCGTCGAAACGCTCTCCCGGAGGCTCGCCCTGCTCTACCGCGCGGCGCTGCAAAACCCTTTTGTGCGCGCCGATGGCAGCACCTCAGCCAAAATCGTCCATCTCGATATGGAGTCCTACCGCGATATGGCGCTGACCGTGGCCGCTTTCCAGCGGACGCTGGACCAAACGGAATTTCTGGCGTACCCGGCGGGCATTGCGCTGCAGGCCTATCTGCCCGACGCCTGCACCTGCCAGCAGGATCTGACGCGCTGGGCCATGCAGCGGGTGGCCAAAGGCGGCAGCCCCATTCGCATCCGCATCGTCAAGGGTGCCAACTTGGAAATGGAGCACCTCGAAGCGGCGCTGTGGGACTGGCCCCTGGCCCCCTATGACAACAAAACCGATGTGGACGCCAACTTCAAGCGCATGGTGCTGTATGGCCTCCAGCCGGATGCGATACAGGCCGTGCACCTGGGCATCGCCTCGCACAACCTGTTTGAACAGGCGTTTGCCTGGCAAGCCGCCCAGGCCAATGGTGTCGCGTCGGGGATGATGGCGGAAATGCTCGAAGGCATGGCCGATCATGTCCGGCGCGCCCTGGTCGCGCAGGGCGTGCCGGTCCTGCTCTACGCGCCGGTGGCCGACGCGAAAGAGCTTCTCAATGCCATCGCCTATCTGATCCGCCGCATGGATGAAAACAGCGGTCCGCAAAACTTCCTGCGCCACGCACCTTATCTGGAGGTGTCATCGGATGCGTGGCGACGGCTTGCACAAGGTTTTGCAAAAGCCTGCGCGCGTGTGGACGCGTTGACGGTCGCAACCCATCGCACCCAGAACCGGCTGACCGAAAGGGAATCCGATCGTCATCCGGCGCCACCGCTGGGCTTTTACAATGAAGCCAACACGGACTGGGCCCTGGCGCCCAATCGGGAGTGGGCGCACGAAATCCGCGCACGCTGGCGCAAAGGCCCGCAAGAGCCACCGTTGGCCATTCCGCTGGTGGTGGCAGGGCAAACCATCGCCAATGGACGGCCGCTGCGTGACATTATCGACCCCAATGCCCTGCCCGAAAAGGTGCTGGTGGCCCGCTGCGCATTGGCCACGCCCGAGGACATCGCCCAGGCCGTGGCCGCCGGCCGCAGCGATCC
>LADR01000027.1 GCA_000961655.1 Desulfatitalea sp. BRH_c12
GGGCGTGTTGTCCGCGCCACACGCCATTTCGCTCAAGTGAGACTAAAGGTGTGCGTGGGGTCGGGCCGCAAACTCGCTGGCGCTCAAACAGTGCGGCCCAAACACCCTACGCACACCTAAGTCTCACTAAAGCTCATGGCTGACTGTGGCGCGGACAACACGCCCGGCTCACCTCACTACGTGCCAATCCCGAAAGTTGCGTTAATTATCTGGAATCGTCGCTCAGGCTGTAGAGGCGAACCTAAACCATAATCACCTATGGTCTTTCCTTCATGCAGAAATTTTCCAGATCGTCGGGGTGCACGAAGCGCGATGAAATGGTCCGATGGCGCACAGATATACCGGCTGTGTGAACCGACTCCGGGTCGCCGCTGATCAACGGGTGCCAGGCGGGCAGTTCCTTGCCTTCAGCCACCAGTCGATAAGCGCAGGTTCGTGGCATCCAGCGCAACGAGATAATGTTGTCCGGTCGCAGCGCGATACAATCAGGAATGAGAATATGGCGCAGATCATAATCTGTGCAACGGCAGGTATCGCCGTCGAGCAAAGGGCAAGCCACCCACGTATAATAAACCTTTCCCGTGGTGGGATTTTTGAGTTTTTCGAGGCAGCAGCGTCCACACCCGTCGCACAAGGATTCCCATTGCCCGGGGGTGAGCTGGTCCAGGGTTTTGTGCCGCCAAAAAGGATCGGCTGAATTGGGCGCGAATTGCATGGCGCTCAAGATATCAGGCGCGCGCGCTATGTCAAGGCTTGCATGCTGCGCGCACAGGTAACCGCATTTGCGTATGGGCGGCATTTCAGAAATGGAACAGCGGGGGCCGAACCTTGTGTTCGCCCGGTGCGAAAACGTCGGTCGATCCCTGGGGCGAACGGACACCTTGGTCCCGATGCCCGCTGTCGGGGCGACCGGCGAAGCCCTGAATTGGGATCATCGCCCAAAATGGCGCGGCCATATTCTCCCGCACCTATGATTGCCTGGTGTGGTGGCCTTGCACCTGCGCCGGGCGGTCGCCCCTACAGGTGGAAGCCCTCATGACCGTCGGACACCTGCATTTTTGACACATCGCAAGACGGCCCTTACGTTGATGCATCTTTCAACAGCCTGCTAGGGAGAAAGTGGGTTATGAAAAAGCAGATAATCATCGTCGTTATCATTTTGACGGTTATGGCTGCCGGGTGCCGGTCCCTTTTGGGTAAAGACTCGTTGAGATTGTACGATCTTGAAGCGGATCGTACGTGGGTTGGCGAAGAGGCGCTCGACCGGTTGCGTGAAACCCGTATTGTCGTGGTCGGCGAGCAGCACACCAATGCGGCCCATCATCGGGCCCAACTGGCGGTTGTCCAGGCGCTGCACCAAGCAGGGAAGGAAATCGCCATCGGTTTGGAGATGTTCCGCCATGAAAGCCAGGCCGATCTGGAACGGTGGGTAGCAGGCGCGATCGAGGAGCCGGACTTCAAGACTGTCTACTTGGACAATTGGAATTTCGATTGGGACCTTTACCGGCCGATCTTCTTGTATGCCCGCCAGCAAAACATTCCTATGCTGGGGTTGAATGTGCCTCGCAACTTGTCCAGCCAGGTCGCCCACCATGGTTTCAAGTCGCTTTCAGACGAACAGAGGGCGGGATTGCACGCGGTGGTCTGTGACGTCACGCCGCAGTACCGCGAGTTTATCCGCCAGGCCTACGGTGCCCATGCGCACGGGGCCATGCAGTTTGAAAACTTCTGCGAAGCGCAGCTGCTGTGGGATGTGTCCATGGCCAAAAATGCAGTCGATTATCTCAATGCGCATCCGGAAGCGACCCTGGTCGTGTTGGCCGGTAGCGGTCATGCGCGCAAGATGGGCATCCCCACGCAGGTGCAGAAACTGAGCGACTTGCCGGTGGTCGTGCTTTTGCCGGAAACCCATGGAATTTTCGAAGCGGACAACACCTCCGAGACGGATGCCGACTACCTGATCCGGCCCTGATCGATCGGCTCATGCCTGGTGCGAAACGTTTCCGCGCGGCTGCAAACGCCCCGGCGTTCTGCGCGGTAGTACGCTCTGTGCAGGGCGGGGAGCCGAATATCCTATTCGGACCGGCGGCGTATCACGGGTTGAATCCAGCGGTTGTTCGCGCCTTCATAAAACCATTTGTCGGGGAAACCGCTGCGGCGGATGAAGGTAGGATTTTTAGACCAATCGATCAGCTTCTCATAGGCTTCCTGAATTTTGAGAAAAGCACGCGCGTCCCCGCCCAGATCGGGATGGTGCTTTTTCACTTGGCGGCGGTACGCCTGTTTGATGCAGCCGTGCATGTTGGCCGCGGTCAGTTCATCCGGACGAAGCTCCAGAACGATCAGGTTGCTTGCGCGTACGGACGGCAGGGCGAAAGAGACCGGAATGACGCGCTCTTTGGCTGCCACGGGCTTTCCGGCGTGATCCAGCAACCGTTGGGAGGCCAGGTAGCGCTTGTTGGTTCGGTTTCTCTCATTCCACCATTGGGTTCCCAGCATGTTGGACAAATCGCAAAAATCGTCGACCGGTTTTTTGACGGATGAACGGGGCAGCATATAGCTGAAAATCTGCTCACGGTCGTATGGCAGCACATCCATGACGATGGCAAAATCCGTGAAATAGAAGGTGGCGTAGCGCGTATTCAGTGCGCGCAGCAATCCCGTCCGTCGATTGAGCGATGCCAGCAGCTGCTGTCTGCAAGCCATGGCGCAGTAGCGCCGGTGGCGTTTGGGCAGTTCACCGCCGCAGGCCAGGCACGTGCGGCGCGGTGCGGTATTAGGTACCGGCAGCATCTGGTGATCGGCATTGAGCATTTAACACCCCTCCGGGACGACTCGGATCCCGGTCAAATGAGTGAGGAATGAGGCATTCGACCCCGGGACGGTCTCACCCGCACTATCCAAGCGAATTGAAAAAGCACTTTATGATTCCAATCCCTCGGTCATTTGTCAAGGCGGGTTGGACCCTTGTCCGGGGTAACCGCATTTGCGTATGGGCCGCACTAATGAAATGGAACATCGTTTTTCTTGGTCGAACCATGTGTACGCGCGGTGCGGAGATGTCCGTTGATACCCGGGGCGAATGGACACCTTGATGGTCGCCAGGCTTATGGTAGCTTTGCTCCCGCACCGGGCGACCGCCGGTCGCCCCACAGGTGGAACCCCTTGCGATAAAACGGTGAAAAGGGTTCGGGCACGGTCAGCAGGAAGATATGGTTTCTCACCGACGGTACCCAATGGGGTGTTTTTAACGCTCAAACTGCAGGAAATCCTGTATTCCTAATTCTACCGGGCCGGGGTATGTATCATAAGTTCTTAAATTATTCGCCAATTTCTTAAATACTTCGCCTAAAAGGAATAATGCCATTGAAGATAATAATTAAGTGCGCATGGTGTCAGCTACTCATGGGGACCAAACACAGTGACACTTGGAAGAGTACAGCCCCGCCCGTGACCCACACAATATGCCCGTCTTGCCTCAAAAAGGTATCAGACACGTTACCCTTGACGCGTTTGGACCAAATCGCTCCGCCACGACCTGCGGTTTAGACTCTCGGTCTTACTTTCAGCCCGGTCTCTTTTCTCACCCACCCTGATCCGGGGAATATTTTTGTGTACATGTTACAGTCCATTGTCTCGGGAAAATGATCCATCACCCAGCCAAAGCATTGATCTCACCGCAATACGTTTTTACTGTATCACGGCGCACGCGCGGCGACGGCAAAGATGTTTTACGGGTTCATCACGTTTTAACGTTCGAGTCAAACCTATTGAATTTGATAGTGGATCCACATGATATTCTTAAAGGCGTCCGTTGCAACTTGACCTGCCGTGCTAAAGCGAACAGACGACTCATGGTGCCATGATGTTATACGAAGATTTCATCTATCCCGCCGATGCGAATAAATCCCGCGAACAACTGCTCCAGGAACTGGCCGTCTTGCGGGCCAACCGCCAATCAGGATCGGAAGCCGGGGCCGCATTGAGAGGGATTACCTGGGAAACCTTGAAGACTTTCGAAACGATCTATCGCAATGCCCCCGTGGGATTGTGCGTGTTGGATACCGATCTGCGCTATGTGCGCGTCAACGACCGTCTGGCAGCCATGACTGGCCTTGCGGTCGAAGCGCACATCGGCCGCACGGTTGCTGAAATCGTTCCGGATCTTTCAGCGGTGGCTGAACCAATGATGCGCCAGGTGATTCAAACCAGCCTTCCGGTACTCGGCGTCGAGGCGACGGGACGGACCGCGGCTGAGCCGGACATTCTTCGCACGTGGGTCTCGAACTGGGAGCCATTGAAAAACGCCGCCGGCACGGTCGTCGGTCTCAATGGGGTCATCCTGGAGATTACGGCGCAAAAGAGAGCCGAGGAGAATCTGCGTCAGCGAACCGCCGTGCTCGAGGGCATTAACCGGCTTTTCCAAAAAGCGTTGACCTGCCGGACCGAAGAGGAATTGAGCACTGTATGCCTGCGCGTAGCGCAAGCGGTCACCTCCAGCGCGTTCGGCTTTATCGCGGAATTGAACGATCAGAATCGTTTGAACGATCTGCGGATCAGTGATGCGGGCCTTGCGGTCTGCCGGATTGCATCGCCGGGCGACCGGCACGGCGTGACAGACGGATTTCCAATATACGGTCTCTACGGGCAGGTGGTGAGGGAGGGCAAGGGTTTCTACACCAACACGCCGGACGCTCACCCTGCATACGTCGGGTTGCCTCCAAACCATCCGCCGCTGCTCTCTTTTCTGGGAATGCCACTGGTTCATGACGACACGGTGGTGGGTGTTGTGGCACTGGCCAACCGACCGGGCGGCTACGGCGCGAAGGATTTGGAAGCATTGGAAATGCTGGCGCCGGCCATCGTTCAAGTGTTTCTGAATCAGCGGGCCGAGGCGCGATCGCGCGCGGCCGAGGCGCGTTATCGCCGGATCATCGAGACCGCCGACGAGGGGATCTGGATTATCGATCATGAGCACAAGACCCTCTTTGCCAACACCAAGATGGCAGCGATGCTCGGTTGCAGTGTGGAAGCGTTGTCTGAAGGCTCGTTGTTCGATTTTATGGATGCACAAGGCCAATCGCTGGCCCGACAATATATTGAACGCCGTCGGACAGGCATCGCCGAGCAGCATGATTTCAAGTTCAAGCGCAAGGATGGCTCAGATCTGTGGGCGTTGATTTCCACCAATCCTATTTTTGACGATAGCGGGCGCTATCAAGGCGCTTTGGCCATGCTCACCGACATCACGGATCGCAAGAAAATGGAGCAGTCGCTGCGGGAACTCACCGAGAGTCTGGAGCAGCGTGTGGCTGAACGGACCGAACTGGTCAAGGCGCGCTCAAAGCAGTTGCAGGCCCTGGCAGTAGAGCTGATCGCGGCCGAAGAACAGGAGCGCCAGCGGATTGCCGATTTCCTGCATGATGATCTGCAACAAATTCTGGCCTCGGCACGTATACAAGTGCAGCTGGCCGCTGAAAATTTATCCTTCGAGCCCATGCTGGTCAATGTGGAGCGGATGCTGGCCGAGTCGATCGCCAAATCGCGCCGCTTGTCGCACGACCTGAGTCCCGTGGTCTTGAACCATTCCGGTCTGATCGCTGCTTTGCAGTGGCTTTTCCGGCAGATGTTCGAGCAGTTCGGGCTGAATGTCCAGTTTGAACTGGGCGCAGAGCGGCCCTTTGAAAGTGCGCCCTTGAAGATTTTCCTGTTCCGCGCCGTGCAGGAACTGTTGTTCAACATCGTCAAGCACGCCGGCGTGAAAAGCGCCCGCGTCGCCCTTTCCACCACCACCACCAGTCTGATCGTCACGGTGAGCGATGTGGGACGGGGGTTCGATCCCGATTTTTTGGATACGTTCACTCCGTCGCCCGGTTTAGGCCTGTTGAGCTTGCGCGAGCGTGCCAGCTATATTGGAGGCCGTTTGGCCATCGAGAGTGCCGCAGGGCGCGGCAGCCGCTTCACGTTGACCGTTCCGCTCAAATTGGTGAATGCTGCTGAGCCGCAAGGGCACGACGCCGCCGCCCATCCGCGCCCTATGCTCGCGGAGCCTGCGCTGTCCGAGGAAATAGGGCCCATCCGCGTCATTTTTGCCGATGACCACAAAGTGATGCGCAAAGGGTTGATCATGTTGATTGCCGCCCAACCCGATATTCAGGTGGTGGGTGAAGCTTCCAATGGACGGGAGGCGCTCGATCTTGCCCGCCAGCTCCGACCGGATGTGGTCGTGATGGATGTTTCCATGCCGGTGATGGACGGTATCGAGGCCACCCGGCGTATCAAGGCCGAAGTGCCCGACGTGCGCGTTATCGGGCTGTCCATGTACGAAGACGACCAGCTCGCGCGCACGATGCATCTGGCGGGGGCGGAGACTTTCGTGAGCAAATCAGCCTCGTCGGCCAAACTGCTCAAGGCGCTTTATGGGACAACCGGATCCAGACAGGCTGCCCGTTGAACCGTTGCGCCGCCATGGCAATCTGGTTATCCAGCACGGAGGAGGTGATCCGGGTGGGTGGTCCGCGCCACGTCAGCCATGCGATTTAGTGAGGCATAAGGGATAAATAAGACCTGAATACGGTCTATACACTATGGCAAATTCCGGCGTCCCGTTCTATCGTACAACGAATTGTGGTGCCGTAGTGCCATTATCCTGAAACCGCAATTTGCGAGTTATAGATCTTGTACTGGTTTTCGATATGTTCTCCATATGGCAACGGGTAGTCAAACTGTCAAAACCGTTTCATGGGTGCCAGCCCTCCTCCCCATGCCCTTTGTTACCAAGCGCGGGATAAACGCGCTTGCGCCCCGCACTCACCT
Source organism: Desulfatitalea sp. BRH_c12 (assembly GCA_000961655.1). Classification (GTDB taxonomy): domain Bacteria; phylum Desulfobacterota; class Desulfobacteria; order Desulfobacterales; family Desulfosarcinaceae; genus Desulfatitalea. The sequence goes on from LADR01000027.1 coordinate 6,817, forward strand.
GTCGAGTCTCTGGCAAAAATCCACCGGTCTTCATAAGAACATGAAGATGTCGGTACTCTTCGGCATCGATTCACTATTTTTGCCTTCCGGTACCCCGGAAGACCATGAATGTGTCAAGAAATCATTATAAAAGGAGCCTTGATGAAAGAAGCAGAAAAAACAACACAGGATGGAATGCCCGGGCAGCCTTTCTTCGACTATTGGCAGTCCTGGTATGAAAAGGAGTGGAAGCCTTTTTTCAACATGCCGCAATTCGGAATGACGCGCTATTATCAGGAGCACACCAACCAGAACATAGACAAATACTATGAACTGCAAGCGATGTTGACCGAATTTTCCAGCCTGCTCTGCCAGCCTATTGAAAAATCGTTCCAAGCTGTCGGCGCCGACGTTTTCTCAGCAGGCGCGCAGGATGGGAAGGCGGATGCAGGTAAAGCCTATTACTCCAAATGGATCTCCGCGCTGGAAAAAGAGTATATGACGCTTTTCCGGTCCACTGAATATGTCGGCTGCCTCAACAAAGCCATGAAAACACTCAATGACTTCATTATCTCGCGTCAGACGGTTTTGGAAGATATGCTGAAGTTGCTGCCCATTCCGACCAACAGCGAGATGGATGGATTGTACAAAGAGCTCTATGAATTGAAAAAGCGTGTACGCAATCTGGAAAAAGAGCAAGTCCAGCAGTAATGATCCAACAACACTACAACCGCCGCCGGAAGGTGGCTGATCGTGGAGGTTCTCACATGGTCAATTCTCAAACCGCGGTGAACCCTTTTGCAACCCGGTTGCTCGAGAAGTTTTCTCACGCGCAGCGCAAAATGCAGGACGGCGCGCGCAATGTTTTGGGATCCCTGGATACCCGCATCGCAGCCACCCCCTGCGATATCGTTTATACTGAAGACCGCGTCCGGCTCAAGCATTACCGGCCGGTCACCCCGCAACGCGTCAAAACCCCGGTTCTGATTACCTATGCTTTGATCAACCGCGAAACCATGCTCGATCTGCAGCCCGGCCGCAGTGTGGTGCGCAGCTTTCTGGATAGGGGCGTGGATGTCTATATGATCGATTGGGGCACGCCCACACGCAAGGACCGCTATCTGACCATCGACGATCATGTCAACGGATACATGGACAGCATGGTCGATGTGGTGCGCCGCAGGACCCATTCCCAGCAGATCAACCTGATGGGCATCTGCATGGGCGGCACGTTCAGCGTCATGTATGCGGCGATGCACCCGCACAAGGTCAAGAACCTGGTGACGACCGTATCGCCGACCAACTTCGACACCGAGCAGGGACTGCTGCATATCTGGTTGCGCGATATGGATGTCGATCATATGATCGAGGCCTTCGGCAACATCCCCGGCGATCTGCTCAATTTCGCTTTTCTACTGCTTAATCCGGCCCGCCTGATGGTCGACAAATATGTCGGGCTGTTGGACAATATCGAGGACAAAGCCTTCTTGGAGAACTTCGTGCGCATGGAAAAGTGGATCTTCGACAGTCCGGATGTGCCCGGAGAGACTTTCCGGCAATTCATGAAAGACTGCTACCAGAAGAACTTGCTGATAAAAAATAAAATGAAGCTCGGCGACCGGCGCGTCGATTTGAATAACCTGACCATGCCGCTGCTCAACTTTTATGGCCGCTTCGATCATCTGGTGCCGCCCGAGGCCTGCGAGCGCCTGGTGGAGGTCGTCCCCAGCAGGGATGCCACCAATATCTGCCTGGATACCGGCCACATCGGAATCTATGTGAGCAGCAAATGCCAGAAAGCATTTGCTCCCAAAATAGTAGAGTGGTTGACGGAACGGGAGATGCCGCCCAAGCCGAAAAGAAAACCGGAAAAGAAGGTACGTGCGCCCCAGCCGCAAAAGAACCTGTTTCACGAACAGGTGCCCATGGACATCGGGGCCACCCAGTTGGGTGTCGTCCCATCTGACAATCCTCAGCATGCGCAGAACGTCTGACGTTCTGTCGTTGAAGTACTTTTAAGTCCTCACGCGCTACGCGCGTGGGGACTTGCCTTATGGCCGGAAAAGACTACTCACCAGGTAAGCGGTGTAACCGGCATAGCATACCAGCAATAGCGCGCCTTCGTACCGGTTGATACGTCCGGCCCCCCGTCTGAAGCCATAGCCGATAAGAAAGAGAGAAATCGTCAGGATCCCCATGACCAGAATGTCGCGGGAAAAGACTTCCGGCCCTACGGTCAACGGGTGAATGGTCCCCGCGATGCCTACCACCGCCAGGGTGTTGAACAGGTTGGAGCCCAGTATATTGCCTAACGCGATGTCGTGTTCGCCCTTGCGCGCGGCAATGACCGACGATGCCAGTTCCGGCAGTGAGGTGCCCACGGCCACGATAGTCAGGCCGATGATCAGGTCGCTGACACCGAGGCCATGCGCGATTTCAACGGCACCCCAAACCAGCAGGCGAGAGCTTGCAATCAGCAGGACCAACCCGGCTACGACCCAAAAAACGGCCCTCCGGAGCGGCATGGCATGGACATCTAACTCCCGCACCATGTCGTTGCCGAGTGCGTCGTCCTTTTTTTGCATGCCGTTGCGGATAGTCCATGCCATGAGTCCCGCAAATACGCCCAGCAGAACGAACGCATCGACGCGGGTGATGGCGTTGTCATACACCTGCCATGCAGCCAGGATCGTAACGCCAGTGAGGATCGGCAACTCCTTGCGCAGCACCTGCGAATGCACGCTGATCGGACTGATCAGTGCCGTGACCCCCAGGATCAAAGCGATATTGGTGATGTTCGACCCATAGGCGTTGCCTATCGCGATGCCCGGATTGCCCTGGGTGGCGGCCAGTGCGGATACCAGCATTTCGGGGGCCGACGTGCCGAAGCCGACGATCACCATTCCGATCAGCAACGGCGGCATCCCGAAATAGCGGGCGGTCGAAGCAGAGCCCTCCACGAAACGATCGGCGCTCCACACCAGCAGCGCCAAACCAAAAACCACCGCAAGATAAGCGGTAATCATAAGACTCCTTATGTCCTGCCGTCCATCCGGTCATTTTTTCATAATTGCATAATCTGGTTATCCACTTCGGTCAAGTGAGATACGGCGCGGGGGGACGTAGATAAACCCCGGTGATCCGGGTGGGTGGTCCGCGCCACCATCCATTCGATCAAGTGAGGCTATAAGGTGCGCTCCGGACGGGCCGCAAACTCGCTGCGCTCAAACAGTGCGGCCCCATGTCCTGCGCACACCTTATGCCTCACTAAATCTCATGGCTGACGCGGCGCAGACCACCCACCCGGATCACCTCCTCCGTGCCAATCCCGAAACGCCAATAATCGCTAGAGCGCACTGAATAACCAAATTGCATAGTTGCCATTTGCCTTGCCGGCTTAATATAGGGAAGCACAGAGTGTTGGCAATTGCTTATTCAAGGCGGTGCGTAGAATGAGGGCGAACACAAGGTTCGCCCACACGGGTGAAGCGGGGTGCATGCAGGGGTAAATTATAATCTGAACTTTCACAAGACCATTAAAAATTCAGCCACTGTTTCAAGCAAGTGGATTCCGTGCAATCGGGGGCCGTTTCCGGTTTCAGGCGGAACAATCCGACGCGAATGGAAACGCGTTCGGCCGTTCCCCAAGGCCACCACGCCACAAAGAGGACAATGTTTTCAATGGGATTTGAAAGAAAAAAACTCTGCCCCGGCATCAGCCCGAACTCTGACGTGATTGTGCGTGCAATCGGTGATTCCGTTTCCGAGGGTGATGAAAATTTTCGATGGTCTTCGAATTCCTTGATCAGTGGATAGAAAACGAGCTCCGCATCCTGCTTTTCCAAGGTTATCAATGCCACGCGTCGTGTGTGATCCCACTCCCAGCAGGCATTATCCGGCATGTTCAAGCATATCTTGCCGCAGATGCCCTTAAAGGGGGCAAACTTTTCCGAATTTTCCATTCCATTCTCCCAATCAAAAGGGTTTCAGAAACAGTATCGGCCTTGAACCACGAAACATTAGAGCGAATTGGGCAGGAAATGAGCATGGGCCTGGACGCGTCACTCCGGGGAGATCTTTCAACACACCAACCCGTGAGCGGCATCACCAGAATTCAGGATAGCGCCTGTTTTTGGGAATGTTGTTGATGAGCAGGGCGATGAGCAGCATTACGGCCGCGCCCATCCCGACAGGCATCAGCACGTACAGATAGCCGAGGTTGTGTACGCTCTCTCCGCCGATCACCGCAATCAAAGCGGTGGCCCCGCCCGGCGGGTGAAGGGTTTTGGTGGCATGCATCAAGACGATGGCCGCGGCGACGGCCACCGCTGCCGCCAGCCACGGGTGTCCACCCAACAAACGCAAAGCCGTGACCCCCACGACGGCCGAAAGCAGGTGGCCGCCCATCAGGTTGCGTGGTTGGGCCAGGGGGCTGCGCACGGCGCCGTATATGAGCACGGCCGAGGCGCCGAAGGAGCCGATGATCAGCATGTGCCCAAGAGGGTCCAGCATCTGAAAGTGGATCAGAGCGACCGCAGCCATGCCAAGCAGACTGCCGATGCCGGACCAGACGATTTCGACCGCCCCCACGCGCGGAGGGCTTTGGGTATGGCCGCGCATCTTCTCAAAATAGGTCATGCGCTCTCCTTTCAGCCGAGCATGCAATAGGAATTGACCAGATCAAGGCGGGTCACAATGCCGGCCGGGCGGCCGTCTTGGCCCACAATGGGCAGACGGTTGATCTTCTTTTCCATGAAAAGCCCTGCGATCTCGCCGACCGATATCTCAGCCGGGGCCGTGATGGCCGGCGCGGTCATGATATCGCCCACCCTACGATTGCGCAGCGGCAATGCCACGCATCCTTTGTTCTTCAGGCAATGGGCCACCACCTGCATGAAGGAGCCGCCACTGCCGGCCCCCATTTCAGCCATAAAGTCCTTTTCCGACACCACGCCTACCACTTTGCCGCCGGCATCGATGACAGGTGCGCCCGAAACGCCCTTGTCGGCCAGCAGTATGGCCGTCTGGATCAAATCCATGTCCACTGAAACGACATGCACGGGCGCGGACATGACATCGGCCGCTTTCAGCGCCTTGAGCATGCGGTCTTTGGCCAGGGCGTAGGCGATCTGGTACACCTGCTTGAAATCGGCTGGGGTGATGTCGATGTAGCCTTGCATGGCCTTCATGGCCTTGAGCACATCCTGTTCGGATATGTCCACCGGCCCGCATTCCCTGATGATGGATGATGTCACTGCGTTATTCTCCTTGGTTATTGCTTTCGGGATTGGCTTATTCATTCAACTTTCGGGTTCCAAACGTCGGTGATCCGGGCGTGTTGTCCGCTCCCCAAACCCGGATCACCTCACTATATGCCAATCCCGGAAGTTGAGTTATTATATTATCCACTTCGGTCAAGTGAGATACGGGCCTGGGGTGACGTAGGAAAACCCCGGTGATCCGGGTGGGTGGTCCGCGCCACCACTCCACCCGGATCACCTCCTCCGTGCCAAGCCCGAATACACTTCGCCAGTTCGCTCCAGTAAGACACAGGGATGGGGTGTCACAAGAAGGTTACGTTGTCATTTTTAGAACCTTCAAAAAGCATGCACATAAAAGCGTCCAACATGGGGAAGTGAGCATCAAATCGACAGAATGCCTCCCTTTACACTTTAAACTTTACACTTAACACTTCCCGATCATTTATTTAACCCACAATAAGCTCATGACCGGTATTTGTCGTGCAGTACTTTTGCCATCTCCTTGACGGCGGCAAAGGCGCGCTCCACAGTGCGTTCTTTGTCCGGGTTGACCAGGCAGCAGGTGGCCGGCGAAAGCATGGCGCGGTCGATAAGCTGTGCGCGATCGACCCCCTTGGCCTCTAAAATCCTCCAGACTTCTTCGAGTCGTTTAACCAATGAGGGGATCGCTTCCTGGGCGAACGCCTCGACACCCGTCGGCACGATGCCCCAGACGATAAGACCGCCCCGTTCGATAAACCTGCGGATGCCGGGAGCATAGGAAGCGAAAATTTCCGCATTGGTATAAACATCCAGCGACAGCACATCCAGATCGAGGTTGAGCAAAAAATCCCAATCCGGATTGCCGCACAAGTGGATGCCGCGGGGGCGGTCGACCTGAGCGAAGAACACATCCAGATCGTTTTTAGCCTTCAGGTCGCCATATCCCGACATGGCTGAAAACAGAAACTGCAGGCCCGGCTCGTCCACGAACATAAAGGCATTGGGATTGCGCTTTTGCAAACGGGCCAGTTGCACGTTGAGCCGTTTGGCCATGAACTCGAGCATGAACGGCCGCACCGTGTCATCGAAGAGAATGGGGCGCTCGTCCTGGTCTAATATGTTGAAGCCAAAGCTGATCGGACCTTCCAACTGCCCCCGGATGGCTGGCCGATCAGCCAGATCCATTGCGAGAAAACGATGGTAGACCGCCGAATAGGTCTCGCTGACATCGAAGAAGGTCGGATCGTCGAAGCGCAGCAGCGCTTCTTCGAGTTCTTCGGCGAATTTATCGATGGAAAAACGCAAGGTGCGCTTGTCCAGGTCCAGAACGATGCCGGGAAAATGCTCGGCGGCCTGTACGTACATGTCTTCGTAGTAGTTGTAGTTAGGCAGCTGGGGCCAGAAGGGCACGTCCAGTGAGAGGGCTGTCTCGAGGGCGCGCGTCACATCCGTGTGCGGCATCACCGCCATGGCGGTGGTCAGCAGGTTACCGGGGATTTTATGGGTCATGGTCGGGCCCTCCAGGCGATGAGAAGGATTAGTGCGCACTATGGTTGCTGGGATCAGATACAATGGCGCTGTGGATGGCCTCGACGAAGTGCATGTAGATCACGTACGCTTCAACAAACGCGCGACCCGCCGCCACGCTCTGGTCCTTGTTCTTTTCGGCTGCCAGCGCCTTATTGAATTTTTCCCGGACGGCATGCCCCATGTGGCGGTTGATATCGTGGAGCATCTGATCGGCCGAGCCGGCAGCCAGCGCATTGTCGGCCATAGCCACGATGGGTTCCACAGGCGCGTCTTTGATGCCGGTGAACGGCGCGCCTTCCCCCAGACGGTGCAGGCGAATAAGTGTTTCGAGAAAGTATTGTTCAGCCACGTCCTGGGCCTCGGGACCCTTGGTGCGGACGGTGACGGCCTTGGCGAATGCGTTTTTGATTTCCCCTTCGTTCTCCTTCTTGACCCATTTGAGGACAGGCGTCAGGTCGCCTTTTTCCAGCGCGGCTTTGGCCTCGGGAATGATGGGCCCATTCATGGTATCACAATGGGCAAAAACGGTGTTTGCCACGACCGCCGAGGCAATCAGTCCCACTGCCGCATACAGGATGCCAGTCATCTTTGATTTTTTGTGTTTCATGATAAAATCCTCCATTGATTTTAGCAACATGCGTGAACGTGAAGTTCTTTTAAGTTAATTGTTCAACTTTCGGGTTCCAAACGCCGGTAATCCGGTCGGGTGGTCCGCGCCGCACGCCATTTGCCTCACTAAAATCTCATGGCTGACTGTGGCGCGGACCACCCGACCGGATTACCTCACTACGTACCAATCCCGAAAGTTGGATTAATTATATGCGGGGTGCGATGGGAAGTCCTTGCCTTAAGTCAATCGGCAACATGTTTCTACCCAGGGTAACCGCATTTGCGTATGGGCCGCATTTCAGAAATGGAACATCGTTCTTCCTCGAGAGCGAACCTTGTGCTCGCCCGATGCGTAATGTCGGTCAATCCGGGGCGAATGGACACCGTGATAGTCACGGTGCCCGTTGTAGGGGCGACCGGCGGTCGCCCGCGCGAACCACTGAATTCGGGTCATCGCACAGACTGGCGCGGCCTTTTTTCTCCCGCACCCATGATTGCCTGGCCTGCCGGCTTTGCACCCGCACCGGGCGACCGCCGGTCGCCCCTACAGGTGGGATCCCCTGCGAGAACAATTTCAAATGCGGATACCCTGTGTTTCTACCGGCTTGATAGCCGGATGCGTTTGGCTTATGTCGATATTTTTGGCCCCCGCAGGTGGGTTACGATGCCGTGCACCATGCCCGCAAAGGTGACGGTCCATGCCGCCATGGCCACGTAAATGAAGCCCTTGGGAATGGCGCTGATCAGCGGCGCGGCGGTCACTTCCGCCAGACGGTGGGTGCAGGCCGTGTACATGCCCAGCGGAAAGACCGCGCCCCAAAACAGGGGACTGTATTGCAAGGGGAAGCGGCGGTACCCGTGGCGCCACACGCCTAAAATGAGGAGCATCGGAATCCACCATGTCGCCGTTGCCCAGAAAAAGAAGGTGAACCCCTTCAGAAAAGGCATGAGTTCCAGCAGAAACGGAGAGGCCGCCGCATTGGCGATCAGCCCGGTGCCGCCCAACGTGGTGATGGCCACGGCGCCCATGTTGATCCAATAAGGCGGCGTCAGGTCCAGGGGCGAGAAATGAAAGAACAGATAGCGGTAGAAAATCAGCGAGATCACCCAGATATAGAGCATGCCGCCGAACAGCCAGGTGATAAACGCCAAAAATAGCATCGGCTCGCGGTAGAGCTGGAAAAAAGGCGCTATGGCCGTGCTCAGCACGGTTACGGCCTGGGTGGCCACGATGGCCAGCAGCCACCCGCCGTTGATGCCCCGTTCGATTGGTGGCTTGGTCTCTTTGGTGATCAACCCGGTGAACAGGCCATAAATCAGGCAGATCCACAGCGCGATGGTGATGCACCACAAAACCGCCGCGAGCGTAAAACGGCCCGTGAGCAGCAGGGTCTGGCTGCCCAACACGCCCGAGGCGGCCACAGCGGTGAAAAATCCCATGCCCGAGGTGTGGTCGCGAAAGTCCTTTCGGAAACGCTCGGTGTAAAAAACGATTCGCGCAATATACATGATCCACAAAATCGCGTAGGCGGCCACATTGAATCCGAAGAGGGCCGCGGCAATCGCGCCCAAGCCCTGGTAATGGGCGGCAATCGAGACAATGCCCGTGGACATCACCAGGGCAAAATAGGCTGGATTGAGCGTTGCAATTGCCGTGGACAGGAACCGGGCCGGCGCAGCCGGCAGGGGCGTTGATGACCCCTGATTGTTGGCCGCCGGCATCGAGGAATTTTCAGTGGACCCCATGGCACGAACTCCCGCAAGCGTTACTCTGGTTCGAATTTTGGGAAAAAGATCGCCACCAGCACGATGGCGATCACCACCACGAGCACAGCGGCACCCGGCAGCATGTAGGCGCGGAAAAAATGGTCGGCATCCGATTCAGACGTGTCATGCACCGCGCCGCCGGCCTGGCCGCCGGACGAGGAGCCGGGTGCCGAAACAGTCGACACTGCCGGCCGCTGGTGTGGATCGCGTGCGGTGCGGGTGTTGCCGGTTATGTCCTGCGCCGCCCAGGCCATTGCGATCGCCCCAAAAACAGCCGTCCAGATCAGGGCGACCCCCCAAAGGCGGCGCTTGCGCAGCATGGGTTGGCGTTCATTGCAGCCAGGATCACGTGGCATAGGCATGCTCTTCCATCATCGGGTAATGGTTCCCTATGTTTCAGTACTTTCAAAACTGCCGCAAGCGGCGCCGGAAGACGATCGGCGGCCGAAAAAAGTAGAACAGCGGCGCGCTCCAGATATGCACCAGGCGGCTGAACGGTGAAAATGCGAGCAGGGCCCAGGCCGCTATGACGTGCAACTGGTAGCCCAGGGGGACCGCCTTCATCAACGTGGCATCGGGCGTGAAAGTGATGATGCCGCGAATCCAGGGCGCCACACTGTACAACACGTTGAAGTGCCCGAACACCACATTGAACAGCCCTATGCCGATCACTACGACCAAGCCGGCCAGCGTGATCGCATCGTTGCGCGTGGTCACAATTTTCAGGCGCGGCTGGTTCAGCCGCCGCCATCCCAGCAGCAGCACGCCTGCAAAGGCCGCCACACCCACGGCCAGACCGCTCCAGTAGGCGATAGCCATGTGCCCTTGGGCATCGATGCCGAAAAGGTCAAACACGCTTTGAGGAATAAGCAGACCCCCGGCATGTCCGAAGACGGTCAAGATAATACCCACATGAAAAAGAACCGATCCTGCCCAAAGGCCTTTTTTGTTCAGGAACTCACTGGAACGGGCGTTCCAGCCAAAGCGGTCGGTCACATAGCGATAGGCATGCCCGACGACGAACGTGGTCAGGCACACGTACGGGAAAACGGTGAAGATGAACGTATACCAAAGGTCCATTTTGATCCTCCTCGTGCTCGGGAGTCAGACCGACGCTTGGGCGCGGTCATCCGGCCTGTCTGTTGCGGCCGCTATGCAGGCCAATGGCCGCAGCAGCGCCGCATATGCCGGCGAAATTTTTTCCAGGCCCGCCACCAGGGTGGCGGTGGCCCGCAGGCATTGCCACACCGGGATAAGGGTTACCGGCCGGGGTTGGATCGCCAGAAATTCGAGCAGCAGCGGCAGATAATCGGGCAGTTCCCCGGTGATGCGCGCCCAGCCGGCCTGATCGTAGGCCTGTTGCAGCCGTGCCAGGGCCGCGGCTCTTTTTTCGTTATCGCCATAGGCGTGATAGGTCAGATTGAGCGTCGTGTCCGGGTGCATGTCAAACGCGGCCGTGAAGTTCTCCTGCAGTCGGATGGCCGCATGGCCGCCGAGGTAGGCCAAAAAATCAGCGATTGCCGTTTTGATGTCGCTGTCCGGCAGCTGCTTTGCCGCGGCCGCGATCTCGTCCAGGTGATTCAGCAGGTCATCGTCCGGATAGTGCAACAACACGGACAGCACCCTCAATGCATCGGCAGGCGGGGCGGTCGTCATAAGGCATCTCCGAAGCCACATCCGCCCTGACGGGCATGAAGGGTTTTGTCGAGCACCGGCGCGGTGGGCAGCACGAAGCGTTCGGCCAGACCGCCAAGGGCCAACAGGCGATAGATCTTTTCCACTGTGGCCGTATCGAGTCCCACGGCATCCAGCACCTGGGTGTCGGTGCGCTGTTCCACCCGTTGCGTCCGCATGTACTGGCGCATGGCCGCCAGGCGTCGCAGGGCCAGCCGGACCGGCGCTTCATCGCCCGCGGTCAGCAGGTTGGCCAGGTAGGTCACCGGAATGCGCATGCGGTCGATCAGCTCCCCGGTGGCTGCCGGGTCATCCACCTGACTGCTGATCGGGCTCAAGGGCGGCACATACCACACCATGGGCAGCGTGCGAAATTCGGGGTGCAGCGGCAGGGCCAGATGCCACTGCCGGATCAGCATATCCACCGGCGAGCGGCGGGCCGCGGCCATCATGTTGGGGGCAATGCCTTGCGTTGCGGCGGCGCGCTGGACGTCCGGGTCTTCGGGGTCGAGCAGGATGTCCAGATGGGCGGGGTAGACATCCCGGTCGCGCGGTGCGGCCGCGGCTTGCGCGATGCGGTCCGCATCGTAGAGCAAAATGCCCACATAGCGGATGCGACCCACGCAGCTATGCGCGCACAAGGTCGTGGTGCCGGCCTCGATCCGCGGGTAGCAGAAGATGCACTTTTCGGCGCGGCCGGTTTTCCAGTTGAAATAGACCTTCTTGTAGGGGCATCCCGATACGCAGTAGCGCCAGCCCCGGCAGCGCTCCTGGTCGACCAGCACGATGCCGTCCTCATCGCGCTTGTACAGGGCTCCCGACGGGCACGAAGCCACGCAGGCCGGGTTGAGGCAGTGTTCGCACAGGCGCGGTAGCCAGAACATGAAGACATTGCGGAACTGCATGTAGGTCTGGATGTCCAGATTCTTGAAATTGGCATCACCGGGACCGGTTTCGGTCAGTCCGGCCAGATCGTCCTCCCAGTTGGGTCCCCATTTGACAGCCATGTGCTCGCCGGTCAATTGCGAGTGCGGGCGAATGGCGGGTTGGTGCTTGCGCTGGGGGCTGTTGATCAGGTGACCGTAGTCGTAATCCCACGGTTCGTAATACGCGTCGATGACCGGCAGATCGGGATTGTGAAAGATGTTCAGCCCCTTGTGCACCTGACCGCCGGCTGTCAGCCGCAGGCGTCCGCCCTTGAGGGTCCAGCCGCCGCGGTGGATCTGCTGGTTTTCCCACTTTTTGGGATAGCCGATGCCCGGCTTGCATTCGACGTTGTTGAACCACATGTATTCGGCGCCCTGACGGTTGGTCCACACGTTTTTGCAAGGAATGCTGCACGTGTGACAACCGATGCACTTGTCCAGGTTCAACACCATGGCGTATTGCGCCTTAATTTTCATACCATTCCACCTTTCCAGCCTTGCGCACGATGATCGACTCGTCGCGCTGGGCCCCGATGGGTCCATAATAGTTGAAGCCGTAGCTCAACTGGGCATAGCCGCCGATCATGTGGGTAGGCTTGACCAGGATGCGCGTCACGCTGTTGTGGGTGCCCCCGCGTTTGCCGGATATCTTCGATCCCGGCGTGTTGATCAGCCGCTCCTGGGCATGGTACATGAACGCCTTGCCGGGCGGGATACGCGGGCTGACCACGGCTTTGGCCATCACCACCCCGTTGACGTTGAAACACTCCAGCCAGTCATTGTCCCGGACACCTATTTTTCCGGCGTCCGCGTCGTTGATCCAGATGGCTTCGCCGCCACGGAACAGGGTCAGCATGGTCAGGGTATCGGAATAGGTGCTGTGGATCGACCACTTGGAATGCGGGGTCAGGTAGTTGAGCACGATCTCGCGTTGCGGGTCCCGCTTTACGCCGCCGGGCTGATCGACCGTCATATCCAACGGCGGCCGATAGACAGGCAACTGCTCGCCGAAGTCGCGCATCCAGGGATGGTCCTGGTAGAACTGGGCCCGGCCGGTGAGGGTGCGAAACGGCACTTTCTCCTCGATGTTGATCACAAATGGCGAATAGCGCCGACTCTCGGACTCGATGCCGCTCCAGATCGGCGAGGTGATGATCTTGCGCGGCTGGACGGTCAGGTCGTCGAAACGGTAGCGCTCGCCTTCACGGCGCAGGCTCAGGTGGCGCAGATCGAGGCCGGTGCGTCGTTCCACCACCCCCCAGGACTTGACCGCGGTCGCGCCGTTGGTTTCCGGCGCCAGCATCAGGATGGTTTCGGCGGCCTGCTTGGCGGTTTCCATGACCGGCTGGCCCTGGGCGACCCCTTCGGCCACGGTTCCCAGAGAGGCTTTCAGGGCCGCGACCTCCTCGTCGGCCTTCCACATGATGCCTTTGGAGCCCACGCCCATCGAGGCGGCCAGGGGGCCCAGGGCGGTCATCTTTTTAAAGGTGTTGGGATAGTCGCGGGTCACTACGGCCAGGTTGGGCATGGTTTTACCTGGCACGGGCGCACATTCGCCGCGGCGCCAGTCGCGCACTTCGGCCTGTGCGATTTCACCGGGGCTGTCGTGCATCAGGGGCGTGGCGACCAGGTCCTTGACGGTGCCCAGGTGCTCGGCGGCCAGTTCGGAGAATTTTTCGGCGATGGTCTTGAACTGCTCCCAATTGGTGCGGGTCTCCCAGGGCGGGTCGATGGCCGGGTTGAACGGATGGATGAACGGGTGCATGTCGGTGGTGTTCAGGTCATGCATCTCGTACCAGCCGGCGGCCGGCAAAGCGATGTCGGCGTACAGCGCGCTGGTCGACATGCGCAGCTCCAGGGTGACCAGCAAGTCCAGCTTGCCCTCGGGGGCCGGCTCGCGCCACGTGATCTCTTCAGGGCGCTGGTCGCCGTCGGTGTTGAGCACGGCATGGTCCGCGCCCAGCAGGTGCTTGAGAAAATATTCGTGGCCCTTGCTGCTGGCGCCCAGCAGGTTGGCCCGCCATAAAAAGAGCATACGCGGGAAATTGGCCGGATGGTCCGGATCTTCCACGGCAAAATGCAACTCGCCTTGTTTGAGTTTTTCAACCGCGTAGGCCACGATCTCTTCGTCCGTCGTGGCGCCTGCGGCCACGGCCTCGCGCACCAGGTCGATGGGGTTGCGGTCGAACTGCGGGTATGACGGCAGCCAGCCCAGGCGCGCGGCAATCACGTTGTAGTCGGCCATGTGGCGTGCCGGCGCCCGGCCGGCCAGGGGCGAGTGGATGGTTGCGGGCCGCAGCGTGTCGTAGCGCCACTGGTCGGTGGCGAAATAGTAGAACGAGGTGCCGTTGTGCTGGCGCGGCGGGCGCTGCCAGTCCAGGCCAAAGGCCACCTGGGACCAGGCCGCCTGGGGCCGTACCTTCTCCTGGCCCACATAGTGAGCCCAGCCGCCACCGTTGACCCCCTGGCAACCGCACAAGGTGGTCAGATTGATGATCGTGCGGTAGATCATGTCGCTGTGAAACCAGTGATTGGTGCCGGCGCCTAGAAAAATCATGGACTTGCCGCGCGTCTGTTCGGCATTTTGGGCGAATTCGCGTGCCACGCGGATGGCGTCGGCCGCCGGCACACCTGTAATGGCCTCTTGCCAGGCGGGCGTGAAGGGTTTGGGATCGGTGTCGCCGGCGGGGCTGTCGTCGCCCGTCTGGGGCGCGTTTTCAGGGCGTACGCCCAAGTGGGCGGCCATCAGATCGAACACCGTGGTCACGCGCAGTTCGCCGGTGGGGGTGCTCACGGTCTTGTATGGCACCAGGCCTTTTTTAACCGAGGCCCCGGCGATTTCGAAGATCGGAAAGCCGACCGTCGTCCATCCGTCCGGCTGGTCCGCAAAACTGAGCAAAGGGTCGATGGGCCGATCCTGCGCCTCCAACTTGAGGTTCCAGCGGCCCTCCTCGTTCCAGCGAAAGCCGATACTGCCGTTGGGGACCGCAAAACGGCCTTCGGCCGCATCGTATACCACCGTTTTCCATTGGGCATTGTTGTCTTCCAAGCCCAGGTCCGCGGCACGTAGAAAGCGGCCCGGCGTCTCGATGTCCGCACGCGATTCGAGCGCTACGACGAAAGGCAAATCGGTGTACTGCCGGGCGTAATCCATAAAATACGGTACCTGGCGCTCAATGTAGAACTCCTTGACGATGACGTGGGTCATGGCCATGGCCAAAGCCCCATCCGTGCCGGCGCGGGCCGGCAGCCAGGTGTCGGCGAACTTGACGTACTCGGCATAGTCGGGCGCAACGGCCGCCACGCGGGCCCCGCGGTAGCGTGCTTCCGTGTAGAAATGGGCGTCGGGCGTGCGGGTCATGGGCAGGTTGGTGCCCCACACGATCATGTAAGACGCTTCGTACCAGTCGGCGCTTTCAGGCACGTCGGTCTGCTCGCCCCAGATCTGGGGCGACGCCGGCGGCAGATCGCAGTACCAATCGTAGAAGCTGATCATGCTGGCGCCGATCAATGAGAGAAAGCGCGCTCCCGACGCATAGCACACCATGGACATGGCCGGAATCGGCGAGAACCCGAAGATGCGGTCCGGGCCATGCTTTTTGATGGTGTGAACCAGGGCCGCGGCAATCAGGGTGGCGGCCTCGTCCCAGCCCACGCGCACAAAACCGCCTTTGCCGCGCGCCTGCTGGAAACGGCGGCGCTTCTCTTCATCGTCGACAATGCCCTCCCAGGCGGCCACCGGGTCGCTGTTGCCGGCCAGGGCTTCGCGATACATCTGCAGCAGGCCTGAGCGCACCAGGGGATGTTTCAGGCGCACCGGGCTGTAGGTGTACCACGAATAAGTGGCCCCGCGCGGGCAGCCGCGCGGTTCATGATTGGGGAAGCCCTCGCCGCAGTCCGGATAGTCGGTGGCCTGGGTTTCCCACACCAGGATGCCGTCCTTGACATAGACATCCCACGAGCACGAGCCGGTGCAGTTGACGCCGTGGGTCGAGCGCACTTTTTTGTCGTACTGCCAGCGCCGGCGGTACAGGTCCTCCCATTCGCGCTGGCCGCAACGCGTCTGTGACCATTGGTCTGCGCTGTTTTCTTCGCGGCAGTCGTACGCGGGTCCCTTGGGTCGGAAAAAGCGTAGCCGGTTCAAGAAACCGTCGGCCATGGCACACCTCCCTAAACCGGCTGCGCCGGCGTTGAAAGTGGAACGTTGAAAGTAGAAAGGGACGGTATTCTGTCGCTGATAGCCCCTATGGCTAGTACACCTTACTTCATAAAGCTGGATGTCTCTAAGCTGTTAAACGGTCTATAGTGCAAGAGGCCCTGGATGGGTAAGGGCGTCCAATGCTTTTTCCATGATCATGTTGATGTGCTGAAAGCGTCGCCAATCGGCCAGCATGGCGGCCGGGTCCTGGACGTAGGCCGAGTTGTCCAACTCCGGGCGGCAGTTGTCGATCAGGGCCGCTGCGGATTGGGGCGTGGTTTCCAGGTGGAACTGCAATCCCACCATGCGGTTGTCGATGATGAAACCCTGGTTGGGGCAGGCCTGGCTCGCCCCCAGGGGCACGGCCCCGGCCGGTAGATCGAACGTGTCGCCGTGCCAGTGGAAGGCATCGAAGACCGGGGGCAGGACATCGCGCAGCACGGTAGTCTGTACTGGGTCGGCGCGGGTGACGGGGAACCAGCCAATTTCGCGGTGCCGGTTTGGGGTGACGGCGGCGCCGGCTGCATGCGCCATTAACTGGGCTCCCAGGCAGATGCCCAGAACGGTTTTGTCTAAGGCCATCGTGGCTGAGATGAACCTTCTCTCGCTGGCCAGCCAGGGGTAGCGTGCATCGTCATGGACCCCCATGGGGCCGCCCATGATGACCAGCGCGTCGAACGCCTCCGGGTCCGGCAATGGCTCTTCCCGGTACAGACGGGTGACGCTCAGCGGGTGGCCGTTGCGGGCCAGATAAGGCGCCATGCTGCCGACATTTTCAAAAGGGACGTGGTAGAGGGCATGGACTCGCAATCATACCTCCTTGAACGGTTGGATGCTTGATCAGAACGCGGAATGTGAGTTCTTCGAAAAAGGATAATGGATTGCATCGACAGGACACGCTCTCGCAGCGCTGGGGTATCGCTTGCGCTGGAGGTCGCCTGCATGGCCGGTCGGCACAAAGCGGAACATGACTAAAGATACACGAAATTTATAATAAGAAATTGACCTGAATCAAATATCAAAAAAAATTATAAGTCAAATGAACAAAAAGAAGCCGTCAGGTTGCCATTTTGCGAGCCAGGGCCATTACCCGTTGGGCACTGCCATTGTCGGTGTACGATCTGAAAATCTGCAGTTTTTCGGCTTCCAGCGATCCTTCCGCGTGGATTGCCAGCACTTCCTGGTAGGCACCATAGTCGGATGCCGTCAAATCGCGGATGAAATTCATCATCCGCATCCGTTGGGCCGCATCCACGCCGTTGCGGCCGACCAGGTACTTCTCCAGATAGGGGCGCGTTTCCGGTGCGGTCCAGTCTTCATCGCCGGGGCCGGTGACCAGGATCCCCCCGGCAAGCTCTTGCAGGTGCTGTACGGCCGTATGGTACCCATGCGCAAAGTGGCTCTTGGCCATGTTGACCATCAACGGGTCGGGCGCGACCTGCCCAGTGGCTTTGGGCACACAGCGTTGGGCGGCCTTCTCGGTCAGCGCCCGCAGGGTTTCCGCATAGACGATGAGACTGATCAATTTCTCCCGGACGTGGGTCGCCCCCAGAATGCCGTTGTAATCCGCAATGGTCGCAGCGGCGCCCACGATCGCGTCCACCAGGGGCAATTTATAGGAAACGGCCGTGAAGCGGTGATACTCGACAAAGGTCAACGCCAGTGCACCCGCCCGCCGGGTGTCGCCATCGAGAAAGATTCTGTCGTTCGGTACGAAGACGTCATCGAAGACCGTCATCGTTTCCATCATCTTGTGGCGGGCGCTGATCGGCCGTTCGCCCGGACGAACGTCGCCATCGCCAAAGGGGCTGGTCAGCAGCTTCACGCCGGGGGTGTTGACCGGCAGGGCAAAGGCAATGCTCCAGTCGGCCTCCCGCTCGCTCATTGCCCGCGTGGGCAGTACGATGACTTCATTCACATTGGGCGTTACGGAAGTGTGGATCTTTGCGCCGCGAACGACGACACCATCCTCCCGGCGCGCAACAACACGCAAGTAAAGATCGGGATCGGCCTGGTCTGCAGGCCGTTTCACCCGATCGCCCTTCACGTCCGTCTGGGCCGTGGCGAGCGCCAGATCGTTGTCGCGGCAGTACTCGTAAAACATACGAACGCGCTGGTGGTACACAGGATCGTCCATCTGCGCGGTGACCGCGAGCAGCGCGAACAACGCATCCGTACCGATCTCCTTGATCAGCACGACCAGGGTGTCGCCTTCCGCCGTTGCCGCCTCGATCAACCTGGAGCGCAAAAGCAGGTCTTCGGCGTTGGCTGGAATTTTGTAGTAGCGACTGTAGGTCTGTCCGCCCTCGGATACGACAGCCAGATCGCGGTAGGCAGCGCTCTCGGCCATTTCGTAGTCGATGGCCGCGTGTTTGACTGCTTTGCCCATCACGGGGTGCGCCGTGACATCCGATATGCGCTCACCCCGAAACCAGACCTCGCGGTCGTCGCGGAGCGAAGCGATGTACTCGTCAGGTGTGCGAAGCGGCATGGTGATCCTCCGGTTTTAGTGGATTGAATGTTTGACTTTCGGTTGACAAGTGCCGGCGATCGGGAAAATCCGGATCCCGGTCTGCGCCGGGAGACAACGTGAGGAGAGTAAGTCAAAAACAACATACCGCAGAACGGCACTGGGTCAAGGACGCTCTAACGGATTGGCGCATGGAATGACCGGGTTCGAAGCACCCTTGCGCATCTGAAAATTGGATTCCGATTTGTCAAGTGCCGTTTCGATATTATATTACCTTCACATTTTGAATCAAGTTCGGTCGTATCGGGCGGATGTGCGTTTGCTTTGTCTTTCTACTGCCTCTCCGTGCAAGTGCGAGCGGGTTCAAACCTTCCTTACAATACCGCGTATGGTCGCTGCCCATTCCCAGATGCCGCGCAATCGCTTCCACTTCCATTCGTGTCGAACGATCCGAAGCCCTTTTATTCAGCATGCGCCCGAATGGCGCGTCATTCGTTGGTTTTCACCCGGGATGGACCTTGATCCCTTTATCAATGAATCTGAACGATACTTTCATCAGAGGGGAGGATGACCATGGCAAAGAAAGGATGGACACGCAGGCGTTTTATCCAGGCTGGTCTGTTGACGACCGGAGCGGCGGCTCTGGGCGGATTCGCCAAACCCACCGGTCTCTGGGCGGCAACGCCCAAGATCAAAGGGCCGATAAAGGTGGGCTACCAGGCTGTGATGTCGGGCACCCTGGCAGGCTACGGGGATTTCCATAGAATGGGCGCCACAATGGCCATGGAGGAGATCAACGCAGCCGGGGGCATTGCCGGCAACAAGCTGGTGATCGAATTCCGGGACTCCACACTCAAAACGCCGGAAGCAATCCAAAATGCACGCTATTTCGTCGACAGTTGGGAGGCTGATTTCCTGGCCGGGGTGGATTCTTCCGGTCAGGCGCTGGCGCTGGGGCCGGTCATGGCTGAACTGGACCGGGTGTTGATGGTCACCCATGCGGCTACCGAAAAGCTCACCGAGGAGCAGGTATTCAAAAACGGCATCAAACAGATCTTTCGCATCTGCTCGCCCACCTATCAGGACGGAAACGCGGCTGCTTTCGTGGCCAAGGATCTGCCTGCCAAGACCTGGGCGACCGTCAGCCCGAAATATGAATACGGTTACACCTGCTGGGAGATGTTCAAAAACACGCTCGGCAAACTCAAAAAAGATGTCTCTTTCACCGGGGAGTCATGGGCGCCATTCGGTACCACTGATTTCCGGCCGCACATCAATACGATCCTGGATGCCAAGCCCGAGGGCCTCTATTCCACCGAGTGGGCCGGAGAGTTGATTACTTTCGTCAAACAGGCCAAACAAGCCCGCCTGTTCGAGAGGATCACGCATGTCATGTTCCCGGTGGGCGCGGCCATGGATGTGCTCGAAGGCTTGGGCGCCGAGATGCCGGACAATATTTGGATTTCCGGCCGCTACTTCTTCCTGTACCCGGATAGCAGCCAGAACAATGATTGGGTGCAGCGCTTCCGCAAACGTTGGAACCATTATCCGGCCTACGTCTCCGAGACTGGGTACGCCACCATGTTCGCCTTTAAAAAGGCGGTCGAGGCGGCTGGATCGAAAGATACGGCCGCGGTCATTCAGGCGATGGAAGGCATGCAACTCGATTCGCCGGCCGGCCGGCGCGTATTCAGGAAAGAGGACCACCAAGCCATGTATGACGTGCCTTGGGGGCTGACGGCAGCCAGTGACAAATACCCCTTCAAGATTATGGGCAAGCAGGTCATGGTACCGGCCAAGGACTGTTTCAACCGGCCGCCGTTCGAAGGCGACGAATCGAAGCCGCCCTTTTGAATGCCGGAATATAAGGACAGGAAGAAAGTCCGGCACGCCCGCCTGGACGCCCCGGGCGCCGGACAGCGGAGGCGTATTTGAGTCTGGAATCCATTGTCCACGTATGTTTGGCAGGTCTGTCCACGGGTATGTTCATCTGGCTGGTAGCCAGCGGCCTGACGCTCATCTTTGGTGTATTGGGCGTGCTCAATTTCGCCCATGGCAGCTTCTATATGCTGGGGGCCTACTGCTGTCTCAGCGCCTTGAAAATCATGGGCGGCAATTTCTGGATTGGCCTGCTGATCGGTCCGCTGTTCGTATGCGCGGCCGGTTTCATCATCGAACGCTTTTTTCTGCGGTATGTGTATCACCTTGCGCTGCCCTATCAGTTACTGCTGACGTTTGCCTTTGTGCTGGTGTTCGATGACCTTGTCAGAATTCTGTGGGGCGGCGGATCTTTGGGATCTCCGAGCGTGCCGGGGCTCAGCGGGTCGGTAGACATCTTCGGGCGCTATTTTCCCACCTATAATCTGTTTATCATCATCGTGGGACCTCTGGTGGCGCTCGGTTTGTGGGTGCTCATCGAAAAGACCTGGTACGGCCGCGTCATCCGCGCGGCTTCTACGGAGCGCGAGATGGCCAGCGCCATAGGCGTCCGGGTGCCGGCGTTGTTTACGTCCGTTTTCGTGTTCGGCACCTGGCTTGGCGCGATGGGCGGCGCTCTGGCGGTTCCCTATGTCGGCCTTTTAACTCCCGGCATGGGCGAGGCCATCATCATCGATGCTTTTGTGGTTGCGGTGATCGGCGGATTGGGCAGCTTGAAAGGCGCGTTCCTGGGAGCCCTGATCATTGGATTGGTCTCTTCTTTCGGCACGCGTTTCATGCCGGCCTTCGACATGTTTTTAACTTTCATCCTGATGGCCGCGGTGCTGCTGCTGCGTCCTCAGGGCTTTTTCGGGAAGGCATCCTGAATGAACCGTCATCTGAATGCTTTCATCGCGGGACTCGCGCTTGCCATCATGATTCTGATCGGCCTCTTCGGCAGCCGCTTTGTCATCTATCTGACCTCGCGCGTGATGATTCTGTCGATCTTTGCCATGGGCTACAATGTGCTTTTCGGCCGAACCGGGCTGCTGTCATTCGGCCATGCGGCATTTTATGCGGCCGGCGCCTACGGCCTGGGTCTTTATTCGCTGCATGTGAGTTCTCACCCCTTGGCCGGCATTCTGGCCGGCATCGTGTGTGCGTGCCTGCTCTCGGTGCTGATCGGCTTTTTTTGCGTGCGCCATACCGAAATTTACTTCGCCATGCTAACCCTGGCCTTCGGCATGATGGTGTTCTCGCTCATCTGGAACATGCGCAGCATCACGGGCGGCGATGACGGCCTGGTCGGCATCATGCGCGCGCCCATCGCCCTCGGGCTGGTCGCCATCCCCATCATCAAGCCCCAAGCCTATTACTTTTTGATTCTGTTACTTCTTATCGTCTCTATTGTTTTGATATACCGCATCCATCACTCGCCTTTCGGCCTCGTGCTGGCCGGCATCCGGGAAAACGAAAGACGCGTCGCGTTTGCCGGCGTTTCTTTGAAGAATTACCGTTTGGGGGCATTTGTCATATCAGGAACATTTGCAGGTCTGGCCGGTGCGCTGGCGGCATTGCTGGAAAGCCACGCCGAACCCTTTTCGGCGCACTGGAGTCATTCGGCCGCCCCCATCCTGGTGACCCTGATCGGCGGTCTGCAAACGTTTTCAGGTCCCATTGTAGGCAGCGTGGTTTTTATTGTACTGCGGGAAACGATCGAGCGCTTCACCCATAACTGGATGCTGTGGTTCGGCCTGATTCTGCTCGTGATCATCATGGGTTTCCGCGGGGGCATTGTGGGTATTCTTTCGCGCTGGCGAAAATAGACGCCGTTGGTTTTAACGATTACCATAAAACCTGAATTTGGATATCCAGTTCGTTCCAGTGACTCTGGCGAAGTGTTAAGTGTAAAGGGAGGTATTCTGTCGGTATGATATGCTCACCTCCCTATGTTGGACGCTTTTACGTGCATGCATTTAGCCAGGTAGGGTGGGCATCGCCCACCATTGTCCTGGCCGATCGCCTCTGGATTGGCCGTATTCAACGTTCATCGATAGGTTCGATCCATCCAAGCGCTTGGGCGAGGCCAGTGCCAGAAACCGATGATGGTGTTTGCGGAAAATAGTGGTGGGCAATGCCCACCCTACATGCGGTTGGCACGCAATTAGGTGATTTGGGTGGCGTGGTTGCGCGGACCACCCGCCCGGATCACCCCGGGGTTTTGACTTTTTTACGTCACCCTACACCCGTATCTCACTTGATCGAAGTGTGGATAACCAAAAACCTAAATTGTGACAATACTCCGGCGGAACCGGTACAGGAGAAGCGATGGCCTTGGAAATCTTGAAGATTGTCAATCTGAACAAGTCCTTTGGACGTGTCAAAGCGGCCAGCGACATCAATCTTACGTTACAGGAAGGGGTGCTGACCTCGATCATCGGTCCCAATGGGGCTGGAAAATCAACGCTGATCAACATGCTCTCCGGTTCCCTGCCCGCTGATACCGGAAGAGTGTTTTTTTATGAGACCGATATCACGCGTCTGCCGGTCCATCAGCGCGTTCAACTGGGATTGTGCCGATCGTTTCAACTGGTCAACATCTTTCCTGAGATGACCGTTTTAGACAACCTCTTGTTGCCGACGCTGGCCGTCAACAAACGCACCCGGCGCTTGTTTCGCGCGCTGCGCAATGAAACCGGCGCCCATCGGGAAGTCGCGCAGATCCTGGACCGGATCGGCCTGAAAGAAGAAGCCGACACCGTCGCCAGCGCACTGTCGCATGGCGACCAGCGGGTTCTGGAGGTCGGGGTGGCACTGGCCGCCAAACCCAGGCTTTTGTTTCTCGATGAACCGACCGCCGGAATGAACCCGGTCGAACGGGTGCGCATACTGGAGAATATCCGCCGGCTTTCGGAAAAAAAAGAGACCACTTTCGTCATCGTGGAACACGATATGGACATTGTCTTTTCGCTCTCCGACCGTGTTATTGTGCTGCATCATGGCGAGGTCATCGCCGATGGCACCACCGAAGAAGTGAAGAACGATCCGAAGGTGCGGGAAGTTTATCTGGGACAAGAGGTGGCGGTATGATGCTGATGGTCGAAGCCATGAACACTTACTACCGTAAGTCGCACATTCTGCAGGAGGTCTCCTTTGCAGTGGCGGCCGGAGAAGTCGTGGCCCTGCTCGGCCGCAACGGGGTGGGCAAGACAACTTCTCTGCGTTCGGTGATGGGGCTCACGCCCCCGCGCAGCGGTTCGATTCGGTTCAAAGACCATGAGGTGCGCGGCAAGCCTCCCTATGTTATGGCCAAGCTGGGCATGGCCTACATGCCCGATGATTTGCGCATCTTTCCGGATCTGACCTGTGAGGAGAATCTGGAGATTGCCCGTCGTCTCTCCGGCCGCAGCGGCTATTGGACCAAGGCGCGCGTGGAAGCGCTTTTCCCGGTTTTGGGCGATCGCCGCAAACAGATGGGAATACTGCTTTCCGGTGGCGAGAAGAAAATGCTCGGCATGGGACGTACACTGATGGCCAATCCGGAAATGATCCTGCTGGATGAACCCTCGGAAGGTCTGGCCCCACTGGTGGTCGACAATCTGGCGCAGGTGATCGGAGAGATCCGCAACTCGGGCATGACGATTCTGATGGCCGATCAGAATCTCAAATTCTGCCGCAGGGTGTGCGAGCGCGGTTACATTCTTGAAAAAGGGTGCATCGTCTACGCGGATAGCATCGCGAATATTTGGGAGAATGAAACGATCATCAAACACTATCTCGCATTATAAAGGCGAAATGGCGTGTGGCGCGGACAACATGCCCGGAGCCCAGAGCACCAAGTCACCCACCCTCGAAAGATCCTGTTTTCCATAAAGCCCAGCTGGCTGCGGTATGGTTGGGTTGCTGAATATTATTCAGGGAATGCCATTAAAATCTAAAATTAATGTACGTAAATAAATCCTTGACATTTGGGTGGATGGTTCATTATTCATGATTAGTCATTCACATTCTGATTAGTCAGTCAGATTTTGGAATGGAGGTATCCTCTGGTTAAAATCCCAACCACGGTCAAGAACAAGCTTTTGGTCGAACAGCGTCGCCGGCAGATCGTTCTGGCTGCGATCAAGCTTTTCTCCCGGAACGGCTTTCATAAAACCACCCTGAAAGACCTGGCCGAGGAAGGCGGGCTAAGTTATGGCAACATTTACGACTACGTGGGCAGCAAAGAGGATATTTTTTTCCTGATCCACGATTTTCTGGCCAGCTCGGCCATGGAGATCCTCAACCGCAGTATCGAGGACATTCAAGATCCCATTGAAAAGCTGCGCCGTATGATCCGGGGGGAATTCAACCTCATGGATCAATGGGCCGACGCCCTGCTGCTTATTTACCAGGAAACCCACATTCTGCAGGGCGAATTTCTGCGAAAGTTGCTTCAGCGCGAACGGGCGCACCTGGAAAAATTCGAAATCGTCCTCAACGAGTGCATCGCCAACAGCCAGTTGCGGCCATGCAATGTGCGTCTGGTGTCCAACCTGATCAAATCGATGATCGATTCCTGGACAATCAAGCGTTGGGATCTGCGAGGACATGCGAGTCAGCTCGAAACCGAACGCATGATCATGGAGATTATCACCCGCGGGCTGGAAGAACCCTCGGCAGCCGCCACGACGCTCCCGGCGCCCGATGCCCTGATCGGCAAAACAGCGCTCGTGGTCAACGGGGGGACGATGCTCGGCCAGGCGGTGTGCAGCGCGCTGGCTGCCAGGGGCGTGCGGATTCTCGTTCATGTCGACCCAAGGACCCGCTTTCCCAAGTGGTCGGAAAACACCGAGGCGGCCACCTATTGTGAACCGGCGTTTATCCTGGAGCAGACCGAAAGGGTGACACCGGAGCAGATCGACGACATCGAAAAGCAGTTCGGCCCGATCGATTTTTACCTGCACGATCTTGGTATAGGCACCATCGAACAGCCAGGGCGGTCTTCCAAAGCCCATTCCGGCCCCTCGCTGGAAGCAAGCCTGCACCAAGCGCAAGCGCTGGCCGCTTACTTCAAACGGAGGATGGGCGAGCGGTCGATGGGCCGCATCGTTTACCTTTCGCCCTGGGCTTGGGACGCGTATGCCGATCCGCTCTGGTTCGACATTGTCAAGGCCGGCACGACCGCCTTGACGCGCACACTGTCCGGGCAGTTGGCGGCCGCCGCGGTGACGGTCAACTGTATCGTTCCCGGTTATATCCGGGGAATCCGGCCGCTGAAAATCGAAAAATCACTGGGCCGGGATCTTCTGGAAAAGCTCCCCTCGGGACGCCTCGGAGAAGCCTTCGACGTGACCGAAGCCGCCCTTTTCCTGATTCGGGACGGATCCAAGTATTTGACGGGCCAGGTCCTTTGCGTGACCGGCGGGGAGTAAAGACCGCCGAACGTGATTGCCGGCCTGCACTTCATAATAAACACACAAGACAAGGACCAAGACCATGCTGAGAACCAAAGAAGCGTATCACGAGAAACTTTTTGCCATGCGGCCGAATATCTTTATCGGCGGGGAACGGGTGGGCCGGGATGATCCGCGCCTGCGGCCGGGAATCAATGTGCTCGACATCACTTTTGATCTGGCCCGCGATCCTGAATGGAAAGGGCTGGCCACGGCCACATCGACGGTCACCGGCCAGGAGATCAACCGGTGGGCGCATTTGCCCCAATCGCCTTACGATTTGATGCAGAAGCAAAAACTGATTCGTCTGGGCGCCCGCCGGGCGGGCGGGTGCATTCAACGCTGCATGGGACACGATGCCATCAATGCCCTGGCGATCTGTACCAAGGAGATGGACCAGGCCAATGGCAGCGATTACCATGGTCGATTCCTTGACTACCTGAAGATGTATCACGACCAGGACCTGGACGGATGCTGTGCCCAGACCGACAGCAAAGGCGACCGGATGAAAAGGCCCAGCGAACAAGAGGACCCGGACGCCTATCTGCACATTGTCGAAGAGCGGCCTGACGGCATCGTGGTTTCCGGTTTCAAAATGTCCATCACCCAGGCGCCCTATGCCGATGAAATCATCGCCTTGCCGACCCGCGCCCTGGCCGAGTCCGATCGCGATTTCGCCGTGGCATTCGCCGTGCCGGCCGACGTCGAGGGGTTGAGCCTGATCACCCGCCCGGTCTGGCTTCGGGAAAAAGACGACGCCGCGGCCGGACCCTTTTGCCATTACGGTGTGTCCGACTGCATCGTCCTTTTCGATAACGTGTTCGTGCCTCGCGACAGAGTGTTCATGTGTGGGGAGTGGCAGTTCGGCCGCCGACTGGCACTGCTTTTCGCCGATTCCCACCGCCACAGTTACAGCGGTTGCAAACCGGCGGTTTCCGATATTCTTTGCGGGGCTGCGGCATTGGCAGCCGAGGCCAATAACATCTCAAAGGCCGCGCACATCAAGGAAAAGCTCTCCGAGTTCGCCGGTGCCGCGGAACTGGCCTACGCCGCCGGCGTCGCCGCGGCAGTGTACGGAAAGAAGACCGCCAGCGGGGTCTTCTTTCCAAATGAAATCTACGCCAATGTGGGCAGACGTCTCACCGGCGAAACGATTTACCATGAGTACAATCTGTTGACGGAAATCGCCGGCGGCATCGCGGTGACCATGCCTTTCAGCGGCGATTTCGATCACGGCGACAACAAGGATGCGCTGGCGCGGTTTATCGTGAGAAACCCGGCCCTTTCTCCGGAAACATCCCGCAGGATATGGCAGTTTGTCGAAAACGTGGGCGCATCGTCCATGGCCTCCTGGTACAAAATCGCCGGCGTCCACGGAGGGGGATCCCCGATCATGGAAACGATCGCCCTGAATATCGGCTACGATTTTGAAGACAAAAAGCGCGTCGCGCGCTACCTGGCCGGCATCGACGAGCACCTGGACGATTCCTGGTTGCGGGATTTGGAACCCAATTTCCCAACCAAGGATTGAGTCGGGCGGCGTCTTATCTACCCCGCAGAAGTGGAGCAGGCAAGTATGAAAAGAGTATTGCACGCCGTGGACAGCATCAGCGATTGGTCGGGCAAGATCGTCTCGTTTGCGATCTACCTGGGAATTCTCATGCTGGTATTCGAGGTCATCGCCCGCTATTTTTTCAATTCGCCGACTGTCTGGGTTCATGGCTATTCGCAGCGGCTTTTCGGCAGTTATTTTATCCTGGTGGGCGCGTACACGCTCCTGAAAGACGGCCATGTGCGGGTCGATATTATCTACCAGCGTTTTCCGATCAGGGTCAGAGCGCTGCTGGACATCCTCAACTACAGCCTGCTGGCGATCTGGGTGTTTGTGCTGATCAAGGAGGGGGGCACGTTTTTTTACAACTCCTGGATGATGCGTGAAGCAGACGAAATGGCCCTGGCCCACCCGGTTTATCCTGTCAAACTCATACTCGTCGTTGGCGTGCTGCTGATTTTCCTCCAGGGGCTTTCCAGATTGACGACATCCTGCATCACGTTGGTCAAGGGGGTGAAGTATGAGCTTTGAAATTCTTTTGACCATCGGCATGTTCGGGTCCCTGGTGCTTTGTATCATGTTCGGGGTGTCCCTGGCCTTCGCGCTGGGCTCGGTCGGCGTCATTTCGGCACTGCTCATGTATGGCCCTGACGGGTTGATGCCGGTGGTGACCGGGGTGTTCAACTACATGTGGATGCTGCTGCTGGCCGCGGTGCCCCTGTTCGTTTTCATCGGTGTGGCGCTGTCCAAATCGCGAATTGCCGTGGACATGTACGATGCCTTCTACCTTTGGTCCGGACGCCTGCGCGGCGGGCTGGCCGTCGGAACCTGTGCTTTTGCCGCCGCGCTGTCGGCCATGACCGGCAATTGTTCGGCCTCGACTGTGACCACCGGCCTTGTGGCGATTCCGCCCATGCGCCAGCGCAAGTATAATGAACTGATCATCTTCGGGTCGATTGGATCTTCCGGCACGCTCGGGATCCTCATCCCCCCGAGTATCACCTTGATCGTCATCGGCATGATGACGGGTCAATCCATTGGCAAGCTGTTTGCCGGCGGCCTGGTCGCCGGGGTTGCCATTGTCCTGTTGTTTATGGCCTACATCATCTTCATGGCCTGGCTGCATCCGGAGCTGTGCCCAGCCATGGAAGAAACACCGACAATGCGTCAAAAGCTCCTCGCCTTGAAGTCGGTGGCCCTGCCCTCCTTGATCATTCTTTCGATTCTCGGATCGCTGTTTTTCGGCATTGCCACGCCTACTGAAGCATCGTCGGTGGGTGCCATGGCCGTGTTGATATGCGTGGCGATCCGCGGGGAGTTCACTTGGAAGTTTTTCAAGGAGACGGCCTATCAGACCGCCAGCATTACCGGCATGGTGTTGTGGATCATGTTTGGGGCCGCCGCATTCGTTTCCATTTACAGCGGCGGTGGCGGCATTTACTTCGTTCAAAACATGCTTCTGGGTCTGGATGCCAGTCCCTGGATGATCATTATCATTCTTCAGCTTGCCATCTTGATATTGGGGATGTTTCTCGACCCGATGGGCATCATTTTGCTTTGCATGCCGCTGTTTTATCCGGTGGTCATGTCGATGGGCTTCGATCCGGTGTGGTACGGCGTGGTGTTCAATATCGCCCTGTGCATCGGCTACATCACCCCCCCGTTCGGCTATAATTTGTTTTATCTCAAATCGCTGAGCCCGGAAACAAGCATGAACACCATCTTTCGAAGCCAATTCCCCTTTATCCTGATCATGGTCGGGGCTCTGATTCTGATGATGCTTTTTCCGGCCATCATCACCTGGCTTCCGAATGCGATGAGTTTGGGATAAAGAGGAAAGTATTCCGGCGATTTGATCGGGTGTTTTACGTTGCCCATAAGGGCTGTATCGAGGTTTAACTGCTGGAGATTCTGGATATGCCGCCTGTCATCGAAAAAATTCTATTTACTTCCGACCTCACCGACACTTCGAAGCATGCTTTCTCCTATGCCGCCAGTATGGCCGAGCGCTACTGCGCTCAGATCGTGTTCCTCTATGTGATGGAAGATGTGCCGCACAGCGCCAAGGGCTTTCTCGACGCCGAAGTCATCGCACAGATTCGCAGTCGTGCCGTGGGCAATGCAATGCAGTCTCTGATCGGCAAACGGCAGGATATGGCCCTGGTTCAGTCCGGTCTGCGCCGTTTCTGCGAGAGTGTCCGCGACGGTCTGCCCCTCGACGGTGAAAGGTACCCCGCGGCCGAGGTGGTTGTCAGGGAAGGCAACGTGGTCGATGAGATCATCGCTGTGGCCGCCGAATTTCAGTGCGATACGATCGTGATGGGGTCAGCGCGTCGGGGCACCTTCGCCGAAGCGATGCTTGGAAGCGTTCTCAAGGGGGTTTTGAAGCGTTCAGACGCAATGGTGGTTGTGGCGCCGCCCCTGAAGAAAGCGTAGCCGGTCGGTCGTCGGGCAGGCAAAGAAAACCGATGGGCAGCAACGGTATGCTGCCGGTAGGTCGCAACCCAGGAGGAGAGAATCGTCATGAATTTGGACATATTTTCACTTAAAGGCAAAGTGGCCATGGTCACGGGCAGTTCGAAAGGCCTGGGCCGCGCAGCCGCCCTGGCGCTCGCCAAGGCCGGATCCGATATCGCCGTGTGCGGCCGGAACCAGGCCGACATCGACACTGTAGTCAATGACATCCACGCGCTGAACCGGCAAGCGTCCGGTTTTGTATTCGATGTCACCCGCAAAGAGAGCGTGCACAAAGGCGTGAATGAAATTCTGGCCCGCTTCGGGCGCATCGACATTCTTATCAACAACGCGGGCACCAACTACCGCGTGCCTGTCCTCGAATACCCGGAAGAAGAATGGGACCGGATCATCGCTATCAACCTGAAAGGCTATTACCTTGTCGCCCAGGCGGTCGTGCCTCAGATGATTACACTCGGTTACGGCAAGGTGATCAATATGAGCTCCATCCTGGGGCACATCGGCCTGCCCAACCAACTCGCCTACGCATCGTCCAAAGGGGGCGTCGAGCAGATGACCAAAGTGATGGCCCTGGAGTGGGCCAAAGCCGGGGTGCGGGTCAATGCCATTGCGCCCACCTACTTTGAAACCGAGATGGTCAAACAGATCCGGCATGACAAGGAGCGTTTCGATTTCATCAATGAACGCACACCCATGGGCCGCTGGGGCAAACTCGAGGAGATCGAGGGCATCGTGATTTTTCTGGCCAGTGCCGCATCCGATTTCATCACGGGTCAGAGTCTGGTGATCGATGGCGGATGGACCGCCTGGTA
The DNA here is from genome assembly GCA_000961655.1 of Desulfatitalea sp. BRH_c12. Taxonomy (GTDB): domain Bacteria; phylum Desulfobacterota; class Desulfobacteria; order Desulfobacterales; family Desulfosarcinaceae; genus Desulfatitalea. The sequence goes on from LADR01000027.1 coordinate 37,404, forward strand.
AGCGCTATAGGAGAGAAAATGAACGGCACATACGACGACAAACCCTGGATTAGGACCTATCCAGAGTGGCTTGCGGCGACGCCGCCGGAAAGCTATGCGACGGTTTTGGACAAGTTCAAACAAGCGGTGGAAAGCTATCCGCAACACCCGTGCATGTATTACTTCGAACGGGCCATCAGCTTTTCGGAAACCGCCCGTCTGGCCGATAGTCTTTCGGCCGCGCTGGCCGACATGGGCTTTGCGCGGGGCGACCGGATACTTTTCGTGCTGCAAAATATTCCGCAGGTGCTGGTCGCCTCGGTGGCGGTCTGGAAGCTGGGCGGGACCGTGGTGCCGGTCAACCCGATGTACACTGCCAAGGATCTGGACCACTTGCTGTCCGACAGCGGGGCGCGCCTGATTCTATGTGAGGACCTTCTTTATGAAAAGACCGTGCGCGCCGCCGCCGGCGACCGCACGGTGATAACGACGTCGGCGCACGACTTTCTCGGGGAAGAACAACCGGTCCCCGTCCAATTGACCGGGGGGCCCAAGCAGGTCTTCGCCGGGACCGTTGATCTCATGGATCTGATCCGAAGATTCGCGGGCCGACACGTCGAAGAGAATCCGCCTGGGCCCGAAGATCTCGCCTACCTGGTCTACACCTCTGGAACGACCGGTCCGCCCAAGGGGGCGATGATCTCCCACGCCAACATCGACCACAACTGCTTTGTCTACGCGGCGACTGTGCGGCTCGATCGCTCAGACGTTATCTGGGGTGTTGCCCCGCTGTTCCACATTACCGGCATCGTCGCCCATCAGGCGATTGCTTTTCATTTGGGTATTCCTGTGGTGCTTCACAACCGGTTCGACGCCGCGGACGCACTGCGCCTGATTGAAAAGCATCGCGTCACTTTCAGTGTGGCGTCGATCACGGTCTACATCGCCCTGTTGAATTACCCGGGCCTGAAATCCTTCAACATTGCCCATTTCCAGAAGGCCTACAGCGGCGGAGCCCCAGTGTCGCCGGGTACGGTCAGAAAGTTCAAGGAGGCCATGGGGCTGACGATTTACAATGTCTACGGGCTTACCGAAAGCGCGTCACCCGCCACCATCACACCCTTGGGCATGGAGGGCCCGGTGGACAAAGATTCGGGGGCATTGTCGGTAGGCTTGATCATCCCCGGCATCGAGGCCTGGATTGTCGACGTGAACGACCGGGGTCAGCGGATGCCGCCGGGACACGAAGGCGAGCTGGTGCTGCGCGGGCCGAGCATCGTGCGCGGGTACTGGCAAAAGCCGGAGGAAACAGCCAGTGCCATCGTGGACGGCCGTTTTCATACGGGCGATGTGGCCAAAATCGACGAACAGGGCTGGTGCTACATCGTCGACCGCAAAAAGGATCTGATCAATGTCTCTGGGTTCAAGGTCTGGCCGCGCGATGTAGAAGATGTGTTGTATCAGCACCCCGCGGTTCGTGAAGCAGCGGTCGTCGGCGTCCCGGACAGCTACCGCGGAGAAACCGTCAAGGCCTTCGTCTCGCTGTCTGAGCCCTTCAAGGGCCAAACGACCCCCGAGGAGTTGATGCTGTTCTGCAAGGAGCGGCTTGCGGCCTATAAGTATCCGCGCATTGTGGAGATCATCGACGAGGTGCCGAAAACAGTGACCGGAAAATTATTGCGGCGCGAACTGCGAGATCGGTAAGCCGCACATGTTGAAGGAAGTACCGGACCGGGCAGTGGCGTTGGTCGCCTTGAACCGGTGCCGGAATTGGGAACGGGGCTTTGTGACGTCCTGGCAAAATTCTAATGCACAATGGAGGCGCAATTATGTCGGAAAACATTTCAAGACGAAAAGTGCTCAAGGCCGGAGTGGCCGGAGCGGCTGCCCTGGCAGCCGGGGCAGCCGCCGTTATCCCCAAAGTGGCCCATGCCAAAACGGGCAAGAAGATTCGTTGGCGCATGCAGACCCACTGGCCGACCGGTGTCGGCTACTACAAGGATGTCTATGTTCGCTTCTGCGATCGGGTGCGGGCCGCCACAGACGGTGAACTGGACATCACTCCGCTGCCGCCGGGCGCTATCGTTCCCACCAAGGATGTGTTCGAAGCTTTGGGGCGTGGGCTGTTCGAAATTTCCTTGATCTGGCCAGCCTATTGGATCGGCATGGTGCCGGTCGCAGGCCATATCAACGGCCAGCTCTATTCCTGGGAAAATGTGTCGGAGATGTACGGTTACTTTTACGACATGGGCGCCATAGAGATTTTCCGCCAGGCGTATGCCGATCACAAGGTCCGTTTCGTGGCGCCGCTTCCCTGTGCCGGCCTGGCGCTCTTCTCCAGAAAGCCGCTGCGTACGATCAGCGATTTCAAGGGATTCAAGGTTCGCAGCACGGGCATCGCCGCCCAAGTGTTCCAGAAAGCCGGGGCCACGCCGGTCTTTTTCCCTGGCGAGGAGGTCTACCAGGCCCTGCAGACCGGTGTGTGCGACGGCGCCCACTGGGGCGGTGTTTCCACCGCCTGGGACATGAAGTTCCAGGAAGTGACCAAGTTCATCGTCATGCCTTACCTGGCGAACATCAACAATGGCGAAATCATCATGAACCACAAAAAATGGGATGAACTGCCATCCGACCTCAAGGCGATCGTCGAAGAGTGCGCCAGCTCGTGCGGCAATGATTTTCTGAGATGGTCCGGCTACAACGACATCATCGACATTGAAAAGTTCCAGAAAGAGAAAATGGGCGAGCTTTGCCACATGGAAGCGGACGCGGTCGCCCAGATGCGCAAGTTCTCCATCGAAGTCGTCGACGAGTACTCGAAAAAAGATCCCAAGTACTGCGGCAAAGCCGGCGAACTGCTCAAAGACATGTTGAAAATGACCGGCCGGATCTGATCCGGCAGCAACGACTCAACACCCGCCAAACACCCCACGCTCTTCCGGCGGAAGCCTTTTTCCGCCGGAAGCAGACGGGTGCTATCCACTGAAAAGCAGCAGACAAGCAAGGTGTTTACATGAGCGACCTCAAAGAAGCCATCGATCGCCGCCGCGAAGAGATCATCCGGATGCGGCGTGAATTGCACCGGATTCCTGAGCCGGCCTACACCGAAGAAAAGACGGCCGGGTACGTCGCCGAACAACTCGCGCGGTTGGCAATCCCGGTACGCACCGGTATCGCCCGCTTCGGCGTCGTGGGGACGCACCGCTTTGCGCAGCCCGGAAAAACAGTGATGCTGCGCAGCGAACTCGATGCCCTGCCCGTGGCCGAACAGACCGGCTTGCCGTTTGCTTCGCTGCATCCGGGTGCCATGCACGCTTGTGGTCACGACGGCCATATGGCCATGGTGCTAGGTGCCGCCATGGTCCTGCGCGACCTCGACCCGCCCCTTTGCGGGGCAATCAAATTCGTTTTCCAGCCGGCCGAGGAGGGCCCGGGAGGGGCTGCCCCGATGATCGCGCAGGGCGTGCTGTCCGATCCCCAAGTCGATACGGTTCTTGGACTGCATCTTTGGCCCGGCCTGCCGGAGGGAACCGTGGGCATTCGGAATGGCCCCCTGATGGCGGCCATGGACCGCTTCGACATTCATATCAAAGGCAAAGGGGGTCACGGTGCCATGCCGCATCTCTGTGTCGACGCCCTGGAGATTGGCACCCAGGTGGTCGGCGCCCTGCAGCGCATCGTCAGCCGGCAGATGAATCCGCTGCAGCCGGCGGTCGTCACCATCGGCGAATTTCATGCCGGTGCCGCGTTTAACATCATTGCCTCCGAAGCACATCTTTCGGGAACCACACGCACCTTCGACACCGACATATGGCACTCCTGGGCCGAACGTATCGATCGGATCGTCAGCGGCATATGTGCATCCATGGGGGCCGAATATCGTCTGGATTACCGGCCGGGATATCCGGTGACCATCAATGACGAGCAAACTGCCCGCAGGGCGCGGGACTGGGCTGCGGCCGCCGTCGGTCACGAATCCGTGCTGATTCCGGAACAGACCATGGGTGGCGAAGATTTTGCCTTCTATCTACAGCGCACGCCAGGCTGTTTTATTTTTCTTGGCGCGGGGCGCCCGAATGTCGCGCCGTTGCATAGCCCATTCTTCGATTTTTCCGAAGATATTCTGCTAACCGGTGTGGAAATTTACTGCCGTGCGGCGCTGGATTTGCTGCGGGAAAACGGGTAGGCCCGGCAGGCGATCGCGCCCGAATGGGCTTGGACAAGTGAATTGCGAAATTCCAATACCCGCCGAAAGATTTGAGCCTGATCAGTTGTAGGGTGGGCATTGCCCACCACTATTGCCCGCAAACACCATCATCGGCTTCTGGCACCGATCCCGCCCAAGCGATCGGATAGACTCCGGATCGAACATAGCGATGAAACGTTGAATACCGCCAATCACAGAGGCGATCAACATAAGACAATGGTGGGCGATGC
>LADR01000018.1 GCA_000961655.1 Desulfatitalea sp. BRH_c12
GGCACCATGCCGGCCGCCACCGACACGGCCGCGCCGCCGCTGGAGCCGCCACTGGTACGCTGCAGATCCCACGGGTTGCGGCAGGGGCCATACAGCGCCGGTTCGGTGGTCACGGTGATGCCGAACTCAGGCGTATTGGTCTTGCCGAAAATGACCAGTCCGGCCTGCAGGTAGCGTTCGACCAGGGTGCTGTGATGATCCGGGATAAAATCGGCATACAGACGGCTGCCGTAAGTCGTGGGCACGTCTTTGTAGAAGAGCCCCAGGTCCTTGAGCAAAAACGGCACGCCGCACAGTGGCCCTTGGGGCAATCCTGCCGCGATCCGCTGGCGGGCCTCGTCGTACATGCAATGCACAACGGCATTGAGCCGCGGGTTGCGCGTCGTGACCCTTTCGATAGCCGCCTCGAGCAGTTCAATGGGCGTCGTTTCACCCCGGCGCACCAGTTCAGCCAATCCGACCGCGTCGAATTTTTCATACGCATCGCAAGCACCCATTTACACGCTCCTTCTGTCTGCGTCCGTTCAGAAAACCATTCGCATAGCCAGCGCCGCGCCTATTCCATACGGATATAGCAGTCTTTGTGAAATGGCGGGCTGCACACAGCGAAAAAAACCAGATCGCCGCTGCCACTATTGGTGATTCTCTGGGGCATGTCAACCGGAATACGGACCACGTCACCGGGCCCAACCGTCGCCGGCGACATGGCGCCGATCTCCACCCGTCCCTGCCCGCTAACGATGATGTAGCGCTCGGTCACCCCGTCCAGACGATGCCAACCGGTCGTCACGCCGGGCAAGACCCGCGCACGGGCGATGGAAACAGCTTCATCGCCATCATCATTGGCAGTTTCCGTGATGAAACAGCGCTCTTCGGTCCAGAATTCCACGGCGTCGCTTTCTCTTTTAATTTCGGCACGCAATACACGTCTCCTGGCCGCCTTGGGACGGCTGCTCATTACGATGATGCGCTCAAGAAAACCCAGCCCGCGGTACGCCACGATGGATAACCCTGGCGCCGGTTCATTCGACGAAGGGGCCGGCTTCGCGCGGGTAGCGCGCATAAAGCCGATCGCCCCCGTCGGCTGAATTTCATCAATTTTTCCTCTCAGGCCTGCGAGGGTACACGTGAGGCTCTGCGGCTCGACACGGGTTTAGCGAAAAAGATGAACAGATGCGCGCCGGATTACCAGCGACGTTTGCTCAACACAAGCAAAGACACCCCGAGCGCGGCGCCGAAAAAGAGCAGCAACAGCGTCAATTGCCCCCAAACGGCCGACAAGCCGCCGTCGCGCACGAGCAGGGTCATAAACGCATCATGTGCCCAGGCCAGCGGCGAGGCTTGGCTGATCACCTGCATGGCGTGAGGCATGGCGAACACCGGCACCATGATCCCGCCCAGGGCCGCGGCAATCACGATTGAGACAGGACCCAGTACGGCAGCCTGTTCGTTGGTGCGGGCCACTACCCCCAGCAAAATTCCGTAACCGGTGGCGGCCAGGGCGCTGCACAGTGCCACGACCAGCATTTCCCATGCATGCCCGCCGATCACGAAGGCATCTGTGCCCAGCAGCGGCAACAGCCATTTGCCCACCAGAACGATACACAAAAACTGTATCATGCAGACGCCCGCATAGGCGGTCAGCTTGCCCAGGATCAATGCCGTTCGCGAAACAGGCATCACGAGCAATCGTGCCAGAATGCCTTCGCGCCGTTCGCGAATCAAAGAGCCGGACAGGGGTACGACGATGAAAAACATGCCGAACAAGGCCCAGGCCGGCACATTTTGCTGCACGGCTGTCGGCAGGCGTTCGAATTTGGCCGATCCCGTGGACTGCACCGAGATGCACACGACCGGCGCCTGCATGATGTCTCCGCCCAGGGTCGGCACCAGTTGCTCGGTGATCTGAGGAGCGAATCCGCCTGCCAGGGCAGCGACGCGCTCACGCAGATGCCGCTCGAGGGAATCCCCCAGGTATTTCATGCTGTATTCGGCCTGCATGACTGCCAGGGCCTGATGCAAGACGCCATTGACGGCGGTCCGGTAAATCGACTGGACGGTCGGATCAAAATGCACCGCCACTTCGGGAAGATCCGAACCAGGGGCGGCCGCTTCCGACTCTCCGGCCACCAGGCGCTCCATGCGAGCGCGCACGCGCTCAGCCACCGCAGCGGTCAATCCCGCCGGAATGGCCGCATAAAATTGCAGCTCGCCCTGCGCCACCATGTCAGCGGCCTTTTGCGTATCCACGGCCCGGCCGTCCCATACCCGCCGGAAGGTCACGGTCTCGTTGGCCTCCAGGGCGTGCACCAAAACTTGGGCGGCGGCACCACCGTCGGCATCGACCAGCGCTCCCCTGATGCGCAAGCCGCCCGTCTGGCGCAGTACGTTATCCTGCACCAGCGTGATCACAACGACCAGAGCCGCCGGCATCAAAAACAGCAGCAACAAGCCGGTCCGGTCCCGGATCAGCAGAAGCCATTCCTTGTGTATGGTGGCCACCCATTTAAGCATCGATCCAATTCCCATCCGCGGCTTTTCCCTGAAAGCAGCGGACATCACTACCAAAAATAGCCAGAATACCTACCTTTACCCTATCTACGCGACTGACATTGAGAAATAGTATCCTAATCACGCAACTGCCGCCCGGTCAGTTTCAGGTACAAGTCCCCCAAATCAGCGCAGTCGGGATGCTGTCGCATGAGTTGCCCGGTGTCGCCCAGTGCAATGATCCGGCCCTGATCCAGGATTGCCAGACGCGAGCAGATGCGCTGGACCTCTTCCATGTAGTGGGTGGTATAAATGATGGTGACCCCCTCTTCTTTCAATTGAATCAGGTTCTCGAGGATTCGATTGCGGGATTGGGCATCGATGCCCACAGTGGGTTCGTCCAGGAACAGCAGGCGGGGATGATGCAGGATGCCCGCGGCCAGGTTGATACGCCGCTTCATACCGCCTGAAAATGTACTCAAGGCCAGGTCGCCGCGTTCGGCCAAACCGGCCACCTGCAACCCCGAACGAACCGCCGCTTTCAACGCGTCCCCCCGCAGGCCGTACAAACGGCCGAAGTAAGTCAGGTTTTCCGTTGCGCTCAGTGTTTCGAACAAGGCGATGCGCTGGGGTACCACCCCGATGTGCTGACGCACCCGCCGAGGATGGCGCAACGCATCCAGACCGCAGATCTGCACCTGGCCGCCAAGCGGGCGCAGCAGGGTGCTCATCACCGAGATGGCGGTGGTTTTGCCGGCACCGTTGGGCCCGAGCAAGCCGAATATTTCGCCGTTGGCCACCGTCAGATCCATCGCCTGCAGTGCGGGCTCCGTTGCACCGGGATAAACATGGGTCAAACCGCTTACCCGCAGCACGGGCACCGAGGAGGGCTCCGAAGAGTTGAAAACGAGTTGCGAAGGGGCTGCACTCACGACAACGGCCTGTATGGGTGGACAAATAAACCTTCCGATCAAGCAACGGCTCTTAACACGGGGCCTGTGGACGGTCAACCCAATGATCGGCCTGTGCGCGGCAAGAACCATCCACAGGTATATGCGTATTGCCGGCTCTCTGGCCATCACGGAAGCATTTTTGGGCATATCTCAGGAAGGTGGGTGATGGCTATCCGCAGTACATGGGCGCCACTTTTTCCAGGAAATCGCCCTGTTCATCCAAGAAGCGCTGCAAACTGTGCAAGCCGATGAGAGGCGTTACGGCGCGGGAAATGGCGCTGATGGGGATATCGGCGAAATCGCATTGAAAGCGGGTGTTGGGTGAATCGGGTACCATCTTATTGACGATAATTTGTGCGACCGGCATGTCGAACCCTTTGAGCGTTTGCACGATCCGCCGAGATTCGGAAAAAGACAGCGTGTCCGGATTGAGCACCAAATGAATATGGGTTTGCTGAGGATCCCTGAAACCTGCACACAAGGCTTGGTAGCTGCTTTGACGTTTGACAATTCTTTGCAGAACTTTGTCTTTCTCCAACTCAAGATGGCCCAGCTTAATTCTTGTAATCATCTCTTTTTTACGAATGATTTCCTGGCGCATTTTCAGCAAAGCCTCGATCCACACCAATGAAAGCGCTGGCAGACCGAAAAATCGCAGGGAAAGCGCGGTCGGCGGCATATCGAACAGCACAAAGTCATTGTCCGCATAGCGTGCCGCAATGTGCTGAAAAGCCTGCAGGAGGGCGTATTCTTCCAGACCGGGGGCGAATTGCATGACATTCAGATATCCCTCGAGATTGAAGGCGGTCAAATAGCGATAGCTTTGAAGTATTTCAGTGCGAACATCCTGCAGATATCTTTTGATCCAACGCGCCTGATCGATTTCCATCACGCTCAGGTTGGGCGTGACCGCCGAGGGCTTGTCATTGAGGCGCTGTTGAAAAATATCAGACAAATTGTGGGCCGGATCAAGGGAGACAAGCAGCACGCGGCGATTTTCGGAAGCCAGGCAAACCGAGATCAGCGCGGCCGCGGTGGTTTTGCCAACCCCGCCCTTACCTAAAAGATAACAATGGACCGATTTTTCCAGAGGATTCTCCATCTCAGTTGAACGCCTTGGGCTACAGCAAGGATCGAACCGATTCACCGGGTCAGTCGATACCAAAAATGGAAAACAGCCTGGATATGGGTTCGTTGGCCGTTTCTACATTCTGAACCATGAGAGCGAGTTCCCGTTCCATGTGCGGCGCCAGGTCCAGGGCAATATGCATGGGCGGCGACGGCAGCCCTACAAAAGATCCCAGCACGATCAGGCCGAAGATATGCTCCAACTCCTCTACTTCGGCTTCGATGGTCTGCACGGCTTTGCCACGCGCCACCTCGTCGGCGACATCACGAAAAGCTTTCAATCTATCAATCATGCGGCGCAGCATCGCGTCCTCTTCATGATGGGTACTCCAGCCCGGCCCGGAAGATACGTTTTTCCAGGGCGATCCTGTTGGGTGATGGATAATAGTAGTAGGCGGCATACAGCGCCATCAGGACAGTTCCGACAAAATGAAAATAGGTGATCGGAAGCGCATAGGCCAGGGCTGCGAGATAGGCAGGTATCAGCGCGACGATGAGGAACCTGCGCTCAAAGGCGAGCAGATCGGCCATCGGTGTTCGTTCCTGATGGCGGATGCGATGCAGAAACAGGGTCCGGTAAAATATCGGAAGCGCTATGGCGAAGGTGCCTGCAAGAATAAAAAGGGCCGGGCCGGCCAAGCCTGACCAGGGTGCTTCAGGCCCGAAGTGGTAGCCGGCGTATTTGGCCAGATAGATCACGGCGATAACGAGCAACGCCGGAACGAGCAGACGGAAATAGGTCTTTTTGAGTTGGCGCGTCATTTTCGATTCATCCGGACAGTTGTTGGGGCGCTTGAAGGTGTGGTCAAAAGGGTCCCCCTGGCGCGTGCAACGAATCGGTCTTGCACGCACCAGGGAAAAATGCTTTTCAACGACCGGCGCAACCCTATGTGGTAATTGGCGCCGGTACCTCCGGAACGATTTTCTTCGGTACGAAGAACGCGATCAGGCCTTCCACCAGGATCCAGGCTGCAAGGATGATAACAATCAGGTTGATGGCCTGCAAAAGCAGGTTATGCTGGGCACCGAAGGAGATCTGGTTCAAAATGGCGGCCCAGAGGGTGATCACGGCCATGAAGATTGCCGGAAATCCCGCCACGACCCACTTGAGACCGCCTTTCGTCTTCAGGTAGAGGGTGATGATGATGAGCGCCAAAGCGGCCAGGGTCTGGTTGGTAGCGCCGAAAAGCGGCCACAGTTTCAAGGCGCCGGCGCCGCTGGCCCCCGTGGCGAATGCGAGAAACAGCGCGCTGCCCACCGCCACGCTGGTGGCCGCATACCGATTGGTGAGCGCCTGGATTTTCAACCCGGCGAAAAGTTCGGCCACCACGTACCGTTGAATCCGTGTGGCGGTATCGAGCGTCGTGCCGGCGAAAGAGGCCACAAATACTCCCATGATGGTCACCCCAATGGCTTTGGGAATACCGAGCGTTGCGATCATGTTCGCCGATCCGTCAACGAATGCCCCCAGCATGGCCCCGAGACCCGATGCCGATGCCCAGGAAGCATAGTGCGTGGTCCAGGCTGCCACCCCGGTCAAGGTTTCCCCGGATTTGGTGGTGTAAGCGATGCCAATACCGGCACAGGTCGCAATCACCACGAGCGTGGCCAGGGCCCCTTCCAGCAACATGGAACCGTAGCCTACAAAGAGCGAATCTTCTTCGCGGGCCACCTGCTTCGATGAGGTTCCCGAGGAGACCAGGGCGTGGAAGCCCGAGATTGCCCCGCAGGCAATGGTGATAAAAAGAAAAGGGATCATGGATGGGGCTTGTGCCGGCTGAAACTGCACCGCCGGAGCAACGATGTGCAGTTGACCGCTGAACGCGGAAGCCAGGATACCCAGAATGATCAACGCCATGGCCACCATGAGCTGATGGGAATTGATGAAATCGCGTGGCTGCAAAAGAGTTGTCACCGGCAGCGTCGAAGCGATAAACGCGTAGGTCAGCAAGATGATGGTCCAGACGCCGGTACCTGGTATCCCTGCCACCTCAGGCATTTTAATCGGCAAATAAGCGCCGATGATGACCGTGAGATACATGACGACCACCGCCACGATCGACCAGCTCAAAACACTGGCCCCTTTTTTATAAATCATGTGGCCCAAGAGGACAGCAATGGGAATTTCAAGCCAAACCGGCAGCACGGATTGCGGATAGAGGCCGAAAATAATCGCGATCACAAGTCCGAAAACAGCGATCACGATCCACAGTTCCAGGAAGACAATCAGGAAGAAAAAAAACTTGGTGCGTTCGTTGACATACTTGGCCGTGTAGTCGGAAATCGATTTTCCCTGGTTGCGCAATGAGATGACCAACGCACCGAAATCGTGTACCGCACCCATGATAATGCTGCCCACGAAAATCCAGATCAACGCCGGCACCCATCCCCAGATCACCGCGATGGCCGGCCCGACGATCGGCCCAGTGCCGGCGATAGAGGTAAAATGATGCCCGAAGATGACCTCCTTTTTCGTGGGCACATAATCCCTGCCGTCATTCAATGTTTCGGCAGGTGTTTTGCGCCCCCCATCCAACTGAAAAATCCGCTTGCCGATAAACTTTCCATAAAACTGGTACATGATGATGTAGCCTGCAAAAGCAAGGAGCATGATCAATAAAGCATCCATTATTCCTCCTTTATTAAATTGGCCCAACCCCATGAATCCATTGAAAAGGCCGTCCACCGCCTTTTCACAATCACCCCTTCGCGTTCCTGAGTAGCTTTGAAACTATCCCCTTAAAGGCGTCCATTGTCAATAGCCGCAGCTCTACGGTCAGGGCCACCACATGTAAACCTTGGACGAAGCGTGCTATTTTGAGGTTCTTTACTTGGCTCAATATCTATCGTGCTGAAATCCGGTGATCCGGGGGGCGTCCGCGCCACCATCCATTCGATCAGGTGAGGCTATAAGACATGCTCCGGACGGGCCGCAAACTAAGCTGCGCTCAAACAGTGCGGCCCTTATGTCCTGCGCACGCCTTATGCCTCACGAAATCTCATGGCTGACGTGGCGCGGACCACCCACCCGGATCCTCTTCCGTGCTAACCCCGAAAACGAATTTGGGTATCCTGAGAGAGGTTTGTTTCATGCGATTGCCCTGGTTCTACGGTCGGGAAGCTCGGCCCCGAGTCGAATTGCGCGTGCCTGCTTGGTCCGAGAGCCTGTTCCGCCGCTCTGTGGCTCTGGAACGCGTCGGAAGCTTGATGAATCTTTATTTCGAAGAAATGTTGAGGTGCTGAAAACCGGCCTGAACGCGGTTGATCGGGTCTGATTCCCACATGGCTAAGCGGTGATGTTGCAACAGGAAAGGTCGGCAGGCATGTTTCACGAGTTTGTTCGGCCTTTCGATGATGCCATAGACACTCTTGCCGGAATTTTGGTGTCGGCATCAATCCTCCGCGTCTGGCGTGCTTCTGCTTTTTGGGTCAGGATACGATTTGCTGCGCTCTTGCTTCGTATCATTTTCAGTACGCAGGTCCTTCGCGGCCTTCAACAGGAAATCGGATTTCAAACCGCGCCGTGCCCGCCTTCATATTTTCCGCAGCCGGGACCGCGCAGGATGCTGGTTCCGCCGCTGCGCGGCACGACCTGGATCCGGGTGCCGATGCGCTCCTGGAGGGCGGCCACATGGGAGATGACCCCGATCAGGGTGCCGTCATGGCGCAGACCGGCAAGCGTTTCGAGGGCGGTGTCCAGGGCTTCGTCGTCGAGGGTCCCGAAACCTTCGTCGAGGAAGAGCGACTCGACGCGGACATTGCGGCCGGCCATCTGTGACAATCCCAGGGCCAGGGCCAGGCTGACAATGAAGCTCTCGCCGCCGGAAAGATTCTTGGTCGAGCGGATCTCGCCGGCCTGGTAGCTGTCGATGACATTGAGCTCCAGCGGCTGGTGGATATCCCGTGTGAGCAGATAACGGTCGGTCATCATCGCCAGGCGCCGATTGGCCTGGCCAATCATCATATCGAAGGTCAACCCCTGGGCGAAATTGCGGTATTTCTTGCCATCGGCAGCGCCGATCAACGCGTGCAGATCGTCCCAGCGCGCACACTCTTTTTTGTGTGCATCGACGGCCTTGGCCTTGGCCTGCTGCCGATCGCGCAAGGTTTCGTTATCCCGTATCTTCTGACGCATTGCGCCAACCGCCTGCTGCACCTCCTGCAACGTGCCGGCCTGCTCGGCAACTTCCAGCACGAGTTGCTCGCGCGGGCGGTCGGTCAGGTTCTTTTGGCGCTCTGCTGCCAATCGTTCAAGGCGGTCGTGCCGGGTCGCTTCCAGACGAGCCTGCTCGGTGGCAATGCCTTCAGCCTTCCTGGCCAGAGCCTGGCGCTCGGCTTCACTCAGGCAGGCAGCGCGGTAGTCGGCTTCATCGATAAAGCCGCAGCCCGCGAGCCGTCCGCAAAAAGCGGTTTCACCGGCCTGCAGGGACGCCGCCCGGGCCTGTAGGGACGTTTCCAAAGTCTGCATGCGATTGTGCATTTGACCGAGCGTTTGCTGGGCTGCATGCAAAGCGTGCTGCAGCCCGTCCACTTTCTGGTGGGCCGCTTCCAGCGCGGCGACCAGGCGCCCTTCTTCCGTGTCGGCATCTTTAGCGCCGAACAGGCTATGACGCTCGCTGGCAAACTCTTCCTGCTCGCGGATGAGTTGCTCGAGGATCTCTTGTCTGGCCCGCATTTCCCTATCCAATTGGCCGATTTGCTCTTTGCGATGGCGCTGTTGCGCGTCCAAGGTGGCAACACACTTGTCCAAATCGACTTTACGTGCCTGACCGGCCAACCATTTTTCACGGCGCTCGGCCAGGCTTTCCACGATGGCATCCAAGTCTTCCACTCGCAGGGAAGCGATCCCATAGACACTGAGCTCCCGTTCGCTGTCCACCTGGGCTGCCTGACGCTGCTCGGTCAGCGCTCCCAACTCCAGGCCCACCCGCTGCAGTGTCTCCTGCGCCGTTGCCTGGCGGTGGTCGGCCGTTCGAACCTCGCGTTCGGTGTCCGCAAGCACCTGACGCGCCTTTTCAATCTGGGCACGCACATCATCACTGTTTTCTCCGATCTCCTCGGCTGTCTGAACGGTGACACGCGCGGCATGCCAATCGCGTTCGGTTTCCTGCAGGAACAGCGCTAAAGCCGACGACAGGTCGCTGCCGGCCAAGCGTAAATTCAGGTCATCGCATCCTTGTGTTATGGCTGCATCAGCCGTTGCCAGGCGCGCCGAACACTCCGTTTGAGCAAGCGCGGTCAGTTCCAGTTCCTTGTGCGCCCTCCCCTCCTTGATTTTCAAAGACGACACCGCTGTTGCGGTCTGTTTCAAGGCATCCCTGGCGCTTTCAAGTTCGGCCAGGGTTTCATCTGCGACCGGAACATTGCCGGCGGCAAAAGGGTGCGCGATCGCACCGCACAAAGGACATGGCACCCCATCTTGCAACTGCTGACGCGCCGCGCTGAAATCGGCGATCTGCCGCAGCAGCTTGAATTGCCGCTCGAGTAGTTGCAGCTCACGTTCGAGCCCGGCTTGGCGTTGCATCTGTGCCTCGATGGCTGCCGCCAGGGAGGTGCTTTGGGCAACGAGCACTTGCCGATGCGCCCGCAAATCTTCCAAACGGCGCTGCTCGTCGGCCGCTGAGCGCACGGCATCGGCAATCTTTTGCAGGATGGTTTTGCGTTCCGCCAACGCCCCAAGGGTCTGGCGCCATTCGGCCAATGGGCGGCCCTCGAGCGTTTTCGTCAGCCGCCGCTGCACTTCGTGCAAAGTACCTTCGAGGGTTGCCGGAATTTTCCTGGCTTCTTCATGGGCCTTGGTGTGGGTTGCGAATGTCTGCCGCGCTTGTTGGGCGAGCTGTTCGGTCGTCTCAAGATCCGCGAGCTTGGCACGATGCTTTGCAGCAATGTCTTTCAATGCAGCGAAACGGGTGCGGATTGCAGCCAGGTGCGCCACCAAGCCTTTATCCACGCAATGAGCATCCAAAAATCCGGTAACAGCCAATAGTTCGTTTCTGTTCTGATCGAGGGTGCGGCTTTCTTCAGCCAATTGAACGCGCAACGACTGCAGTTTTTTTTCGTCAGCGACGACTGCCTGGCGAGCAGCCTTGATCGGAGCTGTTCTCTCTTCGATTCTGAGATCCAGGGCACGCACCGCGCGGATAATCTGCAGGGCCTGTTGCTGGGCAACCCTCCGGTCGGCCATGGCCTTAATAGCTGCATTCAAGGCAGTCTGGGCCGACAGCACATCGGCCTCGCATGCCGGCAGCAGGCGACGACATTCGGCTTGCGCAACCAGCTCTTTTTGCTGCTCGGCTCTCAACGAATTCAAAGCCGCGTAGTCACCAGCCAACTCCAAAGCCAGCCCAGCGCGCACGAGTTTAAGGCGTTCGGGTTCAAAGGCCGCTTGCCGCCGGGCCAGGTCTTCGCCGCTCGTCTCAAGGCCGAGCAGCTCTTTTTCCAAGGCCGCCATGCCGTCCAACCAGCCAAGCGCCGCGCGGTGCCGCCCGAGCTGCTCTTCCAGACCAGTGGCCTGCGCGACCTTCTCCGCCAGGCTGGCAGTCAGCTCGGCCACTTGGTGGTCGTCGAGCAGGTCCATGCCGGACAGTTCGCGCTGCAACGCATCCAGCGTGCGCTGCGTTTCGGTTCTTATTTCGTGGACGCGCATGGAAATCGCGCTGTAAATTTCGGTTCCGGTAATCTGCTCGAGAATGGGGGCGCGCTCATCGGCGGCGGCCTGCAGAAACACCGCGAACCCACCCTGCGCCAGCAGCATCGAGCGCGTGAAGCGCTCGAAATCCATGCCGGTGGCCCTTTCGATATGCTCGGCCACACCGCGCAGTTTGGTCTCGAAAAGTGCGCCCGTCCGCGCATCGGCAATTTCGTGGCGCGGTGGTTGCAGTTCGCGATCGGCTTTTTTTCGGGCGCGATGCTGACTCCAGTGACAGCGAAAGCGACCGGCCGGGGTTTCGAAGGTAACCTCGGCAAAACACTCGCCGGTCTGGCGCGACATGATCTCGTTGACGCCTTTGGTCACCTTGTTCAGGCGCGGCGTGCGGCCGTACAATGCCAGGCAGATGGCATCCAGAATGGTCGTTTTGCCGGCGCCGGTCGGCCCGGTGATGGCAAATATGCCATCAGCCCCATAGGCTGGATGGGTGAAGTCGATGGCCCATTCGCCAACCAGGGAGTTGAGGTTTTTAAAGCGGACGTGAAGAACGCGCATGGCTTAATTCGCCTCCTGCATGGAGGCGAGCACCTCTTGGTAGGCGGCCCGCAGATCCGCCCGCTGTTCTTCGGGGACCTGGTGCATATCCAGGCAACGGTCGAAAACGTCATGGACTGTCAGGTCATCGAGGGTTTCTTCCGCGTGGATTCGGCCGAGCGCCTGCTGGATGATGCGGCTGTTTTTAATGCGCAGGATTTCCAGGCGGCTGCAGGCGATAGCGGCATCCAGGCGTTCTTTGAGATCGCCGATGACCTCGTCGCCTTCATAGATGATTTCCAGCCAGGCCGTGCTGCCGGCGTTGCTCAGTTCCGCCAGCCGGGTCGCAATGATCTGCCAGCAACCGCGGATGCATTCGAGCGGTTGAAAGACCGGCACCCTGATACCGGTCACCAGGGGCGTTGATCCGCCAAAATCGACCAGACAGACGCTTTTTTCCTGGCGGGCTTCGCCAAAACCCATGGGAAGCGGCGCCCCGCTGTAGCGCAAAAGTTCGGAGCCGTTCACCTTCTGGGGGACATGCAGATGGCCCAAGGCCACGTAATCGATGCAGGCCGGGAAAATTTCCGCGCTCACGCGCGCCAGCGAGCCGACATACAGTTCGCGCACGCCGTCGCCTTCGACGGTCCTGCCTTGTTGGGTAAACAGATGCCCCATGGCCACGATGGGCAACGCGGCGTCCGCCGCTACGCGGCGCTGCCGGGCACTTTCGCAGACGTCGCGATAATGGGCCCGAATGCCTTCGAGCAGTTTGCGCTCCTTGTCCGCAATGCTTTCGCCAGGATCGACCATGCGGATATCGCGGTCGCGCAGGTAAGGCACGGCGCACACGATGAGCTCCGCGCGCTCATCGCCGTCTTCGAGCACCAGCACTTCATCGTCGCAGGCCTCGCCGATGACATGCACTTGCAAGGCGCGCAGCAACTCACGCGGGGCATTCAGAAAAGTGGGTGAGTCATGATTGCCCGCAATCACAACCACATGCCGACAGGCGGACTGCGCCACCCGGCACAGAAAGCGATAGTACAGGCCCTGGGCCCTGTTGCTGGGCGTGCCGGTGTCGAACACATCGCCGGCCACGAGCAGGGCATCGACCCGCTCGGCGGCAATGGTGTCGGCCAGCCAGTCGAGAAAGGCCTCGAAAACCTCGTACCGCTTGCGGCCATACAGCGCCCGGCCGATGTGCCAATCGGAAGTGTGCAGGATTCTCATTGCTTTTTCCTGGAATGCCGCCCCTGTGCAGGCCTTGTGTAGATCACAATACCGCCCCGTTCAGTATGGTCGCGCAGCGTCGGAGTTGGGTCGAGCACACCCTTTTGCGCGCGAACCGAAAAGGGCGACGCGATCGATTTCCAGATAATCGCTAAAAACGGAGCGCACATCTAAGGCTTCATTCCCAACGCCGACCGAAGAGGGCCAAAGGTTCTGGAAAAGTTTTGAAAACGTTGTTTCCACCTACATCGCGCATTTCGCTATCCTCAACATCCTATCTTTGTCATGCGGTGCCAGAATAGGACAACTATCGGGCCGGGTGCAAGAGGCAATTGCGCCCTGCCCGATCGTTGCCCTGCATAGGCAAATACAGCCAGGTAGGGTGGGCATCGCCCACCATTGTCTTATGTTGATCGCCCCTGTATATGGTATTTAACGTTCATCGCTATGTTCGATCCGGGGTCTATCCAATCGCTTGGGCGGGATCAGTGTCGAAAACCGATGATGTTGTTTGCGGGGAAAAGTGGTGGGCAATGCCCACCCTATTCTCCAGTAAGACACAGGTATGGGATGCATAAGAAGGTTACGTTGTGATTTTTAGAACCTTTAACAAAAGCATGCACGTAACAGCGGAAGGTGAGCATGTCAAATCGACAGAATGCCTCCCTTTACACTTTAAACTTTACACTTAACACTTTGCCCATAATCACTGGAGCGGAGTGCATAACCAATTTCTATTTTTTTATTGGAAGGAGTTCATCCGTGAGCAAACAAAGCGCCGGGCTGATGATGTATCGTTATCGCCATCAGATGCTGGAAGTACTCCTGGTCCATCCGGGCGGCCCCTTCTGGCGCAACAAGGACGAGGGCGCCTGGTCCATTCCCAAGGGGGAATATGAAGAAGGGCAAGACCCCTTTGAGACGGCCCGGCGCGAATTCAGGGAAGAAACAGGCTATGACGCAAATGGTAATTTTATAGCGCTTGCGCCACTCCGTCAAACCAGCAGGAAAATCATCGCGGCCTGGGCCTTCGAGGGCAACTGTGATTCTGAAAAGATCGTGAGCAACCTGTTTACACTGGAGTGGCCGCCCAAATCCGGCAAACACGCCCAATTCCCCGAAGTGGATCGGGCGGCCTGGTTTTCTATCCCCACCGCACGCCAAAAGATACTTAAGGGTCAACTGGGATTTATCGACCAACTATGCCGGATTTTATGCTGGCATCCGGCATCTTAGAAATGAACTATTCGCTGAATACAAGCCATTTGCAGCGCTGTTCGTAGGAGCCGGAGAGTTGGGGCGTCTGCGGGTATTGAACGTGTGGCAAAGATTGACGAATTTTCTGGAGCCACTCCTTGTAAGTGGCATTCACAGGCAACTGTTCTAGCGCTTTCAATGCCACAAAAGTAAAAGCACCATTGGGCCGTCCATTGAAATTGGCATCGTAGCTGTATTCGTTGTCTTTGCACCCGGCCATAAGCACCGCCGCCGCGCGGATTTTCGCGTGGGCGCGCATGTTCTCAACCTGGCGGGCCCTGACCAGACGTTCCTTGTCGCCTTTTAAAAAAATCTCAGGCGCCAGGAAACGGATCTTCTGCGCCAGGCCGGATCGCGTTCGCGTCCCCGGCAGGATATCGGCCATTCTCGTAACAGTGCCGGAATGGCATGAATCGCTGATCAGAATGATTCTGGCGCCCCGTTTGCGTTCGCAGAAAAGTTCGTACAATTCGTCGTCGATCAGAACGTGGCCTTCATTGATATCGTAGGGACAAAGAGCCTCGTCGCGACCGTCCGGTTCGTCACTGTTGTCGTCCGGCACCCATGTACCATGACCCGAAAATGTGATCACTCCGATGTCGTCCCGGCCGGTTTCGCCGATCAGGGTGGCGATGGTTTCCTGCATCTTGCTTTTGGTGGCTTGGCCGTCGACGAGCAAGGTGGTTTGAAAACCGCGTGCGTCCAATGCTGCCAGCCAGTCATTGGCATCATTGACGCATCCGGACAGATCACTGTTCGTACCCGGATAATCGTTGATTCCGATGTGAAGCGATCGTTTCATGGGCTTTTCTCCTTGTTTGGTTGCCTGATGGCGTAAGAGGGTAAACATCCTATGGCACAAGACCCATTGGAGATGCGTGACCGCCCAAACCCGATTTTGAATGCACTCAGGGATTCCTGAGGAAGAGAGGATGCTGCAGACTTATACGCAAATTCCAGTCCGAGATCAATCCCAAAGCATTCTTGGGTCAGGGTAACCGCATACGCAAACGCAGTTACCCTGATTCTTGGGCCTCGCCCTGCCAATCGTTCTCCAGATCTGTCAGGGCATAAAATTTGCACAAGTTTCTCAGGTTCAAAATGGCAATCACCCCTTTATTAAAACGTACCAATTTTATCAGATCAGATTGGAGGAGACATGCAGTATCCCTTTTTACGAGCCGGGCTTGTGACCTTTATGGTCGTTGGGCTGTTTATAGCAGGTCCGGCCCAGGCGAAAAAGCCCGACTGGGAGGATAGCGGAAAGAACAATCGCCAGCACTTCGACGGGCATGAACATCAAAAGGAAAGGCGCGACGACCCAAAACATCGTGTTTACGACAATCGCAAAGGGCAACGCGACGACCACGATCGATCCAAAAAAAAACATAAATCCGCTGGTCACGGTAATAACTATGATAAACGGCGTGTCTATTTTAATGAACACCATCATGTCACAATCAACAATTATTATGGCGAGCGGTTTCGTTCCGGCAAATGCCCTCCCGGTCTTGTCAAAAAAAATCGCGAATGCGTTCCGCCCCGAGCCAGAGGGTGGTCTTATGGTCGACCGCTGCCACGGGAGGTTATTTTTTATGATCTTCCGCCCCATATCGTGACACACCTGGGCCCGCCTCCGTCTGGTCACCGCTTTGTGCGTGTGGCCCAGGATATTCTGATGATCGCCGTAGGGACAGGAATGGTTGTCGATGGCATTGAAAATATCGGTATGGAGTTTGAACGATAACCCAGGTTCTTCCACTCCGGCCCCGGCCGGGGTGGAAGCCGGCCGCAGGTTTTTTGGATACGGTCAGGATGGCTACAATCGACACAGATATATCAGGAGAGCAATTTTGGTAACCAGGGACAGGCCGTGGGCAAAATAAAGGTTCAAGAGCCCATCTTGGCCATGTATCAACTTGGAAAAAGTCAAAAACGGCTACAATCCACAGAATACAGCCACTATCCACTTTTTCGGGTCAGACGATAATGGCTCACGAGGTGCAAGTTGCATAACCATATAAGGGCTATACCCTATAGCGCCCCTGCTCACATTTTATTATAAGTACCCGCGCCTACACAGTCCCAAATCGAAGCTTCGATTCCAAGTCCTCTACAGGATCGTCTCATGATGCGTTTGAACGTGGTAAAGAAAAACTGCGCGGTGTTGGCTTTGGCCTGGACGATGGTCGTATTCGGATTTGGCATCAAAGATGCCCTTCACCTGAAGGATACCATCGATGAAATGGCCAGAGCCGAGGCCCGGGCCCATTTCAATAAAGATCAGGCCGTGCGGCTATGGGCCTCCAAATTTGGAGGTTTCTATGTCCCCGTATCCGAAAAAAACCCACCCAATCCGGCCCTATCCCATGTAGCGGAACGCGACCTCGTTACCCAAAACGGGAAACAACTCACCCTGATGAGTTCGGCTTACATGACACGGCAGATCATGGCCGATTATTCCGAACGCCACGGAATAAAGGCCAATATCACCAGCATGAAACCTTTGCGTAAAGAATCGGCCCCGGATGAATGGGAGAAAACCGCCCTGCAGGCTTTCGCGCTTGGGGAAAGCGAAGTCCTCAATCAGTCAAAGATCGACAACACATCCTATTTACGTTTGATGCGGCCGCTCCGGATTGAAGAAGGCTGTTTAAAATGCCATGGCACACAAGGGTACACGGAAGGCGACATCGTCGGCGGTCTCAGTGTTTCGGTTCCCATGACACCTTACAAGGAAATGAGACGCAAGGAGATGTCCGCAAAGTTCATTTCCTTGACCGTCATCTGGGGTCTGGGCCTGATCGGGTTGTGGATCTCCAGTCGAATGTTGGCTGCACGGATGCATGCATTGGAAAAAGCCGAAAAATCACTGCGGATGTCGCAGGAAACGTATCGCGCCCTGGTCGACAGTTCGCAAACCGGCATTTACGTATCTCAAAATGGTAAAATCGTGTTTGCCAATGCGGAATTCGCGCGCCTGCATGGCTTTGAATTGGACGCTGTCATCGGCAAGGAAAGCCTGAGTTTCATTCATCCCGACGACAGGGCCATGGTTGCCGAGCGGACGCGTAAACGGTATTGTAAAGAGTCCCTATCGGATGAATACCAGGTGCGCTGCCTGACGCCCCGCGGCAAGACCATTTTCGTTCAACGCCGCAATACCTTGACGACCTATAATGGCCAAGCAGCCATCCTGGGCAACGAAATCAATATCACCAGGCGCATTGTAGCCGATGCCGAGCTTGCCAATGCCGAGAGACAATTGCAGAGACTTGCCGACGGGCTTATTGAACTGCACGAAACCGAACGCGAACATTTTGCCCGACAGATTCATGAAAATTTTGCCCAGTGTCTCACTGCCATTAAATTACAGGTTGAATGCGTTTTGAACGATCCCAATGCGGGCGAAGATGCCCGTGATGCCTTGCAGCCCATCACGCACGATATCCGGCAAACACTTGCCGAAATACGCAAGGTGGCGCGGCATTTCAGGCCGATAGGCCTCGAGCAGGTCGGCATCATCAAAACGATCGATTGGCTCTGCCGCCAATTTGCAGCGACCTGCCCTTTCCTTCAGATCACGAAACGGATCCGGATTGAAGAGCACGATATTCCCGACGCGCTGAAAATCATCATATTCCGCGTCATGGAGCAGGTGCTGCACACTGTTTCCAACCAACCCGATGCAGCCGTGGAAACCGGTTTGGAATTGGTTTCAGACAGAATACTTTTTTACCTGAGAACCGATGTGGACGCAGTGAAACTCAATTTTTACCGGGGCAAAGGATTCCTTCCGGGCGAACTGGCATTGATCGCCCTGAAACGCCGTATCGAAATGTTCGGCGGCTCATTTCTTTTTTCTTCCTTTTCCCGCAACGACACATGGCTGGTTGCCTCGTGGAAGATTTTCAGCCAGTACAGACCAGACCAACCACCGCATAAAAAGCCTCCCTTGTCCAAATAAAGCAACATCCTTATGCATCCGGTAAATCCCCAGCATGACAAGTGGGTGCACATTTTTTTCTTCACAATATTGCTCCAAATGCGCTTCCGAAAAGCCTGCCTTCAAAATCATGTAATTCTCCTTTCACAACATTAGCGAATGTCTAACTGCATAACCAGGTAAAAGAACAAGTGTAGATCATCAATCGACAGGAATTTTTCACCGCCTGGCAAATCACCCCATGAGCGGCCTTGCACCATCACATCTATTTCTATCCATAAGCTAACAAGATTCAAAGACTTGTTCTCTAAATACATTTTGGATTTGTTTTTTGCCTCAAGATTTCTCTTAATAAATGCCCATCATCCATGAATTCAACGATGCCGTGCCCGGCATCGCCACACTGGCCGAAAAACCATGTGTGGTGACGCGCCCGGTCCGCCTGCCACCTCCCCGCAACATTCTCCTTGTCCCGAGTGAACTGAACCTTGTATAGAGGGGGCTTTCAGATGGTGCGATGGAGGGTTTGAGTTGTGCAGAAATTGAGTAAAACAGGCCTCGGCCTGTACAATAGCAGGATTTTTCAAGCATATCTCGATTATATCAGGGCGACTTATCCGGGCTTATCCGCACAGGAAGTGCTCGATCACGCCGGCATTGCCGCGCATGAAGTGACCGACACCGGTCATTGGTTCACCCAGGAGGATGCCGATCGTTTCCACCTGGCAGTGGTCGAAAAAACCGGTGATCCCGATATTTCACGTAATTCCGGCCGGTTCAGCGCTTCTTCCAAGGGTATGGCCCTGTTTAAACAGTATGTTGTAGGGTTGATCACTACGGAGACTGCCTTCCTGGCAATGGCTCATCTCTATCCGCTCTTTTCGAGAGGCGCCACGATTCAGGTCAAGAATCGCGCGCGCGGCGTCACGGAGATCATTTCAACGCCTGCCCCGGGCGTCGAGGAAAAGCCGTACCAGTGCGACAATCGCCTTGGTACCCTGGAAGCCTTGCCCACGCTCTTTACGCATCAGTATGCCACAATCCAGCATTCAAGCTGTTTTCATAAGGGCGACGATGCCTGCCGCTACATTGTATCGTGGCGCACCCCGGCATCTTTCAAAATGAAACTCGTGCGCAACTACACGCTGTTGTGTTCCGCCATTGGCGCTGCGGGGGCTTTGTTTTTGATGCCGGCGGGGTCGTTCATGCCGATTCTGATGCTGCTGGCCGGACTGAATGCGGCCGCCTGGATTATCCATGCCCGCCTCAAAATCGAGGAACTGGAAACGATCATCGAAACCGGGCATAACACGGCTCAGGCGCGCATTGAAAACGCAAATCGTCGGTATAACAATTCATTGCTGATTCAGGAAATCGGCGCGGCGACTGCTGCCATTCTGAACGTCGACACGCTGATGCATCGACTGGCCGATCTGATGCACGAACGGCTCGATTTCAACCGCGGGTTGATCCTGTTAGGCGATGACACCGGCCGCTATCTGAAATATTCAGCCAGTTACGGCTATGCTGAAGATGAAATCGCCGCCCTGCAAGCGGTGGATTTCAACGTGGGCGCTCCGGATGCCAAAGGCTATCCGGCCAGGGCGTTCGCCGAGCAAAAACCACTGGTGGCCCTTCAGAGCGCCGATCTGTTCGATCCCGTTGATGAAGAAAATGCACAGTCGGTCCGCGTGGTCGGTGTACAATCGCTATTATGCGTGCCACTTGTTTACAAAGATATTTCCCTGGGGATTTTGGCGCTGGACAATATCGGGAGCGAAAACCATTTGAATAAAAGCGATGTCAATCTGTTGCAAGGCATTGCCGCTCAGATTGCGATCAGCATCAATAATGCCCGCTCTTTCCAGAAGTTGCAACAAAGCGAAGAGAAATATCGCCAGACCCTTGAAAGCATAAATGAGGGCTTTTTCGAGACCGATCTGGACGCGAACATTCGCTTTGCCAACAAAGCCATGAGCCGGCTGCTCGGACGAACGCCAGAGCAGATCGCACATCGCCGGTTATATGGATTCTTCTCATCTGGCAACCAATCCCGATTAACATCGCTTTTTGCGAACCTCCGGCAATCCCAAGAACCAGTCAGCTTTTCCCAGTTTGAAATCATCGACGCAAACGGCAATACGATCCCCGTCGATCTATCCGTCTCATTGATCATGGGGCCAGACCTGACCGCGGTCGGTTTTCGGGGTATTCTGCGTGATGCCACCGAACGCCTGCTTTTGGAGAACAAGCACAAACAGTTGGAGAACCGTGTCCGGCAAATGCAAAAACTGGAGGCAATCGGTCTGCTGGCCGGTGGCATCGCTCACAACTTCAACAACTGGCTGTCAGGCATCCTGGGCAATGCCACTCTGATCCGCATGAACGCCGGACAGAATGCACAGGTGATTGATAAAGCCTTCAAAATAGAGTCGATCGTCGAAAAAGCCGCCAAAATGAACCAGCAATTGCTGAGCTATGCACGCGGTGGCAACTATGAAATCAAGCCCATCGCTTTGAACAAAGTCCTACAGGAATTTGCAGACACGTTTGCCCAAACCCGCAAGGAAATCCAAACCACCTTGTCGCTCGATCCGGACCTTCCGAATGTTAGGGGCGATAAAAACCAGATCGAACAGGTCTTCTGGAATTTGTACATCAATGCCATCGACGCCATGCCGGACGGTGGTGCATTGACCATCGCCACCCGATGCACCACCTCGGCGGCCTTATCGGGTAAACCCTATGAAGTCATGTCCGGCCGCTATGTGATGGTCAGCTTCAGCGACACTGGCACCGGAATAGCTTCCGAACACCTGGAGAACATTTTCGATCCGTTTTTCACGACCAAAAAAGGCAAGGGCACGGGTCTTGGATTGGCATCGGCCTATGGCATCATCAAATCTCACCATGGCTACATTGATGTCACCTCCACCCCCGGAAACGGAACGACCTTCAAGATATTTTTGCCCTCCGTAAAAGAATCGCCGGCACCCAAAAAAGCGCCGGACGCATGCATTCACAAGGGCACGGGCACCATCCTGGTCGTCGATGACGAACAGATGGTCCTGGAGACTTTCGTCGAGTTGCTCGAACCCCTTGGTTATACAGTCGTGACGGCAGCCAGTGGCGAAGAGGCGTTGCAACGTCATGGCAATCGGCTCGACCGGATTGACATTGCCATTATCGATATGATCATGCCGGGCATGAACGGCCGTGAACTTTACGCCCACCTCAAAATGCGCCGCCCATCCATTAAAACCCTGCTATGCAGCGGCTACGGCATGAACGAAAAAATTATGGAGATCATGGAGCAGGGCTGCGACGGCTTTATACAGAAACCTTTCTCCCTGACCCAAATTTCCGAAGCTATCAGAAAAATATCATCAATCGGTTGAGACGACTTAAAGTGGGATCATGAGATTGTGGTCCCACCGGCAGGCGTATTGCGGTGGGACCGAACAGCACCCCCGTTGCGTCTTTTTGCACGTCATCGGCATTGACAGACAATAGGATTCTCTAGCAAGATCTGGAAAAGAAACGGCTGCAAATGATGCACTTCCGTTCATTATAAGGTAAGGTGATGTATCATGGGATACACTGAAAGCACTGTCGGATGAAAAAGCTTACTACCATACAAGGTGGTCTCTTCCTGCTTTACGTGGTAATTTGTTTGCTTGGCGGTCTTTCGGATACGAGTACCGCGTGGGGAAACCCACCGGTCAGAATCGGTGTGCTTGCCACCCGCAACACGCAGCAGTGTTTACAAAGCTGGACGCCCACGGCTGAATACCTCACCCGACAAGTGGCCGGACAACGTTTCGTCATTATACCGCTGGCGCATGATCATGTCCTATCCAGTGTGGCAAAGGGTGCGGTAGATTTCATCTTGGCCAATTCAGCCATGTATGTGGAGATGGAGCACCGCTATCAGAGCAACCGAATCGCAACGCTGAAAGAGAAGCGTTTGCAAGGTGTGTATACCCAATACGGTGGTGTCATTTTTTGCCGCAGCGATCGCAAAGACATTCGCAGACTGAGCGATCTTAGAGGTAAATCTCTTATGGCCGTGTCTGAATCCTCCCTGGGGGGATGGCTCATGGCCTGGCGGGAACTCAAAGAATACGGAATAGATCCTTTCAAGGACTTTGAAGACCTTCAATTCAGCGAAAGCCACGAACAGGTCGTGTATGCGGTTCGGGATCGCATGATCGATGTGGGCACGGTCAGAACCAATACCTTGGAAGATCTCAGTGCCGAAGGCAACATCGATCTGAACGATTATTATGTATTCCCGCGGCTTTCCGGTGCGGGTGATCCTACCGCTTATTTCTGCACCACACGCGAATACCCCAATTGGCCCATGGCCAAGGTGAGGCACACTTCTGACGAAATGGCCGAAAAAGTGGCTTTGGCGCTGCTCCAAATGCCCCCGGATTCTCCTGCAGCCAGGGCAGCCGGTGGCGCGGGTTGGACCATCCCCCTGAATTATCAGCCGGTTCACGAATGCCTCAAGGTCCTGAACATAGGTCCGTACCAAGACCTGGGTAAGATCACCTTCACGGACGTCTTGGATAAATATGGGTTTTGGATCTTCTTAGCCGCGTTGGCATTTTCTTTTCTGGCCCTTTTTTATGGCTGGGCCCTGGCACTCAACCACAGACTCGAAACCACGCACGCGCGCTTGAAAGTGGAGATGGATCTGCACACACAAATGGACCGTGAATTAAAACGGGCCAAAGAAGCCGCCGAGACGGCCGCGCAGGCCAAAAGCGAGTTTCTGGCCAATATGAGCCATGAAATCCGAACACCCATGAACGGCGTGATTGGCGCAGCGGATCTGGCACTCAGTGAAAAAGTATCGCCCAAAGTTGCGCACTATCTCAAAATTATCCACAGCTCGGCCTACTCACTGCTGAGCATCATCAACGATATATTGGATTTTTCAAAGATCGAAGCAGGCAAATTCGAACTGAAGGAACGCATTTTCAGACTGGACGAGGTCATCGACCGGGTCATGGAATTGTTCTTCAACCGGGCTGCCGAGAAGGGGATCGAGCTTCTGGTGGATATCGACATGAATACACCCAAGTTCATCAAGGGAGATCCCCTGCGCCTGCAACAGATTTTGACCAATCTGATCAGCAACGCCATTAAATTCACGGAATCGGGCGGCGTGATCCTATTGCACGCCAGGGAGGTGACGGAATCGATGGGCGCTTTGGCCGACGACCAGGTGATATTGGCCTTTTCCGTTAAAGATACGGGCGCCGGCATCGCTCCGGAATTCGTCGATCATCTTTTCGAGCCGTTCACCCAGGCCGATACGTCGACAACCCGAAAATACGAAGGCACCGGCCTGGGGTTGAGCATTTGTAAACAACTGGTCACCATGATGGCCGGTGACATCGGAGTGGCATCCGAGTTGGGTAAGGGCAGCACTTTCTTCTTTACTGTGCGAATGCAGCGGGGATCAGACAAGCCTGTTTCAAAGCTGGTGGTACCCCCTGATATTCAGGGCATGAATGTACTGGTCGTCGACGATCTGGGCGACAGCCGCAGTATCATGCGTACTATATTGGAGTCCTTAGGGTGCAGGGTTGAAACGCTTTCTTCGGGACCGGAAGCCTTGAACCGTCTGGCAGACAATTCAATACGCAATGATCCCATTGAGCTGATCATGATGGATTGGAAAATGCCGGAAATGGATGGCATCGAGGTGTCGCGCAAAATCCGGCAAGAGTTAAAACTGACACTACCCATTATCATGATGACAGCTTTCGGCCAGGACGAACAACGCATCGAAGCTCAAAAAGCAGGCATCAATGGTTTTCTGAACAAACCGATCTATCCGTCGACGCTGTATGACGCCATCATGGATAGCTTCGGCAAAGAGGTGTTAAAGATAGGCGACCACCCCAAACGATTCACGACCCGGGCGTCCATTTACCGAAAACACCTGGAAGGAAAAAAGATTCTGGTGGCCGAAGACAACCCCACCAACCAGCAGGTTGCCCAAGCCATATTGGAAGGGGCCGGGATCGCCGTCACCATCGCAAACAATGGTGAAGAAGCCGTTCAGGCTTTCAAAATTGCCTCTTTCGACGCGGTGCTGATGGATATCCAGATGCCAAAAATGAACGGCTACGAAGCCACCCTGCTGATCCGTGAACTGCCGAACGGGGCTTCGATTCCCATTATCGCCATGACTGCCCATGCCATGAAAGGCGATGAGGAAAAGTGCCTGGAAGCCGGGATGAATGGCTATGTCTCCAAACCGGTCAACCAGGGTCGTTTGTTTCAAACGCTCTGGCGACTGCTGGGCACCGGAAAGAGTCAGGCATCCGAATGGATTGCGCCAAATGCCGATGAAGCTTCCCTGAAAGCGGGCATCGTCCATGAAGTAAGTTCGCACGACCAACAGTTGACTGCCGCCGGCCAAACCGTCAGAAAAGAAATGGATTTACCGGACAAACTGCCCGGCATCGACATCGGTCGCACGCTTACGGAGATGGGAATAAACGGCGCCACGCTAACGCACATACTGGCTGGTTTTCTTGCCGGTAACCGGGACACCGCCCGAAAAATCAGACAGGCGTTTTCCGGCAATGACCCCGAGTCGATGGGCCAACTGGCCCACAGTCTCAGAGGAAGTGCAGCCAATATCGGGGCCGCCGAATTAAGTGAGGCCGCACAAGCGCTTGAAGAGGCGTGTTATAAAAAATCAAAGACAGGCGGCGAATTATCCGATCTTGACGGCAAGGTGGCAACATTGGAGGGCGCCTTAGGGAAGGTCTTGGCATCGATTCAATCACTTCAGGAACCTGGCAGCGATGCAGTCGCACAGCCGGCCAACCCATCCTGCCTGTCGCTCGACGCGCTTTTGACGCTGTTGACCGATGCCATCGACCGCGCCGATCCGGAAGAAATAGTAAAAATCATGTCAGATATCAGACAACTGGCTGCGCAATGCAACGGAATCAAAACCACCGATCTTAAAACGCTGGATGCCCAAGTCACTCTCTACGACTATGATCCGGCCCTGGAAACAATCCGGAAGATACGTTCACAGGTAGACTTATGAATTCGTCGCGACCTTTGATTTTGATTGTGGATGACAACCCCACCAACATCGATTTGCTGGTAAACACCTTGAAAGCGGAACACCGCTTGGGCATTGCCAAAAACGGCCCCAAGGCGCTGGAATATGTTGCCAGACAAAAACCGGACCTTGTACTGCTCGATATTATGATGCCGGAGATGAACGGCTACGAGGTGATTACCCGTTTAAAAGCCAATCCTGAGACAGCCGCCATTCCGGTCATTTTTATCACGGCCATGAGCCAAACCATCAACAAGACCACCGGATTTGAATTGGGTGCGGTCGACTATATCACCAAACCTTTTAACGCGGCCGAAGTCAAAGCGAGAATACGAACGCACTTATCATTAGAGATGATGAGACTGCAACTGGCATCTCAAAACGTTTTTCTGGAGCATAGAGTTGCGCAGAAAACTTCCGAAATACGTGAAATTCTCAACGCCAGCATCCGCACCATGGCGCTTATGGTTGAAATCAGAGACCCATATACTGCCGGTCACCAGCAACGGGTGACCCAACTGGCCTGTGCCATTGCTGAAAAACTGGGGGTGGCACCGGATATTATCGAAGGTCTTCGTATTGCAGGAATCTTGCACGATCTGGGAAAAATCCGCATACCCGTCTCTATCCTCAGTCGGGCCGGCAGCCTGATGGATGCGGAGTTAGAGATGATCAAAATTCATCCCCGGGTGAGTTTTGAAATATTGAAGAACATACCCTTCCCATGGCCCGTCGCCGAAATCGTCCTTCAACACCATGAGCGTATAGACGGTTCAGGCTATCCACAGGGCCTTTCAGGAGACCAAATTCTGCTGGAGTCGCGAATTCTGGCGGTCGCAGACGTGGTTGAAGCCACCAGCTCTTTTCGACCGTATCGCCCCGCCCACGGGATAGAGGCCGCCCTGGCGAAAATCACACAAAGTAAAGGCGTCAAGTACGATGCCGAAGCCGTCTCTGCCTGCCAGGAACTGTTTACCAAGGACCGCTTCGAATTCGATATGGAAAAGGATACCCCATTGCTCAGTCCCCTGCCTCATCAGTACTGATCTTTTATAAGTATCGATTCGATTTTCGGAATTGGCACGAATCGAGGTGAGCCGGGCGTTTGGAACTTGAAAGTTGAGATCTTTGCCGCGCGGGCAAACGCTATAATTCCGTGTAATCGAACACCCCTTTTCCGGTTTTTTTACCGAATCTGCCGGCTCTGACCAGTTTGCGCAGCAGGGGCGCCGGGCGATACTTGTCGCCCAACTCCTGGTGCAAACCTTCCATCACGCGCAGCAGCGTCTCCAGGCCGATCAAATCCGCCAGGGCCAGGGGCCCCATGGGGTGATTGCAACCGAGGACCATGCCCTTGTCAATATCTTCCGGACTGGCGATCCCGCTCTCCAGCGCATAAAAGGCCTCGTTCAGCATGGGGCACAAAATGCGATTCACCGCAAATGCCGGCGCCTCGTTGACCACGATCACCTCCTTGCCAAGCGATGCCCCCCACTGTTTCGCTGTCCCGAGCGTTTCGTCCGAGGTTTCCTGCCCCTTGACAATTTCAATGAGACGCATAACCGGGACCGGATTGAAAAAATGGGTTCCGATGAAGCGGTCGGGACGCCGGGTGGTGGCAGCCATTTCGGTGATGCTCAATCCGGAGGTGTTTGTAAAGAAGAGGCAGGGCGGCGGCACAATGGTATCCAGTTCCTCGAAGAGCGCCTTTTTGGCATCCATGACCTCGATCACCACTTCCACCACGAGGTCCGCGTGGGCCGCGGCCAGCTTGAGATCCAATGTGGGCGTAATACGGTTCATAATGGCACTCATCTCGTCTCCGGACTTGCGTCCTTTTTCAACATCGCGTGCCAGATTTTTTTCAATCGCGCGCATCCCTTCTTCGAGGACAAGCGAATCGATATCGCGCAGAGCCACCCTGTACCCTGCCTGCGCGCACACCTGCGCAATACCATGGCCCATCAATCCGGCGCCTAAAACGCAGATATTCTGAATAATCATAAGCTATCCTTTCCAATCTGCCCGAGTGAGATGATGAAGTACTGCCAAGAGGTGCCAAGAGATCGACGAGGGGCCGTCTCTCTATAAAACCGGATCATCGCTTCGGCACGCCGGTCAACAGTTCGGCCGAATCGCTGAGCGGCATTTCACCGCGGTTGCGATTGACGAACATGCGGATCGCCAGGTAAACGACGGGAAGGATACCGCCGACAATGAAGATAGTGTCCCCTGGCAGACGCAACCACTCGAGCAAATTCACCCAGTCGCTCTGAAAAAACTCCGGCTCGCGGGCATGCCAGTAGCCGTTGGCCAACGAATCGTATAATTGAATAATGCCCATGGGCATAAGATTGACAAATATCATCATGGCCAGGCCGATGTTGAGGCTCCAGAACGATATGGCCATGGCCCGCTCGCTGGCGCGATCAGGCGGAATAAAGTACCGTGCCACGAACATGAAAAATGCGATGGTCAGCATGCCGTACACACCCATCATGGCGCCATGGGCGTGGTTGGCTGTAAACTGCGTACCGATTTCGTAATAACTGACGATCGGCAGATTGATCAGGAAACCAAAAACGCCCGCGCCCAGAAAGTTCCAGAATCCGACCGCCACAAGAAACATGACCGCCCATTTGTGGGGGAAATCGGCCGAAGAAGCCTGCAGCACACTCCGGTCGCCCTCCTTGCCCCCTCCCAGGCGCATGAATCGCCATGCTTCGAAGGTCAGCAGCAGCAGCGGGATCACCTCCATGGCCGAAAAAAAGGCCCCGAACGCCATATACATGGCGGGCGCGCCATTAAAGTAGATGTGATGCAATGTGCCGACTACTCCGCCGACAGAGTAGAGAATGATGTCCAAATAGACAATACGGGTGGCCACGGTAATTCGCACCACACCGAGAAGCACAAACAGATAAGCGACCATAATGGTCGTAAACAGCTCCAGGAAATCTTCGACCCATAGGTGCACCACCCAAAAACGCCAAAAGTCCATGACCGTGTAGTTGACATCCTTCCAGAACACCATTCCAGCGGCATAGAAGAGTGGAATGGACAAGGCGCTATAGAAAAACAACCACGGCATGTTGCCGTAATGCTCGTCTCGCAGGCGCGTTCGAAGACCCCGAAAAATGATGACGACCCAGAAGATCATGCCCGACAAAAGCAGAATCTGCCAAAGGCGACCTAAGTCGAGAAATTCCCATCCTTGGGCGCCCAGCCAGAACCAGGGTCCTTCGCTGGTGATGACATTTTTGATGCTGGCGGCCTCACCGAGCAGACTGCCGACCACCACCAGAACCAACGCGCCGAACAGAGCAATCGCCAGAACAGATTGGTGGCGCGGTTCGCGCCCGGCGATCATCGGCGACAGAAAGATGCCTATTGCCAGAAACGCCGATGACGTAAAAAAAAGGGCCAACTGCAAATGCCACATGCGCGATAGATTGTAGGGAATCCAGGAGTCGATCGGAATGCCGTAAAAACTGTCAGGCTCGACATGGTAGTGTGCATTCAATCCCCCTAACAACCCCTGTGTCAGGAACAAGCCGGCCACCACCAGAAAATACCAGGCTACCGCACGTTGCGAACGGGTCAGCCGAACCTGTTCGGGAGGACGGAAAGCCAGATCGTAGGGAGCCTGATCATCGGCCCGGTGCCAGCCGAGAAGGTCATAGCGCCCGATAAAATAAAAAACCAGACCTGCCCCACCCAACAGCGCAATCAGGCTCAAAACACTCCACATCAGCGCTTCGGGGGTTGGGCTGTTGGCAGCCAACGGCTCGGGCGGCCAGTTGTTGGTATAAGAGTAATCTTCACCCGGACGGGCGGCGGAGGCTACCCAGGCAGCCCAGGCGAAAAAAGCCGTCAGACGTCGAATTTCCTGTGGATCGATGATAGCCGGACGTTTAAGCCCTTCTTGTTGGAGCGGTTCGGCAAAATAGCCACCGTAGAACGCACGCATCTGATCGAAGGCGTGCACCTGACTGGCCGTCCATACGAGCCGCCCGGTCTGCGCATCGAAATCGTTTTGCTTGAAATCGGCCTGCACGGCGGCAGTCGCCTCGGCCTCCGAGCGACCTTCTTGCCGGTAAAAGGCCTGCATGGCAAGGCCTGCGCGATGCAGATACTGGGCCGTGAAGTCCGGCCCCAGATAGGCTCCGTGCCCGAAAAGCGTGCCATACTGCATGAGACCATATTTCTGAAAAAGGTGTTGTCCGGCCATGATATCCGCTGCAGTGAACACTTCGCTCCCTTCGGAGGAGACAACAGTTTCGGGGATGGGCGGGCTTTCACCGTAGATCCTGTAGGCCAGGTAGCCCAGAATTGAAAAGCCGAGGATAAAAGTCACAACCGCCGCCTGGAACCAGCGGTTAGAGATCACCATGCGCCTGCCGGTCTCTTCCACGTTAGTGTTCCTTTCAGGACCGTAATGGTCCGGTGTCGGGTTTACACCTTCGATGATTATCCGCGCTGGGGGCTGAATCTAATGGGAAAAACTATTTAAATATACCGGAACCGCCGCACGAAAACATGGGTTGCATCCTGTACTTTATGCGTGCCTCCGGGGTATGTGAGAAGAGATATCTCTTTGGCCTGCGAGAAAAGTCCTGAAGGGTTGAAACTGAAAATGCGTCCAGACGGCAGCACTAAAAAGGGCGTGGACATCGAGCGATGCGCTTTGTATAGTTACCTGATCATTTCACTTACACCGCAACGGAGAAATGCAATTGCCAGAGTTCAAGCCCGATCACCTTAATCCTGATCATCTGAACGCCGTCATCCGCGCAATCAACAGTGGTCCATTTTTCAAACACATGTCCATGCAAGTGATGGCACTGGGCATCGGTAGCGCTACGGTGTCGCTCGCCATCGGCCGCGAGCACATGAATCCTTTCGGGGGGCTGCACGGTGGGGTGTATGCGTCTGCGATCGACACCGCGGCTTACTGGTCGGCCTATTGCGAGCTGCCCGAGGAAAGCGGATTGGTTACGATCGATCTCAAGGTCGATTTCCTCGCGGCGGTAGATGACACTCGGATCATCGTCGTCGGTCAATGTATTAAGGCGGGCAAAACCCTCTGTCTGACCGAAGCGCGGATGTGTGACAGCCAGGGCAAAGTGCTGGCCCACGGGACATCCAAACTGATGGTCACGCGCAACAAGCAAGCGATCAGCGACGTGGTCGCTTACACCGGTTCGGACCGACTGCCGCCAAAATTTTTGCAGAAGTGATTATATGCAAACACCGGTAAAAACGTGTCAGGCAGTCAAGTAGGGATCGGCACGGAAACCTGCGTCAGAGGCCTGTCCCTCCGTGAGAGCACGCCCTGGCCCTTTACGGATGCGTTTCACGCGTTCGGTCATATCAAGCATGGCCGTCCTGAAATCCAGGTACTCACGCTCTGAAAGATCGCCCGTCAAAATCCACTCCAGCGCGTAGTTGACGCCCAGGTAATCGTAGGCATAGATGCCATAAGTCCCTCTCAACACATCGATGCCCTCCCGGCAAAGAAAGGAGAGACAGATCGGACTTTTATGGGTCGCCAGCACGCAACCCCGATTCGGATCGTGATACTCGCAAGGCGATACCGGATCGCGCCAGCACTGCACATCCGGTTTTCCATACATTTTCTCCCGTTCTTCCCTCAGGCGATTGAAAGCCGGGTGCTCCAGATCATACAGTGAATAATACCTGTTGTTGCAGCATGCGGTCACAGGCCGGTTGCCGTTTTTGCGCAATTCGATCAAAATGCACTGCGACCAGCAGTAATCAAAGACGCTAAAAAAAGTATTGAGAAGCGTCTCCGTCTCCAGATAGCGTTGCAGGTTTTTTTCGATTTCGTTCACAAGTTGGGTTCCTCGCAGAAAGGCCGGTCATTTCTGACTTGCCCCACCCATTTTGGGGCTTAATGTTATCACCAATAGCATACAAGAAGTCGATCTGGAACACTCTGTAGGGCGAAACTCACCCGGTCCGTACCATCGTCTTTCTTCGCTCGCATCCGATGCAGCGTGCTTTTGAGCGGTTCGCGTTCCGTTTCGCCCGACGCGCATTCGCATTTCTTTATTTGGTTATCCAGTTCGCGCCAGTGACCATTGGCGTTTTCGGGATTGGCACGGAGGAGGTGTGCCGGGTGGGTGGTCCGCGCCCCGTCAGCCATGAGATTTAGTGAGGCATAAGTGTGCGCAGCCTGGTAGGGTGGGCATCGCCCACCATTTGGTTTATGGTGATCGCCGTATTCAACGTCATTCGCTATGTTCGCTCCGCTGTCTATCCACTCGCGTGGGCGGGATCAGGGGCAGAATCCGATGATGTGGTTTGCGGGCAATAGTGGTGGGCAATGCCCACCCTACATTCTCACCCGGATCACCGGGGCTTTGGCTTTTTTACGTCACATTGGCCGTATCTCGCTTGACCGAAGTATTTTTATTTAACAACCAGATCCGAAAGGTATTAAAACAATGAACGCACGCACGCCTAAAATCGCATTGGTTACCGGTGCCAACCGGGGCATCGGCTTTGATATTTCACGCCAACTGGCCGCCATGGGGATTCATACACTCATGGGGGCGCGCGACCCTGAAAAGGGCCGCGCCGCCACCGAACGTTTATCGCGAGAAGACCTCGATGTCGAATTCATTGCCATCGATGTCGCCGATGCCGTGGGCATTCAGGAAGCGGTCGATCACATCGAACAGCTATACGGCCGTCTGGACATCTTGGTCAACAATGCCGGCGTGGCTCCCGACGACGGCGCTACGGTGTTGGATGTGCCGCTGGAAACACTCGAAGCGGCCCTGCGCACCAACACGCTGGGGCCCCTGCTGCTGGCGCGCGCCTGCGTCCGGCTCATGCAGCGCAACAACTATGGCCGCATCGTCAACATCGCCAGCACAATGGGATCGCTCACCGTCATGGCCGAGGCATCAGACGAGCAGTTGGCCATGAAGTCTCCGTCCTATCGCTTGTCCAAGACCGCCTTGAATGCAGTAACCACCTTGCTGGCCATGGAACTCAAGGGGACCCCTATCCTGGTCAATTCGGCCTGCCCGGGTTGGGTGCGCACCGATATGGGCGGCGATCAGGCCCCCTTGACACCGTCCGAAGGGGCGGACACGCCGGTATGGTTGGCCACCTTGCCGGACAATGGCCCCAGCGGTGGTTTTTTTCGCGATCGCAGCCCAATTCCATGGTAACGGCATCGGCCTCTGATCTTTTTGGGGTGCACTGCAGCCCTTAGGGCGTCTGCATGCCGGCCGCCTTCAGATCGGCGACAATCGCGACAACCGCCTGGTCAGGTTTTAGGTATTTGCGGGCCGCGTCCTGCACGTCTTTTTTCTCAATCCGCCGGACACGTTCGGCATACTTGCGGAAGTAATCTTGCCCCAGTTGATGGAATTCGACATAAGCCAACAATTGCGCCAGTCCTTTTTGCGACGCATAGCGCAAAGGAAAACTGCCGATCAAATAGTTTTTGGCAGTATCCAGTTCCTGATCGCTGACTGCCTTTTCCTGCATGAGGCGCATCTGCGCGCGCGCGATATCGATGGCCTCGCGGGCCGAAGTATTCTTGGTTTGCAGCACCACCTGAAATGGGCCGGGATGTTTGCGCGGTTCGAAATAGCTGCTTACTGAGTACGCAAAACCCTTTTCCACGCGAATTCGTTGCATCAAGCGCGAGGTGAATCCGCCACCGCCCAATATCTGGTTCATGACCACGACCGCATGAAAATCCGGATTGGCGCGCGCGATGCCCGCGTGCCCCAGAATGATGTTGGCCTGCGCCAGAGGGCGATCGATCAGGACATCGCGCGGCGACGGGGTCAACACCTGCTCCGGTATCTCCGCAGGCTGTCCGCCTGGTTTCCATTGGCTGAGACGGTCGACCATCTTTTGGACGTCATCTGGGCTCACATCGCCGACAATCACCAAGATACCCGTATCGGGCCTGTAGTGGCGCGCGTAAAAGCGCCGTACCTGCTCCGGCGTGACCCCGTTCAAGGAATCGATGGTTCCTTGCACCGGGTGACCATAGGGCGAATACCGAAACAGGGCTTGCTGGAAAGCCTTGTCCGCCACGATGCCGGGCTGATCATCTTCTTCGTTCAGTGCACTCTGTATGGCGCGGACTGCGCGGTTAATCTCTTCTTCGGGAAAGGTCGGACGGGTAATCACGTCCAGGAGAATATCGATGCCTTGGGCCCAATCAGCCTTCAAAACCCTGAAGTCGACGGCAGCATAATCGAAGTCGCAGGAAGTGCCGAGCGCCGCGCCCAGAAAATCGATCTTTTCGTTCATTTGTGCGGCCGTAAGGCTGGCGGTGCCTAACAAAAGTCCTTCGGCCGTGACATTGGCCAAGCCGGCGGACGCTTGCGGATCGTGTCCAGCACCGGCCTCGGCCAGAAATCGCATGGTAACGAACGGCAGGGTGTGGTCTGCGGACACCAAAAGCACCAATCCGTTAGGCAACACCTGACGGTCGACTTGCGGGATCGCCTCGCCGCGGGCGGTGCCGACCAGAACGGCCAGCATGACAACCCCTATTATCGCCTGAGGCCAGCGCCACCTGCACCGGCAAATCGGGTTAACGCTGCTCATCTTTACCCCCCTGTGGCATGTCTGCAGTCCCTTGCCCGGACCCGCCAGCCGCGCGATCCGTGGGTGTTTCACGCGGGTGAAGCACGGCCACTGTCCGGTTTTCGGGCACGAAATAGGTCGCGGCCACCCGCTGAATGTCTTCGGGCGAGACCTGGTGAATGGCTGGCAGGTAGGATTTTATTTTCTGCCAACCGACCGCGATTTCATATCTGGCCAGCAACATGGCCTGATAAAAAAGGGAATCCTGACTGAAGACAAAGGCGGTTTGCAACTGGTTTTTGGCTTTGCGAAGCGCTTGCTCACTCACCGGTTCCGTCTTCAAACGTTCGAGCTGCGCCACCAGGGCCGCCTCCACGTCGCCTACGTTCTTTCCGCGCATGGGCACTGCGGAAAGATAGAACAGATCAGGGTCTACGGAAAGCAGGGAATTTCCGGCATCGGCCGACAGCGCCAGTTCCTGTTCGAGAACCAGTTCGGCGTATAAGCGCGTGCTCTTGCCGGCCGACAGGACCGCCGCGATCACTTCCAGAACGTACGCATCCGGATGACCGATGTTTGGCACGTGAAACCCCATCAGCAGCGCAGGCTGGCGTGCGTCGGCGCGGACAGTCACACGCCTTTCGCCGACCTGGGGCGGTTCGCGAAAATTGAAAAGGGTCGGCTTTTCGCCGGTCGGGATTTTGCCGAAAGCAGCCGCCACTGTCTCAAACATGCGCGCACTGTCGAAATCGCCCACCACCACAATGAAAGCGTTGCCCGGCTGGTAATAGCTCCGATAGTAGTGACGTGCATCCTCGACCGTCAGCCGTTCCAAGTCGTCCATCCAGCCAATCACCGGCCAATGATACGGCGTGGTCTGAAAGGCCGTGGCGTTCATTTGCTCGGATAAAAGCGCCTGGGGATTGTCTACCACCCGCAAGCGGCGTTCTTCCATCACCACATTCTTTTCCGTTTGAAACGCCTGCTCCGCCAGCACGAGGTTCTGCATGCGATCAGCTTCCAGATCGATGACGATGCCGATGCGATCCGCTGCCATGGTGGCATAATAACCTGAAAAATCGTGGGCCGTGAAGGCATTGTACTGACCGCCGTTTTCCTGGATGGTGCGCGTAAACGCTTCTCCGCTGACCTTGGGCGTGCCTTTGAACATCATATGTTCGAACACATGCGCCAGTCCGGTTTTGCCCCAGGCATCATGGCGCGACCCGGTCCGGTACCACACCTGGAAGGTCACCACCGGGGCCTTGTGGTTTTCCATGAGGATCACCGGCATGCCATTGTCGAGCTGCCGCATGGTCACCTGCTCGAACATGGCAGCCGCGCTGGACACCCACAGGACCAGCACCGACATCATCAATATCGGCCAGCGGCGTAGTATCGTCGTCATGTACATCCCCTTTTGCCTATGAAACATCTCACCCGCTCGGCGGGCTGCTGATTGCTTCTGGTGGATTTTTTCGCGCTCACGACCATTACATTGCATGACAGGTCATTGCTGCGCTTTGAACATGCGCGCCAGGCTTGGCAGATTCTCCGCGTACGTGGGATGGATATGCTGGGCGCGCTCCAGCACCTGCCATGCCGCGCCAGTTTCGATCAGATCCATAATCACATGCACCAATTCGCCAGCCTCATAGCCCACCAGGGTGGCGCCTAGTATGCGCCCGCTTTCCTCGTCGATCACCATTTGATAAAACCCCAGATCATGGCCCCACTCAACCGCACGCGCCATGCTGTTGACC
Source organism: Desulfatitalea sp. BRH_c12 (assembly GCA_000961655.1). Classification (GTDB taxonomy): domain Bacteria; phylum Desulfobacterota; class Desulfobacteria; order Desulfobacterales; family Desulfosarcinaceae; genus Desulfatitalea. The sequence continues at coordinate 35,642 of LADR01000018.1, forward strand.
TCCAAACGGGCCTCGCGCGCACGAAAGCCTTTTTCACGCGCTTGTTTCAAACTCAGCCCCACACGGCCGACCTGCGGGTCGGTAAATGCGGCATACCCCAGCACGCGGTCGTCCCGGCTGCGTGAACGATCCTCCAGGATAGCCAGAAGACGGCGATGATCTTCCCAGGAAACATGGGTGAAGGCGGGTTGACCAGCGGCTTCGCCGATAATGATGACATCCAGGTCTGCATCGTTTTTATCTTTCAAAGTGTCGCTGGTCATAAAGACCAGCAAAATGAAACACCCCACTGACACTCTTAAAGTAAGAAACACTGATCCTCGATTGCAATACTATCAAGACATTATTCTTCCAGGTGCGATCGGCAAAGCAAGAGGGTCTGTTCTTCAGGCACTTCATGGAAGGGTACTGGTCAGTTCTGCATTTATCAGAGCAGTTGGCCTTTTTCCTGGTCAACTGCTCTGGGCGAGCTCAACCCCTTTGAGGCTGGCATTCTCGGCCGCCACATCGCCGCCAACGATGCTGAATGAGCCGTCGGTCTCGAGAACGACGGCGCCGACGTCATCCAACCGTGCAACGCCTGCAGAACGAACGGCCGCGCGCACTTCGTCTTCCGTGACCCTTGCTCTGCGCAAAGAGGCCGGCAGGAATACCCCCTGATACAGCAGCAGAGCGGGTTCCCCTGTGACCAACCGACGCACCCAGCCGACGCGCACACTGGACCAGGTGACGATGAACTGCATGCCTATCAGCAAAGCAAGGGCCAATACCCCCTGGGCCAGCGACACGTCCTTGTTGAGCAAGATGGTGGCAAGGGTGGAGCCCAGAGAAACCGTGATCACCAAATCAAAGGCGTTCATCTTCGACAAGGTGCGTCGGCCTGAAAACCGCAGGAGCGCCACCAGGCAGGCGTATGCGAGCACTGCGATGATCGCGGTACGCAACAATGGACGCCAGCCATCAAAGAGAAGTTGGTCCATGACACCTCCTGTACGGAACGCCCATAGGGACTATTCCTGTTAAAACAGTCGCAAAAAGATCACTCCCAAAAGGTTCCCGTCACGATAAGCGCGAAAACGGCCCAAAGACCGTCGCGCAAGATCAATGACAAACCGAAAACCGTCAGAGCAGCACCGCGCTGGTGGCGGTAAACGAAATGAGTTCCATGAAGGTTGGCTGAATATATAACTTACCGGAGCAATCACAACGTTTCCGGCAGAGCGCGGATACATCTCACAATCTGATTATCCACTTCGGACAGGTGAGATATACACTTCGCCAGAAGCAGCCATCATCGCCGCTTGACCCTGTATCGTTGATTGTCCCGGAAACAGAGATTGCCGGCAGGCAAGCGCCTTCCAGAGGATATGGTGACTTACGGGTGAGTTGATGACACAAACGACACGGCGCGCGACGCGCTGAAAAGGACGGTTATTCCAGCCGACATTCAAAACACTGTTCATTGACCTCGGCGCCCCATTGGACCCCGCGATGTTGGCTGATCAGCCTGAACCCGGCCTCTTCATACAAGTGGCGTGCAGCATGCAGGCCTTCGAATGTCCACAGATACACCTTGCGATGGCCTTTGCGCTTGCAAAAATCGACTGCCAAGCCGAGAAGATCCCGGCCGATGCCTTTGCCCCTGAAGAGATCCGACACGATAAACCACCGCAAATGCGCGCCGGCGTCGTCGGCATGACTCCCGTCGATAATCACTGAACCTTCGACACGGCCGTTCCGAGTGGCGATCCACAGACCATCGTTTTTTGAATCGTAGCGTTTGAGAAAATCGGAAAGCTCGGTAGCGACCTTGGCCTCGAAGTAGAGTCCAAACCCCCAATGGGCATGATAATAAGTACCATGCAGTTCGCAAATACGACCTATTGCGCCGGGGACATAGTTGTTTTCGATCGTGTAATCGATCTTACCGGTCATCATCTTCCTCCAGATGCAGTATGCGGGAACTTAGCGGCCCCTTAGCGGCCCGCGTGTGTGGCCATTTGGACGACTGCGATAGCAATTTAGCATGAGTCCCTGGCGTTGATCAATCAGGAGATTTTAGGCAGGAAATTCGCGGTGCGCTTCAGCCGTATCTGCGCGTTGCGCGGGTGCGTGACTTGGCCTCCTCGACGGCACGGTTCCTCGGGCGGGCAGTCGTAACCAGGGAATCCACCAGCTTTGCGGAGGCCTGTGCGATATCGTCGACCGCCCGCTCGAAGGCTTCCGTGTTGGCCGCGGAAGGTTTGTTGAATCCGCTGATCTTTCTGACGTACTGCAGGGCCGCCGCACGGATTTCCTGGTCGGTTGCAGGCGGCTCGTAATTAAAAAGGGGTTTGATGTTCCTGCACACGTTTCCTCCCTCATTCGACCTCCGCACGGTTGACTGCCACGCCGGCGCCGGAACTACTGCGCCGCTTCCATGTGGATCAGTTCCCAGATGTGGCCGTCCAGGTCCTGGAAGCCATGCCCATACATAAAACCATACTCTTTGGGAGGGCTGTAAGTGAAACCGCCGGCGGCAACCGCCTTGGCGACCAGGTCATCGACATGGTCGCGGCTATCACAAGTCAAACACACCAGCACTTCCGTTCTGCGCGTGGCATCACAGATCGGGTGCGGCGTAAACTCCTTGAACTTGGCCTCGGTCAGCAGCATGACAAATATGCCTTCGCTGACGATCATGCAGGCCGCGGTGGCATCGGTGTACTGCGAATTGAAGCTGAAACCAAGTGACTTGAAAAATGCCACGGACCGGTCGAGGTTCTTTACCGGTAGATTGACGAATATCTTGGTGGCCATATATCCCTCCTCCAAAACGAATGTCCCAGGGATCATGGCTCAGGATGCCACCTCCCTCTGACGGACGGAGACCAAATAGACAAAACGAAACATAACGTTAATTTAATATCATTCAATGCCAGAATGCGCGCAAAGTGCGGTGCGGTCTGCGCCGCATCGCCCCATGGCGATAGCCTGCATCAGACAGGCGCACCGCGTTTGAACGACCAGCAGGAGAGAAAGGCAGTGGCCCTATGTCCGTGGAATTCGAACACGCTCGGCCCGAACACACCTTCAAGGTATTCCATGAACTGATGGCTCGGCGGGTCAAGGAGATTCTTCTGATTTCCAGTCCGTACGAAGCTTTCATCATGGAAAAAGACGGCCGCATGGCGGACCGCATCATTCATGAATACCGCGGGCTTAGCCTCACACATCCGCCGCGCATCACCTGGGTGTCGACCGCCCGCGAAGCCCTGGCGATGCTTGCGCAGCAGTCCTTTGACCTGGTCATCACCATGGCACGACTGGATGATATGGCGCCGACGCGAATGTGCGCTCAAATCAGAATTGCGCATCCGGATCTGCCGATCTATTTTCTGTCCCACCGGGCCGCGCCTTCCGGAGCGGGCGCAGCCGCCGGCACCTGCCGCGATGTCGGCCGCCGATTCGTCTGGCTGGGCAACACCGATCTTCTGCTGGCCCTTGTAAAAATAACCGAAGATCAATGGAACGTGGGCTACGATACGCAGGCGGCCGGCGTGCGCGTCATCCTGCTGGTGGAAGACTCCCCGCTTTATCTTTCCTCGCTGCTGCCGTTTATCTACAAGGAAATCGTGCGCCAGACCCAATCGGTCATGGACGAATCGCTCAATGAAGAGCACCGCATCCTGCGCATGCGCGCACGTCCCAAAATTCTACTGGCCGATTCTTACGAAACGGCGCACGCCCTGTACATGCGCTTCGCCCCGTATATCCTGACCGTACTGTGCGATGCCCGGTTTCCAATGGGCGACAGAGTGCAGCCGACGGCCGGTCTGGCCTTGCTGTCGGCCATCAAGCAGGACTCTCCCGAACTGCCGCTGCTGCTGGTCAGCGCCGAGCCGGCCAACCGGTTCGCGGCCGAAAAACTCGGCGTCCAGTTTGTGGACAAGAATTCCACTGCGCTGCACAAAGAATTGCTGTCGTTTTTTGTGCGTTCGCTGGGGTTCGAAGAATTCATTTTCCGTTTGCCTGATGGCCGGGAGGTGGGTCGCGCGGCCACCCTGCGTGCCATGGCCCAGGTGATCGACACCGTCCCGGATGAATCCATCGAATACCATGCCCGACGCGAGGGGTTTTCCACATGGATGATGGCGCGCATGGAAATAGAACTGGCGCGGAGTCTGCGAGCGGTCAAAGTAGCCGATTTCAGCAGTATCGCGCAGGTGCGCGACTATATCCGCGATGCCATCCTGAACTTGCGCCGAGCGCGCCAGCGCGGCGTCGTTGTGGATTTCGGCGCGGCGTATGACCCCACGGCCGAATTTGTGAAAATCGGTCACGGATCGCTGGGCGGTAAAGCCCGCGGCCTGGCATTCATGTCCGCCATGATCAAAAACGAGCCGGAATTGGGGCTGAAGTACCCACGCGTCGACATCCGAATTCCCTGGACCGTCGTATTGACCACCGAATGCTTCGACACCTTCCTGCAACAAAATCCATTTGCGCTCGATACGATCGTCAGCATGGCCGACCGGGATATCGAAAGAAGGTTTACGGCGGTCGCTTTTCCCGAAGAGGTGACCCGCAAATTGGCCACACTGATCGCGGTGCGAAAGGACCCGCTGGCCATCAGATCTTCCAGCTTGCATGAAGATGCGCCGGCCCAGCCGAGCGCCGGCATTTACAAAACCGTCATGATCCCCAACCAGCACCCGGACCCGCGTGTACGGCTGACCCGCTTGCTGCATGCAGTTCAGCGGGTTTATGCCTCAACGTACTTCGCGGCCTCGCGGGCTTTCGCCGGGCGCTCGCCTTACCGGACAGAGGAAGATCGCATGGCGGTCATCATCCAGCCGGTTGTGGGCCAGACAGTCGAGCACTGGCGCTACCCGGCCATCGCGGGACTGGCGCAGTCCTACAACTTTTACCCGGTGGCCTACATGCAGCCCGATGAAGGCATCGTCCATATCGCCCTCGGCCTGGGACGCGCAGTGGTCGAAGGGCGCGCCAGCCTGCGCTTTTCACCGCGTTATCCGCAATTGCTGCCGCAGATCGACACGGTGCCCAAAGCCCTGCGCAATGCGCAACGCACTTTTTTCGCCCTGAAAATTCCGTTGACGGCTGAACAAGACCCCGCGCCGGAAAAGACCGACACGCTGATCGAAGAACTTTCCGTGGATGCCATGGCCCACCACCCGGCCGTGCAACAATCGGTCGCCACCTACATTGCCGCCGACCAGCGCATCCGTGACACAGCCGCACTGCCGGGCCCCAAACTGGTCACCTTTGCCAGCGTATTAAAGTACGCTCTTATCCCTCTGGCCGATATTATGGCGGATCTGCTCAGGATGGGCCGCCGCGGCATGGGGGGGCCTGTCGAAATCGAATTCGCTGTCGATCTGCCGTCCGATCAGCAGGCCCCATATACGCTATGGCTATTGCAGATCCGCCCCATGGCCGAACGCGATCAGAATCTGCCCGTGGCCATCACCGCTGAGGAGGCGCAACGTGCCGTTTGCGTGTCGCGCCGAGCCCTGGGCAATGGTTTCCAGCAGGACATCACAGACATTGTGTTCGTCCGGCCCGACCGCTTCGATGCAGACTGCACAGTGACGATCGCCGCCCAGATTGGCCGTTTGAACCGCACCATAGCGCAGCACGGTCGACGCTATGTGCTGATCGGCCCCGGCCGTTGGGGATCGACAGACCACCGCTTGGGCATACCGGTCACATGGAACGATATTTCGGCAGTAGCTGCCATCGTCGAAACCAGCGCCGGCGATCTGCATGCCGATCCTTCCCAGGGAAGTCATTTTTTTCACAATATTACCACGCTTGGCATCGGGTATCTGACGGTGACCGGCACAGATGGCGGACGGATCGACTGGGATCGCCTGATGGCGCTGCCGCCGCACAGCGAAACATCGTTCGTACGGCACGTAACGGTCGAAGAGGGCGTGCTGATCAAAATCGACGGGAAGTCATCGGTAGGTGTTGTTCTATTGGTGAATTAAGGTTGCGTGATTATTGTTGGGAATGCTCCTCACCTCTAAATAGACAGGGATGACCGCGATGCCAGACATCATGGAGACCATCGAGGCCAGGGATCCGGGTGAGAAAGAATTTCACCAGGCAGTTCATGAGGTGGTTGAATCGGTCAAACCGGTGCTCGACAGCCATCCCGAATACCGTTACAACAAAATTCTCGAACGCCTGGTTGAGCCCGAACGGGTCATCATGTTCCGCGTGCCGTGGATGGACGACCGCGGCGAACCCCATATCAACCGAGGGTTCAGAATCGAAATGAACAGCGCCATCGGCCCATACAAAGGCGGCTTGCGCTTTCACCCCTCTGTAACACTATCCATACTGAAATTCCTGGCTTTCGAACAAGTCTTCAAAAATGCATTGACTTCATTACCACTCGGCGGCGGCAAAGGCGGATCCGATTTCGACCCCAAGGGTAAATCGGACAATGAAGTCATGCGGTTTTGCCAAAGTTTCATGGCCGAACTGTACCGTCATATTGGTCCGGATACCGATGTGCCTGCCGGCGACATCGGGGTCGGCGCACGCGAAATCGGTTATTTGTTCGGCATGTACAAAAGATTGCGCAACGAATTCACCGGCGTCCTGACGGGTAAAAGCCTTAATTGGGGCGGCAGTCTGATCCGGCCGGAAGCCACCGGCTATGGCTGCGTTTACTTTGCCGCGGAAATGCTGCAAAGCCGTGGGCAGTCGCTTGCGGGCCGGCGCTGCCTGGTTTCCGGGTCGGGCAACGTGGCTCAGTTCACCGTCGAAAAAATTATTGCGCTGGGCGGCACCGTGCTGACCCTGTCCGACTCCTCCGGCTATATTTTCGATGAAGAAGGCATCGACGAAGAAAAGCTGACTTTCGTCAAAACATTGAAAAATGTGCGGCGCGGGCGCATCGAAGAATATGCCGACGCCTATCCCCAAGCCGTGTATACGCCTGCCAATCCGGATACTGCAAACCCGCTGTGGCAGCACAAGGCCGAAGTCGCTTTTCCCTGCGCCACGCAAAACGAAATCGATACCGATGACGCGCGCCACCTGATTGCCGGCGGTGTTCAAATGGTCGTCGAGGGCGCCAATATGCCGACCGTGCCCGAAGGAATCACGCTTTTGGTGGAGAGTGGACTGCTTTTCGCACCGGGTAAAGCCGCCAATGCCGGCGGCGTGGCTGTTTCCGGATTGGAGATGGCGCAGAACAGCATGCGCCTGCGCTGGCCCATGGCGGAGGTGGAGGACCGGTTACGAATGATCATGAAAAACATTCATGCAAGTTGTTTAGACGCAGCGGCGCAGTATGGCAAGCCCGGCAACTATGTAGCCGGCGCCAATATAGCCGGTTTTATCAAAGTGGTCGATGCGATGCTCGATCAAGGCTTGGTGTGATCACAGTCTGCATATTGACGTCCTGCCCCGATTCCCTATACAGTTCGTGGATCATGATCAGGGAGGATCACAATGACGCAACAAACCAGTTGGCGCAACCATCTACAAGGGCATAAGACCTTGTTCACTGTTCTGGCGGTGGGCCTGCTTCTGGTGGAACTCGAAATTTTCGCCTTGGCAGCCATCCACTCCGGACGCGAATCACGTCTGCAAGTATTGAATCATCACAATGACGTGGTGTACGATGCGCGCTCGTATAAATTCGATGAACGCGAGAAAGCCCAATTTGAAAGCACCTTCGGCCCTCTTTCCGACTACCAGGTCAAACTGGTGACCGAGGAACGTCCCTTTCCATTGCGGGCCTGGCTGGCCGCGGCCGCCGGATTGCCCATAGCGGCAATGCTGTTGTTCGGTTTTTTCGTCAAAGCCTATGAAGCGCTTTTTTTCGAAGGCCGACCGAACTCCGAGCCAGTGCAGGACGCGCCGACCGACCGATTATCTCGATTGATCACACGGATCAGCCGCCTGAACATCTTCGCGATTGGCGGCTTTGTGCTCCTATTGGTGGTGGGATTGTTCGCCGTACCTCACCTGCTCTCTGAGTTCGGGCGCTACGGCGCAGCCGCCATCGCCAAGTACCGTTGGGTGGTGCTGGCGATCTGCGCGGTTTTTCTTGGACTGGTGATCTGGATCATCTTTCTGCGATATCTGCTGGCGCGCAAAGCCATTGAAGCCCAGGCCGAGGTGCAGAAATACCGCCTCCAACTGCAGTATTTTGGAACGCAAGCAGCCATCGGCCACGGCGTGGACCCTGATAAGCGCCCGCACGCCGGGCCCTTCCTTATTGATTTGCCCGCAGATGACACAAAAGACCGCTCCCTGCCGTGAGCTTGCTGGGCGCGCATTTAACCTGAACGTCCCAAGCGGACTCTAAGTGGAATAGATCAGCGTTGCGATGCACCGAAAAGCTGGACGCAGTAAAACCTGTCCATGCCGGTTTTCTCCTGCCGGGCAGTGCATCCGGCACCGAAGGCTTCGGGTTGTTCGGCAACGATGTTGCGCCGGTGTCCAGGCGAGTTCATCCACTGATCCAGCAGGGCGACGGCGAATGAACGGTAGGTGTGCCTGGGAATCGGCGCGCCGTCGGGTTGATAACTGAATCCCGGGCCTTGGGGTGTGTGCACCGGGTACATCATTTTGCCTTCATCATAGCGAATGCCGAAAAGCGTCGCGATATTCTCGGCGATGTAAAGTGCTTCATATCCGGCCTGGCGCGCACGGTCGCGCGGCGTCTTCAGTTCCGGCCGGTCCGGATTCGTATGCGATAGATACTTCTTTTCGGCCATACTGTCGGCATGCGTTCGGGAGGCCGCATCCAGGCGGGCCTCATGGCGCAGGCGCTGTTTATTTTCTTGCCCGCGCCGCTGATTGGTTTCGTGGAAAATAGCGGCGGCCAGCAGTGCGTGGTCGATCTTCGCGGGGTCGATTGGGCGGGCGGCCTGTTTAAGTTCGAAAAATTTGCCGGCCGGCATATCGAACAAAGCCCTTCCCTTGCCGGACGCTGCGTTCGGCTGTGGTGTTGATTCCGCTGCCCACATGACTTCGGATAGCAAAAAGCAAATTGCAAGACCGAGGTAGACACCTTTCCGGATCGACGACACCGTCATGCCACATCTCCACTGCCAAGCCGCGCACTCTTGGCGTTTTTGGTTGTTTCATGTCATGCTGGGTAAAAGCCACTCTGGGCCACAATAAAGCCTTGGACGTGTTCAGGCAACAAATTAACGCCGTGTCGTACCCGCCCTTGCGCCGTCCTGCTTGCCAACCCAATCCCCCAATCGGATCTCCCACACCTCCGTGTCCACGGGCCGCACAGATATCGGTATGGATAGAAATTGCCCAATGACCGCCACGTTGGTATGGGTGTGGCGTGTCGGCGGCGTGGTGCGGTAGCGGCCCCGGCCGGCCAAGGCCAAAGGAATCAGCAGCTGATCAGCCAGTTGCTGCCCCACTGGCGCGTCGGACGCGAGGTAGGTGTTGACGGCACCGGCCAATTCGGTGGCGACCTTTTCGGCAGACACCCCACGCCGCCCGAAAGCGCTGAAGACTTCCGTCATGTGCGTGCTCTCGATCGTCGCCATGAGCACATTGCCGGGACCGACTGTGTCAGGCAGTTCTTCCACCCTCGCATCGAAGGGGCGTGACACCGCAGCATTGAAGGCACGGCATTCACGATCGGCGATGTGCCGTGGGAGGCCGGCCAAAATCGCCTGCAGGTCGCAGCGAATCAGGTCGCCGCGCGCGGGCAGGTCCAAAGGCGTCCATTGCGGTGCGGGGGTGATGTCAACGCTTACGCGCCCGCCGCCGGCTGGATAGAATCCCCATTGCTGCAATTCGCTGCGCACCTGGGGCCCCATCCGGTTGAGCAGTGGTAAAAAGGTCCGTTGCAAAAAGTGGTACGGTGGGGCGAAAGGGTTGTGCGTGCCGCCACCCAACTGCAGTCGCGAAGGATGCCGGGCCATGAGCAGGGCCGGCGAAACGGTTTGCAGGACCAATCCGCAACTGCCGGCGCTGCCCACTTCAAAGGTGTAGTCACCGGCAAAGCATCCTCTGGGCTGGAACGCGAGTTCGGAGGACCCCGGAACGTCGCCGCTGACCTGCGCGCGCCCAACGGCCACCGCTGCCCGCACCGCTGCCAGGTGCTGTTTGCGCAATCCTGGTTTGGCGCGTGCAGCCCGGATGTTCCCGATCCGAAAGGGGTTGCCGGTCACCAGGGACAACGCCAGCGATGTCCGCAGGATCTGACCGCCACCTTCTCCGAATGCACCGTCAATGTCGATCGGCTTCGACATGGTCACCACCCGCATGAAAAGTGTGAATAAAAGGCTGGAAGTGCGTCTGCGCCGATTTCCATCTCGATAAGACCTGTAGAATGTAGGGTGGGCATCGCCCACCATTATTCCCCGCAAACAACATCATCGGTTTCTGACGCTGATCCCGCCCAAGCAATTGGATAAACACCGGAGCGAACATCGTGAGCAAATGTTGAATACGGCCAATCACCGAGGCGATCCACCTGAAACAATGGCGGGCGATGCCCACCCTACCTGGCTGAGGTGGCGCGGACCACCACCCGGCCCACCTCCTCCGTGCCAATCCCGAATACACTCGCCAATAGTCACTGAAGCGAACTGGATAACCAAAAATGATTATTATACTATTCATACGCAAGCCCGTGGCTTCAAGAAGCATAGTAGAAACGTCGAAGAGTGAACATTATAGGGGTGAACGATTTCCGGTGCACAGAAACTTCAGCGAAGCCGGTTCGATAGGGGGGCGCCACAGCATGTCCACCAGCGATGGTCCGCTTATAGAAATCAGACCCGCCGGCCTTTACTGTCCAGCAGGTGATTTTTACGTCGATCCGATCGAAGCGGTGCCGTATGCCGTGATCAGCCACGGCCACGCCGACCATGCCCGCCCCGGTCATCAGCATTACCTGGCGAGCAGCCTCTGCGCCCCCATTCTCAAGGCCCGCCTTGGAACCGCGATCGATGTGCAAAGCCTGGCCTATGGCGAACCCGTGCTACGCAACGGCGTACGCCTGTCGCTGCACCCGGCCGGCCACATCCTGGGTTCGGCCCAGGTGCGCATCGAACACGCCGGCCGGGTATGGGTGGTCACGGGCGATTTCAAGCAGCATGCCGACCCGACCTGCCTGCCCTTCGAACCCGTGCGCTGCCACGGCCTGATTATGGAATCGACCTTCGGTCTGCCGGTGTTTCGATGGCCGGCCCCCGGGCAGGTCCTGAACCAGATCAACCAGTGGTGGGCGCACAACCGCCGTGAGCAGCAACCCAGCCTCTTGTTCGCGTATTCGCTGGGCAAAGCGCAACGCATCTTGTCCGGTATAGAGGCGATCGGACCCATTTACCTCCATGGCGCGGTGGCGGCCGTCAACCAGGTTTATGCCCGAGCCGGCATCGTTTTACCCGCCGCCCTGCCGGTGGGCGCGAAATCCGAGCCGCACGAATTCTCGGGGGCCTTGATAGTGGCGCCACCCATAGCCGATCATAGCGTTTGGACGCGGCGGTTCAAAAAGGCTGAACGCGCGTATGCATCAGGTTGGATGCAGATCCGCGGCAACCGGCGTAGACGCAGCCTGGACCGCGGCTTTGTGCTCTCCGATCATGCGGACTGGGACGGCCTGCTGGCCGCGGTTTCGGCAAGTCAGGCCGAAGAGGTCTGGGTCACCCACGGCTTTGACAGCGAGTTGGTCCGTTATCTGAACGAACGGGGCTGTCGGGCCAAGACGTTCACTCTGCCCTACCCGGGAGAAACGGACGAGGACTGAAAATAAAGCCATGCAAGCTTTTACCGACCTTTTTACCGAGTTGGACAAGACCACGGGCACCCATCGCAAGCTCGCTGCCCTGACGGCCTACCTGCGCCAGGCGCCGCCCGCGGATGCCGCCTGGGCGGTTTATTTTCTGATGGGCCGCCGCCCCAGACGCGCCGTGAAGTCGCGCACGTTGGCCCAATGGGCGGCCGAGGAGGCCGAAATTCCGGGATGGTTGTTCGAAGCTTGCTATCACAATGTAGGTGATCTGGCGGAAACCATCGCCCTGCTGTTGCCCCCGTCCACCGCAAGCACGCAGGCCCCATTGCACATCTGGATCGAAGAACGACTCCTGAAGCTGGCTGCCCTGGACGAACCGACCCAAAAAGAGATCATGCTGTCGGCATGGCAACACATGGACACGACCCAGCGACTGGTATGGAACAAGCTGATCACGGGCGGATTTCGCATCGGCGTTTCACAACGGCTGATGACGCGAGCCCTGGCTTCCGTTTCGGGTACCGAGCCGGCCCTGATCGCGCATCGTCTGATGGGCGAATGGACCCCTTCGCCCGACTTTTACCATGCCCTTATCGCGCGCAAAGACAGCGCCGGCGCGCACAGCCGGCCCTACCCGTTTTTCCTGGCCCATCCCATCACGCAACCGCTTGAAATACTCGGCGATCCGCAAGAGTGGCTCGCTGAATGGAAGTGGGACGGCATTCGCGCCCAACTGATCAAACGCAACGCGCAGGTATTCATCTGGTCACGCGGCGAAGAAATGGTGACAGCTGCTTTTCCCGAATTGACCGCGGCCGCCCACTTCCTGCCCGACGGTTGCGTACTCGACGGCGAAATCGTGGCCTGGCGCGAATCAGAACCCCTGGGTTTTGGCGTGTTGCAGCGTCGCCTCGGGCGTAAACGCGCCGACACCCGCATCATGGAGGCTGCGCCGGTGGTTTTGATGGCCTATGATCTACTGGAGTATGCCGGCACGGATATCCGCCAGAAATCGCTCGAAAAACGCCGCGACCTGCTTGAAGGCATCGCAACGGCAGTGGCTGCCCACCCCATACGGCTGTCGCCGTTAGTGCCCGCAGTGAATTGGGAGGCCCTGAACGCGGCCATGCGCGATGCCAGGGCACGGGGGGTGGAGGGGCTGATACTAAAGCGCCGCTGCTCGGCCTATCAGGCAGGACGCCGGCGTGGCGACTGGTGGAAGTGGAAGGTCGACCCTTACCGAATCGACGCGGTGCTGATCTATGCGCAACCCGGTCATGGCCGCCGTTCCGGGCTCTACACCGACTATACCTTTGCGGTCTGGCAAGACGGCGTATTGGTGCCAATCGCCAAAGCCTACTCAGGCCTGACCGATGAGGAGATTCGCCAGGTCGATCGCTTCGTACGCGCCAATACGGTCGAACGCTACGGTCCTGTGCGCGCCGTTAAAGCGGAACTGGTGTTCGAACTCGCCTTTGAGGGCATCCAGCGCTCCACGCGGCATAAATCGGGCATCGCCGTGCGCTTTCCGCGTATCGCCCGCTGGCGCAAGGATAAAACGCCCCAGACCGCCGACACCCTGGAAACGATCAAGCAGTTAAGCGATTAGATCTGTGTCGGGTTCAAACGCAGGTGATCCGGGTAACGGGGCCGCGCCAAACCAGAAGTGGGAAGATTATGTTGAAGTGACGACAGCGGCACTCTACTTTTCGCGCAAAAGCAAGGAATCGTCCTCAACCAGAAAGCCGGCGGGCATCTGCGGCATATTGATGCGCATGAGCACCACGATATCCATGAACAGGGACAAGTGCCCCAGGTAAAACAGGTCATAGCCGAACATGCGCCTGAAATGGGTGTCCGGCGCATAGCCGGTGCAGTTGACCTGGGCCCAGCCGGTAATGCCGGGGCGCACGGTGTAACGCTCATCGAATATCAGTACGTCGCGGATAATCTTTTCAGATTCGTCCGGTGCAATGGGACAGGGGCCGACCAGGCTCATATCGCCATACAGAACGTTCCACAGTTGCGGCAGTCCAGGCAAATATCTGTGCAAGAAGGCGTTGGAAACCGGCTTGGAAAAAGAAAAAAAGTATCGATTGAAACATTTCTTGCGCAATCCCACACACGGCCGGGTTTCGAACACCTTTCCCGTGGATGACCATTTGAGTTTTACGATGATGGCAAGCATCACGGGCGACAGGATCACCAGCAGCATGGCGGCGATCACAATATCGCTGGTGCGTTTGAAGAAGCGACGCATGCTGTGCTGGAAACTCTCTGAAAAGACCAGTTTGCGTGGGTCAAGGCCGGCCGGATCACGCCAGCCGGTAATTGCTTCGTGCATGTCATCGTCCACGCAAAACTGAATGCCTTGATGCTTGAGCGTACAGACCTCTTCGGCCGTCATGGTGTCGGCCACTTGTTTGCAGACCATGACCTTGCGTGTCTTGTATTTTTCGGTCAGCGCCACCAGTTCAAAGCAATTGTTCAAAGCAACATAGGGCGTCTCGGGTTGAAGCGCGAAGCTGCATGAAGAACCTTGCCAATCCGCAATAGCGACAACCGTAAGGGGTTTGTCGCCCTGCTTCGCCTTTTGCTCGCTGGTGAGCGCCTGATAAATTTTGCGGACGCACTCGTTGGTCCCCAGGAAAATAATGCGTTGGCTGAAAAAACCGGTCGCAAACACTTTTTCAAGAAGCAAACGCCATGCTTTGGAAAGAAACAGCAGCAGACCGAATACAAGGAAGATAGCCTCGGGATTGACGCTTCGGCCAATGATAAGCAACCAGATCAGGGCAATGGCAAAGGCGATGATCAAGGCTTCAGCAAGACCCACGAATTGTTCTAATAATCGGAAACGTAACCCAGGGTAGTAAAGGCCGCAAAAATAGATGCACATCTGGCAAAGCAGCGTAAAAATGGCGGCGTTAAAAAAGGGGATCGTGCTGGATGTAAAAGGAAAAACGGCGGTATCCTGCCATACCCTGACGATAAGGGTACAACCGAAAATCAACAAGCCTTCACCCAGAACCAAGACAGCTGTCTTCAACGCGGAACGACGCTCAAGTCGCAAATCCATGTCACCATCCTTCAACTTCCATGCAATGAAATGTTCTGTTCAGCTCTATAGTCGCAGGAACCTAGGATATGCTTGATGCGAAAAGCCCCCGACAACATGGGGATTTCACTTGATCACTACCACCAATAAAGCATACGGCTTTGAAAAGCAAGCGAATCGCAAATGGCCGGCAGGCTAACCGCATTTGCGTGTGGCTTGTTCACCGAAACCGAACATCGTTCTACTCGATAGGGGCGAACCTTGTGTTCGCCCGGTGCGTATGACGACCATCGGCCCCTTTGATGAAGGCTGTGCGTCGAACGCGGGCGAGCACAAGGTTCGCCCCTACGGGTAAAAAGCCCCCGCTTCACCCTGTCAACGCCGTCCACAAGGCACTGACGATCAGAATGCCGACATAAAAAACCGCTGCGACCATTAACATCAACACGATCATGATGCCCCACAGGAGCAAAGTGCTGGAAACGACACTTTCACGGGGCGAAGCTGCATATTTTTCGATGAGACGGACGTTGCGGGCATTGGCCTTCCAAGTCATGTCGAAAAGATCGCCGACCAGGGGGATGGCACCGATCACGACCTCCAGGGCCACATTGAACCCCATGCGTAAAAGGATCGATCGCGGCAACCCACCGCGTGCGCCTTCTGCAATGATGTACATGGACAGCACCGCCCCCAGCGCTTCACCGATGCCGGGTACCAAGCCGAGCAAGGGGTCCAGGCCGATGCGGTAATTCACGCCCGGCAGGCGGATCGAATTGTCTAACAGCCATGCCAGACGATTGATGCGTCTCCAGGCGGGCTTCGGTGTTGGTTGGTTCATATCGGCTCCTCACAGCGCCTTGTTATCTTTAACGCACGCTACCGCAAGCAGAGTGGTGACGCGCGTGTAGAACTCGCAAAGTTTTGGAATTCGAATGAAGCGCAACGCATCACACGCCCCGATGAGACTGTTGGGGCGAACCTTGTGTTCGACCGCTTCGGGCGCCAATCGCTTGATCGGGCACAGGGTGGCCGGGCACTTTACCCCAGCGGAGCGCCCTCTGTTCCTGGCCGATGCGCTTGCGGACCATCACCAGATTGGCGACCCCGAAAAAAAGGGCTGTGATCCAGCAAGCGCAAAGAGCCGGGTAAAGAAAAAGTTCGATGCGCACGACCATGTAGTTGGGATGTTCGAGCCAGCGATAAGGGCCCTTACGCACGTGTGGTGCGCCGGGCAGCACAATGATTTTAGTATTCCAGAAATAACCCAGCGAGACGATACACCAATAGCGCACCCCTTGCAGGATCAGAAAAGCGGCCACTGCCCAGCCAGGATGCACGAGCAAGCGGCTGTGGGTCAGAGTAGCTTCCATGAAAAAAGACAAAAACCACAACCCGTGAAACAGAAAAAACCATCTTGAAAAGGATTGGCCGTACTCTCTGGCCCCTCGCGTGAGCTGACAACGCCGGTTGCGTCGGGCGATCGCCATTTCGATCAGTCTCTCCGTTCCAAGAGCACCGATAAGCAGATAAACCCAGATTTGAGACGACATTACAAACATCGCAACAAGACCATTTCTGAGAAGAAGCCGGGCCCCAGGGCCGTACTGAGCACCCGATCGCCGATGCGGTAATCGCCAAAGCGCAGAAAATGATCGAAGACAAACAGCAGGGTTGCACTCGACATATTTCCATACCCGGCCAGCACGGTCTTCATGCTCCGGATCTGCTCATCATTGAGTTCCAGGGCCTCCTGGTAAGCCTCGATAACCTTGGCACCGCCGGGATGGGACAAAAAATGCCGGATATCGCCCAGCCCCAATCCTTTCTTTGCGAGAAGCTCCAGCACCACCGGCCGGACAGCTTTTTTGACGATCTGGGGAATACTTTTTGAAAAGATGACCTTAAGCCCTTCATCGGCCACGTCCCAGCCCATCACGTCCAGAGAATCGCGCCAGGTGACGGCGCCGGTCGCTTCGATAAAAAGTCTCGGGGCAGTACGTTTGGCGCTTTCATTCTCATCGCCCTCCATGATCAGCGCCCCGCAGCCATCACCAAACAGGGCCGTGGCGATGAAGTTGCTTTTGCTCAGATCGTTCCTGATAAAAGTCAATCCGCATAACTCAAGTGTGATGACCAACGCAATTTTTTGCGGATAGGCTTTCAGCCAGTCGCAGGCGCGCACGATGCCCCCCACCCCGCCGCCGCACCCCAGCCCCCAGATGGGTGTGCGCAAGATCGATTCTTTGAACGGCAGCCGGTTGAACAGGTGCGCGTCCAGGCTTGGCGTGGCAATGCCGGTGGTGGAAACAAAAAAAATGTGGTCGATTTCATGCGGTGCGACATCGGTCGCCTTGCAAGCGGCCAGGGTGGCTTCACGCGCCAGTGCGACCCCGTGTTCCTGATAGATTTCATTTTTTTCGGCAAATCCATGGTCTTCGTGATACCACTGCGCATCCATGCAGAAGTAACGCTCACGGACCGAGGCATTTTTAAATACCGGCAGAAGGCGCGCGACGTTCAAATCGCTTTTATCGAAAAGTTGTCGCGCAAAATGCGTGATATTCTCCTGGTTCACTTTGTGGCGCGGAACACTTGTGCCGACGCCGAGTATGCTGGGCATAAGCGAATGCTTCCTTTATGAGATTACTCGATGATCAAAGTCCGGAATTGGCCGTACATCATTCCGGCGACGTGGCATACCAATGATCGGGAACTTCAGCACCAGCGCCAGACATTAATTTTCGAGAGCAATTTATGGCTTTGTGAGACATCGGCTGACCATGGAAACTATTAATTCGCAAGAGCCTGTCAAATGCCCAACAGGGATGATTCAGCGTCAGGAAATGAAAATTTTACCTGTATTTTTAAAAGGTCACAGTTGCTTCCTATCCGGATAAAGAGCCTTGAACTCCGAAATAGAGCCGATCGACGAATCAAATGGGGTGTAAAGCATACGCTGCGGCTTATGCAGGCTGTTACTGGACAGTGATTTTCAGGGGGCTTACCTTGTAAGCGCAACTTTGGGTTCACCTCCTGTGCCAATCCCGAAAGTTGATGTTCGTAGGATGGCTTAACCCCCGTAGAGACGCTTTTATGCTGATGCCGATGAGAAAGGGTCTAATGATCGATATCACTGCAACCTACACCGACCAATACGAGTTGACCATGGGACAAGCCTATTTTCTGGCGGGCCGCAAGGATCAACGTGCAACTTTCGATTATTTTTACCGAAAAACACCGTTTAACGGCGGATACGCGGTGTTCGCCGGTCTGCCGGATGCGCTTGCCGCATTGGCACATTTCCGCTTCGACCACGAGGACCTGGCATTCCTCCGGGCGCAAGGCTTTCATCGCGACTACCTGGCGTATCTTGAAAATTTCCGCTTTACAGGGACCCTGTGTGCCTGCCGGGAGGGGGACCTGATTTTTCCGGCCGCCCCAATTGTAAGAGTTCAAGGGACGTTGATCGAAGCCCAACTCGTCGAAACCGTACTCCTGAACATCCTTAACTTTCAATCTTTGATCGCTACCAAGGCGAGCCGTATGCGCATTGCCGCCAAAGAAGGCATGCTTATCGACTTCGGCCTGCGCAGGGCGCAGGCCCTGGGCGGCTATCATGCCAGCCGCGCGGCCGTGGTCGGCGGGTTCGACGCCACCAGCAATGTTCGGGCGGCGCGTGATTTCAATCTGCGGCCGTCAGGGACCATGGCGCATTCCTATGTTCAAAGCCACGAAAGCGAATTGACCGCGTTTCGCAGTTTTGCCGAAGCCCGGCCGGACGACTGTGTGTTGCTCGTGGACACCTACGACACGCTGCACAGCGGCGTGCCCAATGCTATTATCGTGGCCCGCGAAATGGCGAAAAAGGGGCAGCGGCTCAAAGGCATCCGGCTGGACAGCGGCGATCTGGCCTATCTGGCCAAACGCAGCCGTGCCATGTTGGATGCGGCCGGTCTGCCGGATGTCCAAATCGCAGCATCCAATCAACTCGATGAATATGTCATCAAAAGTTTGTTGGACCAGCAAGCCCCCATTGACGTGTTCGGCGTGGGAACCAGCCTGGTGACCGGACAGCCCGACGCCGCACTCGATGGTGTGTACAAACTGGCGCATGTCGATGGCAAGCCGGTCATCAAACTATCCGAAAATGAGTCGAAGATCACCTTGCCCCACCAGAAACAGGTATGGCGCGCCTACGATGATCAGGGCGCTTTTCTGGGCGCCGACGCGGTCGGCCTGGACGACGAGGAGAACATCCCGATCATGCACCACCCATTCGTGCCTCATAAATCTTTTGCCCTCGAAGGCCACACGACCGAACCGCTGCTGCACAGAGTCATGCAAAACGGACTGCTCACCTCCGACCCGCCATCCCTGCCCCAAACGGCCCAGTATTGCCGCGAACGTCTGGCCCTGCTTCCGGTCGAATACAAACGCTTCGACAACCCTCACATCTACAAAGTCGGCATCAGCACCAAGCTGAAAACGCTGCGGGATCGCCTGATTGCACAGTATAAAATGGGAAAAGACGCGCCGGGCAGCCCCTCTGCGAACACGCCGTAACAGCGCCGCGCCGGAACGCGAGCACTCCCGAATGCGAGGCCGTTCCGGCATATCACCGCTGTTCATCCACGTTTTCTTCGAAACGCCGGCACAATTCGTTTTCACTGGGGCCGGCGGCGCACTGCTCTGGGTGGTCGGGCAATTCGAACACCAGCGACGAATCGGATGGCAGTGTATGGATCTTTGTTTTAAAGCCGATGCGGATGGGCTCCTGGGCCGTGTGCAGGGAGTGGATTTTCAGGCGCTTGGCCGTCAGATCGACTTCCAGAAAATGACTGCGGTAGCGGATGCGGATGCGCAGCCGGTGCAACTCCCTGGGCAGGCACGGATTGAACCACAGCACATCGTCGCGCGTGACGATGCCCGTATAGCCGCGCTGCACTTGGTCGACCGTGCCGGCCATGGCGCCAAGATGAATGCCTTCGGCCGTCGTGCCGCCCTGGATATCGGCCACATCGCTCTGCAGCGCCTGGTTGAATAACTTCCATGATTCAACGCGGTCGCTGCGTGCCAGCACCCAGGCATGCACTACCCGGCTCAGTGTTGAACCGTGGCTGGTGCGTTTTATGTAGTATTCGATATTTTTGGGGATTGTTTCATAAGGAAAGGAATAACCGAGCCCCTCGAAAATGTCGGTCAGTTCCTCGGCCGACAACAGGTAAAACAGCATCAACACATCCGCCTGTTTAGAGGCTTTGTAGCGGTTGGGTGTGTCGCCTTCGGCTTCAAGTATACGGTCCAGGCGCTGGATGTCGCCATATTTATCACGGTACTCCGCCCAGCGGAACTCTTCCAGCGCATCGTAGCCTTCGAACTGGCTGATAATACCTTCGGCATGAAAAACCACGCGCATCTTGCGGCAGATCTCTTCCCATTGCCCGAACTCTTTTTTGTGCAGCCGCAGCTTGTCACACAGCTCGAAACGCGTATCTTCGGGCAGGATATCCAACATCCGGCGCGCGGCCTCGAGCACCCAAACTGTCATCACATTGGTGTAGGCGTTGTTGTTCAAACCTGGCTGTTCAGCGCCGGGATAGGCATCGTGATACTCGTCCGGGCCCATGACGCGCAGGATCTCATATCGGTCCAGCGCGGCATTGTAGGTACACAGCCCGGCAAGGAAGCGGGCGATTTCCATCATCATCTCGGCCCCGTAAAAAGACATGAACTCCATGTCGTTGGATACCTGGAAATAGTGATACAGGTTGTAAGCGATGGCGATGTTGACATGGCGCTGCAGCCGGCTGTTGTCGGCGATCCAGCGGCCGGAGCGCGGATTGAGGTGGATACGCTGGCTCTCTTCGCGACCGTTGCTGCCGCTTTGCCAGGGGTACATGGCGCCTGGAAAGCCGGCCCCGCGCGCCGCGCGGCGGGCGGCCCCCAGGCGGCGGTAGCGATACATCATCAAGGCGCGTGTAATTTGCGGCAGCCGTAGATTGAGTGTCGGAAAGATAAACAGTTCATCCCAGAAAACATGCCCGCGGTAGGCTTCACCGTGCCAGCCCCGCGACGGGATCCCCGCATCCAGCCCCATTTGCATGGTATTGACCGAAGTGGTCTGGAGCAGATGAAAAATGTACAGGTGCATGATCATATCGATGGGGTCTTTTTCGTTGGCCGGCTGCGCGTGCCACAATTCGACGCTGAACCGCCGCCACAGGTGATCCCAGGCCAGGCTGTGGCTTTCCATCAACAACGCGAAGGATGGCGCGCGCTGCACCTCCCGGCAAGCTTCCAGGGCCGGTTCGGCAATGGCGGCATCGCGCGAGGTGTGCACGGCCACGGTTTTCTCGACGCGAATGGCTACCCCTTCGGACACATGCAGCGCGATCAACTGTGCGACATACCCAGGCTGGGTCAACGTGCGACGCTCGCCCGGCAGCGGCCGATCCCCGTCGAACAGGCGCGTTCGCGCGGCCAGGGCGATCTGCAGGGCCGACTGATTGGTGATCGTTTTGAGCAAAACGGTGTCGGGATCGACCTGCAGCGTTTCGAGAGTCTGCAGGTGAACGTCGGCCAATCCCTGATAACGCGCCACGCCGCTGTTCGTCACGCGGCCGTCAAGGGCCGCTCGGAATTCCAGGCGGCCCGACCAGTTCTCGGGTATGACCGTCAGCGTTATCGCGGCCAGGTGCGCCTGCCCCATGTGAACGAGGCGCTGCTCGTGCACACGCGTGATACGCTGACGGTCATCGCGGCAGCGCCAGTGCCGGTGCAAGACGCCGTTGCGGATATCCAGATCCTGCTGAAAGGACAACAACGCGTCGCCCGAGTTCATCTTGAACCAGGGACTGTCGCCGATGCGGAAGGTCAACGGCAGCCAGTTGGGAATATTGACCAGGTCTTCATTTTCGATGATGTGGCCGCCAATTTCGGTTTTCAAACGATTGTACCCGCCCGCCAGGTAGCTACCCGGATAGTGCACCGTGTCGGCCACGGCCTGGGCCGAAGCGCCGCGGGTGCAGAAATAGCCGTTGCCCAGGGTGCATAGCGCTTCGCGCAGCTTTTCAGCGTCGGGATCGAAGCCGCGGTAGTTCAACTGCCAGACGGTGCGCTCGTTCAACCAGCGGGCGGTCCTGCGCAGGAAAGCGTTGACCTGATCGGTATCGCGCAAACGATACGCAGCGCGGCTGGGACGGTTTTCGTCGTCGACCACAATGCCGATGCCAGTGTCATGTAGTTCTTCGAAGGCGTCCTCATCGGTGACATCGTCGCCGATGTAAATCGGCAACACCTGGCCAATATCGAGTTCCAGGGCCTGCTCCATCAGCCAGCGCACCGCCTTGCCTTTGTGCCATTCCATATCCGGTTGCAGCTCGAACACTTTCTTCCCGCGCGACAGACGCAAGTCACCCACCTGGTCGCGAACGTTTTCCAGCACCTGCTCGACGGTTGCGCTGTCCTCAGGGGCGGCTTCGCGATAGTGTACGGCCACGGTGTACCGTTTGGGTTCTATGTGCACGCCCGCAATGGATTGCAGGGCCGGCCGCAGTTTCCGGACAGCCGCTTCGATCCGTGCCAGAAACGGTTCGCCCGGCCGGTGGGTGATGGGCCGGTTTTCGGGGCCACGGATATCGAACCCGTGGCTGCCGGCATAATACAGTTCAGGTACGTCCACGCGGCGGCGAACATCTTCCAGATCCCGGCCACTCACCACGGCCACGGTGCAGCGCCTTGCCAGAGCTTTGATCGCAGCACGCATCTCTGCTGAAAGATGCGCGTCCTCGGCCCGCAGGACGATGGGCGACAAAGTGCCGTCGAAATCCAGAAAGATGACCGGCTCTTTTTCCGAAAGCCTTCTTTTTATCGCGTCAAAGTGATCCAGGGCCGAGGGCAACACCCCACCTGCGCCGATGCGGGAGTCTTCGGCCAGACGGACACGCCCCAGATTTTTGACCACACAATCCGCGCCATGCTGGCGCAGCTCTTCACCCCGGTCACCGCCGTCGTTTCGGTCCACGCCGATGACGCGCCCGAAACCGCCTGCACGCCCGGCTGCCACCCCTGAGCGGGCATCTTCGATCACGGCCGCGCGCTCCGGCGATACCCCCACTTGCCGGGCGGCAAACAAAAACACGTCCGGTGCAGGCTTGCCCGCCAGCTTGTGTTCACGGGCATCGTTGCCGTCGACAATGGCATCGAACAGGTGGTCCAGCGCCGTAGCCTTCAGAACGGCACGGCCGTTTTTGCTGGAAGTGACCAAAGCCGTTTTGATGCCGCGACCGCGCAACTGCCGGATCAGATCAACGGCTGGGTCATAGGCTTTCGCGCCCTTTTTACTCAGGAGGTCATTGAAAATACGGTTCTTGCAATTGCCTAAACCGCAAACAGTCTCACGCTCCGGGCTGTCAGCCGGATCGCCGAACGGCAAGTCGATGCCCCGCGATGATAGAAAAGCGGCCACGCCGTCGTAACGCGGCTTGCCGTCCACGAGCCCGAGATAGTCTCTTTCATATTCGAATAAACGATACTCGCGTTGATCTTCCTGCCCGCGCCGGCGAAGAAAAGCGTTGAACATCTCCCGCCATGCTTCGGCGTGCAACCCGGCCGAATCGACGACCACGCCGTCCAAGTCGAAAATTACAGCATCGATCCGATTCAGGGCCAGCGTGCATGATGTCATTGAACGCCTCCTTTTGCATTGCGGTTTTCTTGCCTGAAGAACTTGTGCAACCCACTGTCCGAACCTACAGACATGGCGAAGGTAAGAGTATTCCTACAGTACGCAGTATGGATATTCTATTTCAATACTGGATATGTGGTATTGGCATCGCTCCCATTGATCCAAAACCGCGCCCACAAGCCACCGTTTACCGCATCGACCCCATTTTCACACCTGATCCGGGGCATTACTAAACAATCACAACCGAAACACTCAGGCAAAAAGGAGCAGTGTCATGAAACGTATGATCTATCTGACAGCTTTGATCATCGCGGCGACCGCCGCAACAAGCCTTGGACCCCTCGGAGACCGTTCAGCCGCTGCGGATTCGCACGAACCTTCGGCTGTGGCGGTACTTCACCCCACTGAGGGCAATCAGGTCAGCGGAAAGGTCACCTTCACGAAAACATCCGAAGGCGTTAAAGTGGTGGCCGATATACAAGGTCTTGAACCGGGTAAGCACGGTTTTCACATTCACGAATTTGGCGACTGTACGGCCGCAGATGCCACATCGGCGGGCGGGCACTACAATCCGACCGAGCAACCGCATGCCGCACCCACGGACAAGAAGCGCCACCTGGGGGACCTGGGCAATATCGAAACCAAGTCCGATGGCAGCGCCCATCTGGAGATGGTGGATAAAGTCCTGTCCCTGAAGGGGTCGCACAGCATCATCGGGCGCGCAGTGGTCGTGCATGCCGGCGAAGACGATCTGAAATCGCAGCCCACCGGCGATGCGGGCGGGCGTCTGGCGTGCGGCGTCGTTGGGTATGCAGGCAAATAAAGCGGCAGTAAGCTTCATGTGACCCCTCTTCATGGCCCAGTCCCGTAACCGTAAGTCACTGCTGAGTGCGTTTCTTCGTGCGCGCTCTGGGGCGCAACAAGCTCTACGGACACTTTAATATTTACGTGTAACGTTTTGAAATTAAAGTATTAAGGTAGACTATTGACATTAAGACAGGCCCATCGTAGCCGAGATGGCGCTTTGATGCAGCTGATTGCAAGTTCTGCGGATGACGCTTGCTTTAAGCCAGTGCATTCGATGTTCAATCGGTGCGGGCTTGATTCCGCGCGACGGCGGACTCGATTTTAGCGGCTCTTTTTGCACATGCTCGTAGTCACGGTCGTCTGCAGAAGATGCTTCAGCGGATCACTTGTCATGCACGATATAAGCGCAGCGTAGAATCGATTCCCCACTCAAATACGGTCTGACCCCCATACCCATTCAGGAGGACCTGATATACTTCTACGACACGGAGTTCGGCCACAGGTATAACTGATACTAAATCAAAAACCTGCATTCATATCTGAAGGCATCCCAACTTATAAGAACGCTTTTTCTCTTTCTTTCAACATGCCGCAGTTCGGCCTGACATTGTCGATAAAGCGGTTGGTCCTGGAGGTTTCGATATGAGCATGCCCAAAGTGTCCGTGGGTCCCATGGCAACTCGTTGGTTCGAGCAAATTGCGAACACCCAACGCAAATTGCAGGACGGAACGCGCAACGTTCTGGGTTCTTTGGAAACCCGCATCGCAGCTACCCCCTGCGATATCGTTTATACTGAAGACCGCGTTCGGCTCAAGCATTACCGGCCGGTCACCCCGCAACGCGTCAAAACCCCGGTTCTGATTACCTATGCTTTGATCAACCGCGAAACCATGCTCGATCTGCAGCCCGGCCGCAGTGTGGTGCGCAGCTTGCTGGATAGGGGCGTGGATGTTTATATGATCGATTGGGGCACGCCCACACGCAAGGACCGCTATCTGACCATCGACGATCATGTCAACGGATACATGGACAGCATGGTCGATGTGGTGCGCCGCAGGACCCATTCCCAGCAGATCAACCTGATGGGCATCTGCATGGGCGGCACGTTCAGCGTCATGTATGCGGCGATGCACCCGCACAAGGTCAAGAACCTGGTGACGACCGTATCGCCGACCAACTTCGACACCGAGCAGGGACTGCTGCATATCTGGTTGCGCGATATGGATGTCGATCATATGATCGAGGCCTTCGGCAATATCCCCGGCGATCTGCTCAATTTCGCTTTTCTACTGCTTAATCCGGCCCGCCTGATGGTCGACAAATATGTCGGGCTGTTGGACAATATCGAGGACAAAGCCTTCCTGGAGAACTTCGTGCGCATGGAAAAGTGGATCTTCGACAGTCCGGATGTGCCCGGAGAGACTTTCCGGCAATTCATGAAAGACTGCTACCAGAAGAACTTGCTGATAAAAAATAAAATGAAGCTCGGCGACCGGCGCGTCGATTTGAATAACCTGACCATGCCGCTGCTCAACTTTTATGGCCGCTTCGATCATCTGGTGCCGCCCGAGGCCTGCGAGCGCCTGGTGGAGGTCGTCCCCAGCAGGGATGCCACCAATATCTGCCTGGATACCGGTCACATCGGAATCTATGTGAGCAGCAAATGCCAGAAAACATTTGCTCCCAAAATAGTAGAGTGGTTGACGGAACGGGAGATGCCCCCCAAGCCGACAAGAAAACCGGAAAAGAAATCCCCGGCACGACGAAAAGAGCCTGTCGGACAGGAACCGATGTCGATGACCGTCAGCGTCGCGCATTTGAATGTCACGTCTGCCGATAACCCGCATCACGCGCCCAATCCGTAAACGATCATGATTCGTGATAGGCAGGTCAGGCTGCTACCGCCTGCCCATCACGCTTACCCGCACTAAAGAAGCACCATTCACCCTTATCTGACAGAAAGGAATGCATGCACAATGGCTCAAGCACTGCACGTAGGACAGCAAGCTTCTATTAAAAAATCGTTTTCCTCCGGCGAAGTTGAAGCCTATGCCAATTTGTCTGAGGATAGAAACCCAATCCACCTGGATGAAAAAGCCGCTGCCGAATCGGTTTTTGGCCGCAGGGTCGTCCATGGGATGCTCGTGTCCAGCCTTTTTTCAGCCCTGCTGGGCCAGCACCTGCCGGGAGAAGGCACCATTTTTCTTGGCCTGGACATTCAATTCAAGGGTCCTGTATTCATCGGCGAAGAAGTGACCGCTTTCGTCAAAATCCTCACCATCCGGGAGGACAAACCCATTGTGACCTTGAGAGCCTGGTGCGAGAATGCTAGAGGTGAAACGGTTGTGGATGGCCAAGCCGTGGCCAAAGCCGTCCTGCAATAAGAAAAAGTTTTCCACGGGAGTTTCCTGCAGGGGCAACCGCCGGTTGCCCCTGCAGGAAAAAACGTAATCTCATTCGATGATTCAGGCGTATTTACGTTTCAGTCGCGATTTGATTGCGGCCGTTTTGTTTGGCCTGATAGAGACGCTGGTCCGCTCGGTCGAGGAGCTGGGCGAGGGTTTCTCCGCGCTGGTGTGTGGCAATGCCGCCAGTCAGAGTGACTTTGAGCGGACGGCCGGCGATGGAAAAATCTCGCTTTTCTACTATACTGCGAATCCGTTCGGCAAACTTAACAATATGCGCCATGTTCTCGGACGGCATAAAGATCAGAAACTCCTCTCCGCCGAATCGAATGGGCATATCGCTTTTGCGGCATTCCTGAAGAATGACGGCCGCAACCTGCGTCAGGACATGGTCTCCGGCGAGGTGTCCGTAGGTATCGTTGATGCGTTTAAAATGATCCAGATCGAACATGACGACACCGATGCCGCCAATGTCACCCCTGTCATGGATTTTGTAAACGGATTCGACCGGCTTTTCGGATAGCGGTCGAATGGTCATCCCCTTGAAAGGGGCTTGCTGCCGGCCTTCAACGTGATCCTGCGCGACGTCCACCAAATGATACAAGAAGGCCGGCCGGTCGCTAATAATGACAATCCCGGCATGATCGGTCACTATAAAGTGCTGACATTATTTACATTAGGCATGATCAGGGTCTGGGGGTCCTCAGATTTTCGATCTGGCTTTGCATGTAGCCCACGTTGATCGCCAGCTTTTCAGCGGCCACGGCATCCAGGTTCTGCAGAAACTCAGCGCGCGTTTTATCCGCCACATACATCAGCAAGGGAACGCCCAGGGCAAGAACGATCAGTACTCCCCACAGCCAGGGTTTTCTGAGTAGCGCAAAGAACGTCGGTCCATATCTTTTCAGCATCGCGCCTTTCATCACACCGTCAGCACAACAAGACCCACATACCATGTAAGGCAACTTTATTGGGTGCGAGCCGACTCCGGCGGCCGATCTGCGATGTTATCACCCTTCTTCGATGGCAATCCCCGACACCCCTTGAAAGCCACGCGGCAGCTTTTTCCCCCGTGCTCCGCGATTGCCGCTGAATTCGGAGACAATATTATAGGTCATGCGGAAACTGCGTTTGCCGGCGAAAATGACGAATTTACACTGGTCCGGCAACACCGTGAGAAATGCCATTTCATCCGTGCCGGCCAGGATGTCTTTGGACAGCACATGGATGATCTTGTTGCCCTTGCCCTTGGCCATACGCGGCAGTTCGCCGGCGGGAAAAGCCAACATGCGCCCCTGACGGGTGACGGCCACAACCAACAGATGGTCGATGTTACGGTCGATGGGTATGGGCGTCAGGGGCACGGCGCCTTCGGGAAGACTTAAAAACGCTTTTCCCTTGGTATTGCGCGAGTGCATCTCCTCCAGTTTGCTGAAAAATCCATAGCCGGCGGTGCTGGCCACCAGATATTCTGTTTCAGGCTCTGCGATAACGACCGATAAAACGCGCGCATTCGCATCGATCGCAAAAGAACCGGTTAACGGCACGCCGTGGCTGCGCGCCGTGGGAAAGCTATTGGGGTCCGCCGCGTACGTGCGACCGTTCGAATCCATGAATATCGCGGACTGATTGCTGCGCCCGTAAGCCGCCGACAGGAATTCATCGCCAGCCTTGTAGATCAGCTCTTCGGGTTTAATGTCGTGGCCTTTGGCGGTGCGAACCCATCCCATTTTGGACAGGACCACCGTGACGGGTTCCACAGGGGCCATTTCGGTCTCGGAGATGGCGCGGGCTTCCGCACGTGCGACAATCCGGCTGCGCCGGGCGTCGCCGAATTTCGCGGCGTCGTCGGTCATCTCTTTTTTAATCAGATTGCCAAGGCGCGCCGGGGATGCCAAAACTTTTTCGATGGCGGCCTTTTCGGCCAGCAAGGTTTTTTGCTCCGCCTTCAACTTTTGTTCTTCAAGCCGGGCCAACTGGCGCAACCTGATCTGCAAGATGGCTTCGGCCTGGCGCTCGCTGATCGAGAAGGCCTTGATCAGTTCGGGTTTGGGGTCGTCGCTCGTGCGAATGATCTGGATGATCCGGTCCAGATTCAAAAAGGCGATCAACAACCCTTCGAGCACATGCAAGCGGTCAAGCAGTTGGTTCAGCCGGTGTTCCAGGCGGCGCGTGACAGTCTGTTTGCGGAACGCCAGCCATTCGACAAGCAGCGGCCGCAGGCCTTTGACTTGGGGTTTGCGCTCCGTGCCGATCATGTTCAGATTGACTTTATAGGTGTTCTCCATGTCGGTGGTGGCACACAGGTGCGACATGAGATCATCCAGATCCACGCGGTTTGATCGCGGGGTGATGACAATGCGCACCGGCGCCTCGCTGTCACCTTCATCGCGGATATCGGACACCATGGGCAGTTTTTTCTGTTGCATCTGCATGGCGATCTGCTCGATCACCTTGGTCGGGGAGACCTGGTAGGGCAATGCCTGAATGACGATGTTGCCGTTTTCGCGCTGCCACACGGCACGCATGCGCACTGTGCCGAACCCGCTGCGGTAAATTTCGACGATATCCTGGGGAGCGGTAATGATTTCAGCCTCGGTGGGATAGTCCGGCCCCAAAATGTGCGCGCACAGTTCTTCCAGAGTGGCATCCGGGTGATCCAAAAGATGGATACAGGCTTTGACCACTTCGTTCATGTTGTGCGGCGGAATATTGGTGGCCATTCCCACGGCAATGCCGCTGCCGCCGTTGAGCAGCACATTGGGCAGGCGCGCTGGCATGTAGAGGGGCTCTTGCAAGGTCCCGTCGAAATTGGCCCCCCACTCGACCGTGCCCATGGCGAGTTCGGAGAGCAGCAATTCGGCATAGGGCGAAAGACGCGCTTCGGTATAGCGCATGGCTGCAAAGGATTTAGGATCATCGACCGACCCCCAGTTGCCCTGCCCTTCGACCAGTGGGTAGCGATAGGAGAACGGCTGCGACATGAGCACCATGGCTTCGTAACAGGCCGTGTCGCCGTGTGGGTGAAACTTGCCCAGCACGTCACCGATCGTTCGCGCCGCCTTCTTGAATTTGGCCGGTGCGCTCAGTCCCAACTCCGACATCGCGTAGAGGATTCTACGATGGACCGGCTTGAGCCCGTCGCCGATAAACGGCAGCGCCCGATCCATGATGACATACATGGCGTAATTCAGGTAGGATTGTTCGCTGAACACATGGATGGGAATGGATTCGACCAGATGGTTGTTCTTCTGCATAAACGTTTTCCATATCAGTTTGCCCAGCGACCGCTATGGCCGGCTGTGGATGCCCTGGGAGGCTGAATGCCTGCGCCCTTTATAATTCTTCGGCCTGACTGCCCCTTCTTTCCAACCAGAGCTTGCGATCATCGATGCTTTTTTTACCCAGCAGCATCGTCATCATGGCATGGATGCCTTCTTGCTCCTGCGGGTCACTGTCCAGGCGCATCAGGCGGCGCGTTTCCGGGGCCATGGTGGTCTCGCGCAGCTGCTGCGGGTTCATTTCCCCCAAGCCTTTGAAGCGCTGGATGATCGGCTTGCTCCGGTGGTCGGCATGTTTTTTGAGAATGGCCTCTTTTTCGTATTCATCCAAGGCATAAAAAACCTTTTTACCGATATCGATGCGATACAGCGGCGGCAACGATACGTGGATGTGCCCTGCGTCGACCAGGGGCTTGAAGTGTTTCAGAAAAAGGGCGCACAGCAGGGTAGCGATGTGCTGGCCATCCGAATCGGCATCGGCCAGGATGCAGATCTTGTGATAGCGCAGACCGTTGGTTTCGGTTCCGCCGGGTTCGACGCCGATGGCTACCGAAATGTCATGAATTTCGTTTGATCCCAGAACGGATTCGCTGCGGTCGTCCCAGGTGTTCTTGATTTTACCGCGCAGCGGCATGATGGCCTGAAAATGCCGGTTGCGGGCCTGTTTGGCGGACCCGCCGGCGGAATCACCCTCGACCAGGTACAACTCGCACTGGGCCGGATCATCGTTGATGCAATCTGCCAGCTTGCCCGGCAGCACGGGACCGCCTGAGGCTTTTTTGCGGATCACCGTTTTAGCGGCATCCAGACGCCGGCGCGCTTTGGCGATGGCGATTTCGGCGAGCTGCTGGCCGATTTCAACGTGTTGGTTCAAGTAAAGGCTGAAGCTGTCTTTGAGGACCCCGGAAACGAAATCGGCGCATTGCCGCGACGCCAGACGCTCTTTGGTCTGCCCGGCGAAATGGGGGTCCTGCAGCTTGACCGAAAGCACGTAGGAGCAGGTGTCCCAGATGTCCTCCGGACCGATTTTAATGCCGCGCGGCAGCAACTTGCGCAAGTCGCAGAATTCTCTGATGGCGGCCAGCAGGCCGGCGCGGAACCCGTTGACATGCGTGCCGCCTTGCGCGGTGGGAATCAAGTTGCAGTAGCTTTCACCGATGCCCTGCCCGGCCCCGGCCTCGAGCAGCCAGGTGGCCGACCAGGTCACTTGCTCCTGGGCGCCTTGGTAGTTGCCGGAAAACGGCGGATTGGGGACGAAGGTCAAATCAGCCAGGCCATTGACCAGGTACTCATCCAGGCCGGTTTCGAAATGCCAGGTTTCCAGCTCGCCGGTTTTGCGATCCTCGAAACTGACAAAAAGACCCGGGCACAGCACGGCCTTGGCGCGCAGGATGTGCTTGAGCCGCCCTACCGAGAATGTGACACTGTCAAAATATTTGGGTTCGGGCCAGAAATGCACGGCCGTGCCGCTATGTTTTTGGCCCACTTTACCTACGAGATCGAGGGGTTGGACCTTTTCGCCGTGTTCGAACGCCATGGTGTAAACGTTGCCATCGCGTTTGATTTCCACTTCAAGACGCCTGGACAGCGCATTGACCACCGACACGCCAACCCCGTGCAGGCCTCCGGAAAACCGGTAATCCTTATTTGAAAATTTGGCGCCGGCATGCAACCGGGTCAGGATGACCTCTACACCGGACACCTTTTCGGTAGGATGTTCGTCCACCGGCATGCCGCGGCCATTGTCCGTGACCTGAATGGAACCATCTTCATGCAGCACCACTTCGATGCGGTCGGCATACCCGGCAATGGCTTCGTCGGCCGCATTGTCGATGACCTCCTGGGCCATGTGGTTGGGCCGTTGGGTATCCGTGTACATGGCCGGCCGCCGCTTGACCGGTTCGAGCCCTTCGAGGACTTCCACCGAGGCCGCGGTATATTCGGATTTGTCTCTATTGTTAAAAATATCGCCGTTTTTCATCTGTTTTCAGTTTCGCTCAGGAGTCGAATTTTTTTATCGGAAAGTGGACCATTCAATAAAAACTATTTTATCAAAGCCCTTACACCTACCTTGCGCCGTCGGGGCTGTCAAGATCACTGATGGTGGACGACAGGGCCCCGGCAAAGTTAATCAGGCACGCCGATGATACGCAGGACGCCGAGGCCGAGCCTTGCGCAGCAACGCAAGGCAGGGGCGATGAAGCCAGGTAGGGTGGGCATCGCCCACCATTGTCTTATGTCGAGCGCCTCTGTGACTGGCCGTATTCAACGTTTCACCGCTATGTTCGATCCGTGGCTATCCATTCGCTTGGGCGTATCAGTGTCAAAACCGATGATGTTGTTTGCGGGCAATAGTGGTGGGCAGTGCCCACCCTACATTCGGACCACCCAATACTTTGCGCCGTCGGGGCTGTCAAGATTACTGATGGTGGACGACAGGGTATCCGCATTTGAAATTGTTCTCGCAGGGGATCCCACCTGTAGGGGCGACCGGCGGTCGCCCGGTGCGGGTGCAAAGCCGGCAGGCCAGGCAATCATGGGTGCGGGAGAAAAAAGGCCGCGCCAGTCTGTGCGATGACTCAAATTCAGTGGTTCGCGCGGGCGACCGCCGGTCGCCCCTACAACGGGCACCGTGACTATCACGGTGTCCATTCGCCCCGGAATTGACCGACATTACGCATCGGGCGAGCACAAGGTTCGCTCTCGAGGAAGAACGATGTTCCATTTCTGAAATGCGGCCCATACGCAAATGCGGTTACCCTGTGGTGGACGAAAACTGACTACCGTAAATCATGCTTTGCAATACGCATTATTCTTGCGGGGTTTAATCCGGCGACCCAATTCTCAGAGCATGTCCCTGCATTACATTTAAGGAAATAACTGAACTCGGAGGAACACAAAATGGTCAAGGATCATGGCCCGCAGATTAAGGATGATGAACGTTACGAGAAACTTCGCGAAAAAGGCATGAGCAAGGAAAAAGCCGCGCGCATCGCCAATACGCCGCGCTCTGAAGCAGGCCGACGGGGCGGAAAATCGCCGCGTTATGAGGAGTGGCGCCGGGATGATCTTTACCAGAAAGCCAAAGAGGTCGGCATCCCGGGCCGCTCCAAAATGCAGAAGTCAGGCTTGATCGATGCGCTTCGCCATCATGGCAAAACCTGATGATTCCTGCCACAGGGTTTGACGCATCTGTCCTTGATTACAGCCGCCCTGGCCATCCAGGGGTACGCACAAGAAAGTCCCGGACTGGAAGATGATAAGCAGGTATAATCTGCGTTACCGAAACTAATACAGCCACAACCCCATATCACCTTGTTCAATTCGTCTTTAGAGTTCGGGTTCACATTTAGTTATCCAGTTCGGACGACTAATGGCGTTTTCGGGATTGCACGGAGGAGGTGATCCGGGGCTTTTCTACGTCACCCCACGCCGTATCTCCTTACCGAAGTGGATAACCAGAAGTTCCGTATCCTATCAACCCCATAGGGTGAGGAGGGCGTCATGGCGAAAACAACAGCCGCCGATATCATGATTGACACATTGATTGACTGGGGCGTGGAGGTCGTTTTCGGTATACCCGGCGATGGCATCAACGGCATCATGGAAGCATTGCGACAGCGCCAGGACGACATCCGATTCATCCAGGTGCGCCATGAAGAGGCGGCCGCATTCATGGCTTGCGGCTATGCCAAATACAGCGGCAAGCTGGGCGCCTGTCTGGCGACATCCGGGCCGGGCGGTATCCATCTGCTCAACGGGCTCTATGACGCAAAACTGGATGGCACACCGGTTATCGCGTTGACCGGCCTGCAGTACCACGATCTGATCGGCACCCAGACCCAGCAGGATGTGGAGCTCGACAAGGTCTTCCAGGATGTCAGCGTTTATAATGCGCGCGTCATGGGTCCGGCGCATGTTCGCAATGTCATGGAACTGGCCTGCCGGACGGCGTTGGCCTACAAAGGGGTGGCCCACGTCACCATGCCCGTGGATATGCAGGAAATGCCTCTGGATGCGGATACCCGCTCCAAGCGCAATGTGGCCCGCCACACCACTTCCGAATTCGCCCGCGGCGCACGCCAGCCGAGCGGCGAAGACGTGCACAGAGCCGCCGAGATCCTCAATGCCGGCCGCAAGATCACCCTATTGGTCGGCCAGGGCGCCCTGCAGGCCACCGATCAGGTACTAAAAACGGCCGAAATACTGCAGGCCCCTGTGGTCAAAGCACTGCTGGGCAAGGCCGTCGTCCCCGACGACAACCCGTATACTACCGGCTCGGTAGGCTTGCTCGGCACGGAGGCTTCCTACACCGCCATGGAAGAGTGCGATACGCTTTTGATCGTGGGCAGCGGATTTCCGTATATCGAGTACTACCCCAAACCCGACAAAGCCCGTGGCATCCAGATCGATTACGATCCCCAGCGCATCGGTATGCGCTTTCCGGTTGATGTCGGACTGGTGGGGGACAGTGGTAAAACATTGCAGACATTGATCCCGCTGCTCAACCGCCGGTCCGAGTCGGACCATCTGAATAAGTGCCGCGGCCAGATGGCAAAGTGGCATGCACTCATGCAAAAACGCGGCAGCGTGGATACCCGACCGATGAAGCCGCAGGTGGTCGCCTGGGAGTTAGGCCAACGATTGGCCGACAACGCCATTGTCTCTTGCGATTCGGGCACTATCACCACGTGGTGGGCACGTCAGATTCCTGTAAAACGTGGGCAGATGCACTCGGTATCGGGCAATCTGGCCTCGATGGGTTGCGGATTGCCGTATGCCATCGCCGCACAGATCGCTTATCCCGATCGGCAGTCAGTCGCCTTCGTGGGTGACGGCGGCTTTTCCATGCTCATGGCCGAGTTCTCGACAGCGGTCAAATACAAACTGCCCATCAAAGTCATCGTGATCAAAAACAATTCTCTGGGGCAGATCAAATGGGAGCAGATGGTGATCAACGGCAACCCCGAATTCGGCTGTGAATTGGAGAATATCGATTATGCCGCGGTGGCGCGCGCTTGCGGCGGTACCGGCTACACGATCGAGGATCCCAAAACGTGCGGCGACATCCTTGAAGAGGCCCTTCGTACACCGGGACCGGTGCTGGTCGATGCCATCGTCGACACGCACGAACCGCCCATGCCGCCCAAGGTTACCTACGAGCAAGCCAAGGAACTGGCGATATCCCTGGCCAAAGGCACCCCTTACCGGGGCAGGATCATCAAAACCATCCTGGGCGACCGCTTGCGTGAGTTGATTTGATGGTCATCAGACTTCAGCGAAGCCACCCCAAGGGCGTACAGTCGAAGCTGGATGGAAATAGGGAATAGACCTACTGTCCCGGGTCCTCTTTTCCTCTGTAGGATATGAAACACACCACATTCAAAGATCCTCATGAGCTGACAGCAAAGGAAACGGCCTATGCCCACCGATCAGCCACAGGCTGGGAGTACCCTGGACAAACCCGACCCGAGTGACGCATCCGCAGTGCAGGCCTCAACGGCCTGCATGCAGCCCCGGACACTTACCGCTACGGATAAAATGCGGGCATTCTTGCTTTCCGGCAAGTACGTTGCATCCGACAGTCTCGATGATTACAGCGGTGACTACCGCGCGTTTACACCCCTGGGAGCTGTGGAAACAGCCGACATGCGCTATCATCGCGAACGCCTGCGCGACGCGGCCACTGCCGAACCGGAAACGGATGTCCCAAGCGCGCAGGCCATTGAGCCCATGCCCGATCGGGACATGGTTGAACTTCCGGCCGCGGCCGGAGCCGACCGCACGGCCGGCGCGCGGTTCGTGGCCCTTACGGCTGACCGCTGCCTGCATCGCTATGCCCGCCGCGAAGTTTGCCGCCGCTGCATTGAAAGCTGCGCGAGCGGTGCCATACACCCCGGCGATGATACGCCCCAAATGAATGATGCGGCTTGCATTGGATGTGCCGCCTGCGTCAGCGCCTGCCCCACGGACGCGTTACGGTGGCTGCCGGCCACCCCGCAAGTATTGTTGCAGGACCTGCGGGACGCCATGGCGCCCCATATCCAACAAGGCGCCGCGCCGATTGTCGTGTATTTCCAACAAGGGACCGACTTTCCGGCTACTGGGCGGGAGTCGGAAGCGACCGTGGTGGTTCTGGAAGTAGCGGCCATCGGTCTGGTCGGAATGGCGGCCCTGCTGACTGCAATGGCCCTGGGGGCCGCCGGCGTGGTGATCCTGGTCGACGACACTGTGGGCGACCACGTGCGCCGCCGACTGTCCGAAGAGGTGCGCTGGAGTCTGTGCCTGTTGACCGCATGGGGCTTTTCCGATGACTGTATCGGTCTGTGGCCCTTCACAGGCGCAACGGCGCGTCTGCCGGCCCTGTCGAACCGCTATAGCGTGCCACCCGCGCAGTATTCCTTCGACCACCTCGAACGCATCCTGATCCGCAGGGCGGCCGGGCACCTTGCCCGGCATGGGCGCAATCCATCGACCATCGTAGCGCTGCCCCATGGCGCGCCTTTTGGAACCGTGCGGATCGACGGGGCGCAGTGCACGCTGTGCATGGCGTGCGCCGGCGCCTGCCGAATGAAAGCGCTGGTCGCGATCAGTGGCGATGCGCCCGGACTCGGTTTTATGGAAAGCCTGTGCGTGCAATGCGGCGCATGCGCACACGTCTGTCCCGAACAGGCCATCACCCTGGTGCCGCGCATGAATCCGGACCCTATCAGCACTGCGTCGCGGTCAGCATTGCACCAGATCCAACCCGCGCGTTGTAGCCTCTGCGGCCGTGTATTCGCTTCCAGTCAAATGATTGCATCCATTCAGCGCAAGCTGCGCGGGCATTGGATGTACGCGGACATCGCGGGCCAAAATCGTTTGCACATGTGCGACCAGTGCCGTGTACAGGAAATATTTCTGAAAAGTAAACCGGTGTCATCGCTGCTAACAGTGGAAAGTCAAACGAGGCCCTCATGCAAATAGCCACACCCAAAGAAGCCGCACCGGATACGCCATTTTTGAACGCCCGCACAGACAGTTATACGTTGCTGGCTGCTCTGCTGAACCGGGCGCCCAACCACGATCTTTTATGTCAACTCCAGGGTATGGCATGGGATGCGAGCATGCCCCAACGCCTGATCGCAGCTTGGATCGACCTGCGCAAAGCCGCTCGCGCGCACACGGTGACGGCCGTCGAACGAGAGTATCAGTCCATTTTCGTGGGCCTGGGCCAAGGAGAAGTCGTCCCTTACGCGTCGTGGTACCGCGAAGGATTGCTGATGGCCCTTCCCTTGGCCCGTCTGCGACAGGATCTGGTCAAAGTGGGCCTCACACGCCGTCCCCAAGTGCATGAGGCCGAAGATCACGCCGGGCTGCTGTGCGAGACCATGGCATTGCTCGGCAGCAGGCGCACGATTCCCCTGCGGACTTACGCCCGCTTTTTCGATGACCATGTGGCCAGCTGGATGGTCGACTTTTTCTCCGATGTGCAAAAGGCGCCCAGCGCCCGCTTCTATCGCGCCGCGGCCGGTTTGGGTCTGTCTTTGCTGCATGCGGAGCAGATCTATCTGCGTGCGCATTGCGCGGCAAGCGTTCATTGAAATGTCCTTGTTCACTATACCAGAGACAAAACAAGCGTGAAGGAGCAGCATATGCAGTCTGAAAAAGTACTCCAGAATCGAAGACGTTCTTTCTTCAAAAAACTGGCCTTGATCGGCGGCGCTTTGGCGTTGAGCCCATTGGCGTGGAAACGTTCGCCCCCATCAGGACCGCCGGATGCCCCGCGCACGCCGCAAGCGGGCTACCGGCTGACACCGCATATCCGTAAATATTATGAAACAGCCGCCAAATAGTCTCTCATGGCTTGGCAAATCGGAATTCCATCGAAAAGCGCAAGAAAAAGTAGTCTGTCAATGCGATGAATACATGGACGTTTCTGCGTGCTTTACCATAATTTGGTCATCCTGTTCGCTCCACTGACTATTGGCGAAGTGTATTCGGGATTGGCACGGAGGAGGTGAAGGTCACCCCATGCCGTATCTCACTTGACCGAAGTGGATAACCAGATACCATAAATAAGAGTCTCAACATGAAATGCGGAGAATGAAAAATGGACATCCGTACAGCAGAGAAAAAAGGATCGAACGAGACAACCGCTGGAATGGATCGTCGCGATTTTATGCGACGCTCCGGCCTTTTGATTGGCAGCGGCGCCCTATTGGGCCTGTTGCCGCCGATTGCGATGGCCGCGGCCGAGGATAAGCAAAACATTCCCCAGCCGGAGGTCAAAACCGAATTCCGGCGAAGCATATGTCCGCACTGTTCGGTGGGCTGCGGCGTGATCGCCGAGATTCAGAATGGTGTCTGGACCGGCCAGGAGCCTGACTTCGAATCGCCGATCAACCTGGGCGCCCACTGCACAAAAGGGGCTTCGGTCCGCTTTCACGGCATGGGCAGTCGCCGCTTGAAGTATCCGACAAAGTTGGTCGATGGCGCCTGGACGCGCATCTCCTGGGATCAGGCCATAGAAGAGATCGGCGACCGCCTGCTTAAAATCCGGGAAACATCCGGCCCCGACGCCGTCTTCTGGTGCGGCTCGTCCAAGGCCAGCAACGAAGGGGCGTACCTGCAGCGCAAGTTCGCCGCCTTCTGGGGCAGCAACAACTGTGATCACCAGGCGCGCATCTGCCACTCCACCACCGTCGCCGGCGTGGCCAATACCTGGGGCTATGGCGCCATGACCAACTCGTACAACGACATGCACAACTGCAAAGCCATGCTCTTTATCGGCAGCAACGCGGCCGAGGCGCACCCGGTGGCCATGCAGCACGTGCTGCGCGGCAAGGAAAACGGGGCCAAGATGATTGTGGTGGACCCGCGTTTCACGCGCACGGCAGCACACGCGCATCTCTACGTGCGCTTGCGACCGGGTACCGATATCGCCTTTACCTGGGGCCTGCTGTGGCACATTTTCGAAAACGGTTGGGAAGACAAGCAGTATATCGCCCAGCGCGTCTGGGGCATGGACCGCATCCGCGAGGAAGTGGCCAAATGGCCGCCGCAAGAAGTAGAAAACGTAACGGGCGTGCCGCGCGAAAAAGTCTTCCAGGTCGCCAAAATCATGGCCGAAAACCGGCCCGGCACCATTGTCTGGTGCATGGGCGGCACCCAGCACCACATCGGCAGCAGCATCGTGCGCGCGTACTGCGTTTTGCAGCTGGCCCTTGGCAACATCGGCGTGGCCGGCGGGGGGGCCAACATCTTCCGCGGGCATGACAACGTGCAGGGCGCTACCGATGTGGGGCCCAACTGCGAGAGCCTGCCGGGCTACTACGGCTTGTCCGAAGGGGCCTGGAAACATTGGTGCCGGGTCTGGGAGGTGGATTACGAGTGGCTTAAAGCGCGTTTCGACAACAGCCGCCAGTATCCCACTGTGGAAGGCAAAGACATGTACCCCATGTTCGTCCCCGGTATTCCAGTGTCACGGTGGATCGACGGCGTACTCGAGAATCCGGACAACCTGGCCCAGAGTAGCAACTTTCGCGCCGTCTTCTTCCAGGGGCATGCCTGCAACAGCCAGACGCGCGGGGTGGAGATGAAAAAGGCCCTGGAGAAGCTCGAACTGGTGGTCATCTCCGATCCGTTTCCCACCCACATGGCCGTCATGAGCGACCGCCGGAACGATACCTATCTGCTGCCCACCTGCACCCAACTGGAGACCTACGGTTCGGTGACCGCATCCAACCGCTCCTTGCAGTGGCGCGAAAAACTCATCGATCCCATGTTTGAAGCACTGCCCGATCATGTCATTATGTACAAGTTCGCCAAGAAATTCGGTTTTGCCGATCAATTGTTCAAAAACATTAAAATCAATGGCGAAGAGCCGTTGATCGAAGATCTGCTGCGCGAAATCAACCGGGGCACCTGGACCATCGGCTACACCGGACAGAGCCCCGAGCGGCTCAGGCTGCACGCCCAGTATCGATCCACCTTCAACACCACCACCCTGCGCGCCGAGGGCGGCCCTTGCGACGGAGAGTATTACGGCCTGCCCTGGCCATGCTGGGGCACGCCGGAGATGAAGCATCCCGGCACCCCCATTCTCTATGACCCCAGCAAGCCGGTGGCAAAAGGCGGTCTGGTCTTCCGCGCCAACTTCGGCGTCGAACGCGACGGTGAGAACCTG
The DNA here is from genome assembly GCA_000961655.1 of Desulfatitalea sp. BRH_c12. GTDB lineage: Bacteria > Desulfobacterota > Desulfobacteria > Desulfobacterales > Desulfosarcinaceae > Desulfatitalea. The sequence continues at coordinate 75,791 of LADR01000018.1, forward strand.
CTCGCCGAAGGCACCTGGAGCAAGGGATCGGCCATCGAGGACGGCTACCCGGAATTCACCTACCAGATACTGGCCGAACTGGGCTGGGAAAAGGAGCTGACCGAAGCCGAAATGGCCGTCATCCGCAAAGTGTCCGGCACCCGCGATGCGCCCGAAACCCAATCGGAAGGACCGGGTGAGGCGCAGGCCCACTCTTCGGATTCGCTGAATAAAGTCGATTGGAAAACGGATCTGTCCGGCGGCATCCAGCGCGTGGTCATACAGCACGGCTGTGCCCCCTTCGGCAACGCTAAAGCGCGCTGCGTGGTGTGGACGTTCCCGGATGGGGTGCCGTTGCACCGCGAGCCGCTGTATACCCCGCGCTACGACCTTGTGGAGAAGTACCGCACCTATGACGACCGCAAGGTCTTCTGGCGGGTACCCACGCGCTACTGGTCGATTCAATCCACCGACCATTCCAAAAAGTATCCATTGGCCTTCATCAGCGGACGCCTGGTCGAATACGAAGGCGGCGGGGCCGAAACGCGCTCAAATGCCTGGCTGGCCAAGCTGCAACGTGACATGTTCGCCGAAATCAATCCGGTGGATGCCGGCAACGCGGGCATTCAGGATGGACGGTACATCTGGCTCGAGGGCCCCGAAGGCGGGCGCATCAAAGTACGCGCGATGGTCACCGAACGGGTGGGTGTCGGTGTGGTGTGGACGCCGTTTCACTTCGGCGGCTGGTTCCAGGGCAAGGATTTGAAAGACAAGTACCCGCCCGGGACAGTCCCGTATGTCAGGGGCGAAGCATGCAATACAGCCACAACGTACGGCTATGACGTGGTTACCCAGATGCAGGAAACCAAGGCGACCCTTTGCCGCATCTACCCGGCGTGAAAGGAGAATGAACGATGGCGCGGATGAAATTCCTGTGCGATGTCGAACGCTGCATCGAATGCAATGCCTGCGTGACGGCCTGTAACAATGAACACGATGTGCCCTGGGACATAAACCGCCGGCATGTCGTCACGATCAATGACGGCAAGCGGGGTGAAAAATCGATTTCGGTGGCCTGCATGCACTGCACCGATGCGCCCTGCGCGGCGGTGTGCCCGGTGGACTGCTTCTATACCACCGTCGACGGCATTGTCTTGCACGACAAAGATTTGTGCATCGGCTGCGGCTATTGCTTCTATGCCTGTCCGTTCGGCGCGCCGCAGTATCCCGAGCAGCAGGCCTTCAACGTGCGCGGCAAAATGGACAAATGCACCTTCTGCGCCGGCGGCCCGCTGCCCGACAATTCCCCCGAAGAGTACCGCAAATATGGCCGCAACCGTATTGCCGAAGGCAAATTGCCGTTGTGTGCCGAGATGTGTTCGACCAAAGCCTTGCTGGCCGGCGATGGCACCCTGGTATCGGATATCTATCGCAAGCGGGTGATGAAACGCGGCGGCAGCATGGATTTTTGGCGCTGGGAGGCGGCCTATCCCGGGCAAGGCAATGAAAACCGTAGCGAAAACGACAAAGAGAAGTAAATGAAACCGGTTCTTGGTAGGGTGAACCCCGGATAGACGCGCGAAACATTATGCAGTCCCTGCTCAGGCCGGCAATCAACAAGGGAACCGACACTATGAAGATCATTCGATCAGCGGGTATTGGGATCATCGCGGGCCTCATCGCGTCGGTGGCCGTCGGCTGTTACCGGTCACCGAATACCACCTGGTATGAGCCGCATGACTACAAGGGGGCGGACGATCCGCTGCTAAGCAAATTAGAACAAGGCGGCCTGCACGCCCAACTGGACGAACGGGTTAGGGCCGTGCAGACCGATCGGTGAACCGAACCGGGAAGGATACAAAAAAAATGCAACGCGCCCTATTTGGAATACTGCTGGCGATCCTGCTTTTGGCCTCCGCCTGCCAACGGATTCAGGAACCTTGGGTTCGCGAAGACAACCCGCTCGCGCAGGAACGCGCGCGCACCCTGGAAAACCAGCAAATATTGCGGCACCGCTTCATGTGGGTCCAAACCGATCGTTAACGTTTAAATCCGATCGCTTCGAAGGAGATTCGCCACCATGAAAAAGCATTTCGTCCTTACCCGGCGACGCGCCTGTTGGTTATGCCTCTGTCTGCTTTGCGTGCTCACGTTGAGCGCGGTCATAATGGCACAGGAGCGCGGCCCCAATCCGCGCGGTGACTTCTGGGGCAGCGTGCGAGAAGGGGTCTCCGGCTACACAGCCGTTTCTTCAGCGGGGCACGATGTTCTGATTCACAACGGGGGGCAAAATTGGCGCGAAATCCGCAATGGTCTCATCGCCGGCATTTCTCCCTGGATTCTGGCCGGCGTTTTTACCGCCATCATGCTGTTTTTTCTGATTGTCGGCAAAGACAAACTCGAAGAGCCGCGCTCGGGTATCCGCATTGCGCGCTTTTCGCTGGCCGAACGCATCCTTCATTGGTTCACGGCATTGTTTTTCATCATCCTGGCCCTGACCGGCGCCAGCAATCTTTTCGGGCGCGCCGTGCTGATTCCGGTTTTCGGACAGGCCCCTTTTGCAGCTTACATGCAGTGGGCCTTGTGGATCCACAATGTCAGCGGCCCGCTGTTCCTGGCGGGATTGTTGCTGGAGTTCATTATCTGGGTCAAGGACAATATTCCCAAAAAGATAGATATCATTTGGTTCCGGAATCTGGGCGGCATGGTGGGCAAAGGTCCCCGGCCGCATGCCGAAAAGGTCAACGGCGGTGAGAAAGCCTGGTTTTGGGTGATGATCCTGGCTGGCATTGTGGTGGGCGTCACCGGGGTCATCCTGGATTTCCCGATCTGGGGTCAAAGCCGCGCGACCATGCAGATCTCCCACGCCATCCATGCCACGGTGGGTCTTCTTTTTGTCGCGGCATCCTTTGGACACATCTATATTGGCACCATCGGCGCCGAAGGCACGTTCGAAGGCATGTGGCGCGGCAGCGTCGATGCATCCTGGGCCAAACAACACCAGGATTTGTGGTACGAACACAAAATCAAAGAAGAACAGGCGTGATCTTTCTGCCGCATAGCGCAATCATTGCCGTAACGTAATAGAAAACAAGCAACTCCCCCGGCATGCACCGCCCCTGACAGCGGGTATCTCTTCCCTGTCCTTCGGCAAGGCGACTGCGTGCGTCCGCCGATAGCACATTCTTGGCAACAATTCAGGCAGCAGCAGGCAGGGTGGGCACTGCCCACCATTTATCTTATATTGTTCGCCTCTGCTATTGACGTTCCATCGCTATGTTCAATCCGGTGTCTATCCAATCGCTTGGACGATGTCAGGGAAGAGTGGTGGGCAATGCCCACCCTACAACTACAACTGCAAGTGTATTCGGCATTGGCACGGAGGAGGTGACCCGGCGGGTGGTCCGCGTCACATCACCCAAACCCAAATCTCACTTAACCGAAGTGGATAACCAGATTGTTTTTTTAAGCCCTTGAAAAGCACAAAAAAAAGTCTAACTGTATTTGTACGCCGGCTTGGCCGGAGGTATCGATCTTATCCGCCGCAAGCTTCCTCCGGGACACACGCGTCCACTTGGATGTACATGACGAGATGGCTGAAAGTGACGCGATCATAGCGAAAGGAGCAATGATCATGCGCATCGGTATTGCCGCGGATCATGGTGGGTTCGAACTTAAAAAGCGCCTGCTCAAGGAATTGGCGCAGACCTCTTGGGTATGGACCGATTTTGGCGCCTTTCAACTGGACCCCCAGGACGACTACCCGGACTGGGTGGTCCCTCTGGCGCGCGCGGTTGGACGGGGCGAGGTGCAGCGTGGCGTGGCGGTTTGCGGCAGCGGCGTGGGCGCAGGCATCGCTGCCAACAAAATTCGCAACGTGCGTGCAGCCTTGATCATGGACAGCTATTCGGCCCGCCAGGGCGTCGAGGATGACGATATGAATCTGCTTTGCCTTGGCGGACGCGTGCTCGGTTATGAGCTGGCGGCTGAACTGGTTAAAACTTATCTGTCGGCGGTTTACAAAGATGCCGAACGTTTCCGCCGGCGGCTGCAAAAAGTGGCGGCCCTGGAAACCGGGCCGTAGGGAGGAGAATTCCATGGCACCTAATTCGCTGCGTTCCATTCAGAATTTCGGGCAGAGCATCTGGCTCGATTACATCCGCCGCCAGATGATAGAGGACGGCGAATTGAAGCGTTTGATCGAGCGCGATGGCTTGCGAGGGGTCACTTCCAATCCGGCGATATTCGAAGAGGTGATCGCCCACAGCGGCGATTACGATGCGGATATTCGCGCCATGTCCCGTGAGGGACGCTCGGTGGAAGAAATTTACGAGACCCTGACCATCAAGGATATCGGAATGGCGGCCGATCAGCTACGTCCGCTGTATGAACATTCCGATGGCAAATACGGGTTCGCCAGTCTGGAGGTCGATCCGCGCCTGGCCTACGATGCGGACGGCACCCTGGCCGAGGCGCGCCGGCTCTGGCAGGCGCTCAAACGGCCCAACGTCATGATCAAGGTGCCGGCCACCGATGCGGGCATGGTTGTCTTTCCCCAGCTGATCAGCGAGGGGATCAATGTCAATATCACGCTGCTGTTCGGTTTGCCGCGCTACCGGCAAGTGGCCGAAGCTTACCTCGAAGGGCTCGAAAGGCGGGCGCATGCGGATCTCCCGATCGATCGCATCACTTCATCGGCCAGCTTCTTTGTGAGCCGGATCGATGTATGGATCGATGGCATGCTCAAACGCATTGCGGAAAACCATGCGGAAAACGCCGCTGCGATCGAGGCGGTTTATGGCCAGGTGGCCATTGCAAGCGCCAAATTGGCCTACCAGATCTACAAGGATCTGTTCGAAGGCAAACGGTTCGAACGCCTGCGTCTCATGGGCGCCCATCCGCAACGCCTGTTGTGGGCGAGCACCAGCACCAAGGAACCGGAGTTCAGCGATATCAAATACGTCGAGGCGTTGATCGGCCCTGACACGATCAACACCCTGCCCTGGGAAACCTTGAACGCCTATCGCGACCACGGACAACCGCAACCGCGCTTGACCGAGGGCATAGATGGGGCCCGGCAGGTCCTTGATCTCCTGCCCGAGTTCGATATCGATCTCGAGCGCGTTACGCACATGCTCGAAGAACAGGGTGTGGAAAAATTTGTTCAACCGCACGATCGTCTCCTGGAAACCATCGCCAAGGCGCGCGCTGACGCCTTGTAGGTGTGGTTCAGACGCTCAGCTATAGGACGCATCCGACGGCGCCGTTCATTTGAACCGCGCCGTCGCCTTCTGACCACAGAGGATGCCGCTCAAGCGTTGCTGCATTCTCACCATTTTTTTACCTTCCGGATAGTTGCCACCTTCAAAGCAATGCCTGGCCAGTTTTATTATGCCTAAGGATTTTTTTTGAATAGTCTATCAACGGCGGAAGGTCTATTTCGAGCGTGTCCCACCCGCCGCCCTAGCACAATGCCCCGTTTCACCCGCAGGGTGGAACCTTGTGTTCCCCGCGTCCAACCCAGATGCATCTGTGCCAACGGCTGTATCCCATCGCATGCACCGGGCGAACACAAAGTTCGCCCGGTGCAGCTTGTACGAGGACTATTCAAATGGCAGATGTCGACTTTTTACGATATCATCAGCTTTATTGCTTCCATTCAGCTGAATTGAAGGTTAAATTATTTTGTGATAAAAAAACCCCGGGGATCCGGTGGTGGGTGGCCCACGCCACCCTCCATTCGATATCACCTCTTCCGCGCCAATCCCGAAAGCGGGCTCAAAATTGAATCTCATGAAAGAAGACTACTATGAGCAGGAACAGAAATGGTGGATGCCAAAGCCGTTTTCGATTCTCGCGCATAGATATGGACCACTTTCAGGCAAATCAATGAACGAACCATTGCCACTGACGAGACCGTTGCGGCGGCTTGCGCATGGTTTGCATTAAGCGATAACGTCAACCCAAAGGAGGAGAATATGGGGCCGTCACTTGACTGGAAGATCCCGAGCGAAGCGGTCGGAACACTTTTTGTGCGCGAGTGGCCCAATGATAAGGCCACCTGGACCGCGCTTTTGGCGCATGGGTACGGCGAGCACATCGGACGTTACGGCCACGTGGCCGAGGCGCTCCGTTCGGCCGGCGCGGCGGTGGTCGGCCCGGACCATCAAGGACACGGCCGCTCCGACGGCGAGAGGGCAACGATCATTGATTTCGAAACAGTCGTGTCCGACCTGCACGATGCTGCCATCCGCATGACGGCCAAATATTCCGGGTTGCCCACGGTGCTCATCGGTCACTCCATGGGCGGCATGATCGCGGCACGCTACGCCCAGCGCTACGGCAGCGAACTGGCTGCACTGGTGCTGTCCGGACCGATGTTCGGCAGCCGCGCAGTGCTCGAGCAGCTTCTGGCAATGGATCCGATTCCCGATATTCCGCTCGATCCGGCCACGTTGTCGCGCGATCCGGCGGTCGGGCATGCCTATGCCGACGATCCACTGGTGTGGCACGGACCGTTCAAGGCACCCACCCTGCGGGCCATGCTCCGGATGATGGATACGATCAAAGCTGCAAGCGCGCCGGGCGATCTGCCGATGCTGTGGCTTCACGGCGCAATGGATCCCCTGGTGCCCATGGCCGAGACACGTCCGATGATGCAACATCTGCGCGGAAGGCATTACGAGGAAAAGATCTATGCCGGCGCCATGCACGAAGTATTCAACGAAACAAACAAGAATGAAACTATCGCCGATGTGATCGATTTTGTGCGACGGCACCTTCTCGCGAAGTAAGGTGGAAGTGGTTGCACCCGGAGGGGCGAACCTTGTGTTCGCCCGCGTCCGACGCACGGCATTCCGGGCGAACGACATATCGACATCGCTCGATCCGGGCGAACACAAAGGTGGACTGGCGACTGGTGCGGAGCCGCAGAGGCGCAGGGCGGTCGAATGCATCCGCCCTGCGCGCAATTATCATTTATCGCGCTCTTGCGGAACCTGAAGGCCCACTGTCGGGGGCGGCGCGTTTGAGATAGCGGTAGAAATCACTGTCCGTCGTCATGATCACGGTGGTTTTCTCAGGCCGTTCCCGAAGGACTTCCAGGGTTCTCAGGAACGCATAGAATTCAGGATCGCGATTGTAGGCGCGGCCATATATCTGAGTCGCTTCGGCATCGGCGCCGCCCTGCGTCTCCTGCACCTTGCGATAGGCGGTCGAGCGGATCTGGCGCAGTTCTTTTTCCATCTCGCCCAGAATTTCCGCGCTGCGCCCCTCGCCTTCCGACCGAAACTGCGCGGCGACGCGTTTGCGCTCGGAGATCATGCGATCATAAACGCGTTCACGAACACTCTCGACATAATCGAGACGCTTGATGCGCACATCCACCAGTTCTATGCCGTATTGCGGGATGATTTTACGCGCTTCGTTCAAAATCGTGCGCGTGATCTCCTGGCGTCCGCGCGTGATCTCCTTCTTCAATTCTTTTTCCTGCTCCTCGGCAACTTCTTCGAGTTTCTCCTGTTCGGGCACTTCCCAGGACGAACTGCGCACAAGTTCGACCAGTTCACTGCTCGACACCTGATCGCGCACCACCGAATCGATGATGTCGTTCAGACGCGATTGCGCACCCTCCTCGGAGGCGACATTTTCAAGAAATGTGCGCGCATCGGAGATACGCCAGCGCGCAGTCGTATCGACCCAGATAAATTCACGCCCCTTGGTGGGAATCTGGTTGGGATCGCCATCCCACACCAGGAGCCGCTTTTCGAAGCGACGCACATCCTGTACGAAAGGTAATTTGACATGCAGACCGGCTTCGGTCACCGTTTCGCCGACTGGCCGCCCGAACTGCACGATGACAGCCTGCCACCCCTCTTCCAGGGTGTAGAATGCGCTGTAGAGAACCACCAGAACGATCACCACGGCACCGACGAGCACTGTTTTAAGCGTGTTGTTCATGGTCTATTTTCCTCCTTGGGTCACCGTCGGATTGCCCGTACCGAGCGGCAGCCAGGGCACCAATGCTTTCTGGTCGTCATCGACAACATAAATACCCTTGATATCGGCCAGGTACTCACCCATGGCCTCCAGGTACATGCGTCTGCGGGTCACTTCGGGAGCCTGCTGGTATTCGTTAAAAATGGCCTCGAACCGGTTCGCTTCGCCCTTGGCGCGGTTTACACGCGCCTGAGCATAACCTTCGGCCTGAGAGATCTCCTGCTGGGCCACGCCACGCGCTTTGGGAATTTCCCGGTTGGCCTGTTCCTGCGCCTGGTTGATCGTGCGTTCCTTGTCCTGGCGCGCCTCGTTGACCTCGTTGAAAGCCGGTCTGACTTTTTCGGGCGGGGTGACATCCTGCAATTCGATCGTCACCAGGCGCACCCCCGTTTCATAGTCCGCCAGGATTTTCTGGATCTCTTCTCTGGCTTCAGTGGCCACTTCCACGCGATCGACCGTCAACACATCGCTGCCGAGGCGATTGCCGACCACGCGCCGCATAACCGCCTCTGTGATGTCACGGATCGTTTTAGGGGTGTCGCGCACATAGAACAAAAAGCGAATCGGGTCCTCGATGCGATACTGAAGGATCCACTGCACATCGATGACATTCAGATCGCCGGTCAGCATCAGGGATTCTTCCTTATTGGAATCGCCTGCATTATAGCGAGTGCGGCCGCCGGGAATGGTATCGATGGTCCGGAAGCCGAATTCTTCTTTAAGCACCCGTGCGGTAGGCACCAGGCGCACGGTTTCGATCCCCAACGGCAATTTAAAATGCAAGCCCGGAGGAGCGGAACGCACCACTTTGCCGAAACGCTGCACCACGCCCGTCTCCTGGGGCTGGACCGTGAACCAGCTGGTCCCGGCAAGGATCAGCACGGCCAGGGCTGCAATCATAATGATGGGAATGCTTTTGTTCTTTTGCACATATTTCCTGAATTTCTCGATCATTTCCTCCAATGAGGGACCGCCTGAAGGCGGGGGCCATTGCTGCATGTTTAAACTCCTTCTGAAGGTGAGATTTCACGTTAGGGTTATCAGGTGAAGGAAAACGCCACGACATTCACACACAAGCGTTTTCCGTCAGGTAAGCATTTGCTCAATACCCTTTGCGAAGAGGAGAGTAGATTATGACACAACCCCCTCTATGAAGTCAAACAGGAGAGCACATCGATCGCCTGGGTATTTCCCCTCAGGGGTGTGCCAATTGAAGGAGAAGATCAGCATGACGTCAACTTATGGATTTTCGAGTTCGATCTTGTTCGAGAGGAATTTAAGCATGTCCTTTAACGCGATAATGCCGGTCAACTGACCTTTGTCCACGACCATCAGGCGACTGACATCGTTCTGGTTCATGCGCGCCAAGGCCTGGACCGCATCGGCCTGGGGCTCGATGGTATTTTCCTGTGAACAGGGTCGCATCAGACTTTTCACGGAGGTGCTGGCCCACTTTTCCTTCTCTATCGTGCGCACATCCTGCAAGCGGATACAGCCGATCAAGCGGCCTTCAGGGTCGACAACCGGATACATTTTGAAGTGATATTTGTAGAAGTAATCGTCGACCAGCCGGTCCAGCGGCAGCGCAGGCGAGAGGGTTACCGGGTCATGGGTCATGAAGCGTTCCAGCGGTTCACCTTCCAGTGCCTTGCGCGCAACCAACTGCTGGTAGGAGGCCCTGGCCGCGCCTTGCAGAAACATGCCGATGAGAAAAAACCACATCCCTCCGATGAAATTGCCGTACAGCACCCTGATGACCCCCAATAGGATCAAGAAGACGCCGAAACCGGCGCCGATCGAAGCCGAAACACGCGTTGCCCAGCGCAGGTTCTTTTTATAGTGCCACAATATGGCTCGCAGGATCCTGCCGCCATCCAGGGGATAGGCCGGAATCAGATTGAATATGGCCAGAGCGATATTGATAAAAGCCAGGTATCCGATGACACCGTTAAACGCTATCGGCCAACCGCCGGCCATCCCGGCCGCATACACCCCGTAAAAGGAAATCGCCAGTGCGATGCTGGCGAGCGGGCCGGCGATGGCCATCCAAAATTCCGTTTTGGCATTGGGAGGTTCGTCGCCCATCTGGGCGATGCCACCGAAAATGAACAGCGTGATGCCGCGCATGGGCAACCCCATCCGGCGCGCCACCACAGAATGGGCGAATTCATGGAGTATGATCGAGGCAAACAGCCCTAAAGCGCCGGTCACACCCATGATCCAATAGGACTGCGAGGACAGATCCTTGAATTGCAGGGGAAAATACCCCACGGAAAGCGACCACGTAATCAGAACGGCCAATATGACCCAACTCAGATCGATGCTGACTTCAAAGCCGGACAATCGAAAAAGTTTCCATTTTTTTCCGAACATACGCTTTCCCCCTCTGGGAGAAAGTAAGGCCCTCCTAAGACGATCTCCATACCGTCTAAGGAGTATTCGCGCGCCGGGCAACCATTATCGCCGCAGCCGAGTTTTAACCGGCAGTCGCTATACAGAAAGCGCCCAACTTGCACTGATTTCGGTGCCCTGCCCCCTGGCCGAGGCGAGCGCAAAGAGGCCACCGGACAACGCGACCCGTTCGCGCATGGTGGTCAGGCCCAGTCCTGTATTTGAGCTTGCCTGGTTGAGAACGGCGTCCACATCGAAGCCGATGCCATCGTCACGGATAGACAGATCGAGACGGCCGTCGGTCTCTTTTAGAACAATACTGACCCGGGCCGCGGTATTGTGTTTGGCGGCATTGTGAACGGCTTCCTGGATGACGCGGAAGATGACGATTTTCAATTGCGCAGGTATGACGTCTTCCCGGACAGCAATTTCTTTATGCATCGTAAGACCGCTGTATACCGGACCGAACCGATCCTGAAACCAGTCGATGGCGGCGATCACGCCTTGCGTGTCGAGCACCGGCGGACGCAGGTTCACCATGATGCGGCGCACCTCGTCGATCGTCTGCCGCACCATCTGCACCAACCTGGTCAAGGAATCCTGCACAGCTTTGTCGGACACCGATTCGCGCAGGTACTCGAGGGTGAATTTGACGGCGCTCAACGAGGAACCGAGGCTGTCATGCAACTCCGCCGCGATACGTTTGCGCTCCTCCTCCTGGGCGGTCAATATCCGGGCGGAAAGGGCGCGCAATTCTTCTTCAGAGGTCCGCAGCGCCTGGTTGGTCCGTTCCAGCGACGCGGTGCGTTCGCGCACCCGCGATTCGAGAACATCATTGGCGGATTGCAACGCTTCGGCCATACCTTCAGTGACCATTCGCTGCCGGGCGAGTTCGAGGAATACGGATGCTTTGCCCAGAAGAATGTTCGGATGATAGGGTTTGACGATAAAATCGACCGCACCCGCTTTATAGCCTCGGGAAACATAACACTCCTCGTGGTACACGGCGGAGAGAAAAATGACCGGCAAGTTGCGTGTCCGCTCCTGGCTCCGCAGCAGCTCGGCCAGTTCATACCCATCCATTGCGGGCATCTGCACATCGAGGATGGCCAGGGCGAATTCGTGGTTTAAAGAAGCGATCAAAGCTTCGTTGCCGCTGGTGGCCTTGATCACCGTGACATCGAGGTCGCCGAGGATTTGCTCAAGAGCAAACAAGTTCTCAGGCTTGTCATCGACGATCAATATTTTCAGTTGATGCGTCATTAAAAACTCCCCATCGTTTCCAAACTTTTATTAAAAGGATCACCTGAAATTACGCACCGCCAACCGCTGAAATATACGGGCCGGTCCGTCAATGCTCCGATAAGAATGGCGGTCATCCGAAAAAAGAATATCTTCATTGGTTCCCAAGCATAAAAAACCGCCATGCACCAAGCTTTCCGTAAACACTCCAAGGACCCGGTTTTGCAGTTCCCGTTCGAAATAGATCATGACGTTCCGGCAGAAAACCAGGTGCATGTCGCTGAACACCCCGTCCGTCACCAGGTTGTGATTGGCAAACACCACATTGTTTTTCAGGGCCGGCGCGATCGCCGCCGAGTCGTATCTGGCATGATAGTAGTCGGAAAACGAGCCGGTGCCGCCCGCCTGCTGGTAGTTTCCGGCATACTTGCGCAAGGCTTCAACGGGGTATACGCCGATTTTGGCCTTTTCCAGGGCGGCGTCGTTGAAATCGGTGGCAAAAAGGGTCGTGCGGTCATACAGCCCCTCCTCTTTCAATATGATGGCCAGGGAGTAGGCTTCCTCACCGGTGGCGCATCCCGCCACCCAAATGCGGATGAATGGAAAGGTCCGCAAAAAGGGGATCACTTCCTGCCGCAGCTTGCGGAAGACAAAGGGGTCGCGGAACATTTCCGTCACGGTGATCGACAGTTCGTGGAGCAGAGTTTCGAAAAGCTCCTCGTTGTGAAGTATTTCCGGAATCAGCGTCGATATGCAGCCATCCTTGCGCCGCTCGACATACTGTTTAATCCGCCGCCGGATGTGGCTCTTCGAATAGCCCCGAAAATCATGACCATAACGACGGTAAATGGCTTCGATCAGCAGGTCGAGCGCTATGTTTTCGATATCTTCTTTTTCCATCCTACCGATACATCCAGACGCGCATCATGGAGAGCAATCTTCCCAGGTCCACCGGTTTTGCAAGATAATCACTGGCCCCGGATTGGATACAGCGTTCACGGTCCTTTTTCATGGCTTTGGCGGTCAGGGCAATGATCGGAATGTTCCGCATGTCCTCCGAAGACCGGAGTCGCTGCATGGTTTCATAACCGTCCATGTCCGGCATCATCATATCGAGCAGGATCAGATCGACATCCGAGTGGGTGTCGAGCAGATCGAGTGCCTTACGTCCGTTCTCGGCCTTGAGAACCTGGATGCCCTTTTCCTCCAGCAGTTTGGATAATGCAAATACGCTGCGCATGTCGTCATCCGCGAGTAGTACTTTTTTATCCCTGAACATCATGTCGGCGTCGTACAGATTGGTGATCATGCGCCGCTGTTTTTCGGGCATCTTCTTCACGATCCGATGGAGAAACAAGGAGGCCTCGTCGTACAAACGCTCTTCCGAACGGACGCCCTTGATAATGATCGATTCTGAATGTACCTGCAGTTCAGCTTCCTGCTCGCGCGTGAGTTCCCGGCCGGTATACACGATCACCGGCGGCAGAACCTCCTGCGCCTGCCCTTCAAGCAGACGCAGCATGTCAAGGCCGTTCATATCGGGCAGGCCCAGGTCGAGGATCATGCAGTCGTACCGTTTGGAACGAATCGCGGCGATCGCTTCGGCGGCCGTGGCAGCCTGATCGGTGCGCACATCCGTATTGCCGATCAGCGTGACAATGCTGCCGCGCAGATTTTGATCGTCTTCGACTACAAGCAACTCCTTGATCTGCCTTTCGAAGACGTTTTCCAACTTGGCCAGCGCACGTTCAAGATCTTCAGCCTGCACCGGCTTGGTCAAAAAACCGATGGCGCCCCTTGCGTACGCTTCGATATCGGGGTCTTCCACCGAGACGATATGCACAGGGATGTGCCGGGTATTGGGGTTTTGTTTCAACGCTTCCAAAACAGCCCAGCCATCTTTTTCCGGCAGATGGATGTCCAGAAGAATGCCTTTGGGCAGATAGGCGGCAGCCAGGTCGAGCCCCATCTGGCCGCTGGGCGCATGCAGCACCTTGAGGTTTTTCAGGCGGCACAGACCGATCAGATGCTCTGCAAACAGGGGGTCATCCTCGATGACCAGGATGACGGCATCGTCCTTGCCAAGACTTTCGCGATCGTCCGGGACGCTCTGCAATTCAAGGACGGGAGGCGTGGCGGCCGGTTCGATCTTTCTGGGCAATCCAGGGCGGTCGATGCGCGCTTCGGGGTCCGGGGCAGGCAGGCGCAGTTCATCCGGCAAATAGAGCGTGAATGTGGAACCAACCCCGATTCGGCTGAAAAGAAGAATATCGCCTCCCAGCAAACGCGCCAGGTTCCGGGATATTGAAAGCCCCAGGCCGGTTCCGGCGAACTTGCGGGCGGCGCCGGTATCCAGTTGCTGGAAAGCTTCGAACACGAGGTGTTGTTTTTCGGTCGGAATGCCGATGCCCGAATCGGTCACAGCAATCGCGATCGTACTCTCCGCGCGCATGCCCGCCGGCAGGACGTCACCGGGATCCGGACGGCCGATGACGATGTGGATCCCGCCTTTTTCGGTGAATTTGACCGCATTGTGGATCAGGTTGCGCAAAATCTGTCCCAGCCTTTTGCGATCGGTCCGCAATTGCGTCGGGCAATCCGGCCGTGTTTGCACGTCGATGGGCAACCCCTTGTCCGCAGCCAGATGGGTGTATTGATCGGTAATTTGCCGGGCCAGCTCCCGCGGGTCGAGCCGCTCGACGCGCAGGTCCATTCGACCCGATTCGATTTTGGCCAGATCCAGAACCTCGTTGATGAGCGTGAGCAGATCGCTGCCGCTGCTATGGATGATGTGCGCGGAGCGCACCTGCTCTGGGGTCAGGCGGCCCTCCTTGTTGTCGCAGAACATGCGCGCCAGCAACAAGATGCTGTTCAAGGGTGTGCGCAGCTCGTGGGACATGTTGGCCAGAAACTCCGATTTGTACCTTCCGGACATGGCCAGCTGCTCGGCCTTTTCTTCGATCTCGCGCTGGCTCCTTTCCAGCTCGCGGTTTGCACGCTCGATGATCTGCTTGTGGTTTTCCAGATACTCATTTTTCTCCTCGAGTTCCGCATTGGCCTCTTCCAACTGATCCTGCTGCTGCCTCAATTTTTCTTCGGACTGCTTCAGTCGCTGAGTCTGCTCCTCCAGTTCTCCATTGGTGGCCTTGAGTTCATCCTGCTGCTGTTGCAACTCCTCGGTCAGGACCTGCGCGCGCGCAAGCGCTTCGGACAGCTCTTCCCGGCCACGAACCGTTTGAAGCGTGATCGCGACCTTGGGCAGGACCTGTTGCAGAAAGTCGCGCTGCAATGCGGACGGCGTCTTGAAAAAGGCCAGCTCGATGGCGCCGACCGCATGATCTTCGAACAGTAACGGTGCAACGCTGATGCAGGCCGGGCAGCCGTCTCCCAGCGCGGAGCACACCTTTATGTAGCCGGCCGGCACATCCTGGACGGTAATCGGCGCTTTGGTCAGCACGGCCTGACCGATCAATCCTTGGCCGGCATCGATGCCCTTGGGAATCCGCTCCGCGCGGGTGCAGGCATAGCCCCCGCCGAACGCGAGCATCGGTTCGGAGCGGTGTTTTACCACGTATAGGGCCCCCACTGCCGCTTGCGTATAAGTGGCGATCTCGGTGATGACATTGCGACACAGATCCGCAACACGGACCTGGCCGCGCATGGCCTCATTGACGCGTTCGATGCCGGTTTTAATCCAATTCTGACTGGCAAACGCTTCGGACGCTTCAATCAGGGATCCTTGCATCTGCTTGACCGATGCTGCCAGGCGACCGATCTCGTCCGCACTGGTCACCGTGACGGGGGTATCGAGCTTGCCGCGGGCAATGGCATCGGTCACGGTTACGACGGCATCCAGGCCCGCGGAGATTTTGCGCGCGACCAGCAGGCCCGCCCCCCAACCCACACCGATGCCTAAACAGCACAGGATCAGCACACTGGTCAGTGCGAGCTTGAAGTAGTCTTCGCTTTCGACGCGATGCCGCGCCATCGATTCATCCATGCGCTGGAGGATGCCATCGATTTGTTCGGAAAGCCGGTTGTAGGCGTCCCGGGCACTACCGAACGAGAGCGCTATCGCGGCGGCGTAAGCGTCCGATCGTTGCCCGTTGGGAAAAACGTCGATTTTGGGAATCAAGGCTTCAATTTCCCTGAACACCTTCATAAAGTCATCCAGACGGCTGTTCAATTCGATAAAAGCGTACCGCTCCTGCTGGTTCGTGAGCCGGTCCAGATCGGCCAGGTTGAGGCGGAGTCTGGAAAGGTGCAGGGTCTTCTGATCGCTTTGACGTTCGATTTCCTCCTGCGAGGGATGCAGGATAATGTTCTTCTGCGCACGGTGGATTTCGAACAGATTCGTTTTTACGAGCGCAGCCAGATGCATTTTTCTGGCATCCACATCCATCAAACGCGTCAGGCGATTGCTTACTGCGTCCAGGAAATAGATGGCGCCGGCCGACATGGCCAGTTCGAGTGCGATGATGAGAAATACGACGGAAAGGATCTTGCTTTTGATGCTCAGATTACCAAAAAATGCCATAAACCTCTCTCTTTCACCAATGGGCGGAGGCGCAATGGATCGTTCGTTTTATGAGGGTGGCGATTCCGTCAGCATACGGGCAGCAGCATTCGAACACAATTATTTTCTCGAATACATAAACAATATTTCGCATTTTATAAACTGAAACTTCAACTTTAACGGCAAACCTTGACAGCATTGTAAAAAGTCGCGTTCATCCAAGCAAGGTTCTGAACATTTTCATAACGCGATTTTTTTTTCGCCCCTACTGCCTGAAATAGACCTGCTTTGTCCTGAATCCGTCTGCGTGTTCGTCATATGATTGAACAACACAATCACAACAGCCAGAACACGACGAAAGCAAGGAGGCCGATATATGGATACCAATACAACCCAACAGGAATCAATGATGAACGCCCAGCCGCAAAAGGAACACGAATGGCTGCACAAGTTCGTGGGTGAATGGACCTTTGAAGGTGAGGCGACCATGGCGCCGGATCAGCCACCCGAAAAATTCAAAGGAGTCGAGAATGTTCGGGCCATCGGAGGGCTCTGGATTGTGGCCGAGGGCAAGGGCGAGTGCCCGGGCGGCATGGGTGAGGCGACCACTTTGCTGTCGATCGGCTTTGACACGCAAAAAAAGCGCTATGTGGGCACATTTGTCGCTTCGATGATGACGTATCTCTGGGTGTACGACAATGGCGAACTGGACGCAGCCGAAAAAGTGCTGAGCCTCTACGCCGATGGGCCGGATTTCAAAGTTGAAGGCAAGATGGCGAAGTACAAGGATGTGACCGAGTTCAGGAGCGATGATCACCGGGTGCTGACATCTTACCTATTGGGCGATGACGGGCAGTGGCAATGCATCATGACAGCCCACTACCGGCGCAGAAGATCCATTTGATCGGATGCGGCAATGGATCGGACGGCATTCAGCGCAGTACCGATCTTCTCCGGGTCATACACGCTTCACCCCATTTACAGGTCCATTGCCGCTTATCACATTGCTGGAACACCAGAGCGGTCATCGGCAATGTCCTGAACGTGCACAGTCATTCGTCGTTCTATCGAAAACGACACAGGAAAGGAAAATGCCATGAGCACACCACCCGCATCGTCAGACTATCTTTTACTCATTCGCGGCACGCACTGGGATAAAGATCTTTCCCCTGAAGAAATTCAGAAGGTCATGAGCAACTGGAGCGCCTGGTTCGAGGACTTGACCCGCAGGGACAAGATCAAAGGCGCGCAACCGCTGGCGCCTGAGGGCAAAATCGTGGCCGGAAAAAAGGGCCACCTTGTGGCCGACGGTCCTTTTGCCGAATCCAAGGAGGCCATCGCCGGGTATTTCCTCTTGCAGGTACGCGATCTTGCCGAGGCGCTCGAGATCGCCAAGTCGAACCCCGCGCTTGAATATGGCATCACCATCGAGGTGCGGCCCGTAATCGCGCAGTGCCCGACCATGCAGCGCGCCAATGCGCTGGCCCAAGCGGAGGTATAAGCCATGGACGGCGCGCAACACCAGGATATGCTGCCACCACCCGGCGATATCGCGCAGCTGGCCGAATCGCTCTTCCGCCGAGAGGCCGGCAAGCTGGTATCGGTCATGACGCGACTATTCGGTGTCACCCGTCTGCAACTGGCCGAAGACGTGGTCCAGGAGGCGTTGGTGCGGGCGCTGCGTACCTGGCCGTATTACGGCGTCCCGCGAAATCCGGCCGCCTGGATCATGCAGACAGCCAAGCATCTTGCGCTGGATGTCATCCGGCGCGAAACCATTTTCAATGGTAAACAGCCTGACATCGCAGCGGCCATGACGCCGCCGCAGCCGGATGCCGCCGTCGACGAAGCACCGTTGTTCGATAGCGAAATCAAGGACGACCGCTTGCGCATGATGTTCGCGTGCTGTCATCCGGCCATACCGCCCGAATCCCAGGCGGCGCTGGCCCTGAAAACGCTGTGCGGGTTCAGCACGGCTGAAATCGCCGGGGCCTTCCTGACCTCGGAGGCCGCCGCCGCCAAGCGGCTGACGCGTGCCAGGCAAAAACTCAACGAGTTGTGCATACCTTTTGAAATACCCTCAGGCGAGGCCTTGACCGCGCGTCTGGACGCCGTACTGCAAACACTCTACCTGCTATTCAATGAAGGCTACAAGGCCTCCCGTGGCGAAAACCTGATACGAGAGGAGTTGTGTCATGAAGCGACCCAACTGGCGATGTTGCTGGCCGAACACCCGGTGGGCAACCAACCGCGCACACACGCCCTGGTCGCCCTGATGCTCTTCAATGGTGCCCGGTTGCCCGCACGGGTCGATGAGGGCGGAAACATCCTGCTGCTCGAGGTGCAGGACCGCTCGCAGTGGAATCGGGCCATGATCCATCGCGGCATCGTACACTTGGGGCTATCCGCGGCCGGTGACACGCTCAGCGTCTATCATCTTCAGGCCGGCATTGCCGCCTGCCACTGCACCGCCGCCAATTACGCCTCCACGGACTGGCCACGCATTCTTTCACTTTACGACCAATTGGTGCGCATCGACCCTTCACCGGTGGCACTGCTCAACCGGGCGGTGGCCGTCGCCCAGGTTCAAGGGCCACGCGCCGGGATCGCGGCATTGCATGCGATTCGCAAAAGCCGGCGCCTCGATGCCTATTACCTGTTGTATGCGGTTCTGGGCGAATTCGAAGCCCAATTGAACGATTGCCGAGCTGCCGCAAAGCATTTTCGCAAAGCCCTGCAGCAGATTCAACTCAAATCGGAACAACTGTTTCTAACCAAAAAACTTCGCCAATTAGAAACCACATGCACCATCGATTAATCCATGAACCTGCGAATCGACCCGATAATGTATCAAATAACGATGACTCTGGTTATCCTGAGACATAGGTGGAGAGTAGGGTGGGCATTGCCCACCATTAGAAATTACCAATTGACCGCCGCTTGGGCAGGGTCAGTGTCGGTAACCGAGGATGTTATTTGCGGAAATGGTTGCGCCTACGATGGTGGGCAGTGCCCACCCTACAACTTTACACTTTAAACTTTACACTTAACACTTCGCACCATAGGCATTGACCGAACGGGATAAGCCGATGAACGAATTAACGGAAACCAAACTATCTTGACATAAAGATACACTGTTTTAAGCTACTCCCATGCGAAAGGGATCACAAATACGATTGGCGTTGCGCAAAGCCTGCCGGTTGGTCGAAAAAGTTGGCCGCAAATGTATCCGCGATACCGGCCTTGGGCTTTCCGATTTCGCCATACTGGAAACGCTGCTGCGCGAGGGGCCTTCGCCAATCAACCAGATCGGAGAACGGGTGCATCTGACCAGCGGGGCCATGACTGCCGCCATCGACCGTCTGGAAAAAATACGTTATGTCAAGAGGATAAGGGATACCGAAGATGGGCGCTGCTGCTATGTGGCACTGACCAAACCGGGACAAGGCTACATCGAGGCCGCCCATGTCGAATATGAACACAACCTGGAAAGCGTCGCCAATGCCTTGAGCACTGACGAACAAGAGGAACTTGTGCGACTTTTAGAAAAAGTAGTGCGGCATGTCCGCAACCGCAACGGGAAATAGCCGTATGATACACTTTTATCTTCGCCAATCGACAGTGGGTCACAGGCGTTAACCGCATACCTTATTTTTTTTATAATATATCTCGATATCGAGGTATTTGGAGATAGAACAATGAACCGCATCAAAATGACCATAAGTGCCCTTCTGCTGTTTGTGGCGGTCGCCGGAATCGGCCTCGGTCTGGCCGCATGGAAACACGCCATCACCCAGGAAGCCAATGCGGCCTCCGCAAATCAGCCCGAGCCGAAGGAAACGGTGACGGTCGCTGTTGCAAAATCATTCAAACACCGCCCGGCGACAACGTCCATCGGGACGGTTATCGCCTTGCGTTCAATCACATTGCGCAATGAACTCCCCGGGACCGTGAGCCAGGTGATGCTCATACCCGGGCAAATTGTCGAAGCCGGCACCATGCTTGTCAGACTCGACGTTTCCGTCGAAGAGGCCGAACTGAAGGCACAGGCCGCGCAGGCCGCGCTTGCGCAGACCACGCTCAAACGCGTGCGGCAGGCCTATCTGAAACGGGCCGTGTCTGAAGTCGAGGTGGATCGGGCCGCTGCGGAACGCGACGTCGCGCTGGCGAATATCGCGCGCATTAAAGCGACCATCGCTCGCAAAACGATACGGGCGCCCTTCCGGGCACGCGTCGGTTTGGCCGATGTCCACCCTGGCCAGTATCTGAACGCAGGCACCCTTCTGACAACGCTGCAGGGGGTCGACGACGCCGTGCATGTGGATTTCACGGTGGCGCAGCCGGTCGCCTGGGACCTGAAGGTGGGCCAGAATGTCGATGTGTTCGTCTCCGGCGATCTGGTGCCCGTCATCGCCACCATAGCGGCGCTTGATGCGCGCATCGATCCGGCCACCCGCAACGCTTTGGTCCGCGCCAGAATTGAAGGCGCCGCCAGATCACCTGCGCCGGGTTCTTCGGTACGCGTGCGCGTGCCGGTTGGCCAGCCCCGCAATGCGGTCGCGGTTCCCGTGAGCGCGTTGCGCAAAGGACCGGAGGGGGACCACGTATTCGTCATTGCGCCGGATACGGAAGGTGAGCCCCGCGCCCACCGGCGCCAGGTCCAGAGCGGCACGCTGCTCGGCGATGAAATCGCGGTGTATGCCGGTCTTGCCGCCGGTGAGCGGATCGCGGTTTCAGGTTCTTTCAAACTTCGTGAAAACACTCTGGTTGCCATTGCCGACGACCGGAGGACAGGTCATAGTGAGGCGTTCCATGGAGACATACAGCGAACCTCAGCAACCCAATAACGACATTCAAAGGCGTTCGTTCACCGATATCTTCATCAAGCATCCCGTTTTGGCAGTGGTCGTCAACCTCGTGCTCGTTCTGGCAGGATGGCGGGCGCTGACGACCTTGCCGGTGCAGCAATATCCGGACATCAAAAGCTCGTCGGTGATCATCACGACCGTCTACACCGGCGCCGCCGCCGAGACTGTGCGCGGATTTCTCACCACCCCTATCGAACGCGTCGTGTCGGCCATCAGCGGCGTCGATCACATCGAATCGACCAGCCGCGCCGGCCTGAGCACGGTCACGGTGCGCCTTAAACTGAACCACGACAGCACGGCAGCCCTGGCCGAGGTCACTGCGCGCCTGCAGCAGGTCCGCGCCGAGTTGCCGGCCGAAGCCGAGCCGCCGGTCGTCGAGGTGCAGCGCGCCGATCGGCCCTACGGGTCGTTCTATATCAGCTTCACCTCCAACGCGCGCAGTGTGCCGGCCATGACCGATTGGCTGATGCGCACGCTGCAGCCGCAGCTGTCCACCCTTGCCGGCGTTCAACGCGTCACCATCGAAGGCGGCCGGCCGATCGCCATGCGTGTATGGATCGATCCGGATCGCCTGGCCGCGCTCAACCTCTCACCCGGCGATGTGCATGCGGCTCTGCAGCGCAACAATTACCTGGCTGCCGTGGGCCGCACCAAGGGCAACCTGGTGCAGGTCAACCTGTTGGCCAATACGGACCTGCGCTCGGTCGATGAGTTCAACGATCTGATCGTGACCGAGCGCGGCGGCGCCATCGTGCGTCTGAGCGATGTGGCGCGCGTCGAACTGGGGGCCGAAGAAGCCGATATGGTGGCCAAGTACAACGATGCACAGGCCGTCTACCTGGGTATCTGGCCGCTGGTCGGCTCGAACGAGATCGATGTGGCCGAGGATCTGCGGGCGGAAATGGCGCGCATCCAGCCAATGCTGCCTGAGGACATCCACATGCGTCTGGTGTGGGACGGGACGATGTTCATGCGCGATGCGCTCTCCGAGATCACCAAAACGCTCGGCGAGACGATCCTGATCGTCGGAATCGCCGTGTTCCTGTTCATGGGGTCGCTGCGCACGGCGCTCGTGCCCCTGCTGGCCATGCCGGTCTCCCTGATCGGCGCCGCGCTGGTCATGCTTGCGTTCGGATTCAGCCTGAACCTTCTGACCATTCTGGCGATCGTGCTGGCGGTCGGCTTGGTCGTTGACGATGCCATCGTGGTGGTCGAAAATGTCGAGCGCCACGTGCGCATGGGCAAGTCGCGCAGCGCGGCAGCCATAGCGGCCGCACGCGAGCTGGTGGGTCCAATTATCGCCATGACGATCACGCTGGCGGTGGTGTATGTGCCGATCGGCATGCAAGGCGGTCTGACAGGCTCGCTGTTTCTAGAGTTTGCGATCACCTTGGCTGCCGCGGTGGTTGTCTCGGGGTTTGTCGCCGTGACCCTGTCGCCGGTGATGAGTTCGCGTTTCGTGCATCCGCAAGGCCGCGAAGGCCGCCTGACCAATTGGGTCAATCACGGCTTCACGCTCGTGCGGCAGGTCTATGGATGGCTGCTCGACCGTGCGCTGGCGATGCGCTGGGCCATTGTCGTGGCTGCCCTGGTGGTCATGCTGGCGGCCGGACCGCTTTACCAGCAATCGCGACGCGAACTGGCACCGGTCGAGGATCAGAGCCACATCAGTTTTTTCCTCGAATCTTCGCCCGATTCAACGCTCGAGGCGGCCGATCGCGAATCGCTCAAAGTGGTCGATCAGGTCAAAGGGTTTTCCGAAGCGGATTTCATGTGGTCGTTGACGGCCGCATGGGGCGGCTTCGGCGGCATGGTCACCAAGGACTGGAAAATGCGCGAACGCTCGACCGAGCAAATGTTCGGGGACGTGTTCGCCGCCGTGTCGGCCATACCCGGCCTGCGGGTGTTCCCGCGCCTCGATCCGCCCTTGCCCACTCCGGGTCAGTATGATGTCGAGCTGGTGTTGCAAAGCGACGCACCGCCTGAACGCCTGCTGCAGACGATCCAGGCGGTGGTCGACAAGGGCATGCAAAGCGGCAAATTCCTGTATGTCGACACGGATTTGAAGATCGATCTGCCTGAGGCGCACGTCGTGATCGACCGCGAACGGCTGGCCGATTTGGGACTCGACCTGGCCAGCGTGGGCCGCGAGCTGGGCACGCTGCTCGGCGGGGCTTACGTCAACCGCTTCAACTTCTTCGATCGCAGCTATAAAGTCATCCCGCAGATCGGCGATGAAGACCGGGCAACGCTCGAACCGTTGCTCGACCTCAAAATAAAAACGCCCGGCGGTGCGATGGTGCCGGTATCGGCGTTCACAAGGATCGAAACGAGCACCGCGCCACGCACATTAAACCGTTTTCAGCAGCGCAACGCCGTGCGGATTTTCGGCGGCGTCCAGGCCGGTGTCACCAAAGAAGAGGGGCTGCGCGTGCTCGAAGCTGCCGCAGTTTCCGCCGGCGGTCCGGACGTGGCTCTCGATTACGCGGGCGAGTCGCGCCAGATCCGCCAGGAAGGCGAGGCGCTCACGGCCACCTTTGGGTTCGCGCTGGTACTGATCTACCTGGTGCTCTCCGCCCAGTTCCGCAGCTTTCGCGATCCGTTGATCGTCCTGCTTGGATCGGTGCCCCTGGCCATCTCCGGAGCGCTAGTGTTTAGTTTTCTGGACCTGACCACCATCAACATTTACTCGCAGGTGGGTTTGATCACGCTGGTCGGACTGGTGGCCAAAAATGGCATTCTGATTGTGGAGTTCGCCAACCGGCAGCAGGAACGCGGGCTGGCGAAAGCAGCCGCTTTGCGCGACGCGGCGTTGACGCGCCTGCGGCCCGTACTGATGACCTCGGCCGCCACGGTCTTTGGTCACTTCCCCCTGGTGCTGGTATCCGGACCGGGCGCCGAAGCCCGTAACAGCATCGGCACCGTGTTGGTCGCGGGGATGCTTCTGGGAACGTTTTTCACCCTGATCGTCGTACCGGTATTCTATTCGCTGATCGCGGCCCAACACCGGCCCGACCCGGCACCGCATGCAACCAGGCCTCACGTGCCTCCCGCTGCGGGCACACCCGTTCGCATCCCTTCCGGCCAGCATCTGGCGCAAGTGCACGCGCAGCCTGGCGGCGGCAGTGAAGACCCCGCCTCCGGCCCAAAAGGGGCGCGTGTTCGGCTGTTGAAATGGCTGGGCGCGCATCTCGCCCTGCTTGCCATGCTTGCCGGTTGCACCCTGGGTCCCGACTATCAACGGCCGGCCGTGCCCTCTACCGAGGCCTGGCGCGACGGCCGGTCGGAAACCGCCTCACTTGCGGATATCTCTTGGTGGGAGCTCTTCGAGGACGAAGAACTTCGCGGTCTGATTCAGGTCGCGCTCGAGGCGAACAAGGACCTGCGTATCGCCGTGACACGCATTGAGCAGGCGCGCGCCCGATTGGGGATCACGCGCGCCGAACGATTCCCCCAAATCAATGCCGGCGCCAGTGCGACCACCAACCGGTTCTCGGACAACAGCGCTTTGGGCCAGGGCGGCGAAACGGAGCTGCTGACCACCACGGTGGACATGGCTTTCGAACTCGACTTGTGGGGCCGGCTGCGACGCGCCAGCGAAGCGGCCCGCGCGGAATTTCTGGCCAGTGAAGAGGCCCGGCACACCGTCATGATGACTCTGGTCAGCGACGTGGCCACCACCTACCTCCAACTGCGCCAGATAGACCTGGAACTTGAGATCACGCAACGCAATGTCGCATCGCGGCGTGACTCGCTGCAACTGGCCCGCGACCGTTTCGAATCAGGGCTGGCATCGACGCTCGATCTGCGTCAGGCCGAAGGGGAGCTTGCCGCCACGGCCTCCCAGATTCCGGATCTGGAGCGGCAGATCGCGCAGACCGAAAACCGGCTCAGCATCATTCTGGGGCGCACGCCGGGCGCGATCACGCGCGGCCGGCCGCTCATCGGCCAAACCTCTCCGCCCACCGTCCCGGCCGGATTGCCGTCAGCCCTGCTCGAACGGCGCCCCGACATCCGCCAGGCCGAAGCAGCGCTCGTCGCCGCCAATGCTCGTATCGGAGTGGCCAAGGCAGCCCTCTTCCCCCAAATCGGCCTGACCGGTTTTTTCGGAGTAGAGAGCACCGAGCTCTCCAAGCTGTTCACCAGCCCGTCGCGCATCTGGCAGTTCGGACCCAGCCTGACGCTGCCGATCTTCAACGCCGGTCGCAATCGGGCCAACGTAGACGCGGCCGAAGCCCAGCAGCAGGAGCTTCTGATCCGATACGAACAGACCATTTTGCAAGCCTTCCGCGAGCTGGAAGACGCCCTGATCGCACATCGCAAGGCCCGCGAATCGCTGGCCGAGCAGCGCGAAGCGGTGCGGGCGTCGCGCCAGGGGCTGAGCATTGCCGAATATCGCTACAAGAGCGGATTGACCAGCTACTTGAACGTCCTGGATGCACAACGCACGCTGCTCACGCAGGAGGTCACCGAGAGCCGCACGCTGCTCGCGCAACTTGTGTCCGTTGTCCAGATCTACCGGGCGCTGGGCGGCGGGTGGCATACCGAACAGGCCGATCGGCAGTAAAGCATCACCCGAGCAACCCTCCGGCCGCGGCGGGCTTCCCTGCTGATGAGATGCCTGCCGCGGTCGCCGCATACACATCCATAATCCAACACTAATTGAAAGGCCCCATAAAGTTTTTTCCTACAGTCCCCTCTTTTCCAGCCACCTGAAGAGCACCAGCGCGCCGGCGATGAACAGGGGGATAACGATCCAGTGGTTCACGCCCAGGACCTGGGGCAATGTGATTTTGCCCAGGTCACCCCAGGTATACACGGTCTCTTTGAGTACCGGGTAGGCTTCAGCGAACAAGGCCGCGCCGGCGACCATGCCGACGATGCCCCACAGAGCGTCCCAGCGTCCTTCGCCAAGCGCACCCAATGAGGTGCCCGGGCAATATCCCAGAAGACCCCATCCCAAACCAAAAATGAGCGCGCCGATGATGACGGGGCCCAGTATGGCGGCTTTGACAGAGAGTTTGACCAGTCCTAAGTCGTGCAGCAGATAGATCCCGACCATGCCGACGATGACACTGGACAACATGAATTTGACGATGGTCATATCCATCAGACGCAGGGCGCCGACCTGCTTATCGTAGCGCAGCACGCGACCCTTCTGCAGCAAAAAACCGAATAACACGCCGGTAACCAGTCCATATACAAGCATCGTCATCGGGCACCTCCCCCGTAGACCAGGCGGGCCGTGATCATGCCGCCGATAAAGAAACAAATCAAAGCGATGAAGCCGCTGACAGCCAGTTGGAGCGAACCGCTCAACCCGTGGCCGCTCGGTCAGCCATCGGCCATGCGAGCGCCAAACATGGCGACGACTCCGCCCGCGAAGGCCACTGCGGCGCGGCTGATCGTACTGCGCGTGCCAAAGCGGCCGGCCCACATATCGGGAACGGCCTGCAACCTGAACGATCCGGAAGTGAGCGCGGCAATCAGGGCACCCAGAAAAATGCCCACCACGAACATCCATTGCCAGTCGATGCGCGGCACATTTTTGATAAAATAGTCCATGCTGGCCACCCGGTCCGGCCCGAAAAGCTGCTCGATCATGCCGGCGGTGCGCACAAAAGAGGTGGAGGCCCCAAAGTATTGGCCGGCAAACCAGACCGAAAAGACCCCCACCAACCCACTCAATCCTCCTGCCAGATAGGGGCTCCAGCCCCCGTCACGCTGCTGCATATACCTCCTCCTTTCTAATGATTGGCCCAACATTCAACGCACAATTGCCCGTCTGGAATATAAAAGATGATACGGGAAGATAAGGGAATTATCCTTATTTGCAATGTTGCACGCGGCCTATGGCGGCCTATGGAGGATATAGCGCCAGGCCTGACAGAGACTGTTACGGACGTGACGTGGTCCCTACCGGCTCACCGGCGTTTGAAAGCCCGACGTTAATGTCTCTTTAGAAGGGCCAGAAAAAAACGATCATCGGAACGGCGACTGCGACGACCAGAATGGACAGCGGTAACCCAAGAAGCCAATAGTCTCCGAAACGATAGCCGCCGGGTGCCATGACCAGGGCATTGGATTGATGCCCGACAGGCGTTAAAAACGCACACGAAGCGCCTATGGCCACCGCCATCAATAAAGGGTCGACCGAGACGTTCATGCCTTTTGCCAGATGGATCGCGATCGGTGCCATCAATACTGCCGCGGCAGCGTTGTTAACCACGTTGGAAAGCAGCATTGTGCCGGTCATGAGCACCGCCAGCGTGGCAACCGGATGAAAGTGATCGGAGAAGAGTATCATTTTTACAGCGACCAGTTGCGCGCCCCCCGTAGTCTCCAGAGCGTTGCCCAGTGGGAACATCGCTCCGAGCAGGACAATGATCGGCCAATCGATACTCTCATAGATTTCTTTCACGGAAATCAATCCGATCAGGATCATCACCATGGCGGCAATCAGAAAAGCGATCTGCACCGGCAGAATGTTGAAAGCGGCCGCGGCCATCGCGGCCCCGAAGATGCTTAAGGCCAGCAAAATCTTGCGCGGTTTGATCTTCAGCACACCGCGTTCCGCCAGGGGCAGGCAGCCCAGGTTCTCTAGGGCCTCCTTGAAACCTTCCATTTTGCCCTGCAGCAGGAGAATATCCCCCACCGCAAAGGGCGTCCGTGCGACCCGCGATTTCAATCTTTGTCCCCGGCGGGCGACCGCAAGCAGGTTGACGCCGAAATTGTTGTGCAACTTCATGCCGATGGCAGTGTTTCCAGGCAACCGTGAGTGCGGGGTGACGACCGCTTCGATGATGCGGATGTCCTCCGATTCCAATGCGTCCATGTGCTTTTGTTGATCGGCTGCCAGTTCAAGACCGTGGTTTTCGACCAGAGCGTTCAAACTCTCGGAATCGGCTTGGACCAGAAGAATATCGCCGGCCTCGAGAATATCGTACCAGCCTGGCGCCGGGGTGTGGCGATCGCCGCGCACAAGCCCGACAACGACGGCATCCATCTCTTTTTCCATCGCGGACGTCAGCTGATACAAGGTGTGTCCCACAATGGCGGCGCCTGCGGGCACCACCACTTCAGTAATATACTCTTCTATCTGAAACAGTTCTTCGGAAGTGGTGCCGCCTTCCCGTCGCGGAGTGAGCCGCCAGCCGACCAGCGCAATAAAAATCAACCCGGCCAGGGCAACACCGATGCCGACCGGCGTAAAATCGAACATTCCGAACGGTGCAGCACCGGTTTGGGCGCGGTAAGTGGCGATAATGATGTTCGGCGGCGTGCCGATCAGGGTGGTCAAACCTCCAATCAAGGAGCCGAAAGCCAGTGGCATGAGCAGCAAGGAGGGCGACCGTCCGCTTTGGCGCGACATCCATATGGCCACGGGCATGAGCAGCGCCAGCGCGCCCACATTGTTCATGAAGCCTGAACACAGAACCACGATACCGGTCAGAACGGCCACCTGCACCGTGAGGCGTGAATCCATTTTGGCCAGGTAGCGCGAAATGGCATCGACCACCCCGGCATTAAGCAGACCGCGACTGATAACCAGTACGGCCGCCACCGTTATGACGGCGGGATGGCCGAAGCCCAGAAAGACCTCTTCGGCCGGGACCAGTCCGGCCATAAAAACCAGCACCAGGGCCGCGAGAGCGACAATGTCGTAACGCCAGCGCCCCCACACGAACAGAACAAGAGCGCCCAGAAGTATTCCAAAAACAATTCCTTGATCAGCAGTCATGTGCATGTGCCCTTTTCGGGCCCCCTGCAGGGGGTCTATGTTTGGGTTTGGAAATGAAAAATCTGCATCGTGCATTTTTGCATCCGGCGGGTCAAGAAATAAGTCGTCATTGCGCAGGGGGTAACCGCATTTGCGTATGGGCCGCATTTTAGAAATGGAACATCGTTCTTTCTTAGGGCGAACCTTTGTATTCGGGTCATCGCACAGGCTGGCGCGGAAATATTTCTCCCGCACTCATGAGTGCCGGGGATGGTGGCTTTGCTCCCGCACCGGGCGACCGCCGGTCGCCCTTACAGGTGGAACCCCCTGCGATAACACGGTGAAAAGGGTTCGCGGTATGATCCTCAAAAAGATATGGCCTTTTTTTTTAGCTCAGAGTAACGCTTATTGCAAAAGTACAGTAATGAAAATTCCAAATGCGGTTACCCTGTCGTCGTTGCGTGGCGGTCGTCATACTGGCAAGCGGGCATACCGCTCGCAGGAATCGCCGGTTTAGGAAACCGAAAAGAAAGATAGTCGTGATGACGATAGGCAAGGCAACGCGCCGGCGGATCCATTTGACTTCCAGGTTTGTATCCTGCCGGTCTTGATGGTATAAAGCGATCATGTCGAACCATCGCCTCGTCTATTCTACCGAAACCGGCCGCGCCTGTCCGCGTTGCGGACGCCCAGCGGACCGCTGCAGCTGCAAAAAGCAGCCGGCACGCGAAGCGCCACGCCCTTTTCCAGCCGACGGCGTCGTGCGCATTCAACGCGAAAAACAGGGCCGTAAGGGCAAAACCGTGACCGTTATCCACGGCCTGCCCCTGGACAGCGGTGCCCTCGACGACCTCGCCCGCATCCTGAAACAGCGCTGCGGCACCGGCGGGACCGTCAAGGACGCCATGATCGTCATTCAGGGCGACCACCGTGAGCGCCTCCGCGAAGAGCTTCAGAAACAAGGCTACACGGTAAAGTTGGCGGGCGGGTGACCATGATCACCGGCATCGCGGGGATGGTACAGGTCCCGTATCTTGCGTGGGTGGACAGTTAGTGAGGCTGTCAGTGGCCTGGCGACGGTCAGAAGCCCCAGCCTTTGAAACCGTCCAGTGTGGCCTGGCGGACACGCCAGTCACCTTTTTTTTTGATGAGATCAAGTTCGAGTTTGTACAGATCGGCCTTCTCGCTGGCGGTCTGAAGCCACCGGCGCGGGTCTTCATAAAGCTCTTTGAGTCCCGGGATGGCGCGGCCGCGGCTTACGATGATCAAGTAGAGGGTGGCTGAACCGCTGTTGCCGTTTTCGTCAACGGTCACGGTGGGCCGGGGATAGTGGATATCGAAAGCGCCATAGTGCCGGAAAGCCGCGAAAAGGATGCCGCGAACCTGGGCAGCCGTGTGCGGCCCGGGAGTGGCCTTAAATCCTTCGGCCGTCAAGCGCATCAAATCGCCAATCTCATGCTGTTCGGCCAATTCGGCCCCTTTGGCGATCATGTTCTGAATGGCCGCACCATCATCCTTGCGTCCGCAGGCGGTTGCCGCCAGCATCAGCGCGACCCAGACAACGGCGTGAATTCTGTTTTTATGCATAGCGTATCTCCCTGACGATTCATAAGTTCGCCTGTTTGTGTCCCGACCGCTAAAGTGATATAAGCATATTCATGTTGCGCCGGCGTTTTCAACTGCCGGCTCAACTCTTTTTTTTACAGACGGTCATCATGACCTTACATTTGATGAACGCAAAGAAAATCGCCTGCCGCCGTGATCAGAAGGTAAGCTATTCACAGGTACCATGTGTCCCGGTGCGGTTCTGTGGTGGGGAAAACCATCGTGTTTTTAAAGTTTGTTTCTTGAAATCTGGTTATGCACTTCGCACCGTGTCATAAGAAGGTTACGTTATCATTTTTACCTTTATCAAAAGCATGCACGTAAAAGCGTGCAACATGGGGAGGTGAGCATGTCAAATCGACAGAATGCCTCCCTTTACACTTTAAACTTTACACTTAACACTTCGCCCATAATCACTGGAGCGGAGTGCATAACCAAATATTGAAATCTGGTTATGCACTTCGCTCCAGTGATAAAAATTTTCAGCCGGTGTGACCGTATCTGTCACAGCCTCGGCGTATACTGGCCCTCAAAATTCATCATAGGAGGCAATAAAATGGGCCAACTTACGATCATAGAGGATTTTCCCAAAAACCAAGCCACTTTCGATGCGCGCTTTAACACCGAGGAGGCCTGTCAAGCGTACCTTTTCAAGCTGCGATGGCCTGATGGCTTTGTTTGCACTCAATGCAGCGACAAGCGCCACTGGAAAAGCAGCAGAGGGCTTTATATCTGCTATCGCTGTGAACATCAGCATTCGGTCACCGCTGGTACAATCATGTCAGGCACTCGCAAGCCACTGGTCGCCTGGTTTAAAGCCATGTGGTGGTTTACCACTCGAAAATCGGGAGTCAATGCCATCAATCTGCAGGACCTATTGGGTCTGGGCAGTTACAACACGGCCTGGCGTTGGTTGCAAAAATTACGGAGCTGTACGATCCGACAAAGCCGAGAGAAACTTTCGGGAAAAATTGAGGCCGATGAGTTCTATCTTGGTGGCGAACACGGTGGCGGTAAACGAGGTCGCGGAGCTGAACATAAGTGTGCGGTTGCGGTCGCAGTTGAGCGCAAGGGGCACAAGCTTGGCCGCATCCGATTGCAGTTGATAGATGATTGTTCATCGGGCCAACTGGTCCCTTTCGTATGTAGCAACATTACTCCAGGCAGTTATGTTACCACCGATGGGTGGAAAAGTTACAATGATCTCGGCGCTGAAGGTTACATGCATCAGAAAATCGTCCGGTCCAAGGCTCCTGATAAAGAAAGTGTATTGTCCGGCGCGCATCTGGTGATCTCTTTAATCAAGCGGCTGATGATCGGAACTTTTCAAGGGCGTTTTGAAAAAAAGTACCTTCAGCGCTATTTGGACGAATACGTCTTCCGCTTTAATCGACGTACGACCGCTTCAGTAGGCAAGCGCTTCTTTCGGATCGTCCAGCAAGCTGTCACAACCAAAGCCTTGCCCAAAAAGCAAATCATGCTCGGCGTACCGAGCCTGGGCTTGGCGAACTAATGTCACTGGAGCGAAGTGCATAACCATATATTGAAATTACCAAGAAAGCGAAAGAATGATCTCCTTGCATACACCACTCCGGCGCATCAAAAAGACCAAAATCATCGCAACCATCTCCAACGTCCAGTGCGCCCCTGAATTCCTGGCGGCGCTCCATCATGCCGGCATGGACGTGGTGCGCCTCAATACCGCTCACCAGACCCCCGAGGAGGCCCTGCAAGTCATCCTGAATGTCCGCTCGGTGTCCGATCGCATCGCCATCATGGTGGACACCAAGGGGCCCGAGATCCGCACCACCCCTACCAGTGAAGAGATTCCGGTCAAAAGCGGCGAAATTATCCGCGTGCGCGGTGCCAAGGATGCACTTTCGTGCCGGGAATGTGTCTGCGTAAACTACGATGGGCTGGTCGATGACCTCAAGGTCAATGACCGCCTCTTGATCGATGACGGCGATGTGGAGTTGCAGGTGGTCGAAAAAGACGCTACCGTGCTTAAATGCCTGATTCTCAACGATGGTTTCATCCGAGGCCGCAAAGGGGTGAACATTCCATCGGCCCACATCAAACTGCCTTCGCTGTCTGCGAAAGACGAAGCCTTCGTGCGCTTCGCCGCCGATAACGATATCGATTTCATCGCGCATTCGTTTGTGCGCAACAAGGAAGATGTGTTAGCGGTCCAGAAGATCCTGGATGAAAAGCAGAGCGCCATAAAGATCATCGCCAAGATTGAAAACCAGGAGGGGGTCGACCACATTGACGAGATCCTGGCGCATGCCTATGGGGTCATGGTCGCGCGCGGCGATCTGGCCATCGAGATCCCGGCCGAACGCATCCCCTTGATCCAGAAGATGCTGGTCAGAAAATGCATAGAGCGCCGCAAACCGGTGATCATCGCGACCCAGATGCTGCAATCGATGATCACATCGCCACGGCCGACACGCGCCGAAGTGTCGGATGTCGGCAATGCTTGTCTGGACGGCACCGATGCCATCATGCTTTCGGGTGAAACCGCCCAGGGACGCTACCCGTTACAGGCCGTGGAGGTCATGACCCGGGTGGCCATGGAGATCGAATCAGGCCACGACACCTTCAACAACATCCCGTATGAAACCGACAACACCGTTACCAGCTACCTGGCCAAGGCAGCCGTCAAAGCCTCCATGCGCCTGGGCACCGAAGCATTGGTGGCTGACACCTTCAGCGGCGACACCATTCGAAGCCTGTCGGCCTACCGAGGCAAGAATCCCATATTCGCCCAGTGCTACCGCAAACACGTGGTGCGTGAACTGGCGCTCTCCTATGGGGTTGTGGCGCACCACATTCCCCACCACGCCTCGCATGATTTTCTGCATACGGCCCTGCCGCGTCTGGTGTCGGAAGGCTATTTTTCGGAAGAGAGTCTGATCACCATTCTGGCTGGCCACTTCGGTTCGGAATGCGGGGCCTCCTACATCGAAATCAGCTCGGCCAAAAATATGCTGAAACCAGAGTGAGCTGGCAGTGGCGCCGATTGCCGATCACCTTCGAACGCAGGCCCGCTGAAATGCGGCCCGGAGGCATCGAAGGCCGGAACGCTCGGACCGGAACTCAACTGACCACATATGCGTCGATATCGTCAAAAAACACATCAACGGTGCGGTCTTCGTTGGAATCGTACAGGGCCACCACCGTTTCGGCAATTTTAGAGGCAAACGGTTCAATGGGAAATAGATTGTCGGTTCGCAAGGTTGTAATCAAGACATTCATTCCCTTGGAAATTGCGGTCTCAATGACCTTGCCGGCATACTTTTCCTGATACATGAGGGCGTAAGAATCTTCTACAAGCATCCACGTGGAATGACGCAATTCCTTGTCGACAATGGCATATTCCTTGATGGTGAGGTCGTTTGCGGCACCCTCCTGAGAGATAGAATATTTTTGACGCATACTGGTTTCTCCTTTGATAGTGTCGTAGGCTGAAAGATAGCGGTCGCTCGGCAAAACAGCTCTGATCCGCCGGGGGGTGGAAAGAAAGTGAACGCCTACGAAATACGCTTTGTTAATCCCCGTTGACAGATTCATGGTACGCTAATTTTGTAAAATAAGCATCAATGAATAAAAATCTAATAAAAATCCATTAATTACCCGCATTATGGCAAACCATCCAACGGCCGCACGCGATTCACCGCGGCCTTCGCGGTCGGGTGTTCTTACGATGTTCTCGCTGGCGTAGGGGCGAAAACTCTTTCGCCCTATCCGCGCCACAAGAAAATCGCCACTACATGTTTTTGCTTTCAACGCATTTTTGCGCATTC
The DNA here is from genome assembly GCA_000961655.1 of Desulfatitalea sp. BRH_c12. Taxonomy (GTDB): domain Bacteria; phylum Desulfobacterota; class Desulfobacteria; order Desulfobacterales; family Desulfosarcinaceae; genus Desulfatitalea. The sequence goes on from LADR01000018.1 coordinate 109,916, forward strand.
GACAACGCAAGGGATATCCCGAAAAAGGGCGAAAAATTTTCGCCCCTTGCCGTGTGGGTTATCGGGACATCGATGAATGGCCGCACAACTCTTTGCACACGAATAATTCAGCGTTATTTTGAATTTTCGATTTCATAATTTGGCGAGGTGCCCGATGCGCTCCATTGCTCATAACCTTTCAGGTATTCACCACATCACTGCCATTGCGTCCTCCGCAGCGGAGAACGTGGCTTTTTACAGCAACACCCTGGGACTGCGGTTGATCAAAAAAACGGTCAATTTCGACGATCCGCATACGTATCACCTGTATTTTGGTGACCATATTGGCACGCCTGGCACAATTCTGACTTTTTTCCCTTGGGAGAACATGCCCAAGGGGCGTCCGGGGACAGGTATGATCACAGCCATTGCCTTTGCGGTGCCCCTGTCCGCCCTGGATTTCTGGCGCAAGCACCTCGCAGACGCTTGCGACAGCCGGACGGAGGAGCGTTTCGGTGATCCGGTCCTGCACTTTACCGACCCGCACGGTTTGCCATTGGAGTTGGTCGGGCTTTCCGGCCTGCCGGCGACTTCCGGGCGACAGACCGGTCCGATGGCCCCCGCTCACGCCATCGTCGGTTTTCATTCGGCCACGGCCACGCAGAACGATCTGTCCGCAACCAGAACACTGTTGATGGATACGATGGGCTTGACCCTGGTTGACCAATCCCGGAACCGTTATCGTTTTGCCATGTCCGACACACAAGCGCCCGGTCATTATCTGGATATGATTGTCGATCCGAATGCCCCCGCAGGCCAGCAGGGAGGCGGGACGGTCCATCATATCGCCTTCCGCACGCAAAACGACGCAGCCCAGCGGGATTGGCAGTCGCGATTGAGAAAAACGGGCCTTTCGGTGACCGACGTCCGCGACCGCCACTATTTCCGCTCGATCTATTTTCACGCCCCGCAGCAACTGCTATTCGAAATCGCTACCGATGGTCCGGGGTTCACTGTGGATGAGGCCGAAAAAGATCTGGGCAAAAGCCTGAAACTGCCGCCGCACTATGAAAGAATGCGACCAGAATTGGAAGAGCGCCTGGATCCGTTGACGGGGTGAGATAATTACCGTGCGATTGAACGCATGAGCCGTGCGAAGGCGCCCTCGACCACGGTTGCACGGGAAAAAAATCCTCTTATTCAAGAAAAAAGACGGGAAGCGTACCATGCACGTCTATGTTGGCACCAGTGGCTACAGCTACAAGGAATGGAAGGGGTCTTTTTACCCCGAAGATTTGGCGGCCAAGGATATGCTGAAGTATTACAGTGCGAATCTGCCGGCGGTCGAGATCAATAACACCTTTTACCGTATGCCTGCCGCGGGCATGCTGGCGACATGGGTCGAACAAGTGCCGAGAGCGTTTCGATTCGTACTCAAGGCACCGCGCAAGATAACGCACACGCGGCCGCTCAAAGACAAGGACGCTGAGATCGGCTATCTCTTCGAAACGGCCGCAACGCTTGGGGATCGGCTGGGGGCGGTTTTGTTCCAACTACCGCCTTACCTGCGCAAAGACATAAAGCTTCTTGCGAACTTCCTGGATATACTGCCGTCCGCAACTCAGGCGGCTTTTGAATTCCGTCACCGTTCCTGGTTCGAGAAAGATATCTATGACCTTTTGCGCGCCAGAGGGTGTGCGTTGTGTTGCTCGGATGGCGAAAAGGAAGAACTTTGCGAATTTGTCCCCACCACGGATTGGGGCTATCTGCGGTTGCGCAAGCCTGATTATTCGGAGCAAGATCTTCAGGTTTGGGCCCGCAGGGTCCAAGCACAGAACTGGCACACGGCATACGCCTTTTTCAAACACGAAGATGCCGCCATCGGCCCCCAGATGGCGGGTCGTTTCATTCATTTGGTAAATCGTCACGAATGAACGACCTGACAAATTAACGCGCTTTTTCGTCACGTCTTCTGTTGAATTCCGCGATACTGTTGAGCGCTTTGACCGAAGCCATTTCCAGGCTATCGACGATCTGGCCGGTGGTGGACGTCAACTTGGCGTGCAGAAGCAGCAGCGGGATCGCCGACATCAACCCGAAGGCCGTGGTGTTCATGGCCACCGATATACTGGCCGACAGCAGGTCGGCCTTCTCGGCCGGGTTGGCGTTGGCGACGGCCGTAAACGCTTCGATCAACCCCATGATGGTGCCCAACAACCCGAGCAAAGTGGCGATGTTCGACAGCAGTGCCACATACGGCGTGCGCTTTTCCAGCTGCGGGATAATCTCCATCATGCTCTCTTCCATGGCGATTTCGATATCTTCACGCCGCCGGACCGCGCCCTGGCGCGCCAGACCCATACCCAGCATCTGCGAAATGGTGGACTTGTCTTTGCCGACCAACTGACGGGCCCGATCAAAATCTCCCTTGACCATAATGGGATACAGCAGATCCCACATTTTGCGGTTCACGCTGCGGACGCGGCTCAACCGGAACCACCGTTCGAGTGCAATCCCCATCCCGGCCACGAATACGAACAGAATGGGATACATGAACAATCCACCCTTATGAAAGAAGGAAACCATTGAATAGAAACCCATTTGCTTCTCCTGTGGTCGTTGCGTCGTTGAACCATTCACGCACCCCGACGCAACGATTATCTTGACGAACGACTGAACGTTTACATCATCTCAACGCAGCAATGCGAACTCAAGGACAAACGAATCAACCGAATTACAGATTAACCGATCACGAATCACCCCGCTGGCAAAAAGTCGATCGGGTACAGGATGGTCGTCTTGGGCACGCCTTCTTTGGAGCCAAAATTGAACCGTTTGACGCGCTCGACAATCTGGGCCACCAGCGACGGCGAGCCTAAATCGGTGGACTCCACCTTGCACAATGAGACTTCCCCGCCCGACTCGATGCTGATGCGCAGCAAAATTTTTCCACGCAGGGTCGGGTCTCGGCGCAATTCGGTATTGTAAATGCGGTAGAGGGTCGCCTTGTACCGATCGAAGACAATCTGGATCTCCTCATCGGTCCGGCCGACACCCGGCCCATCGCTCAGCGGTCGGGGCGCCTCCGCACGACCGGCGATGGCACTCTTGACCTTGGCAAAACCCGAACCAGTGCCATCGCCGCTGCCATAGCCGCCGCCCATCCCGATACCGTATCCGCCGCCACCGCCACCACCGCCGCCGCTGCCGACATTACGACTGACGCCGAAATTGCTGATACCACCGCTGGTGCCGCCCTGGCCCTGCATGGAAACCAACGACCGGTGGGCCACAGCTTGGCCCGCTGGCTGCAGGCTGTCTTTGGTCAGGCGCGCCTCGGTACCGAGCCTCGCGACAGGCGTTTCTTTCATCAAATCCTTGAATGTGTTTTTGAACGCAAGGACGCCGACGCTTTCAGCTTTTTTGCGTGCCCCCGGAGACCCGCCGCCCCCAGCTACCTTCTTCGGTTCCGGCGCTGGTTCGCCACCCCCCTTGGTTGCCTTTTCCGGCTTCTCCGGTTCAGGCGCGGGTTTGGTTTCATCCAGCTTTTTGGGCTCTGGTTTGGGTTGCGGGGCCGGTTTGGGCGGCTCCTTTTTGACCAGCATCGCCAGGCGTTCCGGAATCTCCACCTGCGCGACCGACCGATCCGGTATCGGCACCTTCACCAGGGGAATCACGGAGCCAAAGAAAAAGCACAGGAGCAACGCAACGAGTACGGCGCGGCGAAATATCTTTTCACTTTCGGCCTGTTTGGTCCAGGGCATGATCATCGTACGATAGGGAACTGGCGATATCTCGCGTTCGATGACCAACTCTTCCTGGCGCCGTTCTTCACGTTCGTGTGCGTCATGCACCTCTTCGTAAAGGTCGTCCATTTCAGAGCGCTTTTCTGCGATCCGCGCCTGGAGCGAAGACTGTTTCTCCAGAACACCGCCGATCTTGCCATCGAAGTGGGCGACGCGTTCCATCACGCTTTGCAGGTGCCCGGCGGCATCCTTGGCTTCCGAGATTCCTTCCCAGAAGAGCTTGGACGCTTTCAGCTCTTCCAACCGGCCGAAAGCATTGCAGACATCCCGCAAGGCATCGAATCGTTGTCTATCGCCAGAAAACTTTTCGAGCACCGTCGTGACAACGTGCAACTCTGCTTCGAGCGCCTCGCAGTGTTTCCGTGCTTGCTCGATTTGCGCATTGAGAGGCGCCAATTCCTGTTCTAACAAGGATGTATTCACGGCATTCCCACTAGCTTTGAGCGGCCTTCTGGTTAACGGCGAGGGAAATCCTTCCGTATCCAGATTCCGTGCAGGTTGACATTATTTTTTTGAGCACACTGAAAGGTATCGTCTTGTCGGCAAGAATGGTGACCTCCTTGCTGTCGACGACACTCCTGGTGCTTATCCCGATGATGTTGCGTTCAAGTTGCTTGAGCCGTTCGGTCACTTGCGCCACGCTCTCGTTGCCGGCAATCAGCAATTCAGAGGTATTGATGACAGCCTCGCCTTGTACCAGGACCATTTCAGGGGTGACCAGGATGACCACGGTTTCCCTTGGCTTGGCTTCGACCACCGAGTCAGGCAGCTTGATCTGCTTGGGCGCCTCCAGAATTTCGCTGCTTCCCGAGTTGAAGAGCAGAAAGAACACCAAAATAGTGAAGACATCCATCAGAGAGGTCAAATTAAGACTCGTTATGACTTTTCTGTTACGCCCCATCCGTTTCATGCGCTTGCTGTTTCTCATGGCGCGTCTCCTATCGATATGTCCGGGAAAAGCACCATCCGCTGAACTTCTTCACTACCCTCGACCGGTATTTCGGTACCGCGCACCACGTCCATGATTTGAATCAGATGGTCATATTCTATTTCAGGTTCCATCAGGACGGTCGCATCTTCCTTCTCAGGGTACTGAGCCTTCAGACGCATCAGCATTTCCGACAGCATCTTAATATCGTATTGGTCATCAACTTTGGGAAAAGCGGCCTCGACGGTCGCTCCATTGGCGATTTCGATTCCAGCCGCGCGCACAATCACTTCGATCGCGAAGTTGGGTGTACTCGGGCCCGATCCGCCGGAGCCGGTCGGAACGCTCAACTCCATGATGGTCACGCGTGAGAAGACGGCGCTGATGAGCAGAAACGGGATAAGCACCACCATCAGATTCAAAAAAGTCGTGATATCCAGCCCGGGCGTTTCCGTCTTCCCTCTTTTGAAACGATTTAACCGGGTCATATCAATTCCTCTCGAATTGTCGCTTGGCGAAATTGGAGATATTGTTCAGTGCTTTGACCGAAGCCATTTCCAGGCTATCGACGATCTGGCCGGTGGTGGACGTCAACTTGGCGTGCAGAAGCAGCAGCGGGATCGCCGACATCAACCCGAAGGCCGTGGTGTTCATGGCCACCGATATACTGGCCGACAGCAGGTCGGCCTTCTCGGCCGGGTTGGCGTTGGCGACGGCCGTAAACGCTTCGATCAACCCCATGATGGTGCCCAACAACCCGAGCAAAGTGGCGATGTTCGACAGCAGTGCCACATACGGCGTGCGCTTTTCCAGCTGCGGGATAATCTCCATCATGCTCTCTTCCATGGCGATTTCGATATCTTCACGCCGCCGGACCGCGCCCTGGCGCGCCAGACCCATACCCAGCATCTGCGAAATGGTGGACTTGTCGTTGCTAACCAATTGGCGCGCCTTGTCGAACTCTCCCTTGGATAGCACCGGCAGTACCCGGTTCCACATTTTGGTGTTCGCACTGCGGATACGGGTCAATTGAAACCAGCGCTCGAAAGCGATGGCCATGCCGACCGCAAACACCAGCAAAATGGGGTACATGAACATGCCGCCTTTCTGAAAAAATGCCACCATCGTGTAAAAACCCATCACCTTTACTCCTTTTTTTGGTCCGTTAACTCGTTAAATCGTAGATTCGTCAATGTGTTCATCGATCGGAGAAGCGGATTGGCCAAATCAACGATCGACGATTTAACGCGTTGACGAACGACTGACATTATAAAAATCAAGCTGCCGCATAAAAACGTCGCGATCCACCGGGCCGTCGTTTTCGTTCAACATCATGTGCAGACTTGTCTCTACCCCGATCTCCGAGCTTTTCCACGGCACGATATAGAGCGATTTGGGAGCCTCGTCGTTGCCCACGATCGACATGCCCGACAACTCCTTGGCCTCGGATGTCTTGCCTTTATCCTTATCCTTAGCGTCCTTGTCATCCATGGCCTTATCCTGGGCCAGCGCCACACCCGCCGTCATTAATGTCACAAACACGGTCAGCGTCACTGTGCGATATATCAGCCGGCGCCACTGGGGTTGACGTGGACAGTGGCAAGTAGAAAGTGACGTACTTTTATCGATTTTATCCGCCATGACGATGTCTCCCTGACACTCGCTTTGCCATGTGAATGCCTTGTAAGCGATCTATTGTCCTATCCGGTTGCGCAGATCAGCGATCCAAATGCCCACTTTCTGATCGTCGGGACAGGCCTCACTGTAGATTTCGTACTGCGCCAGAGCACATTCCAGGTCGTTCAGGTACAGGTCACACAGAATCCCGAGATTTCGGCGGGCCGGGTAATAGTCAGGATAGCGCGCCAGCGCCTTTTCATAAAACGACCTGGCCTCGTCAAATCGTCCGGCTTTGCGGCACAGCAACCCATATTGATTGCATGCCACCGGATGGTCGGGAACCAAGCCCAGCGCAGTTTTAAGATGCTCCTCGGCCTGCTTCGGCCGGTCCGTGTGCATCAGTGCAATCGCCAGATTGATGTAAGGTGCCGTAACTCCCGGCGACTGCGCGATGATCTTTTCCAGAAGATCCGCGGCCGGACCGTAATCCTGCGCGCTCATCAAAACAATTGCGCGCTCGAAATCACCACGCCCGGCTGAATCCAATTGGGAACTTTCCGTGATGATGAAGCCCTGCCGGCCATCGGCAAGCTGCCCCTGCGCAGGACTTTTGGCCGCGGCGGATTCCTTTGCGGCCGGCTCGGGCTTGAGTGTCCACCCGCCTACACACCCTGCGAAAACCATCAGGGCGATCGCCATCAAAACGAATCCGGCGCACTTGCGTAGGGTTAACCACGGCATCATTTGATCCTTCATGCTCTGTGTCTTACATGGTTTTATTTTAACAGTATGGCCCATTTCCTCAGCACACGCTGTTGCCGACATGTTTTCGATCAAGCGTCTAACCATTGTCGATCCCGTCATCCGGTTGTCCGGTCGGCAGGGGCGCTTCGGCCGGGACACGTTCGGCATCACCCCCCGCATCACTTTCCCTATCCACCGCATCCACCGCATCCACCGTGTCGACCGTGTCGACCGTATCGACCGTGTCCACCGTGTCCACCGTATCGACCGTGTCGACCGTATCCACAGTATCCACCGTGTCCACCGTGTCCACCGTGTCCACCGTGTCCACCGTATCCACCGCATCCACCGCATCCACCGCATCCACCGTGTCGACCGTGTCCACAGCATCGACCGTATCCACCGTATCCACCGTATCCACAGCGTCCACCGCGTCCACCGTGTCCACCGTGTCGTTCACCACATCGTCCAAGCCACCAGCCGGTTCTTCTCCCAACCCGGGTTCGGTGGCATCGGCCTGTGCGCTTGCTTCTGCTGCGGGCGCAGGCGGTTCTGGTGGTGCAAGCGGCAGTGGCTGAGCGATTTCGAAAACGAAGGCATCCAGTGATTGGATAATGCCACTGGCCTCTTCCGGCCGGTCATAGCGCGCCGGAACGAATTCAGCCAGTTTACGCAAACTTTTTTCAATCCATTCGTTGTAGAGCCCCAAGTCTATCAGCTTGTGGTTCTTCTCATGCACGACAATGGCCTGTTCCTCGAACGGATAGGCCTGCTCTTCGATGGCCAGTTCGTACTCTTCCAGTTCCAGGGGGCTCAGACCCTCGGGACGCTCGGAGGTCATCAAGGCGTTGCTGAAATGAGAATAGATCTCGGCCAGGTAGTAGGTCGCGGCGGCCGTGACGTCACCGATTTCATAATCGATCAGATGGGTGAACGACTGAATGGCTGTTTTCATCAGCATTTGCTTCTGGCGCAGATTGTCCTCGAACGGTTTTTCCAGCTTAACGGCCGCAAATGCGTCGTACTGCGGCTCGGCCAGAACCAGGGCGGCGTTGGCCGCAAGATAGCGGGTCCGTGGGGTCCGCTCAGGTCCAGCAGAGGCGTCGATCGCGACTATGTGCCTGAGTTCGTCCAGGTACGCAGTACGATCGTCGCGCGGCTTCAGCAGCTCGGCGATTTTATTGCGCCGCTCCAGGTTGAGTTCGACCGGTTGCGGAAAGAAATCAACGTAACGCCGGTATACCGCAATCGCTCGAATGATGTTGCCATCTTCTTCATGCAGCTCGGCTGCAACCATCAGGGCATCTCGTCTGATCTCTTCGTCCTGAGATTCGCTTTCGATGCGTTCGAATTCATTGGCGGCCAGCGAGAGTTGCCCGTTTTCGCGGTAGACGAAAGCGATTTTCTTGGTCACTTCCGGCTGCAGCACGTGCCCAGGAAAGGTTTCGCGGAAAGCCACCAACACCTTGGCAGCCAGCACCCAGTCCTTAAGCTGAATCAGAGCGGCGGCACCGTCGTACTCGGCTGTCGCACGAATCTTGGAGGTCGGTGCCATGCGGCCAACACGCAGGAAATGCTCGGCCGCGGTGCGAAAATCTTTGTCGGCATTGGCCTGTTCGCCCTGCTTGTAGATCGATGCGGCGAGATTGTCGACCAAGCCTTCGCGCGCCTTGTCATCCTCCGGCAGCAAACTCAGCACATTCAGATACGCGCTTTCAGCTGCGCTGTAGCGCGCGAGCTCATAGGAAGAATGGGCGATGACCAGCCAGGCCGAGCGGCGGACAACCACCTCCGCGTTTGGAAAAACCTCGAGAAGCTTGTTGGCGGCAGACAGCGCCTGTTCATATTCTTTCATATCATAGAGATCGTCGCCGGCTGCCCCAAGCACAATCGCTGCTTTCTCATGCTCCGGGAAAGTATCGGCAAAGGTGAGCGAACTGCGCACGACTTCCCGTCTGACCGCTTCCTTGTTTTCGGGCGCGACAACGGCGTAATGCTCCCGGTACGCGTATACGGCTGCATAACCGGCTTTGGAAGATTTGTCATGCAACGGGTAGTTGTAGGCGGTCTTTTCGTATTCCACGGCTGCCGCACCAAAGGATTTGTCTTCCAGCAGTAGATCCGCCATCTGGTAGTTGATGGTCGGCGAATCGGTATCCGCCGGAAACGATACCAGAAATTCGCTGTACCAGTGCAACGCTTCTTTAAAATGAGCCGGCTTATCTTCGGCTTTCGCAGGGTCCTGATACCAAGCGTGGTAATGGTTCCCCAAGTCGGTCAGGTTGGTTTTTAGAAATCCCAAGACCTCCGGACGGTCGCCAGGCACAAAATGCTTCCAATACTCGGATTTCAATCCGTAGCTGGTAGCAAAACTCTTCTTGGCATCCAGGACCAGGCTGGGAAATCCGCCGGCCGCATGAATTTCAATCACCCGCATATGAAAATTGGGCGACACCTTGTGGAACGGATTGCGGCTCACGAAGGCATTGTAGGCCGCACTGGCATCGGCGTAGCGCTGTTTGTCAAAGTAGAATTCGGCCAGGTTGCTGTAGACGCTATCTTCATAAGTGCGTTTACCGTAGCGGGCGAAATACGCGACCACGGAATCGGCCCCGCCAAGGTTCGAAAAGCTCAAACTGATGACGCGGAACGTATCTTCCATGCGCTTGCGTTCGGGTTCATCTTCGGTCTGGTCGAAGGCATAGCCAACCGACACCTTATAATCGAGCAATGCGATGAATCGATGGAGGGCATCATCATAAAGTTCCTGTTTGTAAAATGTCCAGCCCAGCTTATACAGTGCAAGATCATAATACGTCGAGCCAACGCCCATCGTCACGATGCTTCCATAGGCTTCTTCAGCATCCAGATAACGACGACGTGTAAAGAAGTATTCAGCGCGCCGGAACTGCACCTCGTCGATATAGCGCGAAGATGGAAATTCAGCGACCAGTCGGTCCATGACCGACATGGCCTCGGGTATCCGCCCTAACTCTTCGTAGGCGCGGCTCATTTGGTAAAGCACCTGGTCATTGCGGTCGTACAAGGGATATTCGGCAAGCAGTTTCTTGTAGAGCGTGATGGCCTCCAGAGGCCCTGCCCTTTCCAGATCATCCGCACCGTCCGGTTCGTTCGCCTGCGCCAGCGTTCCGTCCGCCGGTTGGCTGTGGGTTGCGCGCCGTTCAAAATCCGCCTCGGATTCATCCTGAACCGTTGCGGGCGCTTCCAGGCCGGTCTGCGCGGCAGCTCCAATGGCGGCCACCGCAGGTCGGGGCGCTTTTTCGGGTGCCGACAGGGTCCCGACCGTCGTCTTAGCGACGGGCGCGTTCGCTTCCCCGTCGGTCAATGTGCCGTATTCCTGCTCGATCTTCAGGTCCGCAAGCCGGCGAATCGCCTCGGGCGTCAAGGGCGAATCCGGCGTAACCTCCAGAAAACTCTGATAACTCAACATCGCTTTCTCGAGACCGCCTTCGATCTGCTCTTCCTTGATCTCGACGCGCGTATTGCGCAAGCGGGCAATCGTTTCCCGATCAACCGACTGACAGGCCAAAAGGAAAACCGGCACAAGTAGTATCGCATATCGGATCCAGTTCATTGACCCACCCTCTTTTGGGTCTGCGTCCGGGTGGCACGGTCGTAACTGTCCGCCAAGGCAAAACGTGCTTTGACCTGAAATTCATCCAAACGGTCGCGACGCCTGCTCAGTTCATTTACAGCCATGGTTTCAAGCATATGCCCCTGACGCGCCATTAATGTCTCCACCTTTTCCCCGGCCGCCCCTATCAGAATCCGTTGACGGTGTATCCCGTCCTCGTAGCCTTCATAGCTTTGCGTGGCGGCTTGACGGGTCCGCACGAAGGCGCCGTATTGTTTTTTCAATAAATCGATCGCATGATTCAAGTCGTGTAGATTTTTATGCGCTTCGGTAAAGCGGTGGTCATATTCGGTAAAGATGTTCCAATGCAATACCCCGCGCAGGCGGCGGATCCTGGCGCCGATCTCTTCCGGCATGGCCGCGCCGCCAGTGGTCAGCTTCTCTTCCAGGTAGGTGAGACGTTCACTAAAGATTCGCTCTGCCGCGTTGGCCAGGTAATCCGGGCGCGGCGCTACCAACATGTCTTGCAAGCGTTCTTCGATCCGATCGCGCTGCTCGAGCCGCAAGCGCATCTGGGCATCGAGCAGGCGGAATTCACGGTCGATCGCAGGCAGCAACGGCTGGTAATAAGCCCGGCGCTGTTCAATGATCTCCTCGTAAGCGTCCAGGTCTCTTTCCCAGATTTCCAGCTTCTTGCGCAGTTGCTCCAGGTCAAGATAGTTTTTGAGGGATTCCTGAAAATCGTGCGAAGCCATCAAGTCCAGAAGATAAAATGTCTCGGGCGTTTCCGGCAGTTCGCGCAGTTTGACGACCCAGTTGGTGTCTTGTTTCAGCTCTTCGCGCACCAGGGCTTTTAGAAATTTCCCCTCACGGATGCTCTTGATCGAGGCCCCCAACTTGTCGATTTCAGCGATGAATTTTTGCAGCGCATCGCCATACATCAGGGCAGCCTTGCTGTGCACGTTGAGCTTGCCATATGCGTAGGGAACCGCGAGCATGGCTTCCTGCACGGCAGGGTCGGTGACCTCGCGCCCGACCAGAATGCTCCAGGGCACCAACGCTCTTTCGAAGTTTTCCTCGAAAGCATCCGCCCACCCGGAACCCAGCAGCGCCCGATTGGAAAACGGTCCATTTAACCGCACGCGATCAAGGATCTGCTTGGCGGACAAAGTATTTCTTTCTTCGAGCAACTTGGTTCCCAGGACCAGGTTGGCTTTGTCCTTGATGGCCATGGTGGCCGCGTCGCTGCTGCTGATCAGACCGGCACGGTCGAGATACTCGCGCCCCTCCCGCTCCTGGCCGTCGAAAACCATCACGATGCCAAGATTGTAAGCACTGAACCCTTGGAGGCTTTTAGCGCCTTGCAGGTCTTTCAAAATCCGCGCAGCCTCGGTGAAGCGGCCATTGGCCATCAGGATCTGGGCGCGCAGAAAAGCCAGATCGTCACGGATTTTCTGGGGCACGGCCCCGCGGATGCGCTCTACGGCGTGCAAGGCATTGAGCGGTTGGTCTTTCTGGAAGTAAATCCGCGCCAGGCGGAAGATGGCCTCGTTGCGCACGGTCTCCTCGACATTGCCTTCGATGACCCTGGTAATGGCGCGCCCGGCACGATAATGCATCCGGTAGGCCAGTTCGAAATCGCCCACGGCAAATTCGGCATGGTTGATATGATGGTACAGGGTGTCCCGTTCGGGTTCATCGAGGCCGTGATGCTGCTGCAACTCGGCGTCGAGCCGGGCGATCGAATCGAACCAATCTCCTTGCATGGCGTAGTACAGGGCTTCTCCGAAATAGAGATCTTTTAATTCTTTCGGAGCGACTGGACCGGCCGCCATCGAAGACGATGCGAAAATCAGACCCATCAGTATAGCTATCAGCCTGGACATGGACTACCACTCTTTAAGGATGATGGTTTGGTGCGCCAGAGAAATTTCAACGATCTTGGGGCCCACGTCTTTGGCGACCGTGAAATGCTCCGTAGTCTGAAAATCGCTGCCGCCTGCCTTTCCGATGACGGTGACCTGCAGATCGTGTTGCCCGGTCCGGACGTTGCCCGTATAAATACGCTGTACACCGCCCTTTTGCAGGGCTTCGAGCTCCTTGGCCGTGTACAGGTGCTGCGCGACGGGCTTGCCGCCCAACTGCAGTTCGACCGAATCGAGGCGGAAGGTTTCCCCACTGGCCAGCGACACAAATGCGGCGATCTGAGTATTGGACGGATACAGCAGTTTTTCTTCCAAGCGGCTCAGTTCGGCCGCGATACCGAGAACATCGCTCTTGATTTCCTGGACCTGCTCGTCCAGACCCTTGATCTGTTCCTTGGAGACTTCCTGGGCATGGACGGCCACGCCCACCAGAAGTAATGCCAGGCCTGCAATGAACATTTTCATCATGTTACGCATTGTAATTCACCTTTTACTTAAAAAGTAAGAATGAAGGATGAAGCAAAAAATTCACCCACCCAACATGCGTCCACCCCGGCGCGATTAAGAAAGTTTTTCACTTTCATCCTTCATTCAAATCTGGCTATATTTTACCGATCAGGTTGATAAACACGCCCTGATGTCTGTAATCCAGGTCCGTCAAGTCATCTGAAAAATCGCTGAAGTTGTAACCGAGACCCAATTTGAGGTGATTGCCCAAGTGGCGGTATATCCCTAACAACGCACCGCTGCGACTGTCCTGCGCGTCCGGAAGATCGAGAAGCCGCAATTCGAACAGCGCATCCCAGCGATGGATAAAGTGCCAGTCTGCGCGCAGCACATACAGGTGGGCGCGACTGGCGAAGTATTCCGGGTTCTCCCGATCCTGAGCCAGCTCGCCATGGCGGTAGGCATACTTGCCGCCCAGCGTCCAGCGCGCGGTCAGATCGTACATGACATCCAATGCCAGAATATGGCTGCGCTGGATAAAATCGGATGCTGTGCTGGCGCCGGTCACGCGATCAGCCGAAGGGACATTGTAAAAATAGGTATACTTGATCAGGGCATTGATCCGGTCGTAAGCGATCGGCCGATACGCGTACCCCATGACCGCTTCGGTATAATTACCGTCATAATATTGGCCCAGCGAGCTTTCGCTCTGGGCATAATTGAACTTGCCGATCAGCCGCCAATCGGGCGTCAGTTCGAGTTTGAGATTGTTTTTCCACAACCAGGTGGTGCGCTCGGAATAGGTGGCATCGGTTTGCTCGGTGTTGTCGACCCGGTACTCCAGGGCGCTGGCGATCTTCAGTTTGTCGAACCCGTAGCCGGCGTTGACGCCCAGCGCCTTGCGTTCGAGCTCAGCCGCGGTCTGATGATCCTTGAGCGTGCCGAAATCCACATGGGCACCGAAATTAAAGCGGTCGAACGGCGCGAGGTCGACACCCGTGGAGTGCATCAGGCCCGTGGGGACGTCGCCATGGCTGTAGCGCTCCTCGAGGTAGACACTCGCGCTGTCCGAATAACGCGTCCGGAAACCGGAAGCCATATTGCCTTTCCGGGCGCGCAGACCGTCATCGGAGCGATCGTTTTCAAGGGTGTAGTTCAGGTAAACCGTGGTCCGATCGGAATACAGGTACTCGGTGCCCAGTTGGGCGCCCGTTCCCAGATCGCCCTCGGACAGCTCGCCGGTTACATTGAACCGATCGCTGACCCGGAAACTGCCGCCCAGGCCGACCCGCGCATTGTCTTCACGGTTGCCGCTGGTCTCAAGCGTTTCTTGTACGAAACCATATGTTGTCCAGCGCTGGCGCGAATCGTACAGCAGCTTGGTGACCACATCGGTGCGATCGCCCTCTTCCTGGGTGGCAGGCACGACCGGCGAGTTGTCCTGACGGGTGTCCTGGCGCATCCCGCCACTCAACACCCAGTGCTCGCCCATCCGGTAATCGAGATTCATTTCAGCAGCGCCGGTTTCCAACCCTTGATCCTGCTCCTGCTTGTCCATCTTCAAACGCGCGCTTAACTGATCCGTAAACGGCAAGTTGGCCGTTGCACCATATTGATCCAAGTCCTGGGCGGTGGCCAGGCCGGGTGCCGAGTAGCCTGCGGCAAGACTTTGCTGGTAGAAAGTAATCCGACCGCGGCCGTTTTCGAAGAGGTCTTTAAAACCGATGCTGGCATCGATACGATGGGCGTTCGCGGTCACCTGGCTGTCCTCGGACAAGGCGGAGGAACCGAAACTGTAGCCACCATCGATGGAGTTCGTTGACAGCACGCCCGGTCCCTTGGTACGGCCGGCTTCGAGCCTGACCCACGACTCCGCGGATTTGCGCAACGTCAGATCCGCGCCGCCCAAGCTGTTTTCGATATCGGCCTCTTCATCCTGGTTGGCGGTCAGGCCGACCTTGATGTAGTCGTTTAACCAGTAATGGACCCTGCCGCCAAACGCCATCGTGTCCGGGTCTTCAAATCCGGGCGTAAATTCATAGCGGACCACCAGAAAGACCGGGTTGCCGCCGATGCCGGCGGTGTTCACCAGCATGTCGTCGGTGGCCGTGGACGGCAGGGGCTGCACCAGCACGACCCGGCCCTGCAGGTAGTCGATATCGTAATCGAGCAGCGGCGTCAGGTTTTTTACGCCCAGGACCAGGCCGGAATCCTTATTGCGTACTTCGATGCGCACTCTTTCGGAGCCTTCCAGAACATCGCTGCGGCGCAGGAAGTAAAGCGATCCACTCGTTCCGCGAAACTCGTCGCGTCCGGCGACCGTGCCCGGATCCGCGGCAAAACCGTCGAACAGGAAGCGCTGCTCGCCGAAACTGGTGGTGCCCAAGCTTTGGTGGTGCAGATTGGCGCCGTACAATCCACGGTCCACGTGCGCCAGATAGTTATCGGTATAGCCCACCTTGAAATTGCCCCACAGCCCGTAAGTTTCCTCTTTTTTCATTTTGAGGTAGAACTTGCCCATGGTCGGTGCGTCTTCGGCGACGGTGCTGTCGTCGCCCATGGTCGGATAGTGGTAATCCGGGTCCATGCGCCGGAAAAGCGCGTCAGGGGACTTGTCCATGAAATTGGAGAAGATCTCGTCCAGGGGGCCTTCGCGCGTATCGGCGCTCGCGGTCAGCGACCAGCCGTTCTCGAATTTGCCGGTGCTGTAAAAGGCCATGCGTCCGTTCAGGCTGATGTCTTCACTGTACTGGGGTTTATCGGGCGCCAACAGCCGGGCCGGTCCGTCTGTCTTGTTGGCGGACAAAGTCAGATCGGCCAACCCCACGATGAACCAATCGCTCTTTTTCAGCGCCAGATCACGCAGGAACAGTTCGCCGTTGCCGACCGCATCCAGGACAGCCACTTCGACGGTGTGCGTCCCCTCAGGCAGGATCTCCTCAGCCACGAAGCGGCCCTGATCGTCTACGGGCAAGGCATACCCGGCCAACCACACCCCGTGTCCTTCCGGAATGGCAGTGCCGTAAACCTGCACCGTTCCGCCGCTCAGGGGGATATTGCGGTAGGCGATGCGGCTTTCGCCGTAGCCGGCCAGCAATTCTTTCTCCGGATCGGAATCGACGATCGCCGGATCGATCCGATCGGCCACCCACAGCGGCTGACTGACGGTCTCGTCGAAATTTCCCTGACTGTCATAGACCCGCACCAGGTATTGCAACTTGCCCAGCGACGCTGAGAAAGAATCGAAGTCCGCTTGCCACTGCGCCAGGCCATCATCGTTCATTGCGATGACCGCCAGGGGCACATCCCGGACGGACTGCGACTCTTCGAAGATTCTGACTTCAGCCTGCGCGATGAACGTGCGGTAGTTGGTATACAGCCGGAAGCGCACCAGGTTTTCAGCAAAATCGGTGTCCGCCAGGTCCTGGTAGCGGATCGTGCGCGGCCAGGCGGTCACGTTCAGGCGCGGTGTGATGGTCAGGCTGTCGTGTTTGAACCGGATACGGGCCTGTTCAAGGGCCACGTCGGTACAGCGCTGCACATCCGAAATGCACTTGCCCGGATCGTCGACCGGCTTGCCATCCACAGTGATACGCATGTAATTCAAGGTGAACGGATCGGCTGTGCTCACCTCGCGGGTCAGCGGTGTGATTTCAACCCCTTCATAGTCATCGAGGATGGCCAGTTCATCAAAGACCACCTGCACCTGGACGCGCGAGGTATCGGACTCGATGAATCCGGCGTTCACCACATCGTCGCTTTGCACATAGCCGCGACCGTCGAACTCGGCTTGCTGCGCGCTCAAGCCCATTTGCGCGCTGACCGACGCCATGGCACGCCGCGCACGGGCCATCGACAATCCGATATCATCGCCGTAAACCGCGGCCGTGCGCCGATCGAGGCGTTTGTTGGCGGTATAGCCGACAAAGCGCAGGCGCACATTGGTGCGATCCCCGATCTCATCCATGATGCGGCGCAAGTTCTCGGTGTACCCCTCGGGCAGCACCGGCTGGCCAGCGGCGAACAGGATCGGATCGATGCCGCCGGACGGCGAGTCGTAGACGCGGGTAACGGTTTCGGCCCCGGTGGCGTCCGGGCACAATTGCGGCTCATCGGGCAGATCCTGCAGCGGATCGTCGTGCCAGAATTCGACTTCGACGCGCCGGTTCAGCGCCCGGCCCTGTTGCGTATCGTTGGAGGCGGTCGGCTGCGCGGCCCCCAGGCCCAACCCTTCGACGGCGCTGAAGGGCAGGCCCAGGCTTTCCTGGACAGCCAGAGATACGCGACGCGCCACTGCTTTGGACAGACCCGAATGATCTCCATAGATGCGCTCCTGGCGGCCCTCCAGGGGGGTATTATCCGTGTGCGCAATGAATTTAACGATCACATTCTGTTTGCCGCCAAGGTTTTTCAACGCCTGATTGATCTGCTGCACGTATGCGTCCGGTACATCGGCCATGCCTTCGTCATAATGCAGCGGTGCGATCAGGTTTTTGACCCGCGCACGATGCGCATGGCCTTCGATGTAACGCATTTTACAGACGGTTTCGGTTCGGCAGATCTTGATGCGGTTCACCTCGCGGGGAACAATCACTTCCTTTTCGACCTGCTTTTCGCTGATCTCGTCATACCAGACCTGCACTTCCACGCGCCGGTTGAGCTGCCGTCCCCTCTCGGTCACATTGTCTGCGATCGGCCGGCTGTCGCCGAGACCTTCATAGGAGATGGCCTCGGGGGGCAAGTTCAACGCCTGCTGGCAATATTCGGCCGTGGTCCCCGCCCGTTCGCGCGACAGCCCGACATTGTCACCGTAGCGGTCGATCAGGGCACCGGTGAGCGGCAGGTTATCGGCATGACCGACAAAGTGCAGGCGCACATTGACCCGGTCGCGCATGCTGTCGAGCACATCGCGCAGACGCCCAAGATAGTCGTCGGGGATTTCCGCTTCACCCAACCCGAAATGGACGGGCGGTACGAGGTTCTCCAGTTTGATCGTCGTGACTTCCTGCTCGGTGACTTCGCGCGTTTCCACGCGATCGCCTTCATCCTCTTCGAAGATGGCCGGATCATGGATCCAGGGTGTGTACAGTTGGTCGGTCGGCAGATGCGTTTCGACCGATTGGCCGAGCGCCGCCGTTTCCCGCACCCCGGTTTCCGCAAACGCGGAAGAGTGTGCGCCAACGGCGGTGATCCCACACAAACATACTATGGCGATAGCGCGCTTCAGCATGAATCTCTTCGATATAAATTGGGTAAAGGACATTGGTTCCGTCATTCTGTTATCAGCGGTTGGCGGGCGGGCCGCCGCGTCGCCAGAACACTTCGGTTTCAATGGCCAGCCGGTAACCGCCATCTGCGCGGTCCCACTGTCGGGTGATTTCCTTCTTCAACGCCTCCAAACGATCTTGCACGAGATCTTCCCGTTCGACGTCGGCGAGATACGACAGACGCAGTACGGAAAAGTCCTTTTTGAGTTCGACGATCAATTGAGGCAGTCTGGGCGCCCACTGCAGACGCAGTTCGGTGCTTTCCGGCACGAATACGCCATCGGCGACATCGATGCGCACCACGCGATGGATCGTGGCACCGAAGTTGAAACGCATCATCTTGCCGCGTGTGGCCCGCTGTACGCGCGGGTTCTCCGTGGTCAAACGGTAGCCGGTCGGCAGGCTGCGCTCGTCGAGCTTGAGAATGAAGTTGCTGCCGCGGTCCTCGTCGGGAACCACTGCACAGGTGATATGGAAGCGCCCGTGCTCGTCGGTGGTGACAATCAGGCCCTGGGCCGTCACCACGCGCACCCCGGCCAGACCCTTTTCGTCGTCATCCTGACGGCCATCCTGGTTGCGGTCGTCGAACACCTTGCCGATGATGTCGGTACAGTCGAAATCCGGATCGGGGATGACACGCACCGTGGCGGTCGCTTCCTGCGACACTGGACCGGTCAAACGGTTGACCACCTGCGCGCGGTTCACGTACTCGCCTTCCGAGACACCCGAGCCCACCACCAGCAGCATTTGAATAGTCTGCCGCGCATTGACCTGCAGTTCGGGGTTCTCCCAGGTCAACTGGCGGCCGTTAATGCTCGGTTCGGCCGGTTGACCGTCGAGGCGTGCCGACCCAGCCACGTACTTGAAACCAGCGGGGAAGCGGTCGACGATATTGATGTCGTACAGCGGCACGCCGAACACGTTGGTGACCACAATCGTGTAGGGAACCAGGGCTGAACGGGTCACATTGGTCAGGCCGGCGGTCTTGGTGATGGCCACGGCCCCGTCCAGTTCCGGATCGATGGGTATCGGGTTGTTGAACACCTGGCTGTGGCCGGGCAAGTGCCCGTTGTCCAGGACCATATGCAGGTAATAGGTTGTACCGGCGGTGCGCGGCGGCACCGAGGTCGGCGGCACGACAGCCGAAGCGGTCGCCTCGCAGTAGTCGGCGGTGGTTGGCACCGCATCGTCGCCGCTGCCGGGGCAGGTCGGGATGGCGAACGGCGCGGTCGTCTCATCGCTTGAAGGCGGAATGATCCGGGACACGCCGGCCACATACCCGCCGGCCGGCGGTGTCACGGCGATAAGGTAAGCGCCGCCTGCCGGACACGAGGCATCACTGAAGTTCAGGTCAAACTTGTAGAAGCCGTTCGCGGCCGTAAGCTGCTGCTGCTGCTGGGGGTCATCGAAGCACTGGTTGGGCAACGTCACGCCGGTGGTTGCGTTGAGCAGGGCCAATCGGGCGCCGGCCACCGGCGTACGTACCACCGAGTTATACACGGCACCATTGGGCCACAGCGGCAGATTCAGGTTCTGCAGGTTGGCGCCGGAGGCGGCGGCAATGTCGCTGATACGCTGCGGACCATTGGTGAACAGCGAGTCGGCATAACCCAAGGTGGCCGTGTTGATGCCCGCGCCTGCCGCCCGAAAACGCAGCTCGTATATCTCCGTCGACCCTTCATTTGGCACGATGCCGCTGAACCGGTAGGTCCCATCAGCTAAGGTCACCGCCGTCGCAACCAACTGGTTGCCGCGATACAGTTCGACCGACCACCCCTCCAGACGGGTTTCGGTGCTGTCGAAAATTTTATCGAGGTTGGCGTCATGCCACACATTGCCATTGAGCAATGCGCTGCCGGGCGTGCCGCCCACATCGATCGATACACTGGCCGCAGCGGTCTGCACCGGAGTGTTCCAGCGGACCTCGCCAATGTTGGTAATGGTGGTCCCGATGGCCAGCGCGGCATCGATCTGCACGCGGAAGCGCACCACAGCGATGGCCCCCGGTTGCAGATCCCCATGCAGGGCGGCGTAATCGACCGTGAGTATCCCGCCCGTATACGTGATGCCGGCCGCGATACCGTTCAGGGTGCCCGATCCGGCGACGTAGGTCACCTGGTTGCCAAGCGGCGGGTTCAGATCGTCGCTCAGTACCACGCCGGTGGCCGGTAAACTGCCGGTATTGGTGACGCGGATCACATATTCCAGTTGGCCACCCGCCTGAACCGCGCCCCCTCCGACCACCAGCACTTCTTTGGTAATCGAGAGCAATTGGACGTCACCGACCACGATAACGGTCGGCTGATTGCCGTTGGACTGCACGCCGTCGGCATCGGTCAGCGCCGGCGACAGTTCGCTGCAAGTGACCCGGCCCTGGTTGCTGATGAGCGTTCCCGTGGGCACGCCGGCGTTGACGGTCACTTCAAAGGTGATCAGGGCGCTTTGACCTGCCGATACAATGCCGGCACCCGGAAGGTCGGAGGACTGCACCGGCAATCCTGTCACAAGCGGCGAAATACCGCCGTCAGCCCCCGGTGATGCCCCATTGATCCGCAAGGAGTTGGCCACATAAGTGGTATGGGGCGGCACAGCGTCGGTGAGTACCACGTCCGTAGCCTGCGTCGCACCGAAGTTGCTGACCAAGATGGTGTAGCGCAGCACATCACCCGGATCGACAATACCCGGCGAGCCAAAATTATCCTGGTGGATCGTCACGGTTTTGTGGGCGTAGAGCAGCGGCAGGTTGCCGACGACGTTGCAGGTCGGATCATCGGGCGTCGGCGTGCCCGGATCATCGGAGGGCTGCTCGGGCCGCGCGCCGCTGCCCGAACCGCTGCCCGCGGCAAAGCCCTGGTTGCACACGACCAGTCCGTCCATGACGTTGGGGTCGACCACCACGTCGAAGGTCACCGTGGCCACATGCGGACCGCCGGGGGTCGCATCAGCGGTCAGCGTTCCGGGAGTGGTATCTTGCGGCCCGGTAATCGTAATGCCGGCCTGCAAGGGGTTGATACCGGCACTCGGATCCGGCACAGCCGTGCCGTTGAGCGTCGTGCTGTTGCTCACATAGGTGGTGTTGGCCGGCGTGTAGTCCCGCAGAATCACATCGACCGCATTCTCGTTGCCGATGTTGCGCATGGCGATGGTGTAGCGCAGCGTGTCACCGGCCATCACGATGCCGGGATCGGCACCCAAGCTGGTCGAGGTTTTCAAGACCTGCAAAAGCGGTGCAGAGGTCACCTGCGTCGCCGTAGGATCGGCACTGCCGGCCACATTCGGATCATCGCTGTAGGTCGGGTTCAGTTGCGCGGAAACGATCTCGGCCTGGTTGAGCACCACCGTGCCGCTGGTGATCACCGGCGCAAGCCGGATCTCGAAGACGATCGTGACCGAATCATCTGCCTCGCCTTGCGCGCCGATGCTCAGATCGGCCACATTGAGCAGCCCCGTACCTGCCGCGCCACCCGTTGTGCTGGTGCCCGAAACGTCGGCACCGGCCGGCACGCTGATCAGGTTCAGACTGCCCGGAGCGAAAGCCGGCACCGTATTGAGGCGATCGGGTTCATCCACGATGGCGAAATCCGGTAGTCCGGCCGGACCGTTGTTGACGACCCGGATGGTGTACCGCAGGATATCGCCGGGGCTGGCTTGAGTGCCCGGGTCCTGCCCGGTGGTCGTGTTGACCACGGTTTTTTCGAACACCAGGATCGGTGCCTGCACGGTGATCGAATGGGCATCTTCATGGTCGAGCACACCCGGTGTGCCGTCGGTCAGGGAGCGCGTGTAGACCAACGGAGAGGCGCCCGGCGCCGAGGGGTCGGTGCTGAACCAGCGCGTGACGCCGGCCACATTGGTCAACGTGATCGCGTTTTCGGAAGACGGATCCAGCGTGACGTCGTAGTTCACGATCAGGCGCTGGTCGGGCCCAAGCCCCCCAACCGGCGACAGCAAGTCGATGCGCCACTCGCAGTCGGGCTCGCCGCTGATGGTCAGCGCATAATCGGTACCGGCAGCCAGGAGCCCGGAAACCGGCGTGACCCCGTCCGCCGCGAAGATCTGTGCGGTCACATGGGTCGGACCCGCTTCGCACATGCCGCCGTTGGCCTCATGGGGCAGGCGGTCGGTAAGGGTCGGATTCCAGGCCGTGCCCAAGCTCGGGTTGTGCAGATTCAAAGTGAAGGTGCCTGCAACGCCGACCTGCAGGTTCGCCGGGCCGGTTTTTTCCACTGTAAGCGTATCCGGGCCGACGATGGTCATGTTGTCGGTGGTGTCCGGAATGCCAGGCGCCTGTGTGGCCGGATCGTTGTCAATCGCCCGGTATGTATACGTGGCGGTATTGTTGAACTGCAGGCCGCTGGTGTTGGCAGACGAATCGTTCAACACCACGGTAATGTCCAAAACGATCTGTTCCCCGACCGGTATATCGATGCCGATCGTGGTATCTTCAATCACGAGTTGCGTGGCGTTGCCGGTATTGACCGGTGTCCAGGGCTGGGAACCCGACACTTTCACCACGCTGACAAAGCTCAGGTCCGCTGCCGAGGCGCTCAGGTCATCAAGAATCCGCACGTCAAACAGAGCGACATTCTGGGGGGTGACAGGCACCGTGACGCGGTATGTGAAGGGCTCACCGACCGCAGCGGTCGGCACAGCCGGGTTCTGCTTGTCGAGCGCTACGGCATCGGCCGTCGTTAAGGTCGTTTCGGCGATATTGCTGGGTCCGTAGATTTGGCGCACGCCGGTCACGCCGCCATCGTTCGCAGCGTTTTCGTCGTCAAAGGAGTGATAGCGCTGGACCTGGACCTGGTTGGTGAGCGTCAGGCCTGCCCCGATCGCGCTGTCGGCCTGCACCTGGTAGACAATGCGCAGGGTATCGCCGGCCGGAATGGAATACTGATCGGTGACGCCCGTATCGAAATCCCATACCGCCACGCCGGTAGCTGCATCGTAGGCCGGCGCCAGGTTCGGCAGCACGGCTCCGGAAAGCAGTTGCGTGCCGACCATGGTGATGGTGGCCGCGCCGTAGCGCATGCCCACGGGAATGGTGTCTGTCAATACGGTGTCATAAGCCGGTGCGCTGCCGGTATTCCGGATATCGACCGTGTAGGTGACGATCTCGTTGGCTGCCAGTTGCGCATCGCCGCCGGCAGGCACGGCCGATTTGGTCACTGTGAGGTTCGGCTGCAGGACCGTGATCGTCTCGCTGTCCGTTTGGTGAGGCGCTGGTCCGCTGGCGGTGTCATAGCCCATGCGCACGGTGTTGCTGAGCGCAAGCGTGTTGACATGCGGGTGGGCGTCGTTCAGCACCCGCGCGCGGTACACGATCACAAAGGTATCGTTGGCGGCATTGTTGTCGGCCTGGTTGACGATGTTGCCCAAGGTGCAGGTAAAGGTGGTTGGGCCGACGGCCGGGTCGCCCGTGACGACAATGTCCGCGGCGGTGATATCCGCGTGTGCAAAAGGCGCGGTCGCGGCATACGGCAGGCTGACGTCGCCGTTGATCTCGGCAATCCCTTCAAACGCCAGGCCCTGCGGCAAGGTGTCGGTCACCACCACATTGGTGTGGCTGCCTTCCTGCAGGCCCATCCGCAGCTCGTAGCGAACGATGTCGCCGATACGCACGTTGGCGTCGCCCGGGCCGTATGTATCATGCAGGCGGCTTTTGGCGATGGTCGTCGCATCTGCGATCGTCAGGGTTGTCGTCACCGGACCGATGAAGTAATCGTTCCAGGCTGGCGTCCGGGTGCCGTTGCGCTCATCGGCGCTGGCGCCATCGATGCCGGTCCACTGAGCCGTGGCGCTGTTGCTCAGCACCTGGTTGGGCAGCACGCTGTCGAGCACGCGCACATCGTAGGCGACGGTGACGGTTGCGCCTTCCGGTACGTCGATGTCGGCGGTCCCGACGTTCCAGAGCAGGGTCTGGGCCGTGGTGTTGCCATCGCCGATGATATTGGGATCGTTGATGGCGACCCCGTTCACCATGGCATTGCCGCTGTACGCCAGTCCCAGGCTCAGACTGTCGTCTATGCGCAGGTCGAAGGCATCCGAATAGATATCCCCCACAACGCCGCCGCCAGCATTGAAGGTCAACGTGTAGCGCAACGTGTCGCCTGCCTGGGGCGGATTGACCGGATCGCTGACATTTGCAACGGATTTGGCCAGGGTTAAGTCAGGTTCGACAATCAGGATCGGATCCGACGTACTGCTGCCGCCGCCTTGGATGACACCAGGTATCGCGGGATCCACGAATGTATAAAGCGCCGTGTTGATGATCGTTTGGCCGGCCTGCGCACCAGCGATGTTGCGCACGCGGGTGCGCAGTTCGATGACTGCCTGCTCGCCCGCAGGGATTTGGGCTATGGACAGATGCACCTGGTTGGGTGGCACCTGGGTGGTGATCAGGCTGAAGCCATTGCCACTGATTTCCGTGGCGTCCAGAAATAGCAGGTTTGCATTCAGGGCATCCATGACAAGGACGTCATCCATGGCTGCGTTCTTCGGGCTGGCTGGGACGGTGATGTGATAGACGATCTCCTCGCCGATGGTGACTTCGGAAATGTTGTCATGAATGTTTTTTACCGGCGGATGCGTTGAGTTGACCACGTTGTGCATGAAGAAAGTCGCCGGACCCACCGGGGCGTAACGCTGCCTGGGCAGTTCTGCGCGCGACCAGTATTCAGTGACCGTGGCGCTGTTGTGCCATACCAGGTTGGCGCCGAAATCATCATAAAAACCGATGTCGTAATCGATGGTAAGACACTGGCCCGGGTCGATAGGGACGTTCAGCACAAATTCCATGGTGCCGCCGCGACCGGCCGGCGGCGTGTAACTATAGTCGCTACCCGCAACAAGTGCGACGCCGCCCACCGCGACCGCCAGATTGGCGAGACTGGCTTCGTTGAGCTGAGTGGCCAGTTCGTCACGGATGGCGACATGGTAGGCCGGCGCCTGGCCGCTGTTGCAAACGCGCAGCTGGAATTGCATGAAATCCAGGGGATTGGCGGTCAAATCGACTGAAGCCGGATTGGCGCGGCCGCTGCGGTCGGTCTTGGTGATCTGGTCGATGACCGGTTGGCGCACAGACACCGTAGCGCTGTCGCTCAGCGAGGGCGCGTCGACATAATCCAGTGCGGCCAGGTTGGCGAGTGTCGTGGCGGCCACATGGGCAATGCCGGCATCCGGCAGGATACGTGCCCGGTAAATGATCTCAAAGGTGTCCGTGGTTGGATCGCCATAAGGATCATTGACGACATCGCCGATCGTCCACACCAGCGTGCCGGTCTGATCGGCAGCGGGCACGTTGGCAGCGCCCACAGGCGCATAAGCGAAGTTGGACCCCGCGCCGCTCACTGGCGCGGAATAGGGTGTGGTCGCGTCGCCATTCATACGGACGATATCGACAAAGGCCATGCCGCTGGGCAGCACATCCTGCACGCGCACGTTGCGCGTCAGTCCGCCGCGCAGATCCAGCCCTATGCGGAAGGTGACCGTATCGCCCACGCGGACGATGGCATCGACCGCGGTACTGAGCGGCGGAACATCGTACGAATCGGCGAGCACCGTCTTGGAAATGCCATTATTGTCCACGGTGGCCGTAGTGGTTTCCGCAGGACCGGTGCAGTAATCATTGGGCGCTGTCGTGACCGGGCACCCCGCGCCGGTGCGTTCATAGCCGCTGGCGCCGTCCAGCGACGTCCAGTCGGCATATACGCTGTTGGCGAGCACGCCGCCAGCTTCCTGCACGACCACTTGATAGGTCAGAACCAGCGATTGGCCCACGGGGATGTCCAGACTGTCGTCGCCATTGCCTTTGCCCCAGACCAACGGACCCAGCGGCGCACCGGCCGGATCAGGGTTGAAAGCGGCGGCTGCAACCCCACCGATCGTCGCCGTCGCCGTAAAGTCGGTGTCAAACGACTGGCCGGAAGACAATGTGTCGACCACGTTGACGTCGTGCGCCGTGGCCGTGCCGCCGTTGACGATGGTCACCGCATACGCGAGCAGGTCTCCGCCGGCAGCCGGATCGTCAGGCTGTTTGCCAGGCGTCACGTTGCGCCTTGCCTTGGTTATCGTGAGCAGGGGCTCGACCACGGTAACAACCGGTGTATCGTCTGTCAGGGTCTCCGGCGCCCCCGTCTGGCCGTTGGCATAGTTGACCATGACGGAATTTCGCAGCGTGTCGCCGTTGTCGGTGACGAGGTCATTGTTGGCGCGGGCGAAATAATGAATACGGATGCGCGGCGCGATGGCGCTTTGGCTCGGATCGTTCTCAGTCTGTGTGACGACCGTGCCGATATCCCAAACGGCACTGCCACCGGTTCCATCGGCCGGGAAGGCGTTGAGCGCGGCTTCGCCCGGCAACACACCGTTGATGGTCGCGATGCCATCGAAGGTGTAGCTGATATCGAACTCAGCCGTGTTCGCCAGAACATAACTCACACTGCCCGCAGTGAGGTTGTCGGTGACAACAAGGTTTTGGGTCGTGCCTTCCGGCAGGCGGATGTCTATCTGGAAGTGCTTGTGCGCACCGATCGTGGGGATCACGGCCGGATCGAGATCGGTCTTTGCCAGTGTGAGCGCAGGCACCGTAACGGCATGAGCGGCGTTGGTTTCATAGTCGTTGACGACATCTCCGGCATTCGGCAACGCGCCGATGCGCATGCCGGTTGCACTGCCGTTGATGCCGATCATGCCGCTTTCGAGCAGGGCAGTGCTCTGCCCGGGCAGAGAGGTCCAATCCGCCTGGATGGTGTTGTCCAACACCTCATGCGGCTGGACGGCCGTATCGGCGCTGACCTCGAAAGTGAAACTGACGGTCGCGTTGGGCGCAATACCGTTGGGTGCGTTCCAGCTGAAGATCGGCCGATTGGCGCCCAGGGTGGCGGTATCGGTGTTGTGCGGGGGGGTGGTGCCGCCCACATTGCCCACGAATGTCAGATTGCTGCCAACCAGGTCATCGAGTACGCGCAGGTTGTAGGCAGTTGCCGTGCCGTTGTTGGTTGCGGTCACCGTAACGGTCAGGATATCACCGGCATCGGCGTCGGCTGCGGCAAAGGCTTTGGTCAGCGCGATGCGCGGCTCGCGCACCAGGGCATCGACCTGGCCGAAATTGAGCACCACGGGGTTGCCGGCTTCATCAACATATCGCGCGGTGGCCAGCGTCGCCGGATCGCCGTTGGCGAGCACATCCCCGTCGTTGGTGCCGGCGGTGTTTTCAACCCGGGCGATGAAACGGATCTCGAAATCGTAGCGATTGGCGACGGTACCGTTGGTCACGCGCTGATCGCCGAAATTCCATTCCACATAGGCATCGGTGCACGTCGGGACGATGGTGCCGCCGGGGATGAAGCCGGCTGCTGAATAAGGCGGTGCATTCAGATTGACCGGCAGGGCTTCGGTGCAACTGAGCCCCGCGGGCAGTTCGTCCCGGATCACGAAATCACGCAGCAGCGCTACCGGCAGCAATGTATTGAATTGATATTCGATCTCTTCGCCGATCGACAACTCCTGCGTTGCGGGCCCCACGGCGAGGGGCGTATTCGACGTGCGCACGATCCTCTTGGGATGCGTTTCAACCGGGATGATACGGACGGCAGCAGAGTCCGGCTGCGAGGTATAGACGCGCGCGCCGGCGATATCGCTGTTGGCCCGCTGCGGCGTGCTTTGGTGGCCGAAATCGCCTTCGAGCGTGTCGTAGCTGGCTTCCGCCGTATTTGTGAAAGTCTGCAGGGGCGCCGCATCGTCGTCGAAATCCACCCGGTAGAACAGTTCGACCGACTGGCCTGCGTCGATGCGCGCCAACGCACTGCTGTGGGTGTAGGCAAAGGTCAGCACGGCCGGCACAGCATTCCGAACGGTGTTGTCGCTGATCGCACCCTCGCCGTCCGTATCGGCGCCGCCGACCGCGCCATCGCCGTCATTGTCCAGGCCGTCGCCCGCAAAAGGCAGGACATACGCTAGGTCGGCGGCATCGAGCCGATCGGTCACGATGACATCATAGGCCGGCGCACGCGGCACGCCGTCGCTACTCGCCTCATTGGAAACCGTGAGACGATAGATATAGTTGTTGTAAGCATCGCCGTCGGAGGCCAGGGCGACGAAATTCGAACAGGCCGGCCCGATGCCGTATAAAGATTCGTTACAGACCTCTTTGACCACCGTGATGTTCGGCTCGGTAACCGTCAGCCCGATACGGCGCACCTCCACGCGGGGGAACCCCACCGTGTTCGGTCCCAGGTTGTAGATCTCCTCCTGGTTGGTCGTATCGTTGTAGAAGACGGCCTGAAAAAAAGATTCGAGCGTATTGATGCTGGCAGCGGCATGCTGATTGGGCGCTGCGCTGGCGTCGATCGGGTCGTTGAGCAGACGCGATGTCATATCGACCCTGAACCATTCGTCTTTTATCGAGATGCGCTGCGCCGGCACGATCCGGTTGAAGGTCCAGTTGAGCCAATCGGGCGCAGTCACCTCATTGGGCGGCGTCAAACCCGCTGGATTGAGACTGACCCCCTGGATTTCCGGGGTACTGGCCGCATACGGATCGGTGGACGAGATATAGCCCTGGCCATCCGGCAACTGGTCGTCCACCCGGATGTCCTGCACGGCGATGTAGGTAAAACCCGGTGTCTGGAAACCAAACCAGCCGCCGGTATCGATATGGTAGGTGCACTCTTCGCCGATCTGCACCTGGCGATCGGGTGAGGTCGGCGGCGGGTTGTTTTCCGAACAGGTCCCCACCTGCGTCTTGAGCAGGTTGAAGCCGATGACGCGTGCGCGGATGCCATCCAGGCTGTAGTTGTTGGCACGGTCGCTGCCGCCGTCCGCCCGCGGGTTGATCGGGGTCGGAAACCACAGGGGCGTCCCGTTGCTCAGGGTGATCTCACCGACCACATCGGCGCGGAAGGTCAGGTCATCCGCGGCAAGGTCCGCGGCATTGGTGCTCTTGACGACTTCAAACTGAAGTGCAACGGTTTGACTCGGGGCAATCGCCGGACCGGTGCACTCGTACACCCGCGCGTCCGACGGAATGCTGGCCGGTGTCCGCCACACATCGAGCAACGGCGGGTTGCCGGTCGGCGTACAGCCCGAGGGAACGGTCACCACATTCATGGTCGCGCCGAAGGAGATATAGGCGCGGTAATCGGCCGCATTGTGGCCGCCATTGTTGGTCAGGTTGACGGTGAGCGGCAGCCGCTGCGCCGGATCGCCGGTGAGAATGAAAACGAGTTCACTGCCGGCGATATTGATATCCAGATCCTCAGGCCGGGACTGGTGCGTGGTCACTATCGGGAAGGCTCCCGCCGGATGTTTGATAACACTTGGTTGGCAATAATCCTCAAAATCAACAAAGAGCTGGTTGGTCAACTGAATGGCGTTGGCCGGATCGGTTCCGGCCGGGTCGCTGTTCGGCTCTTCGATGCGAACATCGAGGTTGGCGACTTTGTCATAGGATTGCGGCCGGATCAGAACGGCTCGGAAAGTAACGACCAGCCGGTCGCCGTGGCGCAGCATATCGAACTGATCGCTGTATATGGGATGCGTGGTGCTGCTGTACAACCTGAACTCCGGGGCGGTATTGGACAAGGCCACCAGGGGATCGGTGGTCGTGAGCGGGAATGTGCCGGGGGCCGGGTTGGTCCACTGGAGCCGGTCGGTCATGCCGGCATAGGCCCCAAAAAGGCCGGTTGCGGTCAGGGTCGGCGTAAAAGTGGGATCGACAACGTACTGCGGCGGAAGCACATCTCTGAGCTTGATGCCTTTTACCGTGCCACCGGTGTTGTTGACGATGGTGATGCGAACCCTGGCCTTGCCGCCAGCGGGCTGCGCGTCCGTATCGACACCGGTGATGGCGGTCTGGACACTCAAATTGCCGCCGGAGTTGACAGACAATGTGCTCAGGGTGGCCGAGGCGTTGCTCGGCCGATATCCTGTCGAAGTCTGGCTGATGCCGCCCGCGGGGGGATCGTCCTGGCAGCCCCACTGGATGTCGGAAACGGTATTGGTCCGGTTGGGAGAACAAGAGCCGTTGGGAGAGGCCGGGATTTTGCCTACCAGATAGATGTAGGCCGATTGGCCCTCGCGCACGTCGACCCGGTCGGGCGAATCGTTGCCTGGATTGCCAAAAGGGTTGTCGACATCGAAATTGTCGATGTAGTTGCTGGACGCAACACATCCGCCGCCGCCCGGGCCGACACCGTTGGCATTGGCGATGGCCGCTGCCGACGCCTCGGTAGGGCAGGCGTAATTGATCACCACGTTGCCCGGTTCCATCAGGTCGTCAAAGCGCAGGTCCTGCAGGTCGGCCAGCCCGGTATTGCTCACCTGGATGCGCCAGATCACATCGTCATTGACATTGCCGTAAACCGTAGGTGTCCACGATCCCTGATTGGCATCGACGTTGCGCCCCCGCTTGGTGACCCTGGGGACAGGTTCGTGCAAGGGCAGTGTGTCCAAGTTGGTACTGACGGTGCGCGACCCTG
Organism: Desulfatitalea sp. BRH_c12; assembly: GCA_000961655.1. Taxonomy (GTDB): domain Bacteria; phylum Desulfobacterota; class Desulfobacteria; order Desulfobacterales; family Desulfosarcinaceae; genus Desulfatitalea. The sequence continues at coordinate 140,706 of LADR01000018.1, forward strand.
TAAAGCATTCGGGGTCTGTTCTGTAGGTCAGCTGCGCCGCGATCTGACGATTGCTGCTGACCAGGCCCTCATCAGTCAAGGCATCGGCGCGCCTCACCGCGAAGGTGATGGCAACGGTATTGAAGCCCCAGCCATTGCGATAGTCCAGGCGAGCGAGCGCCGGTATCTGGGCCGCGGTCCAGGTCAATGTCGAGCCGTTGCCGCCGCTGACAGCCGGCGCCGAACCGACCATGGGGGCGCCGCCATTGATACTGTAGGTGACCGGCATGGGAGCGGCCGGGGCGTAGGTGAGCCCGGAAGAGCCCAGGTTTTCGACCACTGTCATGCCGACCATATCCACACGTTCATAGGGATTGGCGACGATGATCGTGACATAGCCATAGCTGCACAACTCGCAGTAGCTGGCGCTCAGGTCGTGGCGGATTAACGCAGGGGCGTTGTTTTTGATGTCGCACGGTGCAGCCGTAACCGCTTCGGCCGACATCAGCAGGATCAAAAGACACAACGCGGCCGTGAGCCCTTTTGCCCAAAACCTCAATATGGTTTTCTTCAGCGGCATAGTGCGTGACCTGCCCCGCTGAATGATGCCGGAAGATAATTACCGGCAGTAGTTATTTGGACAAAATGGAAGTCTTCGGTCATGACATCTCCCGTACAGCTGTTACCGTGCAAAAGGAGGGCATCTCGGGATGTCGCGATTTTGCTCGGAAGCCCTGCTGCCATATCCTTCACTCAAGAACCTTTAGTCAGCGGTTTTGCGCCCCACCCTTTCGAGTGGTTTGCCGTTCGTTCACGAATTTGAATACAAAGTTCTCTTACTGTCGGAGGGGATAGCAAATAGGGTGCCAGGAGATGATTTTGAAATTTCTTCTCTCTTTTTATATAGGTAGAATTGATTCACCGGGCGCTACCAGGCAGGTTGGTAATGGCGATTTGAAACCGGCATGGATGGCTTATTAACCGTCAGGCCTGATGATTTGTATACTTTTGAAGTCACCTTGGATGTAAAATCGTGCAGAACAAACGATCCTAAGCGTCAATAAAACAACGACCGAGTGGCCACGTGATTTTGTCTTGCTTAAAAAAGGCAAGGGCTGGGCCTGCTCATGGCATTGATGCGCAAAGACTCAGTCCAATGACAGGTGGATGTTTACATGGAATGGACACGCAGAATGGTCGTGTATGATAAAAAACACACCCCTACGTCAGTAGATAGATCTGGCCCGCGACGACTTGGACCAGCGGGTCGTGCGGCTATCGTGCCTGGCATGGGATTGCTTGACGATTTCGACCGGTTCTCGCGCGTCCAGCCACGTTGTGTCGGACCATAGTCGTCGGGTTGGGCCAACAGGTAGCGTCTACAAGGACTCGTTGTGTCGCTATGGTCGCGGCATAAAGGTTGACATGCCCATAGTCGAGCAACATTTTCAAAAACGCAAATCGGAGGTGATCATCACGCGTTCAATATCTGAACGATCAACGGCCAACGGGCCAACGGGCGAACCGGCCAATGGGCAACGGCCCGATCCTTCCTGGTGGCGGCAACTGCTGGCGGTCGATCGCGGCGAGTGGCGACCGCTTTTCTGGTCGTTCAGCTACTTCTTCGCCCTGCTTTGCGGGTATTATATCGTACGCCCGATGCGCGACGAAATGGCGATAGCCGGCGGGGTGGAACATCTTCAGTGGATGTTCAGCGGCACCTTCCTGGTCATGCTGGCGGCGGTGCCTTTTTTCGGCTGGCTGGCTCGGCGCTTTGCACCGCGTCAATTTCTACCCTACATCTACTACTTCTTCATCGCCAACCTCTTTCTATTTTACTTATTGTTCAGATCGAACCTGACGCACGTCTACGTGGCCCGCGCTTTTTTCATCTGGGCGAGCGTTTTTAATCTTTTCATCGTCTCCATCTTCTGGAGCTTTATGGCCGATATCTATTCCAATGCCCAGGCCAAACGCTTATTTGGCGTGATCGCCGCTGGCGGCACGGCCGGCGCCTTGACCGGCCCGGTCTTGACAGCCACGCTGGTCTTACCTTTGGGGCCGACCAATCTACTGCTGCTCTCGGCGGCTTTTCTGGGCTGGGCGGTTTGGTGCATTCACCGGCTGGTTGCCTGGCGCAGGACAACTGCAGCTGACATACAGCCGGACGCCACAGCGGGCCGTTCCAACGACCGTGCGGTAGGGGGAAGCGTCTTGGCAGGGGTCCGGTTGATTTTTCAATCACCCTACCTGGCCGGTATCTGCCTGCTGATGCTACTGTTTACAACGCTGTCCACGTTTCTCTATTTCCAGCAGGCGCACATTGTCGCGGAGCATTTCAGCGACCCGGCCCGACGCACGGCGCTTTTCGCTGCCATGGATTTTACCGTCAACGCCTTGACCTTGGCCACTCAAATTTTCTTGACCAATCGCATCGTCGATCGCCTCGGTCTTGCCTGGACCCTGGCTTTAGTCCCTTTACTGCTGGTCGCGGGCTTTTTGCTGTTAGGCGTCCTGTCGCTCTTGTGGGTGGTTGTAGCCGTACAGGTTCTGCGCCGCGCGGGCAATTACGCCGTCATGCGACCGGCCCGTGAAATGCTGTATGTGGTTCTCACCAAAGAAGAAAAATACAAAGCGAAAAACGTCATCGACACTGTCATTTACCGAGGCGGCGATGCTGTCAGCGCCTGGGTATACGCCGGCATGCAAGCCATCGGACTGACCGCTGCCGGAATCTCGCTGGTGGCCATGCCGCTGGCGGCCGTGTGGGCCTGGATCGCTTACAGATTAGGCCGTCGCCAGGAACAGATTGCGGCCGGCGGGCCGGCCGACCCGGCGGACACATCGAGGAGGAAACCATCATGAACAAGTACTGTTTTTCTATATCGCGCCGCACTTTCATCAAAGGTGCGGGCGCTTTTGCAGTCGCAGCCACACTGACACCCGGCCGGTTATTGGGCCAGGACGCCACCCCGATTTTGCGCCCCATCCCCTCTTCGGGTGAAATGCTGCCGGTCATCGGCATGGGGACATCGCAGACCTTCGATGTCGGAGAGAATCCGGCAGTGAGAGCACAGCTGGCCGAAGTGGTTAACGTCTTTTTCGAAAAGGGAGGTACACTGATCGACACATCGCCGATGTATGGCCGGTCCGAGTCGGTCGTCGGGGACTTGCTCGAGGCCACCGCCAACCATGCAAAAGTGTTTGCCGCCACGAAGGTCTGGACCGACGGACGCCAGGACGGTATTGCACAGATGCAGCAGTCGATGCAGCGTATGGGAGTCGATGTCATGGACCTGATGCAGATACACAATTTACGCGACTGGCGCACCCATCTGCCGGTTTTGAGGGAGTGGAAACAGCAAGGCCGCTTCCGCTATATCGGCATTACGACTTCGCACGGCCGTTATCATGAGGAATTGGCGCGCATTTTAAAAACAGAAAGTTTTGATTTCGTCCAGTTCACCTACAACATCGAAGATCGCGCGGTAGAAGAAAGTCTTCTGTCCATTGCCGCCGACCGTGGCATCGCCACCCTGATCAACCGCCCCTTTCAGCGCAGCGCCATGTTCCGCAAAGTCAGAGATGTAGATCTTCCGGAATGGAGTAAAGAGTTTGATTGCCGCTCATGGGGTCAGTACTTTTTAAAGTTTATTGTCGCCCACCCGGCAGTGACCTGCGTGATTCCGGCCACCTCCAAGGTCCGTCACATGGAAGACAATATGGGCGCGGGATTCGGGCGACTGCCGGATGAGGGCATGCGCAGGCGGATGGTGGCGTTTTACGAATCCTTGTAGACGCTGCCCGTTGGCCTAACCCGTTTGCCCGTCGGCCCGGGTCCGACGAACGGGAAGTCTGTGCAAAGAACGCGTGTCTTACGCACCGGGGGAACACAAGGTTCGCCCCTACAGGTGAAACGAGATGCCGGTCGCGATGAGTGCAGCGGTGCGTTAACGCACCAACGGTTCTTTGGGTAATGGGCCAACGGCTTAGGCTATTGGTCAACGAACCGCAAATAATGCCCGTACAACCGTGGATGGACGCGCGAGAACCGGTCGAAATCGCCAAGCAGTTCCATGCCAGGCACGATGGCCCGTACAACCGGCAGGTCCAGATCGGCGCGGGTCAGATCGATGTAGATCGGTTCGAAGCCGTTGGCTGACAACAGCTGCTCGAGCAGGGCCAGGTTTGCTTCCGGATCGCCCTGGTCGTAGTCCGGCAGCGCTTCGATCGGCACACGCACGGGCGCGGGCGCCAGCGGCCGGGAGGGTGGGCTGTTGGGATAAGGATAGGGCGTTTCGGTCAGGGCAGAGAGCAGGGCCCGGCGTGCATCCAGATGCGCGCCGGTACCGGCAGCGACTTGGCCGTCGGCGCCCATCACGAAACACTTGCAGCAGGGCACCCCCAGCGGACCGGTCACATCGAGAAATCCCACGTGAACGCCCCTTTCGGCGTAGCTTTGCAGCAGCCGGGCGGTGCGGGCATCGCCGGTTTCCACATCAAAGCACAGATCCGGGGTATAAGGTGTCACCGCCGCGCTGTCGCGTTCGATCACCTCCAGCAGGGCCTTGCACTTGGCCTCGGCCAGGGAGGCGCCCGCGCCCAGGCCATTGGATCCCAGTCCGGAAAAGAGCTTCACTTCGTCCAGATTGCTGAACAGGAACACGCATTGGACTGGCACCAGGATAGACCGCGCCCCGGAGGCGGCGCTCGTGCGGCCTTCCAGCCAGTACAAGGGGTCGTCGCTGTAGGGCGCTTCCAGCCCTAATCGGTTGGGATCCAGCGCAGCCTTGCCTTGCCGATGCAGTTCCGACAAGCGCGCCCGGGTCAGCGGATAAGGATGGCGATACCCATGCACCCGGTCATGCGCAATGCTGGCGTAGGACGAGACCCGCTCGACAATCTCCATGACGCAGGCCACCCTGGCCACTTCCAGCGCCAAACCCCTGCCATAGGAAATCTGTTCACCGGCGAGCCGGTACTGATGACGACCGCAATCTACAGACAAGGCCACTTGCCAGTGGCGCAACAGAGCGATCGGGCTTAACGAGGCCTCATGGCGCATCTCCGCGTCGACCTGAATGCCGGCCTGCGCCAACCGCTCAAGAGCCAAGGCGGTCAAGGCCGCCGGATCGGCGCTTTTCGCGACAACCGGTTTGTTTTGGGGCCCTATGTCGGCCGCCAGCCGTTCAAGTGGCGCGCAGACCGCCATGGCGCTTGCAATGCTTTGCGGATCGGTCGGCGCCGGTAGCCCGACTTGCTTTGGCGTCGGCAGCGGCGCATGTTCGAAAAAATTGGGGCGCAACTGTTCGATCCAGCGCCGGTGCAAGGGGTGGTCCGCACGTCGCTGGGCCTTTATGAAGATGAAGGGCGAGGCGTGCGCCAGGCGATCCTGAACACCGGCTGGAAAATGTCTACCCAGTGCAGTAAACTGCGGCAGCAGCAGGCAGGCTTCCAGGAACAGCGCTTTAAGAAACAGATCGTCCCCGGCGGCCTGCCGGATGCCGTTTTTCAGCGCTTGCGGCTCCCAGGCGGCGATCAGGCGCAACAAGTACTTGCGCATGAACTCGTCATTGGGGTGCGCGCGGCACCAGGCCACAGTGCTGTCAAAATCGCGATCATCGGCCGGCACGCAGTCGAAATAGCCGGTTGCGGCTTCAGTCGCGATGCGGGTCAAGCGGTAATGTTGAACATCCGGTGCGTCTCCATCCATAATAATCCCTCGATATCATCCAACGCGTTTTTTAGCCCTCTTCCCATAGATGCCGCCCGGGGTCAAGGGACCCGGCGCTGCCTCGTAGCCAACCAGCACAAGATACGTTCCATTTGGGATAGCCTTGTGTGCGCCCTACGCGTTGAACGGGACACAGTACCGGACGTGCAGGTATCGTCAACATTCGTAACTGCGGCCACACCGTGACGGCGTTTATCGCAGGGGACACTCCTGTAGGGGCGACCGGCGGTCGCCCACGCGGCGCAAGGATCTGCGGTGCTGGCACGCTCGGGCGCGATCCTTGGTTTTCCGCACCAATGATTGCTTGTATGTTGGTTTGTGCACCCGCACCGGGCGACCGCCGGTCGCCCCTACAACGATGCTCAACGCCATACCCCGCATTACCCTTCGGCGCCATTTTCCCGGTAACTGCAATCCTTGAACGTTACACCGGTTTATCTTGGCACCGTGCTACCTGTGTGGGCGAACCTGTGAACGGGACATTATTGGAGGCCTCGGCATGAGTGGCTTCAGCCCGCCGTTGCATGGCCCACTGGTTGCCCTTATGTTGACAGGACATTCTTGATGCCTGAGGAGAAACCGATGAAAGATGGAAAAGATAAGGTAACGGACCAAATGCGCAAATGGCTGCCTGAGCTGTATGGCCCTCCCGGCTCACCAAAATCCGCCGGAGGCATGTGCACGCCAGAATCAGGCTGCCCGCCTGCCGATGCCACCGCCACGGATCTCGTGGGGATGCTGTCCGGATCTGGTGCAGGCAAACCGCCCAAGCAGCGCCCCGCAAAAACAGAGAACGGCATCGCGGCGCTATTTAATCAGCCGCCGTTTCATGGCCGCCAGCGCCAGGTAACCGAATACGAGGGTGAAGAGAAACAGGTAGAGCAGGTTGAAGACCGGATTGGCCTCCATGGCCCCGATGCAGAAAAACCGCGTCAGCTCCACCAAGTGATAGAGCGGAAAGATGAGGGTGAAGATTCCGGCCCAATCCGGAATGCCCGAGACCGGGAAGAACGTTCCCGAAAAGAGGAACATGGGCGTGATGAACAGAAAGATGGGTAAATTGAACATGTCGACCGTCGGAATGATACCGGTAAAAAACATGCCGATAGCGCCGAAGGCCAGCCCTCCCAGAAAGGCCAGCGGGATGCACATCAACGCATCCGGAAAAAGGGCGTAGCCCATGGGAATGAGCCCTGCGAGCATGACGCCCACGGCGGCGGCGGCCTTGGAGGCTGCCCAGACGATCTCCGCCACGATGATCTCTTCGAGGCTCACCGGCGTGGCCAGCAGGCCATCGAAAGTCTTTTGATAGTACATGCGCACGAATGAGGTATAGGTTGTTTCGAAAAACGCGTTCCACATGCAGGCCGTGGCAACCAGGGCCGGAGCCATAAAACGCGTATATTCCAAATCCAGCCCCGCGTACTGCACTACGCCGATGAGCCCCGAAAACCCCAAACCGAAAGCCACAATGTAAAATGCGGGTTCGAGAAGCGGCACCAGGAAGTTGACCCGCCATATCCGTCGGTAGGTGATCAGATTCCTGACCCACACGTGGCGGAAGCGCAGGGATATGGCCGATAGTTCGACGTATCTCATTCGCGAAGATCCCTTCCCGTCAGGCGCAGAAACACGTCCTCCAGATTCCCCGACCGAAAGACGCACGAATCCAGGCAAAACCGCTGCCGTATCACCTTCTCCAGCGTTCCGTTCAACTCGGCGTAAATGATGATGCGCTCGCCCAGATCTTCATGTCGGACCTTGTGCTCTTTGATATAACTTTTAAGCGCATCGGTGGGGCCCTCGATTTCAATGACGCTCTCGGCCGCATGCTCGGTGATCAGGTCGCGTGGCCGGCCTTCGGCGATGATGTGGCCATGATCCACGATCATGAGCCGGTCGCACAGGCTCTCGGCCTCATCCATGTAATGGGTTGTCAGCAGCATGGTCAACCCGCGCTTCTTGAGTGCGGAGAGTCGGTCCCAAACCTGGTGCCGGGATTGGGGGTCCAGGCCGGTGGTGGGCTCATCCAGAATCAGCAATTCAGGCTCGGCCATCAGCGACCGCGCCAGTTGCAGCCGCCGGGCCATGCCACCGGAGAGTTCCATGACCTTGGCATTGCGTTTGTTGGCCAAGGCGAAAAACGCTAACTGTGCTTCAGCACGCTCGCGGGCCACAGCGCGGTCTACGTTGAAGTAGCGGGCATAAAGCAACAGGTTCTGCTCGACTGTAAGGTCGGGATCGAGGGTGTTGTCCTGTTGGCACACGCCCAGCCGCGTGCGGATGGCGCGCCAATCGGTTCGAATGTCTAACCCGAAAACCTTCAATTCACCGCTGGTCACCGGCGAGAAGCCATACAGCATACGGATGATCGACGTTTTGCCCGCACCATTCGGACCCAGCAGACCGAAGAACTCGCCACCGTCTACCGCAAAACTCACACCGTCCACGGCCGTTAATTCGCCGAAACGCTTGACGATCTTGCGAGTTTCGATGACGCGCACGCGGTCCTTCGCCCCGTTTGCCATTACACCATATGCCTTCACCTGAGGTTCAGAGCGCACGTAGATCCTTTAAGAAGCGGACTCCCGTCAGCAGCAAAGCCGCCTGGTAATAGTGTCCTATGCTTCCCGTGGCACAATTAATTTCCAGCCCTGTGTATCGCGCTCACGCAATCCGCAACACGATTTTGCCACGCGTATGACCGGTTTCCATTTGGGCATGCGCTTGGGCGACCTCATCCAAACTGAAGGAATGGGCCACATGGATCTTGAAGCGGTCGGCATCGATCAATTCGCGGATCTGGTCAAGCTGCGGCGCATTGGGCGCGACAAAAACATAAGTGAAGCGGACATCCCGTTTTTTGAGCACACTTTCTTCGATCTCTTCGACAATCGATACAAGCCGGCCGCCGGGACGTGTGCACAATTGACTGCGGGCCAGGGTGTCGCCGCCTTGAAAATCCAGGACCAGGTCGGCGCCATCGGGAAACAACTCACCAAAAGATTGGATGAAATCTCCGCGTTGATAATCGATGACTGCCTCGGCGCCCAGGGATCTGACATACGCGTGATTGGCGGCGCTGGCCAGACCGATCACGCGGGCGCCTTTGAGGGCGGCCAACTGTACGGCGCAGGTACCCACACCACCGGAGGCCCCCAGGATGAACACCGATTGCCCCTGCTGCAGCCCCCCGGCTTCGATCGCCTGCCAAGCCGTCAATGCCGTCAGCGGAACGCCGGCGGCCTCGATCATGCTCAACTTTTCCGGTTTGCGGGCCGGATGGCTTTCCGGCAAGGCGATGTACTCCGCATACGTGCCGTGATGGATTTCCGGCAAACGCGCATACGCATAAACGGGGTCGCCCGGGTTGAAGCGGCTGACATTCGCGCCGACCTCCTCGACCACGCCGGCCAGCTCCCATCCAAGAATGACGGGAAATCGGTGCGGAAACTTATCCTTGAGCAAACCTTCCCGAATCTTCCAATCCACCGGGTTGACGCCGGCCGCGTGAATGCGGATGAGAACCTGACCGTCATCGGCCTGGGGCTTGGGCAGCTCAGCGATCTTGAGGTTGTCGCGACCGCCGAAATTTTCAATAAAACATGCTTTCATGGCTTTTTTCCTTCTTATGAGAGCATCATTTAAAAATCAGTGTAACGCACTGTCCGGATGCCCCCGGCTCAGCGGCGTTAAACCCGATAAGTTGAATTGTGAGTAAACTAAGCCTGCTGACGCCTGTGTCAAAGAGAGCGATACCGTTATCGCAAAAGAAGAAATATTGCTTTTTCAGAAGCGATACGTATGCTGTCACGTATTGAATATCACTTATATGAAGCGGAAAGGACGGTTATGAGCAGTTGCATTTTTTGCAAAATCATTGCGGGAGAGGTGCCGGCCAGCAAGGTTTTTGAAGATGCGCACACGATTGCTTTCATGGATTTGGGCCAGGTCAATCCAGGTCACGTGATCGTCGCGGTCAAGCCGCATGTCGAGAATATCTACGGTCTCAGCGACGACCTGGCAGCCGCCGTGTTCCGCACCGCGGCCAAAGTGGCCCGCGCCGTCAAGGCCACGATGCATGCCCAAGGCATGACACTGCTTCAGGCCAACGAGAAAGCAGGATGGCAAACGGTTTTCCATTTTCACCTGCACGTGGTTCCCCGCCATGACAACGACGGGCTCACTTTCAGCTGGCCGGTCAAAAACCCACCGCCGGAAGAATTGGAACGCCTGGCGGCAAAGGTGCGCCAAAAGTTAGCGGTCGGCAGCAACAACGCGGTGTAGTGTGATTGTCTTTCTGTTCAGTGCAGGCTGCCCCTAAATACTATCCACCCTGAAAGTATGCCCCCCTTCAGGATGGTTGTTTGATCTGTTTCAAATTCTAGATTTTGGTTATCCAGCCTGGTAGGGTGGGCACCGCCCACCATTGTCTTTCGTTGATATCGCCTCTGAGATTGGCCGTGTTCAACGTTTCATCGCCATGTCCGATCCGGTGTCTATCCAATGGCTTGGGCGGTATCAGGGTCAGAAACCGATGATGTTGTTTGCGGGCAATAGTGGTGGGCAATGCCCACCCTACATTCGGAATTGGCACGGAGGAGGTGATCCGGGTGGGTGGTCCGCGCCACGTCAGCCATGTAGGGTGGGCACCGCCCACCATTGTCTTATGTTGATATCGCCTCTGAGATTGGCCGTGTTCAACGTTTCATCGCCATGTCCGATCCGGTGTCTATCCAATGGCTTGGGCGGTATCAGGGTCAGAAACCGATGATGTTGTTTGCGGGCAATAGTGGTGGGCAATGCCCACCCTACATTCGGAATTGGCACGGAGGAGGTGATCCGGGTGGGTGGTCCGCGCCACGTCAGCCATGTAGGGTGGGCACCGCCCACCATTGTCTTATGTTGATATCGCCTCTGAGATTGGCCGTGTTCAACGTTTCATCGCCATGTCCGATCCGGTGTCTATCCAATGGCTTGGGCGGTATCAGGGTCAGAAACCGATGATGTTGTTTGCGGGCAATAGTGGTGGGCAATGCCCACCCT
>LADR01000070.1 GCA_000961655.1 Desulfatitalea sp. BRH_c12
GCCTTTGCAGGCGCCGAGCGCGGCGGTGCCGGCCGTGCCGGCAGATGATGCCCCACCCACGAAGCCGGACATTTCGGCGCAAGAAAGCGCTGTGGCGCCTTCCCAGCCCGAGGGTGGCCCTGACGCGGCCGCGGCTGAGACGGTGAATGGTGTGCCAACGGCTTCAGAGCCATCGATTTCATCCACACCACAGCCCACTTCGGAAGGAAAACACCAGTGAAGAGTGACGAAAATAAGATTTCCATCATCGATGCCGGGTTCACCGTAGAAGGCATGGTGGTCGGAAAAGGCCGGCTGGTCATCAAAGGGACCGTCAAGGGATCGGTCAATGGGGACAATGTGGTGATCGCCGAGCAGGGAGCGGTTTATGCCGATGCGCACGCCACCGCGATCACCATTGGCGGGATTTTTGACGGACAGATCGAGGTGGAAAAGGAATTGACTGTTCTTTCGACCGGCAAATGTTCGGGACAGGTAAAATGCAAGGATCTGGTCGTGGAAGCCGGTGGCATCCTGAACGCGTCCGTGGTGTGCGTATCATCGAAGCATTAAAAATGGATACATGCTTTCTGGGATGCTGACCATCACCCGGTTCGATCACTTTTGTCAGCCATCAGTCAGAAAAACAGGAAAATCCGGCAATCACTGGATAGTGATCGGAGGGGTACCGTTCCGCGAACCGCCGGGTGATCACGCAGGCGTGCTCCACGATGAGTTTTCCCCGGTAAAGAATCCAATCGATGGCGGCCCCACCGTTTATTCCGGTGAACTTGTGATGCGTGCCGATGAAGGGTGGGCTGAAGGCATTGCAGAAGGTCGGGCATCCGTCGTTTTTTGCGGTGGTGAACTCCGCAAAGCACCCGCTGTCGGGAGTGCTGTTGAAATCGCCCATGATCACGATAGGACCCACTGCGGTATGTTTTCGCAGTCGCTCACGAATCAGTCGGGCGCTGCGTATTTGCACCTCGGCGTCAAAATCGAAATGCGTATTCACCAAAACCGTTTGGCAGTAGTCATTGTCGAATATGCCCATGGTGCACTGGCGCGGCCAATGGCTGCCTTCAAAACGGCTGGGAATATCGGGGGTGGCGCTTAGGTAAAAATGCTCCTGGTGAACACAGCGCCAGCGTTTATGGTAAAATAAAAGGTTGTTCTGCCAGCGCTCAGGGGCTGATGGCCTCTGTCCAATATAACAGTAGTCCGGCAACAGGTGAGCGAGATAGGTGGCTTGAAAATCGTTGACCTCCTGAAATGCATAAAAATCTCTTGGGAACTCGGCCAGGAGGGGCTCATAGGCGCAGCGCCGATGAACCCAGTTGTTAGGACCATCTTCGGCAAACCCGAAGCGAAGATTCAGACTCATGACTGAAAAAGACATGACGCGGTGCCCCTTGTTACGATTCACGATGGAAGATGATTTCTAAACGGGTCACCTCCTTTCGTCAAGCTTGATGAAGCGAGAAACGATTCATTTGTGACAGAAAACAGTGCGGCCCAGAGGCAAGGTGCTACCACATGAAGCATTCAATGCTCTGCGAGCGAAACGCCGGTTTTGTTTTTACATGGTGTTGGTCGCCTTTCGGGATGGCCGGACGCGGTAATCCGGCTCGTTCAACGACCCGAGAACGTAACCAATAACGAAATTTAACTTGACTTGTCTATAAAATTCAATTAGGAAAGCTGGATTCTGAAACAAGATCAGGAGCGAAACAGTGAAAAAGTATACGTACAGTGCCAAACCGTCCGATAATCCGAATCATTGGTGGGTCGTCAATGCCGACGGCGCGATACTGGGGCGCTTGGCATCCCATATCGCCGCACGTTTGCGAGGTAAATACAATACCGCATTTACACCGCATGTGGATACCGGCGACTCGGTGATCGTCATCAACGCTGAGAAGATCAAACTGACCGGTCGCAAGTTGGAGCAGAAGGTCTACTATCGACACAGCGGTTACATTGGCGGTCTCAGGTCGATCACCGCCCGCAAACTGCTTGAGAAGAGGCCCGAAGATCTGATCCGCATCGCGGTAAAAGGCATGCTGCCAAAAAACAGTCTGGGGCGCCAGTTGTGCAAAAAATTGAAGGTGTATGCTGGTAGCGAGCACCCGCACGACGCTCAACAACCCGAAACGATGAAACTTTAATATATACGATTGGAAGTCGGGGACAAATATTTTATGGCACAGGAAACAGTTTATTACGCAACGGGAAAACGCAAGAATGCGATCGCCAGAACCTGGATTACGCCGGGCAAGGGGGATATCAGCATAAACGGACGTACTCTGGAAGATTATTTCCGGGTATACACCGCTAAAACCATCATTACCCAGCCGCTGATGCTGACCAATAACCGCGACAAATTCGATATTAAGATCAGAGTTCTGGGCGGCGGCATAATCGGTCAGGCAGGTGCGATCCGTCACAGCATCACCAAAGCCCTGATGGATTTCGATGCAGATCTGCGTACAGTTTTGAAGAAAGCCGGTTTTGTACGTCGCGACCCACGTGAAAAAGAACGTAAAAAGTACGGACAGAAGGGCGCGCGCGCGCGTTTCCAATTCTCCAAGCGCTAATAAGGCTTCGCAACGACCGAACACGAGGGAATCGGTTTTATACCGGTTCCCTTTTCGTATTTCGGCGATCTGACCAGACGTTTTGCATGGGAATCGTCATTTTTGAACCCCGCCTCAATGAAGGCATCTTTTTACCTTTGTGTACGCACCCAATGCCCGGCTTCGACCTCCACCATCGTTGTTCCTTCCGCATACGCCGTTTCAGATAATTCTCCGCCTGGCGCTTCGCTCGCGACCACATCGCTGACGGTCCTGAATTCTTCCTTGAGCGGCGCCGTCGCTGAAAGCAACTTCAACGTGTAGGGATGGCGAGGGTTGTCGAAAAGCGCGGTTGCCGGCGCCGATTCCATGATGCGTCCGCGATACATCACGCAAACATGATCACATATATAGCTGACGACATTGAGATCGTGGGAGATGAAGAGATAGCTGAGGCCCAGTTCGTCCTGAAGATCCTTGAGCAAGTTGATGATCTGGGCCTGTATGGACACATCCAATGCAGAAATGGGTTCGTCGCAAAGAATCAGGCGCGGCGACACACTCAGCGCCCTGGCGATGCCGACGCGCTGACGCTGGCCGCCGCTGAATTCATGGGGATAACGGTCGGCACTGGCGCTGGGCATGCCCACCATATCCAGGAGGCGTTCGATGCGGCGGCGTTGATCCGTTTTGGCGGTGATACCGGAAATGCGAACGCCTTCGGCAATGGACTGGGCCACCGTCATTCGGGGATTGAGCGAACTGTATGGGTCTTGAAAGATCATCTGGATCTTTTTACGCAAAGGCTTGAAAGCGCGTTCATTCAAGTCCGTGATTTCCTGGCCGTCGAAACAGATGCGTCCGGCATCCGGATAAAGCAGGCGCAGAATCAATCGGGCGACAGTGGATTTGCCGCACCCGCTCTCACCGACCAGCCCCATGGTCTGGTGCGGTAATATGTCCAAGTCCACGCCATCGACAGCGCGAACTCCCGTGTCGGCCCGTTGAAAAAAGCCACGGCGTACCGCGAAATGTTTTTTTAGATTACGTACCGTCAGGAGCGGTTTGCCGGTCGTCAAAGATTTTTCCATTCGCACCTCCCGCCAACTGTCCCCTCGGATTCGTACAGGATGGGACATCGGGCGCGATGTCCCTCGCCATAATCGCACAACGTTGGAAAAAAGCGCGCGCATTTCGGTTGCCGGTGTTGGCAGCGCGGATGAAACGGGCATCCAGTCGGTTTATAGGCAGGGTGGGGCACGTTTCCCGGAATGCTGTACAACCGCTGGCCGCGCTTCTCCTTGCCGGGCAGCGAGTCCAACAAGGCCCGCGTATAGGGATGACGTGGGCTGCTGAAAATGTGGGAGGTGGTGCCCTGCTCGACGATCAAGCCCGCATACATCACGTAAACCCGGTCGGCAATGGCCGCAACGACGCCCAGATCGTGGGTGATGTACTGGATGGCCATTTGGCGTTTCTGCTGCAAACCTTGCAACAATTTCAAGATTTGGGCCTGCACGGTGACATCCAGCGCGGTCGTGGGTTCGTCGGCGATAATCAGGTCCGGCCCGCAGGCCAGCGCCATGGCGATCATGGCCCTTTGGCGTTGACCGCCGCTGAGTTGGTGCGGATAAGCATGCCTGCGTTTTTGCGGATCGGGAATGCCCACGTCCTGCAGTAGCTGGAGGGTGCGTTGCAGCGCTTCGTCTTCCGACAAAGTTTCGTGGGCTAATATGGCCTCATTGATCTGATTGCCAATGGTGAAGACCGGATTCAGCGAAGACATGGGTTCCTGGAAAATCATGGCGATGTGGCGACCGCGTAACTTGCGCAACGCTTCTTCCGGCAGGTCCAGCAAAGATTGTCCCTTGAAGAATATCCGTCCGCCGGCGATTTTGCCTGGTGGTTGCGGCAGAAGCCCCATGATCGTCAGGGCGGTTATCGTTTTTCCGCATCCGGATTCACCTACGATGCACACTGTTTCCCGGCGGTGAATCGTAATATCAATACCGTCGACAGCCAGGGACACAGGGCCGTCCCCATGAAAATGAACCCGCAGATCTTCCACGGAGAGCACTGGTGTATCGTCTTGTGACATGATGGCTCCCATCAGGTTCGTTTGCGCAATTTGGGATTTAAGATGTCGCGTAACCCTTCACCAAAAAGATTGAAGGCCAGTACGACCACTAGAATGACAATGCCCGGCGCAAACGTCAGCCATGGCGCATCGAAGATAAAATCCTTACCGTCCGAGAGGATATTGCCCCAAGTCGCATGGGGGGGCGGAACACCGAATCCCAGGAAGCTAAGTCCCGCTTCGGTGAGCATGGCCGAAGCGATCCCCAAGGTGGCCGATACCAGCACAGGTGCCACCGCATTGGGCATGATGTGGCGGAAAATGATGCGCATGTCGCTAATGCCGAGTGCGCGCGCAGCGGCGACGAAGTCCTGTTCGCGCAACGACAGAAATTCGGCCCGCACAAAGCGGGTCGTTCCCATCCAACTGGTCAGTCCGATTACGACCATGATGTTGTACAAACTGGGCGGCAGCAGGGCCACGACCGTCAGGATCAGAAAGAAAGAAGGAAAGCACAGCATGATATCCACCAAACGCATGATCAACGTATCTACGCTCATGATCGGCCGCGAAAGCCACCGCAGTGCGTCCGGTGTTGCGCTCTTTTTCGAACCGCCGGCATAGCGCCGGTAAAGTAGCCAGCCGGCCGCGCCGCCAATGGCCAGAAAGACCGCACCCGGCCAGGCGTGCGTTGCTGCCAGCCAGAGTGCGACGCCTGCAATCAGAACCATCACGATCTGAATAACCTGGATATATTCCTGGCCATAATATCCGGAAAGGCCGCCCAGGAAAATGCCGATGGCCACTGCGATGGCGACAGCGACAAATCCGACAGTCAGTGACACCCAGGCGCCCTGCAGCATGCGCGCGAAAACATCGCGTCCCAAATCGTCGGTGCCCAGCAGGTAAATGCCCAATTCCGGTACTTCGGCCGGTTGCAGGGTTTCCAGATTGGGCCGGGCCAAAGGCGGCCGCAGCTTTTCCTGCAGGCGAATCTGGGCCGGATCGAGGATCGGAGCGTCGCCCGACGTCAGGAGCATGCCGGTCAATGCGATTCCGAAAAAAAACATGAAAATGACCAGACCGATCAACGCCATGCTGTTTTGGCGCAGTAACCGCCACGTCTCACGCCAGGGTGACAATGAAGGGGGCATGTAGGCGTCATCGACAATGGTTTCCTGAGCGTGATTGGGACGGGTTTCCATTATAGTCTGATCCTCGGATCGACCAGCATGTAAAGCAGGTCGGAAATCAATGTGCCTAGCAGCACCAGCACGGCAGTGATAAAATTAAGGGTCAAGATCACGGGGTAGTCCCGGGCAAGAATTGCCTCATAGGCCATGCGTCCCATACCCGGCCAAGAGAAGATCGATTCGATGATCACCGAGCCGCCGATCAGGCCCGGCAGGATCAGGCCGAACATGGTGACAAACGGCAGCAGCGCATTGCGCAAGGCATGGTGGTAATACACACGCTCCGGGGCGAGTCCCTTGGCACGCGCGGTGCGCACATAATCCTGGCCGATGATCTCCAGCATCTGGCTGCGCACATACCGGGAAAGCACCGCGATACCCCCGGTGGCTCCCAGGAACGAAGGCAGAACCAGGTGCCAGATGCGGTCCATGATCTGTACGATTTTGGACTCGGATGTGACGCCGAAGCTTTCCATTCCAATGACCGGTACGTGCAATTCGGTGACCACCAGAATGATCAGAATGTAGGCGAAAAAGAAGCCGGGTATGGAGATGAGCAAATAGGCCAGAAAGGTCATGCTTTTATCATAAGGGCCATCGCGTTGAATAGCCGAGCGGATGCCGACCGGAAAAGAAAAAGTCCAGGTGAGGAGGGTGCCAACGATGAACAGGGGCAGGCTGTTCAGGAAGCGATCCCATATTTTGCCCAACACAGGCAGATTGTCGCGCCAGGATACGGTTTTGCCCGTAAACAGGTCTCGGTAAAAAAGCAGGTACTGAATGTGCAAAGGCCTGTCCAGGTGGAACTCCTTGCGCATGCGCTCGACGATTTCAGGTGTGAATTTCGGGTTGAGCGGGTCGATCTGGCTGGGTTCGCCGGGAGCCAGATGAATGATTAAGAAAGAGACCACTGAAACAAAAAAAAGTGTAATCGTTTTCTGGATCACGCTGCGGCCGAGAAATGACAGCATCGATGCTTCCTTCCCTAAACCGGCTTTGCCGGGGCTGATGGTATTCTGTCGCTTTTATCTGCCATGTGCACACTGTCCATTTCTGTTAAGGGCCGCTACGGTGCGAGTGCCGGGGCCTGGGGAAGCTTAATCCATTGATTGAAATTGAAGGTGTAAGTCCCTAATTTAGTGGGTTCGATCAGTTTATAAACTACGCTGCCATCGGCTGCGGTGAGTTGTCGTACAATACGGCGGTCCAGCAAAGCGGTCCACCGATTGACGAACAAGAAGGTATACGGTTGCTCGTCGGCAATAATTTCGTGCAGGCGATGAGAGTAGGCCACCTGCGTGGGATGATCGTATTCGCGCCGAATTTTTAGAATCAGATCATCCGCTTCGGCATTGCGAAATCCTACAAAATTGAGCTGAAAGGGGTTGCTCTGGCTCGAATGCCAAATTTGAAAAAGGTCCGGTTCGATGCCCATCGACCAAGCCAGCACCACGGCATCGAAATCGAGCTGGTTTACCCGTTTTTGGATAAATACCGACCACTCTAAGAGGTCGGTCTCCACCTGGATGCCGATTTTTTTCCACGCATCCTGCGCGATGGCCAGAATGGCTTTACGAATGGGGTTGCCGTTGTTGGTGATCAAGGTAAAGGCCAGTCGCCGACCCTCTTTTTGCAAAAATCCATCTTTGCCGCGAACCCAACCGGCTTCGGCCAACAGATCCACGGCCGCTTCAGGATCATAGGGGAGTGGCGCAATCGCGTGGTTGTAGTAATCGGTTTGTTTGACAAATGGCCCGGTAATCGGTTCGGCCTGACCGTATAGAACATACTCCATGATTTTATGCTTGTCGATTGCCATCCCCAACGCACGGCGCACTCTGGGATCATCAAATGGGGGGCGTCTTGAGTTGTACCCGATGTAAGAGTAGCCAAAGGCGGTACCGGAAAAACTCTGAAAGCGTTCGTCCTGCTTCAAACGTGCCACCTGGTGCGGCAGCACGCTGTAATCATCGATCGTGCCGGCGTAAAACTCCATTTCCTGGGTGAGCGGGTCGGGAATGATGCGCATCACATATTGTTGATAATTGGGCGGGCCCTCCCAGTAGCCGTCGAAACGGTTTAACCGGATATACTGATCCGAGCGCCATTCGCCGAACTTGAATGGCCCGCTTCCGATGGGGTGACGGCTGAAGGTGCTCTGGCGCATGGTGAAGGTTTCAGGGGCTTGACCTCTCTTGCGGGCCTCGGCCTCGAGAGCCTGGGCATCGAGCAGATGTTTTGGCAGAATACCCATGGCCCAAGTCCCCAGAGCCGGCGAATAGAGCCGTTTGTAGATGATGCGTACGGTCAGGGGATCGACCACCTCTACCGATTGCACCGGCTCGTAATCCGGGATGCGTGGCGAGAGATTTTTGGGATTCACAATGGATTGATAGGTAAATTGCACATCTTCGGCGGTCACCGGTTGGCCGTCATGGAACATAACACCCGGACGCAAGTAGAACTCGATGATCGGATTGTGCGTTGTCGGGGACAGTACTTGGCCGGCCAGAGCGGTCAAACGGGAGCTTTCTATGTCGCTTTGCGCATGGACATAATCCGCTGGATTGAAATCTGCAAAGTAGTCCTTGCCCAAAAGGGGCGCAAGCTTTTCAAAGAGGAGTTGATCGACCTTGTCGAGTGTCAATCGAATTTGGGCCGGCGTCTGGATTTGCACGGCAATAGTGTGTTCAATGCCGTCTTCCGAGAGGGTAATGTTCTGGGGTATCGTTTTAGACGCAATAAGGTCGATCGCTTTTACATGCTCCCAATCGGGTCCGGTCATGGCTTCTTTCAGGCGGGCGACCAGAGAGCCGGCATCCACTTGGCCCCAGCGCGCAGTGGGGGCCTGTTCGCGCAAGAAAAAGTAGGCGTGCTCGTAGATACGCCAACTGTGCGCCACACGACCTCGGAAACTCAGGTCTTCATTGCGATCGATCAATCCTTCGAACACCAGGCCTTCAATCTGACTGCTGGCGCTGTCCGCTGAAAGGATCGGGTTGAGGATGGTTGCATCGCCGATGGTGGCGGTCAGATACTGTTTGAGACGATCCGGATTGCCTCGGGTCTGGTCCTCGTATGTGGGGACCCAGAAATAGGAGAGCAAAAGAATCACGGTAATGATTGCCGGCGCGGCGATTAAGAAACGTCGAATGTTCATAATAATGCCGATCATCGGAAGCTGCGATGACGTGTCGTTTGATTCATCTGAATAGAATAAGATGTAAAATCAATCTATAACATCCGTTTCAATCTAAGCGCAAAGTGTAAATTGTAAAGTAACGGTGTATCCTATCGCCTGGATGTCGTCAGATCCAGAATCCGGTAAACCGCAGTTGCAACATTGCGTCTGATTCAACTTGCGGGTTCCAAACGCCGGTGATCCGGGCGTGTTGTCCGCGCCACACGCCATTTCGCTCAAGTGAGATTAAAGGTGTGCGTAGGGTCGGGCCGCAAACTAAGCTGGCGCTCAAACAGTGCGGCCCAAAACACCCTACGCACACCGTTGTAAGGGCGACCGGCGGTCGCCCGCAGAAATCTCATGGCTGATTGTGGCGCAGAAATACGCCCGGATCACCTCACTTGTGCCATCCCTATAGTTGAGACTGATGCTGCAAAAAAAAGGGGATCTTTGATAGATCCCCCGTGAATTACAATTCTGGTGTGGCTGAAGTGTGTTTTATTTTTGTTCCTGCGCGGGAGACGTGTCGCTTTGGGTTTCCAATGAAGCCTGTTTCGCTTTAACTGACGATATCTTATCGTTGATCAGGGCAAGCTGGGCCGGATCATCCGTCAGAGCCTGAGCCTGTTGCAGGTTCTGCAATGCGGATTCAAGCGCTTCAGCCGATCCCTTGCTGGCATCCACATCGGCTTTGTAAAGCAGAGACAAACGCGCGATATTGTCTTGGCGTGTTTTTACAGATGTGTGCATGTCATCGTTGAGAGCGAACCTGTCGGCTCTGTCCAGAAAATCGTCAATGGCCTGATAGTCGGGCAATCCCGTGACATTCAGCAACGCATCGGCTTTTCCCAGGTAGTATGTGAAGATCATGGGGAATACATCTTTGCGGCCATACACCTCCTCAAGCGGTTCAGAGGGCTGGACACCATGCAAAACGACCAGAAACTGCTTGCCGCTTGGCGAAAAATCGCCTTTCCAGATTTCAACAGACCCTTTTTTCGGCATCACGTAGTATTTATGGCTGTTGCTGACGCTCGCATAAAGAATCATGAACAGCAGGACGGCGATGGCGACCCCGGCTATTTTGGCTGCGCGCATGACCGGATCGACCGGAGGGCGTTCTGGAGGCGGCGGGCCCTGGGAAACAGCGGTGTCGCGTGCGGCATTCTGTTCCTGGGATGATTCCGGCTCCCTGGATTCGGGTGGCCGCTTATCTTCGGCTTGCGGGCCGGCTGTTTCGGTCGGGGTGGGTTTCGCCTCAGCCGTCGTCGGCGCAATCGGAGGCGCCGGAGCAATTTGTTCTTTGACAGGCGCCGGTGTTTGCGGTTCTGTATCGACATGCACAGAAGCGGCCGGTTCAGGTTGTTCGCGTATGATTTCGGCTGGTGCCACGGCTGCGGCCTGAATGTCGGCCATGTTGAATTTTTGTTGCAGCAGCCGGCGCAACCGTTCGGATTCAGCAGGATCGTCGCTGTCGATCAAAGGCGGCGCGGTCATAAGGGAGAGATCTTGGCCTTTAGAGGGCTGCCCCGGGGCAGGGGCTTGAGACGGAAATCGCTTAAGCAGCAGATCTTTAATAGACACCTGCGGGGTAGGGGCGGATGAAGGCTGTTCCGTTTCGGACGCTTCATCGGGCGTTACGCTGGTTTCGCGAATGGGTTCCTCGGGTGCCACGGCTGCGGCCTGAATGTCGGTCATGCTGAATTTTTGTTGCAGCAGCCGGCGCAACCGTTCGGATTCAGCAGGATCATCGCTATCGATCAAGGGCGGCGCGGTCATCCTGGAAAAATCCTGCGCGGCCGGTGGACTCTGCGCGATCGGCTGTGATTGTGCCGGGAACTGTTTGAATATCAGATCCTTCAGAGTGACGGGGGTAGCCGGCTTTGTGGTGCTGTTTCGGGACGGCTTTACAGACGTTTTCAGCTCTTTTTTGGCCTGAGCGCCGGTTGCCGCTTTCTGGGTGGATTTTTTCTTGGACTCTTTGCCTTTTTTTTTCGCTGTCGATTTGATTAAACTATCCTTGCCCATACGGTTCCCCTCTGAAAAAAATGAGTATCAGGATTATATTTAAGAGCCGTGGAATAAAACGTGAACATAGAGTATCATTAATAGTTTGTAAACTATTTTTTCCGTCGTGGCTTGCCCGTCAACACTTTGGCCCATTGCTGAAACTTGTAAAGTGTTAAATGGCGCCCGAAGGAAGGAGAACTTTTCTCGATGACAATCCAAGAACACCTATCGCTGAAAGAAGCCGCCTTATATTCATGTTTACATCGTTTCACCCGTTTAGGAGTCGCTTTTTCGGGAGGGGTAGACAGCACCGTACTATTGGCTGCGGCATTCCGGGTTCTGGGGAGCCGGGTGGTCGCTCTGACGGCAATGTCGCCGATCCATCCAAGTGGCGAGAAGGAAGCGTCCATTGAAGTGGCCAGTCGCATGGGGGTCACTCACATCCTTTTTCCCAGCCAGGAAATGGACGATCCGGCGTTTACGGCCAATTCGCCTGATCGCTGTTATCATTGCAAAACAGGTCTTTTCTCGTCGATGGGCCTTAAAGCAGCGGACTCAGGTATTACCGTCTTGGCGCATGGCGCCAATGTGGACGATCTTTCCGATTACCGCCCCGGATTTAGAGCTGCCCATGAATTGGGGGTTGTTGCGCCGTTGATTGAAGCTGGCTTGAACAAAGCCGACGTTCGTGGTTTAGCCCGGCGGTGGGGCCTGGAGAACTGGAACAGGCCTGCCATGGCTTGCCTGGCCACCCGCATTCCCTATGGCACGCCAATCCAACTGCATATTCTGAAACAGATCGATCGGGCTGAAGCGTTCCTGCGAGAGTTGGGTGTGCTGCATTGCCGGGTGAGGCACTACGGCAATCTGGCTCGGATCGAAACCGGCCCGGAACAGATTGCCCTTTTGATCGAACCCGGGCTTCGTGAGCGCATCGTTACCCAATTGCGTCAAATGGGCTATGCACACATCTGCCTGGACCTTGAAGGGTATGCACCCGGTAAAATGAATCGCGATATTGAAAAAAATAGATCTTGTTCTGAAAAGCAATAATTGTTAGTTCCTACAACTTTAAGCCCAAGAACCGGATGGGACTCATCCGGCTCACCGGCAATACTGATCGTTGTAGTCCACTACAAGAGATGAGCTGGAATGTTCTCATCTCGGCTAAGTGAGTATGTTTACCGATGTCATTTGAATCTTTCATTGCGCAGCGATTTCTCAAAATTCGAAAACAACGCAGATTAGTGCCGCTGATCACTATCCTGGCCGTTTTGGGCGTCGCAGTGGGCGTCATGGTTTTGATTGTTGTCATCGCCGTAATGACCGGATTCCAGGCAGAGTTGAAAAGACGCATACTGGGAATCGAGTCTCACATGACGGTGATGCGTTACAACGAGTGGCTTTCCGATTACCGGCAGGATCTTGCCAAGATAAACCGGGTGCAGGGGGTCGTTTCATCGGCACCGTATGTATACAGTCAGGGGATGCTGCGGTCGTCCAAAAGTATGTCGGCAATTGTCCTGAAAGGAATCGATCCTGACCTTTCAACGGTTCAGGTGAAGACCACCGGGCAGCGCGACTTGACGCAAATGTTATCACATGGCGGCAATCCCCAGGATGAAAATGGTATCGTGTTGGGTGAAGTATTGGCACAGAAATTGAATGTGACCGTTGGTGATGGTCTGCTTCTCATGCTGGTCAACGCCCAACAGGGCGATCAGCGGGTATTACCCGGGATGAAACAGCTCAAGGTTGTCGGCTTGTTCGAAACCGGCATGCACCAGTATGATGGTACTATAGGGTTCATGAATATTGATCGGCTTCAACAGTTGCTTGCGATACCGGACATCGCAACCGGCATCGAAGTACGCATTCGCGATGCTGACAATGTTGCTGAAGTCGCTCGTGAGGTGACCGCCGCGCTCGGTATGCAATACTGGGCCACCCATTGGAAGCAGATGCACCGCAATTTGTTTTCCATGCTGGAGATGCAAAAGGTGATGATGTATGTTATTCTGACGCTGATCATCCTGGTGGCCGCCTTCAATATTGCTAGTGCCCTGATTATGATGGTCAAGGAAAAAGTCAAGGATATCGCCATATTGAAGGTTATGGGGGCCAGCAATCGCAGTATTCAGATTATTTTTCTAAAAAAGGGGGGCGTTATCGGCCTGGCAGGTATTTTAATGGGCCTCTGTGGCGGGCTGATCCTCTGTTTGATTCTCTCTCATTATCAGTTTATCGACCTTCCGGGAGATGTGTATTTTTTGACGACATTGCCCGTCGAGATCAGTCTGGCCGATTTGGCCATGATTGTGGGAGGCACGCTTTCGATTTGTATGTTCGCTTCATTTTATCCCGCATACAAGGCCGCCCGGATCAAGCCGGTGGATGGCGTTCGCTTCAGCTAAAAATGCGGGTACGTGTTTATTGAAACCGGCATCCCATTCGATGGCATAGTGCTACTATTATATCGGAAAGAAAATCCTGCCATGAGCCTGCGCAGCCCATTTCAATTTCATTATCAATTTTGTTTTCCGAATGGTCATTCCAAAGAGTATGCTATTGCATTGAATCCCGAAACGTTGAGCCTGATACCGATGGCATCGGTATCCGAACCATTGGAATGGGTGCGTTTGACATACCAACAGTGTCGGGAATGTCCTCTCAAGCCCGAGCATTATGCCTACTGCCCCATAGCGCTCAATATTATGGAACTGGTTGAAACGTTCAAAAACGTTTTTTCCTACCATGATTGTGTCGTCATCTGCAAAATGGCCGAACGGACTTACTCAAAAAAAACCTCCGTGATGGAAGGCCTTTCGGCTATCTTCGGGGTCATCATGGCCACCAGCGATTGTCCAGTCATGGAATTTCTAAAACCCATGGCACGTTTCCATCTGCCTTTCGCGACCATTGAGGAAACCACAGTCCGCACGGCCTCCATGTACCTGCTGGCACAATATTTCAAGCACAAGGATCAGGCAGGAATGAAATGCAATTTCAATAGCTTGGAAAATCATTACAGTAAAGTTCAGTTGGTCAATGAAGGGTTGCTGGCCCGCATCAACAGCGTGAGCAGTGAAGATGCTGATAAAAACGCCATTGTTACTTTGCATTCATTATCTCAGTTTTTGTCGATGGAAATCGATTACAGTCTCTGTGGGCTTGAGCATATCTTTACCGATCGCTACGCGGATTAGCACACGTGGGTTCGTCGGGACCAAAATCCATATTTTAGTGGTCATTCGTTTATTCGTGTGTACAGATGCGATCGTCCACGATCCGAAACCGAATCAATAGATCAACGAATACGAATAGTTGCTTTGGTTGGGCCGTATTCCCCGGACCTATGAGGTGGTGCTTCAATTCGATCGCTTACCTTTTTCGTCGCTTTGCGTGCATGGCATGCGGAACATATTGACGTGGTCCGCTTGGCCCCGTGTGCTCTGAATTACGATCTGAAACAGATACTTGACAAGAGCCGGGCAGAAGGCCTACTTAGTTAATTTTTATTGAAGCTTCCGAACCCGTCGCCGGGTGTCGGTAAAACCAGAGAAAGACCTTGACTTAATGCAAGTATTGAAAACATTTTTTAAACGGCTTTACGCCTCATTTTTCAAGAACCCCACCCGGAAACAAGATGCGTGTACGGATGAAAACAGCCAACCTTGTGATGAAAAGGCCCCTACGGTGGTCCATCCCACCGCCTCCGATGCATCGTCCAGGCCTCGCCGCCGTCAGCCAGCTTCCAAAGCTGCTTCGCAACCATCCGCCAAGCATCAGACCACACCCGGTTGGGATCCAGCCACCTTCGAAGTGCCGCCGGTCGAAGGCAAGGTTCGCTTCCACGACCTCGGGCTGCCGGACCCGGTCATGCATGCTGTTTTCGATCTGGGTTTCCATTATTGTACCCCCATCCAAGCCGAAATTTTACCCAGCACGCTCAAGCGCAGGGACGCCACGGGCCGTGCCCAGACCGGAACGGGCAAAACGGCCGCCTTTTTGATCACCGTGCTCACGCGCTTGCTGAACGAACCCCCGCCCCCTAAAGATAGCAAAGGCACACCGCGCGTTCTAGTGCTGGCGCCGACCCGTGAGTTGGTCATGCAAATTGGTGAAGAGGCCCGGCAATTGGCGAAGTACACGGATATAGGGATCGTCCCCGTATTCGGTGGGATGGATTTTGAAAAACAAAGACGGCAACTTGCGCAGAGCAGATGCGATATCGTCGTAGCCACCCCGGGACGGTTGCTGGATTTCAAGCGCCAGGGGGATGTGCGGCTGGACCGGGTGGAAACCCTGATCATCGACGAAGCTGACCGTATGCTGGATATGGGATTTATTCCAGATGTGCGTAAAATTATATCCGCGACACCTCCCAAGGCAAAGCGCCAGACATTGCTATTCAGCGCCACCCTGACGCCGGATGTCACCCGGTTGGCCGCCCAGTGGACGACCGATCCGGTGACCGTGCAGATAGAACCGCAGCAGGTTGCGGTCGATACCGTGGAGCAACTGATCTATATCGTGACCCGCGAAGACAAATATGTGCTGCTGTATAACATTATTACCCGAAAGAACCTGGAGCGTGTTATCGTTTTCTGCAATCGCAAGGATGAAACGCGACGGCTGGCGGATCTTTTTACCCGCTATCAAATCGATTGCGCTGTATTGTCAGGTGATGTTCGGCAGCGGGTTCGGGTTCGAACCCTGGACGATTTTAAAGCCGGTAAAACCCGCATTCTGGTGGCAACCGACGTGGCTGGTCGCGGCATCCATATCGAAGGCATGGATCATGTCATCAACTACACCCTGCCCCGGGATCCCGAAGATTATGTACACCGCATCGGACGTACCGGTCGTGCTGGGTCTGCCGGCACATCGATCAGTTTTGCCGATGAAGAGGACAGCTTTTTCATTCCAGCCATCGAAGCCCTGATCGGGTTTAAGCTGCCCTGTATTCAGCCGGAAGAAGAGTGGTTGACACCGCCGCCTCCGCCGCCTCCGCTTAAACGTAAACCTAAGCCGCGCGATCCGGCCGGGCAAAGTACCGGCGCCCCTCGGCGCAAACGCAGCAGGCGGCCGCCGAGGCCCTCCCAAGGCAGCCGGGAAAGACGCGGACCGGCTTCGAAACAGTGATTTTGTCCTATCGAAAGTGATCGTATCCGCGCGGAAGGGCAATACACTCGTTATCCTCGCGTATCAAGAAAGCGTGGTCGGCTTCATCCGTGATGCAGCCGACCTCGTGGCACAGCAAACCTTCCTGCTTCAACATCGCCAGACGGTCGGGCGCCACAGAGAAAAGCAATTCAAAATCCTCGCCGCCGCTCAAAGCCCATTGCAGCGGGTCCACCCCAAGCGCTTTGGCCGCGGCTTTGACATCGTCGTGCAAGGGAATGGATGCGGCCGCAATGCGGGCGCCCACACCACTTTGGGTGCATAGATGGCGCACTTCTGGCCCCAAACCGTCGCTGATGTCGATCATGGCATTCGCCAGCGGCGCGATTCTTCCTGATACGTCCAGGCGACTGCAGGGCGTGAGGTGTTTCGCCATCAGGTAGGGCGATGGTTGCATCCCGCGGCTCAACAAGGCCAGCGCCGCCGCGGAAGCGCCCAATGATCCGGTCACCATCAGATGATCGCCCGGTCGCGCATGGCTGCGCAAGCAGAGGTGTTCGTCAAGCACCGAACCGAGCAAGGTAATCGTAATCACCGTGGCACTGCCCTGGGTCGTATCGCCTCCCAGAAGGGCAACATGACTGCGCCGGCATGCGTGACCGATGCCGCGGTATACATCTTCGATCCATTCTACCTCGATGTGCGGCGGGAGCACAATGGAGACAACCATCCACTGGGGTTGGCCTCCCATGGCAGCAATATCGCTCAAATTGCACTCGGCGGCTTTAATCCCTATTTGCTCCGGCGTGGACCAATCGCGCCTGAAGTGCTTTTTTTCCACCAGGGTGTCGGTCGTCACCAGCAGATAGGGCGCCGGCACCGGCGCTATACGCAGGACAGCGGCATCGTCACCAATACCTTTGACGATTTCGTCATGATCGGCAGGTATCAGGGCCGCAAGACGGTCAATTAAGTTGAACTCTCCGCCTATGTCTTTAATTTTCATGTGATTTCTCAAAAAAAACGTAAAGGATAAATCAGGTACTCAACTTTCTGGACTCAACACTGAAGAGATAACCGTGCGGTGGTCTGCGCCACGTCAGTCCGAAAGTTGAGTCAGGTACCATATTCGAACACCAATTTAAAACCTTTTTTTACAACAACTTGCATAGGATCAAACACATCTTGTTGGCGAACCGGCAGGCCACCTTCGGTCCCGAAAGTTGCATGATCAAAGGAGAGTCAACTTTGACGGCATTGTAAACAAGTCGCGTTTCCTTCAAAGCAAGGATCGAATGTATATAATAAAGCTTGGGTTAAGACCAAGTAAACCGGTAAAAAAACAGAGTGCAGTCCAAAATTCCCCGTTTCACCCGGAAAGGCGAACTTTGGGTTCGCCCGGTGCGTTTTATGGGGTGCTTTATATCATCAATATTGACATTATTTGGAAATTAAAGTTAAGTTCATTCGCAGTTTCGCCGGAATCACAGGTGGTTCGCACAAGCCCCTTTGGCGCGTGACATCGGTTCTATGCAGCCCATTCAGCATTTCAATGCGTTAAAGGAAAAGTCGCCCATGGAACGCGATTTCGCTCACTCTATGCAAATAACCCACAACCATCATGCATAAACTTGAAATGATCGGCAAGACCGATGCCGGACGGATACGCGCCAACAATGAAGATATTTTCCGGGTCAATGCCGAGGCGGGCTATTGTTTGGTGGCCGATGGCATGGGGGGGGCTGCCGCAGGAGAAATGGCGAGCCAGATTTTCGCTCAGACCGCAGCGGAAATTTTAGAGGCATCCCGGATCATGAATGTCCATGAGATGGTCGACCGCCTGCGGAGCGCGTTTCTGCAAGCCAATACCCGAATTCTCGAGCATGTCCAAAGTTATCCCGACCACAAGGGCATGGGATGTACGGCCGAAATGCTGGCTTTTACGGGAACAGATTTCGTGATCGGGCATATCGGCGACAGCCGGACATACCGTTGGCGCCATGGCACCTTCATGCAATTGACCAAAGATCACTCGCTCGTGCAGGATATGACCGATCAAGGCCTGATTACGGCTGAACAAGCTCGTTCTCACTCGATGCGTAATGTCATTTTGCGCGCGGTGGGCGTCCGGCCATCGCCTGTTTTGGATACACTGCAAGGTCCTGTTTTTGCTGGAGATATTTTTTTACTTTGTTCTGACGGCCTGACGGATCTGGTCGATGATGAAGAAATCGTTGAGATTATTCAGGCAAAAAAGAATCTGGCCTCCAAAGCCGATCAGCTCATCGAGAAGGCAAACAGTGCCGGGGGGAAAGACAATATCACCGTCGCATTGGTGGAGGTTACCTGATAACCACCATCACAGGGCATCGCCTCTGTCTCAACCTTCTCATGATTTCTGTTTTGAATGATCAGTAGGGCCACCGCTATGGGCCTGTGCTGGATCACTGGGTGAGAGATGAGTTTCGGGCCTTTGCGATGACCTCCCGCCAAGTCACGTATCCTTCTGACGCAGGACCTAAAGTCTCCCAATGATAAAATTGCAGTCCAAAGCCTATCGACAGCATTGCGCTACCGGGGTATAAATCGGAATTGTTCCTTATCGATATCTTTTTGAAATGCAGGCGATAGTATGCTATGCTTAAAATTTTCGACAGCCCTCTAATCGTCATTCGTTGTAGGGCGAAAAGGTACTTGATGGCTGTTTTTTATGAGGGTATGGCGCGCCTGGCAGGATTCGAACCTGCGACCTACGGATTAGAAGTCCGTTGCTCTATCCATCTGAGCTACAGGCGCTCGGAGAGCATTACGGCCCGGCAATTAGCATAGGATCATAGGAATGTCTATGAAAAAGGGCATCTATACGGACCCGCGAAGATGCTGGTAGACGGAACCCACTAACATGATTGAAAGCCAAAATATGGATAAAAATAAAAACACATCCGCGGCAGTTGAAAACCGTAAGGAAACCAACGCCAAGACCGTTATCGACAACCGCAGCGCCCGCACGGACAGCGGCAAGTCATTGGCCAAATTCGATCCTTTGCAGCGTTATCTGTCTGAGATCAGCAGGTATCGCCTGCTAACGCGGGAAGAAGAGGTCGAACTGGGGCGCAGGGTGCAAGAAGAGGATGACATGGAAGCCGCTTACCAACTGGTCACTTCCAACCTGCGCCTGGTGGTCAAAATCGCCCTTGAGTTTCAAAGAGTCTGGATGCAGAACCTGCTGGATTTGATTCAGGAAGGCAATATCGGATTGATGCAGGCCGTAAAAAAATTTGATCCATACAAAAATGTCAAATTTTCCTATTATGCCTCATTCTGGATTAAAGCCTATATTCTGAAATTCATTATGGACAACTGGCGCCTGGTGAAAATCGGCACAACCCAAGGTCAGCGCAAGCTGTTCTTTAAGCTGAAAAAAGAAAAGCAACGCCTGATCGAACAAGGCTTCGATCCAAAGCCGAAACTGCTCTCGCAACGTCTGGGCGTTTCGGAGCGTGAAATTATCGATATGGATCAACGATTGGACGGATGGGATGTTTCGCTGGATTCGCCCGTTAAAGACGGCTCCGATACCGGGCGCATCGAATTCGTTAGTGAAAATGCCGCTTCAGCCGAAGATCGGGTGGCCAAAAAAGAGATCGAAGTGCTGCTGCACAACAAGGTGTCCGAATTCCGGGAACAAATGACCGAAAGGGAACTGGAGATCTTCGATCAACGTATTTTTTCGGATGCTCCGGTAACATTGCAGGAAATCGGGGATCGCTACAACATATCGAGAGAACGCGTCCGCCAGATCGAAAAAAATGTCATCAAAAAAATGCGTGATTTTTTCAGAAATGAAATTCCGGACTTTGAAGCTTACACCCACAAAGAAGCATGACGCGTACACGGTAAACAGTACCGGGGACAACCAGGATGAAGGGGATGGCGACTTCCGCTTCATTGGAAAATAGACAATGCAATTGAGAATAGCAGGGGTTACGATTTTTCTGATATGGGCGTTGACCGGCATCGGTTGCCGGGGGGGTGGACTGGGTCCTGGACCGACCCCCGACCTTCCCGACATGGCGCGCGCGGCTGAGCAAAGCGGTGATGGTGCTGCTTATTATTATTTCAGTGCCGCCCAGATGAAGCTCAGAAACGGAGCTGTGGACGAGGCCCAGTGGCTGCTGGAAAAAGCGATGTATCATGATCCGCAGTCGGCTACCGTCAAGCTCGAGTCGGCCAACCTGTATGTACTTTTGAAGAATTTCGATAAAGCACTCTTGCTGATTGAACAGGTGCTTACGGACCACCCTGACCACACCGAGGCGTTGATATTGGCTGGTCGCATCTACCAGCAACGCGAGGATCTGGCCCGCGCGCGTGTTCTTTTTGAGCGCGCCATCGTCAAGGCCCCTCAAGATCCGAACCTATATCTGTATCTGGGACGCATTTACTGGACGGAAAACGACCTGGCCAATGCCGAACGGGTTTTTCGGCACATGACCGATCGGTTTCCGGATTCCTACGCCGCTCATTACTTCAGTGGAAAAGTATTGTCGGCGCTTGAAAAAACCGATCAAGCGGAAAGCGCGTTCCGACGCGCGCTCGAATTGGAACCCTCTCTGGAGGAACCCCGTTTCGAGTTGGTAAAAATTTACGAAGAACAGAAACGTTCAGCCGAAGTGATCCAGATCTATCAGGACATCCTGGACTATAATCCTGAAAATGTCATGGCTTCCCTGGATCTTGCGCTGCATTACCGGTCAATTGGCATGCCGGATAAGGGTTTGCCGCTGCTTCTGGATTTAGGTCGCCGCAGTGAAAACGACAACGGTATTCTGACCTACTTGTTTGAAAACTATGTTGAAACCAAAAAATATACGCCGGCCTCCTGGGCGATCGAAGGCATGCTGGCCGGCGCGCCCGACAATTCCGATCTGCATTTCATGGCTGGCGTGGCCTACGACGGAATGAAGCAGGTCGCCGATGCGTTGAACCATCTGGCACACGTTGCACCCGATTCGCGTTTCTATACAAACGCAGTTGTGCACAGAGCCTTATTGTTGCGCGAATCGGGCAAAATGGACCAATCCATCGAAGTGATGCAAACGGCATCGGCGAATGATCCGCAAAACGCGGAATATTATCTTTTTATCGGCTCGTTCTATGAAGAGCTCGAACAATATGAAGAAGCCATCGTTGCGCTGAAAAAAGGGCTGGCCAATGACGAGCGCAATGCCCGATTGCATTTTCGCATGGGAGTCATCAATGACAAGTTGGGGCGCAGGCACGAAGCGATCGCATCTATCAAACGTGTGCTGGAACTTCAGCCCGAAGACACCGAGGCGCTCAATTACCTGGGGTACACTTATGCGGATATGGGGATCCATTTGAACGAGGCTGAAGCCTTGATTCAAAATGCACTCCAAAAAAAGCCGGATGATGGGTATATCACCGACAGTCTGGCATGGGTGTATTTCAAGCAGGGGCGATTTGAAGAGGCTTTAAAGTGGTTGACGAAAGCAGAGAAACTGGTTCCCGACGATCCGGTCATCCTGGAGCATCTGGGCGATGTCCATCGACAATTGAACAGCAAGGATAAAGCTTTAAAGTACTACAAACGCTCCCTGGAAATGAAAAAAGAAGACGGACAATTGCAACAAAAGATCCGCTCTCTCAATCCGAAACAATGAAATATCTTTCCGGTCAGCGGCCTTTATACGTGCTTGTCGGTCTTTTCCTGCTAAGCGCCGCCATGCTCAATGGGTGTGCCTGGTTGACGCAGCCCCCCCAGAACGATGCCGTTGCGCAACAGATGGTCGGGCGCTGGATGCAAAACAATAGCGGCCTGAAAAGCTTCAAAGGATTGATGCAACTCCAAATTGAAGCACAGGGCCGATCCATGCGGGGCAGAGCCGCGTTCGCGGCCGTCCTTCCTGACCGCTTACGGGTGGAGTTGCTCAACACGATCGGTCAGCCGCTGTTCAGCCTTGCCAGCGATGGTGAAAAAATCACGTTGATTTCCATGCAAGAGCATGTCATCCGTCATCTGGAGCCATCCAGCGGCGCATTGGAGCCGCTCATCGGTATCCCCCTGGGGGTCGAGGACCTTTTGTCCGTGCTGATCGGGCGTCCGCCTTTACCGGATTTTGCGGCCGCACAGGCTGTCCGCGACGATATAGAACAATGCACAGTGCTATTGAAAAACCGGTGGCACGAACGCCTGGCCCAGCTTCACTCTGGATCGTGCGAGCGTATCGAAACGCTCACCCTTTATGATGATCGTCAGAATGAAATGCGCTATGCGATGACGTGGATTGACTGGCAAACCGTCGGGCCGTATATCCTGCCGCGCAAAGCGACAATCCTTGCCGCCAACGGGGTTCGTATTACAATCACCGTCGAACGCTACTGGCCCGATATCTCCGTGCCCGCGGATACCTTCACGTTGGTGTTGCCTGAGAATTTTCGAACGGACAGCGTGCCAAAATAATATCCTTTGGCGTCATGGCGCCACGTCCAAACGGACGGATGCGAGGCAGCCGGTGCAAGCACCCTTATCGTTACTGTTCGCAGCGGATAGCACCCTTGGAAAACTGGTCAAATACCTGCGGTTAGCCGGTTTCGACACGCTTCTGGACGCCCGGCCGCCCGATGCCGCTCGGCTGAATATGCTGGCCGCCCCCCATCGCATTATTCTCACACGCAGTGTTCGGGTAAAAAAAACGATTGGTGACGCTCAGGTGATCTTCATCCGTGCAAACGATCCTTCCGATCAAATGCTTCAGGTGTTCACCGAGCTTCATTTGCAATTCAAAGACCTGCACCCGCTGACCCGCTGCGCCTTGTGTAATCGTTTGCTTACGGCCGTGCCTAAAGATAAAGCGCAAGGCCGTGTTCCCGATTATACGTGGCAGCAGCATTGCTTGTTCAAAGAATGTCCGGAATGTAAACGAATCTATTGGCAAGGCACGCATGCAAAACGTTGGATGATGCGGGTTCGAGAGAAAATCTCACACTGATAGTGAAAGTTATTACGATATTCCCTTTTCTTGCAAGCGGCAGTTATTCCTGTTATAGGCGGTTATGCATTAAAAACGCGGGAGAAATACTGATGACAACCAAAGATGAAAACGCCAACGGTCCGGGCCGGTCTTGCGGTCATTCGGCCCAGGCGCAGGATGATAAAAAAATCAGCATCGTTCTGGACCATATCAAGCACAAACTCATGGTGATGAGCGGCAAGGGCGGCGTTGGCAAATCGAGCGTCTCGGCCGGGCTTGCAGTGGTGCTGGCCGCCAAAGGCTATCAGGTCGGTTTACTGGATGTGGATATCCATGGCCCCAGCCTGGCTGGCATGATGGGTGTGCAGGGACTTCTGGAAATCAGTACCGAGCAGAAAGTCATCCCCAAGAAGGTAAACAATCGGCTCAAAATCGTTTCCATGCAGTCGCTCATGCAAAATCGCGATCAAGCTGTCATTTGGCGCGGACCTGCCAAAACCGGAGTCATCCGGCAATTTGTCGGCGATGTGGAATGGGGGCAACTGGATTTTTTGATTATCGATGCGCCTCCGGGAACGGGGGACGAGCCGTTAAGCGTTGCCCAGACCATTGCCGATGCCAAGGCTGTTATTGTCACCACGCCTCAGGAAGTCGCCCTGGCCGATGTGCGCAAATCGATTAATTTTTGCCACTCCGTACACCTGGCGATATTGGGTTTGATCGAAAACATGGGGCCGTTCGCATGTCCTTGCTGCGGAAAACCCATTGCCTTGTTCAAAAGCGGCGGCGGCGAAACGACTGCGACGCAGATGGAAGTGCCGTATCTGGGCGGGCTGCCTTTCGATCCCCAGGTGGTCAAAGCTTTCGATGACGGAAAACCACTGCAGTTGCATTCGGCTGCACCCCAGTTTGTCAATGCCTTGGAAAATGTGGTTGAAAGGATGCTTTCGTCCTTAAAACAATGATGACTTCATCGGATGAGATACTGAGGACGCTGGCCGATTTGAAGGAAGGTTTGAATCGGCGCGAGAGTGCGATCTATTCCCCATTGGCGGCTTTGAGTCGAACGGCCCGACGGCGCCAGCCGGAAGAAAAAGTGCGATCCGGCTACCGCCAAGCCTATGCGCTCGATGCGGATCGCATTTTACATTCACGGGCATATGCCCGCTACATCGACAAAACTCAAGTTTTTTACCTGATTCGCAACGATCATATCACCCACCGCGTGTTGCACGTTCAACTGGTCTCAAAAATCGCCCGGACGATTGGTCGTTTTCTCCGCCTGAACGAAGACTTGATCGAGGCCATCGCTTTAGGACACGATATCGGCCACACGCCATTCGGTCATGACGGTGAGCGCTATCTCAGCAAGTTGTGCCAGGAGGCCGGCATCGGGAACTTTTCGCACAATGTGCAAAGCATCCAGTTTCTCGATCGGGTGGAGCGCAAGGGCAGGGGATGGAATCTTTGCCTGCAGACCTTGGATGGCATTCTGTGTCACGATGGCGAAATCCACAACCAGGTCCTGCAGCCCAGGGAAAAAAAGAGCTTCGACACGCTGGCGCGCGAGATTGCCGCCAAGAAAGCTGATGACGGCTATGCCCTTATGCCCATGACCCTGGAAGGCTGCGTAGTGCGTATGGCCGACACCGTCGCCTATATCGGTCGTGATCTGGAAGATGCCATTCGGCTCAAGGTCATCCGTCGCGATCAGATTCCGGCCGACGTCGTATCAGTTCTGGGCAACACCAACGGGACGATTGTCTACAATTTGGTGACCGATATCATCCATTGCAGTCATGGTAAACCGTACATCGCTCTCAGCGACCGGGTTTCCAAGGCGCTCAAGGCGTTGAAGGCATTCAACCTGAGCGATATCTACCTCAATCCAGCCATCAAAAAACACTCCGATAGCATCCATGCCTTGTTCGACATTCTTTTTGAAACCTATCTGTCGGATCTGCAAAGCGGCCAGCAGAATTCAAAAATTTTCATCGGTTTTTTGGCCGATATGGCGCCCGATTACCCAAAGAGCCATCAACCGGCCGAGATCGTGCGTGATTTTATCGCAGGCATGACCGATCGTTATTTTTTGTTACAGTGTCCGGCCCATTTGCGGCCGGAGGTGATGGATGTCTGAGTCCAGCAAGACGGCCGGGTATGCGGAACGCTTTTACCGTCAGCGTGTGCGCGGGCATCTGGAAGCCTATCGGGTCGTGGTGCAACAGACCGATTTGAACATTTACAGTGACCGGCCGCAGGTGGATGTCGCCCGGGATGTGCTGATCGAACAGCGCGGCTACCTGGAAGCCTATATTCACCAGCACCCTTTGTTTTTACACACCCTTAAGGATTACCCGGACGATGCGTTTGCGCCGGGCATCGTTCGTGATATGATCCGAGCCGGCCGGGCCGTTGGTGTAGGTCCTATGGCGGCCGTAGCCGGAGCCGTTTCAGAGAAGGTGGGGCAGCGGCTTTTGACGTCATGCGCGGAAGTTGTTATCGAAAACGGCGGGGATATTTTCTTATCCGTACGACGGCCGTTGACGGTTGGGCTTTTTGCCGGGTCTTCGCCCCTGAGTATGAAAATCGGCTTGCGTATCTTACCGGATACCGGCATTCAGGCGGTCTGCACCTCATCCGGAACGGTCGGTCACTCGCGCAGCTTCGGGAAGGCGGATGCGGTTTGTGTATTGAGCCATTCCTGCGCCTTGGCCGATGCCGCGGCAACGGCCCTGGGCAACCGCGTGAACACGTCGGCAGATGCCCCCTTGGCCATCGCCTGGGGACGGACCATACCGGGGCTGCAGGGTATTCTGGTCATCGTTGGTGAAAAAATGGCCGCTTGGGGCCAGATCGAAATGGTCGACCTGTGAGCTCGATGGGTTTATGAACAGGGTCGGCGCATTTGCGTATGGGCGCGCATTTCAGAAACGGAATATCGTTCTACTTGTAGGGGGGGAACCTTGTGTTCGCCCGGTGCGTGTAAAGACCATTGGTCCACTTGATCAAGGCTGTGCGTCGAACGCGGGTCTTAAAGAGCTGAAAACCCAATTCGGTTACCCTGGGTTTATGAAACAAAAAGGTTGAGTTTTAACGGCGGAAAATGTAGACATCAGGCCGATTTGATGCCCGTCGGCAAATGGATAGGGAGGCACGCGCATGAAAAAGGTTAAAGTTGTCCTGTGGCTTGTGATTATCGCTTTCCTCGGATTGCTCATGTACCAGAACAAGGATTTTTTCCTTGCCAAACATAGCTTGAGTCTTTCCTTGTTTTCCACCGGATACCAGTCGCTGGCCTTGCCCAGCGCTGTTTATTTCGTGGCTTTTTTGCTGTTCGGATGGTTGATGGCATATCTGTCCAGTCTGGCGGATCGCTACAAAGCAGGTAAAACCATTAAAAAACTGCAGCAAACCATTCAAGTACAGCAGGGTTCCATTGACGCCATGAAAAAAGATGTCGATGCGCTGAAGTCGAAGCCGGCACAAGCAATCATCCCGGAACCGATCGAGACCGAAGCAGCGCAGGCATCCAGCATCTAAATGCCTAAGCCGTAGCGTATTTCACCCCCTATGCCTATTCCGGCGGTCGATCGCACGGAAAATCCCGCAACCATGAATGCACCGAAATCCACCCCCATGATTCAGCAGTACTTGTGCATCAAGGCGCAGCACAAGGATGCTATCCTGTTTTATCGTATGGGAGATTTTTATGAAATGTTCTTCGAAGATGCCTTGACGGCATCGCGGGTGCTCGAAATCACTTTGACTTCGCGCAATAAAAACGATTCCCAACCCGTGCCTATGTGCGGTGTGCCTTACAGGGCAGCGCAAACCTATATTGCGCGGCTGATTGAAAACGGCCACAAGGTGGCCATCTGTGATCAGGTGGAAGACCCAGGCCTGGCTAAAGGATTGGTCAAAAGAGAAGTCGTGCGGGTGGTGACACCGGGCATGCTTGTTGAAAATGAACTCCTGGATGCAAAGGCCAACAATTACCTGGCTGCACTGGCGCAAAATCATACCACCATCGGTCTGGCTTGTCTGGATATTTCCACTGGTTTGTTCAGAGTGGTGGAATCCGTTCATCCAACCAAGATTCTGGAAGAGATCCAGCGTATAGCGCCACGGGAAATGCTGCTGCCGGTGACGTTGAAAGCGGAGAACTGGATCGATCGAATGCTATCCAGGCTGGATGGGCAGATAGTCAATCGTCTGGAAGAAAATGTGTTCGATGTTCACAAGGGACGTACGCGACTGATTGAACAATTCAAGACAAGGTCCCTGGAAGGTTTCGGCTGCCAAGACATGACGGCCGGCCTGGGCGCAGCCGGGGCTTTGCTGTATTATGTGCAAGAGACGCAGAAACAGGCGGTGACACACCTTCAGCGCATTGAACCATACAGTATGGAAGCGCATTTGATTGTCGATCACATGAGCCGGCAGAACCTGGAATTGGAAAAGAACATCCGCAACGGTTCGCGTCATGGTACTTTGATCGGCATTCTCGATCGCACTGCCACCGCCATGGGTGGAAGACTGCTCAAACAGTGGCTGCGCTATCCATTGCTGTCACCTGAAAAGATCGGTCAGCGCCTGGATGCCGTGGAAGAAGCGCTTGCCGAGGGCGACGCGCGCAGGCGCATCGCAGGGGCGCTTTCCGACGTATACGACCTGGAACGCCTGCACAGCAGAATCGTGATGGGGCATGCCAATGCGCGCGACCTGCTGGCGCTCGGCCGCTCGTTGAAGACGCTGCCGGCAATTTGGAGTGAACTCAAAGCGTTCAACAGTGACCTGTACCGTTGTGCTTTGCCATCAGAAGCATTGGCGGCATTGGACATCTTGTGTGTGCAAATCGAAAGCGCCATCAGTGAAGACGCACCGCCGGGCATCAACGAAGGCGGCATGATCAAAAAAGGCTTCAATACCGAACTGGACGAATTGATACAGATTTCACGGGATGCCAAGGGCTTTTTGGCCCAGTTGGAAGGGCGCGAAAGGCAGGCCACGGGTATCAGCACGCTAAAAGTGCGTTTTAACAAAGTATTCGGGTACTACATTGAAGTATCCAAAGCGCAGGCCGCACAGACGCCCATGCATTATGTACGCAAACAGACATTGGTCAATGCCGAAAGATATATCACCGATGAACTGAAGAAATTCGAGACCAGCGTGTTGGGTGCAGAAGAGAAGCGCTGCAGCCTCGAGTTGGATATTTTCAATCAGGTCCGCGAGCAGGTAAGCGCCAACGGCGCCGCCATACAATCAGCGGCCGGCTTCATCGCGCGTTTGGATTGTCTGCTGGCCTTAGCCGAAGTGGCCGATCATAATGAGTATACCCGTCCGGGGATCAATACGCAGGGGGTGATTGCCATACAAGACGGTCGCCATCCGGTAGTCGAAAAAGTGCTGCATGGCGAACGCTTTGTTCCTAACAGTATTACGCTTGATAACGAGGCCAATCAGATTTTGGTGATTACCGGTCCGAATATGGCCGGAAAATCCACTGCTCTGCGCCAAGTTGCCTTGATTGTGATCATGGCGCAAATGGGGGCGTTCGTTCCGGCAGTCGAAGCGAATGTTGCTGTTACCGATCGTATTTTTACGCGTGTGGGCGCGTTGGACAATTTGTCGGCAGGCCAGAGCACCTTTATGGTGGAGATGGAAGAAACCGCCAATATTCTCAACAATGCCACTGCCGACAGCCTGGTGATCATGGATGAAATCGGTCGCGGCACAAGCACATACGACGGGTTGAGCATTGCTTGGGCAGTGGTGGAATATCTACACGATTTAAAAGAAAAAGGTGTCAAGACGTTGTTTGCCACGCATTATCATGAACTGACTGAGCTGGCCCACACCAAAGTCCGGGTCAAGAACTTCAATATCGCAGTCAAAGAGTGGCAAGACGAAATTATTTTCCTGCGTAAACTGGTTCCCGGCGGGACCAATCGCAGTTATGGCATCCAGGTGGCACGTCTGGCAGGTATTCCCGAAGCTGTCATCGATCAGGCCAAAAGAATATTGGAACGTGTTGAAAGCCATGGGCCGAAAGGCAGCGGGCTGGCTGATCCACGGGCCTCAGCTGGAAAAACCAAGTCGCAGCCGGTTCAACTGGATCTTTTTCAGCCGGTGGAAACGAAGATCGTCGAATCTTTGCAAGCCCTTGATTTAAATTCAATCACGCCCATCGAAGCCCTGAATATTCTGCAGAGTTACCAGCACAAGGCCAAGAAGGCGCATTGACATTGCAAGCGTCACATGTTTTTCTATTCAAACGGGTTTTCAAAGGGAAGACACGCGTGTACGAGCAGGCAGTACGCGATCGCATGAATTCGGTCCAAAACCTATAGTAGGGCAAATGGCATCCATTAATCGTCTGCAAAAACTGTTTTGGATGATTGCCTGTGTGCTGCCGCTCATCATCGCCGGTATGCCGGCTTGGTCCGCGTCCGTTACCCCGGCCCAATCCAAGTATCATGAGGCCGAACGTTGTGTTCTGGAAGTCACCAAAAGCCCCCAGTTGCAAAAATCGCGTGATCAGTGGCTGAATTGTATTAAAAAATTTAATGCCGCTTATCACCAAGACCCCAAAGGGCCTTGGGCCGCTGCCTGCCTTTA
Source organism: Desulfatitalea sp. BRH_c12 (assembly GCA_000961655.1). Classification (GTDB taxonomy): domain Bacteria; phylum Desulfobacterota; class Desulfobacteria; order Desulfobacterales; family Desulfosarcinaceae; genus Desulfatitalea. The sequence goes on from LADR01000070.1 coordinate 29,760, forward strand.
TCGGGCCGGATTACTCCATGGCGAGTTGCACAAGCGTTTCAAGTTGGAAAGCGATCGGTTGGAAGGACTTGATCTGCTGAATACCATTGTACGTAATTTTTCAAGCACCAGCTATCGCGCGCGCGCGGTCAATGCTGCCGAAGCATTGCGGGCCGCACCGGGTGCAAATGTGAAAACTGAAGCCAAGATCGGCTCTTCCGCGTCAACGCCTCCAAGGAGCAGTAGTAAAAGCGACGCGCAGCGCAAAACGGATGCGCCGAATACCGCAGATCGTCTATCCAAAGCCGATCAATGGTATAAAAAGGCCAAAGTTTTCGATCAGCGTCTTCAAGAAAAGCCGGCGCTGCAAAAGAGACGCGACCAATGGTTCAACGCGATCAATGCCTATCGACAAACCTATCAATCCGCTCCCGATGGTCCACTGGCACCCGCAGCCCTGCTGGGTATGGCCGAAGATTATGCCGGCATGTACAAATGGTCGCGCAACCCTGTCGATCGTCTGCAGTCACAAAAGACTTTTCAAGAGTTGATCAAACTCTTCCCGCAAAGTCCTTTGGTTGAAAAAGCGCGATTGCAGTTGGACGACGGTATCTCCATGCCCGACGAGGACGCGATTGCGCAGATCATCCTCTCAAGTGATGCCAATCGCCCAGCAGTTCAAAACGTAACTCAAATCAGTTCTGCCGAACACCCGGCGGTGGTCGAAAGCCTGCGTTTCTGGTCGAACCCGCGTTATACGCGCGTGGTCATCGATGCCTCCGCCGACACGACATTTACCTATAATGATTTGCGCGAAGATCCATCCAGCGGAAAACCGCAGCGCATATACATCGATATGAACCATTGCCGCTTGAGCCAAGAGCTGCAGAAGGTGATTCCCATCAACGACAACCTGCTCAGCGATGCACGTGCGGGTCAGTATACATCGGACACAGTGCGCGTGGTGGTGGATATCAAGTCTTCAAAAACCTATAAGGTTTTTTCATTGAAAAATCCGTTTCGCATTGTGCTGGACGTGTGGGGCGCAGATATCGACAATGCGGCACCCATTATCCTGGATCCGCCGCGGATCGCGAGTTCAAACCCCGCCGGTCCTGTAAAGAAACTGCCTGTCGGCGCTATCGCCAAACAACTGGCATTGGGCGTGCGGCGGATTGTCATCGATCCCGGTCATGGTGGCAAGGACTACGGGGCACCCGGCGCAATCAAGGGCGTGCACGAAAAAAATATCGTTCTTCAAATCAGTCAGAAGCTGGCCAAAAAGATACGTAGCGAACTCAACTGTGATGTGGTTTTGACGCGGGACAGCGATTCATATCTGAGTCTTGAAGAACGGACCGCCATCGCCAACACCAAGTACGCCGATTTGTTCGTATCCATTCACACCAACGCCTCGCCCAACCCGAAAGCGCACGGAGTCGAAACGTTCATTTTGAACCTGGCCACCGATGACGAATCGATCCGGGTGGCGGCACGTGAAAATGCCACCTCCACGAAAAACATCAGCGATCTGGATTCGATCTTGAAAGATCTCATGCAAAATGCCAAAGTCACCGAATCCACGCGCCTGGCCAGCTATGTACAGCAGGGGGCGCTTACCCGAATGAAAAAATTGAACGGCGCAATCCGCGATAAAGGCGTCAAAAAGGCCCCCTTTTATGTTCTGTTGGGGGCGGAGATGCCGTCGATTTTATTCGAAGCCGGGTTTATCAGCAATGCAGAGGAATGCCGTCGTTTGATCTCAGCAGATTATCAGGATCATTTGTGTCAGGGGATCGTGGACGGTATTAAACGGTATATCGAAGATATTCATCCTATGGCCATCAGCCATCCAACAGACCCAAACGAACAAGGATAACCCTTTATCTCTGTCGAAGACTTTTGGGCAAAGTCCGGTGAGGAGGAGAAAATGGCATATAACACGCTTGTTGTAACAACCGCGCAGGGCGTTCAAACGATTACCTTCAATCGACCCAAGGCCTTGAACGCACTGAACAGCGAACTTCTGAACGAGTTTTCACAAGCACTGGAAGAGGTTGTATCCAATGAGGCCGTTCGGGTCCTGGTGCTCACCGGCACGGGTGGCAAGGCGTTCGTGGCCGGCGCCGATATCAACGAACTCGCCCGCCTCGATACCCTCAAGGCCAAAGTGTTCATCCACAGAGGTTTGTCGGTGATCAACAAACTGGCTGAATTGCCCATACCCGTGATTGCCGCGGTCAATGGCTTTGCATTGGGCGGCGGATTGGAAATCGCGATGGCCTGCGATTTTATTTATGCCGCCGAAAATGCTTCTTTCGGGCAACCGGAGATCAAACTGGGGATTATTCCGGGATACGGCGGCACCCAGCGATTGCCGCGTATGATCGGACCTGGAGCGGCGAAGGAACTGCTCTATACCGGCAAAATGATTTCAGCCGAAGAGGCCCGCCGCCTGGGCATCGTCAATACCGTGACCGCCGCCGGCACCCTGATGGACGAGGTTATGGCCTGCGCCCGCGAGATGGCATCCAAGGGCAGGGTCGCGCTGCGTGCCATCAAACAGACCGTCAACCAGGGGTTAAGCGTCGATCTGGCCTCGGGGTTGCGCATGGAAACGGACGCCTTTGCACTTTGTTTCGCCAGCGCTGATGCCAAGGAGGGCACGGCCGCTTTTCTGGAAAAACGTAAAGCGGACTTCAAGGGCGGGTTGACCGATTGAGGGTTCCTGCTGCGGTTAGGGCACATTGCCCTTGGTGGTTCGCGAATTCACGCAGAGATAGCTATCACAGAATATATTGCTGACGATCATGATGCAGTAGGACAAGGAGGTTCGTTCCGATGATTTACAACATGGAATACGAGACCATGCCGCGCGAGGCGCTGGAGGCTATCCAGTTGCGCCGACTTCAGACCACCGTCGAGCGGGTCTATGCCAACGTGGAATTTTACCGTGGGAAGTTTCAGCAAGCCAGGATCTCTCCGGCTGACATTCGATCCCTCGACGATCTCAAACGCCTGCCGTTTACCACCAAGCAGGATTTGCGCGACAATTATCCGTTCGGCATGTTCGCGGTCCCCATGGACCACGTGGTGCGCATCCATGCATCGTCGGGCACGACCGGTCAACCCACCGTCGTGGGATACACGGCGCGGGATATTCAGACTTGGGCCGGCCTCATGGCGCGGTCGCTGATGGCCGGGGGCGCCACACGCGGCGATATCATTCATAACGCTTACGGCTATGGTCTTTTTACCGGCGGTCTGGGCGTGCATTACGGCGCTGAAATGCTGGGGGCCTCGGTGATTCCCGTGTCGGGGGGCAACACACGCCGGCAGGTCATGATCATGAAGGATTTCGGGCCGACAATCATTACGGCCACGCCCTCCTATACCCTGCACCTTGCCGAAGTGTGCGAAGAGATGGGCGTCTCGTTCAAGGATCTGAAGTTCAGACACGGCATTTTCGGCGCCGAACCCTGGTCTGAAACGATGCGGGCTGAAATCGAGCGCAAGCTCAACCTGGTGGCGGTCGATATCTATGGCTTGAGCGAGGTCATGGGACCCGGCGTGGCGATCGAGTGCAAGGAAGCCAAGAAGGGGCTGCATATTTTTGAAGACCACTTCATTCCCGAAATAATCGACCCCGATACGTTGGAACCGCTGCCTTATGGCGAAGTGGGCGAACTTGTATTTACGACTGTCACCAAGGAGGCCTTTCCGGTCATTCGCTACCGCACACGCGACATCTGCTCCCTGAATCCCGAACCGTGTATCTGTGGGCGTACCCATGTCCGCATGAGTCGCGTCACGGGGCGCAGCGACGATATGCTGATCATCCGTGGCGTCAATGTCTTCCCGTCCCAAATTGAAAGCGTATTGATGGATACGCAAGGCGTAACGCCCCATTACCAGTTGATCGTCGATCGCGAAGGTCCTCTGGATGTGCTCACGGTTCGGGTGGAAGTGAGTGAAAAAATGTTTTCCGATGAAGTGAAACGCTTGCAGGCGGTGGAAAAGACGATATCGAAGAGCATCAAGGAACTTTTAGGCGTATCCGCCAAAGTCAAACTGGTGGAGCCCAAGGGTATTACCCGCAGCGAAGGTAAGGCCGTACGGGTTGTGGACAATCGCAAACTCTAAGGGGCATCGGATCACACATGCGATCCATCCTTGAAATCGGTTTAACCGTAAGAGGGGAGGGCACGAATGCAGGTAGAACAAATATCCGTTTTTCTGGAAAACAAATCCGGACGCTTGTCCGAAGTAACAGGTATTCTGGCCGAAACAGGGATCAACATCAGGGCCTTGGCACTTGCAGACACATCGGATTTCGGCGTGTTGCGCTTGATCGTCGATGATAATGAAAAAGCGGTTAGCGCTCTGAAGAACAACGGCTTTACGGTCGGCAAGACCGATGTCGTGGCGGTCGAAGTGGCCGACCGCCCCGGCGGTTTGCATGAAATATTGGAAATGTTGAAGAAGAATGACATCAACGTCGAATACATGTACGCCTATGTCCGAAACTCGGGACAGAATGCCATAATGATTTTTCGTTTCGACAATGTGCCCGCCGCCATTGATCTACTGAGCTCCCAGGGCTTTACGATCATCGGCGGCAGTCGCTTATACACTATGTAATATTTCGTTATGCTCTGCGGAAATCATCATCGGTTCCGCAACTTTATGTTCTAACAACGGATGTTTAGGGTGAAAGTGAGGTGAGCCGGGCGGCTCACCTCTTTTGTTTTGGACCCTAAGATGACCCGGTGGATTTTAAATTAACTTTTTGAATGCAAATGCCGATATCTTGTTATGGAAAACGGTGTTGGGTGGACAACCAGGGCGGTTGGCGATAAGACACTGTAGCTGTTATGAAAATTAAGATCTAACAATTGACTTTCGCGTTCCGGTTCAGTTATAGTGCCGTTGCACACCACACATATTTTCATGAAAACCAGTCTGTTAAAGGTGATTTTACGGTGGACCCAAAAAAAACATCATCCCGAAGCACGCCTCAGTTGATTTGGGGAATAGCCTTGCTGCTGGCGGGCATTGGCGTTTTCGTGCGCATACCGCAGGTGATGCCCCAATTAGAACAATTAGGGACCTTTGCAAGCGCTCAGGGATTCATTCGGTTTTGTTTTTATCTGATCGGCGTCATCCTGATCGGTGGTGGCGCTCGGAAAATCTTTGTTTTCTTCAAAGCGTCATCATGAAGCCAGCGACGCAGGTTTTCTCTCAATAAACCGAGCCGCCAATGGTATTGTCGTGCAGGTAGGATTACACTATGCAGAAAGCATCCCAAACGCTGTCCGGTTTAGGTAACGGTGGCGCGCATCTGGCTTCGGAGGTCGACAGAACCCGGTTGCAGGAGATCGGCAATAAAATTAATGCCGCTTCGAATCTGGATGACACGCTGTTCAATCTGAAACCCGAAATCACCTCCCTTTTCTCCGCTGAGCGCATGACGGTCTATGTGATTGACGGTGTCAAGCGTGAATTGGTTTCCCGCTTCAAATCCGGTGACGAAATTGCCGAAATCCGCGTACCGGTTTCCAAAGATTCTCTTGCAGGGTATTCAGCCCTGACTCAAAAACTGGTTAACATCGCCGATGTTTACGATGATTCGAAGTTGTCGGAAATCGACGAGAATCTGCGTTTTGACAAGAGCTGGGATCAGAAAACGGGTCAGCGAACCAAACAGGTGCTGGTCTGCCCCATCATTTTTCAAAAGTACCTGATGGGGGCTTTTCAGCTCATCAACCGAAAAATCGGCGGACAGTTCAGCGAAAAAGATGAGAAGGCGGTCGTCGATCTGGCCAAGATCATCGGCATCGCTCTTTATAATCAGAAACGCATGGCGGTGCGCTCGGGCCGCGCCACCAAATTCGACTATCTCCTTGAAAATCATCTGGTAACCCAGAAAGAGCTGGTCAAAGCCGTTGTCGACGCGCGTCAACGCAAGGAGGCCGTCGAAAGTGTACTGATACGCGAGTATAAAGTACCCAAATCCGAATTGGGTGAATCCCTGGCGCGCTATTTCAAAGTGCCGTTCGTGGCTTATAACAACACTTACCCCATTCCCGGGGATATTCTGGCCGGCCTTAAAGTGCCTTTCATGCGCAACAACATATGGGTGCCGCTGAGAAGTGAAGGCAATCAGCCGGTCGTGGCCATTGACGACCCTCACGACCTGAAACGCATCGATGAGATCAAAGCGCTTTTTCCCGGTCGCCAACTCAAGTTCGCGGTAGCCCTCAAACAAGATATTCTCGATTTTATCAAGCTTTTCACTGCCGACGAACGGGAAATGGCGGAAATCGACGATATCTTGTCGCAGTTGCAGGATGAGACCCATGAGATCGAAGACGCCGAATCGGGCGTCGGCGAAGAAGACAGCGCCGTGGTGCAGCTGGTCAATAAGATCATCCTCGACGCTTACGCCCGCAATGCGTCCGATATTCATATCGAACCCTATCCCGGCAAACAAAATACCATGGTTCGCATCCGCGTGGACGGTGCCTGCACCATTTACCAGACCATACCTTTTGCCTATCGCAATGCTGTCGTATCGCGTATCAAGATCATGTCCGATCTGGATATCGCCGAGCGCAGGCTGCCTCAGGATGGCAAGATCAAATTCAAGAAGTATGGCGGCAAGGACATCGAACTGCGTGTCGCGACCGTCCCCACCCAGGGTGGCATGGAAGATGTCGTTATGCGTATTCTGGCTGCCGGGGAACCCCTTCCGCTCGAGAAGATGGGCTTTTCCGAACGCAATTACGATACTTTTTTGCAATCTGTCGTCAAACCTTACGGTCTGATTCTGGTGTGCGGGCCAACCGGTTCGGGTAAAACCACGACGTTGCATTCGGCCCTGGCGTATATCAATAAAACCGAAACCAAAATCTGGACGGCCGAGGACCCTGTCGAAATCACGCAAAAAGGATTGCGTCAGGTGCAGGTCAAATCCAAAATCGGGTTCGATTTTGCAGCAGCCATGCGGTCGTTTCTGCGCGCCGATCCGGACGTGATCATGGTGGGTGAAATGCGTGACAAGGAAACCACGCATATCGGTATCGAAGCATCCTTGACAGGCCACCTTGTCTTTTCCACCCTGCACACCAACAGTGCGCCGGAAAGCATCGTGCGCCTGCTTGATATGGGCATGGATCCCTTCAACTTTGCTGACGCCATTCTGTGCATTATGGCGCAGCGTCTGGTACGCACCCTGTGCCCCCAATGCAAGAAAGAATACAATCCGTCCAAAGAGGAATTTGAAGATCTCGTGCGCGAATATGATCCTGAAGATCCGGAAGCGTTTGCGCGCAATGTAGATATCACCTATTCTTCCAAATTGACCCTTTGCAAACCGGCGGGTTGCGAATTTTGCAACAACACGGGCTATCGCGGACGCATGGGCATCCATGAATTGCTGACCGGCACGGACGCGATGAAAAAACTGGTTCAGCGACGCGCCCAGATGGAGGAAATCCGTAAACAAGCCCTTGTAGACGGCATGACCACGTTGAAGCAGGACGGCATCGAAAAAATTTTCGGGGGCCATACCGATCTGCTGCAAGTCAGAAAAGTGTGTATTAAATAAAGTGGTGAAGTTTTAAGTGTAAAGTGTAAAGGAAGTATAAATCTTTTTCTCCGGTTTGTAACGTTTTTTTGTAAATATCCCGCCTGGTTAGCATTTTGATCGGAAATACACCATTAATAGGGTGATCGCCTGCCAGAGGTGATAGCATGTCTTTGAGTAGGGGCAACCTTGTGTTCGCCGGTGCGTGCGACCTGTTTGGTATTTGGTTTAGGAAGTCCATCGTCGAACGCGAGAAAATACTGCCCTGCATGTAAACTCGGTATCAATTATGGGAATGAAGGGTGCCTGCCAAGTCCAGCACCAAGTGGTAAACGGCGAAAGTACGATGCGATTACTTTTCGAGCGCCCGCTTGAATCTGGCAAGCTGTTGTTCGTAGATTTGCCTGTCTTCGGGGTTCAGCGCAAGGGCCTCTTCTTCGGCTGAAATCGCTTCGGCGATGCGGCCGTTGGCATAGAGTGCCTCGGCCAGGGTGTCCCAGATATGGGGTGACTTTTGCAACGCGATTGCCTGGCGGGCGAGCGTCAGCGCGCGCGGCGGATCGCGCAGCGCATCATTTTTGCTGGTAGCCAGAAGCCAGGCCAGATTGTTCAAGATATCAGGCATGGGTTGAAGCGCCAGGGCCTGTTCGTAGGCCTCGACAGCCGACGATACATCTTGGCGTTCCAGGTAAATATTTCCAAGTATGCCATACAGCAATGCATCTTCACTGGTTTTCACCGTTTTCTCGGACAAATAGTTTTCGATTACGCCCGGGTCGATGGCCCTGTTGCCTCGACTGAATACCGCCTGGTTCAGTTGAAAAACGGCAACCGCCAAAAGCACAAAACCTATAATGAAAATTACAATGCTGTTGCGGACTTTGCGGTCGTGTCGGCTGATCCATGCGGGCGAACTTTCGCAACGCTGCAAATATTCGATGCGTTCCTGAATGCTGAAGTGGTGCCAGTTGGGTTTGTCGGCGGGTTGACCGCTGCTGGCCACGATTTTGTCGAAAGTGGATATTAAAGGCTGAGCATTCGGAAAGAGGCGGAACACGAAAATATCCGCCTGGCGTTCAAAGTTACGAATAAAAAAACCGAAGATATAACGAAAGTAGACAACGATACCCATGATCATCAAAACGGCATAAAAGGTGTAGAGCAGCGTGCCGGGATTAAAGTCGAACATCAGCACGAAGCTCAGCACCGGTTTGAAAAAAAAGAGCAGGATGTAGCTTAAAGGATAGGCGGCATAGGAAATCAGCATGAATCCGATAAAAAATAACAAATATAGCACCAAGTGCTTGCGTCGGACATGTCCAATCTCATGGGCAATCACCTGGTCCAATTCGTCGGGTGTCAACAGATTCAAGAGGGCTTCTGTCACCATGATGTAGCGGAAGCGGCTGACCAGTCCCATGACGCCCGCGGTGATCATGCGGCCGCCGAAAATCGGCCAATAGACAATATCCGCGTAACCGACTTCCGCGCGGCGACAAAGGGCTTCGATGCGCAGTCGAATGTAACCGTTCTCCAATGGCCGGCAGCGCCAAAAACGCTGCACCAAAAGCGGTGCGAATAGGGCGGCGACCACGAGAAAAATCAGGAAATAGGCGGTCTGCCCGATGGAATTGTTGAGTACGCGCTTGGGCAGGTCAAAAGGTAGCAGCAGCAGCAGATCCGAAATGCCGAAAAGCAGCACCCATGGCAACAGGATCGGCACACTGAAGGCCACATTGGAGTAGATGTAATTGCCACGCGTAATGTCGCCTTGATAGATGGGATTATGGGCATCGTAGGCATATGTCCAGATAATGGTCAGATATCCGACGAAAATCAGTAGAAAAAGTAAATTTTGCAACGTGGGCAAAATCGCGAACAGGCGCAGTGGCTGCAGGTAAGACGGCAGATCCAATAGCCACACGTCCGCAGCGAAGACGATCAGGGCCAATATGCTATGATGCGTCATGAGAAACCCGAAGCGTTGATCCAGACGGTTCCGGTTTTCCAGACCGACGCGACGGGCCAGTCGGTGGAACCGGTTGCGTGTATACAGGGCGAACAGGACGGTCAGGCAGACAAAACCGATCAACGCCTCGAAGAAGCTCAGGGCAGGTGTTGCGGTCGGCTGGTAGAGGGTCAATGTGATCAGGGCAATGATAAAGTAAATAAAATTGGAAAACATATCGTCAATCGATCATTCGTGGGTTCAGGGCTGAAGGAATCGAAAAGGCGATCGGTTACGAACCGATCGACCGATTGCCAAGATATCTTTCCTTCTCGCTGTAGATGCAGCCGCAATATTGCTGGCGGTACATGCCCAACTCCTTGGAAACGGTCACACCTTCGCGCCAGCCGATCCGAAAGTCCTGGTAGTGGAAGGCGACGCCGACCTCACTGGCCACGGATTCGCCGACGGATCGAATTAAATCATGTTTCTGGTACTTGCTGTACAGTAACGTGGTGGAAAAAGCATCGAATTTGCCACGCCGGGCAAACATAGCGGTGGTGCGCAGCCGTTCATAGTAGCAAAACCGGCAGCGTTCGTGTTCGCGGAAAGCGGCCTTTCTCAGGAAGGCTTCCAGATCATAGGCCTCATCGACGATCAGTTTCAGATCAATCCGGGCAGCATATTCGGTCAGGGTCTGCTGGCGCTTGAGGCATTCGGTGTAGGGATGGATGTTGCCGCGATAGAAAAAACCCATCAGCGCCATACGCTGCTCGCGTAAAATGCGTACTGGATAAATACTGCAAGGGCCGCAGCAAATATGCAGCAAGAGCTTCATGGGCGTCCTCCGAAAAGGGCTGTTCCGATGCGCACCAGCGTGGCGCCTTCTTCGATGGCCGCCTCGAAATCGCCGGTCATGCCCATGGAAAGCTCGCGCATCTCGATATTGGGGATAGGGCAGGCAGCGATGCGATCACGCAGCTGCCGCAAGGCTGCAAAAGCAGGACGCGCTTTTTCAGGTTGATCGAAATAGGGCGGCAGGGTCATCAATCCTTTGACTTTGATGTGACGCAGTGTGCTGAGCTCTTGCAGGAGTTCCCGTGTTGCCTGCTCGGAGATTCCGGATTTGGTGGCCTCGCCGGCAAGATTAACCTGAACAAGGACTGCCTGCACCTTGCCTGCCTTGCGTGCCTGACGATCGAGCTCAGTGGCCAGTTTGACCGAATCGACCGTATGAATCAAATCGAACATGCGTACCGCATATTTGGCTTTGTTGCTCTGCAGATGACCGATGAAGTGCCAGGCGACCGCGGCGGGGGCCATTTCTTCGAATTTGGCACGCGCTTCCTGGATGTAGTTTTCACCGATGATCGTCACGCCGCTGTTCAGGGCTGCGCGAACGACAGCAACCGGATGCGTTTTGGTGACCGCCACCAGCCGGACATCTTCCGGTTGACGCCCGCTGCGCCGGGCCGCACAGGCGATGCGTGTGTTGATTTCGGTAAGGTTTTTGCTCAGAAGTGCCTGCATGCTCTTTCTTTCCAAGCGTAGCGACGTTTTACTCCGAGGAATCGGAAATCCGCAGCACGTTTTGCTTGATCAAATGTTCTATGACCTCGCACACCGGCAAACCCACCACATTGGTGTACGATCCATTGATGCGTCTGACCAGAAAGGTGCCCAATCCTTGAATGGCATAAGCGCCTGCTTTGTCAAAAGGCTCATCGGTATGGACGTACCACTCGATTTCGTCATGGGAGAGCGTCTTGAAAGTCACGTCGGTGCATACCACCCCCGTATAAGATTGGGCTTTGGACTGACAGCAAATCGTATACCCGGTATACACCTGATGCGTCTGTCCGCTGAGTCGGGCAAGCATGGCGCGGGCCGCATCCCTGCCCCGGGGTTTACCCAAAACCTCACCATCGATGAAAACAATGGTATCCGCCCCGATCACCCAGCTGGAAGGCATTTTCGCGGCAATATCCTCCGCCTTGAAACGCGAGAGGTTCCGAACAAAGTCATCCGGACCGGTGAAGGCAACACTGCGTTCGTCAAAACCACTGGGAACGACTTCGAAGCGAAGCCCTGCCTGCGAGAGCAGATAGCGTCGCCGGGGAGATTTGGATGCCAGAATCAAATGCGCATGTTGTGTTTGTCGAACCATGCGCTGATTTCTATCAAATGGATGGGGCATTGGCAAGATAAAGGGGTAAATCGGATGGGCTCCCAGTCGAGGGCGCTCAGGCCATCGCATGTAAACCTTGGCACGTAGCGTGCTTTATGAGTTGGTAGGTGGGCATTGCCCCACCATAGGCGCTGGATTGAAGGGATTCGCAAAGCATGCCGGTTTTGCGGCAGGGTAAGGAATTTCTGGCGCCGGTAAGTTAGCACGATAAAAAAGCAAGTCGCACCTTTGGTATTGGCGCGGCGATATCCGACATTATCTTTTTTTATGGATGGGGCGGGGCGTTGCCAGCCATCGTGTCATTCAAAGCCACCCGCACCACAGATCACCTATGACCAGTTGCAAATAAATGGTGGGCGATGCCCACCCTGCCTGGATAGTGAAAATTTCGGGATCCTACGCCCCATGGCGGTTAACCTGCATCCCTAAAAGGCGGTTTACTCACCAAACGCCTGAAAGCAGTTTGGGATCATAAATACCCGTTAAAAATTCTGCAAGAGGAATCGGATGTGTGACGTGCCCTTGTCCGATTCGCATGGGACTGGACAAGAGGCACGTCAAAGTACAGGGGTCAGTCGTAAATTTTTTCTGCAGATGAGAGAATATCGGCCGGGATCTGTATCCCATACTGATGCGCAGTCGCGGTATTGATCACCAGTTTTCCCTTGGCACTGCTGACGTAGGGAATCTCCGACGGATTGGTTCCGCCCAAAATCTTCAGGGCCGTTTGCGCCGCACTCAAGCCGATGGCCTTTTCGGATGTGACAATCGCAAAAAGAGCGCCAGCCTGAACGTCTTTTTCGGCAGCCGCGATGACCGGCACGCGGGCGTTTTGAACGGTCCAGTGCACCAGTTCCGAATCTTTCATTGCAGCACCGCTTCTTTCGACGCGACTGGTGTCGGCCAGGTAGAGCATGCCGGCATTGAATTGATTGACCTTGGCAGCCCATTGATCGAAGGTGTCTACCAGATACATGTCCATAAATTTGACTCCGGAGGCCTGCTCCAGTCTATCTGCACCGGCTCTTAGATAGTGTTTAACCCCCTGCATGGAGTCGTTGTTCTTGCTTATCAGGGCGACGGTTTTGGCACCTGTCAGCCTGCGGCCCATGGCCAGAATGTGAGGGGCGTAACTGGCGCGGGTGACGCCGGTGATGTTTGATTTGGGCAATCCCATGTCTTCCGGCTTGTCCCAGATGTAAGCGAACACCACCGGAATATCATCGATTTGTGAGCCGACGTATTTCAACGCGGCATCCGTGAGCACAATGATCAGGTCCGGTTTGGCCGCCAGAGCCTTTGCGACAGCCGATATGCCGACGCCACGCTTGACATCATCGTTATCCAAATCTAATTCGACGAACTGGTATTCGGGTGTGATGTTGGCACCTTTCAAGCCCTCCTTGATACCCTCAAAAACTGGCTGAAACGTACCGATACGCGCGGCGTTTGCTTCACCGACCCCGCATACGACGACCACCTTAGGGGCCGCCGATACGTTGCCAGCAAAAACGAACACCATGGCAATAATAACGACCAGCCACCCCGTGCAACGAAAACAATTCATGTGTCTGCTCCTTTTTCCAGCGCTCTAATGAATTTTAGGTCGCTTACGCTTATCATACGCGGCACCTTGACATCAACGCATTGCAAAGCCGGCTGCCATAAAGCCATTAAACCTTGAATTTGCCAACCGTGGCGTCCAGTTGGTTGGCCAGTCGGGACAGTTGTTCGGCATTGAGGTTAACCTGGGAACTGCTGTTGGACATGTTGCCGGCGGCATGGGTCACTTCGGCAATCTCCTTGGCAATGTCGGTGGCCACCGCATGACTCTGGCCCACGTTGGTATTGACATTTCCGATCCCCTGGGAGGCTTGGGCCACGTTGCCCGCGATTTCACGGGTGGTCGTGGATTGCTCCTCCACGGCCGAGGCGATTTTGGAAACGATGTCGTTGACCGCGTTGACCACCTCGGTGATGTTGTTGATTTGTACTACCGTCATCTGGGTCGACGACTGGATCGAGGATACCTGGCGTTTGATTTCACCGGTGGCCGAGGCGGTCTGCTTGGCCAGTTCCTTGATTTCGTTGGCCACGACCGCAAACCCTTTGCCGGCATCGCCCGCGCGGGCCGCCTCGATGGTGGCATTCAGGGCCAGCAGGTTGACTTGCTCGCTGATCTCGGTGATGGTTTCCACCACTTTTCCGATCTCCTGTGCGGCGCGCCCGAGTTCGTCCACCTGGCAGGAAGCCTCCTCGGCATGGGTCACGGCGTTGTTGGTAACGCTGCGCGCCTTTTCGGTGCTTTGGGCGATTTCACTGATCGTCACGCTCATCTCTTCCGTGGCCGAGGCAACCATGTTGATGTTGGTGGCGGCTTGCTCCATGGTGGAGGCCACCGACCCCATGTTGGCGCTCATTTCCTCGGAAGCGGAAGCCACCGATTGGGCACGTTCAGTGGTCTGGTCCGCGCCGTTGGACAGGGCCGCCGAAATTCCATACAGTTCGTTGCCCGAATGCTTGAGCTGTGCGGCATTGTTAGCGACTTCCCTGATGCTGGACTGCATTTTGTCGATGAAGACATTGAACCATCTGGCCAGATCGCCGACCTCGTCCTGACTGCTGATCTGCAACCGTTTGGTCAAATCGCCTTCCCCCTCGGCGGCATCTTTGAGCCCGGCCACCACCCGGTTAATAGGCCGGACCACTGAACCGCTGATGGCATAGATGATCAGGCCGGCCAAAACGACCATCGCCAGCGTGACCAGGAAAATTTTTTGGCCCATTGCCTTGACCGGCGCGAGAACTTCATCGGAACTGATGGTAACGGCTACGTTCCAGGGCATCGAGGGCAGTTTTTGAAAAGCGGCCCATTTGTCGATTTCCTTGAAATTGTAAGTATACAGGCCACTTTCTTTACCTTGATAATTTTTAAAAAGAGGATTGGTGCTTAGATCGTAACTCAATTCCATACTCCGGTCGGGATGGGCGATGATGCGGCCGGTCGATTCATACAGGTACGCGAAGCCGGTCTCGCCTATTTTGATGCGATCGATGAATAGTTCATCCAATCGCGCGATTTCAATGATCGCCAGAATCGCACCGGTGGTCTCCTGCTCCGGGTCGTGGATGCGGCCGGCCAGGATGAATTCCGGCGCGCCATCTGCAGGGTTTTTGTGCAGTTCGAAGGCAAAGGTGTTGCCCTCCATGATCTTTTTGAAATAGGGCTGGTCTTTGACGGCAAGGCTGGCAGCATCCTTGTTATCGGCCGCGGCCGTTATTCGGCCGTTTTGATCGACCAGGCAGATGTTTTTGTAATAGCCATAACCTTCCTTGAGTTTGGCCAGTTGCGTGCTGGCGGACACCGCCGCCGCTTTGCCCATGAATGTGTCCTGCACGGCGTCCACATTGATTTTCTGTTGGGACCAGTTTTGCACATCCAACTGGCGGTCCTGAATCCACCGGTCGAGCATTTCGGCCGTCAGATCGGCCATTTTCAGGATGTTGCCCCCCAATGTCTCGCTAAGCGTGTTTTTCGACGAGACATAGGAGATGGCGGCCGATATGCCCATGCCCATAAGAATCAGAAGGACCGTGGGAATCAGGAACTTGTTGCGCAGCTTTAACGTCATCCACAGTTTCATTTTACGACTCCATTTGGGAACGGCTTGCCGAATGCAATGAGCATTACAGAAGCCGTTGGAAAAGCGTGTTAAAAGATACCAAGCGCCGTTACAAAGGATAAATCGGCTCATCAGTCACGGAGTATGCAGTAAAATCCACTACGGTCACATCCGAAGGCTTACGAACCCGTTAAGGCGTGAGCAGTGATCGCACAATCTTCGAGTAGAGAGGCCGCTATCTCGCGGCTTTCCCAATCCGGAATGTGTCTATTCGTAAATTTTTCCGGCTGATGCCAAAATGTCGTAAGGGATATCCAGTTTGTACTTCTGGGCCGTTTTCGCATTGATCACCAGTTTGCCGGTGGCGCTGGAGACATAGGGGATATCGGCCGGCTTGGCGCCGCCGAGTATTTTCAAGGCTATTTCCGCAGCATTCAAGCCGATCCCCTTTTCGGAAGTAACGATCGCAAACAGCGCGCCGGCTTGGATATCTTTTTCGGAACCGGCAATGACCGGCACCTGAGCGTTTTCAACGGTCCAGCGCACCAGGTCGGCATCTTTCATCGCGACACCCTCTTTTTCGATGCGTGTGGTATCGGCCAGATAGATCAGGTCGGCCGGAAAGGTTTGGACCTTGTTTTCCCATTCGGCAAAGGTATCCAGCAGGTACATGTCCAGAAATTTGATCCCCGAAGCCTGCTCCAGTTTATCGGCACCGACCGTCAGATATTGCTTGACGCCGGCCATGGAGGTACTGCTCTTGCTGAGCAGGGCCACCGTCTTAGCGCCGGTCAGCTTGCGAGCCATGGTCCAGATGTCGGCGGCATAACTGCGTCGCGTAACGCCGGTGATATTTGCCTTGGGCAACCCCAGTGCTTCCGGTTGGCCCCAGATCCAGGCAAATACGACCGGGATTTCATCGATATTCGAGCCAACAAACTTGAGACAATTGTCATCTAAACTGATAACCAAGTCAGGCTTGGCCGCTCTGATTCTGGCGATGGCCTCGATTCCCGCCGATGCTTTGGCCTCATCGTTTTCCAAGGTATCTAGATCGACATAATGGAACTCGGGCTCGATTTGCTGTGTCTTTAAACCTTCCTTGATGCCTTCATATACCGGCGGATAGGTGCCGACGCGCGCAGCGGTGGACTCAGTGACTCCTGATACGACAACTACTTTTTTAGCCCCCATGGCGTTGCCCGCCAACACCGCAAGCGACAACATGCACACCATCAAACATGTTTTGCTGAAAACTTTCATGAACATCTCCTTGTTTCTGATTCCAGTTAATTTCCATAAATGGTTTTATACAGAGCAGATGAAAAGCCATCCGATCCAATGCTGCATTCAAAAATGGATGCTAACAACATCAACACACCCTGAAAATTCAGCGTGCTGAAGTTTTTTCATGGGCTTCAATGTGTAAGCGATACTGTTTCTATCGGAAGACTTGGAAAAAAAGTTTAGGAGAATCATCGCCTCGGAAGAGACAATCTTCTGGGGATAACTATTTGGAACAGCCGGGTGAACCTAATTGCCTTCTGTGATAGTACGATTTGATCTTCGGTTGGTAGATATGAAAACTTGATTAAGAAATAATTTGTGGCTGGCATTCAGTAATTGATGTGAAAATGAGTGGTGGGGTGGAGATCACGGGTCGATGGCGGCTCCGTTTGGTAAGGAGCCACCATGCGATCCGTCTGAACGCACGACCGTCACATCACCCGTGCAGTCGTAATGTTCCCCGTGGTGAATGAACCCTTTTACGCGTTCACCATTATTTGGCTTCACGCATTCTGTCGTGGGCCCAAAGGATCAGTTCTTCCGTGGTTTCCCAGGAGATGCATGAATCGGTGATCGACACGCCATACGCCATGTCGTTGAGGTCGCCGGTGTTTTTCTGATTTCCTTCAAACAGGTTGCTTTCAAGCATCATGCCGACAATAACCCGATTGCCTGAGATGCGCTGACTGATCACATCTTTCCAAACCACGGCTTGTTCCTTGTAGTGTTTGCGTGAATTGGCGTGCGAACAATCCACCACGGCAGCCTCCGGCAGCTTTTTATCGCGCAGCATGTCTGACACTTCACGGATGCTGCAGGAGTCATAGTTGGGACGTCGGCCGCCGCGCAGGACCAGATGCGCGAACGGATTGCCGGTAGTACTGACCACGCTGGCTTTTCCGTTGTGATCGATTCCGAGAAAATGTTGCGGTGAGGAGGCTGCGATCATGGCATTGATAGCCACCGACAGGTTGCCGTCCGTTCCGTTCTTGAATCCCACCGGCATGGAAAGACCGCTGGCCATTTCACGGTGCGTCTGGGATTCGGTCGTTCGCGCACCGATTGCCGCCCAGCAGACCAGTCCGGCGATATATTGCGGAATGAATGGATCGAGCAGTTCGGTCGCCGTTGGCAGACCCATGGCGGTGACCTCGCCCAGAAGACGACGGGCCTTTCGCAGGCCGCCGATCATGTCATAGGAGTCATCCAGGTTGGGATCGTTGATCAACCCTTTCCACCCCACCGTCGTGCGCGGTTTCTCAAAATAGACGCGCATGACAAGCACCATGGTTTCTTGCACGCGCTGCTGGAGAGCCTTCAGGCGAACGGCGTAGTCCAGAGCCGCCTTTTCGTCATGGATCGAGCAAGGCCCCGTTATCACCATCAAGCTCGGGTTCTGGCCGGTAATGATATCCTGGATCGTTTTGCGGCCTTGCAGAACAGTTTCGGCTGACGCTTCGCTGATGGGCAGTTCCTCTTTGAGTGCGTCCGGGGAAATGAGGGGGGTGAAGTCTTTGATGCGGACATCGTATGTCTTCATGATCAGCTCCTGTGTGTGCAAAAGCCTCGAAGACGATGGGTGCGGATTTTAAAAAAAGAAAAGCCGCAGCCTGATCGCCTGCGGCTTTTTGCTGAAAGAATGTTTGTCAGCGAACCCCAGGCAAGGCGCTATAATAGTAATAATAATAAAAATAGTAATAAAGTGCTTTGCCAGGGAGTAGGGCGGACATTGTCAAACCTTGTTTGAGGTTTACGATGGTGCATAATAATCAGATTGATCATGCTATGTCAAACGGATTTTGCAGCGTACCAGGATTACCGCATTTGGGAATTCATATTCTTTAGGACTTCTCACTATAGTGTTTCGAAAAGCTGCCATTCACCATAGGTGCGGACCTGAGGGGGGACACCCACTCGGCCCTTGATTTCGTTCCACCTGTAGGGGCGACCGGCGGTCGCCCGGTGCGATGGAACGCGCATTTCGGGGATGTCCCCCCACAAAATTGCGCAACTGGGCATCGCGCGCACGTTCCAGGTGCCACGCACGTTTCCCAGCCTCACGGTTCAGGAGTGCATTGGCGTAGGGGCGCGCTTTGGCGACAATGAAAGCTTTGACCCCGAGGGCGTGGACAAAATAATCGATTTTATGGATCCGGGCCAAGAACATCACCGCATGGCGGGCGAACTTCATCCCCGGCCGAAACAGGTCGGGGATGGAGCCTACTTTGATGAAGCCTGCATTCGTGAAATGACTCGCCAAACGCCGGCCTACACCCCCTCAAGCTGACCTATTGCAAGCACCGCTTCGCTTTACAAGCCAAAGCGATGCTGATCGTCTGCCTGACGAAGGCTATGCCGATTTGAATGGGCTGTTTTTTTTGTTTACATTGCCTGTGCGTATCGCTAATCTGTTACTGGTAACCAATAAAAATGCGTTCAGAACAGCGGCTGCGGCCGGCAAAAGGAGAAATGAATGAGAGGTTTTAATATCGGCAAATTTGCAATGGCGGCAGCCATTGTGGCGATAATGTGCGTACCTGTTTCAGCGGCGGCCGCTGAAAAGGGCGAAAAGGACAAGGCACCGGCCAATGCGGCCACGATCAACGGGGAAGGCATTGCATACAAGGACTTTGACTGGGAAGTGGCGCTTTATTCAAAACGGATGCAGGCTCAGGGAAAGCAGATTCCGGAAGAGTTCCAAGGGCAAGTTAAAAAGGACGTTCTCAACGATATGATCAGCCGTGAACTGATCTTGCAGGAAAGTAAAAAAAAAGGCATTAAGGTCGACCCGCAATTTGTCCAAAAAGAAATTTCGGCCATCCAGATGCGTTATGAGGATCCTGAGCAGTTCAAAAAAGCATTGGCTGA
Source organism: Desulfatitalea sp. BRH_c12 (assembly GCA_000961655.1). Taxonomy (GTDB): domain Bacteria; phylum Desulfobacterota; class Desulfobacteria; order Desulfobacterales; family Desulfosarcinaceae; genus Desulfatitalea. The sequence continues at coordinate 49,241 of LADR01000070.1, forward strand.
AATGAATATGACCGAGGACGCTTTAAAAAAACAGATTACTCAGCGCTCTGCCATCCGCGACTTGATCGATAAGGAAGTTGCCTCCAAAATCACCGTTTCGGATAAGGACACCAAAGCTTTTTATGATGAAAATCCGAGCTTGTTTAAACGGCCCGAAGAGGTTCATGCCCAACATATCCTGATTAAATCGGAAGCCGATGCGGAAGAAAAGCAGAAAAAGGCATCACGCCAAACACTGGTCGATATTAAAAAGAAAATAGATGCTGGCGAAGATTTCGGAGCATTGGCCAAGGCCCATTCCCAATGCCCCAGCGCTCAAAACAATGGTGACTTGGGCAGTTTCTCCAAAGGTAAAATGGTGCCGGCCTTCGAAACCGCGGCATTCGCGCTGAAGCCCGGTCAGGTAAGCGACATCGTTGAGACCAATTTCGGGTATCACCTGATTAAAGTGCTTGAGCACAGTGACCCGCAAACCTTGAAGTACGAAGAGGTCCAACCCAAAATTAATGCCAGTTTACGTAACCAGAAAGTGCAGACGGAAGTCCAGAAATATGTAGAAGAATTGCGCAAGTCAGCCAAAATTGAGATCTTCGTCAAATAAGGTCGCTTTCATTCGTCCATCGGCTTGCGGTGTTCATCGGCAAGGGGGCGGCGGTTCGCTGCCGCTCCTCCATTTTCAATGAGTCGGGTTAAGCAGGCATATGACCACATCGTTATTGATTAAACAGACCACTACCTTGGAAATCGAGGCCTTCAAGCGTCCCAAGGACATCCGTGTCCTGAAACAAACCCATGTAGCATTCAGTGGTGCGCCCAGGAAACACTGGCACGATATTTCGAAAGTGATCCTGGTGGCCGACCCTTTTAGCCGCGCTACCTTTTATTACGAGTTCCGACTGGAGGATATCGATTTTATCCAGGAACAGCCCAATCTGATAAACGATGAAAACGAAATAATTCCTATTGTGCGTGTGTGGGTAAAGAAAAGAAGCGTTGCCATCCGCTGTACACCCTTCATTGTGGATGAAATGATCTGAGCATGAACGAACCGATCGAAGGACTGGATGAGAGTGCGGAACGACCGAGCCGCACCCAGAAGAAAAAAGCGGCCATTGCGCTGCAAAAAGTCGGAGAACAACTGGTCACACTGAAACCTGCCCAGCTGGATGAATTGGCGCTGCCGCCCGAGTTGCATGAGGCGGTTGTCGAAACCCGTGCGATGAAATCGCATGGCGCCCGTCGTCGCCAGCTTCAATATATCGGCAGTTTGATGCGGCACGTAGACACCGTGCAGTTGCAGCAAGGCCTGGAACTCATTGCATCGCAAGCGCATCAGGATGTGCGCCAATTCAAGCAGGTAGAGCAGTGGCGCGATGAGTTGGCAGCAGGTAAACAAGATCGGTTTGACTGGTTGGTCCGGCAGTTTCCTGCCATCGATCGAAACGAACTTCTGCGTTTGGTTGGTGCTGCGCAGGAAAACGCCTCTGCCGCCGAACAGCGCAAGGCCAGCAGGGCGCTATTCCGCTACTTGCGTCGGTTTCTCGAACAGAACTTAACCTAACTGATCATTTCGATCAACTCATCCACGATACGGTCCAGAAACAGCATCCCTTCCATGGTTAACCAGCAACGCCGGTCATCCATTTCCAGCCATCCCTCGGCGTTAAAGCGATCTATGGCGGTGTGAAAGTAAAGCTTAAAATCGCTTTGAAACCGTCGTTGAAAATCCGCCAGAACGATCCCGTCGGACTGCCGCAACCCCAAATAGAGGGCTTCGATCATTTGCTGCTCGAGGGTCAGGTGTTCCTCGTCGGCTCTGGGCAAGCGACCGGCCGCAATATCGGATAGGTAGTGGTCCAATGAGCGATGATTCCACCAACGGACTGGAACCCGGCAGCCGTGCGCCGCCGGTCCCAAACCGACATAAGGCGCGAAATTCCAATATTTCTGGTTATGCTTGGAGCGCCAGCGTGCGTTCTGGGCATAGTTTGAAATTTCATAGTGCTCGAATCCGGCCGCACCCAGAAAATCATGCGCCATGCGAAACAGGTCGGCGGTGCGCAGATCGGACAAGGCGGTAAAACGGCCGCTTTGGAGATCGGCATGAAGCGGGGTATGCGGTTCATATGAAAGCATGTAGCAGGCCAGGTGCTTGGGCGCCAATCGGATGGCTTGCAAAAGATCGCTTTTCCAGGTGCCGGCGGTCTGATCGGGGAGTCCGAAAATCAGATCGAGACCGATATTGGTGAAGCCGGCATCGTTGCCGGCTTTGACGGCTGCCAAGGCTTGTTTGGCAGTGTGTCTGCGTCCCAGAAAGGTCAAATGATGATCGTTGAACGACTGAACACCAATATTGAGCCGATTGAATCCGAATGCGGCATAATCCTGCAGATCGCGGGTCGTGGCGGTGGCCGGATTGACCTCAAGGGTCATTTCGGCATTGGGGTCCAGATTGAAATAGGCCGCCGCCCAATCAACGATATTGCCCATTTGGCGGGGGGTCAGCAAAGAAGGGGTTCCGCCACCGATATAGAGAGAATCAGCTCTTACGCCGGAGATTTTGGACAGCTGCATCTCTTTTTTGAGCGCGTCCAGATAGTCGGGAATGCGCTCCGCTCGGGTTATCGAGTAAAAATCGCAGTAATGGCATTTGCTTTGACAAAAGGGAATGTGGACGTAAATACCGATCGATGGATTGGACTCGGGTGTTGGGTTCGCCATATCTTTGTTCCGGTTTTTGTTTGGACTGATCTTTGATTCCGTAGCCACTGGGTCGGGCCATCAGATGATACTGCCTGTTATTGCGCGCTATCATCGGTTAAAAAGCGCCTATCTGGCACCGGCTGATGCGAATATTCAACGCTTCGCAGGCATCGGCCACAGCTATGCGCGGGATTGCGGCCATATCGGCGATGTGCCATGCCTGGGCGCATGTCAAACGCCCGTCGATCAATCCGGCTTCAATGGCTGCCTTCAATTCGGGTGCCACTGTTTTGGCCGCCGAGACTGTTTTGCGACCCTGGCCATGACCGAAAAGACCGAGTTGGCATGCACTGATACGCGCCTCCAGTAGATCAATGGCGACCCCTACGTCAGTGGCGGCGATCCTTAGTTTCGATGCCACCTCATGAGCGGCTTTACAGGTAATTCTGTTATTGATCAGGCGGTTTTGGATTTCTTTTTGAAGGTCCGGTTGAATCGTCGTACCTTTTGGGTGCTTTTCGGCAAAACGCCCGTTTGCTATGGATGTCATGCAAAATACCTCTCTTGAAACGATGATGGGTCTTAAATCCGGCACAGTTTAGCATAGCATCCGATGATGCGCAAATTTCAATTTTGCGGGAGTTCTGAGATGCGGCGGATGTAATTGCATTGTGAGAGAGAACCCGCGTGACGTTTGACTTCAACGGCAGCCTCACGGTATAACATCATCACCCACAAAGGCGCTACAAACACTGAGGCGTCACGATCCTTACTTAACACTTAACACTTAATACTTTCCCATGCATATCTCGGCCGTCTTCCAAGCTGTTCCAATATCAGACCCCCAACGGGATTCCAGCGGATTTGCCGATCTGCATCCCGGAGACCGCCTGGTCGGTCGGGTGCTGCGTTTGGAGGCCGATGGCCGTGCACTCATCGATTTAGGTTCTTTTCGCGCGATGGCCCAAACTGCCGTTCCCGTTACAGTCGGACAAAAGCTTTCCCTGACGGTCGTCCGCATGGGGACCCCCATCGAGCTCCGTATGGCGGTGACGGCGGCGCCCACGGCTACTGCTGCTGTACCCAAAATGGACTGGACTGTCCTGATGCCTTCCGATGTTCGCCACAAAACGGTCGAAACGATCGACCGGCTGCTGGCAATGCCAACCGTTTCACATGCGCTTGCCGGAAAAACGTTCGGTAGCGCCGGGTCACGCGTCGGTGCAGGGTCCAACCCGATAGCCAGAGCGGCGCAAGGAGTATCCTCCTCGCCCCTAGTGTCCGGGGAACCGACGACCGACCAGGTGCGCAATGCCTTGGTGCAACTTAAAACGCTTCTGGCGCCCGGGCAGCCTGAATCTCCGGCGGGGCAACTGGCGCAATGGGTGCGCACGACCGTGGAAGACAGCGGGATCCTGTTCGAAATCAAACTGGCCGAAGAAATCGAAAAAAATGGTCAGTCCAAAACCGATTCCGGCACCGACGCTTACCAAAACGTGCACCGGATAGTGGCCCGCGATCTGAAAGCACAATTGCTGATTTTAAAATCATTTTTGGGGTCCGGGGTCGAACCCGTTGCCCCTGCCGTGGACAAATCCGGGGATATTGCGCATTTGCGGCAAACCGTCGCTCATTTGCTGTCGAATGTCGACCAGCAGCAAGAACTGGTGGTGCGTCAAGCTGGCAAGCAGGATATCTTCCAGGTTTTTTCCCACGTGCTCCCCATACAGGAACAGCCCCAGCCCCTTCATTTGAAGGTATATTACCCTAAAAAGAGCCAAGACCGGCATGCCGGCCCGCAGCATCGCATCGCCTTGTTGCTGGAGATGGATCGTTTAGGCCCGGTGCGGATCGATCTGGCCATGGTCGAAAAGCAGTTGCGCATCGCGTTTTTTCTGAGCGATACTGACACCCAGGCGTTTTTCGCCGAAAAGGCCGGGGCGGTCGCGGATGCGCTCGCGGGTTTCTTCGAATCGGTTCGGGTGGAAACCCATGTTTCCCGGGAGAAGATAACCCAGTTCGAACAGGAGGATCTCAGTGAGACCCCGGTGGGAAGGATCGACCTGAAAGCATGAAAGACAAGGACCTCAAACGGGCGGCCGCCTTACGGTATGACCAGACCCGCGATAATGCGCCCAAAATTCTGGCAAAAGGGCGCGGCAAGATCGCTGAGCGGATCGTCGCCGCGGCCCGTGAACACAATATTCCGTTGGTGGAAGACCGCAACCTGGTCCAAATTCTGGAAACTTTGGATTTGAACACTGAAATCCCCGCTGAACTGTACCAGGCCGTTTCCGAGGTGCTGGTATTTGTTTATCGCATGAACCGAGACCGATGACACCGTTTGACCTTCAGCAGGCTCCCCTGGAAGGCGTCCATCTGATCGAGGCGGGCGCCGGAACCGGCAAGACATACACGATTACCGGACTGTACCTGCGTTTGATCGTCGAGCGCAATCTGACGGTCGATCAGATTTTGGTGGTGACCTATACCAAGGCCGCCACTGAAGAGTTGAAAAGCCGTATCCGTGCCAAATTGCTGTCCGCCAAAGCGGCCCTGTCAAAAAGCGGTACCGCGGATGCGATGATCGCGGCCATGATCCAACCGGAAAGCGATCCCTCCGAAGCGATGCAGCGCATTCAGGACGCCCTGATCGATTTCGACCGCGCTGCCATATTTACCATTCACGGCTTTTGTCAGCGGGTTTTGAATCATTTCGCATTTGAAACAGGCCACCTGTTCGAGGCTGAGCTGGTCCAGGAAATGCAGCCGCTTGTTCAGGAAGTGGCTGACGATTTCTGGCGGCGCCATATCAGTCGCGCGCCGGCGGAACTGGTGCGGTATGTGCTGAAACAGGCACGCGGACCGGAGGCGCTGGCCAAGTTATGCGCCCAACATCGTTTTGCGCAGGTGCAGGTGATCCCGGCACCAGTTAAACCTTCGCTGCGCGCCATCAGCGATTGGCGCCGCATTTGTGCGCAGATTCGCAGCATGTGGCCCGGCGTTCGCGCGGAGGCGATCCGCCTGCTCTCGGCCGAAGGCTTGACGGCGGTCAAATATGGAAAATGTGAACCGGATGCCGCATGCCCTTCCATGACGCAACGGCAAATCGCCCTGATGGCACTGGTTGCCGCCATGGATCACTGGGAGGGCACCTATCCGCTTTTCGAGCGTTTCGACCGGTTCTGCCAGGTATGTATCGTCAAGGCTACCAAAAAGAAACACGTCGCCCCCACGCATCCGTTTTTCGAATTGTGTGATCACGCCCTGGATTGCCAGGCGACCATGGATCGCCAGTTGGCCGAGTATTGGCGCTACCTGAAAGTGCGCCTGCTGGCTGAGCTGCGCCAACGGCTCGATCTGAAAAAAACGCGTGACAATATCCTCTTTTTCGATGACTTGCTGCTGCAGGTGCATGCCGCTTTGCAGGGGGTTCAGCGCGACGGTTTGGTCCAGGCCATCCAGAAGCAATACCGCGCCGGCCTGGTCGATGAATTTCAGGACACCGACAGCCTCCAGTATGACATTTTTACACAGCTCTTTACCGGCGGCCAGTCGTTGCTGTTCATGATCGGTGATCCCAAGCAAGCGATCTACAGTTTTCGAGGCGCGGACATTTTTTCATACATGCGCGCCCGCGAGCAAGCCGCCACCCATTACACCTTGACGCGGAACTGGCGTGCGACGCCGGCGCTGATTCAGGCTTTGAATGCTTTTTTCGGGAACCGTGCACGGCCGTTCGGATATGAACAGATTCCATACGAGCAAGCCGTCGCCGGCCGTGATGCCGCCCGTCCCGCATCTGGCCCGTTTCATTTGTGGTATCTGACCCGTGGCAACCAGGACGGCCCCAAAAAGCCGGTCGCACAACAAACAGCCATCCCTGACATCGTCAGGGCCGTGGCCGCCCGCATCGTGACATTGCTGAGCGACCCGTCGCAGCCCCTGGCGCCCGGCAGCATCGCCGTGTTGACGCGCACGCACCGGCAAGCCCAGGTGATGAAAAATGCTTTGGCGCGGCTGCGGGTGCCGGCGGTCCTGCACAGCGCCGGTAGTGTTTTTGATTCGCTAGAAGCCGCCGAACTGGCTCTGGTGCTTCATGCGGTAGCCATGCCGGCCGATTCCCGTCGCGTGCGTGCGGCGCTGAGCGGAAATTTGTTCGGTGCGTCCGCGCAGGCACTGTGTGACTCAGTCGAAACCCCTGGCGATGCCTGGCAGCAACGCTGGGCGGTCTTCGAGCAGTATCATCAGCTCTGGACGCGCCATGGGTTTTACCGCATGTTCAGCCGTCTGATGGTCCAGGAGCACGTGCGTGGCCGCTTACTGGCCCTGCCCGATGGTGAACGGCGTTTGACCAATGTGCTGCATCTGGCCGAATTGCTGCACCAGGCATCGGTTGAATCGCAACTCGGACCGGAGGGGCTGTTGAAATGGTTTGCGCGCTGCCGGCGCGAGGCCAACGGCGGCGAAGATGAGCAAAAGCTGCGCCTGGAAAGCGATGCGCGTGCGGTGCGTATCATCACCATCCACAAAAGCAAGGGATTGCAATTCGATGTCGTCTTCTGTCCATTTACCTGGGCAGGGGCCAAAGTAGACGACGAGTTGGTTGCTTTCCACGACCCGGACCGCCTTGCGCAACCGACGCTGGCGATCGGTCCTGGCATCGCGCCCAAACACCGTGAGTGGGGTCTGGAAGAGGCTTTGGCGGAAAACCTCAGGTTGTTGTATGTGGCCGTCACCCGTGCGCGTCAGAGCTGTTACCTGGTGTGGGGCGCAATCAAAGGCGCCGAGCTTTCGGCGCCGGCTTATTTGCTGCACGGCCCGTCGGATTCCGATCCGGCCGGAAGTTGGACGGCCCCTTTGAAGACCAAGATGGCCGCCCTGACCGATGAGCAGATGATCGCCGAACTGAATGCATTGGCCGCGGCATCCGAAGGCACCATTGAGGTGGCCGCGATGCCGTCCCCGGATGTCGCACCCTATACCAACCCATACGAAGATCAGGGCGAATTGACCCAACGGGAATTCCGCGGAGCCATCGATACGCGTTGGCGCATCAGCAGTTTTTCGGCCCTGGTCGCTCAAACCGCGAATGCGCAGGGGGAGTTTCCCGACCGGGAAGGATCCACCCGTCTCACGCCCGCGCGGGAGATTGCCAACAGTGCGATGGAACATCTGTTTGGATTTCCCAAAGGCGCGCAGGCCGGCCTTTTTTTTCACGATCTTCTGGAACACTGGGATCATTGCGGCAACGATGCCACTGAAAGACAACGCCTGGTAGCCGCCAAGCTACAGGCCCACCGGTTTGCACGGGAGTGGCAGGCGGCGATCGATTGTTTTCTGGTGAATCTGGCCCGTGTGCGTCTGCCGGCCGGCACCGGCGACCATACTTTTTCGCTGGCCGACGTGGCGCCTGGGCAGCGCGTCAATGAAATGGAATTTTTCTTTCCATTAAAGCAATTTAATGTCGACACCCTAAAGCATATTTTTAAAGAGAAAGGGGCGTCGCTGTTTGCCGATGGTCACGTACAACATCTCGATCGATTGAACTTTGCACCCCTGCAAGGATTCATGAAGGGCTATATCGATATGGTCTGCGCCCATAACGGCCGTTATTACCTGGTTGACTGGAAGTCCAATTACCTGGGAGATACTTGGGAAGACTATGGCTGGGACCGGCTCGATACCGTCATGGCCGAATCATTCTATTTCCTGCAGTCCCATCTGTATGCGCTGGCATTGGATCTGCTGCTGCGCCGGAAGATTGCGGATTACGATTACAAACGGCATTTCGGCGGTGTTTTTTATCTTTTCCTGCGTGGCATTCAAGGTGAACATGCGTCCACAGGCATTCATCATAGTGTTCCCGAGGCTGAACTGATAGCGGCTCTGAACGAAGGATTGATGCCACCATCGGTTTTACACCTTTAGCCTCACTTGAGCGAAATGGCGTGTGGCGCGGACCACCCGCCCGGATCACCGGCGTTTGGAACCCGAAAGTTGAATTAATACACAGTTAACAATTATTACGGATCACTATTCCCGCTTCTGGCGAATAAATCCGTAATTAGAAACGCAAACGAATTTATGGCCTCTATCAATCTGACCACATTGTATGAAAATCAAACGATCGATGCGATTGATTGGACGTTTGCCCGTACGATAGTGCGACTGGGTGGGTGCGATGATCCCTGGGTCGGTTTGGCCGCTGCGTTGGTAAGCCGATCCGCGTCCAATGGACATGTTTGCCTCGATTTGGCGGCGGTTTCGCGACAGGATCCGCAAACAGCCGACCTAGCGACTGCCATGCTGACGTCGATGTCATCCGGTCAGTTGCGCGAGCGCCTGCAGTCCTGCGCAGCCGTGGGTGGGCCGGGCGACTTCTGCCCACTGATTCTGGATGGATCGCGACTCTATTTACACCGCTATTTCCGCTACGAGCAGGATCTGGCCAAAATGATTTTGGCGCGCTGCGCACCGGTGGCTTTGTTCGACGATGAGCCGCGCTTGAACGCCACCCTTTCACAGCTCTTTGCCGATCCCCACAGCAGCCAGGCACGGGCGGCGCGTCTGGCCGCCACCCGCCGCTTCGGCGTCATATCGGGTGGGCCCGGCACAGGCAAAACGTACACGATTGCTAAGATTATCCTGCTGCTGCAAACCTTGCACCAGCAATCCCCGTTGAAGATTTCGCTGGCGGCGCCCACCGGCAAAGCCGCGGCGCGAATGCAGGCGGCGGTCGAGGCCCTTTTGAATGAGCAGGATATCGCGGGGGCGGCCCAAGTGGGTGTGCAGAGTGCGCAAACGCTTCACCGCCTGCTCGGGTATATGCCCTCTGCGGCAAAATTTCGCTATGACGCCGAACACCCGCTGCCCGCCGATCTGGTCATCGTGGATGAGGCCTCAATGGTCGATCTGGCCCTGATGTACCGGCTGATGATCGCAATACCACCTCGGGGGCGTCTGATCCTCGTGGGCGACAAGGATCAGCTCGCTTCCGTCGAAGCGGGCGCGGTGCTGGGCGATATCTGTCATGGTGTTCGTCCGGGCAATGAACCGGAAACCATCGATGCCGATCAAAAAGCCGGTTTCGCGAAAGCTGCGCCTGGCGCGCACCTGTTGGCCCAGCACGTTGCTGTGCTCGCCCGCAGTTACCGTTTTGACGCCGAGGGCGGCATCGGTGCCTTGAGCCGATCGATCAACGCAGGCGACGCGCGCAAGGTTCTGGCGCTGCTTGCCGATGAACGGCAGTCGGCCATTGTATTGCGGCCACTTTCCGCATGGGCTGCATATGCCCCGCAGCTCGAAAAGGAGATCATGACGGCCGTTGGACCGTTGTTCGATTGCGATGACCCAGCTACCGCGTTCGCCTTGTTAAACCGGTTCAAGATCCTTAGCGCCGTGCGCAAGGGGCCATTCGGGGTCGAGAGCATGAACATCCTGGTGGAACAGATTTTGCGGCGCAACGGGCGCATTCCTCTCTTCCCGTCATCGGCGGACGGGTATCCCAGCCGGCCCGTCATGATCACGCGCAATGACTATTTTCATGGATTGTTCAATGGTGACGTCGGGATCACCATGCGTACGGCCGCTGGGGGGGGCGATGACCTGCAGGTTGTTTTTCCCGATCGCGATGGTGGCGTCAAACGCCTGACCCCCCAGCAATTGCCCGAACACCAGACGGTTTATGCCATGACCATTCACAAAAGCCAGGGATCTGAGTTCGAGGATGTCATGATTGTGCTGCCCGATGAAGACAGCCCGCTGCTGACGCGCGAGCTGATCTATACGGCTGTTACGCGGGCGCGCCGTTCAATCACGCTCTGGGCCGAACCCGCGCTGCTGGCAAAGGCGGTTGAACGTCCCATCGAAAGATCGTCCGGATTGAAAGACGCCCTTTGGCCGAGCTACTGGTCTGCAGAGAACAACATTTCCAGATAGGCCCGCGAAATCGGATCCGTTCCAGCAAAGTCATATCCAGGCTGATCGTTTTTGCGAGCCATCTCACTTCTCAGGCTGTCGGCAACGGTTTTTCCCAGTTCGACCCCGAACTGATCGAACGAATTGACCCCCCAGATAAATCCTTCATACACGGTACGGGCCTCATAGAAGCTGAGCAGCCGACCGATATTTTCGGGGGCAAGGTCGTCCAGGACGATGGTGGATGAGGGGCGGTTGCCGTCGAAGTGCCGCGCTTTGTCTGCATGGTCGCGCCCGACGGCCAGAGCGCGCGCCTGGGCCAGCAGGTTGGCCCAAAGCTCCTGGTGATTGGTCACCCCTTTGGAGCGTGCCTGATATTGGGTGTGTTGCGGGGTGCGTACGCCGATAAAGTCGATCGGAAAGGGCTTGCCCTGGTGGGCCAGTTGGAAAAAGGAGTGCTGGGCGTTGGTGCCCGGTTCTCCGAAAATCACCACCCCGGCCGGTTCGGGCAGAAATGCGCCCGCGGTGTCCACCGCCTTGCCATTGCTCTCCATATTGAGTTGTTGCACATGGGGCGCTAATTTGGCCAGCGGCGAGGAGTAGGGGATGATGCCCTGCTGCTGGTAGCCCAGGTAAGTCGTATTCCAGACCGACAGCAAGGCCGCGATCAGCGGCAGGTTTTGCTCGACCGGCGCGTTCAAGGCATGCGCATCCATTTCGGCCGCGCCCTTGAGAAAAGCTTCGAAACGGTCGTACCCCAGCAAAAGGCTCAGGGGCACACCGCCCACGGCCGACGTGACGCTATAGCGGCCGCCGATGAAATCGAACATGTGAAACGTCTGCAGCACGGGCCGGGACGGGTCGTCGCCTGGGCTGCCCTTGCTGGTGACCGTAATCATATGCCGGGATGGATCAAGTCCCTTGGCGCGCATGAACTGCTCGGCCTGAATCGTGTTGGCCGATGTCTCGGCGGTGGTGAAACTTTTGGAGATCACGACCCACAAGGTGGAAGGCGGGTCGATGGCAGCGGCGACCGCACCGAAGTTGTCGATATCCACATTGGCCAGGTAGTGCAGGGTGATGTTGCGGTCGGCCAGGGCAGCCAGGGCCGTGGAGACAAATTCGGGCCCCAGGTAGGAACCGCCGATGCCGATGACCACCACATGGCGAAACGGTCGGCCATTGGCGCCGGTGATCTGGCCAGTGTGGACCTGCTCGCTGAAAAACTTGATTTGATCGCGGACGCGACGGATTTCGGGCATCACATCGACGCCGTCCAGCACGACCGGATCGTCGGCGAAACTGCGTGCGGCTGTATGCAAAACAGCACGATTTTCGGTGACATTCAGCCGCTCGCCATGCATCATGCGGGCGAAGCGGTCACGCAGCGCCAGTTCCTGATCGAGCCCGAAAAGCAATTGTCGGGCTGAATTGTCTATGCGCTGGCGCGAATAGTCCAGGAACAATCCGCCGCCCCGCACGCTATAGTGCTCCAGGCGATCGGCTGCCGTGATCAGGTTCTTCAAGTGCGCTTCGGGCCGCTGCATGGCTTTAGCCTGCAGTCGCAATTTTTCGTGTCGTTCGAGTTGATCCAGACGACTCGGAATCATACTGCCTCCCCCTCGGTTACATTTTGATGTTGCCGCACCTTTTTAGATTACGCGCCGCCTGCCGGCAAAGGTCTGCGTCGCGCGCAATGTGAGGGCCTGACCTGGCCATCTTTCGCATGTGACCCTGTGCCAATATAGGCGCATTGTCAAAAAGATCCAGAAATGCGTGGGGTCTTTGAAGAAAGAGACACGGAGCAGATCTACATGCGGTATCATAGGAGACTATTTGCCGCGTCGGCTTTCCAGTTGTACTCTGAAGGATTCCATGGCCGAGTAGTTCCGCGTACAGGATATGCTCTGGGCCAGATACGTCTGGATGCGGTCCAGCGTGGCGCAATCATCTATGCAGCGAGGAAAACGATAATAAGTACCGCAGCTTCGGCAGGGGCTCTTAGACAGGTGCCCGACCTCATAATCCAGCTTTTTTTTGGTGTACGACTTGCGTTGATTCATCGATGGTACCTTTGATAGTGACTATTTGATGATTCAATCTATATCATTCCCGTTTGACCGAATCAATCACGGTTCCTGTCACTGAAAACATTTCACAGCATCGGGAACTTACGGGTTTGTTCAGGGTGGCCCATAGAGACGAAACGGACTGAAGGGACATTGGTAGCCGGTCCGCCCGGTCCATGTCGCTCGTTATTGTCTTTACCTTTCAGCGTGGGACACCCTGAAGTCTGCGATTACTGATCCGCACCGGCCAAAAAGCGCTGGTATTCGACCATCTTCGCCAGGGCGTAGACTGCCCGTTCAGGCGTCTGGTAAAAAACCCCTTTGTATTGCGAACCGGGAACGCGCACCACGGTTTGATAGCGTGCGTCCGCTCTGAGGGTCACGCCCAGGACCGGTTTATTCAGTTGGGTCATCAACTGAACGGCCCGGTCGCGAAAGTTGTCTTCGAACTGGGTGAGCAGCTGCTGAATGCCATCGGCCGTTTCCTGGGTGAAGGCCGGGTCGGCTTGCAAAGTGGATTCCAACAACCGTTCGATGAGTGCGCGCCGGCCCATGATGCCCAGGTTGATGACCGCATCGCAGCCGTCCCATCGCATCAGCATTTCCAAAATTTTAAGCGATATGTCCGGATCGAAATCGCCGACCAGGTCCACGGGGTTGGCATGGCTCCAATAGGGCGGCAGCAGGGTATCGATCTGACGCCGGATATCCGCATCCAGTTCGGGCAGCTGCAACCCTTGCGACTGGCATAAATCCGCGGTCACAACCCCCCAGCCGCCGCCAAAGGTCATGATGGCCACACGCGGTCCGGCGGGCAGGGGCAGGGCGTCGAAGGCCGCGGCGGCGTCGAGCAGATCCATGGGGTGTTCGACTTTGACGATGCCTGCTTGGCGGCACAGCGCATCGAAGACCCGTGTGTCGGAGGTCATTGCGCCGCTGTGGCTGGCCGCGGCTTTCTGCCCGGCCTGGGTCTGGCCGCCTTTGAGCAGCACAATGGGTTTGCGGCGGCTGACCCGCCTGGCACTTTCAAAGAAACGGCGGCCATTTTTAAAGCCTTCGGCATAGATCAGCACGGTGTTGGTCTTATCATCGATCTCGAACCCCTCGAGGTAGTCCGCCATGGTGATCATGGCCTCGTTGCCGCTGCCTGAAAAACCGCGAATGCCGATGCCCTGCTGTTCGGCGAACATGAGCAACTGGCTGCCCATATTGCCGGATTGCGCAACGACCACGGTATTGCCGGCAATCGGGGTGACCGTGGTGCCTGTGCTGTACATGTCGATGTGGGGATTGGTGATGCCCATGGTGTTGGGGCCCAGGATGAGCACGCCGGCCTCGCGGGCTGCTTCGACCAACTTACTTTCAAGAAGCTTGCCCTCTTCGCCCACCTCGGAAAACCCGGACGTGATCAGGACCATGTAGCGGATGCCCTTTTCCCGGCATTGGGGGATCAGGTCGATGACGCGTGATGCGGGCACCGTGACCACGGCCAGATCGACCTCTTCGGGGATCTCCGTCAGACTCCTGTACGCCGTACGGCCCGCGATGACCCCGCCCTTGGGATTGACCAGAAAGATCTTGCCCTGATATCCGCCGCTGATGGTGTTGTTGGGCAACATGTTGCCCCATTTGCCCAACTGCGATGAAGCGCCCACAAATGCAATCGAACGAGGATAAAAAAGAGCGCCGATCTCCTTGGCCGGCACCACGGGCGTGGCTTGCGTTTTGGCGGACTCGGGCCGGATCACGATCAGGGCATCCACGGCCACGATATCGCCATTTGGCGTCACGCGCAGGGGATTGATGTCGATTTCGGCTATTTCGGGATGTTCCAGCGCAATGCGCGACAGTCCCGCCAGCGTATCGAACAAAGTGGTCTGGTCGACTGCCCGTTCCCCGCGAAAGGAATCAAGCAGCTTGCGCGAACGGATTTCGGAGGTCATCTGCCGCATGTCATAAGCGGTCAGCGGTGCCAGTCGCATGGCCACATCGCCGATGGCCTCGGTGAGGGTGCCACCTAGTCCGAACAGGATCACCGGACCGAATTGCGGATCACGGAACATTCCGGCCATTAATTCGCGTTGCCCCGTGATTTGAGGCTGCACCAGAAAAGCCTCCAGATCGGGTCCGGCGCTGTCGGCAATGGCCCCACAGGCCCGGCGCACTGCTTCGGCATCGTGCAAATGCAGATGGACCAGTCCCTTTTCGGTTTTATGCTGCAGGGCGGCCCCCATCCCCTTGACGACCACCGGAAAGCCGAATTGCTCGGCGGCGCGCACAGCGTCTTCGGCCTCCTTGGCGGTGCGTTCTTCCACAACCGGAATATTGTATTGACGCAGCAACTGCTTGGCCTGATGTTCATCGAGAGAACCGACTGCATATGACGAAAATGAAACATCTGGGTTCAAGATGGGATCCTTTCATATGTGGATTGATAGCGACTCAAATGCTGCCTGTCGCATTAACATATTTTGAAGAGTAGATAAACTGAATGGTTCTTATCCGGCACTTATCCTGAGCGGGCGTCCGACTGAACATTCGCCCGTAAATTACAAAGAGCTGAATTTCCAAATGCGGTTACCCTGCATCGATTCGCAGGGCAATCGCATGTAGTAAATCACGCTGGCAGAATTTTTAACGGGTATTTATGATCCCAAACTGCTTTCAGGCGTTTGGTGTGTAAACCGCCTTTTAGGGATGCAGGTCCCGCCATTTGGCGTAGGATCCCGAAATTTTCCCTATCCAGGTAGACATAATGGTTGACAGCATCCCGGAAGTAACCCCGGGAGTTGGTTCTCTCAAAAGACCCGCAAAAAATTATTCATGGGGCCTCCGACGAGCAAATTTATGGGCCCATTCTCGGCCCCATGAATAATTTTCCGCTAGATAGCGCGGGTAGAACCGACTAAATCATAAAAAAAATACCTGCCATCCTTGAGAGTCGTGGGTTATGCTGGAAGTCAATACAAACACCCAACACAGAGCCAAAATCAAGGAGGCAGGTATGGAACACAATAACATATTTATCGGCATGGATGTCCACAAAAAAAGCATTGATATTGCAATTGCCTATGAGGGGCGGGATGGTCAGGTGGTACACTATGGAAAAATCGACGGCACCCTGGCGGCCCTGGACAAGGTCGTGCGCAAATTGGTCAGCAAAGGCGGTTGCCTGCATTTTGGCTACGAAGCAGGGCCGTGTGGTTACCAAATCTATCGTTATCTGACCGCCAAAGGCTTTGACTGTATGGTCGTTGCTCCCTCGATGATTCCTAAACAGAGCGGCAGCCGTATCAAAAACGATCGCCGCGATGCGCTTATGCTGGCCCGTTTGCATCG
>LADR01000052.1 GCA_000961655.1 Desulfatitalea sp. BRH_c12
CCCGGTGATTCGGGTGGGTGGTCCGCGCCACCATCCATTCGATCAAGTGAGGCTATAAGGCATGCTCCGGACGGGCCGCAAACTAAGCTGCGCTCTAACAGTGCGGCCCCATGTCCTGCGCACGCCTTATGCCTCGCTAAATCTCATGGCTGACGTGGCGCGGACCACCCACCCGAATCACCTCTTCCGTGCCAATCCGAAAACGAATTCGGGTATACTGAGAGAGTTTTTTACATGCGACTGCCCTGCCGCAAAGGCGAACACAAAGTTGACCCCCACAAGTAGAACCCTGCGTCTATCAGCGCTGAAAAGTGGGTGCACTAAGTTGTGAAAAGAATCGTCAGGAAGGCACTTGCCGCTGCTATGCTGTGGAACAGCACGGCCGGCCAGATGCTTTGGGCGCGTTCGCGGACCATGCCGGTGGCCACTGCCAGCAAAGCGGCGCCACCCAGGGTCAGCAGTGTGCGACTCAGATCAAGGGGGGCCGGTGAGTGGATCGACAGGAATGCCCACACAAAACCAACATAAAGCAACGTGCTGCCGATGACCGGCCAGGAAAGAAACCAGCGGGTTTCGAAGCGCTGGATTTTGGCGGTTTGGGATAAAAGCCCATGGGCCAGGCTGCGAAACAGCATTTCGGCGGCCAGCGGCAGGCCCACGACGCCAATGATAATGACGATAGACCACTGTTCGCTACGAATCCATTCAGTCGGCGCCCACACACCGCCGGCAATGCCGCCCGCCATGGCCACCGGGAGAAGCAGCCACCAGTGCTTGCCAATGGGCAGTGTCCAGCCGAATTGCCAGGGATGGGATCGCGCAATGAAAATCAGGCTGATGGCCGTGGCAGTCAAAAGGGTGACCACAAAACCAAAACTGGCACGATTCCAGAACGCCTCTATCGACGGACTGTCCAGCCAGACGGCTGGTTCCCAGAGCAGGCGCACAATGTGGGCGCACAAAACGATAAACCCGATCAGCGCAGTCGTTGTGGCCGCGCGCAGGATTTTTTGTTGCCAATTGATTTTATGCACGGCCGCGCGACAGGCATGCACCATTTCAAAGGGCGAAAGCTGGGTTCCGCTTTCACGGGGTGATCCGCCGATGTCAGCCGCGCCGCCCCATTTGTTGGTTGCCGTGCGTCCCTTGACGGAAGGGTCTGCAAAATTGAGCCGGTCGTAAACCTCGTCCAGACTGATGGGCATGAACAGATCCATCTGGCGGACCGTGTATGTTCGCGCGCCTTTTTTCAGAAAGACGATGCCCAGCCGGTTGCTGTACAGCTTATTCAGATGGGGTTCGATCTCGTATATTCCCATGTCGGCTTCAACGACCGCGGCGATACGCTGATCGGTCAAATCGATGCGCGCCAATTCCTCCACCCCGAGATAGTCGGCGAAGTCACTAGTTTTATAGAAAATTTGGTCGATTTTGTGGAGTGTGGCGGCCGTATAGGCCAGATAGTCCACGTTTTGCCAGTCGCCCTCCCTTTTGAGGGCCACCTCATCACTGCGCAGTCGATCGATCACACGTTGGATCTTGCTCATCAAATCCACCGGCAAGGCACTGAGTTCCTTCAACTCGAGCCCCATGGCATCGACGACACCCTCGTAGCGGACCAGGGCGAACAAAAGCCGTCTCTGGTTGGGATCGAGACGGCCGATACGGGCGTGATTGAGGATGATCCAAATGGCCAGCAGCGTATCCAGGTCCGGTTCATTGGCGAAAATGTTCCATTCCCGGTTTTGAAGGTCGAGTCCCTTCATATACATGACCAGGGCTTGCTCGCACGCGGCCAGGGTGAACGAGCGCACACAGCCTTCGTGGTGATCCAGATTATATACCTGGCGCTCATGATCCATGAACGGCTCACCCTGGGCCACCCCGTCCAGAAAAATCGTGCCGGGTGGCGATTTGCGAGCCACGGACGCGGAAAAAACCATGCGTGCTTCAACATGCACGTTCAGGTTGGGGGCTTCCAAGGATGTCAGCACCCGTTCGCTGTCATTTGTCTTGACGACATAACGTTCGGGTAGACGCAGAGTGTCGCTTGCCTTGGCCCGACTTCTCAGAAGTGTCTGTTGCAGACGCGTGTCTCCCAGATTTTCGGCGAAAGAGGATGGAACGTTAACCCTTTTTTCAGGTGAAGCGCTCATTGACGATTCCTATCGACGACATCTCTCGACCGTCGGCGATATTGTGTATGACACGGCCGGAATCCGGCGCAATATATGGGTTGCCATTGTTTGCGTGTCGTGCATGAAGTCGTGTTTGCCTTGCGCTTCCTCTACAATGTCCGGATCATCGTGACGCGAGCATTCCATTCATAGCAGTCAGCAGGGAGACGGTCAAGCAATAGCACTATTCAACTTCAAGGGCGTTCACTTGCAAAGCATCCATTCTGCCCACAGTCGGCCCCCGGATATATCAATCCGATCGGCCGCAAGCAAATTATATCTGTTTTGGTGTCTGACAACCTTTAATAGACAAACCGTCGGGCATTTCACCGTGAAGGCAACAATAAATCATTGCCTGGCAGGTGATTCTCGACTAAAAAAGAATATCTTTTCAGAATCGATAGGCGATCGGTCTTTTCAAAGACCAACCAATCCAAATCTGCATGACAATGAATGACATACAACCAGATTGCAACTTTTCGCGGGAGGCAGGCCATGCGTTCGGCCATTGTTATTTCGGCGGTTTCTGACGATATCGCCACCATCCGGAATGCTTTTGGGCAGGATTTTCGATTCTCGACAGCTGCCGATGTCCCCGCAGCATTGCGCATTCTGGAACGCGGCCGTTACGACCTGATCTTTGCCGATCTGGATATCCTCGCTCATGAGACGGCCGCCGGCAGCCCCGAAATTGCTTTACAAAGTTTTCAGCAACACCATCATGCCATCGAATTGGTTATCATGACACCCCCCGCGCAGATTCGCAAGGCGGTCAATTGGGTCAAAGCCGGCGCCCGGGATTACGTGAGCTATCCCTTGTCGCGCGACGAGGTGCGTCTGGTCGCTGAATCGATCGCGCAATCGATTCTACGCCAGTCGGAACTGGACTACCTGCGCGACAAATTCTGGAAAACCGATGCATTGGATGTCGTCCAGACCAAAAGCCAGGCGATGGAAGAAGTGTTCAAAAAAATTCGTCCGGTGGCGTCGACCAAAACCACCGTTCTGCTGGTAGGGGAGACCGGCACCGGCAAAGGCGTCATGGCCAAGCTGATTCACCAGCACAGCAACCGGCAAAAAGCCCAGTTCATCAGTGTGCATTGCGGCGCCATTCCCGACACCCTGTTGGAAAGCGAATTGTTCGGCCATGAGAAAGGCGCTTTTACCGGCGCGGTACGCAAAAAGTTGGGAAAATTCGAGATCGCCAACGGCGGCACCATTTTCCTGGACGAGATTGGCACGCTGACGCCACCGGCCCAGATCAAACTGCTGCAGGTGCTGCAAGACGGCACCTTCAGTCGGGTGGGCGGTGAGGAGACGATTCAGACCAATGCCCGGGTGATCGCCGCGACCAATTCGGACCTGAAACAACTCAGGGAATCCGGGCACTTCCGCAAGGATCTGTTTTACAGGCTCAATGTGTTTCCGATAGAGATTCCCTGCCTGCGCGAACGCAACGAAGACCTGCCCCACCTGATGGAACTATTTTTGAAACGGCTGAACAGTGAGTTCCAGAAATCCATTCACACCATCCATCCCCAGGTGATAGCAGGGCTGTCGCGCTACGATTGGCCGGGCAATGTGCGCGAACTGGAAAATCTGATGGAGCGCGCCTATATCCTGGAAAATTCCACCACCTTGACACCGGAAAGCTTTCCGCTGGAGCTGTTCGACAATCAGTGTCCTTCTGCGGTCATGCCGCTGGATGCCCGATTGCCGCTGGCCGATGCGCGCAAGGTCGCGTTGGAAGAGTTCGAGCGTCAATACCTGAAGGAACTGGTGGGTCGAAACCAGGGTAAAATCAATATCTCAGCCACAGAAGCCGGTATCAGCACCCGCCAACTCCATAAACTAATGAGCAAATACGGCATCCGCAAAGAAGAGTTTAAACACGATAACGCCGTTAAATAAAAACAGTTTTGAGATAAGATGAAGACAAGACAATTGCTGGCATTAAGCCTGTTGGGGCTACTCGTGGGCTGCACAGGGTTTTCGGCGGCCACGCCGGAGACGGCCCCCCTGCGGCCAGTTGTATTTCACTACGAAGGCTTGGCCCGGTCAGTGTGCATCATGGGAGATTTCAACCAGTGGAATACCGATACCCATTGCATGCAGCGGGACAAACAGGGGTGGTCGATCCGTCTTTTGCTGCCGCCCGGTCCGGCGCATTACGCCTTCTTTTTGGATGGAAAACGCTGGGAGCTCGACCCCAAGGCGCTTTTTGTGGAAAGCGACGGTTTTGGCAAATATAATTCAGTGGTCATGATTGAATGATGTGTGACGATTGGACCGTATGAGGCGTATACGATTGTAGAGATTGGCAATTCATGTTGGACATGAATCGAATCTACCGGAAGAACAGGTGGGATGCGGTGCATACCTCGTCGCCACGCGACGACTGATTGGGGGAACCTATCCCTTTGCACCTATTATCGACAATGGTTCAGATGGGTTCCGAATGGCTGCAGAGACACTTGACAATGCACCTTAGCCCGGCGTTATTCTGAATGTACACTGCGGAGGAAAACAGGCTGATCAACGATATCCTGAATGGCGATGTGCAGGCATTCGCTGTTTTGGTAAATCGTTATCAACGGCCGATCTACAATTTGATGTTGCGTATGACCGATAACAGGGAAGATGCAACCGATCTGACCCAGGAGGTTTTTCTGAAGGTGTACGCTAATCTTGAACATTTTCGGCCATCGGGCCGATTCTTCCCTTGGGTCTATACCATCGGTATTAATCTGGCCCGGGACTTTTTGCGCAAGCGCAATACAGCCCTGAAAGGCGCGCATTGTTTTCAGGAGGACTGTGTTGAGGGGGGGCACGCCAATGGTCCCGTCTGCCTGATGACCCAGGTGGATGCCTGCCGTTTGCCGGGCCTGCTGGCCAAGTTGCCCGGTGATTATCGTGAAGCTCTTATCTTGCGGTTTCACGAAGGATTGACGATGAAAGACGTCGGGACCGCCCTGAGTATCTCCACCAGCGGTGCCAAAATGCGCGTTAAAAGGGGCCTGCAGAAGTTGCGCGACCTGTTGCGGCTTAAATGCCCGGCCGACCCAGCCGAAACCGGACATGATGATTGAAAGGAAGGGGGGCGTGTCCAGAATGCGTCCATCGAACAGTTCCAAAGAAAATTTGCGGCATGTGGCCGGACTTATCGCGCGCATCCAAGATGTCGAACCGCCGTCGGGATTGACCGATGCGGTGATGCGACGCATAGCGCCCAAGCGGCTTGGTTGGCCCCAAAGAGTCCTTCGGCGCATGCGAACCCCGTTCGCTCTGATGCCAACGCCGGTTGTTTCGGCAGCAGTGGCGTTTGCGCTGGTTGCGGTGATCTTCTTTGGGGTGAAAACCTATATCGACGCGCGAGACACCGGTTTTTACGGGAATGGGCCCGCTGTATCCGGCGCCGAAACCATCACGTTTGTCCTGGAGTTTCCTTCGGCACAAAAGGTGGCCGTGATCGGCTCATTCAACCAGTGGTCTCCGGAGGGTTTTCAAATGCGCCGCGCTGCGCCTCAAGCGCCTTGGCAGCTGATTCTGCGGTTGCCGCAGGGTCAGTACACCTACGCCTTTTTGATCGATGATCGCGAGCTGGTGCCGGATCCACGATCCTTATGGCACCAGGCGGACGGTTTCGGTAATCTTAATTCGACCCTAATTGTAGCGAATGGCAAGCAGAATGGAAATGACTCCTAGATTGGTTTTTTTCACCACTTTGTTGATACTCTGCGGCATCTATCCGTTGCGGGCGGATGAAAACAGTGCGGTTTTCGAAGCCACGCGGCAGGCGCGCACCGCCGGCATTTCAGAAAGCATGCTGAACCGGTTGCTGGCGGCAGGCTACCGTTACAAGGTCGATGAGAAAGATCTGGTACGCTGGATCGGTATGGTCCAGGCTGCCGCTGAAGAGGACCTTCCCCTGTTGCCGTTGGTCGATAAAATGGAGGAAGGTCTGGCCAAACGGGGAACACCCCGGCGAATCGACGCGGTTTTGGCGCAACGGCTCGATCAGTTACGGACCGCCGATCGCCTGATTGCTATCCGGTACAGGGAACCCCATGAATCCAGACCGGCAGCGGTCGAGCGGATTGCCGACCTGTTGGCCGCCGGGCTCAGCCCGGAAGAAATCCGCAGCGGCCTGACCCGTCCGTCCGGCCCTGCTTTAGAAGAGCGGTTGCAGGCGCTGACATTCCTTGCAGTGCTCAAACAATCCGGCCTGCAGCCCCATCAATCCGTCAAAATTGTCTATGCCGGCCTGCAGAATCAATTCTTTTCCGAGTTTCCGCTCACCTTGGCTTTTATGGTCAAAGCCGCTCATGCCCGGGATATCCCCGAAAAAATCATTGCCGACGAAACGATGAAGGTGGTCCGCGGGCAACAAAGTCTGCAGCAAGCACAACGCAGCTTGAACATTCATCTTTCACAACAACCAACAGCCCTGTCTGTCCCTGCGGGGGGCAAAGGTGCGGGCCAGGCGCAAGGACATGGGCCAGGGGCCGGGAGCGGTCCAGGCGGTCCTGCTGGAGCCGGTCCCGGCGGGTCCTCGAGCGGCGGCGGTG
>LADR01000003.1 GCA_000961655.1 Desulfatitalea sp. BRH_c12
AAGCGATTGGATAGACACCGGAGCGAACATAGCGCTGAAACGTTGAATACGGCCAATCACAGAGGTGGTCAACATAAGACAAATGGTCGGCGGTGCCCACCCTACCATTCTATCGCGCCCCCCAAACTTCGTGTTATCGCAGAGACCTTCCTGTAGGGTGGGCATTGCCCACCACCACGCTACTACAACATCATCGGTTTTTGACACCGATCCCGCCAAAGCGATTGGATAGACACCGGAGCGAACATAGCGCTGAAACGTTGAATACGGCCAATCACAGAGGTGGTCAACATAAGACAAATGGTCGGCGGTGCCCACCCTACCATTCTATCGCGCCCCCCAAGACTTCGTGTTATCGCAGAGACCCTCCTGTAGGGTGGGCATTGCCCACCACCACGCTATTACAACATCATCGGTTTTTGACACCGATCCCGCCCAAGCGATTGGATAGACACCGGAGCGAACATAGCGATGAAACGTTGAATACGGCCAATCACAGAGGTGGTCAACATAAGACAAATGGTGGGCGGTGCCCACCCTACCATTCTATCGCGCCCCCCAAGACTTCGTTTTATCGCAGAGACCCTCTTGTAGGGGCGACCGGCGGTCGCCCGCGCGGCGCAAGGATCAGGGTGCCGGCACGCTCCTTGTTTTCCGCACCAACGTTTGCCGGAGGTGTTGGTTTCCGCGCCCGCACCGTATCGGAATTGAATTTCCAGATCTGGATGCCCTGCATTTTATACCAAGTTGAATTGACAGGGGCTTCCTGCCTGGGGTATGAAAAAATATCTTACAAGCAAACGGCTGCAACAAAGCATACAAGCGCCTGCGAAAAACCCTCGGGAAAGCAAATCGCGTGAAAGACGGTCGGGTCTTACGCAAACATTCTTCCATTGGTGTCGGGGTATCGATCGCGCTGTTTCTTTCGGTCGCTTTTGCTTTCTGTCCTTTCAGCCTCGCCCAGCAAGGACCGATCGCTTTAGCAACAGACACGCAGCACAGGGCTATCCGCGAGGGCATTGCGTATTTTGTCGAGTCGGCGCCCTTGAACCACTTGCAGGTTTCCGCCCCGGATCTGGCCGACCAATGGCAGCCGCTCACCGGCAAAAGTTTCAATCTCGGCAAGCTGCACCCGCCCACCTGGTTTCGCTTCGACGTGACCAACGCCTCTTTTAGCGATCGGGAATGGTTGCTCGAAATCGGCTGGCCACTGCTCGACCAGGTCGAGGTGTGGCAATACCATCATGCCCATCAGCGGTGGTCGTTCAAACAAAAGGCCGGCAACGACGTCGCCCTGGATGCCAGGCCCATCGCGCACCGTCTTCTCCTTTTTCCCCTGCAACTGCCGCCCGGCGATCCGGTCACCCTCTCTATCCGGGTGGATACGCAGCAGCCTCTTTTTCTGACCTTGGATATCTGGCAAAACAATGCTTTCTGGCAGCATGATCAGCACCGCATCCTGCTGCTTGGCCTGTTCTTCGGCATTCTGCTCGTGATGATGCTGTACAATACCTCGTTGTACCTTTTTACCCGGGACATGAATTACTTGTACTACGCCGCCTACGTCTGCGCGGTCATCGGCTACGAACTGGCCACCACCGGCATCGGCACGCGGTATCTATGGGACAATGCCATCTGGCTCAGGAATATGGGCTATGTCCTGTTTGCGTCCTTGAGCTTTTTGACCGGCACCTTTTTCATCCGCCATTTCCTGTCACTCAAGCACTATGGCGGCTGGCTGTATCATTTGAACAACGCCTTTGTCGTGTACTGGTCGGTCGCGGCGCTCTCGTGCATCTGGGGCGCCAACCCGATACTCACCCACACGATAGATAAAGGCGCGCTGGCGACGCCCCTGGCCGGCATGGCCACCGGCATTTATCTCTGGCACAAGGGCAACACCCAAGCCAAATATTACACGATCGCCTTTGCCTTCGTGAACGTGGGCACCATCCTGCTCATGCTCGGGTTGACCGGCGCGATCGAACGCACCGCCTTCACCGATTACAGCCAAATGGTCGGTTTTGTCCTCGAGGCTGTGTTGCTCTCGGTGGCCCTGGCCGACCGGATCAATCGCGATCGCACCGCCCGCGAAGAGGCTCAACGCGTTGCGCTCCATTTAAGCCAGACAATCAGCAAAACACGTGAAGAAAAGCTGATGGTGCAGGAACAGATTCTGGACGTTCAGCGGCGCGCGACTGAAGAGCTGGAAAGCCGGGTCCTGGATCGTACCAACGAACTGGAACGCGCTCTCAAAAACATGGAAATCGCCAACCGGGAGCTTTCGAAGCTGAGCTTCTCAGATCCGTTGACCAAGGTTTTCAACCGGCGGTACTTCGACCGGATGCTTTCAAGCGAACTCAAACGCGCATCCCGCACCCAGCAGCATCTGAGCGTGGCCCTGGTCGACATCGATCATTTTAAAATCGTCAACGACGACCATGGCCATCTGATCGGCGATGAATGCCTGCGATTGATCGCCAAGACCATGCGTTTGGTCTTGGGGCGCGACAGCGACCTCATTGCCCGTTATGGGGGCAAGGCCTTTGCCTTCATCCTGCCGGCCACTGCCCAGCAAAACGCCATGCGCGTTGCAGAGCGCGCACGCTCGGCGGTGGAGGATATCCGTTTCATCCATCGTGGCAAACAAATACGGCTGAGCGTGAGCGTCGGGGTGGCCGGGTGGATTCCGAAACAGGGGGAAACGCCCGAAAAATTGATCCATGCGGCGGATATGGCCCTGTTTTCAGCCAAAAAGGGCGGCCGCAACAAAACGGTCGCCGCCCAGGATCCCGCCGTGGATGTCAGACAAAGGGGGTTGTAGCGCTTGCCGGAGGCCGTCCGCCGACAGGCTGCATGCCAGCATATCTGCGCCTCGCCTGCGCACACCCGCCGCAACGCGCCTTGCAGGCCGGTTCGTGCCAATGACGGTAAAATAAAGTGTGTGGACAAACACCCTACAAGTAGTTTATTTACGCTACTCTTTGCGTGGTTTGTGATCAAGCGCTATGTGGTCAAAAAGGAGTCTCAGTGGAATCTTTGCGAATAATCGGCACCGGATCGTACGTGCCGCCCAGAATTGTAACCAATGACGATCTTGTCAAAGAGGGTTTGGATACATCGGATGAATGGATCACCAAAAGAACAGGGGTGCGCGAAAGAAGGATCGCCGATCCGGATACAGCCACTTCCGACCTCGCCGTGCATGCGTCGCAGCGTGCACTGGAAATGGCCGGGTTAACGGCCGACAAAATTGATTTAATCATTATGGCCACCATCACGCCCGACACCCATTGCCCGTCGGCCGCCAACTGGCTGCAAGGCAAATTGGGGGCCACGCGCGCCGTGACCTTCGATATTACGGCCGCGTGCTCGGGGTTTATTTTTGGATTCAACGTGGCCGAACAGTTTCTCAAAAACAGAACCTTCCGCTATGTTCTGGTCGTGGGCGCGGAAGTCATGACGCGCGTGGTGGATTGGAATGACCGCGCCTCCTGCGTGCTGTGGGGCGACGGCGCCGGCGCGGCGGTTCTGACCATGGCCGAATCGGGTGCCCGGCTGTTATCGACGCACATTCACAGCGACGGCGCCAATGGCCATAACATCGTGCTGCCCGGGGGCGGGTCCAGAACCACACCGATCACCCACGCCAGTGTGGACAAAGGCCTGCACCACCTGATGATGGTCGAAGGGAACCTGCTTTTCCGCACGGCCGTCCGCCGATTCATCGATTCCATCAATGAAGCCGCCGAACACAACAATATCCCGGTGGCAGCGATCGACTGGATGATTCCGCATCAAGCCAACATCCGTATGTTTCAAAACATCTCCCAGACGATGGCCATTCCCATGGAAAAATTCTACATCACCCTGCACAAGTTCGGGAATATTTCAGCAGCATCGTGCGCCATCGCCCTGGACGAGGCCGCCCGCGACGGCAGTCTCCAAAAAGAACAGCTGATCTGCATGCCGGTGTTCGGGGGCGGTTTGACCTGGGGCAGCGCCATGATTCGCTGGTAGGGAGGTCGTGAACGCCGGCCCGCAGCGCCTGCCGCGGCTGCCGTAAAAATTGCTTGTCATAACCGCCTGGACGCGCTTACTATACAGCCATCTCCATTGAAGGCGCCTTTGCGACTACCCGCGAACCGCCGGCGCGATTGCGCCGGCTTCTCCGATCGACTCCCCGTGAACACAGCCGCCCCCCTCTCTGAATAGCTTCATTCATCCGCGAATAGGGGTATCCAACCTTTTTTGTTCGATGTGCAAGGAGGTGACGTGTGATTCATCAATTCGATGCCATTATTGTGGGTTCCGGCGGCGCCGGCCTGTATGCCGCCCTGGAAGCCAGCCAGCGCTGCCGCACGGCGGTCCTGTCGAAGCTCTACCCCATCCGCAGCCATACCGGCGCTGCCCAGGGCGGCATCGGCGCCGCACTGGGCAACGTGGAGGAGGACAAACCGGACTGGCATGCCTTCGACACGGTCAAGGGCGGCGACTACCTGGTCGACCAGCAGGCCGCCCGGATTATGGCCGAAGAGGCGATTCAGGCCGTTTACGACCTGGAAAACCGCGGCCTGCCCTTCAACCGGACGCCCGAGGGCCGCATCGACCAGCGCCGGTTCGGCGGCCACACCCGCAATTTCGGCGAAGCACCGGTGAAACGGGCCTGCTATGCCGCCGACCGCACCGGCCACATGATTCTGCAAACCCTTTATCAGCAGTGCATTAAAAACGAGGTCGCGTTTTTCGACGAATTCCAGGTGGTCGACCTGGTCATGGACAACGGCACCTGCAAAGGGGTCGTGGCCGTCGAACTGTCCACCGGCGCGTTGCACATTCTGGCAGCCAAGGCGGTGCTCTTTGCCACCGGCGGATTCGGCCGCATGTACAAGATCACCTCCAACGCCTTTGCCAACACGGGTGATGGACCGGCGGTCTGCGCCCGGCGCGGCATTCCTTTGCAGGATATGGAGTTTTACCAGTTCCATCCCACCGGGATCATGGGGCTGGGAATTCTGATTTCCGAGGCCGTGCGCGGCGAAGGCGGCATTCTGCGCAATCGCGCGGGTGAACGCTTCATGGAACGCTACTCGCCCACCTTGCTGGACCTGGCGCCGCGCGATATTGTCGCCCGCTCGATTCTCACAGAGGTGCGCGCCGGACAAGGCATTCGCGGCGACCGCCGCATCGACGATTACATCCATCTGGATGCCACCCATTTAGGGCGTGACACGTTGATGCGCAAGCTGCCGGATATCACCAGCTTCTGCAAAACCTACCTGGGCATCGACCCGGCCGATGCGCCCATACCGGTCCTGCCCACGGCGCATTATGCCATGGGCGGCATTCCCACCGACATTCATGGGTGCGTGGTCCGCGACGGCGCGGGAACGGTCGTTCAAGGGCTGTACGCCGCCGGCGAATGCGCCTGCGTGTCGGTTCACGGGGCCAACCGCCTGGGCACCAACAGCCTGCTCGACCTGGTGGTCTTCGGCCGCCGCGCCGGCCGGCACATTGGTGATTATGTCCAACAGGCCGCCGCCCCGAGCGTCAGCGAAGCGGATGCCGAACCGGCCCGGTCCTGGATCGCCCGACTGACCGATGGCCGCCCCGGCCCCCACGGCGGTCACATCCTTGAAGACATGAAGCTCGTCATGATGGAAAAGGTGGGTATCTACCGCAATGCCGCCGACATGCAGAACGCGATCGATACCATTCAAGCGCTGCGCGAGCGCTACCGGACGGTACGCGTTCAGGATCGCAGCAAAACCTTCAACACCGACTTGCTGGAAGTCATCGAGCTCGGCAATCTGCTGGACCTTTCCCTGGTCACGGCGGTATCGGCCCTCAATCGCCAGGAGAGCCGCGGGGCGCACAGCCGCGAAGATTTCCCGGAGCGCAACGACACGCAATGGCTCAAACATACCTTGGCCCACCTGGAAGGCGACGCGGTGCGCCTCGACTACAAGACGGTGGACACCTCGATCTGGGAGCCCAAACCGCGGACGTATTGACCCCATTGTTTTCAGATCGAAATGGCCTGCGTCGTACGCGGGCGAACACAAGGTTCGCCCTGCAGGTAAACGAAGGATCCGTGCAGTGGCGGCGTGACCTGCGGCGCAGCCGCTTAAAGAGGAGAAACAATGAACATTATCTTGAAGATACAACGATATAACCCGGGCACCGATGAGCGGCCCTATTTCCAGGAATATACACTGGAGGTCGACCCCAATGAACGCTTGCTGGATGCCTTGATGTCCGTGAAACGCTACCAGGACGGCAGCCTGGGTTTCCGCAAGAGCTGCGCGCATGGCGTGTGCGGCTCGGACGCCATGCGCATCAACGGCAAGGACCGGCTGGCCTGCAAGACGTTGATCAAGGAGGTGGCCGAACAAGATGGCGCCACGATCACCGTCGAGCCATTGCGTTATATGCCGGTCCAGCGCGATCTGATCGTGGATCAGGCCGACTTCTTCGCAAAATACCGCTCGGTCAACCCGTTTCTGATCAATGACGCGCCAGTGGCCGAAAAGGAGCGCATTCAAAGCCAGGAAGAGCGCATGCGCTTCGACGATACCACCAACTGTATTCTGTGCGCCGCCTGTTATTCGGCCTGCCCGATATTTGCCAAGCAACCCGCCTTTATCGGGCCGGCCGCCATTGTCCAGGCCTTCCGTTTTCTGGCCGACACCCGCGACCGCGGCTTAGCGGACCGGCTGCCCGCGCTGGATCGTCCCGCAGGGGTCTGGTCGTGCGAAAATCACTTTGAATGCACACGCTGCTGCCCGCGGTCGATCCTGATCACCAAACGCATCAACCAGACCAAGAAGATGATCGAAAAGCTGCATGCCGGCGAGGGCGAAGGATCATAGCGGTCAGTACGGCATATCGAAACTGTCCAGGAACATTTCCGGATCGTAGTCTTGCCCCGGCTTGACGTCCGCCTGCGTATTGATGATCCGCGCGCATGAGTTCCATCGTAAAATCGCATCCTGATTGGGGCCACAGCTCTTCAGGGCTTGATCGTAGGCCTCCATGGCCTTGGTCAGCCACCCGTGGGCCATGGTGCCGGAGCCCGGATCCCCGATCTTCAGATGCGCCTTGGCTCTGCGCTCGTAAATGATGCCGACATAGTAGGCCTTGCAGTAAGGGTCCCGCACTTTTTTCACCGTTTCCAGGGCCTGCTGGAACGATCGCGGCAGCTCATTGGAAAAATTATCGGTCAGCGCCAGCAACAGCGTAATCAAGGCATCCTGATGATCGGGCATCACCTCCAGGATATCGAGGCAGATGCTTTCGGCTTCATGCGGCTCATTGAGCAAGCGATACTGCCTGGCCTTCTGCAAAGCCGATGGAACCGCTTCCGGCGAAAGAGTTTTCAGCGCAATCATGACGTCTCCTTTCCGGGCAACGCCCGTGAACACGTTTACAATTGTGAATACCTTAATCAGCCTGCATTGCATTGCAATGCAAGCAAGCACCCAAAAACCGCAATGGCCGAACCTGCCAAGAGACCTCTCCCTGGGAACCTGGCACAATGTCTCTCCCTGTGAACCTCGCAAGAGGCCTCTTCCTGCGAACCTGGCACAATGCCGCTCCCGCCAACCCTGCAAAATGGCCGCTCCCTGCGTACCTCGCAAAATACCACTCCTGTAGGGGCGACCGGCGGTCGCCCGGCGCACCCCAAAAAAAACGTTTGCCAACACCAGCGCCGAGACCTACTGGGCCACGCTCCACACCCGTTCACAGACCCGATTTTTCACCCACGCCGCGACCTGCTGGGCCACGCTCAACACCCGTTCACAGACCCGATTTTTCACCCGCGCCGCGACCTGCCGGGCCACGCTCAACACCCGTTCACAGACCCGATTTTTCACCCGCACCGCGACCTGCTGGGCCACGCTCAACAACCGTTCACAGACCCGATTTTTCACCCGCACCGGGCGACCGCCGGTCGCCCCTACAGCGGGCATCGTGCCTATAAGCATGATGCCATAAGCCTCGTGACCTCGTGACCAGCAAGGCGTCCATTCGCCCCAGGGGTCAACCGACATCTCACCGCACCGCGCGACCACATGGTTCGCCCCTAAGAAAAAACGATGGGCCATCTCTGAAATGCGGCCCATACGCAAATGCGGTGTGATGACCGCTCCTGTGAACCTCGCAAGAGACCTCTCCCTGCGAACCTGGCACAATGCCGCTCCCGCCAACCCTGCAAAATGGCCGCTCCCTGCGTACCTCGCAAAATACCACTCCTGTAGGGGCGACCGGCGGTCGCCCGCGCGCACCCCAAAAAAATCGTTTGCCAACACCCGCACCGCGACCTGCTGTTCCACGCCCAACACCCGTTCACAGACCCGATTTTTCACCCGCACCGCGACCTGCTGGGCCACGCTCAACACCCGTTCACAGACCCGATTTTTCACCCGC
>LADR01000069.1 GCA_000961655.1 Desulfatitalea sp. BRH_c12
GGCGGTCGCCCGCGCGAACCAATGTATTTGGACGATCGCACAAAATGGCGAGGCCCTTATTCTCCCGCACTCATGATTGCCGGCGGTGATGGCTTTGCTCCCGCACCGGGCGACCGCCGGTCGCCCCTACAGGTGGAAGACCTTGCGATGATAAGGCAATGAGGGTTTGCGTAAAGCTGCAAAATTGGACAGGGCAGCGGCTATTTTAGCGAACCTTGTGTTCGCCCGGTGCGTCGATGTCGTTGGATCCCTGGGGCGAATGGACACCTTGATGACCACGGTGCCCGCTGTAGGGGCGACCGGCGGTCGCCCGCGCGAACCAATGTATTTGGACGATCGCACAAAAATGGCGAGGCCCTTATTCTCCCGCACTCATGATTGCCGGCGGTGATGGCTTTGCTCCCGCACCGGGCGACCGCCGGTCGCCCCTACAGGTGACTGCCCCTGCGAGAACAATTTCCAAATGCGGTTACCCTGCACCTCGGTCATCTCAGAACAAACTGAGCTGTTGCTGAACCGCATTGGCAGGCTGCGCGGCAACGACCTGCTTAAGACGCCGTTCAATGTCTTCGACGAAAGGTGACAGCCGCTGATCGGCAGTCGTTCCAAAGCGCGCGCGCCGGCGCGCCCACGATAAATACAGCCGCTCTTTGGCACGGGTCAAGGCCACGAAAAAAAGCCGCCTTTCTTCATCCAGATCGACGCCCGTTGCTCCCGGCCGGTGAAACGGGATCAATCCCTGCTCGCACCCGGCAATGAAAACGACTGGAAACTCCAATCCCTTGGAGGCGTGCAACGTCATCAGGGCGACCTTTTCCACGTCCGGACGGTGCAGGTCGGTATCGCGCTGCAACGCCTGCGCGGCCAGAAAAGCAGGCAGATCGGCACCCTGGTCGGCCGCTGCGATCAGCGTCTGCACATCGTCACTTTGAAGGTGATTTACCAGGGTGGTCCGCGCGATACAAAAGGCCACGATGTCCGGGATGGTGCGCCCGGTACAGTCGTTTTTCAGGCTGTGCACCAAATTGACCAACGCCGCCAGGCGTTGCTGACGGGCCGTGCTCATGCCGGGGATTGGGATGCGCACTGCCGCGCGCAGCGCCTGGGCCAGAGATAGCCCGGCGGCATAGGCCCATGCCTTGAACATATCCAGCGTTTTCAAGCTGATGCCTGGTGCGATCAAATCGATCAATGGGTTCAGATCCACATAACAAGCTTGATCGGCCATCACGCGCAGCAGGGACAACAGTTTGGCTGTACCGGGCGCCTGCCGCAGCACCTGGCGACTGACCTGGCGGCATGGAATGCCGGCCTGCTGCAACACATCGCCAAGCAGGCGGACCTGCTCGGTGGTGCGGCACAGGACCGCAAAATCGGCAAAACCACTCTCGTTAGAGACCTCCGATACTTTCCCGAAGTCAATCGCATGAAAACCGGTGCCGCCGACCATCTGCTCAATGGTTTTTCCGATAGCCACCGCCTCGGCACGCGCGGAGGCCGTTGTCAGAATCGTGATACTCCGCGGGCCCACAAGGGTGGAATAGGCGCCGGCGGGTGCATCCGACCGCGCCCGTATCACCTGGTAGGCCGCCTTGAGAATGGTTTCGGTCGAGCGATAATTCCGTTCCAGACGGACAACGCGCGCATTCGGATAATCGTCGTTGAAACGTTCGAAAAAGCGCACGTCCGAGCCGCGAAACCCGTAAATAGCCTGATCCGGGTCGCCGATCACACACAGGTCGGCGTCGCCGGGCGCCAGCAGACGGATCAAGCGGTATTGCCCGAAATTGATATCCTGAAACTCGTCCACAAAGATGTGCGCGAACCTTTGCCGGAGCGACTGACACCACAACGGGTCGCTTTCGATCTGCCGCACGCTCTCGGCAATCAAATCTTCGAAATCAAGCACATTCTGCAGTTGCAGCAACTGCTGATAACTCGCATACAGCGCCGCCAGCCGGCGAGGGTCGTGGGCGCCGCTGCAAAGTGCACTGAGGTCATCGTCCGGGGTCAGCAGGTGCTGTTTGGCCTGAACCACCCACGCGACAGCCGCTGCCGCGGATATTTTCAGGGGCCGGCCGGCGGCGGCGAGCTGCTGCAAGGCATCCGCCATGACCGCTTCGCGGGTGTCGTCATCCACCAGGGCGCCCTGGTAGCCGTCGAGGCGTTCGATCAGCAGTTGCCGGCCCAGGCCGTGAAATGTGGTCATGCTGGGCAACCGCGCCTGCGGCCCCAGATCGGCCGCCAGTCGCGCCTGCATTTCAGCGGCCGCCTTGTTGGTGAAAGTGACCGCCAGAATCGTGTCGGCCGGCACGCGCTGCCGGGTTATCAGGGCCGCCATGCGACAGGTAATGGTGCGGGTTTTGCCCGTACCCGGGCCGGCAATGATGAGCAGCGGTCCGCGCGTATGGTCAACCGCGCTCTGCTGCGCCGCATTGAGGGTATAGCGCCGTTCAAAAGGCTGTGGCCAGGCTTCGGAACATGCCGGCGCACGGAGGTCTTTGGGCGGTCGCGGCGGATCCTCGGGCAGTTGCACTTCAGGTTTCTTTGCAGTACACGACATGCTGAACAACGATTGTTGACCCATGAGTTTTCCGCGCTCGTCATCATCGAAAATGCGCACCCGGCCATATTCACCGTCATAACCGGGTTCAAAAAGAACCCGGCCCTGGCGCATGCGTTCGATCGCTTCGCCCAGCAAGGCGATGCCGCTTTGTTCCAAGTCACAGCGCGGCACATGGCGCAGGATATCCAATTCGGCGCCCCAGCGTTGCAGCAGGTGTGTGTAAGCGGTTGCCACGCGCTTGGTTTGGGCGCCGGTCTGAAAAACCTCCGCCAGAATCTCTTCGAGCGGAATCAGGCTTTTAAATGGCTTGGCGCCGGGCGGCGCTTGGTTCTCGGAGCGATCGGCCAACTCTTCGACCCGGTACAACACGCCCAGCACCATGGGTTTGCCGCACACCGGACAGCATTGCCCAAGGCTGCGGGTGCGGGCGGGCAGACAGCGAAACGCGCATTTGCTGTGGCCGTCGACATGGTATTTGCCTTCATCCGGAAAGAATTCGAGGGTGCCTTCGAACCCCTCGGCTTGTCCGGCCAGTGCAGCGCGGATGGCCGCGTAACTCAGGTCGGTATCGAAGCAGTTGGCTTCACGGCCCAGTTTGGCGGGCGAATGGGCGTCGGAGTTGGAGATCAACCGGAAACGGTCCAGGGACGAGACGCGCCAGTTCATGGGCGGATCTGAGGACAACCCGGTTTCCAGGGCAAAAATGTGCGCGGTCAGGTCTTCGAAACACGCGTCGACCGAATCGAATCCCGATTTGGATCCCAGCAGCGAAAACCACGGCGTCCAGATGTGCGCCGGCACTAGAAAGCCGGCCGGCGCCGTTTCCAGGGTGATTTCCAGCAGGTTGCGGGCGTCCAAGCCCAGGATAGGGCGACCGTCCGAGCGAATGTTGCCGATTTTATCCAGGCGTGTATTAAAGCGGCCGGCGGTGTCGAGGTCGGGCATAAAGACCAGGTTGTGGTTTTTGCGTGTCCGATCTTTCTTTTTATAGATATTGCTGATTTCTGTAACCAGCACAAAGCGCACCGGGCCACGGCAGGCCGGCGGCACCATGGCATCGCAGACACCGGCGATTTCCGGTTTCAGCGCCAAGAGCCCATCTTCGGCCGGAACGAGTTTTTGGGTAATCTCCTGCCACCAGGCTGGATGGGTGAAATCGCCGGTGCCTATGACCGTGATACCCTTGCGCTGGGCCGCCACATAAAGATTTTCCAAATCGGAATTCTTGGCTGTCGCCCGCGAGTATTTGGAATGGACATGGAAGTCGGCGATGAATTTCATCAGTAATAATACCAGATCGTTCGATAATCGGCCGGATTCTCGCCATCGGCTTTCAAGCGCCGGATATAGTCATAAATCGGCACGTCCTGATGGACATAGGTGCCGACCAGGGAAAGCTTTTTTTCCCAAGGATGAAATTCATACACTCTTTTGCCGTCCGGCAAAATAGAAATGACATCATGGTGCTGATTGGCTTTCAGGTAGTTTTTTCCCAGTCCGGGGACGTTGAACACGATTTCATCGGTGCGTACCGTGCCGGGCAGCAGCCGGGCCTCTTCTTTTTGCTCTTGCATCAGGCGGGCAATGGGAACCCGGAAATCATTGGTCTCCTCCTTGCCCTTGGTGTTGAACGTATAATAAGGCGTCACGCCGATCAGCCGCAGCTTCTGGCGCAACGCGGCCGCTTCGAACTTGCGGGAGTTAAAGTAGGTAAAAACCAGTTGATTGTACACCTCCATGCCCGAACGCCTGAATTTCTGGACCGCTTCCATCGACTGGGGGGTGATTTCGTAGGGATGTTCGAAGTGGGTCACAATCACCACCTCGCGGCGGCCAGGAATATGAAACCGGTTGATCCCCCGGACCAGCCCCTCGCTGATGCGTTGCGGCAGTGTCACCAGTGTACGCGTGCCGATGCGAATCCGCACAATATTCGGCATGGCGGCCAGCCGCGCCAGAATCTCTTCGATGCGTTTGTTGGACAACATCAACGGATCACCGCCGGTAATCAATATTTCGTTGATCTCCGGGGTATTTTCAATCCAGGCCAATGCGGCATCCAACTTGGTGCGCGCCAAAGCTGCCTGAGAAGAAAAAACATCTTCGATTTCCCAGTTGCGCTGGCAATAGACGCAAATCTGCGGGCAGGTCATCACCGGCTTTAAAATCGCAATGTTGGGATAGCGACGGGTAATGCCCTCGATCGGAGAGGTGTCCCGTTCGAGCATGAAATCCATACTGGTGTCTTTGCTTTGCCGGGCGGCGGCGATGCTCTGAACGTAATGCAAACTGGGAATGACTTGGGCGCGCACTGCTTGACCGCGCCGACTGGGTTCATGGTCCAACAAAGAAAGGTAATAGGGTGTGATGCCAAAGGGTATTTTCATCTGGCGCGCCAGCCGGACCGCTTCATATTCCGCATCGGTCACCCGCACCAGCGCCTTGAGATCATCCTCATTTTGAATGGTGTGGCGCAGATGCCACTGCCACTGATGCCATTCCAGTTCGGTGGCATTGAAGTGGTCCAATATCCTGATTTTGTTGCGGCTGCGGCGCCGGACCGCATCAGCGTCCAAACCGCTCGCGTATTTGTCCAGGTGCTGTGCCGCCGAGCGGGCCATGCGGGAAAGATCGGCCGAACGTTTGGCAGCGGCTTTGCTGCCATGATATTTGGCGAAAGCGGGTACTTTCTGGTCATAAATACCTGATTGGCCGGTAATCCCCTTGATCAGATGCTCCAGCTCCGCAAAGAAGGCACTATCGGGTTTTTGCGACGCGGGGAGCTGGGTGTCGGACAACCAGTCGCTGAGATAGGTCAACAAACTGAATCGGGCCAGTTTTTCATTGCGCCGCGAGAAAAACTTAAGGCAAACAAAAATGGCGTCGCGCTGTAAAATGTATTCCAGGGCTGGAACGTCCGGATTTTCCTCGTACATCTCGGACAACAGCCGCGACAGCCAGCTTTTCACGGCAGTCCTTTTATCTTCCAAGGGTGCCGCGGACATGAGAATTTCTTTCAACTCGGGTGCCATGCCCAGAATCGTCGTCAGTCTATCTTTTATGAGGTGTTGTTTCATATGTCTCCCGTTGTTAGGTGTTGACCACTCAGTCAGGTATCTGTGCCGAATGCGAACACCTGTCCACCTGGCTGTTCCTCATTCATCGGTTATTTCGCTGTGGTTTGGAACCAAAAAACCGCGGTTGGGCGTATTGAGGGGGTGCTCATATTTCTGTTACAGGCTAAAAAAAGATGGGTCATTTGTCAACCCCGGCGGTCGCCCAGGCAGGGTAACCGCATTTGCGTATGGGCCGCATTTCAGAAATGGACATCATTCTTCCTCGAGAGCGAACCTTGTGCTCGCCCGATGCGTAATGTCGGTCAATTCCGGGGCGAATGGACACCGTGATAGTCACAGTGCCCGTTGTAGGGGCGACCGGCGGTCGCCCGCGAACCACTGAATTCAGGTCATCGCACAAACTGGCGCGGCCTTTTTTCTCCCGCACCCATGATTGCCTGGCCTGCCGGCTTTGCACCCGCACCGGGCGACCGCCGGTCGCCCCTACAGG
>LADR01000062.1 GCA_000961655.1 Desulfatitalea sp. BRH_c12
TCCGCGCGCAGGCGCTCGGCCGGCGCGGCGCATGCCGCGCTGGACGGGCCGTCAAATTCGATCAGCAAGACGTTGTCGATGCCCTCGGGTATGCTTTTGCGCAAGCCGGGATTGGTATCGCAGGCGATCCGCAGCAGCGATTTGTCCATGATCTCGATGCCCGAAGGCCCCAGGGTCATGGCCAACTGCGCGGCGCGGGCGGCCTGCACGATATCGTCGAAGTAGGCCACCACCAGGCTGTCCGCGGCCGGTCGTGCAAGCAGGTTAAACCGCAGGCGGGTTGCAATGCCCAAGGTGCCCTCGGCCCCGCACAGCAGCCGGTGCAGACGCAACCGGCCGTCGGCAATCAACCCGCGCAGGTTATAGCCGGCCACATTGCAGGCAATGTCCGGGTAGGCGGCCTCGATGGTCCGGGCATTCTGCTCGTATAGATGCGCCAATTGGGCCAGGTGGCGCGGCAATCGCTGGATATCCGTGGAATGGATATCGGACAGTGTGGCCGCCGACCCATCAGCGAACACCACTTGGGCGTCGCGCAGGTAGTCGGCCACATTGCCGTACTTGACCGAATGGGCGCCGCTGGCATTGGTGGCGCACATGCCGCCGAAAGTGGCGTATTCGCCGCTGGAAGGATCAGGCGGGAAAAAACGGCCGCTGCCCTTGAGCGCCGCCTCCAGTTCGCCGAAGCGGTATCCCGGCTCGCACTCGAACCAGCCCTGCGCCATATCCAGGGTCAGCAGGCGGTTCATGTAGTTGGAAAAATCGAGCACGATCCCGTCACCCACGGCCGAACCGCACAGACCGCTGCCGGCACCGCGCGGATGCACGCATAATCCCTGCCGGACAGCAAACCGCACCGCGGTCTGCACATCCTCGGTGCAGCACGGATACACAACGGCGGCGGGAATTTTTTTGAAAATGCTGGCATCCGTGGCCAACTGGTACCGCCGCAGGACGCCGGTGTGCACGTCACCCTGAATGGCGGCGGCCAACGTGTCGAAAGGCGGTGTAATGGAGCGATTTTTTTTCATATGACCCATCTTTGATATGCCGCATCGAAAAAGTCAATTCGTAACGCTTCGCCGTGCAGGGCAATCGCATGTAAACCTTAGCACCCAGCGTGCTGTTATAAGTTTACTTGAATCAAATGCTGAAAACCCGGTGATTCGAGTGGGTGGTCCGCGCCAATCCCGAAAACGAATTCGGGTATCCTGAGATCTTTTTTTTGCATGCGATTGCCCTGCTTCGCCGTGGGAGTCAATGAGTGAGGTTTTATAGGCGGTTGTCTTTATCTGTTTTTGCGCACGATCATGCCGGCGTTGGGGATGACTGCCGCTTGGCCCGTGTAGTCGGCCGCCAGGCGGGCGGCCTGCTCCACAGGCAACGGCTCGAAACCGACACGGTCGGCCAAAGCCCCCGCAAGGTCGGTCACCACGCTGATGCGTATGCGCCGCAGTTTGGCCATCATCGCCAGGGCCGTGCCGCCGTTGCCCACGTAGTTGTCGGCCAGGCGGTCGAAGGCCGCGTTCCAGCCCATTTCGAACCAGGGCAGAAAGGTTTGTGAACCGATGCCGTCACGGCACTGGGCCAGCACGATCAGTCGACCCCCATCACGCACGAAGGCGGCCGCGTTGTGGATAGCCTTGTGGCTCTGGATGAAGTTGATGTCCTTGGGATAACCACCGCAGGAGGCCACTACCAGATCGTGTCGGGGGTCCGGGACTTCACAATGGGAGGCATGCAGGGCGCAGGCGTTTAGAAAATGATCGCGGCCCCGGCCGACCCGCAGATCGCACACCTGTCCGTGGCTGTCCAGAATGCCGTGCACCGCCAGGTCCGCCGGCCGGTGCGTTTCGATGTCGGCCAGATCTTCCGCCAGGGGATTGCCGGCCAACACGCCTGGCTGACAACCGGCACTCAGACCGCGCCGCGTCCGGTCCAGAAACAGCCCATGATTGGCATAGATGGCATGTCTTTCGCCGAGGCCTGGAAAAATCAGCTTGCGGCCGCCGCCGTATCCGGCAAAGTAATGGTGGTTCACGGCGCCCATGGTGATCACGCACGATGCTTCCATGATGTGCCTGCTCAGGCGCACCGGCGTGCCCCGGCGCGTGCGTCCCAAATCCACAAAATCAGCGTTGCGATCGCAGTTGTGATGCACCCAGTGGCAGCGGTCGAAGACCGGACCATACGCATGGCGGCATGTGGCCGCATCCTGCGCTGCATGCGTGCCATACGCGATACACAGGGTCAACGAATCGTTGCCCCCATGAGCGCGCAGGGCATCGACCAGCACCGGCAGATAGTGCGGATACCCGCACACCCGCGTTTTATCGGCCACCACGACCACCGCTTGCCTCAGATCGAGAGTGGCATCTTCCAAAAAACGGTCCAGGCGCTCGCGGAAAGAGCTGAGATCGATCACGCAGGCGGGTTCGGTCGCGCTGATGAGATGCGGCGGCCGCTTGAAATGAAACGGATGCAAAACGCTACCGTAGGCCAGTTTGATGGCATAGGCGGTCATAAATCACCTGATAGATGAAAGAGACATTGGAGACGGATCAACTATTGCGCAAAAAAGGGTCGGTGGAAAGCAGAAAGTAGCGGAATAACCCTTTTTCCCGGTAGGGCAAACGATGTGGGCACCCTCGTTACGACGATCTTCAGATAAAAGGACGATCAGCATCATATGAACCGGGCGAACACAAGGTTCGCCCCTACAGATGAAACGATGTTCCGTTACTGAAGCGAGGCCTGGTGCAAGTGCGGTTACCCAGTGCTCAGGAGTGCCGCGGGCTTGCGTCATCTGTGGTCAGGCTTATTTTCGCTGACGGTTTGCTTGCTTTTGCCCCGCAAGAGCCGTTATCATGAATGTACTCAAAATGAGTGTTTCCGCCATCATTTTATCAACGCCGGCGCAGCCGGTCCAGGAGGTCACCGATGATCGTTGCCCATGAAAACGACGTTTTCGCCACCACCATCGACAGCCCGCTCGTCAAAGCCGCCGCCATGAAAGTGCTGGTCGGCGAGCAGCAAGGCTGGAGCGATTATGTGATGCGCGTGGTCGAACTGGATGCGGACGGCTTTTCGCCCGCCCATGCCCATCCCTGGCCGCACATCAATTACATGCTCGAAGGACAGGGCACCTTGCTGGTGGATGGCCGGCAACAATCTGTGCAGGCCGGCTCGTATGCCTTTGTGCCCGCCGGCACCCACCATCAGTTCAAAAACGCGGGACCCGGAAAATTCCGGTTCATCTGTATTGTGCCGAAAGAAGGGCACCAGTAAGGAGGGTTTTTATGGCCACCGACAAAGAATTCAAATGTTCCCGCTGCGATAAACGGGTCCAAGTGAGCGAAGGGGCCGATGTGCCCCGCTGCTGCGAGCTGAATATGGTTGCCGCCGAACCATTGGACCAGTGCACGCTTGCCAGCACACCCGAGCACTCCCGGTTCGACGACACGGACGAGCCCTGCGACGACGGGCGAGCGGGCTGAATCTCGAAAAGCGGGGCATGGTACGATAGGTTGGTGCGCCGGATGTTCCCACGCGATACCAGGCAACGGGCATCGTTGCGGATGGGCATTCATCCAACGCAAAGGGATCAGCTTGCAGTACGATTGCCGATGGTTAGACTATGGATGCCCGACCCGAAAGGCCGGAGCACCAACGCCAGAGGAGGAATCGATCATGACTGTCATTAAGGATCCCGATCAATGGACCGTGCAGGACTGCATTGAGGATTGCCATTATCACAGCCGTTTCTGCGAGGAGCAGGAAGATGGCTCCTTGGTATGCCCGCCGGGCATTCGCAGCTGCGAAGAAGATTGCCGCAAGCGCTATTCCGCCTAGTCGCCGGGCCGGTTTTTATACAGGCATCGAAATGCAAAAAACAGCAACCCGCTTTAATGGGGTGCGGCGCTAACCGGCCGCACCCCGATTCTCCCGTTTTACCCTTCCCTGTATTTTTCGGCATTGATGTCATAGCGGCGCATAATCTGCTGCAAAGCCTGGCGTTCTATTCCGCATAAGCGGGCCGCATGGGACACATTGCCTTGGCATTCTACGAGTGCGTTGCCGATATAGGCATGGTTGAAGTGCCGCAAGTGGCTCTCCTTGGCCGCCTTGTAGGGCAGCGTGTGCAACTGCGGGTCCAATCCTGCCGAACGAACCCGCTCGGACTCCAGCCCCACATCTCCCGGACGAATGACATCCTCCGGAGAAAACAGGATTCCCTGAACGATCACGTTTTCCAACTCGCGGATATTGCCTTCCCAATGCCGGCGCTGCAAGATACCCATCAACTCGGGCGCGAACGTTTTAAGGGGTCTTTTCAATTCGCGGCAATGCTTTTCCAGAAGATGATTGACCAGCAACGGGATGTCCTCGGCCCGCTCGCGCAAAGGCGGCAGATGGATGGGCAGCACGTTCAGGCGGTAGAAAAAATCCTCGCGAAACTCCTGGCGCTGTATCTTGGCTTTCAGATCCTGGTTGGTCGAGGCCACGATACGCACATTCACCTGGATGGAATGCACATCGCCCAGCGGCTTGATCTCTTTTTCCTGCAACACGCGCAGCAGTTTGGTCTGTATGCTGGGACTGACATCGCCGATCTCGTCGAGAAAAATCGTGCCGCCATCCGCCTCCTGAAACAGCCCGATCCGGTTCTGGGTGGCATGGGTAAAAGCGCCCTTGCGGTATCCGAACAGCTCGCTTTCCAGGATGTTTTCCGGCACCGTGGGACAATTGACCGCCACGTACGGCCCTTTTTGCCGATAGCTCAGGGCGTGCACCGCGCGCGCTGTCAGATCCTTGCCGGTGCCCGATTCGCCGGTGATCAGCACCGTCAGATCGGTTTTAGCCACCATTTGAATTGTTTCATAAACGCGCTGCATACTCGGGCTTTTGCCGATCATGCAATGAAAACTGCCGTCGTCACGGCATTGCTTCTGCAACCGCTGGTTTTCCTGGATCAGACGCTGGCGCTCGAGGGCTTTTTCCAGACGCAGGAGCAGCGTTTCGTGCTCGAAAGGTTTTGTGATGAAATCGTAGGCACCGGCACGCATTGCCTCCACGGCCATGTCGATGTGCCCGTAGGCGGTCATCATGATCACCGTCAATCCCGGATACGTGCGCCGGATCACCTCCAGCAACTCCATGCCGTCCATCCCGGGCATTTTGAT
This sequence comes from Desulfatitalea sp. BRH_c12, assembly GCA_000961655.1. Taxonomy (GTDB): domain Bacteria; phylum Desulfobacterota; class Desulfobacteria; order Desulfobacterales; family Desulfosarcinaceae; genus Desulfatitalea. Next base: position 5,184 of record LADR01000062.1, read on the forward strand.
GTCAGCGAGAACCAGGTCGAAAGGCTGGACAGAAAGTTGATGCAGGGCCGCTTCGCCCGAAGCCGCTGTGCGCACATGGCAATCCAGGTCCGGTTCCAGACTGCGTTTGAGCAACTGCAGCATATCAGGTTCGTCATCGACGATCAGCAGGTTGAAAGACATCTATTTATCTCCCGTTCGGCGCAGCGGGTACCGGAAACGTGAGGGTAAAGACCGCCCCCTGCCCCGGTGAACTGTCCACTCGGATATCGCCGCCATGATTTTTGATAATGCCATAACTGACCGACAAGCCCAAGCCGGTGCCCTGACCGGTAGGCTTGGTCGTAAAGAAGGGGTCGAATATACGGGCCTGATCCTTGATATCGATGCCGCGGCCGCTGTCGCGCACCCGAATCAGGGCGCGGCGGCCATCCGATGTCAATTCGGTATCGATGCCGATGGTTCCCTTCGTGCCAACGGCATACTGGGCATTCATGAGCAGATTGATAAAAACCTGCTTGATTTTCTTCTCATCGACCAGCAGCGGCCCCATTTTGCGATCATATTGCGTCTCGATGCGGATGCCTTCCAGTTTGGAATGCTGCTGGATAAAATGCAGGACATCATCGATGATGATGTGGATATCGCACATCTCCTTTTTGGGTGCCGAGGTGCGGGCAAAGTTGAGCAAATCCCCCACAATGGATTTACAATGGCGGACCTGTTTCTCGATCGTCTTCAGATCCGCGGCCCGTGCGGAATCCTTCTCTTCATTGCGCAGCAGCAGTTGCGTGTAGCCCAGGATGATTCCCAATGGATTGTTGATTTCGTGAGCGATGCCCGAAGACAACTCGCCAATGGATGCCAATTTGTCGGCTTGCACCATTTGCTCGCGCATCATATGCTGCTGCTCGATATCCTTGACCAGAAAGTGCATGCTGTCGGGTTCGCCGTCGGCACCTCCGGTCATGCTGCCGCTGAGCAACACACGTTTGCGCCCGCTTTCGCCGGTCTTCAAATCCACCTCGGCGCTGGAAATGAATCCATATCGGGCGATCGCGCCCATCACGGTCTGCCATTCCGCGGCATGCATGAAATAGGTGGCAAAATTGGCAGGCACCTGCATGTCCGCGTACGCCAACATCGTTTTGCCGGCTGGATTGATATCGAGGATGCGGCCGTCCGCGCGGGTCAGCAGGATCATATCCTTTGAATCTTCGAAGATACGCCGGTATTTATGCTCGGACAGGGCCAAGGCGCGCGTCCGTTCTTCCACGCGATTTTCAAGATTCTGATTGAGGTGGAGCAATTGGCCGTGCGCCACCTGCAACGCCTGCCGGCCTTGAGCGATGCTCTGGTAGAGGGTCCAGGTACGTTCGAAGAACAGCGTCACCGCCGCCACCATCATAAAGGCGAATGAGTTGATTGCCCCGCTGAAGGGCTTCAGCGTTTCCCACTGCTGTTGCTGACCGCTGATGATCAGCAGTTGCTTGAGGATGTGCCCCACCGAACGTGAAATGGCAAAAAGAGCCAGCGCCACACTGACCCACAACAAATAGGCCCAGATGATGTTCTGGGGATCGCGGCGGCGCAACCGCACGGCATAGCGGACACACATGAAGGAGAGCATGATCATCAGGACAGCGCCGCCCACATCCACGATCCAGATAGGCAGAAAAGTCACGTTCATCATGCGGGCTCCTTTCCGACCGACGGCTCGGGAGCATTCAACAACTGGCGCAAACCGGCATAGAGAAAGAAGAGGGCCGGCACGCACAGCAGGTGGTCCAATTTGGTCAGGTAGTAAAGCGGCGCAATCCATCCGTAACCGGGTGGTGTAGACACATCAATGCGCATCAACCCGATTCTTTGGACCTCTATCAGGCCCGAAAGTTCTTCCAGCCAGTGGCCGGCAAAGGCATCGACATTCCAGATAATAAAAAACAGGGCTGCATATTGAATGTAGCGCCAGCCCCGCGCCACCACCAATTTGCGCTTACGCAGCCAATAAATTAAAAGCCCCATGGCAAAAGCGAAAAAAAGATGGGCCATCTGGTGCACATACAGCCCTTCGGGGCCGGTATGGGATTGAAAAGCCAAAACGGGCGCGGGGCAAAATAGCAGCACTAAAAAACTTGGTAATAAAATGACCACATCATGCCTGCTTAGGTCGTATTTATAGAAAAAAGAAAGTGGAAAGAAGAAAGTTATGGAACGGGGTCATTTTATGTATGTCATTTCAGACATGATTCGGAGATCGCATCCACAACACAGCGCCGCTCATCAGCAATATACAGGTGCCCGTTAACTTTTTTCCAGGACGAACTCAAATCGACAGGAGACCTTCACTTTCCACTTTTTTATGTCCCAGCGTGATCCAACCTCTTCTGAACGCCCCTGAAATAAGGCAACCATTGTCGCAGGTGGCCAAAAACAATGCGGGCAAGAATATAGACTGGGATGAAGATATAGGGATACCCCACACTCTGGCCGAAAACCAAAGAATGCGGCCAGGACAGGGCGAATTCGATCCCGTGGAAGCGGCTGTTCAACCAGGCCAGGGCGAAGGGCACCGGCCAGAGCATCCCCGCCGAATATGCCGCCATGGTGAAAAAATGACGGCCCCAGGCATCGTTGGCCTCTTTGTTCAAAGCCTGGTAGCCGAGCCGGTCGCCTGCTTCATACGCCTGTATACTGAGTGCCTCGCGGTCGGCGATCTCCTTGTTCAGTGCCGCAAGATGCTTCCCGTTGAAACGGATGGCGGCCGAGAGGGTGAGTTCGCCGACCACCGCACAGAGCATGGACACAACAAAAGAGCCAAGCAAAAAACCGACCAGCGCATCGGCCGGCCATCGAAACGGCGCGATCAGCAGCGCATCGATCCAGACCACTATTAGCGATAAAATATAATCCATTTGCACTTTCACGACTTGGACGCGGCCGGCGCCACCACGTTTGATGGCGCCGGCATCATCGTTTAAAAAATCAACCGAATATACGGAAATTGAAGAACCCGCGTAAGGTGTAATCCAAGCCCACATAGCAGGCCAGTACGATGAAGAAAACCTTGAGACCTTTTTCGGGGATGTACTTGCCGGTGCGCGGCCCGACCATCGAGCCGACAAAAATACCCACCAGTTCCACGCCGATCAGGACCCAGTCGACCGTAACGCCCGAGATCATATAGTTGGTAATGGACAGGACCATGCTGATCAACACCGCCAGGGCCGAGGTGCCGGCGGCCACGAACATGGGCAAGCCCACCACACTGGTCAGAAAGGGGATATAGAGAAAGCCGCCGCCAACACCGATGAACGACGAGATGGCGCTGATGAAAAAACCGCCCACAAAGGCCCACATGGGGCTGAATCCAAAGGTCTGGCCAAAAAAGGAGATTTCGGTGCGCCCAAGGCTGAACTTCTCGGTCTTAACGCCCTGCTGAGAGATGTCGCCTTTTTGCTTGATGGTGGCTTCGAAGGCTTTGGCTGCTTCCTTGGCCCGTTTTTTCTTGGATGCTCCGCGCGGCGTCATTTCATAGACCATGAATCCGCCGATGATGAAAACGATCAGACCAAAATACCCCTGATACTGGGAAAACTTGATTTTGCCCGCGGTGGTGTAGACCACAAGAAAAGCCGCCAGCAGGGAGCCAAGACCAAGAAAAATACCCAGCGGCATGATAAGGCGCTTTTGTTTGGCATAATTGGCGCTGGTAACAACCGCTGAGAGCCCTACCAGCCACTGGTTGGAGACGCGGATGCTGTCGGTGACGAACTTGTTCAGCGTGGGGGCCGTGTCCTTGAAACTCTTGGCATAGTCACCCAGCCCGTACACGGTGATATGGCCGACGCCGGCCATGATGCCGCCGAACGCGCCCACAGTTGAAAAGACCCAACCGACCCACACGGCCCAGAAAAACGCCAGGACCAGGTTGATCTGTGGGCCGCCGGGGATGCCCATATACCCGGCCGGCGCGGCAGGATCGATCTCTCCCGCCCCGGTCCCCTTGGGCGCCTGGGCAATAGCGTCTTCCAGACCGGCGGCGTAGACGGTATCAGCGGTAATCAAAGGTGCCGCCATGACAACCGCCAGCAATAGAAGTGACATACAGACTACAAGTTTTCGATACATAAGCCTCCTCCGAAGGTGTAAGATAAAAATCCGGCGGCGCCCGCCTCACATGAAGCGGTCTCCGCGTTTCCGGGATAGTTCGGCTGGTGAACAGCAAGCCCCATATTCATTTCGGAATCCGGTTGCCGAGTCCAGGCAGTAGGGTATGAGCAAGCTATATGCCATCCCGAACACCAGCCGGCGGAACGCTTGCAGCGTTCCTTACAAACCTTATTTACCTTGTTTCTTCAGGTACTTGAGGGACAGATAGCCGCAATCCCCCCCTTATCGACCTGAAAAAGGCCCCCGATCTCGGTCGTTCGAATGCACAAATTTTATTGCACGACGATGCCAAAAAAATTGTTTTCCATTTATAATCTACATGTTACTATCCTGCATAAAATTTGCTATGATGCAATCTAAATATTGCATTCCCAATGTCCAGCGCACTTGCCACCGTTGCTCCTGTTCTGCAATTCACTGTAATAACAAATATAGTATTGATCTGGCGCGCCCGAAAAGGGGTGCCCACGGTCGGGAAATGTGGTACGAAAATTGCTAAACGCAAAAGAGACTATTTCGGATTGATTCCGGTTATCCAGCGGGAGGATTAGTGTGAAGAAAACTGTCTATTCAATGTGTTTTATGTGTTCGATTCGTTGCCCCATCCAGGTGCAGGTGGAAAATGGCCAGGTTAAGTGGGTTCAGGGAAACCCGCACGTGGCCGGCATCGATGGCAGCCTGTGCCCCAAGGGTGCGGCGGGCACCGCCCTGCTCTATGACGATCAACGGCTACAGACCCCGATGATCCGCGATGGCGAAAGAGGTGCCGGCCAATGGCGGACGGCATCTTGGGACGAAGCCCTGGACTACGTGGCCGAACGGCTGAAGGGTGTCACCGATACGTATGGGGGTAAGAGCGTTGCGTTTTTCGAGCGCACCAACCTGTCCACCCATGTGAGCAAAACCTTTTTAAAGGCCATCGGATCGCCCAACCATTTTACCCACGATGCATTGTGCAAGGGATCGGTGAATACCGCCTGCCGCAGCCTTTTCGGCTACACGGATGCCCAGATGGGCATGCAGTACGATAAAGCCAAGCACATCGTGCTGTACGGGCGCAATATGTTCGAAGCCGTGGCGGTCAAGGAGGTCAACAACCTGATGACGGCCTTGGACAACGGCGCCAAGATGACCTATATCGACCCGCGCGTCACCGTCACCGCCACCAAAGCCAGCCGCTACTGGATGATCCGCCCCGGTACGGATCTGGCGCTTAATTACGCCTTGATGCATGTGATCCTCAAAGAGCGTCTGTATGATGCCGCTTTCGTGGAACGCTGGGTCAGCGGTCTGTCCGAACTGCAGGATTTCGTGCGCTCATGCACGCCGGAATGGGCTGAAGCCGAAACCGGCATCGCAGCCGATCAGATCGTGGCCCTGGCACGCGAAGTCAGCAAGGACAAACCCTCGGTGATCTTTCATTTCGGCTACCGCGGCGCGCACCACGAAAACGAGATTTACCTGCGCCGGTCCATTCTGATATTAAACGTCCTGATGGGTGCCATCGAAACCCCCGGCGGGCTGTTTTTCAAAAAGGGTCCCGGTGCGGTAGACGGCACTGCGGCGCGTAAGCTGACCGAGCAAAAACTGCCCAAAGTCGAAGCAGCGCGGGCCGATGGCGCGGGCGGCAAGGATTTGCCACTGCCAGACCCCGCCCATGGCGTGCCCCAGCTACTGATCGATGCGATTTTGACCGAAAAGCCCTACCCGGTCAAAGCCTTGTTTATCAACCGTTTCGATGCGCTCAAATCCATACCAGACACCCAGCGGACCAAGGAAGCCTTCAAAAAGCTGGACCTGATCGTCTGCATCGATGTCAATTTCAGCGATTCGGCCTGGTATGCCGATGTGATCTTGCCTGAATCGACCTATTTCGAGCGCACCGACTGCGTGCAGCAAGCCAATGGCCTCAAGCCGCAGATGTTTTTGCGCCCGCAGGCCATTCCGCCGATCCACGACACCCGCGAAGCGGCGATCATCTTGCGACAGCTGGCCGATCGGATGGGCATTGCGCAGTACTTCCCGTACACGACCATGGAAGAACTGGTGGCATGGCAGCTGGAGGGCACCGGTTTTACGATGAAAGATTTCGAGGCAAAAGGGTTTGTGGCCTATGGCAAGAATCAGATCTTCTGGGACCGCATGAACGGTTTGAAAATCAAAACCCCATCAGGGAAGATCGAGTTGCACTCCTCGCTGCTGGAAAATGCCGGGTATCCGTCTTTTCCGCCTTACGTACCGGTGGCCCGGCCGCAAGGGGATCAGTTCCGGTTGGTGGTCGGGCGTGTGGCTGCCCATACGCATGTGTCCACGCAGAACAACCCTTACCTGAGCGAGTTGTTCCCCACCAACACGTTGTGGATCAACACCCAACGCGCAGCGGCCCTGGGCATCAAGGATGGCCAGGACGTGCAGGTCGGTTCGGGCGTCGGCACCGGTACGATCAAAGCTTATGTGACCGATCTGATCCATCCGGAGGCGGTGTTCATGGTGCACGGGTTCGGTCATGAAGCCCGGCGCGCCACCCGTTGCTTTGAAAAAGGGGTTTCCGACAGCGTGCTGCAGGAGAGCATCACCGATCTCGTGGGCGGCAGCCCGGCCCTGCATGATACCTTTGTCACCGTCAAGCCTGCGCAGGCGTAGCCTTTCACCGGAAGAACTCGTTTTCGGTCGCATTATTAAGGAGAATCCATGAGTCAGTACTACCTCTTTCAAGATACGCGCAAATGCATCGGCTGTCACGCCTGTGAAGTCCAGTGTAAAACCAACAAGGAACTTCCGCCTACGGCCAAGCCGTGCCAGATCGTACAAGTCGGCCCTAAGATGGTCGGCGGTCTGCCGCGCACGTCGTTTGTTTTCATGCCCTGTTTTCATTGTGAAAAGCCTTGGTGCGTAGACGCCTGCCCCACCGGCGCCATGCAAAAGCGCGAGAGCGACGGCATCGTCTTTGTCGAAGCCGATAAATGCGTTGGCTGCAAGGCCTGCATCCGGGCTTGTCCCTGGGGCGCGCCCCAATGGAACGCGCTGAGCCGCAAAGTGGTCAAATGCGACTACTGCAAAGACCGCATCGACGAGGGACTGCAGCCGGCGTGTGTCACCGTTTGCATCACGCATTGTCTGCAATTCGGCAAAGCGGAGCAGATGCCCCAGGTCCGTCGTGAACGGCATGCCCGAGCGGTTGCCGCACCGGAAGACAGCGCATTTTAGCAGGGTGTCCACCGCCCGGCCTGATCCGCTCTTTGTCGCGTTCCCACGCTTTTCGTGGGAACGCGGCATGGCTAAGTGCAGTGTCGCACTCATTTGCACGATGCGCGCGCCGGTCTCTGATAGGGCCGCGCCATTGTGGCCTAACGTGAAAATATTCAGAAATGCCGTGACGGAAATCATCCCCGTCTGTGTACCAAGGAAGCGCACCCATGCACCAAACCCCATGTCCGGTAAACCAAACACTGTCCGTACTGCAGCAAGCGCTGGACGACAATCTTCCGCGGCATCCGCGCAGTCGCTACCTGGTCGGTCAGGCGGCCGCCCTGGTTCGCGATGTGGCCTGCGGACGCGCCGTGGCCGACCACTTGCCGGCCATCGCGCGCCTGGCCGAGGAATTGGCAGGCTTTCAGGACGATCCGGCGGCGCCTGGGTTGGGCAGGAAGTTGCGTGAGCAGTTGGCCGACCAGCGCGAGGTGTTCGTCAGCCATGTGGAAACGCACAATTGTGCTTCCGCCGAGTGCGACCGGCTGACGCCGGCGCCTTGCCAGATGGCTTGCCCGGCAGGCATCGACGTGCCCACCTACGTCTCACTGATCGGAGAAGGCCGGGATGACGAAGCCATTGAAACGATCCGCCGCGACAACCCCTTTCCCTGGGTGTGCGGACTGGTCTGCACGCGGCCATGTGAATTCATGTGTGTTCGCGGCCGCATCGACAAGCCGATTGCCATCAAATCCCTGAAAGCTTTTGCCGCTGAGCGCGCTTTATCCATGGGCCGCTACACCAATCCGCCCAAGGCGCCCGACAAGAACCGCAAGGTTTGCGTCATCGGCGCAGGCCCCGGCGGCATGACCGCAGCCTACTATCTGGCCCTGAAAGGCTATAAAGTCCGCGTCATCGAAGCCCTGCCATCAGCCGGCGGCATGATGCTGGTGGGCATTCCGCGCTACCGCTTGCCGCGCGAGGTCATTGACCGTGAAGCCGCCATGATCGAGGATCTGGGCGTGGAGTTTTGCTACAATACCCGCCTGGGTAAAGATGTGACCTTGGAACAGCTCCGCCAGGAGGGCTTCGAAGCGTTTTTTATCGCCATCGGGGCACATGCCGCCTTCAAACTGAACATTCCCGGTGAAAACGATTATCCGCAGGTGCTGCAAGCCATCGCGTTTCTGCAACGGGTCGCCTTGGGCGAGCGCCACCTGCCCGGCAAGCATGTCATCGTCATCGGCGGCGGCAATGTGGCCATCGACGCAGCCCGCACGTGTCTGCGCCTGGGCGCCGAGTCGGTCACCATGGCTTACCGCCGCACGCGTTCGGAGATGCCGGCCGACGAAGAAGAGATCGAACAAGCCGAAGAAGAAGGCGTACAGTTTGCCTTTTTGACGGTACCGATCGGCATCGAAGGCCATGACGGGCACCTTGCCGGGCTGCGCTGCCTGCGCGCCAAACTGGTCGCCAAACCCGGTTCGGACCGCAAATCACCCGTGCCCATCAAAGGCAGCGACTTTATCATGCCGGCCGACGCAGTGATCAGCGCCATCGGCCAAAGGGTCGACCAGGCATCTCTGCTCGAGCTGGAAAAACTGGCTTGGACGCGCCGCGACACCATCCAGGTGCATACCGCCACCATGGCCACCGACCTGGACGGGGTTTTTGCGGCCGGCGATGCCGTGACCGGACCGGCCACGGTGGTCGAGGCCATCGGCGGCGGCAAGCGGGCGGCCCTGGCCATAGACCGTTATCTGAGCGGTCTGCCGCAACCCAACATGCCACCGGTGCCGGTGCGCCACCAGCGCGCCGTCTGGACCGAGGTGCCGGCCGCCACCAAGATGGCGCTTAAACGTCCCGAAATGCCCTTGATCAACATGGATCGCCGGCGCACCACCTTTCAACAGGTGGAGCTGGGCCTTTCGGAGAACATGGTCCGCGAAGAGGCCCGGCGCTGTCTCCGCTGCGATATCTGCCGGCGCTGCGGGCTGTGCGTCGAAATCTGCCGCGACAAAATGGGCGTGGATGCGCTGCAGCTTGGCTACCTGGATTTCGACCACCCCGTGACCACCGATTTCAGGGTCACCCAGGAGCGCTGCATCGTCTGCGGCGCCTGCGCCACCAACTGCCCCAATGATGCCATGCAGATGGAAGATCGCAACGGCGAACGTGTGCTGCACCTGTGCGGCACCATCCTCAACCGCCAGCCGCTGCTCTACTGCGACGACTGCGGCGTGGTGCTCGGCCCGGCGCGCTACCGCGACTTCGTGGCCAGCCGCACACAGGCCATAACACCGGTCATCGGCGGACACAACTTGTGCAACACGTGCGCGCGCAAGCAGAGCGCCCACGATCATCATCAGACCATGAAAATTGATTAAGGTGGGTCATGCTTTTTATAAAGGTTCCCGTATGTCGCGGTTAAACGCATCAACACGCTACGCGAACCAGAAACACTATGAATAGGAAGCCGTTATGTCTTTTCGTCGAGGCCAGAAAATCGAGGTTTACCGCCGCAGCGCCGATGATATGTGGGAAGAATATATGGATAAGTTCATCGGGCGCCACGGCATCATCACAGATCCGGACACCTCCATCAACGACCCGGAAGCCTTGGTCGAAGTGAGTTTGGAAGGCATTGGCACCTATCGCCTTCCGCAGGATTGTTTGCGCATTCTCGAGTAGCCCCGTTTACCCGTGCTCCGGTGTTCTACTATAATTTCAGCGTCCTCCCCGGCATAACCGCCATGCCGGTTCTCGCTCCTACCCCTGGCTCCCACGCTCCGACGTGGGAGCCGCCCTTTTTTCATGCCGCTGTTATCCTCATTGGCCTCATTAGACTTGCCTCCAAAATTGTAACACAGTGGTTCGCGCGGGCGACCGCCGGTCGCCCCGACAGCGGGCATCGTGCACATAAGCATTTGACCATAAGCCTCGTGATCATAAGCATCGCGATCATCAAGGTATCCATTCGCACCAGGGATCCACAGATATCTACACACCCGGCGAACCAAGGTTCGCCCCTAAGAAAAAAACGATGTTCCATTTCTGAAAATGCGGTCCATTGCAAAAGCGGTTACCCTGAACAGATACACCCACAATGTTTGACAATCATCTCCCCTGTCCACTATACTTCGAATGGTCAGTTCACCTTGCCCTGGATCCCTTTCTTTCCGTCCGGCGATTCGGTACATTGGTAACCGTTTACCCGCAACAGAGAGGACGCCCATGAACCAGGAGGCCCCACCCGCACGCCGATTCGATCTCAAGGCGTTCAAGGCGATCAGTCGCGCCATCTCCACGTATGGGGATCTGAAGAGTCTTTTCGGCCATTTCGTTGAAGGCATCGCCCGGTCTTTTAAGATCAAAGGAGCCAGCATCATGCTCTACGATGAACGTGAAGGCCAGTTGTTTCGGGTCGGCAGTTACGGTATCAGCAAGAGCTACCTCCAAAAAGGCCCGGTCTTTATGTCGGAGCAAGAGGAGATCTTCACCAGGGGTGTGCCGGTGTTCATCCAGAATCTGCAGGGCGATCCACGCGTGCAGTACCCCCAGGCCGCCGAAAGCGAAAACATCCGGGCCATGCTTTCTTTTCCCATAAAAAGCAGAAACAGCGTGATTGGCATCCTGCGACTCTATCACGATCAACCGATCGACTTGCACCCCGAGGATGTCGATTCCATCGCCGTTCTCGCGCTGCATGTCGGCCTGGCGATCGAAGAAAACGGCTTGCGCAATTTCGTACAAATGGTGGACGGCGCCATGGCCAACCTGCCGCCGCGGATGCGTAAGGGATCATGAAGCCGGCACAGGGGCGCACGGTTACCGATACCAGCGATTTCATGGCTATCGAACCCGGCGATGTCATTCTGGTGGGCGGCCGTCGTTACCTGGTGCGGGGTGAAGAGCGCGAATACCGTTTTGGCGTTGAAGACCCTAAATTCTGGGTAAAGAAAGTCATCGACGTCCAGACCCAGGAGCGCAAACTGATCAAACTGGCTTACGCGGAGACCTTCATGACCCAGTTGGGTGGCGTGCAGGTCCGCTGTTTTCGCAACTCCGCCAAGGAGAGTGCCATCTTGGATCTGGTGGCGGGTCATCCATCGTTTATGCAGGGCACAAACTTCACGGATGACCGCGGCAACCCGGTGCGGGTCCTCGAGATCGTGCGCGGGGTCAACTTTCTGAATTACATCGATAGCTTCAAAATGCCCCATGAAGTCTATTTCTGGACGGTGCTGCCGGATATTCTGCGCAATCTCATCGGGGCCATCCAGGCCATTGGCTTTCTGCACGCGCATGGCTTCCGTCACGGCGATATCCGCAACGACCATGTCATCGTGACGCATGGCAGCGGAAAGTATGTCTGGATCGATTTCGATTACGATTTCGACCTTCCCGAAAACCCCTTCGGCCTGGATGTCTTCGGCTTGGGGAACCTTATCATATACGCGATCGGGAAGGGTTTTCACGAGTACTACATGATTCGAAACGATCGCTATGTATACCAAGACCTGGCCGAACGCGTGACTATGGAAGATTTTTCAATTCTGCACACATCGCGACTGGTGAATCTGCGCAAATATTACCCCTATATTCCTCCTTTTCTCAACAACGTGCTGCTGCATTTCTCAAAGGGTGCCCCGCTGTTTTACGAAAACACGCAAGAGCTTGTCGAAGACCTGCAGGGCTTTCTGACATCCGTTTGAAAGGTTCGGAAACCTTGCACTGCATTGTGCGGCGAAAGAAAACATTCACTTGCCATTTTTCACTTTCAACTCCGGCACAGCCGGCTCCAGAGGAGACACGCAGTGAAATGCGCCATATTGATAGCGTTTAATGATTCGCGCAGTTCGGCAGCGGCCTTGGACTGGCTGACGGAAATGTCCGGCTTGATCGATGCGTGTGCTGTCACGTTGCTGCATGTATTTCACAAACCTACCGGCAGCGAAGAGATGATGGGCAAAAAATACATACAGAACACCACCGCACGCCTTCAGGCGGCAATGGAACAAGCACGCCTGAAACTCATCTCGGCAGGCTTCCAACCGGAGGCGATCACCTTGAAGCTGGTGGAAACCCCCTATCTCACAGCCGCTGAAGGCATCATCGATCAATTCAACCAGGGCAAATACGATTTAGTGGTCATCGGCCGGAAAAGCATGTCCAAAGCGGAAGAGTTTGTGCTGGGAGACACCAGCATCCGTGTGGTGCGGGCGCTCGAGGGTACGGCCGTGTTGGTCGTGAAAGAGTGAAAAGCGAAAAAGCGCCGATGTAAACCGTTTACGTGCCTAGCGCGTCTGTAGTTTACATGCCCGGATCCGTGGCAATAGTATGAGATGACAAGGAGGCGAGGGATATGAAAAAAGCACGTTCCAACCTGAAAAGCGGTTGGGTCTGGATACCCTTCTGGGCACTGCTCGCCGTGGCTTTTCCGCTTCAGGCCGATATCTATTCATGGGTGGATGCCGATGGGGTGATGCATTTCAGCAATCAGAATGCGCCGGAATCCGCCCAACGGATGACCGAGCACACCACCTCCCCCGAAGAAGAAGCAGAAGCCTTGGCCAGTCGCGAGCGAACGCGCGCCGAAAACCTGACAACGGAACTGAATAATAAGCTGGACGAGGCCAATCGCAAATTGGCCGAAGCGGCTGAAAAAATGGATGCCCTGAAGGCAGAGGCGGAGCGATCCCGGATTGAAGCCAATGCAGCCGCCCAGGCAGCCCAAGCCGCAGCGGTCGAAGCCAAGGCATCCGCCGAATATCGCAGCGGCGCAGTCTATGCGATCCCCTATCACAAAAAACGCATTCCGCACCGGCAACCGGACTACTTCAACCACGACAAAAGCCGCTATCCCTATTACCAGGACGACCGGCCCCGGCAACCGGCCCCACACCCGCGCAAGCCGTCCGATTTTGCCGCAAATTCCGACCGTCGACCGGGCGACACCGCGCGCAAAGGGAATTCCAAAATATTTCTCCCAGGCCAAGCGCCCCAAGTACCTTCGACCGCGAACGGTAATGTGCGCTAAAGTTGTCTGACTTACACACGCGCCGCTGAAGATTTCACGCCCACGTGAGCCACGGCGATGCCGTTGGTAAACGACGCGTGGCGCACACGGTCGAAACCGATGCGCGCCAGCATCTCCGCCAGCTCTTCGGGAAGCGGAAACATGCGGATTGTTTCAGGCAGGCAGGCATATGATTCCGCCGAGCCTGTGATCAAAGCGCCCAGCAAGGGCATGATGTTAAATGAATAAAAATCGTAAAAACCCCGAAACACGGGGTTGGTCGGACGTGAAAATTCGAGACACAGCAGCTTGCCTCCGGGCTTGAGCACGCGGTGCATCTCGGCGAATCCGCGCTTGAGATGGGTCAGATTGCGGATGCCGAAACCGACCATGGCCGCATCGAACGTTGCGTCAGGAAAGCTGATCCGCTCCGCGTCGCCCTGAACATAATGAACGTTGTTTTTCTGGGCCAACCGATCGATTTTAGGGCGTCCGGTAGTTAACATGCGCCAGTTGATATCGTAAACCACGACCCGGCCGCCGGCTCCGGCGCGCTTTGCTGCCAGAATGGCCAGGTCGCCTGTGCCGCCGCAGACATCCAGAACGGCATCGCCGGGTTGGATGTCGAGCATGCGCATGGCGGCACGCTTCCAGACATGCTGAATCCCCAGACTGAGCAGCGAGTTCATGAAATCATATTTGGGCGCCACGCGGTTGAAATGGTGCATGACCGCCCGGACCTTCTCGTTTTCCTGAAAAGTGCGAATACCGAAGCTGGCCTTGCCGGTGGCCGCAATATGATCGTCCAGTTGCTCACGCCGCTTGCCGGCATCGAACCAGTCCGGGTTTTGCCATAAAGCCATGTCATTCATCCTTATTTAAAATTTGGCGTGGAAAGTGGCCTTTCCACTCAGCGCTTTTTAAAATGCATCATGTAATTCATGCTGAGGCTGCGGCATAGTTGTGCGTAACCGATCAGCGGAAGATAACGCAGGCCGGTGACGTCGCTGATCGTCAGCCCGGCCCGTTGGCCCCACCGTCCGAGCTCTGCGGGTCGCACGAATTTGGCATGCTGATGGGTGCCTTTGCGCACAATCCCCAGCAGATACTCGGCCGCCAGGATCACCAGCAGATAGGAAAGCGGCGTGCGGTTGACCGTGGCGAAAAAAAGATCGCCGCCCGGCCGCAGCAGACCGGCGCAGGCCCGAACCAGGACGGCCGGAACGGGGACATGCTCGACCAGCTCCATGCAGGTAACCACATCATAGGCGGCCGGATGGCTTTCGGCGAACCGCTCGGCGCTGTCTTTGCGGTAATCGATGCGCAGACCGCTGTCGGCCGCATGCCGCCGGGCGACACTCAACGCCGCTGCAACCATGTCGATCCCGGTGACCTGCGCACCGGCGCGAGCCATCCCTTCGGCCAGCAATCCCCCGCCGCAGCCCACGTCGAGCACCGTGCGACCAGCCAGACCGGCCGGCCCGATCCGTTCGCGCACGTAGCGCAGGCGCACCGGATTGATGTCGTGCAGCGCCTGAAACTCGCCACCCGGTTGCCACCATAAATCGGCCATGGCGCCGAATTTGGCCAGCTCGTGCGGGTCCGCATTGGTCATTTTATCTTTCATTGGCGCTTTAAAACACAGAAAAGCAACGCACGCAATCGAACTTTGCAGGGTAAAAGCATTGGCGTACTGGCCGGATTTTAAAAAGGGAAAATCGTTCTATCTCAGGGCGAACCATGTCTACGCGCGGCGGGGAACTGTCGGTTGATACCTTAGACGATTGGGCACCTTGATGGTCGCGAGGCTTATGGTCATAATGATTATGGGCACGATGCTCGCTGTAGGGGCGACCGGCGGTAGCCCGCGCGAGCCACTGTATTCGGGTCATCGCATAAATGCGAGGCCTTATTCTCCCGCACTGATGATTGCCGGGAATGGTGGCTTTGCTCCCGCACCGGGCGACCGCCGGTCGCCCCTACAGGTGGTACCCTTCGATACCACGATTGCCCCCTATCCTTTTCGTACCAGCAGCAGCGTGTTGCCGATGACGGTCAGGCTGCTGAGCAGCATGGCCGTGACGGCTACCAGAGGTGACAGCAGCCCGGCCATGGCCACGGGGATACTCACCACATTATACCCCAGCGCACACCACAGGTTTTGGCGCACCTTGCGGTCCACCTGGAATGCCCAGTCCAAAAAGTCGAGCATTTGAGCCGGATCGCGCATCAGCGTAATGGCGGCGGTTTGCCGGGCCAGGGGCGCGCCACTATGCACAGCCACGGACAAATCGGCCTGCACCATAGCCGGCGCGTCATTGATGCCGTCACCCACCATGGCCACGCAGCGCCCTTGCAACTGCAACGCGCGGATACGCGCAACCTTGTCCTGCGGCAGTTGCCCGCCGTCATAGTGCGCGATGCCGACTGCATCGGCCACAGCCCGCACGGCGCCGGCATCGTCGCCCGACAGAAGTTGCAACTGCCAGCCGCGCTGTTTGAGGCGCTGCACGGCAGCCCGCATGCTCGGCCGCACCGTGTCCCCGAAATAGAAAACAGCCCATTGCTGGCCGTCCACGCTCAAAACCACTTCCGACAGGGCGTGTGCGCTGGTGGCCGTGCCGGCGGCGCCATCCAGCGCAAAGGCCCGGCTGCCGATTTTGAGCGCCCTTCCGGCATGACGACCGCTGACACCGTCCGGATGGCTCTGTATCGCTTCGATCGCGCTCGACGCGACGCCGCACTGCCGGCCGTATGCGTGCAGCGCCCTTGCAACGGCGTGATCCGTGCCGATTTCCAACCCCATGGCCAAGGATAACAACTCGGCCTCCGAACGCCCGTCACACACATCGATCCGCTCCACACGCCAGGTACCGTGCGTCACGATGCCGGTTTTGTCCAGAACCACGGTATCGATGCGGCCGGCTTGCTCGAAGGCTTCATAATTGCGCACCAAAATACCGCGCCGGCCCGCCCCGCTGATGCCGGCCACCCGTGTCAGGGGAATCGCGATGCCCAGTGCGCACGGACAGGTGATCACCAACACGGTAACAGCGCGCACGAGGGCGCCATCGCCGGAAACACCGGCCATATAAGCGACCGTACCCGTGATGGCCGCCAGGGCCACAATCAAGGGAACAAAAATCGTCAGCAGGCGATCCGTGCGGTTCTCCAGGCGCGTCTTGCGCCCCAGACTTTCCTGCACGACCGTGATCATCTGTCCGAGCAAAGCCTCCGCGCCGACCTGCTCGGCACGCACGACCAGATCGCCCTGAACCACCCGGCTGCCGCTGACCACGGCATCACCGGGCTTGACCGCTACCGGACGCGGCTCACCGGTGATCGCGGCCACATCCAGCCGGGCCTGTCCCTGAATGACCCGGCCGTCGGCCGGCACCACCTCGTCGGGCCCGCTGCGGAACGTGTCGCCCGGGCCGAGCTGGTCGATAGCGACATACCGCCCCTGGGGCCAAGCCGGGCTGCATCGTTTTACCTTGGTAGGCTGCAGCGATAAAAACCCTTCCAGGTCGCGGCGCACCCTGTTCTTGGCCTGGGCCTCGAGCAGTTTGCCCAGCAGCAGCAGCGTGACCAGCATGCATGCGGTATCAAAGTACAGGTGCAGACTGTCTGAACGAAAGTTGAACAGGCTGTAGATATACGCACTGCCCGCGCCCAGGACGATGAGGGTTTCCATGCCCGGCGCACCGTGACGCAGCCCGAACCAGGCCTTGCGCACCACAGGCCCGCCGCCGTACACCATGACCACGGTGGCCATGATGGCAATCGGCCAGGAGATGGTGCGGATACCCTCCGTTGTAAGGTCCGTAAAAAAACCGGAGTACAGCGCCCAGGAAAGCATCATCACGTTGACCGACAGCAGCGCCGATACCACCCAGCGCACAAACTCGCCGCGCAGGGCCGACCCGGACTGTCCCGGCGCGGACACCTTGTAGCCCAGACGCGCGACGGCCTGCCCGATCCGGTCGGGCGTCTGGCACACCGGATCGTAACGGCAGTTCAGACGGTCGGTGGAAAAGTCGCAGCGCACGACGTGCACGCCCGCGAGCCGTTCCAGGGC